>LM994670.1:1802918-2058484 GCA_000753455.2 Clostridium jeddahitimonense
TTAAACGATTAGCAAGTAGTGAAGGAAGAAAAAGTGCAGAGTCTTGGGGTATTACTAGAAGCACTGGAGATTTAATATTAGCCTGCCAAGATAATATCTCATTAGAAAATACAAAAGTGGGAAAATTAATAAAATATTTTGAAGAGCCAGCTGTTTCAGCAATAATTGGTAATATAAAACTAAGTGCAGATAAATCTCATAAATTGATAGAGATATTTTCAAAATTTAATAATAAAACTAGTTATTTGAACATTAAATTAAAATCTAAAATTTTTAATATTATTTTTGGAGATCTATCCCTAAGGTGCTATAGAAAAGAAATATTATTAAATAATATTAAAAGTAAAAGTGAAGCTCTGTAACAAGAGCTTATTTTTATGAGAAAAATAATTGAAAAATGCAATTTTTATTCACAAAAATTCATTTATGCAAATAATATGATTTTATATAAAATATTAAATTGATTCTAAGAATGCAAGAAGTATTGCAAAAGTAAGTAAAAATGAAGGGTTTATTTGAATAAAAAATGATTGACATTTAAAACCACAGTAGTATAATTATAGAAAAATAAATAATAAATGAATTTCAATAATTACAAAGCGTCATTTTGGGGCTTGATGCTTTTGTTAATTTTAGGGAGGTGAAAAAATGATAAATTTAAAAAATGTAAATAAGTATTTTGGCAAATTACATGTTTTAAAAGATATTAATCTTAATGTGAAGGAAGGTGAAAAATTAGTAATAATAGGACCTAGTGGATCAGGGAAAAGTACTCTTATAAGGTGTATTAATATGATTGAGGAACCAACTTCTGGTGAGATAGTAGTAGATGGTATTGAAGTGACAAAAAATAAATCTCTAATACCAAAAGTAAGACAAGATACAGCTATGGTATTCCAGCAATTTAATCTTTATCCACACATGACAGTGTTAGATAATTTAACTATTGCACCTATAAAGGTTCAAAAGGTATCTAAAGTTGACGCCGAGAAAACAGCTTTGGAATATTTAGAAAAGGTAGGATTAAGTGATAAAGCTAATTCTTATCCATCACAATTATCTGGTGGACAACAACAGAGAGTGGCTATAGCAAGAGCGCTTAATATGCATCCTAGAATAATTCTCTTTGATGAACCAACATCAGCGTTAGATCCAGAAATGGTTCAAGAGGTTTTAGATGTAATGATTAACCTATCTAATGAAAATATCACTATGATAGTTGTAACTCATGAAATGGGATTTGCAAAAGAAGTTGCTGATAGAGTTATCTTTATGGATGATGGGGAAATAATAGAAGAAGGTAATCCAGAGCATTTCTTTGTGTGTCCAAGCCATGAGAGAACAAGAAGTTTTATAAGTAAAATAATAAGGTAAATAAAAAGGGGGCTATTTAAAATGAAATTTAAGAAAAGTATATTAACAGTATTGATGTCATCAGTTTTACTAATGTCAGGTTGTAGTTCAGGGGGAGATTCTAGCAGTACTGATGAAATTCAAAAGATTAAAGATAGAGGAGTTTTAAGAATAGGTACGAAGGTAGATGTACCTAAGTTTGGATATAAAGATCCAGCTACAAATGAAGTAGATGGTTTAGAAATTGATATTGCAAGAGCTATAGCAAAGAAAATACTAGGGGATGAGAGTAAAATAGAAACTCAAGCAGTTGCAGCTAAAACAAGAGGACCACTTTTAGATAATGGAGAAGTAGATTTAGTTATTGCAACATTCACTATAACAGAAGAAAGAAAGGAAAGTTATAATTTCTCAGATGCCTATTTTACTGATGGAGTAGCATTATTAGTAAAAAAAGATGAAGGATATAATACTCTTAAAGATTTAGATGGTAAAACTATTGGAGTATCGCAAAGTTCAACTACAAAGGATTCTTTATTAAAAGAAGCTGAAAGTTTAGGTATAACTTTAAAATTTTCTGAGTATGCCACATATCCTGAGATAAAAGCAGCCTTGGATTCAGGTAGAGTAGATTGTTTCTCAGTTGATTCAGCAATTTTAACTGGTTATTTAGATGATAGTACTGTTATTTTAGACGATAGATACAACCCTCAAGAATATGGAATAGCTTCAAAGAAATCTAATGAAAGTCTTGCTAAAGTAGTTAATGAAGTAGTAAATGAAATGAAAGAATCTGGGGAACTAGATAAACTTATTGAAAAATGGGAGATTAGATAGTGTCTGGACCTTTCGATTTATATAAATGGCAAGCTGCTTTCAGAGATTTTAATATATTTTTTGAGGGATTATTAACAACAGTTGGTGTAGGAGTATTAGCTTTATTGTTATCACTTGTTTTAGGAATAATTTTTGGAGTCATGAATACATCTAAAAGCAAAATTCTTAGATGTATAAATAGAATTTATGTTGAGCTTATTCAAAATACTCCATTAGTTATACAAATATTCTTTTTATATAATGGATTACCTTATATAGGAATCGTATTACCTGTATTTACAATAGGTGTTTTAGGTGTAGGAATATATCATGGTGCATACATTGCAGAGGTAGTTACTTCAGGCATTAATTCAATTTCAAAAGGTCAGTTTGAAGCTAGTATTTCACAAGGTTTTAGTTATACTCAAACTATGAGGTATATAATCTTACCTCAAGCTTTAAAGGTTATAATTCCACCGTTAGCAAATCAAAGTGTAAACTTGATAAAGAATACATCAATTTTAGCTATGATAGCTGGAGGAGATTTAATGTATAGAGCTGATTCTTGGTCATCAGGTAATCTTTATTATGGGCCTGCTTATGTAATAACAGGACTACTATATTTTTCACTATGTTTTCCGTTAGCTAAATTTGCAAAGAGTTTAGAAGATGGTAATCACAAGAAGGCTAATAAAAAATCTTCTAAGGTAATTATTCATCCTAATGGATATAATTATATTGAAGAAATTAAGGAGGTTGCTTTATGATAGGTGAAATATTTAATAAAACTAATCTCTTATTTCTTCTTGATGGTATAAAGCTTACTTTATTAATAGCTATAACGACAATAATAATTAGTTTGATATTAGGAACTATCTTAGCAGTATTAAAAAATTATTATAAAGGAATTATAAGTAAACTGGCTAATGTATATATAGAAGTTTTTAGAAATACACCTTTATTATTATGGATTTTAGCAATAAGGTTTTTAGTACCTATAAAACCAATTTATTCAGGAATACTTTCTTTAAGCTTGTTTACAACAGCAATCGTAGCTGAGATTGTAAGGGGTGGATTAAGATCAGTTAAAACAGGGCAGATGGAGGCCGCTTTATCCCAAGGGTTTTCTAAGCTTCAAATATTGATATATATAATTTTGCCACAAGCTTTTAGAAATATGATACCAGCTTTGCTTTCACAAGTAACAACTATAATAAAAGATACTGCATTTTTATGGGTTGTAGGTATTGAAGATTTTACAGGTAAGGGTATGATTTTAATGGGAAGATTCAGAACATCTACTGAGGTTTTCGTAATGTTTGCTTTTATGGCACTTACCTATTTTATGATTAATTTTATTATATCTTTTGTAGTGAGGGCAAGTAGGAAAAGTATATCATTGGCATAATAAAATTATTTAACTGCGTAATTAAATTTACGCAGTTTTATTTTGGAAAAATAAATCTTTGTGAAAAAAATATTATACTTATTATATAAAAATAAAAAAAATTTAAAAAAGTTCTAAATAACTATGATTATTGGATATATAATATATTTCGCACCTTAAATTACCAGTATATTAATGATAAATTTCGACATAAAAAAATAAAAATATGTTGTATAATAATCTCGAAAGAAACACTATGAAAGGTGATGGGGGAAATGGAAAGAGCTGAAAAATTAAGAATGTTAGCTGATGAGGTAGTCAAATTAATTAAGGAGTTTAGAGAAGAGGCTTGTGTCTTAGGAGAAAACCCATTGTGTGATGTGTTTGTTAATGACTCTAATGACATAGTTATTTTTGAAAATGGAATAAAAGAGCCTGTAGAATATAGCTTAAGTGAAATCGGGTATATTTTTGAAGACGATATTGAAGGATTCAATAATTGTGGGAAGAAATTTAAGGATGGTTTAGACTTAGCAATGAGAGAAGCTACTCTTGAATATGGTAGATTATCTAAAGAAGAATTCTCAAACTATATAGGAAGAGTAATATATGCTCAATTTAGATGTGAAGAGATTTATAATAGAATCTTACAAATAGAGTTAGAAACAAGGGAACTATAAAATATATCAAAAAGAAGTGCAGCATTATTTAGCTGGCACTTCTTTTATTTTTATATTCTTTGGCAATATAGTTTTAAATTCTTTTATTAATCCTTTAGGATCTTCTGTTTTTATATTTATAGTGTGTAAAAAATCTTTTGTAGAAATTGAAAGTTCATATAAGTTATCATTTTTTTCAGGCTTTAATAATATATTTTTTATCTCATTAAATTCTACGTAAAAGTTTTTGATTATTATAAAGTTATCAAAAATATAGAATTTTGAGCTGGAAAATTTAATTAAGAAATAAACTAATATATCTACTAATGCCATAGGTACTAATAAAAATACATAAGTATTATTAAAGAGCGAATATATACCAAATAATAAAGTAGCAATAACTAAGATTATTGCAGCTAAATAAGTTGTATATGAACTTACATTTAATGTAACTTTAATCTTGTCCTTGTTTTTTCTAACTTGTTTATAGTAAGAAGAGAATAAGATGGTAAAGTAATAAGTAGGAACACCTAGAAATAATATTGCAAATAATATCGTTGTAAATGTATTCATAAATTTCTCCTTTCTATTAGTGTGTATATAAATTATAGCAAGAGTATTTTACAATATTGGTTTAAATTAATCAAATATAAAAAATAAGGATATATAGAGTTATTTTATTTATATGAGTGTTTTTTAGAAGATTTACATAATAATAAGATTTTTAATTTTACGAAAAATAGATAAATAAAATTAAAAATATGAGATATACTACCTTTTAGGAGGTGTTTACTATGGACGGAAACAATGAAATTTTAAACTTTATATATCAAAATTCAGAAATGGGAACAGAAACTATAAAACATCTAATAGATATTACAGAAAATTCTACAAATAATGAATTTAAAGATATTCTATATTCTCAATATAATGAGTACAAAAAGATATTTAATAAAAGTGAGAAAATGATAAAAGATAGAGGGCATGATCCTAAAGATATAAATAAGTTTCAAAAGATTACAACTTATATTATGATTAATATGAAAACTTTAACTGATAGAAGCCCATCTCATCTTTCAGAAATGCTTATTCAAGGAAGTACAATGGGAATAATTGATGCCACTAAAAGAATTAATCAATATGATGATGCAGATAAAGATGTTTTAGATTTAGCTAATAGATTATTAGAGTTTGAAAAAGATAATCAAGAAGAATGGAAAAAGTTTTTATAATACTATCTAGAACTATGGATACTAATAAATTTAATTTATTAAGTGGATATAGTTCTTTTTATTTATTCATATAAATTAATTAATAAATACTTTAATAAAATGAGGTTTATATGAAAAGAATAGATGAAGCAAAATGTTTCATTTTAGATTTAGATGGTACAATATATTTAGGAGAAGAAATAATAGATGGAGCAGTTGATTTTATAAATGAATTAAATAAAACAAATAAAAAGGTTATATTTTTAACTAACAACTCATCTAAAAATAATAATTATTATAAAGAAAAGCTTAAGATGTTTGGTATTAATGTTAATAATAATAGTATATTTACATCTGGAGAAGCCACTACCATATATTTGAACTCTAGAAAGCCAGGAAGTAAGGTTTTTTTAATCGGTACAAACTATTTGAAAGAGGAGTTTAAAAGAAGTGGATTTAATGTAACAGATATATATGAAAATGATATTGATTTTGTAGTTTTAGGGTTTGATACTACACTAACTTATAACAAACTATGGATAGCATGTGATCTCATTAGGGATGGTGTTGAGTTTATAGCTACACATCCTGATATAAATTGTCCTTTAGAAGGTGGAAAATTTATGCCTGATGCAGGAGCTATAATAGAATTTATATATGCTTCAACTGGAAAAAGACCTAATATTATAGGAAAACCAAATTCTGAAATTATTAATTGTATTTGTCAAAAGTATAGAATAAAAAAGGAAGATATGATTATAGTAGGAGATAGGTTATATACAGATATAAAAACTGGAATTAATTCAGGCATAGCATCTATATTAGTATTAAGTGGTGAAACAAAAGCTGATGATTACAAAAAGTCTAATATAAAAGCAGATTTTGTTTATGATTCTGTTAAAGAAATTATTAATGAATTTAACAATAAATATAGTTAAGGTGATGATTAAATGTTTGGGAATTTTGGGAAGATAGCAGCAACAATTGGATTAGATATAATTATTTTATTAGTAGTATATATTTTTCTTATATATGGTGACAAAAAAGATACAGATGAAACGGAGTGGTTAACAAGCACAAAATTTGCACATAGAGGGTTATACTCTGATGATGGAATGATACCAGAAAATTCACTAGAAGCTTTTGATAAAGCTATTGAAAATAACTATGGTATAGAACTAGATGTTTCTTTTACAAAGGATAAAAAAACAGTTGTATTTCATGATGATAATTTATTAAGAATGACTGGATTAAACAAAAAAATAAGTGACTGTACCTTAGAAGAGATAGAAAGTCTATATTTAAATGGCACAGATTATAAGATACCAACTTTTAATGAAGTATTAGATTTAGTAGATGGTAAAGTACCTTTAATAATTGAAATTAAGTCTAATAGAGATAGGGATGGATTATGTAATTCTGTTAAAAATGAGCTTAATGACTATAACGGAAGATTTTGTATTGAGTCCTTTGATCCATTGATAATGAGTAGAATAAAAAAGAATATGCCTGATGTTATAAGAGGTCAACTATCAATGAAGTTTACTAAGGACAATAAGGCTCCAAAAAGTCTTAAAATTGCTTTAGAATACCTTTTATTAAATTTTAAAAGCAGACCGCACTTTATAGCGTATAATTGGATAGATTCAAATAATTTATCATTAAGAATTTTAAGAAAACTAGATATAATAACAGTAGCATGGACAGTAAATTCTGAAAAAGCACTAGAAGTTAGTAATGAAAGATTTGATACTATAATTTTTGAACACTGCGAACCACTTAAATAGAGTGATTCGCACTTTTTTATTCTTACAATTTTTGATATAATTAACAGGAAAATAATTCTAAAATAGGGGGCGTAAAAATGGATTTAGAAAAGAAATTTGAAGAAGTTAAGGGTTATATTGGACAGATTGAATATTTAACTCATGCAATAGTTCTAGTAGATTGGGATATGAGAACAAATATGCCACTAAAAGCAGGAGAATCTAGAAGTAAGGTTTTAGAGTATCTATCAAGTCAGTTGTTTGATATGACTACTTCTACAAAAGTTAAGACTTTTATAGAGGAGTTATCACCATATAAAGATAATATGTCTTTAGTTCAAAGAAGAACGCTTGAAGAGCTAGAAAAAAATTATAATGAAACTATGAAAATACCTGCTGATAGATATATTGCATCAGTAGGAGCTACAAGTAGAGCACAAATTGCATGGGAAAAAGCTAAAGAGGAAAATGATTATGAAAGCTTTAAACCACACCTTCAGAAAGTTATTGATTTTTCAAGAGAGTTTATTGGTTATTGGGGATATGAAGGAGATAAATATAATACTTTATTAGACAAATATGAAAGAGGTCTTACAGTAGAAAAATTAGATAAAGTATTTGGTGAGTTAAGAGATGGAATAGTAGAAATATTAGAAAATATAAAAAAGAGTGAAAAAATTATTGACACAAATATATTAAAAGGAAACTTTGATACATCAAAACAAAAAGATTTATCTTTATGCATTCTTCAAAAGATGGGATTTGATTTAGAAGCTGGAAGGTTAGATGTGAGTGTCCATCCGTTTACAACTAATATGGGTAATAAGGATGTAAGATTAACTACTAATTATAATAAAGATGAATTTACTTCTGCTTTATTTAGTACTATTCATGAAGGTGGACATGGCATATATGAACAAAATATAAGTGATGATTTAGAAAATACAGGATTAAATTCAGGTGCTTCTATGGCTATTCATGAATCTCAATCAAGATTTTATGAAAATATAGTAGGAAGAAGCAAAGATTTTACGACTTATTTGTTAAATTTATCAAGAAAGTATTTTGAAGATTTTAATAAGGTAAGCTCAGAAGAGTTTTATGAAGCTATGAACAAAGTTGAGCCTTCATTTATTAGAACTGAGGCTGATGAATTAACTTATTCCCTTCATATTATTATTAGATATGAACTGGAAAAGGATTTAATAAATGGGCGAATATCTCTAGATCAACTTCCAAGTGAATGGAATAAGAAATATAAAGAATACTTAGGTGTTGAACCAACAAGTAATACGGTTGGAGTTTTACAAGATGTTCACTGGTCTGCATCACTTTTTGGATATTTTCCTAGCTATGCGTTAGGAAATCTTTACGGGGCGCAAATATATAACACTCTTCTAAAAGAAAAACCTGAAATAATGAAAGAAATCGGAGAAGGAAATTTAAGAAATTTACATTCTTGGTTAAAAGAAAATGTTCATAAATTTGGAAGCTTATATACACCGGCTGAAATTATAGAACGAGTTACAGGAGAGGAACTTAACTCTAAGTATTTTATAAACTATTTAAAGGACAAGTATTATAACATATATAATATAAATAAATAGAAAGAAGCTCTATTAAACTTTAACTTTTAGAAGAAGTTTAATAGAGCTTTGGTTATCTTTTTTCAATTTGTTTTCTAGTTCTAAAAATTACTTTCTTTAATGCTTTCCAATTAAATGGTATTAGTGGATATAAATATCTTTCTCCAGTTATTGTTTTAGTTGTAACTAACATTATAATATTTAGTATAACACCTACTATAAATCCCCACGTTCCAAATAATCCTGTAGCAATAAGTAAAATTACACGATTAAATTTCAGTGCAAATCCTAATTCTATACTTGGTTGAACAAAACTAGTTAATGCTACTATAGCCATATAAAGTATCGTTTGAGGTGTAAACCACCCTGTTTGTACTGTATAATCTCCTAATATTAGTCCTCCTATAATAGAAAGTGAGGTCCCTAAAGAATTAGGGGTGTTTAATGATGCAAGTTTTAATCCATCTATAGCTATTTCTGCTAGAATGAATTGTAAGAAAATCGGTATTACGTATGGGTCCTTTGGCAATAAAAAGCTCAATTTCCCAACTAACCATTGGGGGTTATCAGTTAATAATACATATACAGGTGTTAGAAAAATATTTGCTAAAAGCACAAAATATCTTAGCATTTTTAGATAATTTCCTGTGACTACTGGTAGGTAATAATCATCTATTGATTGGAAAAAGTCAAAAATACTTGCTGGCAATATTAAAGCTGAAGGTGTATTGTCTATTAAAATGACAACTTTTCCTTCTATTATTTCAGCCGCAACTACATCAGGTCTCTCTGTGTATCTTGCCTTTGGAAATGGATTTAAACGATTTTTAGGCATTAATACCTCAAGTAAGCTTTCATCTCCTAAAGTTAATGCTTTTATCTTTAAATTATCTATTAGGTCTTTAACTTTATTTAGTGTTTTTTTATCTACCTTGCTGTCTAAATATCCAATTGCAACATCAGTTTGAGATATTTCACCTATAGTATGCATTTCAAATATAAGTTTTGGATCTCTAATTCTTCTTCTGATCAAAGCTGTATTAAAGACTATAGTTTCAACAAAACCATCATGAGAGCCACGTAAAACTTTTTCTTTATCCGGTTCATCAACGCTTCTAGATGGGTATGTTCTATAGTCAAGGATTAATGCTTCATTAAATTTCTCGCATATTATAGCCGTTTGACCAGATAGAACTGCTTTAACGATACTAGATAAATCACTATCTGTAGAGGCTTCAATAGAACTTAGAGCTTTTTCTATAAGTTCTTTAGCTGATGATATACTCTCAAAATCCTCCTTTTTAAGATTGTACATATCTCTTCTTACATATTCCATGTTTGTATCTTTAACAAAGCCATCTAAATAATAGCAATAGAACTTTGTGTTATGTACATCTATTATTCTTTCTAGAACATCAAAGGTTTTACCTACATTTAATTCATTTTGTAGAAGTTCAACATTCGTTTTAAAATTACTTGTTAATTTCATTTTTAGCTCCTTTAGTTAAAATAATATACTTAGTTTTAACTTTTTTTGACCTTATATACTAAATTTGTAGTAAAATAAATACTAGTAAATCAAAAAGTAAGGAGTGTTACCTTTGACAAAGACAAATGCTATGAGAATTTTAGATAAAAATAAAATTAAATATGATGTAATAGAATACGATATTTCAGATGGTAAAATAGATGGTGTTTCTGTTGCTGAAAAGACAAATCAAGATTTAAAAGAGGTATATAAAACTCTTGTAACTCAAGGAAATACAAAAATGATTTATGTATTTGTTATACCTGTAAATGAAGAGTTAAATCTTAAGAAAGCCGCAAAAGTATGTGGGGAAAAGAAAGTTGATATGATTCATGTAAATGATATTCTTAAATTAACAGGATATATTAGGGGTGGCTGCTCACCTATTGGTATGAAAAAGTTATATAAAACATTTATTCATAAAGATGCTGAAGTTTTGGAAAGAATATGTGTAAGTGGTGGTAAAAAAGGATTACAAGTTAAATTGTCACCTCAGGATTTAAAAGAGAGTATAAATGCTGTATTTGAAGATTTAATCTAGATTTGTAAACTTCAAAGTAATTGTTAATTATTATTTGAAAATTAAACTATATTAATTTAAGTGATTTATGTTATAAGCATATCAAAAAGGAGAAAAGATAAATGGAATTAAATATGGATTTTTTACGTGAGTATGAAAATTTAATGAATGAAGATGTAGAAAAGGCACTAGAGTTTTGTATAAATACATTAAAAGAGTCTAATAATCCAGAAGTTTATATTTATATTGGTGAATGCTATATGGCTTTAAATGAGTTTGAAGAAGCTATTGAAGCTATTGATAAAGGAATAGCTAATGGATCAGTAAATATAAATTTTGCAAAAAGCTTAAAAGGAGAGTCTTTATTTTACTTAGAAAGGTATGAAGAAAGTAAAGAGATTTTCTTAGGATTATTAAAAGAAAGACCAAATAGCTTTTTCTCAATAGCTTATCTTACAGATATAGATATTAAGCTTGGTAATTATAAGGAAGGCGTAGAAAGAGCTGAAAAGGCTTTAGCTAATAGTAATCTTGATAGCAAAGACTCTGCTTATATAGAAGTTAATATAGGTTGGATAAAACTTAAGTATTTAAGTAAAGAAGAGGAAGCATTAGAAAACTTTAATCATGCTTTAGAGTTAGATTATAATTTAGGAACTGCTTACATAGGTTTCGCTGAATATCATTTAAGAAAAGAGGAATATTTTAAAGCTATAGAAAATTATGAAAAGGCTATAGATCTTGGAGAAAATACTTTAGATGTGTATTTCGGTATGGGATTAGCATATAAAGGAATAGGTCAATTAGAAGATGCATTGGAATACTTTAAAGTAGTTTATAGTGCAGATGAAACTTATAAAGATGCATTTATGGAGATTAAAGAAATTGAAAAAGTGTTGTTATAGCTAAAGTTTGAGAAGTTTGATATAATTATAACATTGGGTTTTATAAAACTAGATGGAGTATAGTATGGAAGAAAAAATAAAAATAGCAAAAACATATGATATAGTAACCAAAGATATAAAAGATAAAATAATAGATGGAACTTTAAAAATGGGAGATAGGTTACCGTCAGAAAGAGAAATGGCTGAGAAATTTGGGGTTTCTAGAACATCAATAAGAGAAGCTATAAGAGCCTTAGAAGTTATTGGTATAATTGAAAGTAGAAGGGGAGCTGGCAATTACATAGTAGATAATTTTAATAACTCATTATTGCAGCCGCTTTCTATGATGTTTATGCTTCAAGAGTATTCTGCATTAGATATACTTGAATTGAGAGAAAGCCTTGAAATTCAATGTTGTAAAATGGCATCAAAAATAATTTCTAAGAAAGAAATTGAAGTTCTAAATAATATAGTAATTGATATGAGTGAAACTACAAATGAAGATAAAAGCTTAGATTTAGATATTAAGTTTCATAATGTTATTATAAAAGCATCTAACAATCCGTTAATAATAAATGTTCTTTCTGTAATATCACAATTAATGGATAAGTTTATCAAAGATGCAAGAAAGATAATTCTTTGTAAAGATGATAATAGAGAAAAGCTTTTAGGGACCCATAAAGATATTGTATTGGCAATTGAATCAAAAGATGAAAGCAAATGTGTAGATTCGATGAAAAATCATTTTGAGTTAATAAAAGAATCCTATATTAAAATCAATTAAATATAGGAATTATATAAGCTTATATAAATATTTATGCAAGATATTAAATTAACGTGTTTGTTTAATATCTTGTATTTTTTTGTTGTTTATAAATGATATGTAAATGATTACGTTAATAAAATAACTATTATTTACAATTGGTAAATATAGACTTATAATCAAATTAATTGGTAATACCAATTTAAGTAAAAAAGAATATAGGAGGTAAAAATGGGTGTATTTAGAGGATGGATTATAGTTTTACTAATTTATTTATTAGGTGAATTTCTATCAAAGAGCTTTTCATTACCTATACCAGGGAATATCATGGGAATGATATTTTTATTTCTTTTCTTAGTTACGGGAATATTAAAGCTAGAAAAGATTGAAAGAGTAGCAAAGTCTTTACTAGATAATTTAGCATTTCTATTTGTACCAGCAGGAGTTGGTCTTATGAATTCCTTTGGAATCATAAGTGGAAGTATAGCAAAAATCTTATTCATCTGTATTATTACTACAGTAATTGTTATGGTATGTACTGGATTAGTTGTTCAATTTGTTTCTAAAAAAATAGACAGTAATAGAAGTATCAAAAAGTTAAATAAGCAACTTAAAAATATATAGAAAAGGGGATATAAATGAATATTATTATTGAAAATATGTTTTTTGGTATAGTAATTTCTCTTATAGCCTTTGAGTTAGGAAAAATTATATATAACAAAACTAAGTTACCGATATTTAATCCTTTGTTAACTTCGATAATTATAGTAATAGTAATACTAAAAATTTTTAATATTGATTTTGAACTTTATAATAAAGGTGGACAATTCATAAATATGTTTTTAGGACCTGCAACAGTTATTTTAGCGGTTCCACTTTATAAACAATTATTATTACTAAAAAAGAATTTTGTACCAATAATTATAGGAATATCTATTGGAAGTGTAGTAAGTGTAATATCTGTAATTTTACTTTCAACTGTATTTAATTTAGATAAGGAAATAATTATATCACTTATACCTAAGTCTGTAACAACACCAATAGGAGTTGAGATTTCTAATAGTCTTGGCGGAATAACTGGAATTACTGTTATGGCAGTAATTTTAACTGGAATAACTGGAGCTATAATTGCACCAACAGTATGCAAAATATTTAAAATTAATAATCCTGTTGCAAGAGGGATCGGTATAGGAACTGCATCTCATGCAGTTGGAACATCAAAAGCTTTAGAAATAGGTGAAACAGAAGGAGCTATGAGTTCACTATCTATAGGAATTGCAGGTCTTATTACGGTAGTAGTTGCACCTATATGTTTGGATATTTTGACGAAGCTACTGTAATTTGCAATTAAAAATTAACTAGTATTAAGTAGATTAAAGGTATTGCTATTTGTATTTTATAAAGTTCTATAACTTCAAAATTGGTAATACCAATCAATATAAATTGTAAATGAAGGAGAGGATATTTTGTGAATATTTTAGTTTGCATTAAACAAGTTCCAGGAACAACTAAAGTAGAGGTTGATCCAATTACAGGAGTATTAAAAAGAGATGGTGTTGATTCAAAGATGAATCCATACGATTTATATGCTTTAGAAACAGGGTTAAAGATAAAAGAAAATAATGGAGGAACTATAACTGTTTTAACTATGGGACCACCACAAGCTAAGGAAATAATTAAAGAAGCCTATTCTATGGGAGTAGATAATGGTGTGCTATTGTCTGACAGAAAATTTGCAGGAGCAGATGTTTTAGCAACCTCTTATACATTATCTCAAGGGGTAAATAGTATAGAAGATTTTAATTTAATTATATGTGGTAAACAAACTACAGATGGAGATACAGCGCAAGTTGGGCCAGAGATGGCAGAATATTTAAATATACCTCATGTAGCTAATGTTAAAAAGATTGTAGAAGTTAAAAAAGATAGTATAGAGGTAGAAATGGATATGCCGGATACTGTTGAAATAGTAGAAATTAAATTACCAGCATTAATAACTGTAGAAAAAGGAATTTTTCAACCAAGATTACCTTCATATAAAAAGAAGGTTGAAACTAAAGATAGAAAAATAGAAGTGAGAAGTCTAAATGATTTTAAAGATAAAAATGAAATGAATTATGGATTAAATGGTTCTCCAACACAAGTAGAAAGAATTTTTCCGCCAGAAGTAAACGATAAAAGGGAAATGTGGCATGGTAATAGTGATGAACTAATTTTGAAATTTGAAGATACTTTAAAGAAGTTAAAATTTATTTAGGGGGAGAGTCATGGGAAGATTAGTAATTAATCAAGATAGAATAGTAAATAAAGAGGAACTAATTAAGTTATGTCCTTTTAATGCGATGGAAATTAGCGATGGTAATGTAGAGATAAATAGTGCATGTAAAATGTGCAAGCTATGTGTAAGAAGAGGCCCAGAAGGTGCAGTAGTTTTTGTTGAAGATGAAAAGGTCGAAATAGATAAAAGTATATGGAGTGGAATAGCAGTATATGTAGATCATTTAGAAGGAGAGATACATCCTGTTACATTAGAGCTCATTGGTAAGGCTAGAGAACTTGCAAATAAGGTAAATCAAGAAGTGTATTGTGTTGCAATTGGCAATAATATTGATGAAAGTATTTATGAGCTTTTACATTATGGAGTAGATAAAGTTTATCTTTATGATAATGAAGAATTAAAGTATTTTAGAATAGAACCTTATACAGCTGCTATAGAAGACTTTATTAAGAATGTTAAACCTACTGCATTTTTAGTTGGAGCAACAACTGTAGGTAGGTCATTAGCTCCAAGAGTTGCTGCAAGATTTAGAACAGGCCTTACAGCAGATTGTACAATATTAGATATTAAAGAGAATACTGATTTAGTTCAAATAAGGCCAGCTTTTGGTGGTAATATTATGGCTCAAATAATTACACCAAACTCTAGACCTCAACTTGCAACTGTTAGATATAAAGTTATGTCTGCACCAGAAAGGACAAGAGATATAAGTGGAGAAATAGTAAAATGTCACATAAGTGAAGATAAGCTAATATCAAATATTAGAGTATTAGATGTTCATCAAAAATCTAAAGAAAAGGAAATAAGTGAAGCTGATGTATTAGTAGTTGCAGGAAGAGGAGTAAAAAGTGAAAAAGATTTAGGAATGATAAAAGAATTATGTGAACTTTTAGGAGGAGAGATGGCAGTTACTAGACCTTTAATTGAAGCCGGTTGGGTTGATGCCAAAAGACAAGTTGGATTAAGTGGAAGAACTGTAAGACCAAAGCTTATAATTACTTGTGGAGTTTCAGGTGCAGTCCAATTTACCGCCGGAATGAATAATTCAGATTATATATTTGCTATAAATACGGATGAAAAGGCTTCAATATTTGAGGTAGCTCATTACGGAATAGTAGGGGATATATATGAGATAGTACCAGCATTAATCGAAAAGATTAAAGATGGAAAATTAGAAAAATCTAATATTATATAGGAGGTAAAAGCATGGAATATAAAGTATTTGAAATAGAGGATTATAGAAATATAGTTAAGCTCCTTGGAGACAGCGATAGAGTTTTATATGGGGAAGAAATAAGTGAAGATTATAGTCGTGATGAACTTGGTTCAGTTAGAGTTATGCCAAAGGTTGTAGTAAAAGCTATCAGTACAGAAGAAGTATCTAATATTATGAGGTATGCTTATGAAAATAATATTCCAGTTACTCCAAGAGGTGCAGGCACAGGGCTTGTGGGAGCAGCTGTACCAATTTATGGGGGGATAGTTATGGATGTAAGTGGAATGAATAAAATATTAGAGCTTGACGAAGAAAATTTGACCTTGACAGTTGAACCAGGAGTATTGTTAATGGAACTTAGTAAGTATGTTGAACAGTTTGATCTTTTTTATCCACCAGATCCAGGAGAAAAGACAGCTACCATAG
Source organism: Clostridium jeddahitimonense (assembly GCA_000753455.2). Lineage (GTDB taxonomy): Bacteria > Bacillota > Clostridia > Clostridiales > Clostridiaceae > Clostridium > Clostridium hominis. The sequence continues at coordinate 1,819,312 of LM994670.1, forward strand.
GGGGAAATATAAGTACTAATGCCGGTGGGATGAGAGCTGTTAAATATGGTGTTACAAGAGATTATGTAAGAGGGCTTGAAGTTGTTTTACCTAATGGGGAGATAATGAATATAGGTGGTAAAGTAGTTAAAAATAGCTCAGGGTATGCTTTAAAGGATCTTATAGTAGGATCAGAGGGAACTTTAGTAGTTATAACTAAAGCAATCTTAAAATTAATACCATTACCTAAGAAAGCAATAAGTTTATTAATTCCTTTTAATAGTCTAGAAAATGCTATTGAAACAGTACCTAAAATAATAAAATCGAAATCAGCACCTACAGCAGTAGAATTCATGCAAAGAGCAGCAATTGAAGCTGCTGAAGAATTTTTAAAGAAACCATTTCCAGATAATACATCAGATGCTTATTTACTTCTTACTTTTGATGGTAATTCTAAAGAAGAAATAGAAAGAGCTTATGAAGGTGTTGCAAATATTTGTTTAGACTCAGGAGCTTTAGATGTATTTATATCTGATACAGAGGAAAGGCAAGAGGCTATCTGGAGTGCACGAGGAGCTTTTCTTGAAGCTATCAAAGCATTAACTACTGAAATGGATGAAGTTGATGTAGTAGTTCCTAGAAATAAAGTTGCGGAGTTTGTGATGTTTACCCATACTTTAGAGGAAAAACTTAATGTGAGAATAAAAAGCTTTGGACATGCAGGAGATGGAAATCTTCATATATATATCCTAAGAGATGATTTATCAGAAGATATGTGGAAGAAAAAGCTTAGTGAAGCTATGGAGATAATGTATGATAAGGCTAATAAATTAAATGGACAAGTTTCTGGTGAACATGGAATTGGATACGCTAAAAAAAGATATTTATTCAATTCGTTATCTGAAGAGATGATAGCAATAATGAGAGGGATCAAATTAGCATTTGACCCTAAAAATATTTTAAATCCTGGAAAAATAGCTCAGTAATATTAGAGTATTATGGTAAAATAATAATTTGAAACAATTTGTTTATATAGTTGTCTTATAAGTAAAATATTTAGCTTTATAAGACAACTATTATTTTATTTATGTATTATAATATTTCTAGGAGGTATATTATGTACAAGAAAATTAAAATAAAAGATATTTATGGAAAGATTATTGATGTAAAAATAATGACTTTGTCTAATGAGTACTTAAACAAAATAATTGAATTACAAGACATAATATTTGATAGCTTAGAAAATAAAAGCTTTTTCGCTAAAACAGAAAAATTTGAATTTGAAGATATAATAAATAAAAGTGGTGAAGTTGTCGGTGTAGTTAGTGAAAATAATGAACTTATTGCTTTTGGGGCTATGGTAAAACCAGAATTACAAGATTTTAATTTAGGATATGACCTTAACTTTGATAACAAAAAACTGTTGAGAACAGCGCACATAGAGTCTACTGTTGTTCATCCAGATTATAGAGGGAATGGATTGCAAAAACTTTTAGTTCAAAATCTTGAGCAAACTGCAAGGAAAAAAGAGTGTGATATTTTTTGTGCAACTGTTGCCCCAAAAAATAAATTTAGTTTAAATACATTACTTAAGTTAGAATACAAAATTGTTTTAGAAAAAGAAAAGTATGGTGGATTAAAAAGGTATATTATGACAAAAAAAGCTTAAATTTAAATAGGTTAATAATATTGGAATTATGTATATTATATGGTATAATTTTCATATAATATAGGTGCATATTGGAGGGCTTAAGATGGAATTTAGAGATTATACATATGAAAGACCAAACTATGAAGAATATAAAAGTAAATTTAATATTTTATTAGATAACTTTATAAATGCTTCAACATATGAAGAATGTGATAAAGCTTTAGAAGAGATAAATGCTTTAAGGGGTTCACTTATGACTATGATGGAGCTATCAGGTATTAGATATACTATCAATACCAATGATGAGTTTTATAGTAAAGAAAAAGATTACTGGGATGAAAACTCACCATTATATGAAGAGCTTGATGATAGCTATAATAAGGCTATGGTTGCTTCAAAATTTAGAGAAGAGTTAGAAAGAAAATATGGTAAACAATTATTTAATTTATTAGAGTTAAAGCTTAAAGCGTTCTCTAAAGATATAATAGAAGATCTACAAATAGAAAATAAATTAACGTCTGAATACGTTAAACTTATAGCATCAGCTAAGATACTATTTAACGGTGAAGTATTAAATCTGCCAGGTTTAGCTAAATATAAAGAATCAACAGATAGAAATATTAGAAAAGCAGCATGGGAAGCTACATCAAAATTTTTTGAAGACCATGAGGGAGAATTTGATTCTATTTATGATAGATTAGTCAAAGTAAGAAATAAAATTGCTAAAAAACTAGGATATAGAAATTTTGTTGAACTTGGTTATGTAAGAATGAGTAGAACCGATTATAATTCAGATATGGTAAGCGAGTTTAGAAAACAAGTTAAGGATTATATAGTTCCTGTTGCATCTAAACTATATGAAAGACAAAGAGAAAGATTAGGAGTAAATGAATTAAAATACTATGACTTAGATATGGAATTTACTTCAGGAAATGCAACGCCTAAAGGAAATAAAGATTGGATATTATCTAATGGAGAAAAGATGTATAATGAGCTTTCAGCTGAAACTAAAGAATTCTTTAATTTTATGGTAGAAAGAAATTTATTAGATCTTGAAACTAAGGAAGGAAAAGCCGGTGGAGGATACTGTACTTATATAAATGATTATAAGTCACCATTTATATTCTCAAACTTCAATGGTACTTCAGGAGATATAGATGTATTAACTCATGAAGCAGGACACGCATTCCAAGTTTATAATTCTACTTGGATTACAGTACCAGAAATAGTATGGCCTACTTATGAAAGTTGTGAAATCCACTCTATGAGTATGGAATTTTTAACATGGCCATGGATGAATAATTTCTTTTTAGAAGACACAGATAAATACAAGTATGCTCACTTAGGATCAGCTATTAAGTTTATACCTTACGGAGTAACTGTAGATGAATTCCAACATTTTGTCTATGAAAACCCAGAAGCTACGCCTACTGAAAGAAAGAATATGTGGAGACAGTTAGAGAAGAAATACTTACCACATAAAAATTATGAAGGTGATGACTTTTTAGAAAGAGGTGGATTCTGGTTTAAACAAGGACATATATTTGAGAGTCCATTCTACTATATTGATTATACTTTAGCTCAAATTTGTGCACTTCAATTTTGGAAGAAAGCAAATGAGAACAGAGAAAACGCATGGAATGATTATTTAAGACTTTGTAAAGCTGGAGGAACTAAGTCTTTCTTAGAACTTGTTGAGCTTGCAAATTTAAAATCGCCTTTTAAAGAAGGATGCGTAAGCTCTATAATTGGAGATATTGAAAGTTGGTTAACTAACATAAATGACAAGAAGTTATAAAAATTAATAGTGTTAAAAATGATTCAAACTCAACCGAGACAAGTAAGTTTTATAAAAGTTAGGTGAATATTTCTTGTATACTATTCATTTATCCTTTATTTAAAGTAGAGATTTATAAGTTTGCTTATAAATTTTAGTTTAGTTGTCAATAATAGTGTTGAGGTGAATTTAATGTACGACAACATAGGAATAAATAAAGAAAAAAGATTAAATCATATGAAAAAAAGAGTTAGAATTCCCAAGATAGCTAATAGAAATTATTATCTTTATAGTTATGATTATGATAATAATTGCTGTGAAGATAATGATTATGAAGATGATTACAAAAACTATTATTCAAATGAATATGATTATGAAAATGATGAGTTTAAAGATAACTATCCTTGTGATGCTTTCTGTGAGGATTATGAAGAAACTTGTAAATGTACAATTAATACTGTTAAAAAAGTAGCTTTAATATCAGCAGGAGTTTTAGTTGGTGTGTCTGCAATTTCTTTATTGCTAGGAAAAAGAAGATAATAAGTAATAATATATATGCAAAATAAAAATAGTGGAATTTATAATATATAAGAAGTATAATATGAATAAAAATAAAAGACTCTGTATAGGGTCTTTTTTAATTTTAGGTGATTAAATTGAATTATAAAGGATTAGAAGAAAACATTTTAAAAGGCTGTGCTGGATTAAACAAGAAAAGAGGAAAAGAATTATTTAATAATAAATCAATTAAGAGTATTCAGGGGAAAAGAGTTAATAATATTTATCATATATACGGTAAAGTAAATCATGAAAATAAAGAGTTTAGTACTCATATTAAGTATGATTTGAAAAAAGAAAAGCTTTCTGGGTTTAAATGTACATGCGTTAAATATAAAGAGTATATGGAACAAGGATATCCGTATTATTGTGAGCATATAGCTGCTACTTCGTTAAAATTTTTGGATTCTTTAAAGAATAGGATTCAAGATAAAAAGATGGAAGAAAAAAAAGAAAAGAAGGAAGAAGTAAAGGCAATATTAAATATAGAAAGCAAATTATATTATCAAAAAGCAAATGAAATTAATCAGTTTTTCTTAGAATTTAAAGTAGGAAATAAAGCTAAGTATCCAGTAAATAATATTAAAACATTCCTATATGGAGTATTTAATAATAAGGAAGTAGAGATTACTGATAATTTTAAGTACTCTCCATCAATTCACCAATTTGATAGATTAGATTTAAACTATTTAAGATTTATAAAAGATAATATTAAAATTGAAATTATAGGAAATAAACTAAAAATATCTCAAAAACAACTTCAGTCTTTATTGGAAAAAGTACCAAGAGAAGAGATAATATTTAAAGATAATTACTTAGAGTATAAAACTAAAATAAATAAAGGATTCTTAGATTTAGCATTTAATTTAAGAGAGGAAAAAGGTCAATTTATATTATGGTCTGAAAAAAACTTACCTTGTCTGTTAGATAATGAAAAAAGAGTTTTTTTATTTAATAGAGAGATATATTTACTAGGAAAAGAGAATTCAGAAAAGTTTAGCGCAATATATAACGACTTAAAGAAAAATAATTTCAAATATTTTCCAGGAAATAATGAGAGTTTTATAGATATTATTTCCACACTTTCTCTATTAACAAAGAAAGTTAATATAAGTGATGACATAAGAAAGTTTATTAGGAAATACATAAAGGGAAAATATTTTATATATAGAGAAAATGAATATATATATTGTGATATAAACGTTATTTATGGAAATAAAGTCATTAACATTTTAAAAGATAATAATTTAGTGTTGGAATGGATTAGAGATTTTAAATATGAAGAAAGACTTATAATGGCTTTTGAGAGATATGGTTTTATAAAGAGTAATGGAAAAATGAGATTTATAGGTGATGATGAAAATTTATTCTTATTTTTAAACTCTAAAGATAATGAACTTTCTGAGTTTGGGCAAATAGTCTTACCTAAAAACTTAAATGAATTTTATATATATAATTCAGAGGATTTATATGGAACTGTATATGAGGAAGATTGGGCAATAAAATTATCATATGGGATCAAAGGAATATCAGAAGATGATTTTAAAAAAGCATATAAAGCTTTTAAAAATAATAATAGATTTTACAAAACTAAAAATAAAGGGTTTATTGATTTGATGGATTATAAGTTAAGAGATATGTTTAATATGATTAATCTATTAAATTTAGAGAATGACTTAGATAAGGGTATTTCTTATATTAGTAAAGCAAAAATATCATTTGTTAAAGAGTTGATAAATAAATGCGACTTATCATTTATTTATAATAAGGATAGCCTAAAATCTATAGAAGAAAAGCTAAAGGAGTTAAAACAAAAAGATATTGAATTAACGACTAAGGTAACATCTATTTTAAGACCCTATCAAGAAGACGGTATTAAGTGGATAAGAGATTTGTATAATTTAGGTTTTGGTGGTATCTTAGCTGATGAAATGGGATTAGGAAAAACATTACAAACAATTTCTTTTTTAGCAAGTAATAAAGATAAGAAGTTTATAATAATAGTTCCTACTTCATTAATTTTTAATTGGAGAGATGAGTTTTTAAAATTTACACCAGAATTAAACATAGGAATAGTGTATGGGGATAAAAGGAATTGTATAATTGAGAATTATAAAAGTTATAATGGTTTAATTACTACTTATGGAGTCTTAAAAAATGATTTAGAGAAGTTTATAGATAAAGAGTTTGATATTTGTATTATTGATGAAGCACAAAATATTAAAAACTACAAATCACAAAATGCAGAAGCAGTAAAAAAAATTAAAGCTAGATTTAGGTTGGCTTTAACGGGAACTCCAATAGAAAATAATCTAAAGGAGCTTTGGAGTATATTTGACTTTATAATGCCTGAATTTTTATACGAGATTGAAGAGTTTGATAGTAAGTTTAATAAAGATAATGAGAAGAGTATATTATTGCTTAAGTCATTGGTAAATCCCTTTGTTTTAAGAAGGACAAAAGAAGAAGTAGCGAAAGATTTGCCAGGGAAAAGTGAAAGAACTGTAGTAGTTAAATTAGAGAAGAATCAGGAGTTTTATTACAAAAACTATATTCAGAATATAAGAAATAAAATAAAAACAGATTCGAATGTTCAAGTTTTTTCTTATTTAATAAGATTAAGACAAATTTGCCTTCATCCAGCTTTGGCATTTACAGAATATGTAGGAGGTAGCGGAAAATTTAAAATTGCACACAAAATAATAAATAGTGCTTTAAAAGAAAACAGAAAAATATTAATTTTTTCGCAATTTACAACTGTTTTAGACATGTTTGGAGATGAACTTGCAAAGAATGATACTAAGTTCTACAAATTAAGCGGAGAAACTTTACCTAAAGAAAGAATTAGATTAGTTAACTCTTTTAACGAAAGTAAAGATGTTAATATATTTTTAATTTCTTTAAAGGCTGGAGGAACTGGCCTGAATTTAACATCAGCAAATCTAGTTATACATTTTGATCCATGGTGGAATCCGGCAGTTGAATCACAAGCAACTGATAGGGCTCATAGAATAGGGCAGAAAAAAGAGGTAGAGGTTATTAAATTAGTTGCTAAAGGTACTATAGAAGAAAGTATAATTAATTTGCAGAATGATAAAAAAGATTTAATAGAAGATATTTTATCTGGTAATAGTATTAAGAGTTCTTCAATAAATAAAGAGATGATACAGGAATTAGTTAAAAATTATATAGAAAACTAACTTATAAACTTCATAAAGTAATTTTAAAAGTAAATACATTGTAGATATTATATTAATTATTTGTAAAAAATACCTCTTATCCTTTGAATAATATACCTGAAAGTGGTAATGTTAATTAAAAGATTAAGGAGGAGTTAAGATGGTAAAGGAAAATTATTTATCCATATTAAAAACCTTTTTTATAGCACTTATATTTTTGGTTATAGGTAGTATAATAGGGGTAAGATTTATACCAGCTACTTTTAGATATATGTTAAATATAGCATTTTTTGTAGTTGTTTTATTTTCAGCGTTTTCTAAAAGAGGTGGATTTATAAGAAATAAGGCTAACATGTATACTTATGCTTTCATTTTAGGCATACTTACTGGATCAACTTATGTATATTATTTTGCTAGATTAGGTCCAGAAATTTTTATATCTTGCGTAATAGGAGTGCTTTTGATATTTGCATTTGCATATTTTTTTGCTGCAAGATCATCAGAGGAAAATATAATGAGACTTTCACCTATAATTTGGGGTGGGATTCTAGCCTTAGTTATCCTAGAGTTTATTAATATATTTTTCTTTAGATTTGGAACGTTTGATTTAATGTTATCTACTGCAGGAATATTAATATATTCTATTTATGCTATCTACATTATGAAATCTATACAAAGTAGATGTAGATATAGTAGATTATCTGAAGGAGAGGTAGTAGCATTGTCTTACTCTATATTTATAAGTTTCTTAAATCTACTACTTGATTTATTCAGGTTTATGTCAATTATAAGTGATGATAATTAAAGTATAAATTGTTTACAAATAATGGATATAGATATAAAATTAAAATGTAGCGACATTAAAAAGAGAGGCATAACCTCTCTTTTTAATTATATATAATTATCTGAATTTTCTATAAATACTACCGGATGAAAGGGAGAGTAATATGGATGGAATAAATATTAATGGTCAAAATCTTACTTTACAAAGGCTTGTTGATATTTCTAGGTTTAATGAGAAGGTATATCTAGATAAAGAAGCAAAAGATAAAGTGAAAAAATCAAGAGAAATTGTTGAATCTATTGAACGTGATAAAAAGGTTGTTTATGGAATAACTACAGGGTTCGGCAAATTCGCTAATGTAACTATATCAACGGAAGATTGTAAAACATTACAAAGGAATTTAATACTTTCACATGCTTGCGGCGCTGGTAAGCCTCTTCCTACTGAGGTGGTAAGAGCAATTATGGTATTAAGGGCTAATGCGTTATCAATTGGATACTCAGGAATAAGAGAAAGCACATTAGAAACATTAATAGAAATGGTAAATAAACATGTTAATCCGATAGTATTTGAAAAAGGGTCGTTAGGAGCTTCTGGTGATTTAGCACCTCTATCTCATATGGTATTAACTATGATAGGCGAAGGTGAAGCGGAGTATGAAGGTGAAGTTGTGCCGAGTAAAGAGGCTATGGAGAAGGCTAATATAAATATTGTTGAGTTAAGATCTAAAGAGGGACTGGCATTAATTAATGGTACTCAAGTTATGACAGCTATTGGCGCTTTAACGGTGTATGATGCTATTAATTTAATAAAGATAAGTGATATTGCAGCTGCACTAACATTGGAGGCATTAAGAGGTATAAAAGATGCTTTTGATATAAGAACACACAAGGTAAGACCTCATAAAGGTCAATTAAAAACTGCCGAGAATATTTTAAGATTAACTGAAGGAAGTACTTTTATAACTAAACAAGGAGAGTTAAGAGTTCAAGATGCTTATTCATTAAGATGTATTCCTCAAGTACATGGAGCAAGTAAAGATGCTATATCATATGTAGAAGAAAAGGTACTAATTGAAATGAATTCTGTAACAGATAATCCAACTATTTTAATAGATGGTGATGTGATATCTGGAGGTAATTTTCATGGACAGCCTATGGCATTAAGCTTTGATTTTTTAGGAATTGCATTAGCAGAACTTGCTAATATTTCAGAAAGACGTCTTGAAAGGCTTATTAATAACCAATTAAATGATCTACCTTCGTTTTTAATAGAAAATGGAGGCTTAAATTCAGGATTTATGATAACGCAATATGCAGCTGCTTCATTAGTTTCAGAAAATAAAGTATTATCTCATCCAGCTTCAGTAGATTCAATTCCCTCTTCAGGAAATCAAGAAGATCATGTAAGTATGGGAACAATAGCTGCTAGGAAGAGTAGAGAAATATTAGAAAATGTGAAGAGGGTTATTGCAACTGAAATTATGGCAGCATGTCAAGCTATAGATTTTAGAGAAGGCTTAGTGTTAGGAGAAGGTACAAAAGCTGCCTATGATTTTATAAGGGAACATGTAGATTTTATAAAAGAAGATAAAGTTATGTATAAAGATTTAGATAAAATAACTGAATTAATTACATCAGAAAAATTATTAAAAAGAGTTGAGGAAAAAGTAAAATTATTATATTGATGAGGAGATGTAATAAAAGTGGCTAAAATAATTGAATGTATACCTAATTTTAGTGAAGGAAGAGATAAAGTAACTATAGATAAGATAATAGATACACTTAGAGGGAGGGAAGGAATTAAGCTTCTAGATTACTCTAGTGATAAAGACCATAATAGAACAGTTGTAACTTTTGTAGGGGCCCCAGAAATGGTCTATGAAGGAATACTAGCTATGGCAGATAAAGTTTATGAATATATAGATATGAGAAAGCATAATGGAGAACATCCAAGAATGGGAGCTTTAGACGTAGTACCAATTGTACCTGTAAGTGACGTAACTATGGATGAATGTATAGAATTAGCTAAGAGAGTAGGTAAGGAAATAGCTAAAAAATACAATGTCCCTGTATACTTATATGAAGATGCAGCTACTAAAGATAATAGAAGAAATTTAGCTGTAGTAAGAAAAGGTCAATATGAAGGATTTTTTCAAAAAATAAAAGAAGAGGGCTGGGAACCAGATTTTGGCCCACGTGAAATGAACGAAAAAAGTGGATGTGCTGCTATTGGGGCAAGAGTACCACTTGTAGCTTTTAATGTTAATTTAGATACTGATAATATTGAAATAGCTCAGAATATTGCAAAAGTAGTTAGACATATTGGAGGTGGACTAAGATATGTTAAAGCTATGGGAGTAGAACTAAAGGAAAGAAGAATAGTTCAGGTATCTATGAATTTAGTTAATTATGAAAAAACTGCTGTATATAGAGCTTTTGAGATGGTAAAAATTGAAGCAAAACGATATGGGGTTAATGTTATAGGGAGTGAAGTTATTGGATTAGTCCCTATGGCTGCATTAATTGATTGTGCTGAATACTATTTACAAATAGAAAATTTCTCACAAGATCAAATATTAGAAAAGAGGATATAGTATGGCTTTAATATTAAAAAATATAAGCACTCTTGTTACTTGTAAAGGCAGTTATGGAAAAACTAAAGAAGAAATAAAAGAAGCAGGAATAATTAATAATGGATATATAGTAATAGATAATGGATTAATACAAGAAGTTGGTGATGATAATGGATATTTAAAATACATCAATGATGATTCAGAATTCATAGATTGTGAGGGGAAAACTGTAACACCAGGTCTTATAGATTGTCATACTCATATAGTATATAGTGGCTCAAGAGAAAATGAACTTAAGCTAAAGTTAAATAATAAAAGTTATATAGATATTCTTAATTCAGGTGGAGGTATCTTAAGTACAGTAAGAAATACTAGACAATCTACTGTAAATGAATTGATTGCTGAAAGTAGTAAAAGATTAAATACAATGCTTTTACATGGCACAACAACTATTGAGAGTAAATCAGGATATGGATTAAATCTTATAGATGAAGCTAAAATCCTAGAGGTAAATAAAGTATTAGATAAAGAGCATCCAATTGATATAATATCTACTTATCTTGGAGCTCATGCCATACCGAAGGAGTATAAGGATAATAGAGAAAAATATATAGAAGAAATTATAAAGGAGCATATTCCATATGTAGTAGAAAACGATTTAGCGGAATATATAGATGTATTTTGTGAAGAAGGAGTATTTACAGTAGAAGAATCTAGGGCGATATTAGAAGCAGGTATAAATAAAGGATTAAAAGTGAAGCTCCATGGTGATGAAATAGCAAGTATAGGTGGTGGGGAGTTAGCTGGTGAGTTAAAAGCAACATCTGCAGAGCATTTAGTAGCTATATCTGATGATGGAATAAAAGCATTAAGCCAAAATAACGTTATTGCTGTATTATTACCATCTACATCATTTTATTTAATGTTAAATCATTATGCTGATGCTAGAAAAATGATAAACAAAGGAGTAAAAATAGCTTTATCAACTGATTGCAACCCAGGAACATCTCCTAATGAATCATTACAGTTTACTATGACTTTAGCTTGCTATGGTATGAAATTATTACCTGAAGAAATAATAAATGCTGTTACTATAAATGCAGCCTGTGCAATAAATAGAGAAAATGAAATAGGAAGCATTGAAATAGGGAAAAAAGCAGATTTGACTATATTCAATTCAAAAAGTTTAGATTATTTAATATATCATATTGGAGATAATGCAGTAGATAAAGTAATAAAAAACGGAAAAATTGTAGTTAGAGATGGAAAGTTAAATTTTTAAGGGGGTATGAACAAATGTTCAAAGATCGTAAAATAGTAGAATTTATAGAGAATTTATCATCCTCAGAGCCTACTCCAGGTGGTGGGACAGTAGCTGCATTATTAGCATCAATATCATCCTCGTTAGTTAACATGGTATATAACATAACAATAAATAAAAAGATATTCAATAACTTAGATAAAAGTATAAAAAGTGAAATATTATTAGCAAAAGATAGAATTGATAATATGACCAACATATTTTTAAAACTTATGGATGATGACTCTAGAGCATTTACTAAGGTAATGGAATCATTTAAATTGCCTAAGTCTACCGAAGAAGAGATGTTTTTAAGAAATATTAAGATTCAAGATTCCTATAAAGAAGCATTATATACACCACTTCAAACTGTAAGAGAAAGTTATAAATTATATGATTATATATATCTTGCAGGCAGATATGGGAATAAAAATGCTATTACAGATGTTGCAGTAGCAGCATTATCTTTACAATCAGCTATAGAGGGTGCAACACTTAATGTTAGAATAAATGCAAAATATATAGAAGATAAAGAGTATACTAACTTGGCTATATATGAATGTAATGAAATTGTTAAAAATGGTATTAAAAAAAGAGATGAAATATTAAAACTAGTAGAATTAGAATTAGAAGGTTAATTTAAGGGGGAGATTTATGAATAATACAGAGATATATGAGTCAATGAGTATAAAGTTAGATAATATTTTGCCAGAGGAAACTATTTTTGAAAATGGAATAAGAAGAGCTCCTGATAGGGGATATACTTTAACAAAAAAAGAAACAGAATTAGCATTGAAAAACGCTTTGAGATATATACCAGAAGAATTACATGAAGAAATAGCTCCTGAATTTTTAGATGAACTTAAGGCTAGGGGAAGGATATATGGATATAGATTTAGGCCTAAAGAAAGGATTTATGGAAAACCTATAGATGAGTATAAAGGTAAATGTATAGAAGGAAAAGCCTTTCAAGTTATGATAGATAATAATTTAAGCTTTGATATAGCTTTATATCCATATGAACTTGTTACTTATGGAGAAACTGGACAAGTATTTCAAAATTGGATGCAATATTGTTTAGTAAAGAAATATCTTGAAGAGATTACGGATGAACAAACTTTAGTTATTGAATCAGGTCATCCAGTAGGGCTATTTAAATCTAGAAAGGAAGCTCCAAGGGTTAGTATAACCAATGCTATTATGATAGGGCAATTTGATAATTTAAAAGACTGGCATAGGGCTATGCAGCTAGGAGTAGCTAACTATGGGCAAATGACTGCAGGAGGGTGGATGTATATTGGACCACAAGGAATAGTTCATGGTACCTTCAATACTATTTTAAATGCAGGAAGACTAAAATTAGGTATTAAAGATGATGAGGATCTAAAAGGTTATATATTTGTTTCATCAGGGCTTGGTGGGATGAGTGGAGCTCAAGGTAAGGCTGCAGAAATAGCTGGAGCTATTGGTATAATTGCAGAAGTGGATTATTCAAGAATAGAAACAAGATATAAGCAAGGGTGGATAAAACGAGTTTCTAATAATCTAGAAGAGGTATTTGAAATTGCTGCTGAATATAAAAATAAAAAAGAAGCTGTATCTATTGCTTACCATGGAAATATAGTTGATTTATTAGATTATATTGTAAAAAACAATATTAGAATAGATCTTTTGTCTGATCAGACTTCTTGCCATGCTGTATATGATGGTGGATATTGTCCGAGAGGAATTAGTTTTGATGAGAGAACAAAGCTCTTAAAGGAAAATAGAAGTAAATTTGAGAAATTAGTAAATTCTACATTGAAGGATCATTTTAATTTGATAAAAGAATTATCAAATATAGGGGTATATTTCTTTGATTATGGAAATTCATTCATGAAGGCAATATATGATGCAGGAGTACATGATATATCAAAAAATGGAGTAGATGAAAAGGATGGTTTTATATTCCCATCATATGTAGAAGATATAATGGGACCAGAACTTTTTGACTACGGTTATGGTCCTTTTAGGTGGGTATGTTTAAGTGGAAAAGATGAGGATTTAATAAAAACTGATACAGCAGCTATGGAATGTATAAACCCTAATAGAAGAGCTCAAGATAGAGATAATTATGTATGGATAAGAGATGCTAATAAGAATAATTTAGTAGTTGGTACAAAGGCGAGAATACTTTATCAAGATGCCTATGGACGTAGAGATATAGCTTTAAAATTTAATAAGATGGTTAGGGATGGTGAAATAGGTCCTATTATGATTGGAAGAGATCATCATGATGTGAGTGGAACAGACTCACCTTTTAGAGAAACTTCAAATATTAAAGATGGTAGTAATATTATGGCTGATATGGCTGTGCAATGTTATGTTGGAAATGCATCTAGAGGTATGAGTCTCGTGGCACTTCATAATGGTGGTGGTGTTGGTATAGGAAAAGCCATAAATGGTGGGTTTGGATTAGTTTTAGATGGTAGTTTAAGAGTAGATGAAATTATAAGATCAGCTATTCTTTGGGATGTAATGGGAGGTGTAGCTAGAAGGGCTTGGGCTAGGAATGAAAATTCTATAAATACAAGCATTAATTACAATAATTTAAATAAAGATACAGATCACATTACACTACCAATACTAGTATCTGATGAACTTATTCGAGATATAATGGATAAAGAATTTAATAATTAATAATTGCAAAAACTTTAGCTATAATGAACAATATAACACAGAAAGTGAATAAAAAATTAACTTCTGATTAAGATAATAGTAAGTAATTTTAATAAAAACGTTATTTTATTAATGTTTAGAAAGACATTGGGTAGGATATAATGATACATTTTATATCATTAATTGACAGATATAAAAATGTCGAATTATATTCGAGTAAACAAAAGAGGAGATAAGATATGGGAAGTAAAAAAAGTACAGGTAAATTAACTTTAATGGCTCTTATACTTATGATTTTCACATCAGTATTTGGTTTTAACAACATTCCTAGAGCATTTTACCTTATGGGATATTCAGCTATTCCATGGTATATATTTGGAGCTATAGCATTCTTTATACCATATGCATTTATGATGGCAGAGTTTGGAGCTGCCTATAAGGATGAAAAAGGTGGAATATATTCATGGATGGAAAGTTCAGTAGGACGTAAGTTTGCATTCATTGGAACATTTATGTGGTTTTCATCTTATATAGTATGGATGGTTAGTGTATCATCTTCTATATGGGTACCATTATCCAATTTAATTTTTGGTTCAGATAAAACATCAACTTGGTCATTATTTGGACTGAACTCAGCACAAACATTAGGTATTTTAGGAATATGCTTTATTATAATAATAACCTTCCTATCATCAAAAGGTATGAATAGTATATCTAAGGTTGCATCTGTAGGAGGAGCATTCGTAACTAGTGCTAATATTGTATTAATAGTAGGTTCATTAATTGTTCTTTTTGCAAATAAGTTTAAATTTGCTCAACCTATTTCTTTAGAGCAATTTACACATTCTCCAAATCCAGCATATGGATCAATCTTAGGAGTGTTAGGATTTTTAGTATTTGCAATATTTGCATATGGTGGACTAGAAGCAGTCGGTGGATTGGTTGACCAAACAGAAAATTCACAAGTTACATTCCCAAAAGGAATAAAAATTTCTGCAATAATTATAGGTATAGGATATTCATTAGCTATACTTACAGTTGGATTCTTTACCAACTGGAATTCAGTATTAAACAATCCTGATGTAAAGATGGCAAATGTTTCATATGTTGTTATTAAGAATTTGGGAATAGAACTAGGTAAAGTATTTGGTCTTTCTCCAAATGGAGTTGAAATAATGGGTACATTATTTGCAAGATATATTGGGCTTGCTATGTTCTTAGCATTACTGGGAGCATTCTTTACATTAATCTATGCACCATTAAAGCAATTAATTGAAGGTGCACCCAAGGGGATTTGGCCAAAAAGTTGGACTAAGCTAGATAAAAATGGAATGCCAGTTAAAGCAATGTATGTTCAAGGTATAACGGTTATTGCTATAATATTAATTGCTTCTTTTGGAGGAAGTAATTCAGATAAATTCTTAGATTATTTAATACTTATGGGTAATGTTTCTATGACAATACCTACTATGTTCTTAGCAATAGCATTTATTTTCTTTAAGAAAAATGATAATATAAAAAAACCATTTGTTATTTTTAAAAGTAAAACTATGGCTACAGTATGGGCTATAATAGTTACTATTACAGTTGGATTTGCAAATTTCTTTACAATAATTCAACCAGCAATAGAAACAAAAGACTATGTTTCGACAGCATTCCAATTAGCAGGACCAATTGTATTTGGTTTAATAGCGTTTATATTAATATGGAATTTTGAAAGAAAAGAAAAAAATAAGGATATTAAAAGAGCTGCGTAATGCAGCTCTTTTTGTTATAGTTAGATGAATATACAATACTAATTTTATTTATGAACTATATTAATTATAATTAGAATTAACTGAAAGGTTAAAATTATAGGAATTCCTAATTTGAATTTTAGATGTTTGGTTTTGTGCCTGAAAGAATACATCCCTATAAGTGCTCCTATTGATCCTCCTAATATAGCGGTTAATATTAGAGTATGTTCGCTTATTCTCCATTTTCTTTTTATAGCTCGTCTTTTATCTGCATACATTAAAATGAAAGATAAAATATTTATTATTATAAGATAAATTAAAAAATATCTAATCAAAATGTCACCTCTTCTTATTAATTATAAATAAAAAGCCTTAAGTGTTTAAATTTACTTAAGACTTTCTAGTAAAATATTATTTTTCAGTTCCGTTAATCAACCTCTTTATATTAGCTCTATGTCTCCAGAAGCAAAGAGCAGCAGCTATAAATGTTGAAGCGATTAAATATTTATCATAACCTAAAAGCCATGTAGATGTACATAGTACAATAGCTGCAGTTAATGATCTAAGAGATACTATTTTTGTGAAAAGTTTTAAGCCAAAGAAAACTATTGCTGTAACAATGAAAGCCTTAGGAACTATAAACATAAATGCAGCAGCAGAAGTTGCAACTCCTTTACCACCTTTGAATTTTAAAAATATAGTATAGTTATGTCCAAGTATTGCAGCTAAAGCAACTAAACCTAAGCTTAAACTTTTATTGCTAGTTAATATGTTGTTAGCTAATAATAGCTGTGTTAAAGCTACAGGTATTATAGCTTTTAGCATATCTAAGATAGCTGTTATTTTGCCAATTTTTTTACCAGCTACCCTTCCAACATTTGTAGCGCCAATATTTCCACTTCCGTAATCTCTCACATCTTTATTTAACTTTTTCTTAACTATAATGTATCCACTAGGTATAGACCCCATAAGATAACTGAAAATAATTAATAATGCTAGCATAAAAAACTCCTTTATAAATCGAAATCTTAATAAAAATAAAATAATATGATATCTTTATAAATATAATATTATTTTAGATATGGAAAATATGCAAGAGAAACATAATATTATGCTTTAAAGTCTAATTAATATTACAAAATAATAAGAATTTATAATTAAAATTAAATAAATACTATATTAGAGAAAATAAAAGCATTTTATTTTTTAGTTAAAGAAAGGATATATTTATGATAAACATTTATACTATAGGGCATTCTAATTACTCAATAGAGAGATTTGTTAATATGTTAAGGAAATATGAAATAGATGTAGTAGTAGATATAAGAGGAACTCCCTATTCTAAATATAACACTCAATATAATAAAGAAGCATTATGTAATTCGTTAAAAGAATTAGGGTTTAAATATATTTATATGGGAAGCGAGTTTGCAGCACAAAGGGATAATAAGCTTATTTATACATGGGAGGGATATTCAGATTTTGAAAAAGTTATAAATGAGCCAAGTTTTATAAATGGTGTAGAGAGGTTAAAAAAAGGATTAGCTAAGGGGTATAGAATTGTATTGTTAGGAGCAAAACAAGATCCTGTTAATTGTCATAGATTTGCTCTTGTAGGAAGAGAATTATATAAAAGAGGTTTCAATGTAAAACATATAGAGGATGATTTATCTACTTCTTCACAGTTGGAATTAGAAGAAAGGATGCTAGATAAGTATTATCCAAGAGAGGAACAAATTACTATAGATTTTTTACTAAGTGGAGAAAAAAGTAAAGATGAGAAAATTAAAGATAGCTATAGGAAGGTAAATAGGGAAATTGGATTTAGGGTTGAAAATTTAAATGTAGCAAAGAAAAATTAATTTTCATAATATAGTATAATGAATATACTATAGGAGCGTAAATATGAATAAGTGGGATGACTTGGCTATTGTAACTTTTATTGCCTGTGATGTAATAATAGAGAATACAGAGAATTTCAAGTTGTTTTCTGATTACTTTTATAGAACATTGAAGTATGAAGCTAAAGATATTTTTAAAAGACTATTCAAATAAAAACAAGGAGGTGGTTTTTAATGAAGTATAAAAGCGTCTTAGATAATGTAGTCTATCTTGATATAGAAACCACCGGATTAAACCCAATAAATTCTGAAATAATTGAGATAGGTGCTTTAAAGATCACCAATTCTGTACAAAGCAAATTAAATATTCTAATTAAACCTATAAAAGAAGTTCCTATAGGAATTTATCATCTTTGCGATGGTTTAAAAGCAGATGATTTATATAAAGGGTATACACTAATCGAAGCTAAGAGAATGTTAATAGAATTTATAAAAGATTTACCTTTAATTTGTCATAATAAATCTTTTGAAGAGTCATTTTTTTCTTATTATTTTCCAGAAGTTAAAAATAGTATTCTCGATTCTATGGAGTTAGCATGTATTTTAGAGCCAAGCAGGAAAAATTTTAATGTTCAAGGCCTTTTAAATGAAATTACTACAATAAAAGAGAAGGAAAAACATAGAGGTCTGGAAGATTCAATACATACCATGTTAATTGTTAATTCGTTATTGTGTAGACTATGGCAAAGGGAAGAAGAAGCTAATAGGATAAATAATTTATATAATGAACTAAATAAGTTGTTTATAAATCGTAAACCTTGGGGTTGGAGAAAGTACTTATTAAAGCCAATTATGTTTGATCCGGTAGATTATCCTTATGTTCTATTTAAAGAAACATTTCTTAAGCCTTTAAAAATGAACCCAATAAAAATAAATTATGAAGATTATGAAAAACTTCTAAGAAATGAAAATATATGGGGAAATGGTGGGGATTTTAAATATCAGTATAGAGCAGATCAAGAGTCTATATCTTTGAAGATAAGAGAAAATTACGAGAAAAGCAAACGGATATTTATCGAAGCGCCAACAGGAAGCGGTAAAACTTTTGCATATCTATTGATTGCGATTATAGTTAGTTATTTAAATAAGCAAAATAAAAACTTTGATGATAGCAATTTTGTTATTTCTACAGATACAAAAGAATTACAAAATCAATTAATAGATAAGGATATTCCAAATATTTTAAGGAAATTAAAGTTATACAATAAAATAAGTTTTGGAGCTATGAAAGGTAAAGGAAATTATATTTGTATGGAGAGACTTAAAAAGTCTAAAGAATTTGAAGAAGATGAAAATAGCTTGCTTTCTTTTCTGTTTTTGAAAAGATATGGAGAAGAAGGAACTAGTGGTGATCTAGAAAATATAAACTTCTGGGCCTTAAATTATTTTCATATAGATAAATATAAAAATCATATTAATTGTGATAGTGAAAACTGCAATTTAGATAGATGTAAAACTATATGTTTTTTAAAAAATAGGTATAATGAATTGCCAAAGGAGAATATTACTGTGGTTAACCATTCATTATTAGCTAGTTGGCCTTATTCAGAAAAAAGAAAAATTAATCATTTAATTATTGATGAGGCCCATAATTTAATGGAAAAAGCTCATGATTTTTTTTCAGAGGAATTTAATTCATATGAATTTTCAGAATTAATAAAGCAGATAAACGAAACAACTCCATCTATAATTTTTTTATTAAAAAGATTAAATGGACTCTATAATTATAAAAATCATATTGATTCTGATGATATTATAAATAAGTCAAAAGATATAAGTATTAGTATAGCTTTTATGTTAAATGAGTTTAGAAGAATAGGATTGAACAATGGAAAGTACAATTTTAATGATGAATTTTTTAATCCAGAAGAAGCGTTAAGAAATTCTTCTGAAAGCATTGCAGATTTATTAAGTGGTTTAAAAATGTGCATATATAGACTTTATAAAGTGTTAGATGATTATATAAAGAATATACTTGATGAGGATGAAAAAGATTCAGGGAATGAATATAGAGCGTTAAATAACTATGTTATGAAACTTAGAAGTGCTTTTGATATAATTGACAACTTTTTAGGGTATTCTAAAGAGTACGCTAAAGTTATAGACATAGATAAAGAATTTAAATATTTCATCATAAAAAATGTACCATTAAATATTTCAAAATTAATAAATGAAAATATGCTAAATGAAGTAAAAAGTACAGTATTCATATCTGCAACATTAAGAATAAATAATTCGTTTCAAGAGGTTAAAAGAGTATTAGGACAAAAAGATG
This sequence comes from Clostridium jeddahitimonense, assembly GCA_000753455.2. Lineage (GTDB taxonomy): Bacteria > Bacillota > Clostridia > Clostridiales > Clostridiaceae > Clostridium > Clostridium hominis. The sequence goes on from LM994670.1 coordinate 1,839,685, forward strand.
CTAATACTTTTTGGATAAAACCAGTATTTAATTTAAAGAATAGAACAAAAATTTTTACTGTAAAGGATATAGGATCTTATAAAAATGAAGAATTATTTGCAGAGAATACCGCAAAGTTAATTTATGATATAGCTATAAAAATCAAAGGGCATATCCTTGTTCTATTTAGTAATAACTTAAGACGTGAAAATGTTATGAATAAACTAACAATATACTCTAAGGGTACGGAATTAGAGATATACAATAATAAAAAAGCTATACAATATCTAAAAGATAAAAATAGACAGGTTGTAATATTAGGGAGCAAAGGCTTTTTTGAAGGTATAGACATACCAGGAGATTCTTTAAATTGTGTAATAATCGATAAAATTCCTAATATTAATCCTACAGATCCATTGTATAAAGCTTTAAAAACATATACGAACATATTTTATAGTGGATATAATTATCCTAAGGTGTGTATAAAACTTAAGCAAGGTTATGGAAGATTAATAAGAAGTATTTATGATTATGGATACTTTATTATTCTTGATGGAGGTACCAATAAAGATACTTTAAAAAAATTAGAGATAGATTTAAGCGGACCTGCTATTTATGAAAAATGGTCAAAAGAAATAGTAAATACAATATCTACAGATTTTAATAGGTGGAAAGAAGAGAATTTTTATAATATTATTAAAGAAGTTGATAGTAAGAATATCAAAGAAAGCTTTAATGATATATCTCAAAAAATGAATTTGTATTGGGAATGTGTAGAGACTGGCAATAAAGATGAATTAGAATTTAAAAATAATGAAAAAAACTTGAAGGTTAAAGTCAATAATATTTTAAATAAAAGGTTGTGAACTAATTAGGTTGTTCACAACCTTTTTGACAATGTACTATAAATATAACTGAAAATATTAAGGGAAAATATACAATTATTATGCGGATAATGGAAAACAAAAATATAACATTCAGTATTTGTCCGAAAAACGTTGACAAAAGGTCGAAAATTATCGTATTCTGTTAAATGAGCGAAAGCTTTTTTACATTTAGAAATTAATATTTGTATTAAATTAGGCATGAGGTGAATTACTAATGGGTATAAGACTAGAAAATCTAGTTGTCAAGTTTGGAGATTTTAAAGCGATTAATGATGTAACATTACAAATACCAAAAGGTAAGCTTGTATCATTATTAGGACCTTCAGGATCAGGTAAATCAACAACATTATTTACTATTTCAGGAATACACAAGCCACATAGTGGTAAGATATTCTTTGGTGATAGGGATGTTACTGGATTAGAGCCAGAGCAATTAGGAATAGGATTAGTTTTCCAAAACTATGCACTATATCCGCATATGACTGTAAGAGAAAATATTTTATTCCCTTTAAGAAATTTAAAATGGGACAAGGTTAAGGCTGAAGAAAGAGTTCTTGAAGTTGCAAAAATAGTTAAGATTCAAGATCAATTAGATAAGAAGCCAGCTCAACTTTCAGGAGGACAGCAACAAAGAGTTGCTATAGCGAGAGCTATTGCAAAAAATCCTGATATCTTATTACTTGATGAACCACTTTCTAACTTAGATACTAAGTTAAGAGTTGAAACTAGACAAGAAATAAGAAGAATACAAAAAGAAACAGGGGTTACTGCTATATTTGTAACTCACGATCAAGAAGAAGCTATGAGTATTTCAGATGAGATCGTATTAATGAAGGATGGAGCTATTCAACAAATTTCTTCACCAAGCGATATCTATATGAATCCTGTTAACAAATTCGTTGCTTCATTTATTGGAAGTCCAGAAATGAACTTCATTGATATAGCAATAAATGATGGGAAGTGTACTATTGATTCATTAACAATAGACAACCTTCCAAAGAATATGACTAAAGCTACATTAGGTTTTAGAGCAGAAGATTTAGAGGTTGCTACAGAAGGGCTTAAAACTAAGGTAATGACAGTAGAAATATTAGGTAGAGAAAGATTATTAACTTTAGAGCATCAAGGTAGAACTTATAAGATGTTAGTTGATAAAGAGTTCTATGTAAATGAAGGTGAAGAATTAATAGTTAAACCTAAAACTGGTAAGAGTTATGTGTTTGACGCTGAAAGCGAGGCGTTCGTAACAAAATGCTAAAAAAAGGGCGTAAAGGATATATATATTTATTACCAGCATTAATCATATTAGGTATATTTGTTTTCTATCCAATAATAAATACAGTTATTTTTAGTTTTGATGAAACTAAAGCACCAGGGTTTGTATTTGGACTTGAAAGTTACAAATTCCTATTCCAAGATAAGAGATTTTTACAATCAATTATAAACACATGTGTTTATGCAGCAATTGTACCTGTATTATCTGTAGGTATTTCATTGCTACTTGCAAATTCATTAGTAAATATTAAAAGTGAAAAGATAAGAGGAATATTCCAAAGTATATACTTCTTACCATATGTAACTTCATTAGTTGCAATTGGTATAGTATGGTCTTGGTTATTTAATAGTGAATATGGAATAATAAATTACTTCTTAGGAGTTATAGGAGTTAATCCAATAAATTGGCTTAATGATCCTAAGTATGCAATGGTTGCTTTAATAATCTTTGCAGTATGGAAGAGTTTAGCTTTCAATACACTTATCTTAACTACAGGAATAGCCTCAATCAATCCGCAATACTATCAAGCAGCTAAAATAGACCAAGCTACAAGTGGAACTATTTTCAGAAAAATAACTATTAAATTAGTTTCACCTATGATTGTATACACATATATAATCAGTTTAATTGCAGCATTTAAGGTTTATACAGAAGTTTATGTTCTTTTTGGAGGACGTACACTAGATGGTGCAGTATCTACAGTAGTTAGATATATTATAGATAGATTCTATGGGGACCAAGACTTCCCGTTAGCATTTGCTGCAGCGGTTGTATTATTATTAATAATTTTAACTGTTACATTTGTTCAAAGAACAATTGCACGTAATAAAGTTCATTATTAAGGAGTGCGGACATGAAGAATAAATTAAATATAAAAGTAGCTTTAAAGTATTTTGTATTAGTTGCTTTTGCTATAATTACTTTATTCCCATTTTATTGGATGATAGCTTCATCTTTTAAGGATAGTTTTGAGGTTATCCAGACACCTCCAACTATGTTCCCTAACAAGATATTATGGGAGAATTATAGTACAGCATTTTCAATGGCTCCATTTGGGAGATACTTTTTAAATACTATATTAGTTACAATTTTAAGTATAGTTAGTACAGTTATAATAGCAATATTATCAGCTTTCGCTTTTTCTCATCTTGAGTTTAAAGGAAGAGATTTAATATTCTCACTTTTCTTAGCATCAATGATGATACCAGGTGAGGTTTTAATAGTTACAAACTTTAAGACAATATCTCAATTAGGGCTTATGGATACTTATTCAGCATTATTTGTGCCATATATGGCAAATGTATTATATATCTATATGCTTAGAGAATTCTTCTTAAAGATACCAAAACAATTATATTATGCAGCTAAAGTTGATGGTTCAAGTGATTGGAAATTCCTATGGAGAATTGTTGTTCCAATGGCCAAGCCTTCAATAATAACAATCTGTATTCTAGTAGGTATAAATTCATGGAACGCTTTCTTATGGCCATTATTAGTTACTAATAAAGAAAGTATGAGATTATTAGCAACAGGGCTTACAGCATTCCAATCTGATGCAGGAAATCAATATGAGCTAATTATGGCAGCTTCAACTATAATTACTATGCCTATAATAGCTATATATATATTCCTTCATAAGAAGATTATGAGTGGTATATCTATAGGGGGAATTAAAGGATAAGTTATTAGGAATAACATATTTGTTTTTGATGATTTATTAGTTGTATGAGTTTGAGGATAACTTTCTATTATGAAAGCTATCCTTACGCTCAAAAAAATTTTAGATTTTTTATGAAATCATTTAGATTGTCAAATATGGAATTCTTGATATATATATTAAAAATTTTACAAGAGGTGGTACGAATGAGAAAAAGATTATTAGCAGTATTAATGACTGCAGTAGTTGCTACTTCAGCTTTTGTTGGATGTTCTAAAGATGGATCATCAAATGCTGATATAGTAACAGAACTACAAGAGCCTGTAACTATTGAAATGTGGCACTACATGAATGGTAAACAAGCTGAAACATTACAAGAAATCGTTGATGACTTTAACGCAACAAACGATAAGGGGATAACTGTAAATGCTGTTGGGCAAGGAAATATTCCTGACCTAAACAAGAAAGTTATAACTGCTGGACAATCTAACACTTTACCAGCAATCGTAAATGTGTATCCTGATTTAGCTACAGGATTAATAAATGAAGGAAAAATAGTTGATTTAGCTCCATACATAAATGATGAAAATGTTGGTATGGCTGAAGATATAAAAAATGACTTTGTTGATGCTTTTATAGCTGAATTATCTCAATGGGGTGAAGGAAAAGTTTATGGTATGCCAATGACTAAGTCTACTGAAGTTGTATACGTAAATAAAACTTTACTAGAGAAAATAGGGTACAAAGTAGAAGACCTACAAAACTTAACAATGGAAAAATTAGCTGAAATATCAAAGAAAGCTTACGAAGAATTAGGTATAGCTGGATTTGGATTTGACTCATCTTCTAATGCTTTCATTTCAGCTTTAAAAATGGATGGAAAGAACTTCGTTGAATTAGATGGTACAATCAATGTTGATAATGAGTGGGTAAGAGAATTCTTAAAGTTCTTCCAAGAGCAAACAACTAAAGGATACTTTAGAGTTGCTGGAGAGGATAAGTTCCTTTCAGGTCCATTCTCTAACCAAAAGGTGTTAGCATACCAAGGTTCTTCTGCAGGTTTTGCTCATATTAAGACAAATGATGCTTTTGAAATAGCTGTAGTAGAAGTTCCAGTATTTGAAGGGAAGGATAAAGCTGTTATCCAACAAGGAGCTTCTTTATTCGTTACTAACAACGTTTCAGTTGAGCAACAATATGCTGCATATGAATTTATGAAATTCTTAACTAACGCTGAGAACACTGCTAAATTTGCAACTTCAACAGGTTACTTACCAGTTAGAAAGTCTGCTCAAGAATTACCAGAAGTTAAAGCTTTAATTGAAGATGAAACTAATCTTTATGGTAAAATATACAATGTAGCTCAAGAAGCTTTAAACTATGCTTACTATACTCCAGCTGTTAATAATGCACAATCTGCAAGAACATCAGCTGAAGAAAAATACGCAGCATTTGTTACAGGAAGCATTACAGATGTTGATACTTTAATTACTGAATTATTATCAGAAGTTGAAACTTCAATAAACAGACAATAATTAAAATTGAAAATATTTGATTTTCTACAGTATTATTAATTGATTTAAAGTCCCTACTTAGTTATAATATATAGCTATGTAGGGACTTTTTTGATATAGTTAATGCCGTATATGTAGGAGGAAACACATGATAAATGATTTAATGCGAAAAATTATTAATAAAATCGAAGAATATGATAAGATAGCTTTATTTAGGCACGTTTTCCCAGACCCAGATTCCTATGGAGCACAAAACGCCCTTAAAAATATTATAGAAACAACTTATCCTAATAAAAGGGTTATTTTGCTTGGAGAACATTCAAAAAATCTAGAATATATAGGGAAGATGGATCAAAGTGAAAAATTAGATAAAGATACTTTAGCTATAATTTTAGATGTTGCTAATGCTCCAAGAGTTGATAATCAAGAATTTAATAATTGCGGATATATTATAAAGATAGATCATCATAAACCTTTTGATGCTCCTTTTGAAGATTTAAGTTTTGTTGATACTAATTACCAATCAACTTGTGAAATGATTTTAGACATTTATTTAAGCAATAGAGATAAATTGAAAATAGAAAAGCATGGAAGAAAGTCATTATTTACTGGGATAATAGGGGACACAGGTAGATTTTTATATGTAGAAAATCCAACACCTCTTTTTAAGAAACTATCAGAAATAACTTTTGATTTAGAAGCTAAAGAAATATATGCTAATATGTATAGAAGAGAAGAAGAGGAGTTGAAATTCCTAGGGTATATCTACTCGAACTATAAGAAAACCGATAATGGGGTAGCTTACTTAAAAGTTCCTAAAGAAGATTTAGCTAAATTTGGACTTGAAACTATGAAGGCTGTAAGAATGGTTAATGCGCTTCAAGATACAGCAGGAATAATTAACTGGATGTTCTTTGTTGAAAAGCCAGAAGGCGGGGTATTCTGTGAATTTAGATCTAATGGGCCAAGGGTTAATGATATTGCTGCTAAATTTGGTGGTGGTGGTCATATATTAGCTGCTGGTGCTTCTATAGAGAGTTTTGATGTAGCTGATAAAATGATAGAGGAATTTGATAATAATTGTAAGGAATATTTAAATAAATAAGCTTAAATTAACTATTTATCTCATATAATATATAAGTTTTGGTTGACATTTTATGAATGAATAAATAAAATTATAGTATAAACTCCAAAGTAGTTTTCTTTGGAGTTTTTATCATATACATATTGTCTAGAGTAGGTGGATTTATGAAGTTAACTAAAGGTCAAAATAGATTTATAAATAATAAGTCTATGGGGATAACATTTTTAAAAGGTAAAAATAATAGCGGTAAAACTACTGCTTCTATATATAGGACTATAAATCTTGAGAATAATTATTGTTTATATAATGAAGATAAAATATTATATGTAGCTTTAAATAATGATAATGCTAATGAAATTAAAACTAGATACAATGACTTGAAAGAAAAAAATTATTTCTACTCTCTTTTTTCTTCTATAGATGATAAAGTTACAATTCTTTCATTACCAGAGCTTATACTAGAATATTGTAATAAATACAAAGTACATAATAATATAAATCTTGAATATAAATCTAAAGATTCTTTGATTTGTATAATGAAAGATGAGGGCTTTACTGAAGCTATTAATCAGTGTAAAAAGAAATCTAAGTTAATTAACAAATTATCTTTAGAAAATTTGTTGGATGAAATTCTTTGGATTAAATCTTCTAATTTTACATTAGACCAATATATGAATAGCAATAGAACAGGTGTTGTAAAGAGAGCAAGAAAAAACTCTATATCAAGAAGATTACTATATAACTTAATGGAAATGTACAATGAAAAAATGCTTCAAAATCAATTTATGGACAAGTACGATCGTATTAAATTTGCAAAAGAGTTTAGCAAAAATATTAATTGTAAGTATAAACATATAATAGTAGATGGTGGAGAGAAGATTAGTAAAGGTGAGATTAGCTTCATTACTTCTTTATACAATATATCTAATACATCTTCTTTGACTTTTATAATAAATACCGAAGAGGATATGGGAATTGATTCGTGGTTTGTTAAAGGAAAGAAGACAACTTTTTTAGAAGATGAATTTAAAAATAAAACGTATGTTTTAAAAAACTTTGCTATTAATAATGAAGTAAAAAAGGTAGATTATATGGATAAATTTAAATATATTAATTTAAAGCATAGAAGTGAATTTGATTTTAATATAGATAGTTTAAGTGGATCTAAGGAAATATATTTACAAGATAATATAGTATTTAAAGAAGACGAATTAAAAGAGATACCGGTATTCAATCAGATTGCAGCTGGTAATCCAATTGAAATAAATGATGAAATAAGAGAAAGTTTTTATCTTCCATCAGGGTGGCTAGAAAGAGGTAAAGATACCTTTATACTTGAAGTAAAGGGAGATAGTATGATTGATAAAAATATTTTTAATGGAGATTTAGTTGTTATAAAGAAGCAGCATACAGCTTACAATAACGATATTGTAGCAGCATCATTAGATGGTGAAGCAACATTGAAAATATTGAATACAAATGATAAGTATCCTAAGCTTATGCCTGCAAACAGCAGATATAGTGAAATAAATTTATCTAATAAAGAGGTAAGTATTTTAGGGGTAGCAATAGGAATAATAAAACAACATTATTAAAAGGGGGCGTTTAATATGGTGTCAAAGAGTATGGAATTATTAATGCAAAACAACTCTGTTATTAGAGAGATGTTTGATGAAGGTAAGAGGTTAGAGAAAATATATGGTGAGGAAAATGTTTTTGATTTTAGTATTGGAAATCCTAGTGTAATTCCTCCAAATGAGATTAAAGAAAATATAATGAGAATATTAAATGATGAAAGTCCATTAGATATCCATGGATATATGAATAATTCGGGATATTTTTCTGTTAGAGATAATATAGCTAAACATTTAACTAAAACAAAAGGAGTTTCTTTAGAGGATAAAAATATTATTATGACTTGTGGAGCCGCAGGTGGACTTAATATTATTATGAAAACATTAATTAATCCGGAAGATGAAGTTATAATATTAGCGCCGTATTTTGGTGAATATATAAATTATATTAATAATTATAGTGGTAAAACTATGATGGTTTCTTGTAAAGAAGATACTTTTGAACCAAAGTTAGATGAGTTAAAGGAAAAAATATCAGATAGAACTAAAGCTATAATAATTAACTCTCCAAACAATCCTTCAGGAATAATTTATTCTGAAGAAACTATAAAAGCTATAAGCAATATTTTAACAGAAACTTCAAAAAAATTTGGGACTACTATATATTTAATATCCGATGAGCCATATAGAGAGATTGTATATGATGGCGAATGTGTGCCGTATATTCTTAAATACTATAAGAACTCTTTAATAGTATATTCATACAGTAAGTCTTTATCATTACCAGGTGAAAGAATTGGATATATAGTTGTGAATCCAGAATTGGATTATTTATCAGAAATATTATCAGCGTTAAATATTGCTAATAGAGTATTGGGATTTGTTAACGCACCATCACTTTTTCAAAAGGTTGTATCTATGTCATTAGACTTAGAAGTTGATGTTGATATTTATAAGAAAAATAGAGATTTACTATATAATCATCTTACTAATTTGGGATTTGAATGCTTAAAACCACAAGGGGCTTTTTATTTATTCCCAAAGTCTCCTATTAAAGATGATAAGAAGTTTTGTAATGAATTAAAAAAGTTTAACATATTAGCTGTTCCTGGATCTGTTTTTGGATGTGAGGGTTATTTTAGACTTTCTTATTGCGTTAATTATGAAAAGATTAAAAAGTCTTTAAAAGCCTTTGAAAAGGTAGCTGAGTTATTTAATGATTATTTATAATATAAGGTTTTTGTGTAGTACAGAAGAACTATAGGTGGTGTAATAGTGTCAAAGTTAGTCAAAAAGGTTGCAGCAGTTCATGATTTAGCTGGAATAGGTAGGTGTTCCTTAACTGCAGCTATACCTATATTATCTGTGTTAGGTTTACAAGCATGTCCTCTTCCAACAGCGATTTTATCTTGTCAGACAGATTATCCAAAGTTTCATTTTTTTGATTTTACTGGTGAAATGAAGCCGTATATTAATACTTGGAATAGTATGGATTTGAAATTTGATGGTATATATAGTGGCTTTTTAGGTTCTGAGGATCAAATTAATATAGTAATAGATTTGATAGAAAAACATAAAGAAGCTTTAATCGTCGTAGATCCAGTAATGGGTGATAATGGAGAAAAGTATAAAACTTATACAGAGGAGATGTGTAACAGAATAAAAGAATTAGTTAGGCATGCTGATGTAGTAACACCGAATTTAACTGAATGTTGTATTTTAACTGATAGGGCCTATAATGATGTTACAAATGAAGATAATCTACTAGGAATAGCTAAGGAGATTAGCGAGCTAGGTCCTGAAAAAGTTGTAATAACTGGTGTTGTTAAAGATGATAAAGTAATAACTTTTGCTTATGATAGAAAAAACAACGAGAGTTTTTTTGTATCTAGTAGCTATAATAAAAAATCATATAGTGGAACGGGTGATATTTTTACATCTATTATTTGTGGAATGTTAGTAAATGGTTTTGATTTTAAAAAATCAGTAGAAAAAGCTTGTGATTTTATAAAAAAAGCTGTAGATATTACAACTTTAGAAAATTCAGATGAGAAAAATGGAATTTTATTTGAACCATTATTAAAAGAATTATTTATGTGATATGTTAATTAATTTTAATTTGAATAAAATGATTAAAATTGGGTAAATTTTAAATAGGGTAATAAATGTAATATATACCCCTTGAATTTTAGAGTGAAGTATGTTAACATTTAAAAAGAAGTAATTTACTAATAGCTTAAAAACAAAGTGGGGTATAAATTCCCGCTTTTTCTATTTGAACGCAACTACTTTACCTAGTTGCGTTTTTACGTACATTTTTAAATTACTTAAAAAACTGAATATTGTAAAGGAGGGTTAATATGAAAGTTGAGTCTTTAATTAAAGAGATTTACGGAATTGTTGAGCCTATGGCTAATGAACTTAACTTAGAAATATATCACATTGAATATGTTAAGGAAAATGGAGAGTATTATTTAAGAATATATATAGATAAGGATGGGGGAATATTCCTATCTGACTGTGAAGCTCTTTCAAGAAGAGTTAGTGATGTACTAGATGAAGTAGATCCAATAAAAGAAGCTTATTTCTTAGAAGTTTCTTCACCAGGATTAAACAGAAGATTATTTACTAATGATCACTATGTAAAATTTGTTGGCAGAGAAGTTTTAGTAAGATTAACTAAAGCATTAGATGGAAATAAGAACTTTAAAGGAATTTTAAAGGAAGTTAATGAAGATAATATAATTGTTGAATTAGAAGGCGAAAAATTACAAACTATTCCTAAAGATAAGATAAAATCTACAAACTTAGAAGGGGAAATATAGCAAGGAGGGTAATCAAAATGAATGAGGAGTTTATAGGAGCTCTTAGAGAAATTGTTAAGGAAAAAGGTATTAGTGAGGATTTATTATTTGAAACTATAGAGGATGCATTAGAGGCTGCATACAAAAAGAATTATGCTGGACCTAATTCTGCAGCTGCAAATGTAAAAGTTACAATAAATAGAGACAACGGAGAGATTCACGTTTATTCTCAAAAAATAGTTGTTGAAGAAATTTTTGATAATGTAACGGAAATAGGTTTAGAGGAAGCAAAGGAAATAAATCCTAAGTATGATTTAAACGATGTAGTTGATTTTGAGGTTACACCTAAAAACTTTGGTAGAGTTGCAGCACAACTTGCTAAAGGAGTTGTGACTCAAAGAATTAGAGAAGCTGAGAGAAGCATTATATATAATGAATACAAAGAAAAAGAATATGATATCATTACTGGTACTATATTAAGAAAAGATAAAGGTAACGTATTTGTTAATATAGGTAAGCTTGAAACAGCAATAGGGCCAAATGAACAAATGCCTGGAGAAGTCTATAAATTCCCAGAAAAGGTTAAACTTTATGTTGTAGAAGTTAAAAATACACCAAAAGGAGCACAAGTTGTTGTGTCAAGAACACATCCTGGTCTAGTTAAAAGATTATTTGAACTAGAAGTTCCAGAAATACATGAAGGTGTTGTAGAGATTAAGAGTATATCAAGAGAAGCAGGTTCAAGAAGCAAGGTTGCTGTGGTTTCTCATGATGAAAATGTTGATCCGATGGGAGCTTGCGTTGGACCTAAAGGGGCACGTGTACAAAATATAGTAAATGAACTTAAAGGTGAAAAATTAGATATAATAAAATGGAGTAAAGCTCCAGAAGAGTTTATAGCTAGTGCTTTAAGTCCTGCAAAAGTATTAAGTGTAGATGTTGATGAAGAAAATAAATCAGCTAAGGTTGTTGTTGACGATAACCAACTTTCATTAGCTATAGGTAAAGAAGGGCAAAATGTTAGATTAGCTGCAAAATTAACTGGATGGAAGATAGATATAAAGAGCAAATCTCAAGCTGAAGCAGCTACTGAATAGAGGTGATTTTTTTATGAAAGTAAAAAAGATACCATTAAGAATGTGTACTGGATGCATGGAGATGAAACCTAAAAAAGAACTTATAAGAGTTGTTAAGAGCCCGGAAGGGGAAGTTTCAGTAGATTTAACTGGCAAAAAATCCGGTAGAGGAGCATATGTTTGTAAAAATGCTGAATGTCTTGAAAAGGCTTTTAAAGCAAAAAGATTAAGTAGAAATCTAGATGTTGTTATAGATGAAGAAATATACAACAGACTAAGGAATGAGATAGAAAATGAATAAATTTTTTAATTTTCTAGGTTTAGTAAAAAGATCAGGAAATTTAATTGAAGGTTATAGTAAATGTGATGAACAAAGAAATAGAATCAGTCTATATCTTGTAATTCTTTCTAATGATGCATCAGATAGTACAAGAAGAAAGTTTAGAAATCATTGCGCTGAAAAAGAAATACCTTTAATAGAGGACTTTTCAAAAGAAGAGCTTGGAATTGCTATTGGAAGAGCTGAAATAAAAATTTTAGCATTAAAAGATAAAAATATGGCAGAAAAACTATTGTCATTATACAAAACAGAAAAAGTAACAAATTAACCGGGGGTGATTTTATTGTCAAAGATTAGAGTATATGAATTGGCAAAAGAGCTTAATGTTAGCTCGAAAGATTTAATAAATTTATTAATGGATGAATTTAGCATAGAAGTGAAAAACCACATGAGTGTAATAGAAGATGAGGATGCAGAACTTATAAAAGAATTATTAGGTGGATCTTCAGATAGTAGCTCAGAAGATGGAGAAAAGAAAACCATAGTTGATGAATATGAAGATGAATTAGCTGAAGAGTTAAATAAAGGTGTAAGAAAAAAGAAGAAGACTAAGAAACAATTAGAGCAGGAAGAAATTGAAAGAAATGCTGAAGCTGCATCAGGAGTTATTGAAATAGGTGAAACTATTACAGTTAAAGAATTATCTGAAAAGCTTGGAAAACCTAGCAATGATGTAATTAGAACTTTAATATTCACAGGGGTTATGGCTGCATTAAATCAAGAAATAGATTTTAATACTGCTGAAAAAGTATGTGAGAAATATGAAGTTTTAGTTGCAAGAAAAGAAGAAAATAACGAATTAGAAGAGTTTGAAGAAGAAGTTGAAGCTTCAGAAGAAAACTTAGAAAAGAGACCTCCAATAGTTACAGTAATGGGGCATGTTGACCATGGTAAGACATCACTTTTAGATGCTATAAGACATGCAAAAGTTACTGTAGGTGAAGCAGGTGGAATAACTCAACATATTGGTGCTTACACTGTAACTTTAAATGGAGAAAAGATAACATTCTTAGATACTCCTGGACATGAAGCCTTCACTGCCATGAGAGCAAGGGGCGCACAAGTTACTGATATAGTTATATTAGTTGTAGCTGCTGACGATGGAATAATGCCTCAAACTAAAGAAGCAATTAACCACTGTAAAGCTGCTGGAGTTCCAATGATAGTTGCTATAAATAAAATAGATAGACCAGGTGCTAACATAGATAGAGTTAAACAAGAGTTAACTGAACATGGTCTAGTTGCAGAAGACTGGGGAGGAGATACAATTTGTGTTCCTGTTTCAGCTAAAACTGGTGAAAATCTAGAAAGTCTTTTAGAAATGGTTATCTTAACTTCTGAAATGCAAGAATTACAAGCTGATCCTAATAGAAAAGGTAAAGGAACTGTAATTGAAGCTAAGTTAGATAAAGGAAGAGGAGCAGTTGCATCTTTACTTATCCAAAATGGTACTTTAAATGTAGGAGATTCAATATTAGTTGGATCAACTTATGGTAGAATCAGAGCTATGTTTGATGATAAAGGAAAGAAGATTAAATCTGCTGGACCATCAATTCCAGTTGAAGTATTAGGTTTATCTGAAGTTCCAGCTGCAGGTGATAGATTTGTAGTTGTTAAAGACGAAAAGACTGCAAGAAATATGGCTGAATCTAGAAAAGAAAAAATTAGAACTGAAAGCCATCAATCATCAAATAGAGTTTCATTAGAAGACTTATATAGCCAAATCCAAGAAGGTAAAGTAAAAGAATTATCAATAGTTGTTAAGGCTGATGTTCAAGGTTCAGTTGAAGCTATTAAACAATCTTTAGAAAAACTTTCTACCGATGATATTAAGGTTAGAGTTATCCATGGTGCTGTAGGTGCTATAACTGAAACTGATGTAACTTTAGGAGCAGCTTCAAATGCCATCGTTATAGGATTTAACGTAAGACCTGATAACAATGCCGTAGCTCAAGCTGAAAAAGATAGTGTTGAAATTAAAACTTATAGAATAATCTATGATGCTATAGAAGATGTTAAATCAGCTATGATTGGTATGCTTGATCCAGAATACAAAGAAGTTGTTAATGGTAAAGCAGAAGTAAGAATGACATATAAAATTTCAAATGTAGGAACTATAGCTGGATGCTATGTAATAGATGGTAAGATAGTAAGAAGTTCTGAAATAAGAGTTATTAGAGATGGAATAGTTATATTTGAATCAAAGCTTGCTTCTTTAAAGAGATTTAAAGATGACGCTAAAGAAGTTGCTAGAGGATATGAGTGTGGATTAAGCGTTGAAAAGTTCAATGACCTTAAAGAAGGAGACATAATCGAGTCATATTCAATGGAAGCTATTAAAAGAAAAGAGCTTTAAGAGGTGAATTAAATGGCTAACTATAGAGGCGGAAGAATAAACGAAGAAGTAAAAAGAGAGATAAGTAATATAATAAGAAATGAAATAAAAGATCCAAGACTTACTGCAATGGTTTCTGTTACTGATGTAAAAGTTACTAAGGATTTAAGATATGCAAAAGTTTTTGTAAGTATATTCGGAAAAGATGAAGAAGAAAAAAATAATACGTTTTTAGCCTTAAAGAATGCAAGTGGATATATTAGAAGAGAAATTGGTCAAAGAATTAATTTAAGATATAATCCACAAATATTATTTGAATTAGATGATTCAATTAATTATGGAATGCATATTGAAGAGTTAATTGCAAAGGTTAAGGATAAATAAAGTGGACTTAAAGTCTATTAGTGAAATATTATTAGGTGCAAAAAAGATAGGCATTACCTACCATGTATCACCAGATGGTGATGCTGTAGGTAGTGTCCTTGCACTTCTACAAGGATTACGTATTATTAATAAAGACGCTTACATCATATCAAAGGATAAGTTAAGTGAAAATCTTAATTATCTTCCAGCTTCGAATGAAGTAACAGGAAATATAACAGAACCAACTCAAGATACAGACGTTGTAATAGTTTTAGATTGTGGAAACTTAGAAAGAGTTTGTGCTAATTTAAATAATTTTAATGGGGTATTATTGAATGTAGATCATCATCTTTCTAATGATTTTTACGGAGACAGTAATTACGTAGATACAACAGCTTCTGCTACAGCTGAAATAGTATATGAACTTCTAGGGTTATTAGGAGTAGATGTATCTATAGATAATGAAAAAACATTAAATGTTGCTACATGTCTTTATACATCTTTAGTTACAGATACTGGTTGTTTCAGACATTCAAATGTAACTGATAGAACGTTACTAATTGCTAGCAATTTAAAAAAGATCGGTGTAAATAATACTTATATTTATCAAAGTCTTTTCGATAATAAGGAATTTGATAGAGTTAGGTTTATTGGTAAAGTAATAAGTAATATGAAATTAGTATTAGGTGGTAAAGTGGCTTTAATAGAATTACCAAATAGCTTTGCTAATGAGTTTAGTATAGAAATTGGAGATACATCTGATATTATATCTTACGGTTTACAAATTAAAGGTGTAGAAGTTACACTTTTAATTAAAGAAGTTGAAAATGGCGTAAAGTGTAGCTTGCGTTCAAAAAACGATGTAGATGTAAGAAAGATTGCTGAGATTTTTGGCGGTGGAGGACATACTAAAGCTGCAGGAATATCATTTAAAGATAAATCTATAAATGAAGCAAAAGAAATTCTTTTAAAAGAAATAGAGAAAGAGTTGTAGAAAATGAATGGTGTTTTAAATATTTTTAAACCGAAAGGAATGACATCTTTTGATGTAGTTAGAGAAGTTAAAAAGGTATGTAAAATCAAAAAGGTTGGACATACTGGTACACTTGATCCAGAAGCAACAGGAGTTTTACCTATATGCATTGGTAAAGCTACTAAGATTATAGATTACATAATGGATTCAGAAAAAATCTATGAAGTCACTTTTAAGCTAGGTATAAGAACAACTACATATGATTTAGAAGGTGAAGTTCTTGAAGAAAGAGATTGTTCTCTATTGAAAGATGAAGAAATATTAAATGCAATAAACTCTTTTAAAGGAGAGTATTGTCAAGTACCACCAATGTATTCAGCTTTAAAGCAAAATGGAGTAAGATTATATGAATTAGCTAGAAAAGGAATAGAGGTTGAAAGGCCAGGAAGAAATATTATTATATATAATATTGAAGATATAAAAATAGACAATCCTTATATATCAATGAAAGTAACTTGTTCTAAAGGGACTTATATAAGAAGCTTATGTTTTGATATCGGAGAAAGACTTGGCGTATACGCTGCTATGACAGAATTATGTAGATTAAAAACTTCTAGATTTTCAATAGATAATTCAGTTAATATAAATGAACTAAACACTGAAACTTTAACTCAAAATTTAATTACTATAGAAAATGCTTTAGAGGAATTTGATAGAATAGTTGTGACAAATAAATTTGCTAAACTTTTAATTAATGGAGTTAATGTTTTTGATTCAAGATTTACAAAAGATACTGTAATTCAAAATAAATTATATAGAGTATATGATGAAGATAATAATTTGTTAGGAATTGGCTGTAAAAATAATAATGGATTTAAGATAGAGAAGTTATTAATTACTTAGGAGAAGGTAATGTTAGTATTAGATAATGTTAATTTATTAGAACCCAAAAGAAACAATTATGTTGCTTTAGGTAGCTTCGATGGACTTCATATTGGACATCTATCTTTAATTAATAAAGTTAAAGAGTTAGCTAGGGAGAATGAAGGTAAATCAATGGTATTTACTTTTAAAAATCATCCTAGAACAGTAATAATGGCTGAAAACAATCTAGATTTACTAATGACTAATAAAGAAAAAATTGATATTTTACTTAAAGAAAATGTTGATATTCTAGCATTAAAAACTTTTGACAAAGAAGTAATGAAAATGGATCCTGAGGAGTTTATAAGATGGTTATGCAATGACTATTCTATACGTGGAATTGTTGTTGGATTTAATTTTAGATTTGGTTATAAAAATCTAGGTGATATTGAACTTTTAAAAAAACTAAAAGAAAAATACAGTTATGAACTTTGTGTAATGGAACCATGCATATATGAAGATGATGTAGTTAGCTCTACGCGTATAAGAAAAGAAATAGTAAATGGTGATATATCTATAGCTAATGAAATGTTATCAAGACATTATTCAATTACTGGTAATGTAGTTCACGGAAAGAAACTAGGAAGACAAATTGGATTTCCGACAGCTAACATTAGTTTAACCACACCAAAGTTAATTCCTAAAGTAGGCGTTTATTACACTAATATCGAAATAAATGGTAAAATATACAAAGGAATTACATCAATTGGGAATAATCCTACAGTAAATGGGAAAGAATTAACTATAGAAACCTATATATTAAATTTTAACGAGTATATATATGATGAAGAAATTAAAATATACTTTATAGATAGAATAAGAGATGAAATGAAATTTAATGGACTCGATGAATTAGTATGTCAATTAAAAAAAGATAAAAGATATGCTGAAAATAGAGAAATTATAAGACAAAAATAGACGTATAAGCGTATTGTAGTTATAAATACAACAAAATTGTAGGAAATAATTAATTTATATTTACAAGACATAATTAGTTTGTTATAATTCTTTATGGAAAACCTATTTCTAAGATATGAGGGTGATTTCTCATTTCATGGTCATAGGGGATATATTTACGGAGGTAAGAAAGATGGATAAAATCAGAAAGCAAGAAATAATCAATGAATTCGGAAGACACGAAGGTGATACAGGTTCACCAGAAGTTCAAATCGCATTATTAACAGAAAGAATCAATTCTTTAACTAGTCACTTAAAAATGCACAAAAAAGACCACCACTCAAGAAGAGGTCTTTTAATGATGGTTGGACAAAGAAGAGGATTCTTAAACTACTTAGCTGCTCAAGATATCGAAAGATACAGAGCTATAGTTTCAAAATTAGGCTTAAGAAGATAATCTTTAGAGCGGGTTTTTTCCGCTCTATTATTTTAAAAAATTATATTTGTATGATAGACCTGAAAGGAGGTTATTAAATGATTAATGTGCTTGAAAAAAATATAGCAGGTAGAAATATGAAAGTTGAGTTTGGTAGAGTAGGAATGCTATCAAATGCAGCTATTTTTATGAGCTATGGAGATACAGTAATATTAACAAATGTTAATGCTTCAGAAAAACCAAGAGAAGGTATAGACTTTTTCCCATTAAGTGTTGAATATGAAGAAAGATTATATGCTGTAGGAAAAATTCCAGGTGGATTTATTAAAAGAGAGGGAAGACCTTCTGAAAATGCAATACTTTTTGGAAGAGCTGTAGATAGACCTCTAAGACCTTTATTCCCAAAAGGATATAGAAATGACGTTCAAGTAGTTTGTACAGTAGTATCTGTAGAACAAGATAACTTACCAGAAATTCTAGCAATTAATGCTGCATCTATGGCATTATGCGTATCTAGTATACCTTTCACTACTCCAGTTGCTGCGGTGCAAGTGGGACTAATCGATGGAAACTTTGTTTTAAATCCAACATCAACTGAAAGAGAAGAGAGTATTCTTCAATTAACTGTTTGTGCTACAAAGGATAGAGTTATGATGATTGAAGCAGGTGGAGATGAAATACCTGAAGATACCATGATAAAAGCTATCGAATATGGATTTGATAAGTGTCAAGATATTATTCAATTCCAAGAAGAAGCTATGAGCAAATTCGGTAAAGAAAAGGATGAACCTGTACTTTACAAGCCAAATAGTGATTTAAAGGCTGATATCGAAGCTTTTGCTGGTGATATGATTAAAGAAGCTATGTGGATTACTGATAAAGATGAGAGAAATGCTGCAATGGATTTAGTAAACGATAAGATTGCTGAAGAATTTGCTGAAAAATATGCAGACACTTTTGGTGATTCTAAAGAAATAATATATGATATGCAAAAAGCAGTAGTTAGAGATATGCTTTTAAATCATGGAAGAAGACCAGATGGAAGAGCTTTTGATCAAATAAGAAAGATTTCATGTGAAGTTGATCTATTACCAAGAACTCATGGGACTGGATTATTTACAAGAGGATTAACTCAAGTAATGACAGTTGCTACTTTAGGTGCAGTTGGAGATATTCAAATAATAGATGGTATAGGTGAAACAGAATCTAAGAGATATATGCATCACTATAACTTCCCAGCTTATTCAGTAGGTGAAGTAAGACCACTAAGAGGACCTGGTAGAAGAGAAATAGGTCATGGTGCTTTAGCAGAAAGAGCATTAGAGCCATTAATACCATCAGAAGAAGAATTCCCATACACTATTAGATTAGTATCTGAAGTGTTAAGTTCTAATGGTTCAACATCTCAAGGTGCTGTTTGTGGGTCAACTTTAGCACTTCTAGCAGCTGGAGTACCTCTTAAGAGACCGGCAGCTGGAATAGCTATGGGCCTTATTACATCTGAAGATTTATCAGAAGAAGAAGTATTAACTGATATTCAAGGGATAGAAGATTTCTTTGGGGATATGGACTTTAAGGTTGCTGGTACAACTGAAGGTATAACTTCAATTCAAGTTGATACTAAGATTGCTGGTTTAAGCTTTAAGGTAATAAAAGATGCTATAACAGGGGCAAGAAAAGCAAGATTGTTTATTTTAGATAAAATAAATGAATGTTTACCAGAAGCAAGAAAAGAAGTTTCTAGATTTGCTCCTAAGACATCAACAATTACAATTGATCCTGAAAAGATTAGAGATGTCATCGGTGCCGGTGGAAAAGTAATTAATAAGATAATTGCAGATACTGGGGTTAAGATTGACATAAAAGAAGATGGAACAGTATTTGTATCTTCTCCTGATCATGATGGTGTTAATGCTGCTATTAAAATTATAGAAGGATTAACAAAAGAAGTGCAACCAGGTGAAGTTTATTTAGGAAAGGTAACTAAAATAGCCACATTCGGTGCGTTTATTGAAATATTACCAAATAAAGAAGGACTTTGTCACATTTCAAAATTAGATAAGGCTAGAGTAAACAAGGTTGAAGATATCGTTTCTGTAGGAGACGAAATTTTAGTTAAGGTAACTGAAATAGACCAACAAGGTAGAATAAATCTATCAAGAAAAGATGCTTTACCTGATGATGAAGAAAAAAGCGAATAAAATACTAATGAAAGAGAATTATTAAATTCTCTTTTTTTAATATAAAGAATAATTATAGCAGTAATAAAATAAACTAAAAGCAAAGTAACAAAGTTAGGGAGGAAATTATGTTTAATTTATATACATTAGATAATGGTTTAAGAGTAGTAACTGAATATATTGAACATGTTAATTCAATAAGTGTTGGCGTAATGGTTCAAAACGGTTCAAGAAATGAGACGAAAGATGAAAATGGAATATCTCATTTTATTGAGCATATGTTCTTTAAAGGAACTGAGAAAAGAACAGCTAAGAATATAGTTCAAGAAATAGAAAATATAGGTGGACAAATAAATGCATTTACTAGCAAAGAAACTACTTGCTATTATTTGAAATCATTAAATACTCAAATGGATCTATGTTTAGACGTTTTATCAGATATGATGTTAAACTCGAAATTTGATGAGGAAGAAATAGAAAAAGAAAAAGGTGTAGTAATTGAAGAAATAAATATGAGTGAAGATAATCCAGAAGACGTATTGGATGATATTCATTCTAAAGCTATTTTTGGTGGTAATTCTTTAGCTTATCCTATATTAGGAACAATAGATGGAATCAAATCTTTTAATAGAGAAAAGATAAAGCAATATATAGATAGACATTATACTCCTTACAATTCTGTAATAAGTATTTGTGGCAAATTTGATAGTGATGAATTAAAAAAGAAAATTGAGTTTTATTTTGGTGCTTGGAATACAAGTGATAAATATCAACCTCAATATACAATACCTTCCCTTCACAGTGAAAGTGCATACACAGAAAAACAAATAGAGCAACTTCATATTAATCTTGGATTACAAGGATTACCTTATGCAGATGATAAAGCCTATTCGTTATTATTATTAAATAATGTTTTTGGAGGAGGAGCATCATCTATACTTTTTCAAAAGGTAAGGGAAGAGTTAGGGTTATGCTATACAGTATATTCATATCCTCAAACATATTTAGGAATAGGAACACTAAATATATATACAGGATTAAGTAAACAATTTGCTGATAATGCATTAGAAGTAATAGATAAAGAACTTAGAGAATTTAGTCATAAGGGAATTTGTGAGGAAACACTTAAAATAAATAAGGAGAAAATAAAAGCTTCTTATATTTTAGGATTAGAAAGTACCTCTTCAAGAATGTTTGCAAATGCTAAATCAGTTCTATTACAAAATAAAATAAAAACTCAAGAAGATGTTATAAATAGAATTAACAAAATTAGTAATGAGGACATAGACTGTGTATTGGAGAGATGCTTTAAACCAGGAATTATTAGCTCCGCATATGTAGGTCAAAGTATAGATATTAATAAATTAAATTCAATAATAAAATAATATTAATTTAATATAACAATAATAGTATTATGAAGTGTAATAAACTACCTCCTGAATGCATAAAATTATGTATAGGTAAGGGGGTAGTTATTATGAAAGATTATGAATACTATGAAAAAAAACCTGATAATGGTTTAAAAATGCTTAGTGAATTAGAGCGATTTGAAATATTTAATTTAGAATCTGCTGAAAAATATGATAATGCTCAAAATATAGATTTTATTATAGATGAAAATGGCTATATGAAATATATGATTGTAGGAGTAAGTGGTAGTAAATTTAGTTTTTTATCTAGTCGCGAATATGTAGAAATTCCATGGGAATGTGTTACTAAAGTTGGAGCTAATGTAATAGTAATCTCTGCAGATGAAACAAAGATTAAGCGTGCGAGAGCATAGAAATAGTTTAGCACTGCTTAAATTTTAAGGGGGAACAGTCCTTGGAAATTATAGTGCAAAAATTTGGAGGAACATCTGTATCTACAGAGGTAAGAAGAAACCAATTAGCTGCTAAAGTTAAAACTGCTATAGATGAAGGTATGAAACCTGTTGTGGTTGTATCTGCTATGGGGAGAAAGGGAGATCCATATGCAACAGATACATTATTATCAATTGTAGGAGATAAGTTCTTAAGTGATAATAAAAATGCTCAAGATTTGTTGATGTGTTGTGGCGAAATAATTAGTTCAGTTGTAGTTTGTAATACACTTTATAATTATGGAATTAAAGCTGTACCATTAACAGGTGGACAAGCAGGAATATTAACAGATGATAATTTCACTAATGCAAATTTTATAAACACAGATCCAGGTAAAATTTTAGAGGTGCTAAATGAAGGAAAAGTTCCAGTTGTTACAGGATTTCAAGGTATTACTAAAGATGGGCTTTTTACCACATTAGGACGTGGGGGAAGTGATACTTCAGCTTGCATTTTAGGAGTAGCATTAAAGGCTAAAGAAATTGAAATATATACTGATGTTGATGGAATTATGACAGCCGATCCAAGATTAGTTGATGATGTATCTTTAATAGATGAAGTAAGTTATAATGAGGTTTATCAACTAGCAGATCAAGGAGCTAAAGTAATTCACCCTAAGGCTGTAGATTTAGCTAAGAAAGCAAATATACCTATAGTAATAAGGAACACAATGTCAGATAGTAAAGGGACTTTAATAATTAAAGAAGTATCAGATGAAAATAGACGTTTTATAACTGGAATAACTCACTTAGATAATAGAATTCAAGTTAGAGTAAGATTGTCAGAGAATCCAAATCATGCAGCCTATAGAAGTTTGTTAGATAATATTGCCAAAAATAATATAAGTTTAGATTTGATAAACATTTTTCCTGCACATCAAATTTTCACAATAAACGCTGATGAAAAAGAAAAGTTAAATCAAGTATTAACTAAAGCTAATATTAATTTTACAACTGTAGAAGAGTGTAGTACTATTGCTATAGTTGGTAGTGGAATGACAGGAGTTCCTGGGATAATGGCTAAAATTATTAACACTTTAACAGAAAATAATATTGAAGTACTACAAACTACTGATTCCAATATTACTATTTGGTGTTTAATTCATACAAGTAAACTTTCACAGGCTATGAAATTATTGCATGAAAGATTTGGTTTATAATATAGGTTGTTAATAAAAGATTCATTATTTTAATGAATCTTTTATTAATATTAGAAAAAGATATTTGAAATGGTATAGATTTGATTTATAATGTATAAGTATAACAAAACATATGTTACAAAGGAGAATGAAAATGTTTAAAAGTAAAGGATTTTTAAAAATACTATTAGTAGCTGGTATAGCTAGTTCAGTTTTAGTAGGATGTGTTGCTAAGACAGAAGTAGAACCACTTAGATTAGGAACTCCAGAAGAGCTTGTAGATACATTTATTAAAGATAATCAAGAAGATAATGTTAGTGAATTAGCAAAATTATATGCAGATGTATATGTAGATTCAACAGGGTATGATTTAGCTACTATTGAAAAAATATTAGAGAAATCAAGAAAAGAGTCTAAAATAATTAGTTCAGAGCTTGTTAGTATGGAAGATTACAGTGATACAATAAAGAGAGCCACTATAAAAATAACATCAAAGGCTAATGATGAAGAGACTACAAACAATTATGATTATGCCCTAATAAAAGAAGAAGAAGGATGGGCTATTTCACCAGATGGAATAATTGCTTGTGAAAATTATGATATTCCAATGTATAATAAAGGTGAACTAACTTTGAATTTAGCGAAGAACATAAAGCTATTTGAAGGTGGAATACTAAGAGTTAAAGTTTACAATGACTCAAAAAATCAATTTATGTTTGGATCAGAAAATAATAAATGCGAGATTATTGTAGAAACATCAACTGGAAAATATGTAACAACTATGGATGAACCAACTAAGTTAGACAAAAAAGTAAATAGTTATTTCTTAGCTAGAATTACTGAATTAGATGGTGAAATTAATAAGGTTACTGTTACCAATGTATATGATTTAGATAAAGATGGGAATGTAATAGAAGATAGTAAGAAGGATGTTGTTGCATACCAAAAGTAATTTGAAAGACCTCCTAGTTATTAGGAGGTATTTTTTTGTACATTTTATTGCAGATTTGGTAAAACTCATTGGTCATCCCTAAAGTAATTATATTATTCAATATTTCTCTATGCTTTAAAAGAGTAATTGAGTCTAAAATTTCTTTGCAATGTGATATACAACTTAAAATTAGAAAGTCCATTTCATTTATTATCTCGTTAATAATATCTTTATAGTTTTCTCTATCTAATTTATGAGTAACTATAAGAGGATTAAATTGATTAGATAAAATGTCCTCTTCTAAGTCGTCAAAAGCATCCATGAGATAAATATATTTACCAATACAATATCCTAAGTTATATAACTTATCCCTTAAGGTATTAGAATCTTCAAAAAGGTTATGAGGATAATCTTTAAGAATAGAAGCCATTATATTACTAAAAGGATGACAAATTTGGTCTAAAGAATTAAAGTTTTTCTCTTTTTCCATGTTAGACAAATTAGCTAAATTTAATTTTATAATAGAATTAATATTATAATGATTTAAAGCTGCTTTTTTACTATATGGACCAAGAAAAATATTAAAAACTTTACTTTTATTATTATCATCATCATTAATATTATCTTTTAGTTTATAATCAAAAAAGGTAATACTTAAATTTGCTGCATATTTTAATGCATTTGTATCTTTAATCACTTGAATATCATAAGTAGGATGCTTAATACATCTTTTATTTTCAATTATTATTGATTCATTACTCAAACCTTCTAAGATAAATCCAATAAAGGTCATATCATAGTTTAAAGTTAATCTTGGTATATTCCCAAAGTTGTTTTTTATTGAATAACATAACCCATGATAATAACTACGGAAGTATTCAAATTCTTTTACCTTTAGCTCACTTTTTAAAGGTGTAATATATCCAAACATTAAGATGCTCCTTTGAGTTATAAATTAACACATACCTCCGCCACCATTACCACACATGTTCATATTGTTAGGTGACATTAGGTTTTGCATTAACATACTTTGAAGTGGATTACCATTTTGCATGTTTCCTCCTAGAGGGTTACCACCACCTAAAGGATTAGCTCCACCACCTAAGGGGTTACCACCGCCACCAAGAGGATTTCCGCTACCTGCCATACTGTTTAGAATATTTGCAGCATTACCTTGATTACCACCACACATATCTCCGCTATTACCCATTCCAGCACCAGAACCTCCACCACAAAGATCCATATCATTTTGAGAGTTATTTTGTGCTGCTATTCTTGCATAATTAGCTCTAATTTGACTTACTTTTCTCGATAATAATTGCATAGTTTCTCTATATTCTTCATTATCTGGATTTAACTCTACGGCAGTCTTTAAGTGATTAACACCGGCACTAAACCAACCTTTTTTTAGCATAACAAAACCTTTTAAATAATTCCATTCTGCATTATTTTTATCAGAGATTAAATTTAATTCGGTTTCAGCGGCAAGAAATTGTTCTGATTCTATTAAATCACGTATTTCTTTTAATTTCCCTTCATTAGATAAAGTACGAAAGGCTTCATTTACTTTTGAAAGCTTTTCTTCAGTCAAAAATTCTACTGGATTATCTGAATTAGCATTAAGATTGTTAGATTCAATTATATTCTTATAAGCAATTTCTATTTCATCTTTAGATGCATTTGGTCTAATGCCTAAGATCTTATAAGGATTCATATATAAATAGCTCCTTTATTAACTATTGAATTATTATAATATATTCTTAACTTAAAGAAAGAGTGATAAAAAAGGATGAATGATTTATTTCTATATAGTATCAAGTTATAAATTCTAATAATTATCCAAATACATTTTCAGATGGAATGAAAAGAAAATTAGATATTAGAGAAAGTAGTTTAGAATAAGTATTTTTTTTATTAGTAAAATAATAAAAGCTTAGATATATTATTTATATCTAAGCGCTTATTATTAAATACAATCGATTAGATCGCCACCCATACACTCGCAACAACTATCTAAACATATTAAATCACAGCAACTAAAATTACAGTCACAACAACAATCATCACAGCAACAACAAGAGCAACCACGATTTCTATGTCTATATCCACCTCTATAATAATCGTCGCTATAACGTCTGCCTCTTCCAAAAAGGTTAATTAGCTCATTATTATATATATAGTTATCAGGAGCTAAATCACAAGCTATTTTAAGATGATTTAATGATTCATCAAACCATTGCTTTGATAGCAATACTTTGCTATATAGATAATGCCAAGTAGAGTCATTGCAAGGATTATTTTTTAATATAGATTCTGCTGAACTAAAATCACTTATATTTATTAGATTTTGTACTAAAGCATAATTCATAATATCCCTCCACTAAGTTTATAGTATTAATTATACACAATTTAAGGTAAAAATATTAAAAAAACACCAAAGAAATCAAAATTCACTTATCATATATAGACAATTATGATAAAATTATTTAAAAACTAATGAATGGAGAGTAGAGTTATGACATTATTTATATCTTATCCTAAATGTACAACTTGCATAAAGGCAAAAAAATTTTTACAAAACAAAAATATCGACTTTGTAGAAAGACATATAGTTGAAGAAAATCCAACTAAAGAAGAACTTACAAAGTGGATAAGTCAAAGTAATTTAGAAATAAAGAAATTCTTTAATACGTCTGGAAAACTATATAAGGAGATGGGATTAAAAGATAAATTGAAAGTAATGACAGATGAAGAAAAAATTGATTTGTTATCAACAAATGGAATGCTTGTTAAAAGGCCAATATTAATTAAGGAAGATTTAGTATTAGTTGGTTTTAAAGAAGATGAGTATAATAACTTATAAAATTTATTAAGAAAATAGGGAGTTTTACATAATGACAAATAGATTACCAAAAGAATATATAGCACAAATAGCTAAAGCATCAACTTATTTTGCTTTTAAAAATGGCCCAATAAAAGAGCTAATAAAAAATAATAAAATTTCTGAAGAGGATTTAAAAGATATTCAAAAATATATGGATGATCATTTAGCATATCTTTACACTGTATTACTTGAAGAAAATAACATTAAAAAATTTGATTTAATAGTAAATACTATGAATAAGTTTTATGTAAATGATACTGAGGAAGTAGTTATTAATGATGATGGCTTTGACAAGTTTTATGACAGCCTATTCCCGAAGACTAATAATATAACAGTTAAATAATATTGCCAAGGAGGAATTAAAATGTACATTGCATTTGGAAATAGAGTTGTAGATAGTAAGGACTTTATAAAAGTAATTGAAGAAAATACAGAATTTAAAGTAATAAAAGATATGAGTAAAGGGTCTAAAAGGGAAGATATAGTCGCTTTAAATTTAAGCATTGATATATCAGAACTAAATGAAGAAATAGCAGAGAATTATAATTTAGAAGATTTAGATGAGGATACATTATTTGAAGAATATATGACAATTACTGAAGAAGTAGGGTATGAATTAGAAGAATATTTACCTGATGATTCAATAATAAAATTTCAAGCTTATAAATGGGATCCATCAGATAATGATATAAAAGCTATTATAGTAATAGTTCCAGAAGAGTTAGGCGAAAGAAAAGCAATGGATTTAATTAAAAGATTACTAAAACAAGTAGAATAACAACTTGCATACCATAAACTGAATAAATAAACTTTAAACTACAGAAAATATCATAAGAAGATATAGAAAGGAAGATTTCTATGAATTATGATGTTAAACCTATTCTAGTCATTAGTAAATGTTTAGGGTTTGAGGCTTGTAGATATAACGGTGGAATTGAAAACAATGTTTTTATAGAGAACTTAAGAAATTACGTAGAGTTTATAACTGTATGTCCAGAAACTGATTCAGGGCTACCAGTTCCAAGAGATGTTTTAAGAATAATTCAAAAAGACAATAAGTGTGGATTAGTAGTATCTACAACTGGTCAAGATGTGACAGCAAAGTTAGATGGATTTACTGAGAAATTTTTAAGCGATTTAGGCGATATTGATGGATTTATTTTAAAAAATAAATCACCAACTTGTGGAGTAAAGGATGCAAAAATATATACATCAATAGATAAAGGTGCGGCAATTAAAAGAGGTAAGGGGGTTTTTGTACAGAGGATAACAAATAAATATCCTAATATAATAATAGAAGATGAAGGACGATTAACTAACTTTAAAATAAGAGAGCATTTTTTAACTAGGATATTTGTATTAGCGAGTTTCAGAGAGGCTAAAAAGAGTAACGATAAAGGGAAATTAAAAGATTTTCACCTTAAAAATACCCTCTTATTTTTAGCATATAGTCAGAAATATTCAAAACTCTTAGATTCATTAATTTATAATGATGATTCGTTTAATAGTAAAATGGTATTTAATGAGTATGAAAAATACCTTTATAAGCTTTTAGAAAGAGCCCCTAGATATACATCTAATATAAATGTATTACTAAAATCTATTGATAGTTTCAAAGATAATATAACACAAGAAGAAATGCAATTTATTTGGAATACAATTGATAAGTATAAAAAAGGGTTAGTACCTTTCTCAGTTCCTCTGTACTTAGTAAAAGGCTATATAATAAGATTTGATTTAGATTATTTATCAAATCAGAGTTTCTTTATGCCTTATCCAGAGGAATTAATTCATGTAAATGATTCAGGAAAACTTATACACTAGAATAAATAAAAATATCCTTTCTAAAATGGAATAGTATTTATCTTTAGGATAATACTAAGTTTATAAAGTTTTAGGAGGATGCCACATGAATAATACGAATGATTGGGATAATTGGAAAGATGCCTTAGGAAAAGCTGTAGATTTGGGTGAAAACATAGGTTTATCAAATAGTAGTATAAATAATATTGCTGAAAAAGTTGGTGGCTTTCTAGCAAATCATGTTGAACCAACTAATGATGAAGAAAAACTTCTAAAAGAACTTTGGGATGTTGGAAATCAACATGATAAGCATGTATTAGCTAAGCTTGTAGTAAAAATGACAAAAAAATAATCCTTTAACTTATGCCAGAAATATAATTAAAGTATTTCTGGCTTTTATATATTAAAAATAATAATGTTATGTTAGAGATATATATTTAACTTAATTCACATATAAATAATTTGTAGTAATTTATGAGGAGAGGTATATTGTATACGAAAAGTGCATTAAGAAATTTTTTATTTTGGTCTAGCCTTGCTATTATAGTAAATATAATTATTTATTATTTATATGGAGTGGGAGATGCATTAGAATTTTTAGGTGGATATGTTATAGAATTAAGTTTAAGTGTAGATAATTTGTTTTTATTTCTTGTTATATTTTCAAGCTTTGGAATTCCTATTACTTATCAGCATAGAGTTTTAACATACGGTATATTCGGAGCTATGATATTGAGATTTGTATTTATCTTCTTAGGAATTGCTGTTGTAAATAGATTTCATTGGTTACTATATATTTTTGGAGTTATTCTTGTTATAAGTAGTATTAAATTATTTACAAAGCATAACGAAACAGAAGAATTTAAAGGTAATTTCTTTATGAGGTTTGTTCAAAGAATAATTCCTGTTACAAACAAAATATACGGGCAAAAGTTTTTTGTAAGAATAAATGGACATCTTTGGGCAACTCCATTAATGCTAATTTTAATTTTAATAGAAAGTTCAGATATTATATTTGCTATAGATTCTATTCCGGCAATTTTTTCTATTACTACTAATCCATTAATAGTTTACAGTTCAAATATATTAGCTGTCTTAGGATTAAGAAGTTTATATTTTTTACTTGTAAAGTTAGATTCAATGTTTAAATGCATACGATACGGAGTAGGTTTTGTTTTAATGTTTACAGGAATTAAACTTATTATATTATATTTTAATATTACAATACCAACGCTTATATCTTTATTAATAATATTTATTATTTTACTTTTTAGTATATTGTTTTCGTTGATTATTGATTAGTATTATACTAGAATATATAAAAAGTAACTTAACAAAGGAGGACAATATGAAAAAAATTGCGGCTTTTTTTGATATTGATGGAACAATTTATAGAGAAGGATTAATCACAGAAGTATTTAAAAAGATAATAAAATATGAATTGGTTGATGAAGAGAAGTGGTACAATGAAGTACGCCCTGCATATTTATTATGGGATAAAAGACAAGGTGATTATGATACATATCTGTTAAAGATGGTAGATATTTATGTAGAAGCAATAAAAGGAATAAGCAAAGAGCAAATAGAACATGTTGCTAAAAAAGTAATAGAGCAAAAAGGGGATAGAGTATATACTTTTTCTAGAGAAAGAATAAAATGGCATCAAGATCAAGGTCATATAGTTATTGCTATCTCAGGTTCGCCATATGAATTAGTAAAAGAAATGTCACAGAAGTATAATATGGATGATTTTAAAGGGACTATTTATAAAAGTGATGAAAATAATAATTATACTGGTGATGTAATTCCTATGTGGGATTCAGAAAGTAAACAAAAAGCTCTTCTAGAAATGAAAGAAAAATATGATATAGATTTATCTGCTAGCTATGCATATGGTGATACTGCAGGAGACTATACTATGTTTAAATTAGTAGGTATACCATATGCTATAAATCCTACAAAGGAATTATTAAATAAAATAACTAATGATAAAGAAATAAATGACAAGATTAACATAATAGTTGAGAGAAAGGATGTAACATATAAATTAACCACTACGAATTTAGAGTTATTATAAATTGAATTTGAATTAAGAAACTTTTCTTATCAATAGAATAAGATAACTACTATAAAGATTGTATTAGGGGCGAATAGCTTGATAGGTCTTACAGATTTATTAATTTATCTTGATGAAGAGTTAACAAAGAATTTAAATTCTTTAGTTATAGAAGGCTATATAGAAAAAAGAACCTCTAGGTGGATTGAAGATAGAACTATTTCGGGAAATGTCAGATTTCAAGATAGAGAGCAATATTTTGAGGAAGATAGATGTATAAGAGACGAGCGAGATGGATATAAAGGAAAAAATTATAATAGTGCCGATACATTAACAAATACTAAAGAAAAAACTGAAGGAATTGATGGTAGAAGATTTATAAGAAGGGAAGAGGAATTGACAAGAATTTATACTATTTTTGAACTTCACAATCAGTTAATAAATGGCATGAATGATTCTAACATACTAAAAAATGTATCAGATGATTGGATGAATGATGATATTTCAGTAGGTGATTATATACAGCTTAATGGAATCATAGGACAGGATTCTGTATTGTCTTATGTAGATGTATGTTGTAATTTAATCAATTGTATAGGATGTGATACCTTAAATTCATTATCAAAGAGTACATCTAGTGACATATATAATTATAATGTTGCTTCTAGTTACTTAATGACTCTTAGAGATTCATTAAATGTAAATAATACTCAAGATGTGATAATTAAAACTAACAACAACGATGTAGTATTAATGATGAATAACCAATACCTATTTAATAATTATGGTAATATTTACGAACGTGCTGGATGCCCTTGTAAAATAGTAGGAAAAGTTATACGTGTTTGTGAAGATGGTGAATATATACACCTATTAAGAAAAACTGGGCAACCAGAATTTTATGAAAACTTACTTTTATCGAATAGTACGTTAAATGATAGGTTACAGAGTAGTGGACTAATTATTCCTAAAGAACCTAAGTTTAAAATTGATGGAAAAACTTTGTTAGTAGTACCTATAAGCATGAGTATATAATTTAATAATTATTAAGAGGTAAGAAAATAGGAGAGCTAAATACTCTCCTATTTTCTTAATTTGATGAGTTTGTATATATAAAACTTAATATTTTAAAATATAATGAGATAGCCTCTTTAGTAGATAAGTTCTCAAGGTAATGGGTACATGTCTCTAATGATAAAAATTCAAAGTTGTTTTTTTTCTTTTTAGCTTCATTAAAAAGTTTTAAAGAGCTATTATATGGAACAATAGTATCTACCATGCTATGAATAATCAAAGTATTAGGAAGATCCTCTTTTATATAGTTAATTGGACTATATAAATTAGCAATTGTATCAATATCATAGGAAGAAAATTTTTCAGCAACTTCATTTGGGGCTAGTGAAACATTTATTTTAGCCAACTCAGCAGGACCAAATAAATCAACTACATATGAAATATCTGATGAATATTCTGACAAAGATAAATCCCCAATAAACATATCATTATCTGAAAAGGCAGCTATCATTGAAAGTTGTGAGCCTGCTGATGGGGATACTATTCCAATATTATTAGTATCAAAGTTGTATATATCTTTATTTTTATATATCCATCTTATAGTATCTTTAATATCAGATATTTGTTTGTCAAATATGGCATCTGTTTTTAATAACTCATAAGAAGTAGAGATTATAGTAAAACCCTCTTTCCTTAATGTTTCAATTATAGGTGCTAATTCAGCAGGAAGATTTTTATTTCCATACATCCATGAATCACCAAAAACATAAATGATAACAGGGGATCCACTTTCCATCTCCTTTTTAGAAGTATAAATATCTAGTGTTAAATCAATGTTATCCCTACTTTTATAAATTATATCCCTATATGAGACTTCTGATACTGGCTCTGTATAAAAATTACTAGCTATTACAGCTAAGTTACTATTTAGTTTTATTATTTCTCTTGTTATATGATAATAAAATTTTATTGAATCTAAATTTACAGATATAAAAAATATCAATAAAAGAGACACAGGAAGTATAAGCTTTTTTATATATTTAAACAAATTTATCACCAACTAAACATTAATATTATAATTATTAACATAAAACATAAAATAATATACAATTAATTGGCTTATATTATATAAAGATATAAAAAAAGCTAATGTAATATATACACTAGCTTATATAAAGTTAATACATAACTCTAATTGAGTAACCTTCTTTTTCAAGGGCCGTTACTATTTTTTCTATATGTGAATTACCATTTGTTTCAACAGTAACTTCGACAAGAACATTATTTATCCTATTTATTGCTTTAAATTTATCATGATCTAAACTTACTATATTAGCGTTCTCTTTAGCTAATAATTGTGATAATCTTAAAAGTTGTCCAGGAGTATTGGGAACTTCTGTTGAGAAACAGAATAGTCTTCCACCAGAAACTAGCCCATTATTAATTAGTGTAGAAATAGTTAACATATCTATGTTTCCACCACTAATAACTGAGCAAATTTTTTTGCCTGTAATGTTTAACTTTTTTAATGCAGCTAAAGATACTACACCTGAAGCTTCTGCAATCAATTTGTGCTTTTCTGTAAGCAATAAAAACGCATCAACGATTTCAGCGTCGGAAACTGTTATTATTTCATCAACGTTTTCACGTATAATCTCAAAAGTTTTATCTCCAGGAGTTTTAACGGCAATACCATCGGCAATAGTATTAACACTAGATATTGGAGTAAGTTTTTTGTTTTTAAAGCTTTCTGCCATTGCAGAGGCACCTTCTGATTGCACTCCAATTATCTTTATAGATGGGTTAATTTCTTTTGCAACTAAAGAAATACCGCTTATAAGGCCACCACCACCAATCGGGCAGACTATATAATCTATATTAGGTATTTCTTCTAATATTTCTAAAGCAATTGTTCCTTGCCCGAATATTATATCCATATCATTAAATGGATGTATAAATACTTTATTTTCAGTTTCTTCTATTCTTTTCGCTTCGTTATATGCATCATCATAACAACTACCTTCTAGTACAACGTTGCCACCATAGTTTTTAGTAGATTGAACTTTAAGATATGGCGTAGTTTTTGGCATTACAATAGTAGCGTCAACACCAATTAAGCTTGATGCATATGCAACTCCTTGAGCGTGATTCCCTGCTGAAGAGCATACAACACCTTTAGATTTTTCGTAATCTGTTAGCCCTTTTATCTTATTAAGCGCGCCTCTTAGCTTGTAAGCACCAGTAAGTTGAAGGTTTTCACATTTCATATATACTGTATTCTTTGAGATATCACTAAACACTTTACTATGTAGAATAGGAGTCTTAACGATTACATCTTTGATATTTTCTCTTGCTTTTTTTACATTCTCAATATACATTAATTTCACCCCATTGTAGTTTTAAGTAGATTTGGTATAATTTATACAATATATACTTTAACATATATTTTTAAGAAAATCTAATTAATAAATAAAAATGTATATATTAAAATTTTAAGAGTAAATTTATTGTATTACTAAATATATAAAGATATAATTACAAAGTAATATAGAAAAAATGGAGTGAACTTAATGGAAGAGAGATTACAAAAGTACATAGCTAGATGCGGAGTAGCTTCTAGAAGAAAAAGCGAAGAATTGATTTTATCGGGCCAAATTAGAGTCAATGGCAATATTGTAACTGAGCTAGGTACTAAAGTTAATATAGACACAGATGTAGTAGAATATAATAATAAAGTTATAAAGAAAGAAGAAAATAAAGTATATATAATGTTAAATAAACCTGAAGGTTATATAACATCAGCTAGTGATGAAAAAGGTAGAAAAACAGTCTTAGATCTAATAGATGTAGAAGAAAGAATTTATCCTATTGGAAGATTAGATTATGATAGTTCAGGTCTTTTATTACTTACTAATGATGGAGATATATATAATAAAATAATTCATCCAAGAGTAGCGATCGATAAAAAATATATTGCCCTTTGTGAAGGAAAATTCACAGAAAAAGAAATTGAAAAGTTTAAAAATGGGATAGACATAGGTGGATATATTACATCAAATGCTAATATTGAAATAATAGATGAAGAAAATATAAAAATTAAGAAGACAGGCGAAAATACTATAAGGTCGACTGTTGAGATTACAATTCATGAAGGAAAAAATCGACAAATTAGAAGGATGTGTGCTTCTTTAAATCATAATGTAATAGCTTTAAAAAGAGTATCTGTTGGTAGCATTAAATTAGGTAACCTAAAAAAGGGAAGTTGGAGAATGCTAACTCAAGAAGAAATTAATTATATTAAAGGTCTATAGATAGGAGAATTATGTTTACTTATACAGCAGATTTTAGTTCGTTAACACATAGTATTGTAAAAAATTTTATAAAGGAAAAAAAAGTAGCTATTGATGGTACATTAGGGAATGGATTTGATACAGATTTTCTAGCGGATAATTTTGAAATTGTATATTCGTTTGATATACAAAAAATTGCTTGTGAGAAGTACAAAGAAAATCAAAAGAAAAATGTTGTAGTGATTAATGATTCTCATCATAAGTTTTTAGAATATATAAATGAGGAGGCGAACTGTATTATATACAATTTAGGTTTTTTACCAGGTGGAGATAAAGCTATTACAACTTGTCATAAATCTTCTATAGAGAGTATAAGAATAGGGATAGATATTCTTAAATCAGGGGGAATGATGCTAATTACTTCTTATAGAGGTCATGATGAAGGTATGAGTGAATATAACTATATACAAGAATTACTATACAAATTACCTAAAAATAAATATGCAGTTATGAAACATGAAATTATCAATAGAAGCAATAAATCGCCAGTATTATTTGTAGTTGAGAAAAAATAATAGATTGATTTAAAATATAAAGAATGCTAAAATTATTTAGTTATTATATTATAAGAAGAGGTAGTTATGGACAAGAATAATAATTGTGAATCAAATGATCTTATGAGGTTAATACAAACAAAATTTGCAAGATTAAGTAAGGGACAAAAACTAATAGCAGATTATATATTAAAAAACTATGATAAAGCTGCCTTTATGACTGCTTCAAAGCTAGGAGAAGCTGTAGGAGTTTCTGAATCAACTGTTGTTAGATTTGCAATAGAATTAGGATTCTCAGGTTATCCTAAATTGCAAAAATCCCTTCATGAGCTTATAAAAACAAAATTAACTACTGTTCAAAGATTAGAACTTTCAAATGATTATATAAGCAATGGTTATACATTAAAAGGCGTATTGAAATCTGACATGGAAAACATAAGAGCAACTATGGAAAAGATTGATTATGAAACCTTTGATGCTGTTGTTAATAGTATATTTGAAGCTAAGAGGATATTTATAATTGGTTTAAGAAGTTCTATGGCATTAGCTGAATTTTTAGAGTTTTATCTTAATCTAATTTTACAAAATGTAAAAACAGTTGGAAATGGAATTTCAGATATATTTGAACAAATGGTAAGTATAAGAGAAGGAGATTTAGTTATAGGTATAGGATTTCCTAGATATTCTTCAAAAACTATAGATGCTTTAGGAATAGCTCAAGACAGAGGGGCTAAGGTTGTAGCAATAACTGATAGTTATCTATCACCTTTAGATGCAAAGGCTGATTATACTTTAGTAGCTCAAAGTAATATGGCATCTTTTGTTGATTCTCTAGTTGCTCCTTTATCAGTAATTAATGCTCTTATTGTTGCCGTTGGTTTAAGAGAGAAAGAAACAATATCTAATATTTTTAATGATCTAGAAAAGATTTGGCATGATTTTAATGTTTATTCTTATAATGGAAGAAACTCAGGATATTAGAATATGATTTAGTTAGGGGGATTAGCAATTGTTAATTCCTTTAATTTTTATTAAATATTTATTTAGGAGGATTTATATGGCTGACGTTGTTGTTATCGGTGGTGGCCCAGCAGGAATTATGGCAGCAATTAGTGCTGCTAAAAATAATAATGTTATATTACTAGAAGGCAATGATAGAATTGGTAAAAAGTTATTTATAACAGGAAAAGGAAGATGTAATGTAACAAATGCAAAGGAAATAAGTGAATTTTTTGACTATATTCCTGGAAATCCTTATTTTTTATATAGTGCACTATACACATTTACTAATGAGGATACAATAAACTTTTTTGAATCTCAAGGAATAAAACTAAAGACTGAGAGAGGTGGAAGAATATTTCCACAGTCTGATAAATCCTCTGATATAATCAAAGGATTAAGTAATGGGCTTAAAGAAGCTAGGGTTAATATAAAATTAAATTCAAAAGTAACAAATATAATTATGGATAACTCTAAAATAATTGCAGTTGAGATTAATGATTCTAAAAAGATTTATGGTGATTACTTTATATTTGCTCCTGGAGGCGCATCATATCCGCTAACTGGATCAACTGGGGAATGTTTTAATATGCTAGAAAGTTTGGGACATACAATTGTTAAGTTAAAGCCATCACTAGTTCCTATAGAAATAAAAGAAGACTTCATTAAAGAATTAGCGGGATTATCTCTAAGAAATATAGGGTTAACTATAAAGTCAAAAGGTAAAGTAGTATATAAAGAGCAGGGGGAAATCAAATTTACATATTACGGAATATCAGGCCCACTAACTTTAAGTGGATCTAGATACATAAAAAATAATGAGGAATTTAAAGTTATTATAGATTTTAAACCTGCATTAGATCTAAAAGAATTAGACATAAGAATTCAAAAGGATTTTAAAAAATATATTAATAATGATTTTAAAAATTCTTTAGATGATTTATTACCTCAAAAAATTATACCGGTAATTATAGAACTATCAGGAATAGATAAAAATAAAAAGGTTAATGAAATAACTAGAGAAGAAAGAAAAAGGTTAGTAAATTTATTAAAGAACTTCGAGATTTCAGTAAAAAAACTAAGACCATTATCAGAGGCT
Organism: Clostridium jeddahitimonense; assembly: GCA_000753455.2. Taxonomy (GTDB): domain Bacteria; phylum Bacillota; class Clostridia; order Clostridiales; family Clostridiaceae; genus Clostridium; species Clostridium hominis. The sequence continues at coordinate 1,877,614 of LM994670.1, forward strand.
ATAGTAACTGCAGGAGGAGTATCAATAGATGAAATCGATCCTTCTACAATGAAATCAAAAATAATAGAAAATTTATCTTTTGCAGGTGAAGTGATGGATGTAGACGCATTTACAGGCGGATATAATGTTCAGATTGCGTTATCTACAGGATATATGGCAGGGACAAATTTATAATAATCTTGTTTACTTAGCAAATTCATAATATAATCGTAGTGATAAATTAAAAGGTTAGCATCAAGAAAGGTGGCAAATAAATGAGAATATCTGTAGCGATAGATGGACCAGCAGGTGCTGGGAAGAGTACTATAGCAAAATTAGTAAGTAAAGAATTTAATTTAATGTATATAAATACGGGAGCAATGTACAGAGCTGTATCTTTAATGGCAAAAGAAAATAATATTGAGCCATCAGATATTGAAAAATTAAAAGATTTAATAGATACTTTAGAAATGCATTTCGAAAATGATGATTTAATTTTAAATGGAATAAATGTTCAGGATAAAATAACAATGCCTGAAATTAGTTCAATAGTATCAAATTACGCATCAATTCCTGAAGTAAGAGAAAAATTAGTTAATTTACAAAGAAAAATGTCTGAAAAGTATGATGTATTAATGGATGGAAGAGATATTGGTACAGTTGTATTAAAAAATGCACCATTTAAGTTCTTTTTAACTGCTACAGCTGAAGAAAGAGCAAAAAGAAGATTTAATGAATTAATTAGTAGAGGAATAGAAGTAAACTTCGATACATTATTAAGTGATATAATTAAAAGAGATTTTATAGATAGTAATAGAGAAGTAGATCCATTGAAAATGGCTGAAGATGCCATCGAAATAGATAGTTCTAATCTATCAATAAAAGAAGTTACAGAATTTATTTGTAATTATATAAAAAATAAATTACAATAATATTATTGGGTAGTAAATTTTAACAAATGGAGATAAACAGCATGAAAAGAAAAGTAATTTTAGCTGAGAGTGCAGGTTTTTGTTTTGGGGTTCAAAGAGCAGTAGATCAAACAACAAAAATCCAAAAGGAATACGGAAAGAAGATCTATACTTTAGGACCACTTATTCATAATAATGATGTAGTAAAATTTTTAGAAAACAATGAAGTATTTTCAATTTCCCTAGATGAAATAACTAACTTATCTAAAGGGGATGCAGTTATAATAAGATCCCATGGTGTTTCTAAGGAAGTTATGGATTTATTAGAATCTAAGGGTTTAATAATAATTGATGCAACATGTCCTTTTGTAACTAATATTCAAAAGAAAGTTAATAAATATTCAAAGGAAGGTTACCAAATAGTTATTTTAGGAGATAAAGATCATCCAGAGGTTATAGGAATAAATGGATGGTGTAATAATAACGCAATTATAACAAAAGATGGTGAGTTTCATGGTAGAATCCCAAATAAGGTATGTGTAGTTTCTCAAACTACTGAAAAAGAGGAAAATTGGGTAAATACAATAAAAAATTTGTCAGTTATAACAAAAGAACTTTTAGCATTTAATACAATATGTGCAGCAACAGAAGTGCGACAAAAAGGAGTTTTAGAGTTATCTAAAACTGTTGACCTAATGATAATTGTAGGAGGAAAAAATAGCTCTAATACAACAAAGTTGTATCAAATTGCTAAGACAAATTGTGATCGTACAATTCATATAGAAAATTCATCAGAGTTACCAAAGGAAATAATTAATGATAAGACTATAAGTAAAATAGGTATTACAGCTGGAGCATCTACTCCAGATTGGATTATAAATGAAGTAGTTGAATTAATGGAAGGGGATATATAGATGGAAGATCAATTACAGTTAATGAATGAAATGGATGTTAGATTTAAAATAGGAGATGAGATACAAGGTGAAATTCTTAAAATAGGATCATCAGAAGTATTTGTTTCTCTAGTAGGTTATAAGACTGATGGAGTTATTCCATTCAGCGAGTTAACATACACAGAGAATTTAGAAGAAACTCTAAGAAACTTAAAACAAGGCGATATTATAAAGGCTAAAGTAATTAAATTGAGAAATGAAGATAATTATGTTGTTTTATCTAGATTAGAGTATAAAAAGGAAGAAACATTAGAAATATTAGAAGGTTTATTTGATAGAAAAGAAAGCTTTAAAGTGCTTATAAAAGAAGCAAGAGAAAAAGGTTTAGTGGCAAACTTTGATGGAGTAAGAATATTTATTCCAGCTTCTCATATTGATGTTAGATTTATAAAAGATACAAATGAGTTTGTAAATACAGAAATGGAAGTTAGATTAATTGATTTCTCAAGAAAAAATCCATCTAAAATTGTTGCGTCTAGAAGAGTAATTTTAGAAGAGCAAATTGAAGAAAAAGAATCAAAGGCTTGGGGAAAATTCAATCTAGGAGATGTAGTATCTGCTGAAATAAAAAGATTTACTAACTTTGGAGCTTTTGCTGAAGTAGAAGGAGTAGATGGATTAATTCATATCTCTCAAATTTCATGGAAACTTGTTAAATCATGTGATGAAGTTTTAAAAGTAGGTCAAGTAGTAAATGCAAAGATTATTGCTTTAGATAAAGAAAATAAAAAGTTATCACTTAGTATTAAAGAATTAACTCCAGAGCCATGGACAAATGTTGAAGAAAAATATCCAGTTGGTTCTGCAGTTCTTGGTAAAGTTGTAAGAATAAATGATTTTGGCGCATTTGTAGAGCTAGAACCTGGATTAGATGGATTAGTTCATATATCAAAAATAAGTCATAATCACATTAATCATCCATCAGAAGTTTTATCTATAGGCCAAGATGTTAAATGCATAATTTTAGAGGTTAATAAAGAAGCTAAAAAAATAGCTCTTAGTATTAGAGATACTGAATAATTTATAAACATAGGTTAAGTTACTAAAGAGATTACATCTAAAAGGTGTAATCTTTTCTAATATATTATATTTCTTTAAAAAGTTTATTTTATGAGGTTTGCTATGGTTTCATTAGTTAGATTATCATCTAGTAATTTATATGAATTTAAGAAACTATATGAAGAAAATTTTAAAAGAGAGACCTATGATAAAGATTTTTTTGAGTATTATACTAATCAATCCTTTATTCCCAAAATGTTTTCAAAGAAGTTTGTTAAACTTTTTATGTATAATGGTGAGTTTATAGGTTATATCTGGTATGAACTTCCGATAGATATCCAAGTTAAAGTTTTTTCTTTATATGTAGAAGATAAATATATTGATATAATAAATAATAATATTTTTAAAAAGTTTAATGAAAAATCTTTAGTTTATGAATCTATAGAAAATAGTTCTAGCAATAAGCTACTAAACAACTTAGGATTTAAAAAAGCGAGACCATCTCTAATTATGTCCTTAAAAGTTGACGATTATAAAAAAGGGGACGAAATAGAGAATATTAAATTTAATGTACAGCATAATTCTAATTTATTAAATTTACTTAATAGGTATAGTGAGCAGAAAAATAATATTATTAGTGTTTCATTTCAGAAGGTAGATATTAAGAATGAGGCTTTATTAAGATGTGAGATACAAAATAATGTATTTAGAAATATAGATCGTGTACCTATTGAGGTAGAAGATATAGAAAATGATTTTAAACAAGAATATTATATTGAAGATTTGGCAATTTTTATGAAGCTTAATAATATTGTAGTAGCTTATGGTCAAATTATTTATATTAGAAAAATGTATACAATTGTTAATTTTGGAGTTGTTGATATTTTTAGGGGGATGGGGATAGGTAAGTTGCTTTTAGATAATCTAATTAGTAAAGCTAGAGAAAAAAATATAGATGAGCTTGCTTTAGGAGTTGATAAAAATAACATTAACGCAATTTCATTATATAAATGGATAGGTTTTAAACATAGATATGATATAGCTAGATGGGAGAGATAAAAGGAATATTCATATTTACTTATAAGAAATTACATTATTCTATTTAAAATGAATAAAAAATTTATTATAATATACAAGGATTGAGAAATTTGCACAAAGGAGATTTAAATATGCAAGAGACAAATTTAAAATATTATATAGAAACTTGGGGCTGCCAAATGAATGAAGAAGATTCAGAAAAGCTTTCAGGGATGTTAAAGAATATAGGATATTCAAGAACAGAAACTAAAGAAGAAGCTGGAATAATTTTATATAATACTTGTTGTGTTAGAGAAAATGCAGAAAATAAGGTGTTTGGTAACCTTGGACAACTTAAAGCTTTAAAGAGAAAGAATCCTGATTTGATTATAGGTATATGTGGTTGTATGATGCAACAAGAGGGAATGGCAGATAAAATATTAAGTACTTTCCCTTATGTAAATATAGTGTTTGGAACTCATAATGCGTATAAGTTCCCAGAATATCTAAATAGAGTTAAAACTGAAGGTGTTCAAATAAAAGAGATATTTAATAAGGAAGAAGAAATAGTTGAAGGATTACCTATAGATAGAAAAAGTGATGTAAAAGCTTTTGTAACTATAATGTATGGATGTAATAACTTCTGTACTTATTGTATTGTTCCTTATGTTAGAGGAAGAGAGAGATCAAGAAAATCTGAAGATATACTAAATGAAGTAAAAGAATTAGTTAAAGCAGGATATAAGGAAATAACGCTTTTAGGTCAAAATGTTAACTCATATGGTAAAGGCTTAGAAGAAGATATAAATTTTGCAAAACTTCTAAGAATGATAAATGAAGTAGAGGGAATAGAGAGAGTTAGATTCATGACATCTCACCCAAAAGATTTAACTGATGATGTTATTTTAGCTATTAAAGAATGTGATAAATTATGTGAACAAATACATTTACCAGTACAAAGTGGTTCAAATAACATTTTAAAGAAGATGAATCGTCATTATACTAGAGAGTATTATATGGAGCTAGTAAATAAGATAAAGAAAGAAATACCAGGTGTATCTTTAACTACTGATATAATTGTTGGTTTCCCAGGTGAAACAGAAGAAGATTTCCTTGAAACATTAGAATTAGTTAGAGAAGTTGGATATTCTGCAGCATTTACATTTATTTATTCAAGAAGAAATAATACTCCAGCAGATATGATGTTAAATCAAGTCGATGATGCTGATAAACATCATAGATTTGATAGATTAGTTAAAGCTGTTAATGAGAATGTTATAAAGCTAAACAAAGAATTTGAAAATCAAGTTGTTGAAGTTCTAGTTGAAGGTATGAGTAAAAATGATGAAACAAAGTACTCAGGTAGAACAAGAAACGGTAGATTAGTTAATTTTGAAGGAGAAAATGTAAAGATAGGTGATTTAGTTAATGTTGAAATTACTAGAGCTCAACCATTCTCTTTATTAGGTAAAATGATATAAAGTATAGAAAAAGGGCAGCTCATTAGAGTGTCCTTTTTTATTATGTTATATATAGTCTAACAATAGAAATGAAAATGTGATAATATATTAATATAAAATTTTAAAAACGGAGGATAAGAAAATGACGTTGACTCCAATGATGAGACAATATATGGAAGTTAAAGATAGGTATACTGATTGTATATTATTTTTTAGGTTAGGTGACTTCTATGAGATGTTCTTTGAAGATGCAAAAACAGCATCAAGAGAACTAGAACTAGTACTTACAGGAAGAGATTGTGGGTTAGAAGAAAGAGCACCTATGTGTGGAATCCCTTTTCATGCATCTGCTGCATACATATCTAGATTAGTATCGAAAGGATATAAAGTAGCTATATGTGAACAAGTAGAAGATCCATCAGTAGCAAAAGGTATAGTTAAAAGAGATGTAGTTAAGGTGGTTACCCCTGGAACTTTTATAGATGGTAATGGTGATAATGATTATAAAAATCTTTATATGATGTCTATATACGAGAATAATGGTTTATATGGAATAGCCATATCAGATATATCTACAGGCGAATTCAAGACAACTTATTTCTCAGATTCTATAGATAATCTATTGGGAGAAATCTCTAGATTCTCTCCTAAGGAAATAATTGTAGATAGCACTTTAAGTGAAAATATCATAATTAGAATTCAGGAAACTTTACCTGTATTAATAACTAAAAAAGATTACTCTAAATTTTATTGTACTGATGAAGAGTTAAAAAAACAATTTATAAACATAGATTTATATTCAATTAATATTAACAGTAAAATAGCAGTATCTGTACTACTTAAATATATATTCGATACTCAGAAGATAAGTTTATCTAATATAGATATACTAGAACAATATAATATAATTGACTTTATGACTATTGATAGTAATTCTAGACGTAACTTAGAATTAACAGAAAGTCTTAAAGAAAAATCTAAAAAAGGAAGTCTAATATGGGTATTAGATAAAACTTCTACTTCAATGGGTGGAAGAACATTAAGAAGTTTTATAGAACAGCCTTTAATAAATAAATCTCAGATTGAAAATAGAAGTTCTGCTGTAGAAGAGTTATATAATAATATGTTCTTTAATGAAGAATTAAGAGATAGCTTAAAAGAAATATATGATATAGAAAGAATAACAGGTAAAATTTCTAATAAAAATGTAAATGCAAAAGATTTAGTTTCATTAAAAAGATCTTTAGATAAATTACCAGGCATTAAAGAAAAGCTTATTAATTGCAAATCAGATTTATTAGTAAAATGGAATGAGAACTTGGACACTTTAGATGATATTAGAGAGTTACTTAGTGAATCATTATTAGAAGATCCTTCAATTGGATTAAAAGAAGGAAATATAATTAAGTCTGGTTATTCAATAGAAGTTGATGAATTACGAGATATTAAATTAAACGGAAAACAATGGATAGCATCTTTAGAGCAATCAGAAAGAGAACATACAGGAATTAAATCACTGAAGGTAGGATATAATAAAGTTTTTGGATATTATATAGAAATATCAAAGGCAAATTATGCATCTATTCCAGAAGGTAGATATATAAGAAAGCAAACTCTATCTAACGCAGAAAGATATATAACAGAAGAATTAAAAGTTATGGAAGAAAAAATATTAGGTGCAGAAGATAAGCTAATAGCCCTTGAATATGACTTATTTGTAACTATAAGAGATAGAGTTGAAAAAGAAATTCAAAGATTAAAAGATACAGCTAAAATAATAGGTTCGCTAGATGTTATTTCTACTTTAGCCTTAGTTGCCTATGAAAATAATTATGTTAAGCCAAATATAAACGAGAATGGTATTATTGATATAAAGGATGGAAGACACCCTGTTGTAGAAAAAGTAATTGGTAAAGGTGAATTTGTTTCTAATGATACTTTGCTTAATAAAAAGGAAAATATGCTATTACTTATAACAGGACCTAATATGGCTGGTAAATCTACATATATGAGACAGGTAGCATTAATAACTTTAATGGCTCAGATTGGATCCTTTGTACCTGCTTCAAGTGCTAATATATCAGTGTGCGATAAGATATTCACAAGAATAGGTGCTTCAGATGATTTGGCCGGTGGTAAATCTACATTTATGGTTGAAATGTGGGAAGTTTCAAATATATTAAAGAATGCTACAAATAATAGCCTTGTTCTTCTTGATGAAGTTGGAAGAGGAACATCTACATATGATGGTCTAAGTATAGCTTGGTCTGTTATAGAATATATATCAAATCAAATTAAATTGAAATGTAATACTTTATTTGCTACTCACTATCATGAGTTAACAAATTTAGAAGGGGTAATACCTGGTGTAAGAAATTATTCTGTTGCAGTTAAAGAAATTAATGATGAAGTTATTTTCTTAAGGAAAATTGTTGAGGGTGGAGCAGATCAGTCTTATGGTATAGAGGTTGCAAAAATAGCTGGATTACCTGAAGAGGTAATTAATAGAGCAAAAGATATTTTAAATACTCTAGAAGGTAAAGAAAAATTAGAGATTAACTATACTTCTTCTAAAAATAATGAAGTTGCCTTAGACTCTGTAGTAGAGGAGATAAGTATAAAAGAAAACCCTAAAATATTAGAAGAAGCTAAAATTAAAGAAGAAAAAACTCAAATAAATAATGTTCAAATAGATTTTACTATGTTGGAAAAAGAAGCTTTATTAAAAAGCATAAAGGACTTAGATGTTATGGTGATGACTCCTCTTGATGCAATGAATACTCTATTTAAAATTGTACAGGATGCTAAAAAAATAATGTAGGGTGATAATTTATGAAAAGAATAAATATATTAGATGAACATACAGCTAATAAAATTGCTGCTGGTGAAGTTGTTGAAAGACCTTCATCAGTAGTAAAAGAATTAGTTGAAAACTCAATAGATGCTAATTCTAAAAATATCACTGTAGAAATAAATGAAGGTGGATTATCATTAATTAAAATAATAGATGATGGAAATGGAATAAATAGAGATGATATTGAAATTGCTTTTTTACCTCATGCAACGTCTAAGATTTCTAAGGTTGAAGATATCTATAATATAAGCACCTTAGGTTTTAGAGGTGAAGCATTAGCTTCAATAGCATCAATTTCTAAGATATCTTTAAAAAGTAAAACTAGTGACGCTGATAATGGTAGTGAAATTATATTAGAAGCTGGGAAAAAGATATCTTTACAAGAAGTAGGTATGAATAATGGTACAATAATGGAAGTAAAAGATTTATTTTATAATGTACCTGCAAGAAAAAAATTCTTAAAATCTATTTCAAGAGAGAGTAGCTTAATAAATGATATAGTAACAAGAATAGCTTTATCTAATCCAGATATATCGATAAAGGTATTTAATAATGATAAAAAAGTAATTAACACTTATGGGACAGGTAATTTAAAAGATGTAATAAGAACTATATATGGAAAAAACGTATATGATAATATATTATATTTTGAAGGTTCTAGAGGAGATATTACTGTACATGGTTATATCGGAAAAGAGGAAATTGCAAAAGGTAGTAGAAATCATCAAAGTATATTTGTTAATAGCCGATATATAAAGAATAAAACAATTATTGCAGCGGTGGAGAATGCATTTAAATCTTTCTCTGTAATAAATAAGTTTCCATTTGTGGTTATATTCATTGATCTTCCCCCAGAGTTAGTAGATGTTAATATTCATCCTACGAAAGCTGAAATCAAATTTAACGATGAAAGAGCTGTATTTAAAGTTATTTTTGATTCAATACACTCAGTATTAAGGGAAGATGCTTTTAATAAGTTCAATTCAGTTAAAAATGAGACTAGTAAATTTGTAGAAGAGAAGGTAGAAAAAATCGAATTTAATATTTTATCTGAAGATGAATATAATACAAGTAAAACAAAAACAGAAATAATTAGTGATGAACCCAAAAAAGAAATAGATATAAAAAGTATGTATAACTCAGTGGAGATATCAGATATAGAGAGAGAAGAGGAGTTATACAATAAACTAAAGAGTATAAATATCAATAATTCCAATAAATCAAGTAAAGAAGATTCATATGAAGTAAATAATGAGATGGTCAGTAATGAAGCTGTCACAGTAATAAATGAAGACAATAATTTTAAATATTATAATGTAAAAGATGAGATAAATTATAAAAAAGCGAAATTTCCAAAGCTAAGAGTTATAGGACAATTTAGCAAGATGTATATATTAGCAGAATATCAAACAGATTTATATATAGTAGATCAACATGCCGCCCATGAAAAGATTTTATTCGAAAAATATTTTAAAGATATTGAAGAAGGTACTATTGTGGTTCAGCAGTTATTAGTTCCTACAATTTTAGATTTATCTTTAGAAGATTATGCTTATTATGAGGAAAATAATAAAGTTTTTAGTGGGGCTGGATTTGTTATAGAACATTTTGGTGGCGAGACTATCTCAATAAAAGAAGTACCTTATTTTCTTGGAAAGTTAGATTCTAAAAAGCTTTTTATGGAAATATTAGATAATCTAAAAGGTTTAGGATCTGGAAAAACATCTGAGGTTAAGTTGAATAAAATAGCATCTATGGCTTGTAGATCTGCTGTTAAGGCTAATGATTATTTAAATCATGATGAAATGGAGAAATTAATAGAAGATTTAAGATATATAAATGATCCATTTTACTGTCCTCATGGAAGACCAATTATAATAAAATTTACTGAATATGAATTAAATAAGAAGTTTAGAAGAATAATATAGAAGAGGAATAAAGTAGATGAAACAAAAATTACTTATAATTGCAGGTCCTACTGGTGTCGGTAAAACTGAATTATCTATTAAACTAGCAAAGTTATTAGATGGAGAAGTTATATCGGCTGATTCTATGCAAATATATAAGCATATGGATATAGGTTCTGCAAAAGTAACTAAAGAGGAAATGAACGGAATTAAACATCATATGATTGATGTTGTAATGCCAGATAAAAGCTTTACTGTTGTAGATTATAAAAACATGGCTGAAAAAGAAATTAATGATGTGACAAATAGGAATAAGCTTCCAATAATTGTTGGAGGAACAGGTTTATATATAAATTCTTTAACCTGTAATATGAATTTTACTGAAGCTGAAAGTGATATAGAATATAGAAAATACTTAGAAGAGTTAGCTATCGAAAAAGGTAATAATTATGTTCATAGTCTTCTAAAAGAAATTGATCCTATAAGCTATGAAAAAATTCATGCAAATAATTTGAAAAGAGTTATAAGAGCTTTAGAGGTATATAAAGTTTCAGGAAAGCCTTTTAGTTCCTTCAACGATTTAGAGACATTTTATAAATCACAATATGATATATATTACTATGTACTTACTATGGATAGAGATAAACTTTATAATCGAATTAATAGAAGAGTAGATAAAATGTTTGATGATGGATTGCTAGAAGAATGCATAAAGCTTAAAGAGTTAGGATACAACACTTCTATGCAGTCTATGCAAGGTATAGGTTATAAAGAAGTGCTTTATTACCTAGACAATAAGATAAGCTTAGAAGAGGCTACAGATATGATTAAACAAGGGTCTAGAAATTATGCTAAAAGACAATTAACATGGTTTAAAAAAGATCCAAGAGTAAAGTTTATTGATAAAGACATATACTGTGAAGAGGATATAATAAGCTTGATAATCAAAGACCTTACAAATAATTAATATTATTAAAGGAGATGTTTTTCTTGAATAAACAAACAAACAACTTGCAAGACATATTTTTAAATAATGCTAGAAAGAATAGAATTCCTGTTTCAATATATTTAACGAATGGTTTCTTAATTAAAGGTTATGTAAAAGGATTTGATAACTTTACGGTTATTCTAGACTCTGATGGTAAACAAATGTTGGTTTATAAGCATGCTGTAACAACTATTACTCCTGCAAGTCCAATTTTATTTAATAATATTGATAATAATAATTAAGATGAAGGCTTTGCCTTCATCTTAATTATTTATAAAATACTTTCTATTTATAAAAAAATTATATATAATAACCTTAGTGATTATATGTTAACTATAAAGGAGTACAGTTATGTTGAATTTAACAGAAGAATTTTTAAAAGTGCAATATAAAATAAATGATGAAACATTTAACTTATATAATAAAGCATTAAAGGATGTAGAAGAAGAGTTTAAAATGTATGATGAAATTAGGGAATTAAACCAATTAAAGGTTTTAAATGCTCTTCAAGAAGAAAGAATAAGTGAATCTCACTTCACTAACTCTTCTGGATATGGATACGGTGATATTGGAAGAGATTCATTAGATAAAGTTTATGCTAAAGTTTTTAATACGGAAAGTGCTTTGGTAAGACCGCATTTTGTTAATGGAACACACGCAATAGCTTGTGCTATAATGGGTAACCTACGACCTAATGATACAATGGTTTGCATAAGTGGTAAACCTTACGATACGTTACATAATATAATAGGAATTGGAGAAGAAAAAAATATAGGTTCATTAAAAGAATATGGTGTTAACTATAGGCAAGTAGACTTAATAAATGGTAAATTTGATGAAGATACAATAATTACACTTTTAAAAGAAGATAAAAGTATAAGATTAGTACATATACAAAGAAGTACTGGTTATGGATGGAGAAACTCGTTCTTAGTTTCTGAATTAGGAGATATAATAAAAAAAGTTAAAGAAATTAGGGAAGATGTTATAGTATTTGTTGATAACTGCTACGGGGAGTTTATTGATACTATAGAACCGACAGATGTTGGCGCAGATTTAATAGCTGGTTCATTAATAAAGAATATAGGTGGAGGAATCGCACCGACAGGTGGATACATAGCTGGTAAGGAAAAATATGTAGTTCAAGCAAGCTTTAGATTAACAACACCAGGAATTGGAGGGGAGTGTGGATCTACATTTGGCGTAATGAGACAATTCTATCAAGGTTTATTCTTAGCTCCTCATATCGCTATGGAAGCTGTAAAAGGTGCAGTTTTTTGTGCAAGAATTATGGAATTGGCAGGATTTGAAGTATTACCAAAATATAATGAAAAAAGAAGTGATATTATTCAAGCTATTAAATTTAATGATAAAGAAAAGTTAATAAAATTCTGTAAGGGAATTCAAAAAGCATCTCCAATAGACTCATTTGTAGAATGTGAACCATGGGATATGCCTGGATATAGCGATCAAGTTATAATGGCAGCAGGAGCATTTATACAAGGATCGTCAATTGAGTTGTCTGCTGATGCACCAATAAGAGAACCATATATAGCTTATCTTCAAGGTGGTCTAACATTTGATCATGCTAAGATTGGTGTACTACTTGCATTAAGTAATATTCTTTAAAACAAAGCCGGGGTGAATTATTCATCCTGGCTTTGTGTTTCATCTATTAAATAATCATAGTTATTCGGTAATTCATAAATCCCCTTAATTTCGTTATTCGAAATAAGATAAATAAGTATATTTAATATATCTTCAGAGGATATAATTAAGTTTGCCCACATAATTCCATAAATAATTATATTAAATCCTTTTAATATAAGAATTGTACTTAGGATAGATGAAATTATTAATATAGGAGCAAACAATCCAATAAGGCTTCTTACATAATTAATTTCACCATTATAAGTAGAAGTTATAAATCTTTTTCGATTTAATAGCTTAATTTTCGCATTTGGATCTGATAAAAAATTAGAGTAAATAATATAATGTATCAGTTCATGAGGAATTTGAAGTAAGTAAAATGACAAAATATAAGTAATTATAAAACTTAGTATAAATGATTTTATATCGGATATTGAATTACAACTATAATATAGAGAATATCCCAAATAGAATGCTAATGGAAGTGACAAAATAGTTCTAATAACTAATCTTAAGTTTAAATAAGTAGTGCGATTAAATTTGGATAGGGGAGATAATATAAATTCACAATCATATTCATCCTTTGTTCTAAAAAAAATACCTTTTTCTAATGTCATTATTTTCACCTTTCTTAAAATAAAATATAAATGAGCCATACTAAAATGTATGACTCATTTATATTTAATATGCCCTAAATAATCCAACTAATTTTCCGAGAATACTGCAATCTTTAACAATAATAGGGCTCATATTATCATTTTCAGGTTGTAATCTAATATAATCATTTTCTTTATAGAACCTTTTAATTGTAGCTTCGTTTTCGATTAAAGCAACAACAATATCTCCATTACAAGCAGTAGGGATTCTTTCGATAATAGCTAAATCGCCGTGATGTATACCTGCATTTATCATACTATCTCCAGATACATTTAGTATAAATAATTCATTATCATGTTTAATATAACTTAACGGAATTGGAAAAACACCTTCAACATTTTCACTAGCTAGTATTGGCATTCCAGCAGTTACTTTGCCTACTATAGGAATATTAACCATTTCAATTCTATTAGAAGAGTTTTCCATAATTTCTAAAGCTCTTGGTTTAGTAGGATCTCTTTTTATTAAACCTTTAGTTTCTAACTTTTTTAAATGTCCATGAACAGAGGAAGTAGATTTTAAGTTAACAGCCTCACATATTTCACGTACTGACGGCGGATATCCTTTTAATTCTGTAAAATTTTTAAGAAATTCATATATTTCCATTTGTTTGTTGCTATTTTCGATCATTATAACACCTCACTTATTTATAAATATTATAACATAACATAATAATAATATCAAACTTACGTTCTTGCTATGCAATAAAATTTGATATTATTATATCTTTCTGATAAAATGATTAAGTTAACAGAAATGGAAGGTGATTTTATGATAAAAGATAACGACGATTTATGTGATATTTTTGAAAATAAGATTTGTGATAATTGTGGTAAATGTTTAGAAATTGATGGAATTGATATAAGAGCAATAAATATTGAGGATATAGCAAAAGATGTTGAGGAAAATAAATATTTAGAAGAAGAATTAAAATTAGCATTAGAAGCTTTAAAAGAAGAAGAAAAAATGGAAGAAGTAGAAACTTCTCAGTATTTAGATGATGAAGAATATATTGATGCTTTTGATAAAATAGCATATCTTGATGAGCTTGGATTAAGTGATGATTTATCCTTAGATGATTTGACTGAAGAGATATATCCAGGAGTTTTAAAATTTAAAAGAAAATAATTTTAAAATAGCTATCTAGTATTACTTAGATAGCTATTTTAATTTATATTACAATTTTGATAATGGATTTGAACGAACTGCTTCTCTAAGCTTATCATCATCTATATGAGTATATATTTGTGTTGTCGAAATATTTTCATGACCTAATATATTTTGTAGGCTACGTATATCTACATTTCCATGCTTATACATCAAAGTTGCTGCTGTATGTCGTAGTTTATGAGGGGTATAATTATCATCTAATAGTTCAGCGGTATTTATATGTTTTTTTACTAAAAGTTCAACAGTTCTTTTATTAATAGGCTTATTACGATTAGATAGAAATAAATATTTTTTGTTTTCTTCTGGTACTTTTGAGTTATCCCTTTTGCTTAAGTAGTCATTAATAGCTTTTATGCATGCATCATTAAGATATATAGTACGTTCCTTGTTACCTTTACCAACTATAGTTAGTGTATCATTTTTTATCTTATTAATTTCAATAGAACATAACTCAGATAGTCTAAGGCCGCAATTTAAAAAAAGAGTTAATATGCAATAATCTCTATAATAGTTTAAATTGCTTTTATCCAGGGAGGAGAGTAGCTGTAAGCTTTGCTCTAGTGTTAGATACACAGGGTGTCTTTTACTTATCTTTGGAGACTCAAGTTCTAATGTTGGATTATCAATTATAACTTTAGCTTTACCGTATAAAAACTTATAGAAAGATTTAAGCGTTGCTACCTTTCGTGCTCTAGCATAAGTACTATTGTTTCTTTCTTTTTCTACGAAAGATAAAAATGCATAAATATCTGTTAGCTTAATAGTATTAATAAACTTTTCATCAACATCACTGATATTTATTTCTTCCAACTCCAGTGATAGATCATTTAAATTATCTTTATAAACCTTCATAAATCTAAAAAATAATTGCAAATCTATTTTATAACCACTTATTGTATTTGATGACTTTCCTTTTATAGTTTCTAAATAATTCAAAAAATCTATTACTAACTGTGGTAAATCAGAAGAGTAGTTAACAGGTTTATGTTTTAAATTATTTATTTTAATAATTTGGTTTTCGTTAATTAAAGTATCATCATCATAAATATTACTTTCATTATAAGCTATTTTTGCTTCCTTAAGAGTTCTGTTTAAGCCAAGTTCCTTAAGCCAAATTTGAATAGAACGAACATTAAGACAATAAATTTTAGCTAATTGAGTTGATGTAAAACTATGTTTAACTACTAATATGTATAAGTCTTCAATAATATATTCATAACCACGTTTACGTTCTAAAAGTTTAAAGTTATTTTTAATTACATTTATGTTATTTTTATCTTCATCAGAAAGGGGGATTTCAAGCAAATTTTTAATCTCATCTGAATATTGATAATTTTTATATTTAAATGTCTTTGTACGACCTCTCAAAAATATATACCTCCATACAATAAATTATAATATTTTATCATGATTTATTTTCGTTTTAACACGAAATTTTATAAATTGATATTTAGCGAAATTAATTTTCTCATATTTTTTATTATTTTTTAGCTATTTCTTTTATGTCTAATATCAATTCATCTAATATTAATTCTGATTTAGAAAATCCTTTTTTAAAGCATCTAATTTGTTTATACTTAATTCCATTCATATTATAGTCTAAGATATCTATTCTATCACCTTTATATATTAATGATTCTTTAGAATTTTTTAATCGTATTGATATTTGCATATGTACCTCCAATTTTAAAATATAATTTAATTATAAAACAAAATAACCTATATAAACAATATGTTTATATAGGTTATTTATTAATATTATTTAAATATACCAAATGGTTTACCAACAGGTACAAAAACTTTACCGAAATGTTTGTTAAGTACTGCTGCTGCTGATCCATAGAATGACATAATTGCTATAAGTAACTCAGACCATGCTGCTAAGCTATGTGAAAACTCTGGTACTATACCAAATGAATTTAATGATAATCCAATAAATAAGAAGTCAATTAAAACAAAAATTATAAATAGAACTTTGTGAGTTTCCATTGCTCCTATAGTCATAAATAATGTAAATATTAAATATGCTAAAAAAGCAAATCCCATTTGTCTAGTGTCTGCTGCTGCAGCTAACTTTTCTCCAAAAACTCCGTTTTGGATTAACCAAGTAAACCCCATAGAATACCAGAAAAATGCATATGCTCCGAAAGCTGTTGCTCCAAAAGTATTATTATGCTTAAAATCATTTATACATGCAAATAATTGTGCTGTTGCTCCTAAGAAAATTGCCCAAGGTAATACTAATGATACCCCTGTAGTTATTCCAAGTTTTTGTGAAGATGCAACTAAAGTTATTACAGCTAGTCCAAATAAACCTAAAGCTGAAGGATCTGCTGTAACTATTTTTATCTCTTGTGTGTTATTCATATTATTCCTCCTAAGTAGTTTTTTAACGCATACCATAATAAAATAACAAATTAATATAGCTTTGTCAAACAATATTTATACTATTATTATGGAAGTAATGTTCTAAGTGTTGTTTTTAATTTAAGAACTTCTATATTTCTATTTATAACAAAGTCATCTGACCAACAATATATAATTGGAATATTTTTTTTCTTGATATAACTCAATTTTCTGATAGTGTAGTATGAATTAACTTGAAAACAATCTATAAAAATATATACTATTTTGTTAGGATCTTTAGGATTAACTACTGCAATTTCTAAATTTATTAGTTCAAATTTATAATTTTGAATTATTTTATAGCCTAAATTAGCAATTGTTCCCTTAATAAATTTTACTATATCGTAATTATCTACTTTAATTTCTAGGTTTTCTACTTTATTATCAAGGGACTCATCAATATAATGAATGCAATCATCATATTCAAAGTTATTTAATATATAAACTTCATTTGAAGATTTATCATCTATTTGGGTAGTATCATTAACCGTTATTAAAGCAGAGAATGCATTAAAGTTGCTGGAAGAAAATAAATTTAATATACTAAGGTCATTATTTAAGTCGTCTATTAGATTATCTAAATTCTCTTTTTTTACATTAGATTTTTTATAATTTTCTTTATACCTTTTAAAATTATTTATGAGTACCATAGTAGGCAAACTATATAATTTTTCTTTATATTTACTTATAGTGTCATATTTATCATAACAAAGATCTAATAATTCTCTCTCTTTATCTGAAAGGTTATTTATTTCATTAGTAATTGTTATAAGTTCTTTAAATAAATATAGATTATTAGACAAACTCTTCAAAAATATATACATTTCATTTTCGTCATATATATAGTTATATATTTTATTGAAATAATTTTCTGTTATAACAGATTTTAAAAATTCAAATGATTTTACATACATTTTTAAAGAATCTATATTTTCTTTATATTGTTCAAATATAATTTTCCTCATAGTTTTTTGTTCGGTTAATATTTTTTCGTTATAATTTTTAACTTGTTTTAATTTTTTTCTGTTAAGATAATGATACCATTTTATTTTTACTGCTTCAGTAGAGTCTATTGTCATATCTAGTATTGATTTTAATAAATCAGAATCGTTAATATCTAATGAAAAGTTAGAAGTTATAAAGTTATCGGAAAAATTATTTACATATATTGGTGGCATTAATGCATACTTATTATTCAATAAACAATCAATCTTATATTGTACTCTATCAATATCTTCATATGAAATATCACCTTTTATATATTCAAATCGCTCAATATTATTTATCCTTTTATACTTTAAATAATTGTTAATAATATTAGACTCTTTTATTCCATTAATAAAATTGTTTATCCAAAAGTAATCCCTTATTTCGTAAATACTATTTTTTAATTTTTCGCAAATTATTTCTGAATATTCACATTCTATATTTGATGAAAATAAAATATCGCTAATCTCTACAAGAGATATGATATCTTCCTCTTTCTTATTTGGTTCTTCAATTATTGTTTTCACCTTGTTATATTTATATTTGATATCTTGCAACAGGATATAAAGCTGTTTTAATTTCTTTTTATATATTTTATCATCCGATCTATAATAAATACACTTATATTTTTCTATGCTAAGTTCCTTGATTAAATCAGCAATAAGTATATATTTATTATTTAAATGCTGCAAATCTATGTTTTTAGCTTTTAAGTATATCCTTTTATCTTCTAGAATTTTTGATAGTAAATCTATTATTGTAGTAAAATTGATATCTATTTCTCTAATCATATAAATCTCCAATAATTTTTGTTTTTATATATCATATGTTTGTACATTTAATTACTACACCTATAAGTTTATTATATAATTATTATTTTTTTAGAGTTATTAATTTATATATAGTTAAATAGTTATATTTTAATTTTTGTATTCATAATATATATTAAATAAATTAAACCATGGGGGTGATATTTATGTTTAAGCTAAGTATTTTAGATAAAGCATCTTTTTTTCTAGTGATTCTAGGTGCTTTAAACTGGGGAAGTATAGGAATATTAAATTTTAATTTTATATACTTCTTAGTTGGTGGAACGCCATTTATTTTAAGAATTATTTATGTATTAGTATTTTTGGCAGCAATAGACTTGTTATATCTTTTGGTAAAAGGAAATGTTATAAAAGTTAAATCGTAGTTGCTATACATAAATAACAAAAAAACTCCTGTTATAATTAACAGGAGTTTTTTATAAGTATAACTAAAATTAATCTTCTAAAGTTTCAATTAATTTTACGATTTCTTCAGCTGCTAAAGTTTCATCATCACCGTTTGCAGAAACAGTTATAGTTGCTCCTTTAGTTACACCTAAAGATAAAACACCGATTAAGCTTTTTACGTTAGCTTTCTTTCCGTTAAATTCAATGCTTACATCTGATTTGAATGATGAAGCTTTCTTTACTAATAAAGTTGCTGGTCTAGCGTGTAAACCAGTTCCGTTATTTACTACTACTTCTTTAGATACCATTAAATACACCTCTTTTTATAATAATCATCTTAACGATTCCATTATAAACGTTAATGAATTAAATTTCAAGAGTTAACTGTATTTTTAATATATTAATATAAAATTTAAACGTATTTATTAGTATAATATAAAAGGGAAATCTATAGCTATATACAGATTTCCCTTTTATATTATTAATTTATCTTGGCTGAACTATTAGTTTAATAGCAGTTCTTTCTTCACCATCAATTTCTATATCAGTAAAAGCTGGAACACATACTATGTCTCTTCCACTTGGTGCTACAAAGCCTCTTGCTATTGCAATTGCCTTAATAGCTTGATTAATAGCTCCTGCACCTACTGCTTGGATTTCTACTATGTTCTTTTCTTTTATAATAGCTGCTAATGCTCCTGCAACTGAATTTGGATTAGATTTTGTTGAAACTTTTAATACTTCCATTTTTAATTTGACCTCCTGATAAAAATCGTTTACATTATATTCATTAATACTTCTCATAATATATATATTCTATATGTTTTGAATAATTCCTTCTTTTGTAAAGAATAAAAAAAAATACATTTTGAATATTCAAAATGTATTTTTAAAGATTTATTTAGCGTAGTCTACTGCTCTTGTTTCTCTAATAACATTTATTTTAATTTGTCCTGGATACTCTAATTGCTCTTCGACGCTTTTAGCTAAACTACGTGCTAATTCAATTGAACCAGCATCATCTAATAGTTCTGGTTTAACCATAATTCTAATCTCTCTTCCAGCTTGAATTGCATATGACTTCTCTACACCTTCGTATGAGTTTGCAATTTCTTCAAGTTTCTCTAATCTCTTAATATAAGCTTCTAGTGTTTCTCTTCTTGCACCAGGTCTAGCTGCTGATATAGCATCAGCTGATTGAACTAGGATAGCTTCTAAAGACATCATTTCAACATCACCGTGATGTGCTGCTATAGCATTTACTACTAAAGGTGATTCATGATACTTTTTAGCTAAATCTCCACCAATAAGAGCGTGTGGACCTTCGTGTTCTTGGTCTACTGCTTTACCGATGTCATGTAATAAACCTGCTCTTTTAGCAAGATTTACATCTAATCCTAATTCAGATGCCATTAATCCTGCTAAGTATGAAACTTCGATAGAATGTTTTAAAACATTCTGACCATAACTAGTTCTATATTTTAGTCTACCAAGTAACCTCATTATTTCAGGATGTAATCCATGTACACCCGTTTCTAAAGTTGCTTGTTCTCCTTCTTCTTTAATGTCATTTTCTACATCCTTAGTGGCTCTTTCAACCATTTCTTCTATTCTTGCAGGATGTATTCTGCCATCAATAATAAGCTTTTCTAATGCTATCTTAGCTATTTCTCTTCTAATCGGATCAAAGCTAGATAATATTACTGCTTCTGGAGTATCATCAATAATTAAATCTACACCAGTCAAAGTTTCAAGAGTTCTAATATTTCTTCCTTCTCTACCAATAATTCTGCCCTTCATTTCATCATTTGGTAATGCCACTACATGCACAGTTGATTCAGATACATGATCTGCCGCACATCTTTGAATTGCAGTAGTAATAATTTCTCTCGATTTCTTATCTGCTTCTTCTTTAGCTTTCGATTCTATTTCTTTGATCATTAAAGCCGTTTCGTGCGTTATTTCCTTTTTAACTTCATCTAATAATATTTCTTTAGCTTCTTCAGTTGAAAGGTTCGAAACTTTTTCAAGTTCCTCTCTTCTGTGATTATAAATTTCTTGGGCACTTTCTTCCAATTGACTTATTTCTTGCATTTTTTTGTTGATATTTTCTTCTTTCTTTTCAAGAAGATCGCTCTTTTTGTCTAATGCTTCTTCTCTTTGAAGAATTCTTCTTTCAAGTCTTTGAATTTCATTTCTTCTATCACGAGAATCTCTGTCTAAGTCACTTCTAAGTTTGTGAACTTCTTCTTTAGCCTCTAAAATAGCTTCCTTCTTTGTTGATTCGGCTTCCTTCTTAGCATTTTCAACTAATTTTTCAGCTTCACCTTCTAAAATTAAAACCTTTTTCTTTGTAGCTGTTTTAATAGCTATATATTGGATAATTCCTAATATAGCCAGTATTATAATTCCTACTAATATCATTATAGTACTATCCAAATTAACACCTCCTTGCATATTAATCAATTTATTATTTAATAGAAAGTAGGTAGGTGTCATATTATTCTGTACTGGAACTTGAATTTGATAAACCAGTATTTGTTATTATTTTATCTTAAAAACAAAAATATGTCAAGTTTAGTTAATTAAATACATTAATTAATTTATATATATAAAGCAAAAAAATACGCCTTATTATATCTATAATAAAGCGTATTACTTATTTTACTTTTTCTCTTTTTCAGCCTTAGGTTCTGCCATTATTGGTAGTGAATATTTAGTTCTAATTTTATTTTCTATCTCTAAAGCTATATGTGGATTTTCTTTTAAATATTGTTTAGCATTTTCTCTACCTTGACCTAATCTTATATCATTATATGAGAACCATGCACCACTTTTTTGAACTATATTTTCTTTAACACCTACATCTATAATGTTTCCATTTCGTGAAATACCTTCATTATACATGATATCAAACTCTGCTTGCTTGAATGGTGGAGCAACTTTATTTTTCATGATTTTTACTCTAGTTCTATTACCAACTATTTCATCACCTTGTTTTATTGAATCTATTCTTCTAACATCCATTCTAACTGAAGCATAGAACTTAAGAGCTCTTCCCCCTGTTGTTGTTTCAGGATTACCAAACATAACTCCAACCTTTTCTCTTAACTGGTTAATGAATATTGCTACACATTTTGATTTATTAATAGTTCCTGCTAATTTTCTTAGAGCTTGAGACATTAACCTAGCATGTAATCCTACGTGAGAATCACCCATTTCTCCTTCGATTTCTGCTCTTGGAACTAATGCTGCAACTGAGTCTACTACCAATACATCAATTGCTCCAGAACGAACTAGTGCTTCTGCTATTTCAAGACCTTGCTCTCCTGTATCAGGTTGAGAAACTATAAGATTTTCAGTGTCTACCCCTAAGTTCTTAGCATAACTTGGATCTAAAGCATGCTCGGCATCAATAAAGCCAACTGCACCACCTGCTTTTTGTGCTTCTGCAATTATATGTAACGCAACAGTAGTTTTACCTGAACTTTCTGGTCCGTATATTTCTATAATTCTTCCCTTAGGAACACCGCCTATACCAAGTGCAATATCTAAATCTAAACAACCCGTAGATATAGCATCAACACTCATAGCATTATGTTCTCCTAATTTCATTATGGCACCCTTACCATATTGTTTTTCAATTTGACTCATAGCATTTTCTATAGCTTTTAATTTTTCTGCATTAATATTTCCCATAAGGCTCATCCTCTCTATCGAACATTTGTTTTATTAATTAAATTATAATTTATGTTGAATTTTAAGTCAACATAAATTTCTAAAAAATTATTTATATTATTTATATTATTTATATTATTTATATTATTTATATATTAAAAAGTTCCACCTTGAATCAGGAGGAACTTTTTAATATTATGTCCTGTATTTAACTATTTAGTCATTGAAAATACTTTTTTGTTCTTAATAAAGTAATCTATTCCAGATATTATTGTTATTATTACCGCTAGGTATAAAAATACAGTTGGAGTAACTTCAAAGAATTTATTAAGTGCAGAATTATTATTTATTAAAGATGCTAAATATGGAGATGTTCCTATATTAACTTTTATAAGTAATAATACAATTGCTATTATTTGTATAACTGTCTTTATTTTCCCCCACCAACTAGCTGCAATTATCTTCCCTTCTGATGCAGCAATTGTTCTTAAACCTGATACAGCAAATTCTCTTGCTATAATGATTATTGCTGCGTAACTAGGGATTAATCCAAGTTCGACTAAAGATATTAATGCAGAAGTAACTAATAATTTATCAGCTAAAGGATCCATAAACTTTCCAAAAGTTGTTACTTGATTTCTACTTCTTGCTATATAACCATCTAATTGATCTGTTAAGGATGCAATTATAAATACTAGTGTAGCTAGTATAGTTCCATATGGAATTCCTTTCATAGCTATAAATATCAAAAAAATAGGTACTAAGAAAATTCTTAGCATAGTTAACTTATTTGCCAGATTCATCTATAACATCTCCTACTAAATCATACTCTTGTATATCAGTAATTTTCACTTTTACAACATCACCTATTTTTATTTTATTTGTTTTTCTAATATAAATTATATTATCTATTTCAGGTGACATCATGTAATTTCTTCCAATGTAAAATTCTCCATTACTTCTATCTATTATAGTATCATAGATATTACCAATTTTCAAATTATTTAAGTCTAACATAATTTTTCTTTGAGTAAGCATTAGTTCTCTTAAACGGCTCTCTTTAACGGACTCATCTATTTGCCCGTTCATTATAGCTGCAGGGGTTCCCTCTTCTTGTGAATAACTAAATACACCTACATTATCTAACTTATACTCTTTTAAGAATTCTTTTAATTCATTAAAGTCTTCATTACTTTCGTTAGGGAATCCTACTATTAATGATGTTCTTAATGTAATTTCAGGAATTCGTTCTCTAAGTTTATCGATTATATTAATAATATCTTCTTTGCTAGTCTTTCTACCCATTAATTTTAAAATTTTATTACTAATATGTTGTATTGGTATATCTAGATATTTAGCTACCTTATTATTTGATGAAATTTCTTCAATTAGTTCATCATACATCTCTTCAGGATAACAGTATAAAAGTCTTACCCACTCAATATTTTCAACCTCTGAAACCTTCTTAACTAATTTATGAAGCATTTTTCCATCATAAATATCAACACCATAATTTGTTAAGTCTTGAGCTATTAAAATAATCTCTTTTACACCCTGTAAAGATAAACTTTCAACTTCTTTAATAACACTTTCTATTGTTCTACTTCTGAATTTACCTCTTATTTTAGGAATTATGCAGTAGGTACAAAAGTTATTACAACCTTCTGCAATCCTTACATAAGCAGTATGAGTATTTGTTGTTAATATTCTTTCACNGCAATTGTTCTTAAACCTGATACAGCAAATTCTCTTGCTATAATGATTATTGCTGCGTAACTAGGGATTAATCCAAGTTCGACTAAAGATATTAATGCAGAAGTAACTAATAATTTATCAGCTAAAGGATCCATAAACTTTCCAAAAGTTGTTACTTGATTTCTACTTCTTGCTATATAACCATCTAATTGATCTGTTAAGGATGCAATTATAAATACTAGTGTAGCTAGTATAGTTCCATATGGAATTCCTTTCATAGCTATAAATATCAAAAAAATAGGTACTAAGAAAATTCTTAGCATAGTTAACTTATTTGCCAGATTCATCTATAACATCTCCTACTAAATCATACTCTTGTATATCAGTAATTTTCACTTTTACAACATCACCTATTTTTATTTTATTTGTTTTTCTAATATAAATTATATTATCTATTTCAGGTGACATCATGTAATTTCTTCCAATGTAAAATTCTCCATTACTTCTATCTATTATAGTATCATAGATATTACCAATTTTCAAATTATTTAAGTCTAACATAATTTTTCTTTGAGTAAGCATTAGTTCTCTTAAACGGCTCTCTTTAACGGACTCATCTATTTGCCCGTTCATTATAGCTGCAGGGGTTCCCTCTTCTTGTGAATAACTAAATACACCTACATTATCTAACTTATACTCTTTTAAGAATTCTTTTAATTCATTAAAGTCTTCATTACTTTCGTTAGGGAATCCTACTATTAATGATGTTCTTAATGTAATTTCAGGAATTCGTTCTCTAAGTTTATCGATTATATTAATAATATCTTCTTTGCTAGTCTTTCTACCCATTAATTTTAAAATTTTATTACTAATATGTTGTATTGGTATATCTAGATATTTAGCTACCTTATTATTTGATGAAATTTCTTCAATTAGTTCATCATACATCTCTTCAGGATAACAGTATAAAAGTCTTACCCACTCAATATTTTCAACCTCTGAAACCTTCTTAACTAATTTATGAAGCATTTTTCCATCATAAATATCAACACCATAATTTGTTAAGTCTTGAGCTATTAAAATAATCTCTTTTACACCCTGTAAAGATAAACTTTCAACTTCTTTAATAACACTTTCTATTGTTCTACTTCTGAATTTACCTCTTATTTTAGGAATTATGCAGTAGGTACAAAAGTTATTACAACCTTCTGCAATCCTTACATAAGCAGTATGAGTATTTGTTGTTAATATTCTTTCACCTTCATTTATACTTAAATCACTATAAGTTGCTGAAGAGATTTGTTTTTGTTCCTTTATAAATTCTAATATAAGTTTATGCAATTTCATATAATCATTTACGCCCATAAGAATATCAATTTCAGGCATTTGCTCTAATAATTCATCTCCATATCTTTGGGTTAAACATCCTGTCGCTATAAGCATCTTACATTTGTAATCAGTCTTATATCTAGCCATTTCTAAAATTGTATCTATTGACTCTTGTTTTGCACTTTCTATAAATCCACAAGTATTAACGATTATTATATCTGCCTCTTTAGGGTTATTTGTAATTTCATAATATTTATTAATTGTACCTAATATAAGTTCAGAATCAACTCTATTTTTATCGCATCCTAAACTGACCATTCCAACTTTAAATTTTTCCAAAGTATATTCCTCCATTGTCTAGCTTTCTAATAATTCATAAATTATTGTAATTGAATAACTCTTTATTTACAAGTATTTTTATTCATTATTAACCACTAGGACTTGTCTAGGTCTACTTCCATCCTTTGGGGATATTATTCTTTGTTCTTCTAACATATCCATTATTCTTGATGCTCTATTGAAGCCAATTCTTAATTTTCTTTGTAAAAACGATGTGGATGCTTGTTGATATTCTATAACAATTTTTATAGCCTCTTCAAGAAGTTCGTCTTCATATTCATTTTGTTGCGATTCAGCAGGAGCTTCACTATTAATATGGTTTATAATATCTTCTTCATAAGTAACAGTATCTTGTGAGTTTTTGATAAAGTTAACTACGTTTTCTACTTCTTCTTCAGATATAAATGCCCCCTGGACTCTTACTGGCTTATTTTCTCCTATTGGATAATATAGCATATCCCCTCTTCCTAATAGCTTTTCAGCTCCAACTTGATCTAATATTGTTCTTGAATCAATCCCTGATGAAACAGCAAATGATATTCTAGATGGAATATTTGCTTTAATTACTCCTGTGATTACATCAACTGACGGTCTTTGAGTCGCAATTATCAAATGCATACCTGCTGCTCTAGCCATTTGAGCTAACCTACAAATATAATCTTCAACATCATGAGGACATGCCATCATTAAATCAGCAAGCTCATCTACAATTATAACTATATAAGGAAGTTTTTCATCAATTTCTCCCTTATCAAATAAATTATTGTAAGATTCTATATTTTTGACTTTATTGTTATAGAATAAGTTGTACCTCTTATTCATTTCATTTACAGCCCAATTTAATGCACCTGCAGCCTTTTTAGGGTCAGTAACAACCGGAATAAGCAAATGTGGGATATCGTTATAAACACTTAATTCCACAACTTTAGGGTCTACCATTAATAGCTTTACATCAGCAGGTGAATATTTATAAATCAAACTAATTATTAAAGCATTTATACATACAGATTTACCTGAACCTGTTGCTCCAGCAATAAGCATATGTGGCATTTTAGATAAATCACCTACTACACATTTACCAGCTATATCTTTTCCTAATCCAAATGATAACTTTTTATTTGAATTAGTAAACTCTTTTGAATCTAAAACTTCTCTTAAAAATACAGGAATTTGTTTTTTGTTTGGAACTTCTATACCTATTGCCGATTTACCTGGAATAGGAGCTTCTATTCTTATGCCATTAGCAGCAAGGCCTAATGCTATATCATCAGTCAAATTTACAATTTTTGAAACTTTAACACCAGGACTTGGCTGTAGTTCAAAACGAGTAACTGAAGGACCTTTAGTAACTTGTGTAACTTTAGCTTCCACTCCAAAACTCTCTAAAATTGACTCTAATTTATTTGCACCATCAATCAGATCTTTCTTGTCTTCACTTTTTAATCGTGCTTTTCCGTTGTTTTTTAATAAATCTATTGTTGGAAATACATAATGTATTTCTTTAGAGTCACTATTTATGATATTATCTAAATCTATATCTTTACTTTTTAAATCCTTTGAAGTTCTTATATGTTGAATAGTTTCAGTACTAACTTGCTTATCAGCATTTAATAACTCTATTTCTTCTTTTTCGTTGAAAGATTCTAAAGATACTTCCTCGCTTATCTCTGATTCATTACTATTTGAATTTTTCATAAAATCAAGTATTTGAATTTTATTATCAATTCCTTTTACAATATCTTTGTCTATTACATCGTTAATAGGTTCAACTTCAATAAATTGGTCATTTGCTTTAGAAGGTTTGTCTTTCTTTTTAGGTTTAGTTTTTATATTTTGAATTATTTTATTAGTAAACTCATTTATTAACTTTACAATACTATAAATTGTTATATCAAACACTTGAGTAATGCCAATAAATAGTAGAGATGAATATAAAATATATGATCCAATATATCCTATAAACTTAGATAAAGGAAATGCTATAAGATGTCCTAAAAATCCTCCATGTAAAGTTAAATCACTTTCTCCCATTATAAGCTTTAATGATGATTTAAATGTTTCTTGATTTAAACTTTGAACTTTTATTGTGGCCGAAAGAAAAATCAGAGTAATAACAATTAAAGTTATTCCAAACAGCCTCCTAGAGTAGACTATCTCACCTTTAGATATAATCATATTTACTCCAAAATAAATTAGATATAGAGGCAGAACAAATGCTCCCAATCCAACTAAATTATATATATATTTTCTTGAAATATGAGATAAAACACCTGCAAGATTTGTATAAATCGCAATGGTAAGAAGTAATCCTATAACAATATAGACTATACTTTTTATATCATTGTCTAATGTTTTCTTTTTTTTAGTTCTCTTTTTGGTATTTTTTTTACTTTTAGTAGTCACAAAATCACTCCTATAATATAGTTAAAATTTTCATATATAACTATATTATATAATTAAGATGACATAGTGTAAAATATGTTTAGATAAAAAAAGGAATTCTTTCGAATTCCTTTTTAATCTATCTCAAATTATTCTTTTCATATATTGATATTGCATCTTTTAATTTGTCTAAAGCCTCTTTAATTCCCCCTACCTCATCTATTAAGCCACAAGAAACTGCTTGTTCTCCTATCAATATAGTACCCATATCGTTTAGTAATTCATCTGATTTGAGCATCATTTTCTTTAGGTCATCTTTACTAATTTTTGATGTTTTAACTATAAAGTTATCAATTCTTTCTTGCATTTTTTGAAAATAATGAAATGTTTGAGCTACACCTATAACAAAACCGTTCATTCTTACTGGATGAACAATCATAGTAGCTGATGGTGTAATAAAGGAATAATCTGCAGAAGTTGCTAAAGGTACGCCTATTGAATGACCTCCTCCTATTACTATAGAAACTGTAGGTTTAGAAAGAGATCTAATCATTTCTGCGATAGCTAAACCTGCTTCAACATCTCCACCAACTGTATTAAGCACTATTAGTATTCCCTTAACTTCACTATTTCTTTCCATAGAAATTAATTGAGGTATTATATGTTCATATTTTGTTGCTTTAGTTTGAGGAGGCAAAACCATATGCCCTTCAATTTGGCCTATTATCGGAAGTACTTGAATACTTTGATCGGAATTTAATTTGTTATCTGTACCAAATTCTTTTATTTCTTGTCTTCTATCATCCTCTTTGCTGTTATTATTATTATTATTATTATTATCACTTTCATTTTCGTTTATAGTATCACCATTGTTGTATAATGTATAAAAATCATCATTTATATTCATAACAAAACCTCCTATGTATGTACAATTATTTTCTTATGTCAAGTACAATTCCGTACTTAATATAGCCATTAGAAAAATTTCCTTGAATAATAACTACTATCTTTTTATCTATATTAGGAACTTCTATACACCCCCTTTTAACTTTAATTTCCTTTAATAAATCATTTTCTTCATCCCAAATATAAGCATTTAATGATTTGCAATTAGGAACAAATTCAAAATTTATTATTTCTCCTGGGCGCACCTTCAAAGATGGTTTTTTCATTAATAAACTGTAGTTACTTATTATATCCTTTGAAAGCTCGATTTCTTTAGTATCATCAGTGATTAATAATTCATAAGAGCATAAGTATTTAGGTGAATGTTTTCCTCGTAACCTTACAATTAATTTAGGAATATATTCATTTTCGCTATCTTTTTTAGGCTTAGGTGTTTCAGGGACTGGTGCCTCTTCTGAAACTCCTCCATCTTGATTTTGCTTTTCGAGCTTTTTTTGGTTTATTTCATCTAATTTTTGTTGATTTATTAATTTTCTTTCTTCCTTTAATTCTTTTAATAAATCATCAATACTTCTATATTCCACTTTATTATCTTCTATTATTTCATCACTAGGTTCTTCATAAGCGTTAATTTTATAGGGATATCCTATTAATAAAGAAAATATATAAATAATAATTACAATTTTAAACTTTTTCATTTGTTTTATACCTCCATATTAATATATACTTATCTTTACCTATTTATTTATTTTTATATATGAAAGTGTACCAAAAACTTTAAAAGTTTTTGGTACACTTCGACTAGTGTTTTACCAACAACCAAATAATAATATTAGTATTAGCCACCAGCAACCGCCTCCGAAGCCACAGCCACCGAAGCCTTGATTTCCACCGAATCCGCAACCGCAGCCACCAAATCCTTGGTTTCCACCAAATCCACAACCGCAATTAGATCCTCCACAGCCACAACCGCAGCCACAATTAGAGAAATTGTTACAGCAACATCTTCTTCTACAACAGCATTTTGAACAACTGCTTGACATGTTCCTCATCTCCTATCATTTGTTCGTTGATATATATTATTCATAGTTTTGAATTTGTGTTCTTATTATTTAGGTTGTTAGACAAATTTATCTACCTCTGATATTATTACAATATATTCTAAAATATGAGGTGGGTTATGAAGGATCAAAGAAATAGATTAGTTGTTCCAAGAAATATAGTTAATACAAAAATGTTATATACGTTTTATATATTAAAAGAGTTATCAAAGGGTGAGGTGATTTTTGGGAATAAAATTTTATCTGCCTTTAGGGATGCTTTTGAAGAATGTAGTCATCCATTCCCTGTTTCCTCCAGTACTATTTATGAAACTTTATATTCATTAGAGGAGAAAGGATATGTAGTAAGTAGCTGGACAGGAAATACTGTTTTAAATAAGAGAAGTAAAAAAGTTTATTCTATTACAGATGAAGGTTTATACTATTATAAAACACATATAGCTGACTATGTTAATAATATAGAAAAAACAAAATCGACTTTAGATTTAATTATAAAGATGCTTAATTAGCATCTTTTTTTATTATCACAATTTTAATGAAAATAAATATAATATACTAAAAATAAAAAAGGTTTTAGGAGGGAGTGTCATAAATAACTATACTAACTTTTATTCATGTAATAATATTTTGGAAAATAGAAAATTAAAATTAGATAAACTTATATTAAAAAATAACACTCTTATATTTGAACAAAATGCAATCGAATTAGAAAAAGAAAGCGAGTTACTTGTTGTAATACAGAATGTGAAAACAAAAGAAGAATTTATATGTGAATACTTAATTACTACTAATAATATAGTAGTTCTTTTAGATTCTTTATTTAATTTATTTACTAACTACGAAGGTTCTATACAAATACTCAGAAAAAATAATGATAAATATTATTTATATACACCTATATTAAACTGCAAACCTACTATAGATTCTCAAAAAGATGTAAATAGTCAATATAGATGGTTTGTTAGAGTGTTAGAAAATGGTGAGATTAGATTATCATCAATTATGAAAAAATAACCTATAATGATTTAATCATTATAGGTTATTTTTATTATTTCTTACTTTTCAATATATCTAACTTTAAATTATATATTTCATCTTTTAAGGATGTAATTACCTTTAGGTTTTCTTCTATTATATTATTCTTTTCTGTTTCTATAGACCTTTTATCTTCTAAATATTGGTCCTTCAAGCGAGAGCTCTCGTTTGAATTCATCAGTATTAAGTTATGCATTTTTTCATTTAAACTATTTGAATACTCTCTTTCAGCTCTTAAATCGCTTTTTAAAATATCTATCTCGTTTTTTGTTATTTCTAATTCTTTATTCAATTTTAAGTTTTCATTTTCTAATACTTGATAGTTAGTTATACGTTTTTGTAGGTTATCTACAACAGATTGCATCGTATCATATTTTTCTTTAAATTCCTTATTTTGCTCAACTATGTCAGTTAGAGAAGTTATATGCTTTTGTAGATTTTGAATTTGTAATGTTTTTTCCTTTGAATCAGTTTCGAAAGTACTTAATAAATCATTCACCTTAGAAAAGTTATCCTTCGCTTCTTTTAATTCAGAATTTTTTACAAATAATTCCTCCTCAATATTTTTTAATTTCTCTTTAAGGGTACTATTATCTTCCTGTAATGAAGCGATTAAATTCTCTCTTACTTTAATTTCATTTTGGAATTTCTCGTTATACTTTTCTTCAATAAAATTAGCCATATCAAGTGACGATAAGTAGCTATTTCTGATTGAATCTAATAAATAATTAAATTTATCAATTTCAGCTTTCCTATCAGCAAATTTACTATCGTTTTGAATTTTTATTAATTCATATTGATTCAATAGTGTTGATATTAATGTTTCAGCATCACCAAATTTGCTTTGTAAGCTATTTAATCTATCTTTAGTAGCTTTTTTTAACTTTAAACCTTTCGTTTCAAGTTTTTCATTTGGTATTGCTCCATCTATTTTGCTTTGATTTAATTCCTTTTCTGTTTCTAACATTTTGATATTTTCATCATTATCAACTATGTTTTCTTTCTTTTCATTAATTTCAACCATTTTTTATTCTCCTATCTGCAGTTAACCAAGTTAACCAAAGTTAACTTAGTTAACTTTGGTTAATTAATTGTAGCATATCTGAAGGAGAATTTCTATAAAAATGAACAAAAATAATACATTTATACTTATTAAAAACTGCGCATATTTCCTGAATATGCGCAGTTTTTATGAAAACCCTTGATAAATCAATGATTTATAGATATAATCAAATCAGTAAAATATGAAATGCGCAGTTTTTGAAAGCAAAAAGCGCAGTTTAAATTTAGATTTCTAGAAGAAAGGAATTTTTAAAATAAAATGAATGATGAAATGATAGAGATGATGAAATTCTATGAATTTTATAAAAAAATGAAAGCATTAGAAGAAAGTGAAGAGTTAACCTTAAAAAAAACAGAGAATTCATTAAAAACAGAGGGAGCAAAAAACGATAGCAATATAGGATCCGTTTTTGACAATATTAAAACAGAGGGAGGAACTAAGGTTAGCAAAAAGAAAAATTATAGAGCTACTCGCCCATTAGAAATAGATGAGTATGAAGAAATAATTAAATTATGTAAAAGTGGATTTATTTATGGAGAGAAAAACACAGGGAGGAGAAAAAGATTTAGACCTAACCCATCCTTAGCATTTGCATTAGCTCTTCAAGCAACTTTAGGTTTTAGAGCTTCTGATATAGTTAATTTAAAAGTAGAAGACTTCAACAGAAGTAAGTTCTCTATAAAAGAAATAAAAACAGGTAAATGGCAAAACAGAGAGTTAGGAGAAAATATGTATAATAAATTTTTAGAATACGTAGTTGAAAATAAATTAGATGGAGACAATTATATATATCCTAATAAAGTAAGGAATATGCAACAACAATTAAAAATAATAACTGATTATCTTGGATATAAAAATATTGGAACACATTCATTTAGAAAATTATTTGCTCATACTCTTTATGAAGAATCTGGACATGATATCGAATTGGTTAGACATGCCTTAAATCATTCAGATATAAAAACAACAATGCGATATTTAGGAGTAAGTATGAAAAAACTAAAGGAAGCAACAACAAAGATTGACTTTTCGTATATGCTATAAGTAAAAAAATAAAATTGATATGCCCTTTATATAAAACTGAAGTTAGTTAAAATATAAATGAAGCATATCAATTTATTTATCTATTTTTATTTATTTCTAATAGTACTTTATCAGGTGTGGCTGGCAAATCGTAAATTCTAACATTTATCGCATCATATATAGCATTAATTATAGCTGGTGCAGTAGCTAGCATTACAGGTTCCCCTAGACCTTTAGCTCCATAAGGGCCACTTCGCTCCTCTTCTTCAACAAATATACTTTTAACTTTGGGCATATCCTTACTTGTTGGAATTATATAATCTGAAAAGTTAGTATTCTTTATTTTTCCTTCACTCAATTCAATTTCTTCCATCAATGCATAACCTATTCCCATAGAGCATCCACCAATAGCTTGCCCTTCAGCTAAAACTGGATTAACAATTTTACCTGCATCATTTATAGCAACTAATTCAATTATATCTACTTTACCAGTCTCATCATCTACCTCTACTACAGCCTTCTGTAGACCAAAGCTATATGGCCAATAAGGATCTCCTTGACCAGTTTCAAGATCAACCTGTGATGTGGTAGCTTTAAAGTATCCATCAGCTATAGCTTCAATATTGTTTTTTATTAATTCATTATATATTTTTTTTAGGGAGTCTTTATTCAATACCTTACTATTTGATAATTGGAACACTTTTGAAATATTATCTAATAAATTTTTACATCCATTTAAAACAGCGTTTCCAGTATTATATGTTTGTCTACTAGCTGCTGCAGTACCTGAATCCTTCATATATGAAGTATTTGTGTTTTTAAGTATCAAACAATCATTTTCAATATTTAATGTTTCTTCTGCTATTTGCTTCATTATACTATAACCACCAGAACCAACATCAGATACTTCAACATATACTGTAACAATTCCATTTTCACTCAACTCAATAGTAGCCCTAGATTCATCAGGAAAACCATTACCATAACCAGTGCCATAAAAAACAGTTGCATATCCAGTACCTTTTCTTCTCATAACGTTACCTCCTTATGAAAGATCAATTTTATCAACTGTAGCCATTTTTTCTATACACTTTTTGATTCCAACACTACTTTTGAGAATTTGTCCAGTAGAAGTTGTACTTCCCAAATCAAATGAGTTAATATATCTAAATTTCAAAGGATTCATATTAAGCCTTTTAGCTAAAATATCCATTTGTGATTCCATAGCAAAAGGTACTTGAGCAGCCCCAAATCCTCTCATAGCTCCACAAAAAGGATTATTAGTATATATAGCCATAGCTCTTATATCTACATTAGGAATTTCGTAAGGACCTGTTGCATGAACTGCAGCTTTTCTCAAAACATTCATACCCCAAGATGCATAAGCTCCAGTATCTCCATAAATTATAGCTTTTAATGCACATAACTTTCCATTTTGATCTACTGCTGTTTTATAATACATCTTCATTGGGTGTCGCTTACAATGAGATATTGTAGATTCATCTCTTGAATAAAGTACCTTTACAGGTTTTTTAGTAATATATGATGCAATTGCTGCATGACATTGGGGGTTAATATCTTCCCTTCCACCAAAAGCTCCACCAATTACAGCATTATGAACTATTACATTCTCTTCATTTAAGCCTAAAGCCCTAGCAACCTCTTCTCTATCATAATGAGGGTATTGAGTAGCAACATAAATGTCAATAGTTCCATCCTCGCAAAAGTTAGCTACTGCGCATTCAGGCTGCAAAAATGCATGTTCTGTCATTTGAGTATTATACCAATTTTCTTCTATAAATTTACTTTTACTAAACCCCTCTTCCATATTACCCTTTTTTATTTTTATATCATATAGGATATTAGAACCATCTCCTATAATAGGTGCATCTTCTTTTAATGAATCTTCTATTGAGAAGGAGCCTTTGTATACTTCATATTCAATTTTAACGTTATCTAGTGCATTCTTTAGAGCCTTCTTAGTTTTAGCAACAACTAAGACTATACAATCTCCTACTCGCTTAACTACATCTTTAACTAATGTAGGAATATCTTTAAATATAACACCATGACTATTAGCCGCAGGTAACATAGAATAATCTATTACTTCAACAATATCATTCATTCTCCTTACTTCATCTATATTAATACTTAATATTTTTCCATAGGCTATAGAACTTCTTTTAACACCTGCATATAGCATATCATCAAATTCAATATCATCAGGATAAATAGCTTTTCCCAAGACCTTCTCTAAAGAATCTGGTCTAATTATTGACTCACCTACTGATTTCAAAGGATCACCCCCTAGAATCTATTAATCTTTTTTGAGCTAGTTTTATACCTTCAATAATTTTTTCATAGCCTGTACATCTACATAGGTTGCCAGAAATACCCTCTCTTATTTCAGTTTCTGATGAAAATAAATTCTTATCTAATAAACACTTTGCACTTAAAACCATTCCTGGTATACAATATCCACATTGAACTGCTCCAATATCTATAAAAGCTTTTTGTATTATATCTAGTCCATCTTGATTTACGCCTTCTATAGTTATAATATTACAATTATTTGCTGAACCAGCCATGACTAAACAGGAGTTTACTATTTTACCATCTAAGATTACTGTACAAGCTCCACATTCGCCTTCTCCGCAACCTTCTTTTGTGCCTTTTAATTTTAATTCATCTCTTAAGAAATCTATTAGCCTTAAAGATGGATCAATATCTTTTAAGTATTTTTCTCCATTTATGGTCATACTTACATTCATATCTTTAAATCATCCTCTCATTTTTCTCCAGAGTCAATGTCATTTTCAGAGCATTTTTATAAACTCCTTTAATAGCTTCTTTTTTAAAATTCATAGTTTTTCTTCCTTTTATACTTTCTACAACTTCATTTTCTAGCAAAGTCAAAATCTCATTATCAAATAACCAGCTAATATTTTTGCCTTTTGCTAAATTTTCTGTTTTTTCAACTCTAAAAGGATATCTGCCAACTGCACCTAATGATATTGAGATGTCTTTTATAATATCATTTTCTATATTTAAAACTATTGATGTACTTAATCTTGCAATTGCTAATGAATTTCTTTTTCCAAGCTTATAAAACCCACTTAAAATACTCTTTTTAGGGATTAATATTTTGGTAAGCAATTCATTTGCTTTAATTCTTTCAGCTGAGTAATTTTTAAAATAATCTACGCAAGTTATATTACGAACTTTATCTAAAGATTTAAAGGTTAAAATTCCATCCAAAGCCATAATACAAGGAATTCCATCCGCTGCTGGACCAGCATTAATTATATTTCCTCCTATTGTAGCCATATTTCTAATTTGAGGTGAACCCATTGTTTCTGCACAATTTACAAGTGAATTAAGATATTTTCTTATTATTAAATTTTCTCTAAGCTCAGAAAAAGTAACCATAGATCCAATTTCTATATATAACTCATTTTCACTAATTATTTTTAAATCATCTACAACATTTAAATCTATTAAGTATTTAGTAGTAATTTCATTTTTTTTGATATTTAATGTTAAATCTGTTCCACCAGCTAAGAATAAGCTAGTAGTTAAAGATTTTTTTAACCTTAAGGCCTCTTCTATAGTAGAAGGCTTTACTATATCTTTTAACTCCATTTAGCAACCTCCTAAATTATAAATTTGGTTCATTAACAATATTTCCATTTATATATCTAGCTTTTATTTTTTTATAGTCTCCACTATATATGAACTTTTGAAGCCTTTCTTCTAATGATAAATAGTTAAAAGGCTCTTCTTTACTATCATCTATTACAAGAGCATCAAAATCATAGCCTTCTTCAAAACTTCCTACACTTCCAAAGAAATTTCCTCCACCTTTTGTAGCTAAATAAAACATTTCAGCAGTAGTTAAGGGTGCATCTTGATAGTTAGACTCTATCCATTTTAAATTAGACATCTGCATAGTATAAGCCATAACTTCAATTAATGATAAAGTATGACCTCCTGAAATATCTGTAGCTAAACCTACTTTAACTCCATTATTTATAAGTTTTCTTATTGCAGCTATCCCACTAGATAGATTAACATTGGAGGTCGGACAATGAGCAACATATACATTCTTATTAGATAATAATGTTATCTCTTCATCACTTAAATGAATGCAATGGGCCATGATGGTTTTGGTTTGCCCTAGAAGATTAGAAGAGTTATACACACTTGCATAATTAGGCTCGTTAGGGTATCTATCAGCAACCATCTTAATCTCACCCCTATTTTCTGAAAGATGAGATTGGACAGGTACATTATATTTTATAGCTAATTCACCTAAGGATTTTAATAATTTATCACTACATGAAGGAACAAATCTCGGAGTAATTATTGGTTTTACTAAAGGAAATTTATCTCTATACTCTTTAAGCAGCTCTTCAGTATCATTTATCGAGTTATCTGTATCTTCTAATAAATTTATAGGGCTATCATAGTCCATGTTTACTTTCCCAACATAAGCACCTAGACCTGAAGTGTTAAACAACTCTATTAATAATTTACAACTCTCCTTATGAATAGTAGCAAAGACACAACACCTAGTAGTTCCGTATTTCCATATCTCTTTAATTAATTTTGAATATACTTTTTTAGAGTATTCAATATCATCATATTTACTTTCCTCTGGAAAAGTATAGGTCTCTAACCAAGGTATTAGTTCCTTATCTAACCCTAGTCCTATATTAGGAAACTGAGGAGCATGCAAATGTAAGTCTACTAAGCCAGGTATTATTAACGAATTTTTATAATCGGTCACTTTTACTTTTAAGAGTTTTTCAGGTAAATTCTTATAAACACCTTTTACTTTACTATCTTCAATTAGAATATATCCCGATTCAATAGTTTCGAAGCTACCAAAATCTTTAGTATATAAAATATCTCCCTTAATACAATATAAATTTGACATTATTATCACCTAAATTCTTTAATATAAAAATTAGAACACTTATATCTATAAGTAAAAAGGTGGAGATAAATAAATATTGTAGTCTCCACCTTAGTCAATTAAATTAAATAGTTATAATTGTAAATACATGCTTTAATCATTTCTTCAAATTGATCTGAAACTTTATTTTCTTCTCCTAATTTATAAGTTACAACTGAATTATCTTCTCTTCTTACTTTAAATATATTATTAGTCATATCTAATAGTAAAAAGCCTTTATTTTCACTGTTATTAAAATCTATTTCACTCCAGAAAATAGTAAACTTATCTTTGTATGGATTACCATTATGAGGACAGAATACACCACAATTTCCACACTCATTACACATACCATCAACATGAAGAATTTGGTGTGAATTCATATTATCACTGTTAGTCTTAATTAATACATTTGCTCTATTTGGACATACATCTACACAAAGTTCGCAAATATTATTACAAGAAAGACATCTACTTGATTCATCTTCATTTAATTTAGGGCTACTAAGAATACCCTTTTTTAAATATAATTCATTTTCACAAACTTGAATTACTTTTTCTTTGAAATCTTTAGAAATACTTTCTCTTTTAAGTATATCTTTTGCAACTAGTTTTCCATCAGCCATAGCTTGAACAATTGTTGCTGGGCCAGCTTTCATATCACCTACAACATAAACATTCTTTATTGAAGTTTCATAGTTCTCATTAGTAATAGGGTATCCCTTACTATTCATAGCTATATTATTTTTTTCTAATAGTGTTGTATCAATTGTATCACCTACAGCTTGTATTACAGTATCAGCATCAAGTTCTATAGTATTAGTAGTTTCTATCGGTCTTCTTCTACCAGATGAATCTTTATCACCTAATTTCATCTCTATACATATTAGCTTACCATCCTTCACTTCTTTTGGAGAAAGTAACTCTTTTATTATTATCCCATCTTCAATTAGTAATTCTATTTCTTCTTTACTTGCAGGCATAAGATCTTTTGTTCTTCTATATATAACAGTAACATTTTCTACTCCATTTAATCTTTTGGCAGCTCTTGCAGCATCCATTGCTACATCTCCTCCACCAATTATACAAATATTCTTTCCTAAATTAATAACCTCACTGTTATGTTTAAAATCTTCTAGAAATTCTAGGGCATTTATTGTTTTATTATCATTATCAACAATATCTACTTTTAAAGGCTTCCAAGCACCAATAGCCAAAACTACATAATCATATTCTTTTTTTAATTCCTCTATAATAAAATCATCCTTTGAACCAAAATTAAAGTTAACTCCATAATTTTTAATTAAATTGAAGTCTTTCTCAATAATAGATTGTTCTATTCTAAACTCAGGTATAACGTATTGGATAACACCATAAGGTTTATCTCGTTTTTCAAAGACTGTTACATTAACACCATTTCTTCTCAAGTATGCAGCAGTAGCAAGTCCAGCTACACCAGCACCTATAATAGCCACTTTCTTATTAGTTTTAATTGTAGTAGGTTCTAGTCTGCTTATATACTCTTCTTGAGCATTTATAACAGCGATATTTTTCATATTTCTAATAGAGACAGATTTATCATAATCCAATCTTGTACACTTAGATTGACAATTATGATTACAAATAGTTGATGTTATTGCTGGTGAAACATTATCATTAACAATAACTTCAAAAGCTTCCCTATACTTCCTTTCTCCTACTAATGAAACATACTGAGGTATTTGTTGATTTATTGGACATCCTTTATTACAAGGGGCTGTTGCACAATCAAATAAAGGTAGGTTAGATTTAATTTTTCTATTTGTAGCTTCTCTCCACCCCTTTTTATAATGCTTGTCATTTAATACATTAATTGATAGCTTTTCTAATAGATCTAAATTAATTTTCTTTTCTATTTTAGAGTTAATTGCTTCAGTATTTTTTGCAAGTTGATGAATTCTTTCATATCCACCTGGTTTTAATAGGGTTGTAGCAAAAGTTATTGGAGATATTCCAGTTGAATATATGTCTATAATATTAAAGAAATCTGCTCCGCCAGAATAAGATATTTTCAAATCACCGTTGAATTCTTTAGCAAGCTTATAGGCTAATGTTATAGAAAGTGGGAATAATGATCTACCTGACATATACATTTCTTCACCTGGCAATTCATTATTAGTTATCTTAGTAGGTAAAGTATTGGTTAATTTTACTCCAATTTCTAAGTTCAAGCTCTTAGCAACTTTCTTTAACCTAGAAAGCATACTAACAGCATCATCAAACTGTAGGTCATTTTTAAAATGATGAGAATTTAGGGTAATATATTTATATCCCATACTATCAAAGGTATTTCTAACAAATTTTTCTCCTAAAAGAGTTGGATTCATCTTTATAAAAGTATTTAACTTTTTCTCAGTTAATAAATAGTTTGATATTCTCTCTATTTCTTCTGGAGGGCATCCATGTAAAGTTGATAACGTGATAGAGCTACAAATTTTATTAGATATACTATTTAAATCATCAATATTGAAACTTGAAAACTTATCTAAATTATCATTAATAGCTTTTTTACATTCATTCCATATAGAAGTTGAAGAGGCATTTATCATTCCGTCAATAAATTTATTAACTTTTGGAGATTTAATTCCTTCTAAGTCATACCCTACACTCATATTAAAAATAAAATCTCTATTATCACTTAAGTTTAATTCTTTCATTAATACATGCAGTAAAAACCAAGCTTTTACGTATTCATCATATGCATTGGGAACTGTAAGCTCTGTTGACCATTCTACATTGTAGCATTCATCTTGAGCGTAGATACAAGGTTTTGAAACTGGTAAATCATCACCATCTAAGATTTGAACTGTCTTTAATTCTATGAATCTACTACCAGCTAAATATGCTGCTACTATATTTTGTGTCAATTGCGAATGTGGCCCTGCTGCTGGTCCCATACAAGTTGATATATTTTCTCCTAAAATATTTATAGATGACTTTGAAACATTTTTATAAAATTTTTCTTTACTTATTCCAAATATAGTACCTTTTAATTTATATTCATCCAATACCCAATTTAATAATTTTTCAAAAGGAATTGGTATCATTTTATCTCCCATTTAAATTTTTACCCCCTAATTATATTAATCTCTCTCTAAAGATTTTTTTGTTGCCTGAAATATCTTTTGATATCCAGTGCACCTACATAAATGGCCAGAAATTTCTCGTTTAATTTCATCATCAGTATAAGTTTTATTACTATTAACTAAGGCTGTTGTAGTGAGAACTAATCCAGGTGTACAAAAACCACATTGTACTGCCCCCTCATCAATATAAGCCTTTTGCACCTTGCTTAATTTTCCGTTCTTAGCTACTCCCTCAATAGTTGTTATTTTTTTACCATCTGCCCATATAGCTAAATAAATGCAACTATCAGTAGGGACATTATCTATTAACACAGTACATGCTCCACATTCACCAACAGAACATCCTTGTTTTACACCTGTCAATTGTAGTTTGTTTCTTAAAACTTCCAATAAAGATTCTCTTATATCAACTTCAATTGAGTACTCTTTATTATTGACATTAATAGATATCCTTTTAGTTAAATTATTCTTCATAATATTCCCTCCTAGTTTCTATATAATTTATCTATAGCACGCTTTGTAAGATTAGCTATTAAATGCTGTCTAAATTCTTTAGATCCTCTCCAAGAATCTCTTGGTTTTGATGCAGAAACTGCTAATTCTCCAATTTGATTTAGCATTTCTGGAGTTAGTACTTTACCTTTTGCAAAGTTTTCAGTTTCATAACACCTTATAGGTGTCGGAGCAGCAACTCCTAATGCTATTCTAAGATCCTCAAATTTGTTATGGTCAAATTCACATACAACAGCTACTCCTAGCATAGATATATCCATTGCTTTTCTATTAGAAAATTTAATATAACAACCTTTCTTATTTAAATAATCTTCTTTATTTATAAGTATGTTTGTTAAAACTTCATTCTTTTCAAGCTTAACCTTACCAGGTCCTAAATAAAAATCAGTTATTGGAACAATTCTTTCTCCATTACTATTAATTAGCTTTAAGTGTGCATTTAAAGCAAACAAGCTAGGCACACTGTCTGCTGATACTGCTCCATTACAAATGTTACCACCTATAGTAGCCATATTTCTAATTTGAGGCCCACCCATGGAAACTGCTCCTTCTGCTAAAATAGGTATATTATTATTTATAATCTCATTTCTGAAGATTTTTGAAAAAGATGCTAAAGCCCCAATAGAGATTGTTTCATCGTCTAAAAGCTTAATTTCGTTAAATTCTTCTATACTCCTAATACTTATTAGCTCTGCTTCTTTGAGACTACCATGTCTTAGTTTTATTAACACATCAGTGCCTCCAGCTATTATAGTAGGATTTGAACAAGTATCCATTAAATCTAATAGCTCTTTTATATTTTTAGGCTCATAAATATTCTTAATATCAAACATTGTTACAGCTCCTTTCTATATTAATCCCTCTTCTTTGAATTTCTCATAAACTGCTTGTGGATTCATAGGTAGTTTATTAAATGCTACTCCTGTTGCATCCAAAACAGCATTTCTTATAGCAGGAGCAGGCGAAATAGCTGGATTTTCTCCTAATGATTTTTGCCCAAAACTTGCTCCAGGGTCATAAGTTTCTACAAATGCAACCCCAATATTAGGTGTATCTAAAATTGTTTGTAATTTATAATCTAGCAAATTATTATTCAATAATTTTCCGGTTTTAT
Organism: Clostridium jeddahitimonense; assembly: GCA_000753455.2. Classification (GTDB taxonomy): domain Bacteria; phylum Bacillota; class Clostridia; order Clostridiales; family Clostridiaceae; genus Clostridium; species Clostridium hominis. The sequence continues at coordinate 1,920,989 of LM994670.1, forward strand.
TATCAAAAATCATTTTTTCTGATAAAGCATATCCTAGTGCCATACTAACTCCACCTTGAACTTGACCTTCAGCAAGTTTAGGGTTAATTATAGTACCTGAATCATGAACATTATAAATTTCTAAAACTTCAATTTTACCTGTAATTATATCTACTTCTACTTCAGCAAAAGTTACACCATAAGCTATAGCATTCATTCTAACATTTTCTGAAACATCACTTGTGATCGGCTCTGCATCTATTCTGTTATAAAAGGCTTCCATTGATATATCCTCAATTGTACAGATAAATCCGTTTAACCTTTTCTCGATTATATCTCCATTTATAATATCTAGTTCATCTGCTGATAGACCTGTTTTCTTAGATGCTATTTTTAGTACTTTATTTCTAACTTCCGTAGCAGCTTTTTTAACAGCAGCTCCTGTAACAAAAGTTTGTCTAGAAGCATATGCACCTGAATCATATGGTGTAATATCAGTATCTTGCATAGAGACTATATGAATCATATCAAAAGGTATTCCTATAATCTCTGCTGCCATTTGACTAAATACAGTATCACTACCTTGGCCAATTTCTGTTGCACCAACTTGCAACTGACATGAACCATCTTGATTCATTACTATTCTTGCCCCTGCAAGTTCTAAAGCAACTGGATGAGTTCCTGAGAAATAGCTAAAGCATGCCATTCCAAGGCCTCTACGTTTATCTGAACTTTGATTTTTATATTTTTCCTTTTTCTCATTCCAATTTATTAGCTCTTTACCCTTTTTAACGCATTCTTTTAATCCAAAAGAACGTACAACTAGATTAGAAAGCTTATCAGTATGTCCTATATTTATAAAATTCTTTTCTCTAAATTCAATTGGATCTATATTTAAACTTTTAGCAATATCATCTAAATGACTTTCTAAGGCAAAACAGATTTGAGGAATTCCATAACCTCTCATTGCACCTGCGACTGGTAAATTTGTATATATAGTCTTTGGCTCTACCTTTATAGCTGAAAAATTATATAATGGTCTAAACTTGCTAGCAGCGCTCATTGCTATGGAATGACCATGAGATGCATATGCACCATTATTTACTAGATTACTCATATAAATACCTTTTAAATATCCATCTTTAGATACAGCAGTCTTTATATTAAATAACATTGCATGTCTTGTTCGTGTATCAACAAAAACCTCTTCACGTGTTAGAGTAAGTCTAACTGGTTCACCATTTACAGCTAATGACATAGCTGCAGTTAAAGGTTCAATAGTAACATCTTGCTTATTACCAAAACCTCCACCTATATATGGCTTTATAACTCTAACTTTTCCCCATGGTAAACCTAAAGCTTGAGCAACTATTCTCCTAACGATATGAGGTATTTGCGTAGACGTAACAATTACTATACGATCTGAACTATCTTTATATGCATAAGCACTTTGATTTTCCATATGACAATGTTGAACAGCACTTGTTTCATATTCACCAGTAAATATATAATCTGCATTTTTAATCTCTTCATCTATATCTCCAATATTAGCACCAAAAGAACTAATTATATTATCTGGTTTTTCCTCATGGATAATAGGTGCCCCAGGCTGTATTGATTCTTTTGCATTAAAAACAGCAGGCAAAACATCATATTCTACTTTTATTAACTCTAATGCTTTCTGAGCAATAAGTTCATCTTCAGCTACTACAGCAGCAATGGCATCTCCAACAAAACGAGCTTTATCAGTTAAAATCACTCTATCTTCAACATCTCTATGTGATGGGTCTAATGACCAAGGATGACCAGCAGTTGCAAATTTAATTTTAGATAAATCTTTATGCGTAATTACAGCTTTTACACCATCTAATGCTTTTGCCTTTGATACGTCAATATTTTTTATAATTGCATGAGCATACTGGGATCTTAAAACTTTTCCGACTAACATATCACTTTCAGAATAATCTTCTGAGTACCTTGCTTTACCAGTTACTTTTGCTATGGCATCTGACCTATTTACACTTTCCCCTATAACATTGAAATTCATTTTATCCTCCTTATAGATTTAAATTGGTTGTAATGGTACATCAAATAATATATACGTTTACATAAGCTTTAATATACATATATAACTCAATATAACTTTGAAAGAAATAATAATATAATTATATATTACCATTTTATACCATTTAAATAAAGATAAAACCTTTTACATAAATCGCTCATTATGATTAATATTTTTATATAAAATAACTTTTTCTATCATAAATTTCATTTAACTTAATAAATATTATATTAAGAAGTATTAAGGGGTGATTTTATGGAAAGTATTGCATATACATCTTTACAAAGTAACGTAATTAACTTTATACGAAATATAAACAAAAATTATGAAGTATGGATTGATTTTAAAGATGATGTTAAATATATTAATCCAGATGGAATGATTATAAAGCAAAATATACAAAATCCAATTAAAGTGACTTATTGTGACATAAATCCTATTTATAAAATTTATAAGAAAAGTACAAATATATATACTTTAAAAATTATTATCCCTAAATTTTCAATTATATTTACTACTTTTCATAATCTTATTTATACATTTAGGGAAAATAGTCTAAATTTAAACTTAAATTTATCTAGTTTTAATGTTTCATATTATGATATAGAAAGCTATTTTGATAATGGGATTGAGCAGTATTTAAAAAGAACAATAGAAGGAATTATGGCAGAACGTTTTAAAGCAGATAATAATTACTCTCTAAAATGCAATAACTATAATACTTACGTTTATGGCATAAAACAAAATAATAAGAAAAGGAAAAATAGTATGGTTGCTATTTAATAAGTGTATAAAGAAAATGTGCTACCCCAAGAAAGAAGGATAGCACATTTTCTTAATTAACTTTTAATTAATAATCAATAGCATTGAAACGAAATGTTCCAATATAGTGTTCCAACCTATATTGTTACTATATATACTATATCATATTTTTTATTAAAATAAAGGTTTATTTTTATTAGACATCAATTTATTTTAAATCTAATAATGTTATATCTGCTAAATTTAAGTTTAAACTAATTTCGTTATTTATTAATTTTATACTTTCAACATATAAAGTATTTATGTGAATTTTATTACTTTCATTACAGATGTTATTTAATAACTTTTCTAATTCAACTTTAAATATACTGCTATCATATGTTATTCCATCAATAGAAGTAATAGAATTTATAATAAGATTCATTGATTTTTTTACTAAAGGATTGCTCATATCCTTTTTTGCTAATTTAAAGGACACGATTTTTATATAAACTATATTATTATTAACTGGTAATAAGGTTAAGATAGCTTCAAAATCAACATTTAATCCTACTACCTTGTATGACCCAATAATTTCTATCTTATCATTAATTTCAACATTATTTATGATAACTTTATCAAGTACTTTACATATACTTTTTATATCATCTTTTGATATTGCCCATACTAAATTCTTAAATTTCATATAATATCACCTCTCTATCTATATATCTATTTTTAGATTTTAAGTAATATTATATAATAATTAAATTTTTTCTATTTCTATAAAAGTATCATTATATGTTACTTGTCCACCAATATCAGAAATTCCAGACACTGTTATAAAATTAGGATTACCATGTTTCTCCCACCAGCCTACATACATCATAGCAATATTATTGCCAATGGATTCATCAATATTTACTTGTACCTCTATAAATCCCGTTTCCGATTTTAGTTTTACTACTTCTTTGTCAATTATTGAAAGCTTTTTGGCCATACTATTATTAATATATACTTGAGATATTGAATCCTTATCCATCATATGCTGACTAAATAGAGTTTCTTTGCTATGATTTGTTAATAATCGAATATTCATTTTATACTTATCTTCAAAAACCTCATGATTTATATTGATTTCAAATTTACCTGAAGATGTTGAAAACTTTTTATCACTCCAAGGTATATCGTTATTCAATGTTAAGTATGATGTTTTAATTTTATCTAAATTAATATCTTTATAATATCTTTTAAGAGGTGAAACAACTTTATTCAAATAATCTCTTTTTGATACTACAGGATAATCTACTATATTAAGTTTTTTAGCTACTTCTCTGAAAAAATAATATTCATCCATAAGTTTATATTTAGGTTCAATAACTTTTTCATTATAAATAATATAAGGATTCATCATTGAGCTGAATAAAATATCTTCACTCTCTAAGGTACTTGTTGACGGAATAAATAAATCACATTCTTTAGCTGTATCTGTCATAAACATATCAAAACATACTTTAAACTCTATTTTAGAGAATGATTGTTTTAGCTTATTTAAATCAGGTAATTGATTTAATAAGTTACTCTTAGTAATTACAGCCATTTTAATAGGTGCAGAATAAGACCTATTAAATTCATCAGTAGTTTTTGAATAGATATTTTCTTTATACTTATCATTATTATTTATAGTATCATCTATAAAATCAGATAAGTCACTTGTATAAAAGTATCTATTATCAGCATAATTACAACTTTTATATGGGTCTGTATCTAAAACAGAGGCGAAACCTTTATTTGCGTAATTTACCCCTCCTCCAGCTACTCCTATCTGTCCTGTAATAGCTCCTAATGTATCAATAGCTCGAATAGTATTTCCACCATTTTTATACTTTTGTAAACCATAGCCTAACAATATAGTTGAATATTTATCAGTGTAACACATTGCTAACTCTTTTATTACATCTATAGTAACTCCAGATTTTTTGCTTAACTCTGAGAATTTAAGTTTCTCTAAATAAATTTTATACTCGTCAAACCCATTTACATAGTTTGATATATAGTTCATATCACATAAATTATTTTCTACTATAATTTTCCCAATAGCTAATGCTAAGGCACAATCGCCTCCTGGATTAACCCTTACATATTTATCTGCAATTTTAGCAGTATCTGAATATATAGGATCAATAACTATTATTTTACTCCCATTTAATTTAGCTTTTCTTATAGCCTGCATTGTATGAATAGTTGTAACAGCAGGATTTTTGCCCCATATAAATATATTTTTACTATTTATCATATCCTCTAATAAATGACTTTTTACATCCCCAAAATCAAGCTTTTGAGCTGCTATTCCAGCACTCCAACAAGGACCCCCTTTACTTTTACTAACACCACCATAAAAATTAAAAAATATATCTCCAATACTTTTTAATAATGAACCATTTCCATATTGCTCATAGTACATAATAGATCTTGAAGAATATTTTTCTTTGTAATAAGCTAATTTTTTTACCATTATATCTAGCGCATCTTCAAAAGTGATTTCCTCCCACTTGTTATTTACCTTTATCAAAGGTTTATAAATTCTATTTGGATGATTTAATCGGTCTATATGTGCTAATCCTTTTTTACATATCAATCCTTTAGTATATGGATGTTCTTTATCACCTTCTATTTTAATAGTATTATTATTATCTTTATAAACATTAAATTTACAACAATCTGCACAATCTAAAGTACAACCGTGACTAAACTTTTGCATAAAAACTCCTTTATTTATTTTAAATTTTATAAATTTAATTTTACCATAATATTTTTAACTTTATATCTATTTATTAAGGTTTTTGATATTACACAATCTATAGAAGAGGTCTTTTTCTATTATGAAGGGAGCATCAGGGGTGGAATTTCAATTATCAGAGAGATAAAAGAAAAGAAAGTTTAACAAATACTTGGGATAATAAATGGAACTTTTTACTTCTATACATATTAAGCGAAATGCGGTAGGTAATAATGAACCTGGGCTACCAGGTTCATTTAATTTATCAATTACAAATAGTAATATATCTTGTAAATCTATTTTTAACTATAGTACCTTTATCTATTACTTTAAACTCTTCGTCAATAAGCTCATTATCCATATCTTCAAAGCTTATTAAAATAACTTTATCAGCAATCTTTCTACTAGTCTTAATTATTTCTAATTGCTCTTCATAAGTTATTGGTGAAAATATTCCATAAGGTATGTCTACTATGGCTATATCATATTTCTCTTTTATATTGTGCATATCCCCACATTGTATTATGTCTCTATCATATCCAAAAAACTCAATATTATTTCGTGCATTATGTGCTATTTGTTTGCTAATTTCTAATCCTATAATATCTATACCTAAATCGAGACCTTCTAAGACAACTGTACCTATTCCACAACAAGGATCTACAACTTTACTATCTAGATTATGTTCAACTGCTATGTTTATTATTGCTCTAGCCATTTTTAAACTCAATCCGTTAGAATAAGAATGAGGCATTTTATCGAAGCGTTGCCAAGATAAATCATTCTTTTCATATTCTCCAAATATATACCTATTATTAATCTTTGTAATAGCAAGGTTTATTTTGGGATTGTGTATATCAGGATATCCTTTTATTACAAAACCTATATTTTTCATAGCATCCAATCTCTTATTATAATCTATATCTCCATGATCTGATTTTATATAATTAACTTTAAAATCATTATAAGCTAATTTTTTATACTCTATATAATCAACTATACTTTTAATATTGTCTGAAGAATAAATAATTGATATCTTATGCTTTATAAAGGCACTTCTTGAAGCTTCAATATTCAATTCCGTAAAAATATATTTTTCATTTGGTATATGCCCAAAGATATATTTCATTTCCATATCACATAAGCTTTTTTCATAGTTTTGGTAATTTATTATATATAAGTACTCTTTTATCATTGAGTTTCTCCTTACTTAATTAATAATGAAACTCTTTCTACTTTAGTAAAATGAGTACATTTAAGTGTTTTATTTTTATATATTGTATCATATATAAGCCTAAAAGGCCATTTATAAGGATTAAACAGCTTCATATTAATAATGATGAAGCTGTTTAATTCTTAATTGTTTTTAATGATTTAATTATATTAGTTTATATAGTTAAACCCTTTCTCTAGTGCTAATTTATTATTAGTATAATATTTTTCTTTGACATGTATATTTATTGATTTTATAACTGACTCTAACTCTAAAGTTTTAATTACTTTAATTAGAGCTCCTAAAACAACCATATTAGCATATCTCTTATCCCCCACTTCTAAGGATAAAGTTTCTGCTGGAATCTTAAAGATAGTTATATCTTGTCTTTTAACTTGAATTCTAACCAATTCACTATCTATAATTAATATTCCATTTGACTTTATATAGTTTTCAAATTTTTCTAAAGAAGGATTATTCATTGCTACAACTATATCAGCATTTATTACTACAGGGGAACCAATTTCTTCATCACTTAAGATTACAGAGCAATTTGAAGTTCCTCCCCTCATTTCAGGTCCATAGGAAGGTAACCAAGATACATTTAGTCCTGAATATAATCCCGCATAAGCAATTAACTTTCCCATAGTTTGAATACCTTGTCCTCCAAAGCCTGCAAAAATAATTTTTATCACAGTCATACTAACTCTCCTCCTTACTTAGATCCTTTTTAACACCTAAAGGATAATAAGGAATCATATTATCTTCTAACCATTTTAATGAATCTTTTGGAGTTAATCCCCAATTTGTTGGACATATAGAAAGTACCTCTATAAAAGAGAACCCTTTATTATTTAAAGCATTAGCAAAAGCTTTTTTTAGTGCTTTCTTGGCTTTAGTTATATTAGATATATTATTAACGGAAACTCTTTCAACATAGTAGCTTCCTTCTAAAGTAGCTATTATCTCTGTCATTCTAATAGGATGACCTTCCAATTCGGTATTTCTTCCATTAGGACAAGTTTCTGTCACTTGTCCTGATAAAGTTGTTGGTGCCATTTGACCACCAGTCATACCATAAATGCAATTGTTTACAAAGATTGAAACAAATTTTTCACCTCTATTAGCTGCATGAATTATTTCTCCAATGCCAATTGCTGCTAAATCACCATCGCCTTGATAAGTAAAAACTACTTTGTCAGGATTTGATCTTTTAATACCAGTTGCTATAGCAGGAGCTCTCCCATGAGCGGCTTCAAACATATCACAAGCAAAATAATTATAGGCTAAAACAGAACAACCAACAGGAGCCACCCCAATAGTTACTTTTAATATATCAAGTTCATCTATAACTTCTCCGATAAGTTTATGAATTACACCATGAGTACATCCTGGACAATAATGAGTAGGAACATCTAATAATGATTTTGTTGGCTCATATATTATTTTCATAGATTACCTCCTATTATTTCCTTAACCTTACCTAGAATCTCTTCAGGAGTAGGTACAACTCCTCCACTTCTACCATAAAAGTTTACAGGCTTTCTCTTACCTACAATTCTTTCTATATCATATACCATTTGCCCACAGGACATCTCAACTGATAAATAACCGAATTTAGTATTAATTATTGTATCTTCTATTAAGTTTTCAGGATACGGCCATATAGATATAGGTCTAATTAAAGCTAAATTTATACCTAATAATTCAGCTTCATCTATTACTGTTTTACATATTCTAGCCGTAGTTCCGTATGCAACTAAAATCAAGTCGCAATTCTCTTTATAATTATAGACTTTTCCTCTAGCTTCATTTTCTTTTATTAATTTATATCTACTTTGTAACCTATTATTTAATTCTTCAAGCTTATTAGTATTTAAATAAAGAGAGTTAATAATATTATGATGATTTCTATTTCCTAATCCATTAGCACACCAACTCTTATCTATATTCTCTTTTTTATTTTTCTCCAAAAATTCAATTGGTTCCATTATTTGTCCAAGCATTCCATCAATCATTACCATTACTGGAGTTCTATATTTATCAGCTATATCAAATGATTCATATACTAATTCCCCTAATTCTTGAACTGAATCAGGTGTATATACTGGTATATTAAAATCTCCATGACCTAGCCCCTTAGTTACTTGGTTATAATCACTTTGAGCTGGTTGTATTCCACCTAATCCTGGTCCACATCTTACTACGTCTACGATTACACAAGGCAATTCTGATGCTGCTAAATATGATATTCCTTCTGACATTAGGCTTATCCCTGGACTTGAAGAGGAAGTCATAACTCTAACACCTGTACCAGCTGCACCATATACCATATTAATAGCAGCAAGTTCACTTTCAGCTTGTACAAATTCTCCACCTCTTTTTCTAATATTGTTAGCCATATAAGCTAACACTTCTGTTTGAGGAGTAATAGGATATCCAAAATAACACTTGCACCCAGCTCTTATAGCAGCTTCTGCGATAACTTCATTGCCTTTCATTAATACCTTATTGCTCATTGTTATCCTCCTCGTATTTATAAATACTTATAACCGAATCAGGACACATCTTAGCACAACTAGCACATCCAATACATTTGACTATATCTTCTTCAATTATTTCTACGCAATAATAGCCTTTCTCATTTAATTTATTAGATTCAAATATAATTTTTTTTGGACAGGTATCTATACATAGACCACAACCTTTACATCTCTCTTCACGAAATGTAACCTTAAACATAATTTACCTCCACAATATTATTTCCAAGATACTTTTATAAATCTATCTATAATTAGAACATCTTTATTTATAAGATTTTTACCACTCTCATACTTTCTTTCTATAACTGTAGTAATAAAAGGAATGTTTAACTCTTTAGAAGCACTCTCCACTAACTTTTCTCCTAAAAGAATATCATCAATGGTTGTCTCATCAATTAGATTGGTATTACATATTAGATTTGAGACCTTTAGAGAACTAGTTTTTTCTATAGTTTTTATATAATAAATTATTTGATCTAAACTTCTAGTATCCGATCTTAAAGTATTTATAACAAAATTAACTTCATATGTATATCTTTTTACTAGATTTGTATATTGTTTTAAAACTTTAGCGCCTTCTTTATCACCACCTACATCAATTATTATAATGCTATTATCGTTAATTAGTGCTTCTTTTATATCTTTAGATAATACCATCAATTCTGCATTTCGATATTCACCTAAAGAACTAAATACGTCAATATTATATTTTCTTTTTAGAATTTCTTTAATATCTCTTATACAGAAATAGGGATTAACTATATCTAAATCCATTAAAGCTACCTTGTAATTTCTTAAAGCACTCTGTATAGCTAAATTAATAGCTATTTCACTTTTCCCACTTCCAGTATGACCTACTAATATCTTTATTTTATTCAACTAACCCCCTCCTCTTTATATCTTATGATTTACTTATATAAATGAGAAATACTATATATTTTTTATAGAATAAAAAAGCTTATAAATATTTATTCCTAATAATTGTTGATATATATGGGCAGCATACGAATCTGTCATACCACATATAAAATATGTAACTAATAAAATTCTATAATAGCTCATAGAACATCAACATCCTCTAGAGCTAGTTCATCATCAGTGTTTTTAGTTATATCAACAAGCATTTTTTCCTGTTTTTCAGTTGTTATCCATTATTAATCTACTCTACATATTAAAAGCCCTTAAATCTAATTTGATTTAGGGGCTTTTTGTTACTTATATAAACCATCTTCAATTATCTTATTTGCAATTAATCCGATGTTTACTTCTCTTATGTCCATATATACGTCTATAATTCTATCTACTAATGTAACTTCAACATAATTTATTACTTCACCATTTTCATCTGTGTAAGTTATTATGTCGTAAGTTATTATATCATCTTTAAGTGCTTTTTTAGAAATCATAATTTTCCTCCTAAGTTTTATATTCATTGATTATATCATAAAAACCAATAAAAATAATATATCGTTTAGTTATTTTCTTTTTCCAAGATATCTTTAGGCAAAATTAGATTTAATATTGTAGCAGTAACAAAACCACCAACTATAGCTTGACCAAACATACTTTGGAACCATGATGGTAAGTGTTGCATAACTTCTGGACAATTACTTAATCCTAATCCTACTGCACATGATGCAGCAACAATAAGTCCAGTTCTTTCTGAGATTTTTCCTTCTTCTGTTAACAAATTAAGTCCGCTTATACTTATCATTGCAAACATTAATAATACTGCTCCACCTAAAACGCAATTTGGAATAGAAGCTACTATAGCTCCTAATTTAGGAATAAATGCACATAACATTAGAAAAACTGCACCAGTCATTAAAACAAATCTATTAACAATCTTAGTCATTGCTACTAATCCAACATTTTGGCTAAAAGATGTATTTGGCATTACTCCAAATAAAGTTGCTACAACTGATCCAAAACCATCAGCATGTACAGCTCCTTCTAATTCATCATCTGTTATATCTCTTCCTAATCCACCTACAGCAATACCTGTATTATCTCCAATAGTTTCTACTGTAGTTGCTAAGTATACTAATAAAAATGGGACAATAGCTTCAATACGGAAGGAATAGCTTAATCCCTCTATCATAAAAATTGGTTTTGGAATTGAGAACCATGCAGCTTCAGCTACACCTGAAAAATCAACCATACCACAAGCAATTGCAACTATATAACCAACTATAATTCCAATTAATATAGAAGAGATACTCCAAAAACCTTTAGCAAATTGTTTTAACGCTATAATAACTAGAAATACTATTAAACCGATTACAATATTGGCTATAGCTCCAAAGTTAGGATCGCTTTGCGAACCAACTCCACCACCAACAAATTGAATTCCTATAGGTATTAAAGATATACCTAATATTAAAACAACTGTTCCTGTAACAACATGAGGTAATATTTTTCTAAGTGGTTTTATAATAAAGCCTAACAAGAATTCCATTATACCACCAAGTAAAGATGCACCCATAATAGCACCATAACCAAATTGAGTTCCTACACTAATACTTACTGGTATAAATCCTGAACTTGTTCCCATTACAACTGGCAATCCTGAACCTATTTTCCATATAGGATATAATTGAACTAATGTTATAAGGCCGGCTACAAACATAGCATTTTGCAATAAGATAACTTTTACACCCATATTCATTTCTAATACACCACTAACAACAAGCAATGGTGCTAAATTCCCAGCATACATAGCAAGTACATGCTGCATTCCTAATGGAATAGCATCTTGTAGAGGAACTCTACCCTCTAATTGATACATGTTTTCCTTTTTACAATCCATTTACCTTTCCCCCTTAAAGTAGTAGTTACATAATAATATTAATTTATATCTATATACATTATAATTAATATTATTCTTCCTTAAGATTTATACATAAATAACTTAAAATTCTTAAGTCGTTTTAATATAGAATTAAATAAAGCAAAAAAATCCTGGATAATCTCCAAGATTTTTTTATTCTTAAACGCAATCATATAACATAGTATTATTAGGAAGTATATTATCTAATGATGTTGATGAAAAAATAACTAGTTTGTGTAATGCTCTTGTACATACAGTATAAAACAAATTAGAATCTTCACTATTTAAGTAGTTTTCTCCATCAGCAATAATAACGCCATCAAATTCTAAACCTTTCGCTAAATATGATGATATTACATTTACATCATTTTTTAGTTCTGAATTTTCATTATCTATTAGATTTATATTTATTTTTAAATCTAACTCTTTCAAGCTGTCAAAGATATTTTTAGTTTTTTCCCTATTCTTACATATAACGGCTATAGAAATATGCCCCTTAGATTTCATTGATTCGATTTCATTTTTTATTGATTTTGCTAGATTATCTTTTTCTATAACTATATTAGGATTTTCTCCTGATCTTTCGACTGCTTCTATTGGCTCATAGGTATCTAAGATTTCTTTTGCAAACATAGTAATATTAGAAGTTGATCTGTAACTCTTAGAAAGAATAGCTACTTTTACATCGTCAAATACTTCTAAAATACTATCTTTATCTTTTACATTGGAATATTTATCTATTCTTTGATTTAAATCTCCCATTATAGTTATTTTAGCATTATTAAAGGACTTTCTTATTAATTGGTAGAACAATGGACTATAATCTTGAGCTTCATCTATTAATATATGCTTCATATTGCTATAATTTCTGAAGCCTTCCATTGCTGCCCTTATATATATAATTGGAGTTAAATCTTCAAATTTTACTTCTTTATCAGATATATACTCAATAGTATAATCCTTAATTTCTTTTAAATCATCTTTAGTATACTTTTCGATATTTTCCCATAGAAGTTTGTATATAGCAACATTATCTAAAGTCTTTATCATTTTATCAACCTGATTGCTTACTTCTTCTTTACAATATGAATAAAACTCTTCTTTATCTTCTATATAGTCTAATTCAATATTATTGTCTGAAGCTAAGTATTTAGTTTCAAGCTGTGAAAATAAACTTTGTTTAACTACATCTATTCTATTTAATAATGGGATATCTTTAAATCTATTTAAAAATGTCTTTTTTACAGAACTTTTACTTATTACTTCATTATTATCTATAATTATTGGTCTTATTTCTATTAAATGATTCGGAAGATCATTGGTATATTTATCTAAGATATGCATAAACTCTGTGGTGTTTTTATATTCCATAGAGTTTGCTCTAATTTTAAAACTATCACTATTTCTATCTACTGAATATATATAATCTAAATGGTCATTCTTACTTTCAAATATATAATTTGTTGGTAAAAATCTTTTTGAGTATAATTCAAATGTAGTTTGTAATATATTACTTTCACCAAGGTCTGGCAATACATCAGATATATATTCAGCAAAAACTTCATTTGGACTAAATATCAAAATATTATCAGCTGTTAAATTTTTTCTGTTTTTATATAATAGATATGCAGCTCTATGTAGTGCTATTGATGTTTTCCCAGATCCAGCAGCGCCTTGAATAAATAATATTTTACTATCATCATTTCTAATAATATCATTTTGCTCTTTTTGTATTGTAGCAACAATATTTTTCATCTTTTCTGTTGCATTTCTACTAAGCATAGTACTTAAATTCTCATCGCAAAGAGATTCGTTAGAATTATGCATAAAAACAATTTTACCGTTCTTTATATTAAACTGTCTACTAAACTCTATTTGACCATTTATAGTTCTATTTGGAGCTTTATAATATGCTGGACCTACCTCAAAATCATAAAACATATTAGATACTGGAGAACGCCAATCGAATACTATGAATTCAAAATCCTCTTCATTTTCTACAGTGGATAAACCTATATAGAAACTTTCTACTTCTTCTCCATCTTCCTTAAAATCTAACCTAGCAAAATAAGGAGATTTTAACTGTCTTTCTAAAGTTTTAATTCTTGAAAGTTTACTAGCATATAATTTTTCTTCTAAAGCAACTTGCCCACAATTCTCATTTATTTCGATTTCATCTAATTCACTTCTATTATCCCATAGGAATTTTCTATGCTCTATAATTGATTTGTCTTGTTTAGAACTAGAAACTCCATAATTATTTAATAAACTATTTATAGTATCTATTGTATTTGAAAGATACTTTTCTTCATCTTTTATGTCCTTACCTATAAGCATTAAAATTTCTCCTCTAAATTAATTACAATCTAATATTCGACTTTTAACATACACAATCCTTTTGCAGGAGCTTTTTCTCCAGCTTTAGTTCTATCTTTCGTTTCTAAAATATCCTTAATATCTTTAGGAGATACAGTACCTTTTCCAGCTTCTATAAGTGTACCAACAAGTATTCTCACCATATTTAATAAAAATCCATTACCATTAACTACAATAGTAATTATATTATTATTTTCCTCTATATTTATAGAATTTATTGTTCTTATTGTTGATTTACCATTTTTAGCTTTAAGACTTGTGAAACTTCTAAAATCATGAGTTCCTATAAGTACTTCAGATGCTTCTCTCATTTTGATTACATCAAGCTTATCCTCCATATGATAAGCATATTTTTTCATAAATACATTACAAAAATCATTATTATCAATAGTATATTTATAAGTTTTAGAAATTGTGTTTAATCTAGCATGAAATCTTTCACTACAATTCATCATATCTTTAATTACTATATCTTCAGGAAGATACATTTTTAGATATGATTTGAACTCACTTATAGTTGATGTAGAATTAGTTTTAAAGTTTGCTATATAATTATCAGCATGAACTCCGGTGTCAGTTCTTCCACAACCAATTACTTGAATATCCTCGTTAGTCATTTTAGATAATACTTTTTCAAGCTTATCTTGTATTGTTGATACAGTATTTCCTTTAATATTTTGTTTTTGCCATCCTTTATATCTAGTTCCATCATACTGAACTATCATTTTAATATTTCTCATTTTTTGCTCCTACTTTTAGTGAATTTTATTTATTATCTAAAAATAATTTTCTTAATTTTTCAGCTTCATCTTTAGATATTGTGATACTATAAAGATCTATTGTATTTGGATTTACAAGTAAAGAAAATTCTTTAAGCCAAACATTACCATCAACGATGTTATTTTCAACTATCTTACTATCTGAATCTTTATCATAAACCTCTTCAAGATCTTTAAATGGTGTTAAGACCACTATTCTTCTACAAGCTTCTTCATATTGGTCGTATATATTAAAGAAACTGTTATAACTTTCGAATGTATTAGTAGCTGTTACAATTTTTAAGTATAAATTTAATTCTTTTGCTAAGTCAATAGCTTTTATATATTCTTCTTTCATAAGTTTTCTCCAACAAATTATATAAAGTCATTCAGCACATTATAACATATTTTTATTTAATATACATTTTTCATTATTCTTTTACAGAGGTTATATATTTACTTGGAATGTGGTTAATAAATGGGCTTTTATCATTATATCCAAAATATCCTGATGTATTACAAGAGATAAATAATCTCTTTTTTGCACGAGTTATTGCAACATAGAACAATCGCTTTTCTTCCTCTAAATTATTGCTATTTAATGCTCTAAATGATGGAAAAGTATTTTTTTGAGCACCAGCTAAAAAAACATTCTCATACTCTAAGCCTTTTGCTTGATGAATTGTTATAATTGGAATTCTTGGTCTTTTTGTTCTATTTATTATTAATGATTCAAGTTCACCATTTGATAATCCTGTTATTTTTATTATGTCTAGTAATGAATCTCTATTACTTTTATCTTTATTATCTAAATCCTTAAGTAGTACATAAAAATCTCTTAATCTTTCTATTTTTTCTTTACCGTCCTCACCAGTATATAGAGATTTAATATGAAAAGAGTTTATTACTTCTACTACTATATCATAAGGTCTCATATCTTTAGCTTTATCAAATAAGGAATTTAACTTCTCGGATATTTTGGAAAAGCTTTTTAAATGTTTTATCATATAAGACATTCTTTCCATTGTAGTTGGTATTATGTAGTTATAAATAGCATTTATAAGAAGCTCTCCAGTTGCTAATATATCATCCATAGCATCATGACTTGGTTTATTTTTAGTGTTAAATATTTTTGAAAGTGTTTCTAACTTATGGTTTGTAGCTTCTGGATAAAACCTTCTATAAATATCTAAAGTATCATAGAAGCCTTTAATATCTATAGAGTTCATTTTTAATCTTTTTAGTTCACTTGTTAATATATTTATATCAAATTGTACATTGTGTCCTACTATTATAGAATTTTTTATAAATTCACAAAATTCTAATAATACAGTCCTTTTATCCTCACCATTTTCTCGTAGAAAAGCATCGCTAAATCCATGTACATATTGTGAAGTACCTACAGATTTATCATTTTTAATAAACTTTTCAAACTTTCCAATTACAATACCTTTTGAATTTATTTTGATTGCAGCTATTTGAATTATTTCATCCTCTGTTACATCAGTTCCAGTACTTTCTACATCAAATACTATTATATTATCTTTTTCTAATTCTTTTACCAATAAAGCATACTTTTCGCCATAAGCAACTACGCTAGGATCAATAAAATCTGATATTCTAATTCCTACACATTTGTATTTACTTCCTTCAATTTCCTCAATTGTTTTATCACCTATTCCATTTGGAAGTCTTGTTATGATTCTCTTTAAGCTTAAAGAATCATATTGGTTTACTATAAGCTTTAAAAATGCGATTATATCTTTTATTTCTTGTCTTCTAAAAAATTTAAATTGGTCTACTAATATAAACTCAAAATTTACTCCCTCATACTGTAAAGATTTTAAGTAATTACTTAGTGCCATATTATAATTATTATCTCTTGTTAAAATACAAGTACTGTATATATTTTCTCCATTTTGCTCCAAAGACTTTATAGAATCAAAAATGAATCTAGCTTCACTTCTAGCATTATCATTAATAGAAAGTTTTATTTTTTCACCAACAATGCTTGTGGCTGATTTTATTCCATCTTTATATATGGTTGTAACTTGTGTTTCAAATGCATTTTTTAAATATTCAAGTGAACTCTCTGTTAAAATATTGGTTGCTCTATAATTCTTTGAAAATACAATTTCTAGAGGTTTATATTTTTCTTTAAAAGTATTTATTATTATGTCTGGCTCTGATCCCCTCCAGCTATATATAGTTTGGAATATATCTCCACACATTAATATATTGTTATTTTTAAATATCTTCTCGATTATAAAGTATTCAATAGTACCTATATCTTGCATTTCATCAATATTTATATATTTATATTTTTCACTTATTGACCTAACGACATTTTCATCCTTAAATAACTCTTTTGTTATATATATTAAATCATCAAAATCTAATCCATGATTGCTATATAGTAAAGAGTTATAAGTTTGAATTAAAATATCTCCTTTATCTTTTAAATACTTCTTTAGTTCTAAATTTAATTTACCTCTTTCACTACATACTTTAGTAACTTTTTCATCATAATTCATATAAAAATTTTTAATTATACTTTTATAATCAATATCCTGAGAAGTCGGTAGATTGCCTTTAATCATAAATGACTTAATTTCTTTAATAAATAAGTGTAAATTATTAATTGGATAATTAAAATAATTACAACTTCTTATTAACTCTTTACAGTCTTCTTCATCAAATATTATAAAATCACTAAATACATCAGTATTTTTTTTTAAATTAGACTTTATTATGTCAAAACAAAAGCTATGAAAAGTTTTAATAGTTATATTTTTAGATTCTTTTCTAACAATAGCTTCTACCCTTTCTTGCATTTCTTTGCAAGCTTTATTAGTAAATGTTATACATAAAATTTGATCTGATTTAGCTTTTCCTTCTTTTATAATTCCGGCAACTCTTTTTGATAAAGTATCCGTTTTACCAGTGCCGGCAGAAGCTAATAATAAAATATTCTTAGTATATTCGTTTACTAAGAGCTTTTGTTCTTCATTTAATTTCAATATATTCACTCCTTAAAATCTAAAGCTATATAAAATTATTTTACATAATTTTTAGTGAAATTCATAATAAAACAAATATTCTTATTGTAATAATTTGATGAAATTTACAACAAATGGTTGTATAATGTTAATATAATTATAAATTATAGCATAAGAGGTAAACTATGGAGTATTTTTTAAATAACTTACAGGATAAAATTATTATTATTGATATAAATGGTAGAATATTATTTATTAATAATTCTTTTGTTAAATTTACATCAATTTCATTAGATAATTTGCGAGACTTAAATATAGATCATCTTATAAAAGGCAAATCTGATGTAGATAATATTTTAAAAGAAAAAAATGGAGAATCAATCGTTCATATATTAACAAATAATATAGATAAAAAATGTAATATTATTTATTGCTATAATAAATTTAATACTACTGATGCAATCTTTATAACTTTATCAGATGTGGAAGGTTCATCATACACAAAAGAACATTTAGAAAATATATTAGATAATAGTAATTTTATGGCTTGGATAAAAGATAAAAGTGGAAAATATATTTATATGAATAAATTTTTTGCAAAAGCTTTAAATGCTAATATAAATGAATACATAGGAACATCCCCTATTGATTACTTTGATAAAGAATCTGTTAAAAGGATTCAATCTACTGAAAATGTAATTATAAATTCAAAAGAAGCTAGAGTATTTGATGATACATATATCTTAAAATCCGGTAAAGAAATAGTTTTGAGTAGATGGGTTCATCCAATTTTAGATGATAATAAAGAGATTAAGTATATTATTGGTTTATCTAAAGACATAACTCTTACAAACTTCATAGAAAGTAGCTTAAGTAGAAGTTATGACCAATTAACAATTTTACAACGTTTGCTTGACCAAGGTACTAATATCGCTAATGATTTTACAGTAATAAACAAAATTAAGTGGAATATTAATAATACCTTAGCTTGTAGTGAATTTAACTTTTTTATTCATTACAATGAACATCTTGTTCCATATTATAGTAATAATAATTTTAATTCAAGTCATAATACTGATTCTTATATACAGATAGATAAAGAGGAATTTCAAAGTATTTTAGCTAACTATAATGACTATTGTATCTTACCTATTGAGAAATATAATGATTTTGTGAAGAATTTATATAAAGATAAATTTAAATACATAGGTGTTTATCCAATAAAATTCAATAAAGATATTTTAGGAGTTCTACATGTATGCTACAAAAACAAAGTGGATTTCCCAAGTAAAAATGACTCTTTTTCAACAACATTTGCTAAACAATTAGGTGCTATAATAAATAATTATTTACTTACTGAAAAATTAAAAATTGAATTTAAAAAAAGATTAGAAATTGAAGAGGAGTTATCATTTTTATTAAATACTGCAGTGGATATCACAGCAACAATATATAAAGATGGGAAACATAAAAAAATAAGTAATAGTTATACTAAAGTATTAGGGTGGACACTTGAAGAATTAAATTCAAATCATTGGAGAAATTTGATTCATCCTGATGATATTAATAACATAGTTAATATTCTATCTAAGAGTTATGATAGTTATAACATTACATGTAGAATGCTTTGTAAAAATGGTGAATATAAATGGTTATCTTGGAATTGTAGAGCTTTTAAAGAAGATAATATATATCTATGCACTGCAAAAGACATTACAGATGAAAAGAAGTTAGAAAGTCAAAATAAGATAATTGAAGAAGCTCTACATTTAGAAAATATTAAAAATGAGTTTTTCGCTAATATATCTCATGAATTTAAAACACCATTAAATATTATTTTAGCTAGCCTGCAAATTATAAATAAAAACATAAGAAATGGTAATATTCTGGTACATAATAACTTTAACTTAGACAATTATTTAAATTCCATTAAACAAAACTCCTATAGATTACTTAGACTAGCAAATAACATAATTGATATGACAAAAATTGATATAGGCTATTATGAAATTCATCCTAAAAACCACAATATTGTTTCTGTTATAGAAGATATAACTATGTCTGTTGTACAATATATTGAGGATAAAGGAATAGAACTTATTTTTGATACAGACGTTGAAGAAAAAATTATATCTTGTGATTCAGAAAAAGTAGAAAGAATAATGCTTAATCTTTTATCAAATGCAGTTAAATATGTTGAAAAAGATGGTAAGATAGAAGTTAAAATAACTACTCTAAGAAATGACATATTAGTAAGTGTCAAAGATAATGGACTTGGTATCTCAGAAGATAAAATAGATCTTATTTTTGAGAGATTTATGCAGGTAGATAATACTATGACAAGAAAATGTGAAGGGAGTGGTATAGGCTTATCTATAGTAGAATCCTTAGTTAAACTTCATGGTGGAAATATAACTGTTAACAGTAGTAAAGGAAGAGGTTCTGAGTTTCTATTTACACTACCTATACATATTATTGAAAATGAACCTGTCATAGAGAATATTAACCCAAACTGTATGGATCCTATAGAAAAATGTAATATCGAATTTTCAGACATATATGTAGTTTAAATAAGTTGTTCGCTACGCTCGCAAAGAGAAATATTTCGCTTATGCAAAAGAGAAACATATGACCAAGTCATAGATAAATATTCAGCAATCAGAAGAGAAATATGTGGCTAAATCCACAGAGAAACACATGCCTACGGAATGAATCTTATATTTGCCGAGGCATTTTTCTCCTTCCAAAGATGAATATTTCTCTGTCAGAATGACATATTTCTCTTAGCCTTAGCTAACATTTCTATTGTGAGCAATGTGAACAATACCATTCATTTATCATTTAGGATTATCAATTCTTATATAGTGTTTAAGTCCCATTCTTCATAAATTTTAGGAACATCACTAATTAATCTCTTTGTATAATCAGCCTTTGGTCTCAATATTACCTCATTTGCTTCACCTAATTCTACAAATCTTCCATGTTCCATTATATAAACTGTATCAGACACATAATAAGCTAGACCAATATCATGAGTAATAAAAATTATTGTCATATTAGTTTCTTCTCTTAATTTGAGAAGCATATCTAAAATTGTAGCTCTCGAACATGCATCTATCATTGATGTAGGTTCATCAGCTAAAAGTATTTTAGGTTTAAGTAAAAAAATCCTTGCAATCATTAAACGTTGCATTTGTCCACCGGAAAGTTCAAATGGATATTTATTAGTTAGCTCTTCAAATTTCAAATTAACGAAACTACATGCTTCTGTCATCATTTCAAATTTTTTTTCTTTAGGAAGCTTCCTTCCTCCTCGCATATTAATACAATCTAACAAGACTGAGTCTACTTTATTAAAAACATTAAAAGATGAAAATGGATCTTGAAATATTGCTTGTATTCCCTTCCAATATTCTTTTCTATTTTTATGACTTTTTATATCTCTAGGTTTACCTTGAAATAGTATTTCTCCTTCTGTTACACTTATTAGTCCTAATAGCATTTTAGCAAAAGTTGTTTTTCCAGATCCACTTTCTCCTACTATAGATATAATTTCTCCTTCATGAAATTCAAAGTCTACATGGTCTACAGCAATAGTTTTACTATCCCCTATACCAAATATTTTAGTAATACCTTTACCGCTTAAGCATAATGATTCTATATCACTCATTACTATAAACCTCCCTTAACTCAGATTCATTCATATAACATCTATACATACGTCCATTTTTCATCTTATTTTCTGATATACTATGAATCATACATTCTGGTCTTGAATATTTACATCTTTCAGCAAATCTACATCCTATAGGTGGATTTTTTAAATTAGGAGGTGTTCCAGGAATAGCAATTAACTTATTATTTTTAGTACCCTCTTCAGGAACTATTATTGAACCCATAAGCCCTTTTGAATAAGGGTGTAATGGATCAAATACCATTTCTTTTGCTTTACCGAATTCAACACTCTGTCCCGCATACATTACCATAATATCATCAGTTACGTTATAAAGTAGTGGGAGCTCATGAGTTATGAATATCATAGATTTTATAAACCCTTTATTCATCAAATCTTTTAACATCTTTATTACCATCTTTTGAGATGTAACATCTAAGGCAGATGACGGTTCATCTGCAATTAATACTTTAGGTGATAAAATTGTAGAAATCGCAATTACAGTTCTTTGTTTCATCCCACCGGAAAGCTCTACTGCATGCTTTTGAAGAACGCTCTCTGGTAATCCTAATATCTCAAAACGTTTTCTAGCTAAATCATAAATATTACTTTTTTTAGCTTTTGGATCATGAGCTCTAATAACATCTTCTATAAATCTTATTATTTTCTGTGTAGGATTTAATGCATTCATAGCTGCTTGAGGTATATATGCTATTTCATTTCCTAATATTTTTCTTCGAACATCATCTGGTTTCATACTAGAAATATTTTTTCCTTCTATATTAATAGTTCCACTTTGATAATGAAGTGGTGCAAAGTAATATCCCATTAAGCTTAATGCTAAAGTTGATTTTCCGCATCCTGATTCTCCAGCTATACCAAGTGACTTTCCTTCTTCAAGCTTTAATGATATACCGTCTACTGCATATATATCTTCTCCAAATCTTGTAATATATTTGGTTTTTAAATTATCTACTTCTAATATAACTTTTCCCATACATATTCCCCCTACTCTCTAAGCTGTGGATTAAATACTTGATCTAATCCTGTATTCATCAAATTAAGTGAAAATGTAATTAATGCAATAGAAAGAATAACCGGTAAAAATGCCCACCATGCATTAGACAATGGTGCTTTGTATTGCATAGCCCAGTTCATCATTAATCCTAGCGTTGTAACTTTTGTGGTCGCAGGCCCTAATCCTAGCATAGACAACTGTGCTTCTGCTAAAATACCTGATGATATTTGTAAAATTAAAGCCATAACTACATATGAAGCTACATAAGGTAATATATCTGTTAAAATTATTCTAAATAGGCTATGTCCAGATAACTTAGATAAGTTTACATGATCTCTGTTTCTAAGTGAAATAACTTGTGAACGTACAGATCTTGTAGTCCATGTCCAAGAAGTTAAACCTATTATACTAGCAACCATAGTTACACCTCTAGCACTTTGTCCTACACTATATGATATAAGGATTAATATTATAAAAGAAGGAATTACAGTAAACAAGTTAGTAATAAACATTATTATATCATCTAATAATCCTCCTACATATCCTGATAATAAACCTAGTATTAACCCTATAAAAGTTGCTATCAAGCCTGCTATTAATCCTATTTTTAAAGATGTTCTTGTAGCATGTACTAATTCAGTTAAAACATCACGTCCAAAATTATCTGTTCCTAAAACGAAAGTTCTTTGATTAGCAATATCATTTATATTTACAAAGTCTGTAGAAGTAACTTTAGAATCTTGAACTAATTCCCCTGAAGTTTCATCTAATTTTGCAAGGATAAGCTCACTTTCCTCTAAAATACCATCAATCTTAATATCCAATCTTACATAATACTTCTTTTTAGCTGATATTAGTCCTTCTTGTGGATTTTTAGAATCGTAATGTTTATTCCATAATTTCACTAATGCTTCAGCGTCGGTTACATCTATTTCATCTATAGAAATTCCACCAAACTTTTCAAGCCAAGTAGCCATTTCAGCTCTATCTTCTAAAGAAAGCTTACTTTCCAATCTACCTCCTTTTGTGTCTACATTTAATTGATAATTTTTTGATTCTACTGCATCAGTAATCGATACATAAGTACCTGGTTTATAAAATAACCCCCCAACCATCTCTAAAGGATTATAGGTAACAAGTAATGGATATATTATAGTTGTCAATAAAATTAGAATAAATATAATAAATCCTAGCAAGAATTTTTTATCATGAAAAACTTGTTTTAATCTACTTCTCATACTATATCTCCTCCTTTAGTCTTGTTGCGATGCTTTTATACGTGGATCAATTACACCATATAAAATTTCTACAAGTAAATTTGCTAATAAAACCATTATAGTTATTATTAGTGTACAGGCGGAAATTAACGGATAATCTCGTCCTTTAATGGCATTTAGTATTGTAGTTCCTAGTCCTGGATAACTAAAAATTATTTCAGCTACTAATGCTCCACCTATCATAGTACCTATAGACATAGCTAACCCTGTTATTTGCGGCAACATTGCATTTCTAAAAACGTATTTAGTAATTTTTCTATCTTTTATTCCTAAGAACCTACTATATTTAACGTAATCTGCATTAAGCTCGTAAATTGACATTGAACGCATTCCTATTGCTTGCCCACCGATAGTAATTAAAACAATAGACCAAAATGGTAATTGATAGTGATAAAAAATAGATTTAAAGAAGGTAAAACTGACATTTGGAATTAATTCAAATCCATATCCTCCACTAGTAGGAAACCATCCTAAATTTACCGCAAAAACAAATAAAAGTACTATAGCCATACCAAATGCAGGAACGTTACTAAAAAATAAAAACAATGGTAAAATACCTTTATCAAATATACCTTTCCTGTAAGCAGCAACAGCTCCAAGTAAATTTCCTAATATCCATCCTACTAAAATTGCAGGAAGCTGAAGGCACACAGTCCACCATACAGAGGATTCTATTATATCTGAAACAGTCCTAGGATATTGACTAAAGGAAACACCAAAATCACCTTTAGCTGCATTTTTAACAAAGCTAAAAAATTGTGTTGTCATAGGCTCATTTATACTAAATTTTTCTGCATAATCTTCATATACTTTTTGAATAGCTGTAGAATCAGTCATTCCTGCAACAGATCTTGCTGCAATTGCTGAAACAGGGTCGCCTGGCATTAATCTAGGTAACACAAAGTTTAAAACAACAGCAATAATTAAAGTTGCTATATACCATGCTATTTTATTTGTATAATACTTTTTATATCCTTTCAATATATTACCTCCAAATTGAAGTATTTATATATTATTTTATAAAAACGACCATGCTTAATTAGTCTTTAAACATGGTCATTTCTAATATTTAACTGACTATTACAAAATCAATCTTCTATTCAATATTTTTAAGATGATATAATGCTGCAACTCCATACCCATCTGTACAATCTAATGGTGGAATATTATTTCCGTCATCTTGTTGTGGGAATCCAGTCCATACACTTTCATTTACAGTATGAAATACTTGAGGTCTATACATTAATGAAAATGAAGGAACTTCTTCAAGATATATCTTACTTAATTCAGTATAATATTCTTTTAACTTAACTTGATCTTGTTCTGTAGGTATCTTAGCAAGGATTTCATCAGCTTTTTCACTTGTAAATCCACCAAAATTACCACTCCAGTTTACTTCTAGTTCATTATATGTGCTAGAAAGTAACGCCATTGAACGAGTCCAAGGGTTAGATATTGATGCTCCTGGAGGACTCCACATACAAATATCAAAATTTCCTGTTGTCATATCATCATAGAAAGTATTTGCATCTGGGAAGTAAGTTTCTATATTTATACCTATTTCTTTACCAGCAGCTGCAACTATTTCAAGTGATGCATTCCAGTCTGACCACCCCTCTGGACATTCAGCTTTATATGATAAGTTTTCACCATCTATTTCACGAATTCCATCACCATCTGTATCAACTACACCTGCTTCATCAAGTAGCTTGTTAGCTCCTTCAATATCTTTACCTGTAAATTGTAAATCACTTAATGCAGCTTGATCTACTAATGCTTGCTCTGCTGCAGTTGGATTCATTAAGCTTCTAGGTACATCTTTAAATGTTGGAGAATATCCTGACATAGCAGTTGAAATTATTTGATCAAAATCTACAGCCATAGCAATAGCCTTACGAACTTCAGCTTTATCTAGACCTCTTCTTTCAACATTAAAGAAAGCTGTTGGCATTGTAGCACAAACATAATAAGGTGCATCATCTATATAGGTAGAAATAGGTTTTCCACCTTCCCACATCTTCCATATTTCAGAAACAAATTGTTGAGATACATCTACTTCACCATTAGCAAAAGCAATATCCCCAGCTGCATTATCTGCAAATATTGTATGTGCTATATACTTAGGTGCTGGTAAACTACCCCATAAACTTGTTCCCCAATAGTTGTCATCTCTTATAAATACAACTTTTTGGTCATCATCATAATAAGGTTTATATGGACCTGAAGCAACTAAGTCATCCATAACATCTTCTTTAACTTTATCAGCTTCATTATTATTTCTAGCTTCTACAGTTTGTAAATAAGATTTTTGCATAACATATACTTTAGGAAGATATTCTATCACTTTTAATGGATTAATAGGAACTCCAGCATCATCTAATTTCGAATTAAATACAACTGTTGTATCATCTTTTGCTTCTACTTTTTCAATATATGCTGAATAGTCATTGCCTGTAGTTGAACCGTATTTTACATGAGTATCAAATGTGTAAACTACGTCTTCAGCAGTTACTTTTGTTCCATCACTCCACTTAGCAGCTGGATTAAGCTTAATTGTTAATTGACTTTGGTCAGCATTCCATTCGTAAGATTCTCCAAGTAAAGTCTGTAATGATCCGTCAAGCATATTATATAAGAATAATGTCTCATAAATTAAAACTCTAGCAGAATCAACCTGTTGTATTGCCATTGCATTATTTGAGTTAGCACTCATAGGGTTCCAATTGTTTATAGTTCCCCATTGTTGTCCATTAAAATATAGTGTTTCACTTCTTGGTGTTGAATTTGCAACAGTAGTCTCCTCTTCATTAGTAGTTTCCTCTGTTTTTTCAGATTCTTCTGTCTTTTGAGTGTTATCATCTGTTACATTTTCAGTATTGTTAGAGCCGCATCCAACTAAAAAGGATACTGTCATTAAGCTAGCTAATAAACCTGCTAACAATTTCTTTTTCATTATTTCCCCTCACTTATTTATTAATAAAAAGGATAACCTCTATATAATTAATTATAGATGTTATCCTTTACAAAATAAGTGTATATTTTTTTACCTTTGGTGTTGTTTTTTTACCAGAATAATTTCATTAAAAATTTACAAGTGTATTTTTATTAAATTTACCGGCCTTAACATTTTTACGATACTCACTTGGAGTAACACTATATAGACTTTTAAATGTCTTCATAAAATGTTTATCATTATCATAACCTACAGCTTCGCTTATTTCATTTATCTTCATATCTGTTTCATTTAATAATCTCTTAGCTTCTTTTAATCTTACTTCCTTTAGATAATTCACAAAATTCTTCCCTGTATATTCTTTAAAATCTAAAGAAAAAATTGTATAATTCATTGATACATAATTAGATATAAAAGTCATATTTATATTTTTCTTATAATTTTTATTAATGTATTGAACAGCCTTTTCAATTTTAATTCTATTTCTATAATAATCATAATTATTTATTAAATTATTGTTTATTCGTAAAATTAATTTGTATATTGTTTCACAGTATATATCAATATTAGTATAAGCAAACGGATTTTCTAATTCCTCTATTTTTATATGCTCATCTATAATTATTCCACTATAGGTATTATGAATTTTATTGTAAATCTCTTTTGACAATTCTAAAAAAGAACGTGGTGATATTTCACATCGCTTCACAGCCATAACTAATCTCTTTAGATAGTTATAATTAGAATCTAATCTACTAGTACCTATTAACTGTATAAATTTTTCAAGTTCATTCTCTTCTATAGATATGTTTTCCGTAGCAAAATCTTTTTTTGATAATTGCATGAAAAATTTTTCTTCCCTACCTTGTATTCCTTCACTTAAAGCATCAATTAAGAATTTTATGTCTGTATATTCTTTACTTACACCAATATCTAAAGCACTTAAATTTTTATCTATAAAATTTTGTGCTTTATCGGCTTTAATCATAATTATATTATGACCTTTTATGTTTTGAAAAAGTAAACAATTATTATTTATTTTGCTTTTCATTTCATAATTAGTGCATATTATTTTATAACTTATATTTATAATATGTTTACTTAAAACACTATTAAGATTATTGGCTATATTAATATCTATATCATCTTGTAAAAGTAAATACTTTAATTGTTCATAAAGCAAAGGTACCTTATCACCTATTTCATTTTCTTCTTCCTTATATTCTTCTTCTAAAGACTTTATAGTAGTAATTAATTCATAATCTTCAAATTCGCTGCTAAAATACTCTCTTACACCACATCTTAGTAATTCAATTATATCTGAAGTGTTATCTCTTTCACTTATTGCTATTATATTTGTTTTTAATCTAAGTTTTTTAATCTTTTTAGCTAATATAATTCCATCTTTATTACTATTAGTAATGCCTATTATTAATAAATCTACATTACTACGTTTAATTCCGTTGTAAGCTTCTAATTCACTACTACATTCAATAATGTTTTCCACCTTTATTTTAGAGTGTCTTATAATATCTCGTATTCTTCTTATGCTTGAATCTTTGTTATCTAATATAATTATATTTTTCATTATATTTATTCAGCCTTTCAACATATTTGAATACAACACTTACTTCTAAATAAGTTTATTTTACTAATATAGTATATGAAAATATTTGTTCATAAATTATTAATAAACTGAATAATAATTACCTTTTCATTTATTTATATCAAAAGATTTTCTTAATTATATTTAGCAATATTCTATCATCTTTAATATTTATATCTTTAACATCCTTATTTATATTTTTTATATCAACATTAAACTTTTTTCTGTTAAAAAAATAATCTATTAAAATTTTATCTCCAGATAATACTACATAATGAAAGATAGTTAAACCTCTATCATCTTTCATATAAACATTTGCGCCATTATTTATAAGCAAATCCAAAATCTCAATATTACTGTTTTCTACAGCATAAAATATAGCAGATTTATGATTTTTATCCTTATAATCCACATTAGAGCTTTTAATTAATGTCTTAACTAATTCTATATCATTATTTTTTGTAGCAGAAATTATATCGTTACTTTTAAATATACTCATAAAGATACCTCTCGTTATATTTAATAAAAAATCGTCAAGACGACTTAAAAAATAAGACCATTAGATATATTATACCTAACAGTCTTAATATTTTGTATTAAACATTTTATTAATAATTTATTAATACTAATATATAAATGTTATACTATGTTCTAGCTTCTTGATTCTATTTGAATATCACTTAATCCAGTAATACCTTCAACTATATTTTGAATCGCTGATGCATTTTCTTCAGTGAAAGCATCATTTGCTTTTACATAAACTTTAACTATGTTCGCATCTATCATACATAAAGCATCTTCATAGCCATTATTCAATATTTCTGTTTCTATAGCAGTTTCTTGCTCTTGTTTTTGAACTTTTTCGTTTAATAAGTTAGTTGCATTATCAATAACTTCTTGTGAAGAGGTAGTATCCTCAATAATAGCTGTCATCTCTTCCTTAAACTCAGTATCTGATTTAATTTTATTTGCTCTATCATTATAGAAAAAGCCTTGATTACCCATTGTTTCTTCTGCATTATCATTTTCTAAAAGTAAAGCTGATAAATCAGTAGTTAAATCAGCAGTATTCTCATTAGTTGTTTTTCCAGTAGAATAAATAACTGTACCAATTATTGAAATACATAATATTGCTCCAACAATAATTGATAATTGCCTGTTTTTTACCTTTGATCTGAAGTTCGTTTTAATGTTTTTAAAGTCGTACTTTGGATATGTCCTATCAATTCTAGCTTGCGCTAAGTCACTTTGTAGTACTTTACCACAACCTATACATAAGATATTTCCTTTCTTGTTTTCTTTACCACACTCTGGACAAATAATTTTATTCTCACCCATAAAAAACTCTCCTTATTCATTTCTTTATAGTTTAATTATATGAGTGAAATTATTGTAAAATTACGGAATTATTATATATTTAACTAATTATTTTCTAAACTTTTTATATATTCAGTAACCTCATCCTTATTACCCCTAAAGATAATATTTCTATTACCCTTTTCGATAGAATGCTTATACATAGGATCATAATAATTATGTAAAAATAGTTCAATCCAAACTCTATTATAATCATAGCTTCCATTAGACTTTTGAATATCATATGCTTTATTAAACTCATCTATTACAATTTTTAACCTATCTCCACCAAGCTTAGATTTAACTCTCTCCATACTTTTTAACATATCTTCATACCAAAGTTCTATTGCTAAATCCTTATCGTTACAACTAGCCATGAATTCCTTTTGTCCATTAATAACATAATCCTCAAGGATATTATCAACTCTCTCTTCCATTAAAGATTCTAAGAAGATTAGATCTGCGCCATGGAATAAGCTATAAAGACTAGTAGGTATAAAGCTTCTACCTATATTCTTACTTTCATCTTCTAAGATCATATACTTAAATCTTTTATTATTATGTTTTATAATTTCATAAGCTAAATTATTTTCAAAATTTATTTGAGTTGGTTGAGCTGTAACATGATGACCAAATGTTGAACCTCTATGATTAGCTATCCCTTCAAGATCTATAGAGTTATTAAGTTTATTTAGTAATATAGTTTTACCAGAACCTGTATATCCTGTAAGGATTAATGGCTTTGATTTTATATTCTCAGGTTCTAAAGAAGTTATTAAATAATTACGAAATGCTTTATATCCGCCTTCTAGCTTTATTATGTCTTTTTTAGCTACTTCATTTATCCAGCTTTGAGCTATAGTTGAACGGGAACCCCCTCTAAAGCAATAGATCATTGTATTAGGGTTTTGCTCTATAAAATTAATCCATTTTCCAATTCTGTCTTCTTTTGTCTTACCAGATACAATCTCATATCCTAACTTAGTTGCCTCTGCATTTCCTTTTTCTTTATAACATATTCCAATAATATGGCGCTCATCATTAGTTAAAATTGGCATATTAATAGATGTCTTAAATGCACCCTTTTCAAATTCAATAGGAGCTCTCACATCTATCAAAGGAATATTATTTAAAACTATATTTTCAAAATCATTAGTTGTTATCACTATCTTCATCCTCTATTCTAATTATTATTAATTTATATAAAATAATATATTATTTATTTTACACTTATTTAAATAAATATGTAAACCATGAAATAAACTTACAATACATATAAGTAAATTAAACTAGATATATTATAGTTATGGTAATATAATGTATTTATATATAAGCTAGTAAATAGTATGTAAATAATTTAAAAATTGATTTTAATACTTAGGAGGACTAAAAATGTCTAATAATATAAAGTTAACTACTTTAACAAAAACTTCTGGTTGTGCTGCAAAAATTGGACCAGCTGTACTAGATTCTGTACTAAAGAATCTTCCTAAATTTGAGGATTCAAATCTTCTAGTAGGCTTTGATAAGAAAGATGATGCTTGTGTATATAAAGTTTCAGAAGATAAAGTTGTAATTCAAACAGTAGATTTCTTTCCACCAATGGTTGATGATCCATATACTTTTGGGCAAGTAGCAGCTACAAATGCATTAAGTGATGTTTATGCTATGGGTGGGGACCCTGCCTTAGCAATGAATCTGCTTTGTTTTCCTTCATGCTTAGACCCATCAATTATGCATGATATATTACAAGGTGGATATAGTAAAATTAAAGAAGCTGGTGCAATTGTTGCTGGAGGCCATACAATAGCTGATCCAACACCTAAATATGGTCTATGCGTTAGTGGATTTGCACATCCAAAAGAAATACTTACTAATAGTAACGCTAAAACAGGTGATGTCCTTGTTTTAACTAAACCTATTGGTGTTGGAATTTTAAATACTGCGAATAAAGCAGAACTATTAACAGCTGAAAAAGTAAAGGAAGTTACCAATATCATGATTACTTTAAACAAATATGCTAAGGAAGCTTTTAAAGGATTAACTGTTAATGCTTGTACAGATATAACAGGCTTTAGTTTAATAGGTCATGGATACGAAATGGCTAGTGGTAGTAATAAAACAATAGAGTTTTTCAGCAATAATATTCCTCTTATAGCAGATGCTTTAGAATATGCTAAAATGGGTATTATTCCTGAAGGAATGTATAACAACTTAGAATACTTAAAAGATATATTTAGAGTTACTAACGGAGTAAGTCAAGAGATGCAAGATGTTCTTTTAGACCCTCAAACTTCAGGTGGACTTCTACTATCAATGCCTGAAAAGGACGCAAAAGAATATTTATCTCGTATGGAACTCTATACTCCACATGCAAAGATAGTAGGACATGTAACAGATAAACAAGATTTATCAATAATAATAAAATAAAAAGCGAAGCACTTTGGTGAAAAGCTTTCTTGCTTCATTTAAATGTAGTAGACTTTTCACCTAGCTGCTTCGCTTTAACTATTGAATATATACCTTATTATTATTTAGTATAAATTTATCATCAAAAACTTTTTTAATTTCTCTCATATACTCTATATTTTTATTATTTGTATTTCTTAAAAA
The DNA here is from genome assembly GCA_000753455.2 of Clostridium jeddahitimonense. GTDB lineage: Bacteria > Bacillota > Clostridia > Clostridiales > Clostridiaceae > Clostridium > Clostridium hominis. The sequence continues at coordinate 1,953,768 of LM994670.1, forward strand.
ATACTCCTTCTTAGATATTCCTATTCCATGTTCGCCAGAAGTTACTCCATTTAATTCATAACACTTACAATATAGTTCTTTTAATAATTTATGAGACTTCTCTCTCCATAAGCTTTCTTCTATTCCATTTCTCACAACACATAAATGTATATTACCATCTCCTGCGTGTCCAAAACTTATAACTTGAATTTTATATTTTTCTTCTAAGATTTTAGTAAAATCTATAAACTCAACTATTTTATCTATAGGAACTACAATATCTACTGGTTCCTCCTCTGATATAGCTTCTACAGCTTTAACTAATGCCCCTCTTATTTGCCATGTATTATTTATCTCTTCCTTATCTTTTAAAAGAATAAAGTCTACAGCCCCACTTTTTGCTGACACTTCCTTAGCCTTATTAGAATTCAATTCAATTTCGCTATCTGTTTCACCATCGAAGGTTAATAAAAGATATGAATTTCCGCTACTGCATGGAAGCTTTAAATTTAAGTATCTTTCAGTATTCTCAATTACCTTTTTCTCCATAAATTCAATTGCTGTTGCATTAATATTTTCATTTATTATTCTATTTACAGATTCGATACCTAACTCCAAAGCATCAAAGGCAATAATTGCACTTATAGACTTTTTAGGCTTTGGAATTACTTTTAAAAATGCCTTAGTTATTACTCCAAGAGTACCTTCAGAACCTATAAACAAGTCCTTTAGGTCTAATCCTGAACTATTTTTTATAGTATCTCCTCCTAAGTTTAAAATTGTGCCATTTGCTAGAACAACTTCTAACTTTCTTACATAATCTCTGGTTACGCCATATTTTACTGCCCTCATTCCACCGGCATTTGTACTTATATTTCCTCCAATAGTTGCAGTTTTTTCTCCTGGATCTGGAGGATAAAATAGGCCTTCATTTTCTACATATTGTTGCAATTGGTTCAATACTACTCCACTTTCTACCTCTACTGTAAAAGTACTTTTATCTAAATTTATTATCTTGTTCATTTTAGATAAATCAAGTATTATTCCTCTTTCTGTAGGAACTGTTCCCCCAACTAAACCTGTTCCTGATCCTCTAGGTGTTACTTTAATATTACTTTTATAAGCATATTTTAATACACAGCTAACTTCTTCAGTATTTACTGGAAAAACCAAAACGTCTGCTTCTCCATAAATTCTTTTAAGCCCATCAGTGAAGTAGTCTCTATTTATATTTTCAGTACTTATAATTCTATCTGTATCCTTTAAAATATTTACTAAATCATTATATATCATATATTATCCCCCTTATATAATGCCTATCTTTTTAAAAATTTCTTTGATAAATTATCACCTAATAATTGAAAAGCTTGTACAATCACAACTAAAATTATTACTGTAATTATCATTACCCCAGTTTCATATCTATAATATCCATATCTAATAGCTAAATCACCGATTCCCCCTCCACCAACGATTCCAGCCATTGCAGAATATCCAACTAAGCTTACTAAAGTTATAGTTACACCTCTAATTAAACTAGGCAGCGCCTCTATTACTAATACATCAGAGAATATAAGCCAAAATCCTGCTCCTGACGCTATTGCTGCTTCTATCACTCCATTATCGATTTCACTAAAAGCTCCTTCAGCGACCCTGCTAAAAAAAGCTATAGATGCTACTGTTAAAGGAACTGTAGCTGCTTCAGGCCCAATATTAGTACCTACAATCATTTCTGTTAATGGTGTTAGTACTACTAGTAAAATTACAAAAGGAATTGATCTTATTACATTTATAATAAATCCTGATATTGAGTTTATAGATTTATTTTCAAAAAACATCTTATTAGAGGTTAAGTATAAGATAAGCCCTAAAACTCCACCAACTATTATTGATATTATCATAGCTATAAAAATCATCTTAGAAGAATCCATTACTGCATTTCCTAATTCATTTCTAAGAATCTCTAAAGTATCTGTCATATTAAATCACCGCCTCTAATGAATTTACCTCTTCTTCATTTACATCGGCATTTTTTTCAATATATGCTCTTGTATTTTCAATTTCTTGATCATCCCCAATAATATCTATAAGCAAACTACCTAATGGCTTTCCATCAATATAGTCTATCTTTCCATGAATAATACTTATCTGAGTGTTAAATTTTTTAGCTGCCTCAGATATAATAGGATTTAAACTTGTCTGCCCAATATAATTAACTTTATATAATCTACCTTTTACTAAATCTCGTCTTACTACTTCAGGCAATCTAAGATTAGAATTTTTACTGACTAAAGATTTCGTAACTTCATGTTGTGGCTTAGAGAATATAGAGTATACATCGTTAACTTCTACGACTTCTCCACTACTCATTACTGCAACTCTATTAAATAACTTCTTTGCTACTTCCATTTCATGAGTAATAAATACTATAGTTATTCCTAATTTCTCTTTAATATCTTTTAATAAAGTTAGTATTTCTTCTGTATTTTCTAAATCTAAAGCTGATGTAGCTTCATCACAAAGCAATATTTCCGGATCATTTGCAATAGCTCTTGCAATACCTACTCTTTGCTTTTGACCACCACTTAAATTAGCAGGATAAACATCTTTCTTATCACTTAAGTTCACTAAATCTAACAAATACTCTATTCTTTCTTTCATTTTATTTTTAGGATAATTATTAGCTTTAAGTACAAATTCAATATTTTCATAAATTGTTTTTCCACTTATTAAATTAAAGTTTTGAAATATCATCCCTACTTTTAATCTAAGGCTTCTTAGCTCCTTGCTATTTAACTTTGTAATATCTTTATCTTGTATTATTACTCTTCCTTCAGATGGCTTTTGTAGTAAATTAATTACTCTAACTAATGTACTTTTACCTGCACCACTCAAACCAACAATTCCAAATACTTCACCTCTATTTATTGTAAGAGTTACATTCTTTACTGCATCTAATTTATTTTTACCATCATTAAAAGTTACAGATATATTTTCTAATTTAATCACTTTTTCACCACCATTCCTTTAATTTATAACTATTAATTAGCATTAACATACCACTCTGGTTTGTTAAACTCCTTATATTTTCCACTTTCAATAGCATTTCTAAATTCTTCTGATTCCACAGCTTCTTTTAAATCCTTCCCTAAGTCTTTATCTAAATCTTCAGTTCTTACTGCAACTACATTTTTATATTCTTCTGATAATTCTTCAATAGCTAAAGCTTCTGCAAAATCCAATCCAGACGCTATAGCATAATTTCCAGGTACTAAAGCAATATCTGCACTGCTTATACTTCTTGCTAATTGTGCTGCTTCAACTTCTAAAAACTCTAAATTCTTGCTGTTTTCAGTAATATCATTTTTTGTAGCTTTAGTATCATCAACATTAGAATCTATTTTTATTAATCCTTGAGTTTCCAATAAAGTTAATGCTCTTGCTAAATTTGATGGATCATTTGGTATAGCAACCTTACCACCTTCGCCTAATTCACTTAAAGACTTAAGATTATTTGAGAATATACCCATTCCTGCTGTTGGAACTGAAATAACAGCTGATATATCTAGATTGTTATCTGCACTAAATTTTTCTAAGTAAACAGTATGTTGCATTAAGTTTGCATCAATCTCTCTATTATTTAAAGCTTTATCTGGTTGAATATAATCACTAAACTCCTTTACTTCAACCTCATACCCATTTGCCTCTAAATAAGGAGCTATACATTCTTTAACCATATCTCCGTAAGGTCCAGGACATACCCCAACAGTAATATTTTTAGTATCTGTTTCTAGAGATTCTCCTCCTTTACTAGCACATCCTACTACTCCTAGTGATAAAGTTGCTGCAAGTGTTATTGCTACTAATCTTTTATTTCTTTTCATTTTTATACCCCCAAGTTTTTATATTAATATTTTTTTATATTTACTATTTCGATTTTGGTTCTAAATCTTATCTATTTATTTTTATAAAGTTAGAATTTATTTTGATACTTTTAATCTTTCAAGTCTCTTTAATGCTTCTTTTAATGTTTCATCTTTCTTTGCAAAATGTAACCTTATATAGTTATTTACATCTTCTTTAAAGAAACTTGAGCCTGGAACTGCTGCTACTCCAATATCCCTTGTAAGATACTCACAAAAGCTTATATCATCCTTCGCACCAAACTCGCTTATATCTACTAACACATAATAAGCACCCTCTGGCTTGAAATATTTAAGCCCTATTTTGTCTAATCCATTTAAAAATAAATCTCTTTTCTTATCATACTTATTTATTAAATCTTCATAGTAATCATCACCAAACTCTAATCCAGGTATTACTGCCTTTTGTAATGGAGCCGCAGCCCCAACTGTTAAAAAGTCATGAACCTTTTTACAGTTATCTATTATTTTTTTATTACCTAGTACATATCCTAATCTCCATCCGGTAATAGAATAGGTTTTAGATAATGAGCTACATGATATAGTTCTATCAAACATTCCAGGTAATGAAGCAAAGTATATATGCTCATTAGGAGGAAATACTATATGTTCATAAACCTCATCAGTAATTACAAAGGTATCAAACTCTTCGGCTAAACTTGCAATATATAACAATTCATCTCTCGTAAAAACCTTTCCTACAGGATTTGATGGATTACATAGTATTAAAGCTTTAGGATTTTGCTCAAATGCTCTTCTTAACTCTTCTTTATCAAATCCAAAACTAGGTGGTTTTAATGCTACATATACAGGCTCTGCCCCTGAGAGAATTGTATCTGCAACATAGTTTTCATAAAATGGTGAAAATATAATGACTTTATCTCCAGGATTGCATACCGCCATCATTGAAACCATCATAGCTTCTGTACTTCCACATGTAACAACTATATTTTCTTCTGGATTAATTTCTATCCTCATGAACTTTTTTTGTTTTTCTGCTAGCTTTTCTCTAAATATTTTTGAGCCCCAAGTTATCTCATATTGATGAGGTCCTTTTTCAGCTACCTCTTTTAAACTATTTAAGATATCTTTTGGCGGATCAAAGTCTGGAAATCCTTGTGATAGATTTATTGCTCCATATTGATCTGCTATTCTTGTCATTTTTCTTATCGTTGATTCAGAGAACCAATCTAATCTATTACTTAGTTCTGCCATTTTTTTGCCCCCTCTTTACTTTTAAATAAAAAAATAAAGCACTAGAGAATAAATCTCTAGTGCTAATAAACACTACATAATTCACCCTCTTATCTACTAGCTAAAAAGCTACAGGAATTAGCACCACGTATACAGTTAAAAATTAAGAATTAAGAATTAAGAGTTGCTACTGAAATTTTCTTGAAATTTCTTAACTTGAAATGCATAAAACTATCTTATGAGTTTTATCCATAACTCTTAACTTTTCTCTACTAACTATTAACTAGTAACAGGTTGCTGGGTTTCATAGGGCCAGTCCCTCCACCGCTCTTGATAAGATTAACAATATTTAGTTGTAATTCCTTTATTTATTGAATTAATATTAAATCAAAATTTTTACATTGTCAATATATTTTAATAATTTTTTCCAAATACTTTTCACTTTGCTTTTGGAGTTCTAAATAAAGCACTATTATTTTATTTAGTTAATAATATATAGTTAATTCTCTATAATGTGATAACTTTAGAAGTGGATTTCATAACTCCGACAATATCATACATATTGCTTACAGTTCCAACTTTAAGTTCTCCTTCAAGATGATAATAATTTAAACATGCTCCACAAACTAACACATTAACACCTTTTGCAACTAAAGCATTTAAATGCTCAATAGCCTGCTCGTTTAATGTTGGTACCTTTACACCATCATTCATAAACAAAATAGCTTTAGGTAAGTCCTCATCTTCAGATAATGTATAGAAAAACATTTTCATTAAAGACTTTCCAAGCTCTTCTGCACCAGCTCCTATAATATCTTTGCCAATAAAAATACACCAATCACCTAAAGGCTTTTTCCCTTGTATTTTATTTAAAACTTCTTGACATTCTTCACAACCATTAGAAAAATGTACTGTGTAAATTCCTTCATTTTCTTCAATTTTAGTTTCAAATCCTTGACTGTTGGCAAGTTTTTTTAAGTTCTCTACAGCTATACCATTATCTACTTGAACTGAAAAAAACTTAGTTCCTAAATCTATTTCTTTCTTTGCCATTATAACAGGCATAGGGCAAGCTTTTCCTTTCGCATCTATAACTTTTTTCATACTTTCCTCCATTACTTTATACTATATTAATTTTATTTACCATATTTTAATTATATCACCTTTTTAATATAATCTAAATTAATAAAGTTATTTTCATAATAAAATAAGCCTTATGATTAATAAGACTTATTCATTATAATTATTATATTAATTTAAAACCTTTTATTAATTTGAAATTGCAAAACTTTCAAGGGCATCAATTACTTCCTCTTGTCTATCTACAGCTTTTTCATAATTATTGCTTAAACCATAAATACTTGGTGCTTGGGGTAAGCCCGCTAGTAATGTTGCTTCATCATATGTAATTTCATTTGGTTCTTTTCCAAAATATCCATTACAAGCTTCTTTTATACCTGTAAATCCATCACCATAATAAATCACATTTACATATAATTCTAAAATCTCATCTTTTGTATATTTTTTCTCTAAATCATAAGCTAAAAATATTTCTTCTACTTTTCTTTTTATAGTTTGCTCTGGGGTTAAAAATAAATTTTTAGCTAATTGTTGAGTTATTGTACTACCACCTTCAACAATTTTACCTGCTTTCAAATTAGTTAATAAAGCTCTACCTATAGATATAAAATCTACAGCCCCATGTTTATAATATCTATGATCTTCTATTGCAACTATTGCTTCTAAAAAAGTTTTATCTATCTCAGAAGCTTGTACATAATTATCTCTTGACTTTATTTCATTAATTTCTTCATCTATAGACATATCTTGCGTAACTTTTTCGTATACACCACATCCGATACCGATAAATGCTGTAATAATAATTAAGCTGAATACAAGTGTAAATTTTATAAATTTCAATGATGTTCTTTTTACCATTTATATCATCCTTTTTTATATTTTCTTATGAGTATACTATACTATAAAATACTTAAGATTCTATATCGATATCTATTACATTTATATTACAATTTTGTCACATTGGAAATTATGAATTATAAATATAAAAGCCAGATATTATCTGACTTTTATCTGACTAGAAAATGTATTATTTTAATTGCAGTATTTATTATAGAAACTATTTAAGCATTTTATTACTGTTATAGGTTCTCTAGAAACTGCAACTTCCGTTGATAACATAAGACCATCCACACTATTTTTAATATATTTATATATATCATTTGCTTCTGAAATAGTAGGAGTATCTTGACGCCTCATAGACTCTAAAATATATGTAGCTACAATTAGCTTTTTCTTGCTCTTTTTCATTCTATTTATAATTTTCCCTTCTTCATAAGGAATCTCTTCTATAGGAATCTCTGCCTTCAAATCCCCTCTTCCAAGCATTATTCCATCACTTACTTTTAAGATATCTTCAAAATTTTCTATACCTTCTTTACATTCTATTTTAGCCCATATTTTAGGGGTTCTACTATTATAGACTCTAACTAAAATTTTAATGTATTTCTTTAATTCTATTATGTCATCAGCTTTAGTAACATATGATAAACATATATAATCTATATTATTCTTGACTCCAATTTCAATATCAAATTTATCTTTCTCTGTTAAATGCAAATTATCCCTAATTAATTCTGGTGCATTAACACCTTTTTCTGCTCTTAAAATGCCACCTTTAATTGTCACGGCTTTGATATACAGTGAGTTTTTCTCTATTATTTTAAATTTCATAGTAGCATCCTTCATAAATAATTCTTTAACATTTTTAAAATCATCTAACGAACCATAATACATTATGGGAATTACTCTTATATTTTTGTATCTATTCTTTTCATATAATTTCTTAAAATCTTTTTCAAGACAAAATATTACTTGTTCTTTTATATTTACTTTATATTCACCAGTAAAAAGCTTAGAAATCCTAAGTTTATTACCTTGCAAGTCTTGTAAAATTTTCATATTAGGATACTCAATATGTATTTCCTTAATTAAGGTTTCAAACTTTTCATAATCAATATGTGAAAAATTAAAACGTGGTATTGTCATACCAGCTTGTACAAATCTTTTAATATCTTCTATATCTCTTACAGTAGGGCCAATTGAGCAAATTAGTTCCATAATACCTCCTATATAAATTTATAGTACCTTTTTATCTTCTTATGAGCCCTATTTTTAATCATTTGTTTTACTATGTAACCATATGCAGTTATCATAATATTTTCCCCTATAAAATACTATGCTACTTTTGTAACTTTTATTATCACAATTTTATATTTTCAAATAAATAATGCTTACTATCTAATTTAGAATTATAAAGCAAGGTGGACTTATTCTTTGTCCACCTTGCTTTATAATAGTAATATTTAATTTTTATTATAATCTAATCATATCTCTAGAAATATCCCCAAGAGAATAGGCTCCACACATTGACATTGTATCCTCAAGTTCAGCTGCTAATTTGTTTATATATGTTTTAACACCTTCTTCTTCTCCACCATAAAGAGCAGTTACAAAAGTTCTACAAATAAGTACTCCATCAGCACCTAAAGCTAGAGCTTTAAAAACATCTACTCCTGAACGTATACCGCCATCCACAAATATTTTCATTGAATCACCAACTGCATCAACTATATCAGCTAATACTTCTGCAGTAGCAGCACATCCATCTAGTACTCTTCCTCCATGATTAGATACAACAATAGCGGAAGCTCCTGCTTCTTTAGCCTTTAAAGCACCTTTTACTGTCATTATTCCCTTTACTATAAATGGGACAGATGAAAGTTTTATTATCTCTTTAAGCTCTTCTACTGACTTTGCACCAGCAGGAGGATTCATGTTCTTTAAGAATGGAAGACCTGCTGCATCAATATCCATAGCTACAGCAATAGCTCTAGAGTCTTTTACTAAATCCATTTTCTCTTTTATAGTTTCTATATTCCAAGGTTTCACTGTTGGTATTCCCATACCATCTACATTTTTTATTGCCGCTGTAGCAGCTTTCATTACATCAGAATTTACTCCATCTCCAGTAAAAGCTAAGATTCCTTCTTTAGCACAAGCTGAAACTAAAATGTTATTATAAGTCATATCATTATACTTATCACCATAATGTAAATTAACTGCACCTACTGGTCCTGCAAAAAAAGGATATTTAAAGGTTTGTCCAAATATTTCTAATGTTGTATCAATCTTTTTATTTTCTGTTAAAGTATCCATATTAACACGAATTTCTTTCCACTTATCATAATTTCTTATGGCTGTATCTCCAATGCCTTTAGCACCTGGTCCCGGCATTTGATTTTTACACACCTTACCATTACATTCATTGCATGCTTTGCAATACTCTCCTATACAAGTTCTTGCATTTGCTAATACTTCTTTATAGTTCATAACTCCACACCTTTTCCTTATATTATACTGATTAATAATATATAATTATATACTATTAAGTTATTAACATAAAGTGTTATTAGTTATCTAAACTATTTATATACACTAATCCATTAAATATTAGGGAATAAAAATGCTATACATCAACTTCATTGATATATAGCATTTTTAATGTAAAACTATGATAATTAACATTTATTTTAGTCTTTATAAAATTTCAAAACCTCTTCTAAGTATGGAATAGATGGTTGTGCACCTTTTCTTTGAACAGCTATTGATGAAACTTTATTTCCAAATACTACTGCATTTATTAAAGTTTCCTTGCTTATATTTTTAATATCTAATTTAGAGCTAAATCCTCCAATAAAACTATCTCCAGCTGCTGTAGTATCTATAGCCTCTACCTTAAAAGCTGGAACTAGTTCTGTGAAATCTTTACCTATAACTACAGCCCCTTTAGCCCCTAAAGTTATAATTGCATATTTTATTCCACTCTCTAAAAATACCTCTGATGCTTTTTGAGCATCTTCTACTGTATTAATCTTAACTCCTGTTAATACCTCAGCTTCTGTTTCATTTGGAATTATTATATCAATATATTTTAAAAGTTCCTTATCTATCTTTTTAGCTGGGGCAGGATTTAATATAGTTATCTTTCCAAAATCTTTAGCCTTTACAAATGCTTTTAATGTCATTTCCTCTGATGTTTCAAGTTGAGCTATTATTATATTACTTTTTTTAATTGCTTCCTCTGCAATGTTAATTTCTTTTTCTGTAAGTTTCTTATTTGAGCCTGACACAACTATAATTGAATTATCCCCTTCTTTATTGACAGTTATGAAAGCCATACCTGTAGATTCGACATCATCTTCAAATACATAGTCAACATTTATATTATCTTCTATTAACTTATCTTTAAGAATTACACCATTTTCATCATTTCCTATCTTTGAAATCATGTAAACTTCTGCTCCACATCTTTTAGCTGCAACTGCTTGATTTGCCCCTTTTCCTCCAGGTATCTTTTCAAAAGAATTAGCTAAAATTGTCTCACCAACTCTAGGTGTATTATTTACCCCTATAACTAAGTCCATATTCATACTTCCTAGTATGCAAACTTTATTCATAATTTTCTCCTTTATATCATTAGTTAATCTAAACTCCTCTTCATATATTTATTGTAAATAAATATTGCTTATAATTCCACTATTTATACTATTTTAATTAATATTAATTCTCTTTAGAAACTTATGGTACATAAAATATTTTCTACTTTTGATGAAGCTATTTTATATAAATAAAGGAGCCGTTACTTTTACGTAATAGCTCCAAAACTTATTATTTTTTATGTATTCAATATTTCATAAATATCAGACAACTCTACTTCAGTATTATATGTATCATTATCATATAATTTCATCTCGGAATTATGTATAATCTTATTTGGTAATAATATTGTAAATATGCTACCTTCATGCTCCTTACTATCTACCAAAACTTGTCCACCATGAAGGTTAACCATGGCTTTAACTATACTAAGGCCAATCCCACTACCTTCATTCATACGATTAAATGATTTATCGACTTGAACAAATCTATCAAATATAAACTCCTTACTATTATCATCTATCCCTATTCCTTCATCGATCACTTCAATTTTAACGACTTTACTTTCTACCACTACATTAACGTATATATTTTTATTTTCTTCAGAAAACTTTATCGCATTAGATAGTAAGTTAAGTATTGCTCTTTCAATCATTGAAGGGTCACATTTAATTATATGTTCTTCTATATTAGTATCGAATTGCACATTTATAGATTTTGACAAAGCATAATTAACAACTGATAACGTAACTTCTTCTACCAAAAACACTATATCATAATTTCCAAAATTAGCTTCCAAAATGCCCATATCTATTTTAGACACATCCATTATATTATTTATTAGTCTTAACATTCTTTTGCAATTTGTATGTAAACTCATATTATACTTTTTATAAATTGATTTGAAACTTGAACATTCATTATCAGCCGCTTTATCTAATAATTGGACAGTTGAATAAAAAATATTTAAAGGAGTTTTTAACTCATGAGACATATTTGCTATAAATTCACTTTTTTCTTTATCATAAATTTTAAGTTTTTCTAACTCTAACTCGGTTTTTATTTCCTCTGAAATATCCATATAAGATACAGCAATTTCTTTACTATCTCTAAATTCACTAATTAATTGTGCTGTACAATCAATAGTTTTATTTTCTTCTTCAATTTTTATAATTCCTCTCCAAACTCCAGTTTCATTTAATGCCTTAAGTATCTCATCTCTTTTACCACTCTCATACATTCTAGTTTTTAATATAGCATCAAAATAATTATTAGGTACATCATAGGTTCCAAAATAAAACTCTCTTACTTTTTTATTTGTATATAAAACTTTGCCTTCATCAGTGCATATAAACATACAGGTATGCTTATTATTATCTGTTAAATTGTAAAAGACACTTAAATTATTATTTAACACTTTATTTTTACTAATATATAAATATAATTCTATAAAGCTTCCTACAATTATAATACAAAAACATATATATGTTATAGCAACAGACATTAGTTTTACGTAAAATGATGGTGTTGTTATTCCATATATTGCATACATAGCTTTTAAGGCAAGCATAAATATACTTGAACTTAAAACAACATATAAATACTCTTTTTCCTTTAGTCCTGAAATAAATAACTTTACTGAAACCACGCTATATACTACAGTTAAGAACATATTATAAATTATGAAAAAGTTATTACTATTGTATATTATAGAACTATTATATTTATGTTCTATAATCCCAAGCAATAAAGTATATAATAAAACAAATATAATTGATGACCTTTTATTATTTACAATTACTGATCTCGCTTTAGATTTAGGCGAAATAGTAATAATAAGTAAAAACATTCTCAACAAGGATGTTGATACTACTATATAATTTGAAAGTTTTATTTCTTCATAATAAAAAGTAAGATAATCTATTTGTCCTAATAATATTCCTATAGCTAATGCCAAATACATTAATGATATAATAAATATATTATCTTTCTTTAACCTATTATATGATATTACACAGCTAATAAAGGCTAATAATGATAATATAATATTAAATGTTTTAATAAAGGTTAATGTTGATTCTAGATAAGTGAAGTCATTATTTTTATTAATCGTAATAGTGCCGATTAATATACTTAATATTATCACCGTAACTATAACTATACAGATAAAAAGTTTATTTTCTTTTTCTGCTAAGTATCTATTTTTCGAACTTTGTTTTAATACCATTCTCTCTACACCCTACTTTATATATTAAACTAATCTTACTTATTTTCTTTTTATTTACAAAGTTTCATACAACTTTTCTATTATATTACAATAATTTGTAATGTCAAGCAATATTTAAACTGTTAAATTGACTAAAAATAACCACTCATTAATAAGATTATTGAGTGGTTTAATTACTTTCATTAAATTTTTATATATTAAATCTTATTAATTAACTTTTCTATAGATTTGTTAGCATAATAAGATAAATTTTCTTCATCTAAACTTACTAATTTTCCATCCTTTATAACAATTTTACCATTAGCTATTGTGTAATCCACAGAGTTTTTAAATCCAACAGTTCCTAAAATTGATTTTGGATCATATCCAGTTCCAACAAGCTCTATCCTATTTTTATTTATCATAAATAAATCTGCGGCTTTTCCTATTGATATTTCCCCAATATCATCCCTTCCTAAAACCTTTGCTCCACCTTTTGTAGCTAATTTTAATATATCATACGCAGTTGGTGCATTATTACTTGCTTGTAATCTATGCAATAAATAACATACCCTTAGTTCCTCTAAAAGATTAGAACCATCATTACTAGCACTTCCATCTACAGCTAAACCCACTGGAATATCTAATTTAATCATATCAGGTATTCTTGCTATACCTGATGAAAGCTTCATATTGGATATAGGACAATGAGCTATACCAGTTCTTGTTTTAGATAATAGATTTAATTCTTCATCATTAAAGTGTATACCATGCGCAAACCATACATCTTCGCCTATCCAACCTAAGCTTTCCATATACTTTAATGGTCTCATATTAACCTTTTCTAAAGTAAATCTTTCTTCATCTTTTGTTTCAGCTAAATGAGTGTGAAGCCTTACCCCTAATTTTCTCGCTAATTTTGCTGATTCTTTCATAAGCTCTGCTGTAACACTAAATGGAGAACAAGGAGCTAATGCTACTCTTCTCATGGAATACTCACTATTATCGTTATATTTTTTTACCACTCTTTCAGAATCATATAAGATCTTATCAATGCTTTGCACAACAGAGTCTGGAGGTAATCCTCCATCCTTTTTACTTAATGACATACTTCCTCTAGATGCGTGCATTCTTATTCCTAATAAACTTGCAGCATCAAATTGAGTATCTATTAATGTATCTTCAGCACTTTGTGGAAATACATAATGATGATCAAAGCATGTTGTACAACCACCTTTTAAAAGTTCTCCCATCCCAACTAAGGAGCTATAATATATAACTTCACTATCTATCCCTTTCCATATCTCATATAAAGTACATAGCCAAGGAAATAACTCCATTTTCTGTACTTGTGGTAAGTTTCTTGTAAAGGTTTGATATAAATGGTGATGAGTATTTATAAGACCTGGATAAACATATAGATGTCTTCCATCTATAACTTCATCAGCATCATATATGTTATTATCTATACTTTTAATTACACCATTCTCAATAAAAATATTTATATTTTCAAAAACGTTTTCATTTTCATCACATGTAATAAGCGAATCAATATTCTTAATTAATATTGTATTAGCCATTTAATCACCCCTTCTCAGTACTATAATCCCTTTTTAAAATTTACCTATTATAATATAAAAATAAAAGTTCACTTTAATATCAACATATGATATTAAAATGAACTTTATGTTACTAAATATTTCTCTATTACTTTTCGTTGTTATTATATCTTTATACCGTTGTTTTTAATTTTCAAATAAATTGCTTATTCCACCAAGTATGCTTCCTTCGTCTTTAGTTCTTCCTGCTAACTGTGGAGCCGCTGATATAACTCTATCTGCGAGTTTACTAAATGGTAAACTTTGAATCCATACATCTCCTGGGCCTGTTAATGTAGCAAAGAATAATCCTTCACCACCAAAAACTGTATTTTTAATGCCACCTACAAATTGAATATCATAACTCACATTTTTAGTCATAGCCACTAAGCATCCAGTATCTATTTTTAGGGTCTGTCCTGGCATTAATGTTCTTCTAACAATAGTACCTCCACCATGAATAAAAGCTAATCCATTACCTTCAAGCTTTTGAAGTATAAAACCTTCACCACCAAAGAAACCTGCTCCAATCCTTTTAGTAAAAGCAATTCCTAAACTAATTCCCTTTGCACAACATAAGAATGCATCCTTTTGACAAATTAATGAACCTCCTAAGGCACCTATGTCCATTGGTAATATCTTTCCAGGATATGGTGCAGCAAAAGCAACACTTTCTCTACCATATCCTGAATTAGTGAAGGCTGTCATAAATAAGCTTTCACCTGTTATCACTCTCTTAGCAGCTCCTCCTAGCTTCCCAAAGAGCCCTCCGCTTTTACTCTTTTCGCTACCATCTCCAAATATAGTCTCCATAGTTATGCTATTATCCATCATCATCATTGCCCCTGCTTCAGCTACGACAGTTTCTTTCGGATCTAAAACTATTTCTACAAATTGCATCTCATTACCGTGAATCTTATAATCAATTTCATGTACCATTTAACTACTCCTTAACATAATTATTTACTGTAAAAGTACATATCTATGTATTTATATTCTACAATATAGTTCTTTATCATTCTATATAATTATTTAATGTATCTAAATATCAATATTCAACTTCCATTATTTTAGAAAAACTCAAACCAATATATACTTTCTTATATTTATTTTTAAAAATACTTTTTTTCTACACTTTTTTTATATTATTTCATAGTATAAATTATAACTATTTTTTATAAAAATGTTTACTATATTTTAACTTAGGAGGAAATTAATATGTTTGATTATCGTGATACTTTAGGTGATGATTGTTGTGGTTGCTCAGATTGTTCAGATTTCTCTGACTTCTCAACTTATGACAACTATAATGATGAATGTAACAGTTGTGAGGATATACTAAATACTAACTTTGCTAGTGATTGTTCCAATAACTCTAACTTTAATGTTGATTTAAGAACTGAACTAATTATAAAAGAATCACCACAAACTATCTGTAATGTTTTACAAGAGCTTTGTAATCAAAAAATTAAAATTGATGGTTTTTCAATTCAAGCAATATGCAATCATTGCTCAATATTTAGATTTGTTGTAGGAGCCGATGATTGTCAAAAACTTACTGATATTCAAGTAGCTAAATCTATACTATCAACTCTTGATATTAGCTTTTTAGAAGATGCAATTTTCAAGGTAACTTCTGGAAGAAATTCAAGAGCTACTTTGCCAAATCTTTATTGTGCATTACAAAGAAATGTAACTGTTAATGCTTCATATCCATCAACAACCGACGGTTTATATTTTCAAGCTGAGCCAATTGATGAAGCACTTAACACATTAAAAGTTTCAAATTGTGCTAAATGTACAAGGTAACTAAATTATATTAATGATAATATAATTTATAATTTTGTAGAAAGAAGCTAAATATATTAGTTTCTTTCTGCAATATTTAAAATAGATAATAGCTGACATCATAAATAAAGTTCCTTTAGTTAGCTCATTAGTTGAGCTCTCCCAATTTAGTAAAAAATCCTCCAATTATACTTTTATCAATAATTTTCATATTAATATTTATAATGAATAACATCGCTATACTCTTTATATATTTTTTTGTTTAATTCATCTCCACCATCAAGATTTGCACTATAAAATATAGGGGGTTTGCTAACTCCTTTATATATTAACTGTTGAGTTACCTCAGCCACAATTGAGTTGATGATAAGTGCACCAATTACAGTTGATGATGGAGCAACCTTCTGTTCTATTCCATCTATTTCAATACATGCGTCACCTATATCTCCATGATTATCTATTACGATATCAGAAATTTCATATAGATTTTTTCCTAATGGATGTCTTGACGATACTGTTTTGGAATATTCTACATTTGTAATACTGATAACCGCAATATTTCTTTTTTTAGCCTCCAATGCTAGCTCTATACTTACAGGATTTCTTCCTGATACCGAATGAACAACTAGTATATCCCCAGATTTTATTGGTACTTTTTCAAAAATATTAGTTCCATATCCAATAAGTCTTTCCATTTTACTTGTGAAAGTAATTGGAGAATTATCTAACATAAGAGATCTTTCAAATATTGGATTAAAAACTACCAACCCACCAGCC
The DNA here is from genome assembly GCA_000753455.2 of Clostridium jeddahitimonense. GTDB lineage: Bacteria > Bacillota > Clostridia > Clostridiales > Clostridiaceae > Clostridium > Clostridium hominis. The sequence goes on from LM994670.1 coordinate 1,970,750, forward strand.
CTATAAAACACTTCTTCAGTTATAATTCCTGCATGAGTTGCTCCAAAAACAAATATAGATTTTTTATTTAAGATAGTATCTACAAACAAGTCTACAGCTTTATTCATATTTTCATTTTCTTCTTTTTCAACTATATCAATTATTTCTCTTATCTTATCAATATACTTAAATCTCATAATTCCACACCCTATCATATTAAATTTCAAGTAGAGGGACTTAGAAAACATACTAAGCCCTTTATTAAATATTTATGCTATATTCTTTTTATTTACAATAAAGTATCCTGAAGCTACTATAAAAAGTGCTATTATTAATACTGTACTGGAACTAATATCACTACCTGTTTGAGGAAGATTATCTCCTTTACTTGAATCACCATTACTATCTACAGTTTCATCAACATTTCCATCACCGCCTTCACTAGGCCCTCCATTCTCCTGATTATTCTCTTCATTACCTCCACCATTTCCTGGTTCTTCTGTTTCTCCTTCTAAATCTTTAATCTTATTAACAGCTTCCTCAAGTTTATTATAATTTACTACTAATATCTTATGGTTTTCTGACAGATTATTATATCTATCTACTAATGAATATACTAATTCCTTATGTTTTAATTCTATTTTTGCAGGAATTTTATCAATATCTTCTATTAGGCATTTAATCTCTTCTGTAATTGCTTCAACTGCTTCTGAATATGAACGTCCCATAACAGTTTTTATAGCAAATCTATATTCATTAGAATATTTAATATCTAAAGTTATTTCATATGAATTTCCTTCTTCATTTTTATCAATTCTTTTTGACCAATTTTGTCCAATTTTATTATCTATTTCATAGATTACATATTCCTTAGCATCTTTTACTCCAGTCCATGTTAATTTAATATTTCCATCTTTTGTTTCTGATAACATAAAATCTTCTACTTTATTAGGTGCAACATCTGTTCTTTCTATAGCATAAGAATCATATAGTGTATCAGAATTTAATAGATATGACTCTACCTTCAATTCATTACCACTAACTTTAATTCCGCTATATACCTGTTCATTAGGTTGTCCAGTTTTCTCAAAATACTGTAGCTGAGCATCTTGATGTTGATCATAATACTTAAATCCTGAAGTATTGTTTACTATATACATAGTCCCATTTGGATTAGTTACTTTTCCATCTACTACTTTATCGTTAGTAACATGTCCATTATAGATTTGATGAGTTCTTGCATATATATGATCATGACCTTGAAGTACTAAATCTATTCCTAATTCATCTATTACAGGTTCTAACATAGGTTTAATTATTTCTACTATATCTTTATCCTTTATATGAGACGAAGTACTATACATAGGCTTGTGTAATACAACAATTCTCCACTTTTTATCTGTCGCTATCATATCTCTCTTTAACCAATCAATCTGTGGTTGAAACATTTCTGCTGATTCTGTCATCTCTGTATTTAACATAGCAAAGTGTACATCATTATAATCAAAAGAATAAACAGAATTATCAGGTGTTGCCATAACTCCACTTATAGTTGGTAAATTAAAGTGATTGTTAAAACCAGTATTATTTCTTCCTTCATGATTTCCAATTACAGGGGCTATTGGTAAATTTAATAATGACTTTTTAGCCTTTTCAAAATAATGAATCCATTCTTGTTCATTATTTGGTACATTTAAACCTGCATCAACCATATCTCCAGCCATTACAAGAAATTTCGAATCTTCGAACTTACTAATAGCAGCTTCTAAAGTTTCTGACCAAACATCATAATCTCCTTCATTTTTTCCTTGAGAATCAGTTAAATATACAAATGAGAAGTCTCCTTGACTTGATGTAGTAAAGCTTCCAACCTCACTCCATGTAGTTCCATCTCCAACTTTATAAAAATATTTAGTTCCTGGCTTTAAATTATTAGCTATAACTTTATGACTTTCATAAACAACATTATCACCATTAAGCTTAACTCCTATAGTGGTACATATTCCATTAAAATTTGTAGCATTAGAAAAATCTGATTCTTCACCTTTTGCTTCAACAACTTGCACTACTGTTCCTTTTATATCTTTATCAGTATACCAAGCAAATCCCATAGAATTTTCAGTATCTCCATTTGGAGTCATTACAACTGTAAACGGATCTCCCGTTTTAATAGTATCTTCTACTTGCTCTTCATTGTTATAAAAATCTATTTTATCTAAATTAACTTTTGCTGATCCTCTTCTTGATTCAAAGACAAATTTAACTGAATCGCCTTTATTTAAGTCTATATTAATAGTTTTACCTTCATATTTATTTTCAGTTTCTGTCTCTGGGAAATATATATCTCTTACAATTTTATCATTTACATATAACACTAACTTTCCATCATTTTCAGCTGAATAATTTACTTCCATCTTTGTAGCTTCAGGTACATTAATAAACTCTACAAAGGATCCCTCACTATTAATACCTGTAATTGCCATTCCGTTTGAAGCATTTTCATCAAAATACTTATTAGCAGCTCCATTTACTGTAGCTGATTCTGCTTCAATAGCTTGGATGTATTCATCTTTAATTTTGGGAGTGTTTAATGCTCCGTAAATAATATTCCCTGTTGAGTCTAATGGATAATTTAAACCTAAAAGTTCTGACATTGTAGCAGCGAAATCTGTATTATATATTTTTTCAGTATATACTTCTCCCTTTTTAACTCCATTCCCCCACATAAATGAACCTATATGTTGAGCTTCGTCCTCCAAACTATCATGTTGGCCTCTAGCTGTTAATCCCGTAACTGTTGGTCCATGGAAATGATACGGTGTTTTAGGTGATACTATCAGGTCTGCAAATCCTTTGCTTACTCCCCTTGATTCTATCTCATTAGGAAGCATTACTTCTCCAATATAATTTTTAACCTTTAGAACTTCTAATATTTTGGTGTTCTTTTCTGCTATTATTTCATCATTAAACTCACCTACATAAGATATTTGGGCTTGTAAGCCTACTGTTACTATGGCTATATCTGTTCCCTCTGAAGGCACTGCTATTTGGCTTGGATGTAGAAATTCACACTTATAACCTTCACCTAAAGATTCAATAGCACTCATTAAATCTAATAATTTACTCTTTGTACTATCGTCACCCAAAGAATTTTGTGCTCCAAAGTTAGCCATACCATGATCTGCAGTTAAAACGAAACTCATTTTGTGATATATTCCAGCATCTTTGCAGGCTTGAATAAATTCTCCAAGCTTCGTATCCATTATTTCTAATCTGTCTAATATATTTTCTTTTCTACCTTCCTCTGTTTTAGCTATTGGTAATCCATAAGTTTCTACTTCATTATGACCCACACCATCTAAATCATCCATATATAAAGATATAAACCTTGGTAATTTATCTAATTTAATACCTCCAGCTTCTAATTCAGTTACTAATTTTATAGCTGTATCAAAACGAGCTACAGCATCAGAATATCCATTCGCACCTACATCAGCATTAACATATGGATTTAACTCATCTCCAATTATATTTCCTCTATCTTCAAAAGCAAATTGATTTATAGATATTGAGTTTAATCCTTGCCTCTTTACACTTTCAGCTAATGTCTCCGCCTCATTTCTTCTAGAGATAGGTTCTTGAATTACTTTATTTTGTCTTTTATCAAAATGTCTGTAGCTATTTCCAGTATATTTAGATGTAGTTCCTGAAGAAATAGCTGCTTGCATAGGATTTGTTATTGAAGGAATTCCTGTATAAGCATTAGAGAAATACACCCCTTCATTCTCTTTTATATTACTTAAAGTGGGAATTCTCCCTTGAGCCTCTGCTAATTCAACATAATAGTTTGCAAAACCATCCCAATTAATATATACAATAACATTTCCATCTGGTATTTCAGGTTTTACCACATAATTAACTGAAACAACTGAACTTGAGGTCTTTCCATCATAATTAGTAGCCTCTATTAGAATATCATTTTTCCCTTTTTTTAATGTTACGTCAGTAGAGAATTTATTACCTGTTACATCCACTTCAATTCCATTTACTTTAACTATTGATGAAATATTTACCGTTCCAGTTAAGTTAATTACTTCTTTGTATACTGTTAAGTTATTACTTGGATAAGTTATAGTTATAACAGGGGCTGATGATACTTGTTCAAATGTCCAAACTCTACCTTCGTTATTATTAGGAGGGTTTACTCCTAAAATACTGCAAATTGTAGGTACTATATCTTTAATAGATAAATCTCCTTTTACTCCACTTCCATTTTCAATATCATTACCTGATACTATGCAAAATACTTCTTTTAAATGTAAGTCATCGGTTCTATATACACCTGATCCTGCTGCTGAAAAAGATTTACCCTCAATAGGATTAATTAAATAATCACAATAGTCACTAGATAATCCTAAATCTTCATAATAATATATACTTTCAATATCTTTACCAATCTCACTTGTTTTATCATTTAAATACTCTAGTACTTTAGTCTTATCTTCTTCTGTTGCTGCATCAGTAAAGTAAAGTTGTGCATAAGCCATAATATATTGTTTTATAACTACAACTTTTGCATCTTCAGGGATTGCACCTCCACCACTCTCTACTGATTTTACACCTGTAGCAACTGTAATTTTACTTGCTAAATTAGATGTGGTTATCTTGCTTCCTATAGTATAAATCGGAGCTAAAGAATTTAGAATTATAGTTGTGTCCTCAAACTTACCTGTATCTTTTAACGCTTGTACTACTTCACCTACTTTTGTATCTATAAGCCTAACTATATCATCTAACTTACTATTTATAGATGAGTCTGTTCCACCCCATCCAGCCATCTTTATATCATTAGAGTATGCAGTAATAAATTCAGGAGTATTCTCGCTATTAATAGCAGTAATGATATCATTTGCTATAGTATCAATTGAAACTAATTTATCCCCTCTTGAATATTCCTTTAAAATATAATCTTCATTTCCTGTTGAAAATACGCCTCTTCCATCAATTGTTTTATCAGCTACTTGCCAACCTGAAGCTAGTACTCTTATACCAGTATTATCTTCAATTAATTTTTCAAATATAGTTTGTGCTTCCATTTTAAATGATATATTCGTATCACTTATCACAGAATTAGTTGTTCCATCATAATATCTGTATAAAAATCTATTAGTGTCAGTAGCTGCTCCTGTTAATGCTACTGCTTGAGATCCACCATAAGCAGGAATAACGGTTTCTACTTCTCTTAATCTAGATCCATTAGCTATTAATGAATCTAGATTTGGTGTTTCAACACCTCTAGCTTTAATCTCTTCATACATACTATCTGATAAGCCATCTACAACAATATTTATAACTTTTCTCTGAACTATATCCTCTGCATAGGTAGGTTCCATTGGAATTATTGATAAAATCATAAATAATGCTACTACCAATGCAAAACTTCTCTTTATTCTCCTAAATACCTTCATAAATTTCCTCCTAAATATAATTAATTCACATAATAATTCTATATTTAGAATGTTAACCTCCCATTGTATTTGTATTAAATCATGGGAGGTATTTTCAACATTTAGTTTTGCTATTAAATTTTACTTTTCTCTTTTCTTTTATTAATATTTTATATATTTAAAAGAAAAGTCTATATATTAATAATAAAGCAGTATAGTCTACTTTTATCAATAGATAGTAGTACTTCATCATTTTCAACATTTATTACTTCTTTATCCCATTCCATGTTATATGCTTCTATATTGCTTACCTTTTCTTTAAACTTCAAAGAAAGCTTAGAATCTTTTTTATTACTACAGTTGCCTACTATAACAGCATATTTATAATCCGAAATTCTATATACAGCTGCTTCACATTCATTAGGTATCCTTGTAATATATTTATTATCAATAAACTCTGCATCTTTTATATATTGATGTATATTCTTTCTAAAAGCTACTGAAGCTTTAGCATAAGTATGATACTCTCCAGCATCTTCTGTTAACCTTGTAGTTATACCAAGCCATAATATATTTCCTAAAACTATAGCCCTTTGCATATCCTTAAAGAATGCTTTATATTGTTTATCTTCATTCTCTTCCCAACCTCTTGGATTAACCATATTAACTTGAACAAACTCTGGAAATGTATACTTAAATACATTATAAAATTCGTCATAGTCTGCACCATTCCAAGTTAAATTCCCCCAAGTATAGCTCCCATATATGTCACCACAGTTTTCTGTCATTATATAGGATTTAGGATTATGCTTTCTAAGTCTTTTTAATAATTCTCTTAAAACATAGATATATCCATTATTAAACTCTCCAATATCTTCATGACTATGTTCTTGGTTATAACATGGTAATGGTTCTGCTGAAGCTAGTTGATCTAAATATATTCCATCACAACCATAAGCCTTAACTGTAAATTCAGCTGTGTCTAATAAATACTCTCTCCATAATTTATCGGATGGGCAGTTTACAGTAAATTTCTCTGGACCATAAATTTCATAAATAAATTCACCATTTTCATCTATTATACCCATCCTTTCTCCTACAGTCTTATGAAAATCTGATTTTACATCGAATATACGTGCATTTATATATAAAGTAGCCATTCCATCATGATCCCTTATATATTCAAGTCCTCTCCTAAATTCCATTGCTGATCCTAATTCCATATCTGGATAATACTCTGGATAAAAAGAATCAAAGCCTGTCCTATTCCAACTAGCTAAAAACATATGATTGGCTCCAAACTCTTTTCCTTTTTCAAATAAAGTTGGTATCTTATCAAATGTATTTTCTATCCTTCCACTTCTTTTAAAGTTGTAACATTGATTTAATGCAAATTGTTCCTTTAAATATTCTGGATTATGATCAAAATCTAAATATTTTCCAATATAATCTCTATATACCTTTGAACCATAGTGCCAATCTTTATCTGTAATAGCTAATACATATTCACCTGTATCATATATATCGTTAAATTTTATCTTCTTATACTTCCTAAATCCAAATCCCATCCATGGATTTTCAGTTGAACCGCTAGTTTCAGCAATTATACCTGTTACAGGAAACCTTTCATCATGACTTCCTATATATAAACCACTATTATCATCGTAATAGTACATCCAGCTCATAGATGCTAAACCACAATAATTTATTTCTCTTCTATAAATATCATTATATTTAACACTACTAGCTCTCCAAAAATCTTTCTTATTTATTCCGTAACCTGTTACTGGGTTTAATGTTTTCTCTCCAGCATGATGAGGATATATTATTGAGTCATCTTCATAGCTTTCTCCTAAATATATACCTGAGATATGAGGCATTAAAATTTCTGTAATTTCTACTGTATTATCTAAATTCTCAATATTTGCCTTCATAACTAATTTATCTTCTATAGCTTTAATAATTAAATTACATTTAATGTCCTTATTAGAAAACTTACCATATTCAATAGTTAATTCATTTTCATTTCCCTGAATTTTGCCTTCTTGCGGGATTAACTCTGATTTAATATTATCAACAGTTCCATAAAGAGTTATTATAGGTACATTGACTTCTTTTTTAATGTACTCATCATTAGAAATAATATTTTTAATACTAGTAAAATTATTGTATTTACTAGAAAATTCTGCTGTAAAAGTTTTGCCTCTTAAATTCATAGTACACCTCTAATTAATATCCATATTTAGTATAGTTATCTATTGCTTGTCCATTTATTTTTGAAGCATTTGGCATATGATTTGATATATATACACTTGGTTTAAGACCCATTTCTAATAATTTTTCTACAACAGTGCTTTGAATTGCCCACATTACATAACTAGCCGATATTCCACTGGCTGGGCAGATTTTTTGCTCAAATCCTTCAACATCTACTATTGTATCTCCATAATTACTACAATTATCTATATAATATTTACAAGCTTCAAATAACCTCTTTCCACTTGGATGCTCAGATTTTAATTTATTTGAATACTCTACAGTAGTTATAGCAACAGTTAAACAACCAATAGCATTACATTTCAAAGCCAAATCTATTGGAAAATGCTTATATCCTGATACAGAGCCTACCATTAATATATCCCCTGGTAAAATATTAGACCTTCCTATAACAAAATCAGCAAATCCTGGAATGCTATCATAACCTACTGCTCCCTTAGATTCAGATGGTCTATATCTTACTGGGTTATCAAGTTCACATGTTATTTTTATTGGTTTTAAAGACATCATACCACCAGTTCTGCCTACCCCTTCAAACATAAGCATATGCCCTGTGTCCATTATGTGCCATGCAGCTCCTTTAGATAAACGTTTTGCTATCTCCTCAGATACTTCCACTATCTTCTCCTTTTGTGTTTTTTCAATATCTATCAAAACATTTTTCATGGCCTCAAAATATTTATCCATCAACATAAACTATACTCCTCCTCATATTTCTTCAAATTTTCATTTATTTCATTACTTTCAACATCTACTTCTATTTCATTGTATAAAACATATAACATAGCTCCTACTAAAGGGTTATATTTAGGATTAACATAATTCAAATTGCTACAATTTTTAGTCAACTCTTCTTTTAAAATATCTATAAACAAATTTCCTATCTTGCTAACTCCACCAATTAATGTAACCGGTAAACTTTCATTTCCTAATCTTTCATTAACAGCCTCAACTAACTTTACTAATTCTCTAGCAGCTTCTTTTAATATTCCTAGAGCATAAAAATCACCCTCTGATGCGGATTTAGAAACTACTTTGCAAAATTCAGCTACTTGCTCCCTATTAAATGTTTTAGAATAAATTATATCTCTCATGGCAAATTCATTTGATATATTAAACTTATTTAATGCTAGCTCTCTCATTTTGCTATCCTTTATTTCATTATCATAAAAATATGCAAGATGCTCTAAGCACATTAAACCTATGTGATAACCACTACCTTTATCTCCAACTAGGGGGCCCCATCCACCAGTAATAACCTTCTTATTTTCTTTAGATACTCCTACAGCAAAGGACCCTGTACCACTTAAAACTACAATTCCATGCGCTTTTCCTAGTGCTCCATAAAAGGCGTTGTCTATATCTGATAAACACTCTATATCATTTACTTCTAATTTAGATTTCACTTCATTAATACACGCTTCAAAACCAGGTATAAATAATTTAATTTTAGTTATTTCGTCAAGTGATGTTTTAGATATTTTTAAGCATTCATCTATACCAGTTATAACATTATTCATAGCAATATCTTCATCTAAAAATTTGGCATTAGCACCTCCTTTTTGACAATACGCTAAAGTTTCTCCTATCTCATTAAAAACAAGAAAATCTGTTTTTGTTCCGCCTCCATCACAAACTAAAAATTTTCTCATCTCATATCTCCTCTTATTTTCTACTAATAATAAATTTGGGAAGGTTAACCCATCCCAAATTTATTATTGCTATTTATTTTGATTACTTATTTAATATTTCTTTAGCTTGTTCATCTACACGTTTTGCGAATTCATCTGGAGTAATAACTCCTGCCCATAAAGATTCACATTCTTTTTCAAACATAGTTTGGAATGCTGCTCCATTTATATTCACAGGGTATGGAACTGCATTTTCTAAAGATTGTACAAAGTATTTATTGTATTGTTTTTCATTAATAAATGCTGTTGTATCAACAAGATTTGATGCAGGTAAACCGAATTTCATATCTAAAGCTATTTGTTGTCCTTCTTTACCTGATAAGAATTCTACAACTCTCCAAGATAATTCTGGATTGGCAGCTTTACTTGGAATTGTCCAAGTATTTACAAATGAAGATGATTGGCTAACTCCATTTACTGTTGGGAAAGGCAATACTGTATACTCAGTATTATTAGCATCAAAAGTTGCACTTGTAGAAAGCGCTCCTACTTGAATAGCTACTTTATTTGCCATAAATGGTGCAAATTCATTATCACCAAATTGTGCAGCTTGTGCAGCTGTTGGACAAACTTTATAAGTATTAGTTAAATCATACATAAATTGTATTGCTTCTTTAGAGTTCCCATCAGTTGATAAAACACTTGATTTACCATCTTCAGAATATAATTCCCCACCAAAAGCAGCCATTAAAGCAAAGGTTTGATCACTGTAATTTTTCCAGTAATAACCCCATTGAGCATCTGCTCCTGATCCTTTAGTAAGTTTTTTAACTATTTCAAGGAATTCATCCATTGTCCAGTTGTCCTTTGGAATTTCTATTCCAGCATCAGCAAACATCTTAGTGTTTAAATACATAACCTTTGGAGTTACATCACGTCCAGCTGCATACATCTTTCCATCAACAGTAAGCGCTTCCTTAACTACTGGATAAAGAGCATCTTTATATTCTTGGCTTGCCAAGTCATCTAAAGGCATTATCATATCTGATAGTGCATAACGAGGTACTTGGTCCATAGCTAACATCATAACATCTGGGATTTCTCCTCCTGCAAGCTTTGTTACCATTGTATTAGCATAATCACTTGGTACAGTTATAAATTCTAATTTAATATCTGGATTTTCTGCTTCGAAAGTTTCCTCCATTTTTTGTAGATGAGCAAATTTTGTTATATCCCACCATGTATATACTTTTAAGGTTGTTGGCTCAGTTTGCCCTTGCTTGTCTCCCTCAGTTTTTTCTGGTTCTGCCTTGTCTCCACTGTTACAACTTACAAGACCAATAGTCATTACCATAGCTAGTAAAAGCATCAATGATTTTTTTAATAGGTTTTTCATCTCAAATCCCCCCGAAAATTTATATTTATATATTATTTAAGAACTAAAATTAATTGCTCTTAACATAATCAAATTTAAACCTTTTACTTTCCACCAAAACCTGAATTTACAGTAGAAGCCATAAAATACTTTTGGAACACAATGAATACTATTACTATAGGAATAATACTTAATGTAGCTCCTGATAAAAGCACTGCCCAATTTGTTTCCCATTCTTTTAAATACTTTAGTCCCACTGTAATAGGCAACTTATCATAATCATTTATAACAAGCATTGGCCATAAGAATGAGTTCCAAACATTTCTAAAAGATAATATAGCTGTTGTAGCTATCGCTGGCTTTGCATTAGGTAATATAATTTTGAAAAATACTCCTATTTTCGAGCAACCATCTATAATAGCTGCATTTTCAAGATCCTTTGGAATGCTTAAGAAATACTGCCTAAAAAAGAATATATTGAATGCATTTGAAGCCGTAAACATACTTGATAGGAATAGTGCTGTAAATGTATTATACAAGTGCATTTCCGTAACTATCTTATAATTTGGGATCAAGGTAACGTGGCTAGGTATCATCATTGTTGCAATAAATGCAAAGAATAATATATTTCTCCCCTTAAATTCAATTCTTGTTATAGCATAAGCACATAAAGAAGCAACTGCAATCATAGCAATCGGAATAGTAATTGATAAGAAAATTGAATTTATCATCATCTTACCGAAGGGCAGAACTTCCATAAGTCTAGCATAATTTTGAGTAGTAAATTCAGTTGGAATAATACTTAATGGATTTTCTGCATATAGTTGTTGAACTGGTTTAAAGGATGACATAACAGCCCAAATAAATGGATATATCATAATTAAACTTAGTATAATCATAAAGGTATGATAAGCTACTTTGCTTACAGTTTTTTTCTTTTTAACTCCAATTTGCAACATACTATTCCCCTCCTTGTTCATTTCTAAACCTATATTGAATTAATGTAATAACCATGATTACAGCAAAGAATATCCATGCAATTGCAGATGCATACCCCATATTGTAATTTCTAAATCCTTCTTCATAGATGTAGTACATAATTGTACTTGTTGATCCTAATGGCCCTCCACTAGTCATAATAAATATAGATTCAAACATATTAAATGCTTCTATAACTAGCAATATAATTACAACAAAAGTTGTATTTGAAAGCATTGGTACTGTTATTTTAAAGAATCTTTGAATACCAGTAGCTCCATCTACCTCCGCTGACTCGTATAAACTTTCAGGAATAGTTTGTAATCCTGCTAAAAACATAATCATATAATAACCACTCATCTGCCACACACGCATAATAATTAATGCCATCTTACTTGAATCTGCACTATTTAGCCACATTGGCGGATTATTAAATCCTATAGCAGTAAGAAAATTATTAATAAGCCCTATATCGGGGTTAAATATCCATAGCCATACCATACTAACAGCAATTGTTGATGTTATACTTGGTAAAAATAATGCCACTCTATAAGCTTTGGTAAGTTTTCCTGCTTTTTTGTTTATTAAAAGAGCTAAGAGTAATGATATAACTAATACAATTGGAACTAGGAAAACAACAAAATATAATGTATTTCCAAAATACTTATAAAAATACTCGTCTTTTGTAAACGCTTTAATGTAATTTGCAAATCCTATAAACTTTGGTTCTGTCATTAAGTCATAATCTGTCAATGATAAATAAAACGAATAGATTATTGACCCAAAAGTGAATATTGAAAATCCTATTAACGCTGGTGATACAAATAACCATCCAGTTAATGATTGCTTAGTTTTTAATGTCATGTGATTTTTTTTAGGCTTTTTTACAGCCACCTTAGGAGTTATCTCAGCTTTCATATTCTTTTACACCTTTCCAATTAGAAGCCATATGAACTGCCCTAATTTATCTTTTTAATTATTTAAATTATAAAAACTAATATTAATATAATGTAGTGAATTATTTGATCCACATATAAAGCGTATTTATCACCTAAATATTTAGGTGATATACCTCGTGCTTTAATATAGTCAATAGGAAAGTGGGTTATGGCAACTAATGCTAATTGTTCTACACTTACTACATATTCCATTAAATACCCAATAACCATAATTCCACATGCATATAAAATTGAATGTACAAATAACACATAATTATCTTTTCCCTTATCTTTGGCTAAATGTGCTGTTTGAAACAAGTAATCTCCTGTCGCATGAGCCATTAAAACAAATAATATATCTTTAATACCTAATCCCACCTCTCTTAATTCTTTAATCTATTATTACTTACAATTTTTATATCCAATACATATGGCTCGTATTATTCTCTCTGATACATCTTTAATAAGATTTGTTGAATTATTAATACTTTCTTTCAATGTCATAGGTCTATTATTGATGCTAAAAATACTATCAAAACCATATTTATAAAGTTCTTTATATCCATCTCCTATACTCCCGCAAATAGCTATTACTGGTATATTGTATTTTTTAGCTACTTTCGCTACTCCATAAGGGGTCTTCCCAAATTTAGTCTGATAATCTATTCTTCCTTCGCCTGTAAATACTATGTCAGCACTTTTTAACACCTCTTCTAATTTTGTTTCCTTTATAATTAAATCTACTCCTTTTTCTAATTTTCCTCCTATTGCTAAGAGAGCCGCTCCAGTACCTCCTGCTGCACCTGCACCCTTAATATTTGATACATCAACTCCAAATTCTTCTTCAATTATTCTAGAATAATGTTTCAATGAATCATCTAAAATCTTTATATCCTCTTCCTTTGCTCCTTTTTGTGGCCCAAATACATTTGATGCACCATTAACTCCACACAATATGTTATCAACATCACATGCTATCTTTATATTGCATTTTAAAATTTCACTATTAAAGTTGCTTCTATCTATATGATGAAGCTGATTTAATGCTTGTCCCCCCTCGGGTATATCCCTTCCATCTTTATTTAAAAATCTAATTCCTAAAGCTCGAAGCATTCCAGCTCCCCCGTCATTCGTTGCACTTCCACCAATTCCAATAATTAAATTTCTACAACCTCTTGCTATCGCATCATTTATTATTTGACCAGCTCCATATGTTGATGTAATTAAAGGATTTAATTCATCTTTTCTTAGCAAATTTAATCCTGAAGCTGCTGCCAATTCTATAATTGCAGTCTTTCCATCACCAAGAATTCCATAAAATGAATCTATTTCCCTTAATAATGGATCGCATACTTTCAATTTAATTGTTCTTCCACCTGTTGCATCAATAAAAGCTTGTACAGTTCCTTCTCCCCCATCAGCCATTGGAATCTTTATTATTTCAATATCTTTACTATAAATAGATATTCCTTCAGCTATAGAATTTGCTACTTCCGAAGCATTTAAGCTTCCTTTGTATGAATCAGGAGCAATTACTACTTTCATATGTTCACCACCTATTCTGTTAAATATTCCTTACTTATATAGTAAACATTTACAACAAGTGGAACAATGTGCACTCTTAACAACAATAAAAATTCAATTTAGCAATTTATTGTTTAGCGTGCACAATTTTTACTTATATTTTATATTTTTTAAATTATTTTCTACGCATTTCTATTATTTTTTTCATCGTTAATTAAAATAGCTAAAAAAACTTTAGTGCATTCATATGGCTTACTTAAATCAATTCCATATAATGATTTAAACTTATTTAATCTATATAAAACAGTGTTTCTGTGAATATACATAGCTTTAGCTGTTTGTCCAACTAACATATTATTCATAAAATACATCTTTACTGTTTTCATCATTTCTTCAGATAATTTATTATGTCCTTCAAATAGTTGTAGAAAATTATTTTCTATATATATATTTTTAGTAGTCTTTGAAATTCCTTTTACAAGCAATCTTAAATCATAATCTCTTACTTTTATTACCTTTTTATCTCTGTATGGATCTTCTATAGACTCTACTAAGCAAATCTGAGAATATACTTTTTCATAATCTATAATCTTCTTACACTTTTCACCTATTATAAAAGTATAATTTGATATATTATTTTGATTTAATTCATCAATTAATAAATCAATATATCTAGATATGTCTATATTTTGTTGTATTAGCAATATTATTTTTTTATTATTTAAATTTATTATCTCAATATCTAAATTTCTAAGTGTTGTAGTAAATAAGCTCTCAGTTACATGGTATACGTTTTCTTTTGGATCATCACATTTAAAAACAATCATTTTACGTATAGATTCTATATTTATTTCTAATAATTTAGCTCTTGAATAATATGTTTCTATATCTTGAATATCTATACCCTGAATTATGTCCTTAAAATAGTTAATCTTTTTATTCTTTTTAACTTTTTGTGAGTGTTCTTCATCCATCTCTCCTACTATTAATTCAACTAATTCTTTTATTAATGGTGCATATGGAAGTACTTCTTGAGCTGTTCCAGTTATTCCAACTACACCAATTACATTGTTATGGTATGTAATTGGCATATTTACTCCCTCTTTACAACCTCTATACATATGTTTATTACTATCTGTTATAATTACATTTCTATTACTGTTAGCACTTATTCTCGCTGCTTCATGATAAGTATTCTCTCTTTTTTTATTACTTGATGCAATTATTATTCCGTCTACCCCTATAATATTTATATCTTTTGTAAAAATTGATGTTAATCTATTTATTATTCTTATAGCCAAATTATAATTTAACATTTATATCCCCCTATACTAAATATTAATTATATTTAAAGAATAATATATTTCTCAAAATTTTACAAATATTTAAAATATATACATAGTTAATTTTAATAATAATTTACTGTGACTATTTAAAAAGATTATTTTCTTAATCTAAGGCTTATTTAATATACGTTTAATCCTTCTACTGTGTTATAATAATATAAAACTTATGAGAAAACGGAAGGTACAATACATGAACTTTAAAGATTTAGGAATTAGTAACGACATAGAAAATATATTAAATAAATCTGGAATTAAAACTCCAACGCCAATTCAACAGGATAGTATAATACATATTTTAAATAATGAAGATGTTATAGCAGAAGCTCAAACTGGTACAGGAAAAACCTTAGCATTTTTATTACCTATATTTGAAAATATATCATTAAGCTCTAATGGTATTCAGGCTTTAATAATCTCTCCTACAAGAGAACTTGCAATTCAAATAACTGAGGAAGCTAATAAATTAAGCCTTGCTAAAGATATCGGTATTTTATCTATGTATGGCGGTAAGGATATTGGCTCACAAATGAAAAAGCTTAAAGGAAATATAAGACTTATAATTGCAACTCCAGGAAGACTTTTAGATCATCTTAAAAGAAAAACTGTAAATTTAAGTACTTTAAGAACTATAGTATTAGATGAAGCAGATCAAATACTTTTAATGGGATTTAAAAATGAAATTGATATTATAATGAAGGAAACTCCTAAAAAGAAACAAACTTTATGCTTCTCTGCAACTATGGATTCTTCAGTAAAAAAACTTGCTTATAGGTATATGCAAGATCCTGTGGTTATAAGTGTAAAAAAAGAAGAAGTAACTTTAACTAATATCAAGCAAGAAGTTGTTGAAACAATTGATAGAGAAAAAAGAGAAGCTTTATGCAAAGCTTTGGACCAAGACAATCCTTTTATGGCAATAATATTCTGCAGAACAAAAAGAAGAGCTGATGAGCTAGAGCTTGTTATGCACAGACGTGGATATAACTGCAAGGTAATTCATAGTGATATTCAACAATCTAAAAGAGAAAGAATCATGAAATCTTTCAGAAATGCAGATATTCAATATTTAATTGCAACAGATGTAGCATCTCGTGGTTTAGATATTAGCGGCGCTAGTCATATTTACAACTATGATATCCCTGAAGCTGTTGAAACTTATATTCATCGTATTGGTAGAACCGGAAGGGCTGGAAATGTAGGTTATACTTGTCTTTTTGTAGATCCTAAGGATTCTAAAATGCTTTCTAATATTGAAAATGAAATTAAGTTTAAAATCCCTAGAAGAGAGTTAAAATAAATTGTTTGCTACTCTCATTAATAGAAATGATGTCTTTGGCAAGGGAACTATGTCACTTTATTTCAGAGAAATATTCAGCAATTTGAAGATATATATTTTCTTATACAAATATAAATGCCGACCTCATATAAATATCTGTGGTCGGCATATTTCTATACACTTCAAGTATATATTTCTTTAATAAATTCTCTTTATTCGTCCTTCTTTTCTATCCTTACCTTTTGGTAATTCACAATCATAATATCCAAGAGCAATATGATATGTTGGAGTATATCCTTCTTCTAATCCCCATTCCTTTAAAATATCCTTACCATACTCCCCTTCAAAAGTTTTATCAGCTCGTCCAACCATGCAAGAACCAATTCCTAATGAATGTGCTGCTATCATAATATTTTGTGCTACAACAGCACAGTCACCATCTGTATATAGATAGTTATTAGGTGCAAATAATGTTATAACTGTTGGGGCTCCATAAAATGCACTTTTAATATTTCTATCATCTGCAATACTAGGCTGTTCTTTAGATACTCCTAATTTAGCATTTTTAGGAACACTTTCATAAAAAGCTCCACGATTAATCTTTCCAAGTATTTCATTAACCTTTTCATTTTGTGACACTACAACTAATGCAGATTGCCTACCTCCAGCATTAGGCGCATAAATAGAAGCTTCTAAAATTTCGTTTAATTTATTTTCCTCTATTTGCTTTTTTAAATATTTACGTATTGAACGTCTTTCCTTTATACACTTAATTACTTCATTCATTTATCTTCTTCCCCTTATTTTTTAAATTCGATAGTTATTAATAGTTGCATGCACTCCTAACTGTCATTATAATATCATTAGGTGTAAAAGCTTGGAAGTAGGCACTTTTATGTTCGCTACGCACCTTTTGGTAGGAATTAATATTTTACTTACTTTGGAGGGGAAATTTTATGAAGACAAAAAAAGAGCTACCACTTTGCCCAGTTGCAACAACTGTTGCACTTATAGATAGTAAATGGAAGCTTTTAATATTAAGAGATCTTTTAGCTGATACTAGACGATATAGCGATTTTCAAAAAAGCATACCAGAGATCAGCCAAAAAGTATTAACTCAATCCTTAAAATCTATGGTTGAAGATGGTATTGTAATTAGAATTGCATATCCAGAGGTACCACCTAGAGTTGAATATAGTTTAAGTGACCTTGGAAATTCATTAAGACCTGTCATTAATGTAATGGAGGCTTGGGGAAAAGACTATCAAGCTAATTATTATAATAAAGATTAAAGATGCATCTGAAATGTCAGATAATTTTTCTAACACTTTAGGTGCAACTTATCTTAATATTATTTTAAAGTTAATAGTTTTTATATTAGACCATGTTAGACACTTTTGTTGATATATGCCACTTGCACAGGTATATAATGAGCTAGTATTTAGAATTTCATTATTTTCTGAATCAAAAATTACGTTAAGAAATTTATGTTGTTTGAATATAGTGAGTTCATAAACTTTGGTAATTTTTATAGAGGAAGTAATAAAAATTCTTATACTAGTGAATCATTACCGAAGTAAGTATAATATATCAACATTTTAGTCTAACAGGATCTTATATTAATATTGATACTCCATTTTCTTAAAGAAATCTATCTTCGGTTCAAGAAATTTAAAGTTGTGATTTTCACCATCTTTAAAATAGAAATTAATAGGTTCAAATATATTATCCCAGTTCCATATTTCATCATCAATATTTAGATACTCCTTAAACATTTCACACCCTTCTGGTGCAATAGGATGAATTAGTATAGCTATAACTTTACAAGCATATAAGCAATCAGCTACTACTTGTATTTTTAATTCATCATCTTTTATATTGTTAGTCCAATATTTATTCATCTCTCTTATATACTCATCTAGAACGTATGCTATTCTATGGAAGTCTTGATTATACATATGTCTTTCGTATTCAAAAACTGCTTTTTCTGCTAAATCTTTTATCTTTTGGCTTACTTCTACTGTTGTAATATTTTTATTTAAAATTTGTAATGTATAGAAGCATGAACGTATAAGCCTATTAAATACATTTGTTAAAAGGTTTCCTTCTTTTAATACTGGATCTACTCCTACCTTTTCTTCTTCTTTCATATAAACTTGAGGTTTAAATCCAACGCTCTTTGATGATAATCCTAAGCTCATAAAATGCATACGTAATTGATCTTTAGTATAATACTTTAACAATTCATCTGCCATTGGAGGCTTTATCTCTGAACTACTACTTGCTTTTTTATCCATAAATAAAATATGTTTATTAGAAACTATATGCGGTAGATTTAATTTACTAACATCTACCTTTTCACCTTTAGCTAATCTTAAGCCTATGAACATAGCCATTTCTGCAATTGAGTAAAAATAGATATTATCCTCACCTATAAATTGATAAACCATTGACTCTTCAGATTCCCACCAATTACTCCATTCTTCTGGATTTTCTCCTTTTGACTCTAAATAAGTTTTTAAAAATGATATCGGCGCCCATAAAGATTCTGGCCATACCCAGAATGTTAAATCTTTTAAATCGTCCTTATCCGGAACTGGTACTCCCCATGAAATATTTCCTGATAATCTAAAAGGTACTAAAGTCTTACCACTTGTATAGTTAATGCTTAAACTTTCTAATACTTCCTTAGCCTTATCTCTATCTTCTAAATGTTCAAAAACAAAAGTTATTGAAGACTTCTTCTCTTCATCTATAACTTCATGGTTAGGTAACTTAGCTTCTAACTCAACTAAATCATCAATATATTTTCTTGGAACATAAATTAATGGCTTCTTTAAAAATTCATCTATAGCTTTTAGTTCATATTTCCTTCTGTTAGTGCTCCTCTTTAAAAACTCATTAAGCTCCTTCATAATATCCATCGAATCCTCTAATGTAAAGTACCAGTTATCCACGCTTTTTAATATTGGTTTCTTACCTGATAATGTACTCACAGGATTAATTAATTCTGATGCCATGTATTGATGTCCTAATGAACATTCCTCTGCATAAGCTTTATCAGAGTTACAACCAGCAATCGGACATTTCCCAACTACTTGTCTTCCATTAAGAAATGTGTTCTTATCTTCATCATAGAATTGTAATGCTGACATCTTTTTTATATAGCCATTTTCAAATAAAGTATTAAATATTTCTTCTGATACTTCCTTATGAATTTCTCCACTTCTTCCAATAGCTGAAGCTCCAAAAATATTTAAACTTATATTGTAAGTATCTAAAGTTTCCTTTTGGCTTAAATGATTTTCTCTAACATAATCCTCTATACTATTTTCATAGCCATCTTCCTTTAATTTTCTGTAGCTTTCAAGAATTGGTGAACCATAACAATCTGTACCCGAAATAAAAATTACATTTTCTTTTCCTATTCTATCTCTTAAAAATCTTGCAAATATATCTGCATGGACAAACATTCCTCCAACATGACCAAAATGAAGATTTTTATTTCCATAAGGCATTCCAGCAGTAATTACAGCTTTTTTGGGGAATACTGGTCTTTCATTTCTCTCTAATCTTTTACTTATCATAACAATCTCTCCTCTAAGATTTTTTAACGTCAAAAAAGCCCCTGTAGAACATAAATTCCACAGGGGCGAAAATTCAATTCCGCGGTACCACCCTTTTTCTTAAAATGTCACCATTTTAAGCTCATCAAGTACACCATCTTCCTAAAAGGTCAAATCATACTTTAGTTCTGTAACGTGAACAAACGTCATATCATCACCTATAATTAATTTATAAGATCCCATATGCAGCTCCAAGCCTTGTTTCATTATGATCTCATAATTTCCTTACACCAATCGGAAACTCTCTGTATATTCCTTCATAACTACTCTTCTCTTCACAGCCTTTATTTGTGATAATTATATAACTTAAATTTTTAACTGTCAATTATATAGACTAAGAAATTGTAAACTTCTATTATGTTTAAGCAATTAAATTTCTTCATTAAAAATTTAATTTACTACTTCTATATTAGCTTTTATAATATTTTTACACATAATTAATAAAAAAATGTGCTAATAAATAAAATAGCACATTTTTTGTTTATATTTTACCACTACCTATAAATATATATTAATAAACTAATTTCTTACATATGCTTTTATTGTCGCTATTTTTTTCCCTTCAGAATATCCATAAGGCCTAATAGTATATTCTCTAACTGAAGCTGGAATAATAAATGTTTCTGCATAATTAACTATGAATGGTTCAAATAAATTGTTTGGTGATTCAACAATAGCTTGCTCACCTTCTACTAAGTTAAATACATTAACGCCTCCATTAGTATTATGGTGAATTGCCTTTGTGAACCAATGCCTTCTTGTTTCTATAAACTCTTTTTCATGAAGTCCTGTTCTCTCTTCAACCCATCCATCACCTTCGGCTATAGACTCTACATTATTTACAATATTCTCCGTAACCCACTTTGTATCCCTATCAAACTGAACAACTTCTTCGCCATGTTCTATATTAATTGGTCTTGGCTTTCCATCCATTCCAATCCTTCCCCAATCCCAAAGCTTAAATGTAAATAGATTTGGAGTAGCTGAAATTTCTAAAACCATTGTATCTGCTCCTGAACAATGAACTGTGCCTGGAGGTATTAAAAAATGATCATGTTTTTTAGCTTTTATTTTATTAGAATATAACTCTGCATTAAATTCTATTTCACCATCTTGAGCTTTTCTTAAGTCACCAAAGAATTTTTCTTTAGTCATTCCTTCTGTAACACCTAAGTAAACATAAGTGTCCTTATCATCTTTAGCATCTAAAAGGTAGTATGATTCCTCTTGAGTATAATGAAGTCCAAACTTTTCTTGAGCATATTCAACTACCGGGTGAACTTGTAACGATAGATTTTGACCACCCATTGTATCTAGAAAGTCAAATCTTATTGGGAAATCTGCTCCAAATCTTCCATGAACCTTTTCACCTAATAACTCTCTAGGATGAGTTAACACAACATCAATTGAAGGAATTTCTACAATGGTATCTCCAACCTTTAATAATAAAGAATTTTCCTCAGGTACACAATCAAAACACCATGCATAATTTTCTATATCTCTGTTTAAATCACATACTTCCTTCATCCATTGTCCACCCCATACACCTGGATCAAAAAATGGAACTACCCTAAAAGGTCTATTTGCTGTTTGTTTTAATCCAGCTTTAAAAGCATTGCCAGTTATCATCTTAGGAGTGTTTTTTAAGTTTGTATCTAATAAATAATCAAACTTATCAAATCTACGCTTCTTATATCTATCAGCAACTCGCCATTCAAAGAAATAGCCTCTCTTTAGCTTTCTTAAAGGATCCTCATTAAAGTTTCTGCCTTTCCAGTTTGGAATTTCTCCTGATCTATACCTTTGTTGTATCTCCCATCTTGCCATATCTGCAAATACATATATATCTGGCTCAACTAAAAGATTGGCACCAACACCATAAACAATGATTATCCCTTTTGTTTCATCTATTTCTTTTTGGCTATTTCTTAGCCCCTCTTTATTTATAAAATCTTGAAGGCTGTGTAATGAAATTCTACCAAATACTCTATCATCAGTAACTACATCCTTAATCTTAGATTCAACAGTATCAATATCTTCAAAAATAGTATCATCAGTAAATATTTTTAAATTAGCATCTATTTTATCTATAATACCACTTTTAACTTCTTCTACTCTTACCCCAGGATAAAAATCAATTGCTATAACCTTTTTATCACTTGATATATTTTCTAATTTTACTTTTAACTCTGCAACTATTTCTTCATATCCATTCCATACATGAGAATTATCATACCCATTTACTTCTACATATGGTTGTTTGTCATATTTAGATATCATCGTTTCCTCCCTAATTCCAATACATACTAACTTAATATAACTATATCAATATTTTAATATTTTTTAATTTCACCAGGTTTTAATTTTCCAATATATAAACTGCTCGGACAATCCTTATTTTCTAAAATATTAGTAAACTTTATGTCCTTATATTTAAAATTTATTTCTAATTTTCCACCATCAATCTCATAGTCTTCATTGTTATATATTCTTAATATATATGAATCTCCATTGCTAGACTTCTTAAATGTACTAAATATTGCATTTGAATCTACTAAATCTATTAAATTAAACTTCTCTGGAACATATATATCTAAAGGATTTGTACCAAAGTATGATATAGGATAAACCACCCTTTCTAATAGCTGACTTTGATAATATATTGGATCAACAGCAAAGTTAACATAACTTTTAGCAATATTTGTCCTATTATATTTATTTCCAAAGCTAAATCCTAAATGAAAATAATTATCTCCAATCATTTGACTTTGAGGTGCTTCAATAATCTTATTTAATAGTCCACTTGCTCTACCAGGTCTTCTATTAAGGTCTGGTAATCCAAAATGTCCTACAGATCTAAATAAAGTTACAGCTATATCGCTTTTATTTTCGCCTATTATCTCATACTCCTTAGAACTTCTCGTATATACTACAACAGATTTTTTTTCATCTTTTAATGCAACATAATTCAATAATGGATTTGTTGGTGATGGTTCTTCAGCCCAATTTTCTTTTTTCCATACTTTTAACTCTAAAACCTCCGTTTCTCTTTCTACTACTCCAAATTGTGTACCTGCATAAGATGATATACTATCTAATTTAGTAGCTACTACCAATCTTACTCTATGATTTTTAGAATCATTTTTAACTTTTCCATAGCATTCAATAATATCACTATTATTTCTTAATCTCATAGTCACTTCAAGATGTAAAATAGAATCTTTATCTTTTCTTGATCTACTTTCTAAGTCTTTTGGAACTAAAAATTCTCCTTCAAAAGCTATTTCACTCATATCATTTGTTGCATAAGAATTAATTAATTTTATGTTATCTAAATAATACCTATTTATCATGTCACTATCAGGATATGAATAATCATAATTATCTCCTTCATCACCTGATTCTTCAAAATATATAGGATTATTATATACTTCACCAGTTATCTTATTAGTTATTACTAATTTATCAGTGAAGTCAATTTTATATATAGTATTTTCAATTATGTTAATATTGTAGTTTATTTCAGCTAATGATGGTTTCTCTCCATCATTAATTTCTAAAGTTTCATAAGATAAGCCTTTTAATCTATTTTTAATTATTATCTCTGTTACATAAAAATAATTATCTTTATCCATTAAGCTCTCATCTTTTCTAATTACTCCAGAATATGATTTTTTTGTCTTTACAATACTATACTCGACCTCTTCTTTGTCTAACAATATTTTAAAATCTTTATTCTTTGTATACACCCTTATTTTAGAAGTTATATCTCTTTCATATGGTAGTGTATTAAATATTACTAGTGGCATTACGTTATTTTCTTTGCTTTGACTTGCACACTGTGACAATGCTAAAGACTCTTTTTTATCTCCAACAGATATAGCTATTTTCCTAACTAAGTATATCTTTAGTGCATGAGCTAAATTATATGATTTTTTAGTTCTCTCAAAAATAAGTTCATTTGTTTCATCAGTATTTGTTGCTGAACTATGAGTTTGGCTTCTAACCAGCAAATCCCATATCATATCTATAATATCTTTTTTATACGGAATACACACCTTATCTAACATAGTCATCAAAGGTTGTACCTCATATGTCATCAATCTTTCAATTTTATCTTGAAGTGATTTAATGTCCGCGCGTGCAGAAAATATAGATTTATGCACTCTATTATACTGAGTATCAATTATTTCTCCAGTATACCTAGGAATGTCTTTACCATATTCTCTTAATCTATTCATATACTCTTCTAATGTTGTCTCCTCAAAGTTATATAGTCCATCTTCGTTATTATACTTATTTAAAATCTTATTAAAACCTTTTAATACTGGTGTTTGATCTTCACCTATTGGTAATAGAAACTCATTCTTTAATTTACTATTATCTAGCAATTGATTTATTCTATCATGTACATCCCTACCATCATATTTATGTTCATTTTCTTTATTTAGAGTTCCATCCATAAAACTTTCAGTAGCAAATCCATACCCACATATTTCAACATTAGATAATACTTCACTACCATCATTTGATTTCCAGTAAAAATCTACAGGGAGCTTATGTTTATCACCGATACCCCTTCTAAATACAAAACTATCTATACCCATTCCGCTAAATATCTTTGGAAAATCTTGAGAGTGTCCAAATGAGTCTGGTAAGTATGCTACTTTAGATACACCACCATATTTTTCTCCTGTTTCTATACCTAATCTTAAATTATTTATTATAGACTCAGCACTAGAGATAAAGCAATCAGGTTGTGTATGAAATGGCCCAACTAATAACTTTTTGTCCTTAATTAAACTTTTCACCTTTTCAATACTGTTAGGCATGGCCCTTAGATAATCCTCTAAAATTGCTGTTTGCCCGTCTAGAAAAAATTTATTAATTTCATTATTATCAAATGCTGCAATTAACTCATCCATATGGTAAATAAATTGTATTAATGAATCTTGCTCACTAAAATACCATTCATTATCCCAATGAGTATGATGAACTACATGTGCTGTTTTCTTGTTACTTATATCCTTCATAAATCTCTCTCCTAAACCCCTCTATAAAATTTTATTCTTCGCGATATATTAACAATCCGTATATCACGAAGAATATTATCTAAATTCTAAAAGCTTAACATACTATCACCATCTGAAAAGAAAATAACTTCTTCCTCTGTTTTCTTAACTTCTCTTTTTATTCCTATAGTTACAAGTACTGCTATTATAATAGCACCTACTGCATAAGCTAATATGTATAGTAATAATCCCCTCATCCCATTTTCAATAGGAACTAAAGGTAATGATAGCCAGAATGGTGTTGTTGGAGTCATTACTATATCAAACATAGCAACAAGTGCTCCTGAGACTGCTCCTCCTATCATACTTGCAGGTATTATTATTTTTGGTTTTGCCATAGCAAATGGTATTGTATTTTCTCCTATACCAGTCATACCTAAAATCATATTGTTTATTGCATTTTGCTTTCCTGAATCACTAAAATGTTTCTTATTGATTAAATAAGCTATAAATAATCCTGTCATTGTACAAAACATGTTAAATGCGCAATAGTTAAAGGAACTTTATTTGCTGTATATACTCCAAAGCCAAATAATACCGCTGTTTTATTTATAGGCCCACCAAAATCAGTACATGTCATAGCTCCTATAACTAATCCTAATAATATCTCAAGCTCTGGTCTTTCACCCATTATTGTAAGTAAGTTAGTTAATTGATCCATTATAACCTTAATTATTACACCTACTCCATATCTATAAAATAATATCCCTGTAACTAAAGTACCTAAAGGTATAATGACGTACGTAACCACCCCTATATAAGTTTGTCCCAATTTTACTTTTTCTTTTATAAAATTTGCAATGTATCCGGCTATAATACCAGCTATAATACCACCTATGAATCCACCATTCATATAATGCGCTAACATACCTATTACAAAACCTGGAGCAACTCCCGGTTTACCAGAAATTGATTGAGCAATGAATGCGCCCAAAAATGATGGTACTAACCATAATCCCCATAAACCAATTGCCTTAAATAACAATGGTACTGTTGTTAACTGACTCATATCATACCAATTTCCACCAACAACTTCTAAAGTACTTAAATCATTTCCTGATAT
This sequence comes from Clostridium jeddahitimonense, assembly GCA_000753455.2. Lineage (GTDB taxonomy): Bacteria > Bacillota > Clostridia > Clostridiales > Clostridiaceae > Clostridium > Clostridium hominis. The sequence goes on from LM994670.1 coordinate 1,997,282, forward strand.
CATATGAATTAACATAGATACAGTTAATAGTAAACCGCACCCAGCTACTAATGGAATTATATATGATAACCCATTAAATATAGCCTTTTTAATTATATCTTTATGTGATTGTTTTTTTCCTCTTTGCCTCTTAGTTACTGCCATATTTCTCTCCCCCTTTAATTACCCATTTATAGCTTCTAAAATGATTTCTCTTGGATTCTTTAAGGCTTCACTTATGTCTACGTCTAAAATATCTTTTCCTTCAAATCGTTCTTCACCCTGTGCCCCAGTAGCTGTAGCAAAAATTACTACATCAGCCTCTCTTATCTGTTGAGGTGTTAATTCATCCTCAATACCTAATGCGCCTTGTTTTTCAATTGCTATTTCGTGTCCTAACTCCTTTGCTATCTTCTCTAAGCCCCTAGCTACCATATAAGTATGAGCTATTCCTGTTGGACAAGCTGTAATTCCTACAATTTTCATAATTAATCCCTCCATATATTAAAATTTAATTTATTTGACTTATTAATTGTAAAACCTCATGATTATTATTTGCCGTAAAAAGTCCCTCTACAAATTCATCCTCCATAAGATTTACTGCTATCTTAGACAAAATTCTTAAGTGCATTTCACACTCATCTTCTTTTTTAACTGCTAATAGAAATACTACTCTTACTGGATTATCATCTATCGATTGCCAATCTATAGGTTCTCTTAATCTTGCAAACGCAACACTAGTATTTTTTACTCCCTCTGATTTTCCATGTGGTATTGCAACCTGCCTCCCAACTCCTGTTGTAAACTCATTCTCTCTATCTAATACAGCTTTAATAAACACCTCTCTATCCCTCAAACACCCTTCTTTATATAACATATCTGTTAATTTGTTAATTACATCAATTTTATCTTTTGCTTCTAATTTTAAGTTGATCATATTTGTATTTAATAATTTAGTTATATCCATATTATTCACTCCATCATATTAATTTAAAATTATATCTATTATTTCTTCTGGTTTATCTCCACACAAAATACGCTTTATCTTGTTCCTATCATCAATTAGCTCATATAAATTGCTAAATATTTCACCTAAATATTTTTTAACTGATTCATTAATACAAATTAAAAATACAATTTTCACTTTATGCTTATCCCAACTAATCGGTTTCTGCACTGTGCAGATTACTATACAAGGTTTAAGTACCTCATTATAATTTCCGTGTGGTATTGCAATATCTTCATATGCTGTAGATGAAATTTTTTCTCTAGAAATTATCGTGTTAATATAATCTTTAGTTACATATTCTTTTTCCATTAACATAGAGCAAATAGCTCCTAGTAATTCTTCCTTGTCTTTGTATGTTTTGTTTAATAATACTAAGCTTTCATTATAAATATTATTTATCTTATTACTATCAAACCTCTCATTGTTTTTATACGCTTTTTTCAAATGTATTCTTATATTCTCAATATCCTTTTCAGGTAAAAATGGATTCACAACAATTACACACTTATGATCTATAACTATTGGAATAGTCGATATTATAACATCAGCTTTATATAGTAAAGGATTACTCTTAATATCTATAGCTGAAATTACATCAAAAATATTAATGTCACTAAATACCCTTTTAAGTTTTGCAGTTACTAGTTGAGATGTTCCCATCCCTGTACTACATACTACTAACACATTAATAACACTATTGTTTTTTCTTTTTATTCTTTCAAGAGAAGCCTCAAAGTGTAATGCTAAATATCCTATTTCATCTTCATTAGCTTCTATCTTGTATGCTCTCTCTAAAACTTTAAATGCATTCACTGCAGCTTCAAACGAAATTGGATATTTCTTTTTTATTTCCCTTAAATAAGGATTCTTAATTGGCATATTATGTATAAGCCTATTTATCGCTGTTCTTGTATGAATAAGAAGATATTCATTTAATAGTTCATCATTAACTAATCTTACCTGCAGTACCTCCTGGCCCTTATAAATCATTTCATTAATTTTATCTTTCAACGAATCATCAAATATATCGTTAATGATCTCTTTTGATATTTTACTATTTTTAACTTTTAATAGTTTAGCTCCTAAAATGTGCATAGTAATATAGACTATTTCTTCTTGGGGCATTTGCACACTAAAAGTGCTTTCTATATTTTTTGCTAACTTTATAGCTAAGGTATATTCCATGCTATTTTTAATTTCCTCTAAATTAATACTTTTTGTTTTTATTATATATCCTTCTCTTATTCTCTTAATCGCTATTACAATATGAATTATTAATGCAACATACGCAGAATCTGAAAATATTCCTCTGAACTCATATTCAATTTCTTTAATAATTTCAAAAACCTTACTAACATCCTCTTCGTTGAATACCTCTAAAAACCCATTACTAAAGTAGCTCTTAAACCTTTCATTGCCATCTTGTAAATCAGAGTTATTCATTATATTTAACATATAATTTAAATTTTCCTCATTAGAAATCATATTTGCATACTCGTATCGTATTGCCTTCTCATCACCTTTTATAATTATTCCTCTATTTTGTATTTTTTCTAATTCTAACCCCTTATTTTTAAGTAACTCTTCAACTTTAAAAAGCTCATTATTTACCGTCCCTTTACTTACATACATTTCATCAGCTAATTCTTGAATAGTAACATACTCACTATTATTTATTAATCTAAACATAATGTATTCTTGTCTCTCTTTTGAGCAATTTGGTATATCATATTTCTTAATTCCAACAATACTTTGTAAATATATTTTTTCTTCATTTTCTCCCATTAACCATATTCCTATTTTTGGTTTTCTACATAACTTTACTTCAAATTGCTCTAAAAATTTATCTATAACATCTAAGTCTCTAACTAATGTTTTTCTTGAGACTCTTATTTTATCTTCTAAACTCTTCAAAGTTATTACATTGTTATTAAGCAATTCAAGTAATATATATCTACACCTTTCAGTTAATGTAATCATTTACTCCACCCCTTATTTATATTATAGCAGCCTACTTATTTAAGAAAAATCCAAAAAACTCCACTATATAATATGGAACTTCTTATATGATTGCCCTCAAATATGTTCTTTTTATTATACATCCTATATACCATTATCAAAATATATCAGATAATTAATAAAACTTATATTTTATTACTAATATTGTATTTATTATAATCTATAGCATTTTTTAACATCAAAAAAACCCTGTAGAACATAAATTCCACAAGGGTAAAAATTCACTTTCGCGATACCTCACTTATTTACTAAACCATTCATTAGGAGATTGATTAAAGTAATGAGGTGAAAATTCTATAACTTTATACTCCTGTATCCCATAAACTTTTAATGGCTCATTCGCTAAATAGTATTCTATTTTTTCACAGGACTCTGCTTTCATAACAAATAATCCTCCACTCATATCTTCCTTAAGACCAGATGTTAATATTAACCCTTCATTCATTGCTTTTTTGGAATATGCCATATGCTCTTTCATAACATTATCATTCATTAAATCTGCATTTATTATTGTACCTTCTACTATAAAATATCTCATTTTTTCGTAACCTCCCTAAATTAAGCAATATTTTAACTCTTCATTTTAGTTAACAAATACAAGTCTTTCTCTTGCGCCCTACTCTATTCATAGCAATTACTTTTTGGATATATTCTTCAGCAACTGGTACTTTGCAACTAGTAGTTCCAAGTGATACATTAACTTTCCCTATATTTTTAGCAACTTCTAACGCTCTTTCATTTAATTCTTTTATATATGACCCCACACTTATTACAAAACTATTCATATTATATCTCACTTTATTTTTATTATTATGTATATCTGTTTCAATAATATTTAAAAGTTCTCTTATTTCATCCATATCAATTAAGTTATCTTCGGTAATTGATATATAATTAGACATTGTGCTCCATCCACAAGATTCAATTATTTCATCATCTGATTTTATCCATTTTCTTGCAAGCTCAAGTGCAAACTTACTTTCAGCTGCGACATTTGAAACTATAGATACTGCGATAGCATTACAATATGCCTTTTCTAACCAACCTTCTACCTCAGCTTTTGTTATACTTTTAGGATTTATAGATAATCCTGCTAAATACATAGCATCATAATTACCTGTATTGTATAATTCCCTTGCTAAAATATCATTTTTCTTAACATACTTAACTAACTTTTTCAGATCCCCTATTTTAGTTCCGTAAAATGGCTCCTGAATTCCATGCTTCATTAATACCTTTTTTATTTGATCTGAGCCTAATTCCTTTAATTTACCCATCATTGTCTCTAAATCAACATTTATAGTATCAAATTTCTTTTTATTCTCATTATTCATCTCTAGTTTTTTAATAATTCATACCTCCTTAACTATTATTTTATAGATAAATAATAGCATAAATTAAGAAAAGGCATATAATAAATCTTTATTATTTATATATACTATCTTTTTTAATTCATTTCTGGCTCATCTTTATACACACTGATATCCATTTAATCTTTTCATCAATTATTGGTTAAAATAAGATAAGTATTAAATCTTTTAGATAAAGGAGGTATTTTAAATGGATTTTTTATATAGTCAAGAGACACTTACAGCCATTGAGTGGGCACTTCGTGCTATTATTGCTTTTTTATTATTGTTGACTGTTGCAAAACTATTAGGCCAACGTTCCCTTTCTCAATTAAGATTACTAGATTTTGCTATTACTTTAGTAATTGGTAATATTATTGCCCATCCGTTATCTGATGAAAAACTTGGATTAGAAGGCTCTATAATTACAACATTTATATTAGTTATCCTTTATCTTTGTGGAGTATTCATCACTATTAAATTCCCCTGTATTTCCAGATTTATCAATAACTCTCCAATTACAATTATTCAAAATGGTGAAATCCTTTATAATAGATTAAAAAAGGCAAGAATATCAATTGACGTTTTATTAGAAGAATTACGTAAAGAAAAAGTAGATGACCTAAAAAAGGTATCCTTAGCCATTTGGGAACCCAATGGTAAATTTTCTGTTTTTTTATACCCAGAATATGAACCAATTACGCCTTCATCTTTGCATACTAAAATGGAACCTTTTGATTTCCCAAGAACAATTATTAAAGAAGGAAAATTAAATTTCAATGAGATAAAAGAACTTCATAAAGATGAAGATTGGGTTGTTTCCAAATTAAAAAATTCATATAACACCGATGTAAAAAACGTTTTGCTTGCCACACTTGATAATAAAGATAACCTAAAAATTTTTTTATATAAGTAATCAATTGAGGTTTAAAATATCTATTTATATACAGATTGGTTTAAACCTCTTTTACTTTTTGTACTTAGTATAATAGAAATTTATCAACTTTATCTTATTACCATAATCGAATAATATATTAAAATTTCAAAATATACTATTCGATAATATAGGCACTAACAATTTCACCATAGTAAGCTGTGTGAAAATCTCTATTAGCCCCATGGAATGAGCTTTCTACATCTTGTGGATAAAATCTGCTTTTATTTTCTTCTGTAATCCCATTCTCGTTTTGTTTTTGTTTATATATAACCTTACATTCAAGTGTTAGTGGAAGTTCTTTTATTCCTGGAACGGAAATAATATTAGGTGATTCAAGCGACAAGTTAAGTTCATTAATTTTATCAGTTACATGACCAGATTTTGTGCCGCAGGTTCCTAATATTTTTCTGTCAAACTCACCAATTGGTATATTTATAGTGAATTCAGGGTTCTTTTCAAGCTGGTGCTTCGTGAAACGATTCTCTCTTACAAAAACTGTGAAAATCATCTTTCCCCATTCAATTCCTAAAGTTCCCCATGAAATAGTCATTGAATTAACTTTATCTCCTGCTTTTGTTGTTATCAAAACGCCTGTTTTAATAGATTTCATAATTTCATTTGCATAATCAAATACTTCTATTTCTTTTTTCATAATACCATCCTCCTTGAAAATTTCTTATCTCTATGATAAATTAATATAATATTATTAACAAGTATGTACTTTTTAGTTAGATACTATCAAAAAGGAGAGTAAGGTATGGATAATGATGTTAATGTTAAACCATTTGCTTATGCAATGTCTTTAATTGAAGGTAAATGGAAAATGCACATATTATTTTGGCTTTGGAAAAAACAAATTCTTAGATATGGTGAATTAAAACGTTCACTTGAGACAATTACTCACAAAATGCTTAGTACACAATTGAAAGAATTAGAAGCAGATAATTTAATTATCCGCAAAGAATATCCTCAAGTCCCTCCAAAAGTAGAATACTCTCTATCCGAAAGAGGATTAACAATTATGCCTGTTCTACAATGTTTGTGTGAATGGGGTAATAATCATATCGATGATTAATATTATTTAGGCTTTTATTACGATAATGCTACATCCAATATCATCATAATCACAAAACCTACAGCAAAGCCAATTGTACTTATATTTGAATGATTTCCAATAGATGCTTCTGGAATTAATTCTTCTACTACAACATAAATCATAGCTCCTGCTGCAAAAGAAAGAAGATAAGGCATTACAGGTGTAAGAACGCTTGAGAAGACAATTGTTAAAATTGCACCTATAGGTTCAACCACTCCAGATAAAAAACCACTTAAAAATGCTTTTCCCTTGCTCATTCCTTCCCCTCTTAAAGGCATTGATATTATAGCCCCCTCCGGGAAATTTTGAATTGCGATACCTATTGAAAGAGCAAATGCTCCTGCAAGAGTTATCGCCTCTCCATTATTCATAACACCTGCAAAAACAATCCCTACTGCCATTCCTTCTGGAATATTGTGAAGAACAACAGCCAATACAAGCATAGTTGTTTTTCTTAACTTTTCACTTTTTACACCTTCAGGTTTATCATTATCCAAATGAAGATGAGGAATAATTTTATCTAAAATAAGCATAAATGCTATCCCTATTAAAACTCCAACTGCTGCCGGGAAAAAAGCAAACTTCCCCAGATTCTTACTCATATCTATTGATGGTATAATTAATGACCATATAGATGCAGCAATCATTACTCCTGATGCAAATCCTAGGAGTCCTTTATTTACCAATTCATTTATCTCTTTTTTCATTATAAAAACACAAGAAGCACCTAATGCAGTACCTAAAAGTGGTATCAAAATACCAATAAATATATTTTCCATAAATTCCCCCCCCATTTTATTGTGGCCCTACTAATATATTATATAACATACTACTAATGTATTATTATATAATAAGGATTATTCATTAAAGTTTTTGCTGCAAACCACCAAATTTCTGATTCTAATATATGTGTTCCTTAAATATTTATCCCAATTGTTTCATATAAAAAAGCTACAGATTTATACTGTAGCTTTTTTTAATAATGTATAATACTATCTATATTCTTTTTACCTCTACAACTTTTTTAGATAGTCCTCCATGGATAAGCTTAAGGCCATCACCTTCATTGTACCCACAGTAATCATCTACCTTGAATTTTATCTCTCTCTTATTAAAAAAGTCAGTAACATAAACCTCATAGTATATTCTTCTAGACCTTTTCCCTCTCTCCTTCATTATAATGCCTGTACATATTCCTTTAGTTTCTGTATATAATCCAAAAAACATATCTAAAATATATATAATATCTGATATTAAAAATACCAAAATAATAATTAGCATAGGAATTCCTTGTATTGTAAAATCTTTAGTAAATAGTAATATAAATATAATTGAAAACCAATTAATATGTCTCACTCTTTCAGAAAAACTTACTGACACATGCGGTACTAACATTGGTTTAATCCTCCATAAAAAACCACCTTCTTCATATGAAGCTTTATTATGAAATTCTCTCCAGTTTTTCTGAGTTTCAGTAAGAGTCGTAACAGTTCTACTTTTACTTTTAAACATATACCAATTTATATATGCAACATACATAATTATTGATGAAATAAATATACTGTTATTTTTCACAATCAAAAGTGCAAATATTATGTATCCTATAAAAATAATATTTAATAGCTTCATTCCATACATCTTTTTATTAAGTTCATCCTTTTCTTCCTCAGAAAGTTCTCTCTGTCTAGTAAGAAAATTAAAAAGACAGCAGATTAACACACTAAACACAGTAAAGACATTACAACTATTAACAATCTCCAAAGTTGAATAGGCGTCTGTACTTATAAAATATGTAAAATTGGTAGCTATATTTATCACTATAGGAAATACAGCAAAAAATATAAAATTCTCAATCCCTCTTTTTTCAGACCACATATCCATGCTCCTCTCTTTTGTAAATTAGTATTATTTATATTATACTAAAAAAAGCTCACTAATAAAATCCATATATTCTTCTCAAAAAAACTATGACTTTTCATTATTTAAAGTTAATAACTACATTTTTCTTTTTTATGTCATCTATCTGTAACCCTTTTGTAACAAACTTTAAAAATATATATCTTATAATTAATCTGAAATTTATTAATATGAGGGAAATACGATGGGAAGAAAAATATTGTTAATAGTAACTTTAATAACAGCTTTTTATGTTACGTCTGCATTTATTACAGGTATGGTAAGTGGAGTCTTTAAAAGTAAAAGCTCTCCTGGAAAAGATTATCTTGCCCAATTAGAAAGTAAATCTTTAGATGATATCCAAGATAAGATAGATTCGTATCAAAATCAACTTTTAAAGGAGAATAGTAAGAGCACAGAAAACACTACTACTGACACTTCAAATAATCAAAACTCTGCTAATGCTGATATTAATTACGCTAAGTACTATGAAAATACTGTTTTTATGGGTGATTCTATAACTGAATCATTATCTGAATTTGAAATTCTTGATAGTTATAACGTAATCTCAAATAAAGGTGATACTGTAGTAAAAGCTATGCTGAATATAGACAAGCTTCAAGGTATAAATCCTAAAAACTTAGTTTTATTATATGGGATGAATGACGTTATTGAATTTGATATTAATTTATCTGGACAAGACTCTAATACCTTTAAGGAAAAGTATATTGAGCTTATTAATTCAATAAAAGCAGTATTGCCAAAAACAAATATTTATTTAATATCTCCATTGCCTGTAATGGCTAATGCAGTAGATACAAATTATAGATTAACTAATGAGAACTTAAATGAATTTAGGTCAAAGGTTAATGAAGTTGCCAATGTTACTGGTAGCACTTATATAGATTTAGCTAGCATAATAGACGGAAAAGATTATCTACATGAACAAGATGGAATTCACTATAAATATGATTTTTATCCTCTAATGTTAGATCATCTTACTGATTATATAAAGTAAACTATAAGTTGGCTATATAGCTTAAAACTTTCATAATCGCTAAGCTTGTGAATATCATTATTATCATTACATTTATTATAGTTATATTATTAAGTTTTCAGTGAGGATTAAATATGATACATGAACATAAAAAAACGAATTTAAATAACCGCAAGAAATATAGAAAATATTATTTAATTGAGATTGCTATACTTATAGTTTTATTTATAGGTTTATACCCTGTGCTAAATGTTAAAACTGCTAGTATTGCTGCAATTAAAAGTGATTTAGAAGAGAATATAAACTTGGATTTTGTAAATGTTGGAGATAAAAAAACATTAAAAAATCTATATTATATTAATAGTAATGATATTGAAGATTTCATTTCTTATTCACCTAAGAGTAATATGGATGTTGAAGAAATATTAGTCTTAAAGGTTAAGGAAGATACCGATATATCTGAAATAAAATCAAAAATTAATAAAAGACTACAAAAGCAAGGAGAAAGCTTTAAAAACTATAGGCCGGAAAAATATAATATTATTGAAAATGCTGTATTAGAAGAAGAAGGACAATATTTGATATTTATTGTATCTGAAAATGTTTCATCTATACACAAAATAATTAAAGATAACTTTAAATAAAGAAGTAATTGGAGTGAGTCACTATGGTTTTTAGTAGTTTAATTTTTATATTTATATTTTTACCACTAGTTTTAGTAAGTTATTATATCGTACCTAAAAGGTTTAAAAATACTATTATACTTTTAGCTAGTTTAATCTTCTATGCCTGGGGAGAACCTGTATATGTACTACTTATTATAGTATCAATACTTATAAATTATTTCGGAGCCTTATTAATTAGAAAATATATTAGTGACAAGGAGAAGTCTAAATTTATTTTTATAACAGTACTACTTATAGACATAAGTGTGCTTTTCTTCTTTAAATATTATGGATTTGCTATAGAAAGCTTAGGTTCTATTTTAGGCGTAAATTTACAGGTTAAAAGTATTGCTCTGCCACTTGGAGTATCATTTTATACTTTCCAACAAATCTCTTATATAGCTGATATTTATATGCAAAGGGTAAAACCCCAAAAGAACTTAATAGATTTTGCAGCCTATATTACAATGTTTCCACAGCTTATTGCAGGACCTATTGTTAACTATAACGATATATACAAACAGCTTGCTAACAGAAAAGAAAGTATCTCTAAGTTTGGAGAAGGAGTTCAAAGATTTATTATTGGTTTAGGTAAAAAGGTAATACTTGCAAATAATATAGGACTAATTTGGTCACAAGTAAAGGAGATACCTTTAAATGATCTATCAGTTGTATTAGCTTGGATAGGCATAATTGCTTTTACCCTTCAAATATACTTTGACTTTAGTGGATATTCAGATATGGCAATAGGTCTTGCTAAAATGTTTGGCTTTGACTTTTTAGAAAACTTTGATTACCCATATATCTCAAAAAGTATAACTGAATTTTGGAGAAGATGGCATATGTCCTTAGGTGGATGGTTCAGAGAATATATCTATATTCCACTAAGTGGAAATAAGAAAGGTACACTTATTCAAGTTAGAAACTTATTTGTTGTGTGGTTTGCAACAGGATTATGGCATGGAGCAAGCACTAATTTTATAGTTTGGGGCTTATATTTTGGAGTAATTCTACTTATAGAAAAATTATACTTAAAGGATTTACTAAAAAGAATCCCTACTATATTTTCACATATATATACATTAATAATTGTAATCATAGGATGGGTTATTTTTGATATGAATACACTTCCTGCTGCAGGTCACTATATTAAAATAATGTTTGGACTTGGTAGTAACATATTTATTGATAATATGGCTAAATACATCTTAAGTACTAATTTTATCATTCTACTTTTAGGATTAATCTGTAGTACAAAATTAATTAAAAATTATACTAATAAACTTAAATCTACCTTAAAAGAAAAGGACGTATTTTTAGTAGCATCAATTAACTTATTAATTTTAATAATCTCTACTGCTTATTTGGTAGGGGCAAGCTATAATCCTTTCCTATACTTTAGGTTCTAAAAAGAAGGTGTTTTTATGGAGAATCAAAAAATTGACTATAATTCTAAAACGAAAAAACAAAATAAAGGAAAATTTAAACGTAATAATAAAGCTCTAAATATACTTATGTCTTTGATATTCACAGGATTTATTGTAATTGTAATACTTTTTAATCTTTTAAAGGTAGATAAAGCCTTCTCAGAAGAAGAAAATAGGCCACTAGCTACAATGCCTAAGTTTACAATAAAAAGCTTCTTAAGTGGAGAGTTCACTGTGGAATATACGAAGTATGTAGAAGATAATTTTGCTGGCAAAAAAGGCTTTATCAGTATTAAGTCTAATTTAGAAAAGCTAGAAGGTAAAAATGAAAGTAACTCTATTTTTATTGGTAAAGATGGACAACTACTTCAAAGCTTTAAAGAAGGATCAGAGGAAGAAACTAACGCTAAAATAGCTGCTATAAACTCTTTTTATGAAAGACATAGCAACCTAAATACAAGCTTTATGTTAACACCTACAGCAACTAAAGTTCTTGAAGAAAAATTGCCTAAATATGCTCCTAATGATGATGAGTTAGATTACATAAATAATATTTTTTCTGGATTAAATAATAAAATTAATACTATAAATCCATATGAAGCTTTAAATGAAAACAAGGATGAATATATCTTTTATAAAACAGACCATCACTGGACAAGTAAAGGTGCTTATATTGCTTACACAGCAATGTGTGAAAGTTTAGGATTAACACCAAGTCCTATTAATGAATTTGATGTTGTTAATGTTACTAATTCATTTTATGGAAGTCTATCTTCTAAAGTAGGTATAAAAGGAAAAAAAGCAGACAGCATTGACGTATATATCCCTAAGGAATCAGACTTTGTTGTTAATTATGTAAATGAACAAAGGAAGAGTACAAGTCTCTTTGATAGCACCTACTTAGATAAAAAGGATAAATATGAAGTGTTTACTGGTGGAAATCACCCACTAATTAATATAAAAACCTTAGGTGATCCAAATAAGAGGTTATTAATTATTAAGGACTCTTTCGCAAATTGCTTCTTACCTTTTTTAACAGCTCACTATGGTGAAATTAATGTAGTTGATTTAAGGTATTATTATGATGACTTAGATAAATTAATTGAAAATAGAGAAATAACAGATGTACTGTTTTTATATAACGCTAATACTTTTAATAGCGATGATTCTATATTAAATATTGAAAATTAAATTGCTTCCTGCTAAAAAAGTCAGATTAAATCCCTTCATTAGTATTGTTTTTAATAAGGTAATTTAATCTGACTTATATTTTTCATAGGACAACGTCTAAGTATATGCCCAATCTTCTATTACTTTTATAATTCAGTATACTTCTTACTATTTCCTTTAGCTTTTTCTACTGGATATTTTTTTTCATTCTTATCCATCTTTTTATTTATAATCTCTTCAATATTGACGCCTAAAGAATCTGCCATATGTAAACAATAAACCATAACGTCAGCTAGCTCTTCACATACTTCTTCTTTATTGTATTTATTATCCCATAAGAAATGCTCTAATAACTCTCCTGCTTCTATGCTTATAGCTTTTGCTAGATTTTCTGGTGTGTGAAATTGATCCCAATCCCTATCTTCTCTAAATTTTCTTATTCTTTCTATTGTATTATTCATAAAGTTCTCCTTGACAATGAAAATTATATATCTAAACATAGTTATATATTAATCATATTATAACATAAGTATATTTGTAGTATAAATTATAAGTTATTATCTTTGTTAAGTATGATTTTAATTGTTTTAATACTCATTTACGAGTATTTTATTTAAAAGCAACTAATTATTTTTATATCTTCAATGTAATTACGTTACTTTTAAATATTATTTTCTTACTCCCCTATTCATTCCTCAAAATATAAAAGGTTTATTGTAATAAACTTGTAAATAATGATAATATAAGATTAATTTGTGTATAAAAAACTATTAAATAGGGAGATATTTGGTAATGATAAATAAAAGAATCATTTTAATCGATAATATACCAACATTAATATGGGGACCAGATTCAGATAAGATTTATATATATGTCCATGGTAAAATGGGTTGTAAAGGTTCAATATAACTGAGGATGATTTAAGAAAAGAAAATTCAATTCCTACTCCGGTTGGAGAAACATTATACTGGGATTATTGGATATATACAAAAGAAAATCCTATTAATAAATGGACTGTAGATACTTATATTTTTTACCCTTCTAAAGATAGCCTTACTGAAAGAAGTACAATAGACGAGTTTATATCTGACCACTCAGCTAAACTAACAGTTTTAGATGGTGCAGAACATTATTTCACAGACTGTAAATCTTTAGAAAAGTTGGAAATATGGTTGCAAATTAATATTTAGATAATAATAATTTGCAAATTAATCAAAGTAAGTTTAAATATCTTATCTTACTAAGAAATAACATACCTTTTTGTAATAAGAACTGCGTTTAAGTATTATACTTTTCTACTACACTTAAGCGCAGTTCTTATCGTTTTTGATACTCTATTTTATTCCTCTTCCCATCTCATATGCTTGCGAAAATGCTGGAGTATTTTTAATTTCCTCCTTTTCCCATGCTCCATTTCCATAAATAATTCCCTTTTCTTTTGTCCCACTAAGACAATCTTCTGTAAAGCCACGCAATCCTTCTATAGTACGTTCAAGCATATTATTATCTGTATCTGCAGCCGTCATTATATAATAGAAATCTTTATTAGATATCTCTGTATATCTTGGCACAGTTCTATCAATAAGTGTTTTTAGTTGGCCATCCATTGAATAGAAATATACAGGTGTAGCTAGTACAATTACATCAGCATATACCATCTTGTCAAGAATCTCTGCCATATCATCCTTCTGGACACATTTATGAGTTGAATTACATACTCCACATCCCATACAATAGTTTATTTTTTGCTTTGCTATAAAAATCTTCTCAACATCATTACCATTTTCTTCTGCACCTTTCATAAATTCATCACAAAGTAAATCTGAATTTCCACCTTTTCGTGGACTTGAAGATAAAATCAATACTTTTTTACTCATTTCCTTAACCCCTTATCTATTTTTATTTTAATTTTAAATACTCTTCATCACAAATGGGTTCACACCACTCATTTGCTGCTACCCCTGTATTACCCACAACTAAATTCTTAATAGAACCATTCACATAGTTATTCCCCTCCCTAGAAAAATAAATAATTACTCATTTTCCATTATAGTCACCCATTTTTATCTTATACTTATTTCCAATAAAATAAGCTTACTCCTTAGAGTTAACTTAAAGTCAATACCATTTCTTAAATTTAAATAAAAACATTGACAAGACGACATAAAAATCCGTCGATTTTCTTAGCTCATGCGTCTTTCTGAAACTCGCCTAAAGAATAAAAAAGGCTACAGATTTCTCTGTAGCTTAAGCATTACTCTCAGCTTTTGCAATTAACATTTTATTTTTACAGTCTTCAAGCCAATTAGATTTTTTATAATATATTAAAAATACAGTTGAACTTAAAAACCATGTAATAGGGTATGCCCAAAATACTACAGCTACATTATTTATGAAATGTGTAGCTATTTTTATATATGAAACACGTATTACGCACCAACAAATTAGCATTGTAAGCATCGGTATCTTTGATCGTCCAGCTCCCCTTAATACTCCAGATATACAATGTGAAAATGACAGTAAGAAATAGAATAATGCATTTAAGTGAGCTCTTTGTGTTCCTACTGCTATAACCTCAGGATTATTTCCAAATATACTTATAAGATATGGTGCTAGTACAAATATAACTAATCCAATTAGCTCTGCGCAGACACATGAGAATATGATCCCAAATCTTGCTCCATCTTTTACTCTATCAAAATTTTCAGCCCCAATATTCTGACTTACAAACGTAGTAATTGCCATAGAAAATGCTGTAACTGGTATAAAAGCAAAACCTTCTAATTTTATATATGCACCATTACCAGCCATAACAACTGCTCCAAAGGCGTTAACACTAGATTGAACAACTACATTAGCAAAAGCTATAACGGAATTTTGTATACCTGAAGGTAATCCTATATTTATCATACCTTTAAGAATACTTTTTTCTATGCAAATACCTTTCAAAGTTACCTTGTATATGCTATCAATACGAGCTAATCTAAAAAAAGCCAAAAAGGCACTTGTACCTTGGGATATTACTGTAGCTATTGCAGCTCCTATAACACCCATATTAAAAAATCCCACAAATAATATATCTAAAACAACATTTATTACTGCAGATATAACAAGATAATATAAAGGACGTTTACTATCCCCCACTGCCTGAAATATACCACACGCTGTATTATACATGACAACAAATAGTATACCTGTAAAATATGTTCTTATATATATTGATGAATCTTGAAAGACATTATCAGGAGTTCCCATAAGCCTTAAAAGAGTAGGTGTCAATAAAGTGCCTACTATAGTAAGGATAATCCCACTAATCAATCCAAAGGATACTGCAGTTCCAACAGCCTTCTTTATCTTTTTCTCATCATTTGCCCCAAAGTATCTAGAAATAATTACTCCAACACCTGAAAACATTCCTCCAAAAAATCCTACTAATAAAAATATTAATGCCCCAGTACTTGTTACTGCCGCTAAAGCATTTTGTCCTACATAATTACCTACAACTATTGCATCTACAACATTATATAGCTGCTGACATACTTGCCCTAAAAATATTGGAAATGCAAACTTCAACATTCCTATCTTTGCATTTCCTTCTATTAAACTTATTTTTTTGCTTTCCATTTTTATACCTTACCCCAATTTTGATATTTTTTCTTTTTACTTTCATGTTTATAATATAACTTTTTAGACTTGTACTACTTAATCCCAAAATTCTATTTACTTTTTCTTAGTCTATTAAATCTACTCTTTTTATTGAATCAACACGTAAAATATGTGTTTTTTCTCCTACTTTTTTATCAATAAAGCTAATCTTAATCCATTCATCATCGACATCTAATATAGTACATTCAACTTTATCATTTAACCCTATTGCAAGGCCATCTTCACTAATTACTTTACATTTTTTATTTATAAGGTCAGTTAGTATTTTAGACATAGAATTTTCCCCCTTTAAATTTCTCTTAATATTTTTTATTTCTCTCTCCATTTTTTTGATTTTACCTGGATAAGCTGCATACACTGCCATAAATATAAATGCCATCAATCCAAAAAACTCCAAATATGCCACTCCTTTCATCCTATATATTATTCTACTACAAATTTATGAGAATTCAAATTTTACTTTTTTTCATCATATCTAAGGAAAAAGTGACAAGCTACTGCTTGCCACTAGTAATTCTTTAAACTCTACTTCTGTTGCCTTGTTACCTCTTATCATTGCTGCTAATTTCTTTATTCTTCAGTTAATTCACGTTCAACATCAAATCTATCTGCATTCATTACCTTATTCCAAGCAGATATAAAATCACTTAAGAACTTTTCTTTATTATCGTCACATGCATATACCTCTGCTATTGCACGAAGTTGTGAATTAGAACCAAATATGAGATCAACCCTTGAGGCTGTCCACTTTAATTTGTCTGTTTCTCTATCACGACCTTCAAATCTATCTGAATCTTCAGAAGTTGTTTTCCACACTGTATCCATATCAAGAAGATTTATAAAGAAATCATTTGTAAGACATTCTTCTCTTTCTGTAAATACACCATCCTTAGAATTATTATAATTAGCATTTAACACACGCATACCACCAATTAATACTGTCATTTCAGGTGCTGTTAATGTAAGTAGCTGTGCGCGGTCAATTAACATATCCTCCGCCTTTATATCCAAATTTTCTTTTATAAAATTTCTAAATCCATCTGCCTTAGGTTCAAGTACACAAAATGATTTTATATCGGTTTGTTCTTGTGTTGCATCAGTACGTCCTGGAGTAAAAGGAACTGTAATATTATGTCCTGCTTTTCTTCCTGCTTCTTCAATGGCTGCACATCCCCCAAGTATAATTATATCTGCTAGGGAAATTTTCCTACTTCCTGATTTTAACCCATTAAATTTAACCCTAATATCTTCAAGTGTATTTAAAACAGCTTTAAGTTCTTTTGGCTCATTAACTTTCCAATCCTTTTGTGGCTCAAGAGCTACTCTTGCTCCATTTCCACCTCCACGTTTATCAGATCCACGGAAGGTTGAAGCAGATGCCCATGCTACTTTTACAAGTTCTGATATTGATAATCCAGAAGCTAAAATCTTTTTCTTTAGATGGATGATATCCTTTTTATTAACCAATTTATAATTAGCTTTTGGTACATTGTCCTGCCAAATAAAAGTTTCCGTTGGTACCTCTGGTCCAAGATATCTTGATATTGGTCCCATATCCCTATGTGTTAATTTAAACCAAGCACGAGCAAAAGCATCAGAGAATTTTTCTGGATTTTCTAAGTACTCCTTTGCTATTTTCTCATATATAGGATCATATAGAAGCGATAAATCTGCTGTAGTCATCATAGGTCTATGTTTCTTTGATGGATCATGGGCATCTACTACCATATCCTCTTCATCAACGTTAATTGCTAACCACTGATATGCTCCTGCAGGACTTTTAACTAGCTCCCATTCATATTTAAATAATGTTTTTAAATACCCCATGGTCCATTTAGTTGGATTTGCCTTCCACGCACCTTCTATACCACTTCCTATAGTATATTCACCATTACCTGTTCCATAGCTGTTTTTCCATCCTAGTCCTTGCTCTTCAATAGGCGCAGCCTCTGGTTCAGGCCCAACATATGTAGCAGAACCTGCTCCATGGCATTTCCCAAATGTATGGCCACCAGCTATAAGTGCCACAGACTCCTCATCATTCATAGCCATACGTGAGAATGTTTCTCTAACATCTTTAGCTGATAATATTGGATCTGGCTTTCCATTTGGCCCTTCTGGATTTACATAAATCAATCCCATCTGAACAGCAGCAAGTGGATTCTCTAACTTTTTATTTTCTGGATCACTATTATCCCCAAGCCACTTTTTAGGGCTACCCCAATATATGTCTTCTTGCGGTTCCCAAACATCCTCACGTCCACCAGCAAAACCAATTAGCTTTACTCCCATAGATTCTAGTGCACAATTACCTGTTAATATCATAAGATCAGCCCACGAAATTTTATTTCCATATTTCTTTTTTATAGGCCAAAGTAAACGACGTGCTTTATCTAGATTTACATTATCAGGCCAGCTATTAAGTGGTGCTAAACGTTGAGTTCCTCTTCCAGCTCCACCCCTACCATCTCCAATTCTATAAGTTCCTGCACTATGCCATGCCATCCGTATAAATAATGGGCCATAATGACCATAGTCAGCTGGCCACCACTCCTTTGAATCTGTCATTAAGTTAATTAAGTCCTTTTTTATTTCTTTAAGATCTAGTTTTTTAAATTCCTTAGCATAATCAAAACATTTCGACATTGGATTACTTAATTCAGAATTTTGACGTAAAATTTGAAGATTTAGTTCATTTGGCCACCAATCCTTAGTGCTATATCCACTACCTGCTATAGATACACTTGTATTACCTGTTACAGGACATTTTGATTCAGTCATAACATTATCCTCCTTCTCCTTAATTTAATTAACATTTCACAAACTAAGTTCCTTAATTTATTATATTAAAGATATAAATTCACATATAACTAACTATCGCAAATAACATTAGAAATATGTTTTATATTTCTTATTTCTTCTATATAATAAATATATATTCACTATCTTTATTGGTACTTTTAAAAATTGGAGGGGAGTTTATGGAGAAAAGATCTTATAACAAATTAGGAAAATTCCTACTAGCTTTTTCAATTATATGTTCATTACTCGTAACATTTTTAAGTTTTAGTGGTGGAAATTTCATAGAAAGTTTAAATAATAGCAGTCTTTCAAGTTCAATATTACGCTCAATAACTTTTACTCTTGTTATCTTTAGTGGATTAAATCTAAAAAAGAAACTACCTGAATATTATAAATATCAAATTATAAGTGGTGCAATTTTACTAGTAACCTCTTTAATAATTGACATAATACCAAGGATAATTTACTTAACTTAATTATTTAGAGAAAAATAGGATGCAAAACTGCATCCTATTTTATATATTTACATAACTTTCAAATCACTCTACCAATTTTCTATGTGATATAACTTTTTCAATTGAATCTTTAAACCAATAAGTGTATTTATCACTATTAACTTTAATATCATCTACTAAATCATCTAAAGAAACCCACTTATAATCCATAACTTCATCATAATTTAGTTTTGGTGCTTCATCATATTTACCAAAAAACACATGATCATACTCATGTTCAATTAAATTATTATCTAAATCTGCACGGTATATAAATGAAAAAACTTCTTTTAATTTAGTTTTTATTCCTATTTCTTCAACTAATCTTCTTTCAGCAGCTTTAAGTAAATCTTCATTTACTCTTGGATGGCTACAACAACTATTGGTCCACAATCCTCCTGAATGGTATTTATTCAAAGCTCTTCTTTGCAATAAAAGTTCATTTTTGCTATTAAATATAAAAACAGAAAATGCCCTGTGTAATTCTCCTTTATGATGAGCCTCCATCTTTTCCATATCACCAATGGCTATATCATTTTCATCTACTAAAATTACTCTTTCTTCTTTAATTTTCTTCACGTCCTTTTTAAATTATATAAGTATTATATCATAATACTTTATTTAATAGTTTTTAAGAGGTCTAAATAATTATCATCAAAATCTTTTTCTCAAGATTTGTTTTTACATAACTCTAATAATTCTTCTTAATAATTAATGCCTCACATAGTAATAACCTTACCAACTAAATTAAGTCCCAAAGATTATTTTCTATTTTAACCCTAAGGTTAGATACATATAATGTCCATCTGAAGTTATATTTCCCTCTTTAACTTCTAGCTTTTCTTTAAAAAGCGGTCCATCTATAACTACAGTATGAAACTCACCACCTTCACCACAAGGATCAATCCCCCTATCCTCTAGTTCTTTCATATAATCAAAAGAAAGAATCCTTCCTAAGTCTTCTTTCTTCATTCCTTTTCTTGTATCAATTGTTATAACCTTAGTTACAAATCCTAAAGAAATAAACTCCTTAACTACTTCTCTATGGTCCATATTCCAAAGAGGTATCCCAAGGTCTAGTCCTACACCACCAGCAACTCTTTCATGCCAGCAATTCTCTTCTGGAATATCAATATCACCAGTTACTAGAACCTCTGCTCCTATCCCCCTTACTTCCTTTAGTATTTCAACAAATACCATCTCATAGTTATCCCAATTTGCTGCTCCTATAAATAACGGAATTCCTATGGCCTTTGCTTGTGCCTTAAGTAAATCTGGAAATAAACTATGAGCTCTTGATCTTTCACCATTTTCCTCCATCATTACAATAACACCCAAAGCTGTCCCTTGCTCCATGGCTTTATATAAAGCTAATGTACTATCTTTTCCTCCACTATATGAAGCTATAAACCTTTTACCCTTAGCCCCATTAATCCAATTCTTCACTACTATATCACCTATCCTAATTTCATATGTACTTCTATATATCTAATAATTCTAGCATATATTCTTATTAAAAGTTTAACTAACTTTATTAATAATAGTTATTATTTAGCTTTATATTTATTATTTATTGTATAATATAGTTTACATAGCTATATTTTAGTCTATAATAAAATAAGTAATTAAAAGTATTATTTTGTGGACAAATACAATATTTTTGAAAATATAAATCTTATGAGGTGTTAAAATTGAAACCAATATATAAAAATATAGGAAACTCTTACGAAGTTAAAGATAATGTTGCATAT
This sequence comes from Clostridium jeddahitimonense, assembly GCA_000753455.2. Lineage (GTDB taxonomy): Bacteria > Bacillota > Clostridia > Clostridiales > Clostridiaceae > Clostridium > Clostridium hominis. The sequence continues at coordinate 2,018,539 of LM994670.1, forward strand.
ATTACAATTCTAAAAAAAGACGGAACAGAAATTATTACAAAAATTGACGAAGCTGATTTAGCTTTAATAAATGATATGGGAACTTGGTTTGCAGAATGGAATAAGGATTATAATAATTATATAGCTCAAAACATAAGTAAAAATAAGAAAAACAGCAAAAACAAACCTTTAAAACAAAGCATAGCAAGTGTATTATTAAATGTTAGTCCAAAAGCACCTATAAAACATTTAAATGGTGATACTCTTGATAATAGAAGAAGTAATTTAGATCTAGCTAAAAAGAAGACTAGAAATGAATATGAAGAAAAAGACGAAAATACTATTTCTATAATATTAAAGGATAAGTTTGATAAAAAAGAAGGCTATGCTTCAATTTCCAAAGAAGATTTAGATTTAGTAGTAAATGATACTTATAGCTGGGTTCTTCATAATACTCATGGTAATATTTCAGTTGTTGCAAACACTCCTGATGGTAGACTTCCTCTTTGGAAAGTAATTATGAATCCGCAAGAAAATGAATCTATAGAATTTAAAAATCATAATCCCTTAGATAATAGAAGATCTAATTTGATACTAAAAAAACAGGAAGAAGAAAACAATAAATAGAACGTAAAATTGCGTGTATCTAACTTAGTTGGATGCACGCAATTTATTTTCTAAAAACGTGCTTTTAAACCTTTATTAGCTATATTTTACTATACTATAACATAACCGTTCATTCTTTAATATTATATAAGTATAAATTTAATTATAGGAGATTTTATATGGCAAAAGATGATTTCTTCGATGATGCCTGTTGCAATAACCACTGTAATAACCCTGATAATAATAATTTTGATATATCTTTTATTTGGATATTAATAATAATTTTTCTTTTTAGGGGAAGCCCCTTTGGTCATGACTGCTTTTGGGATGGCTATTGTAACGCCTTTAATAGTAGTGGATTTAGTTGCCGTAATTTTAATAAGACTATCGGTAATAATAACTTTAACTTTAATAATGGTAATGCTAACAACTTCTTTAATAACAATTAATGTAGCTAAGTCTAAAGATTGTTATACTCTATTGTATATAAAAAACACGCCCTTTGTTAAAAATCTACTAAAGGGCGTATCTAGTATAACTCTGTGAATTGGCTTGCACTTGACTTAAGTTCTATAATAATTCAATTGTTTTTCTTGATCCTATTTTTACAGTTTTTCCATCAATACTAATCCATATATCTAACGAGCTAGGATTGTAAACTCTTGACTTATCTCCTGAAAATCTAAGAGACTTAATAGACGTTATATAATCATAAACTTCAATATTAGTTGCATACCAAATATCATTTTTATTGCTGACCATCTCTGCAAACTCTTCAATATCTTCATTTTCAACAATAGTTCTTGAATAATCAACTCCACATGACCTAATAATCTCCTTAACCTTTGAGTTATATGTACCAAAAGGATAAGACATACCTCTAATTACGCCTCCATAAATTTTTTCTAAATTAATTTTATCACCTAAAACTTCTTTAAGAATATTATCTTCATTTAACTCCTCTAAATGCGGATGTGTTGCGGATACAAAAATCTTGTTTTTCTCATAATCTTCTCCTTTAATATAATTCTCTCTTTACTTAAATTATATCAAATATACTTTAAATAAATAATAAAAAAATGATGGGTCTAACCGTCCTTTTGTGGATAGTAGATAGACTTGTGTAAAAGCAAATCTATCTAATTTTTTCATGACTAATTTTTATATTAAACTATAGGTGCCATAAGAATTTTACCTGTTCCTCGATATACATTTACAAATCCTTCACCTGAAACTGCTGATCCAACTAAGCTTTTACTTGACTTTTCTACTCTAAAATCTAAAGATTTTGACCATGCAATTGCAAAGTTACCATCAATTCTAACTTCATCATTTTCTAATATAAATTCTATAAGTTCATCCCTTGGTACTGGACTTTCAAGAACTGCAATTCCATCTCCTTCAAGGCATAAATTAAATAAACCTTCATTTCCTAACATTGCTGAAGATAAATTAGTTCTTGCAACTACCTTCTGTTTTATCCTAGATTCACAAGCAAGAAAAAGCCCATCATCTAAAACTAATCCATTCCACTCTGAAACATCTTCAAGAAGAATATGTTTATATGTAGGCTCTAACATCAATAACCCATTTCCTTCATATTTAGGCTTAATTGATGATTCCTTTGTAACCTTTGAAGAAATTGCCTTTCCAAAAAAATCACCAATCCCTTTAACATCAGCTGCCATTTTTACATTACCAGACGTCCATTGCATAGCTCCAGCACTAATTGTATATGCATTACCATTTAATTCAATTAATACTTGTCTCTTTCTTACATTCATCTCTGATGCATAATATGCAGCCATAGCATTTCCAGTATTAACACTCAAATCCTTCTTATATTCAAGTACCTTAACTCCACCTTTTGATGCTATCAGATCTATATTTTTATTATCATATAAATTATTACATTTAACCATAATTGCTACCTCCAATTAATAAAATTACATAAATATTATACCATAAGAAAAAGCCATAGATAAATCTATAGCTTTTTCTTATGGTTAATGGTCACATCTAACAATCACTATTTAACTAGTTAGAATCAATGTGCTTAAGTCACCCGTTTATTCCCTATACCTAAATTAAGTTTGTAGTTTTTTTGAATTTAATAATCATTTACGAGTATTTCACTTAAAAATATAATTGTTAATTAATCTTTAATACTTTATCTTTGTAGATTAGAAGTTACAACATACATGACCTTTTACCCCTATGTAAATAATTGATTTTTTAGAACAAAATAGCTGCTACTTTTTTAGTAGCAGCTATTTTCCCCTTACTTATATATTATTCTTTTTCTATATAGGTCCCTATATTATTGTTATTTTTCAAAGTATTTTAATGCTTTATCATAATTGCTATATGCCTTTAATTTATTAAGACTATAATCTAACACTTCATATCCACCATTAGTATCTACTAATATACCATCTTCATTTATATCAAAAAGTGTGAAATACATATTTTCACTTTTACTTATGATATCACCTGTTCTTTTTCCTAGTACGTATAATTTTCTTTCATCCCAAGGTAATACTACAATGTATCTATCATTAAACAATATTTGATAAACATCTTCTGCTATGTCTATCCCTATGTTTTTTTCTTCTTTTGTCTCTATATTATAAGTTACCAATACGGATTTTTTTCCATCTTGTACTAGGTATCCTAATTCACCATTATTAATAGTTAAGTGTTTTATATGATCCTTACTTTCATTAACCTTTTTAACTAACTGCTTGTCCCCTGTGGTTATATCAATAGCTAATAACTCTAATTCACCTAAATCATTTTCGGCTATATTATAAACCTTATTATTTTCATAGGTTAAATCCCAAAGTATAAATCTATCATCTACATTAAAGCCTTCAAAGCTTCTTATTACATAATTAGTATCTGCTTTAACTACTGCAACTTCTCCTCCAGCTAATACTACAACTTCCTCTTCATCATTAATTTTTTTCCTATTGCTTCTTATAAACTCAACTTTTAAAGGATACTGATAGTAATTTTCCCCTGCCTTTAACTTTTCATATTTAGAATCCTTAGAATATATATACTCACCAAGTAACAGCCTATTATAAGTCCATGAATTTTCTATAATTTTTAAATAAAGATTATTATCATTAGTATCATAAAAGTACTTATCATAAACAATTCTGCCATTGTCATAATATAACTTAGATTCCCCCATTACTTTTTCAAGAATAATCTCCTCATTAAATTGAAAATCTAACTTAACCAAGTCTTCATAATACTCACCTTTACTATATGTATAAATATTATCTTCGTATAATAGTAATTCTCCACTATATAATTTATCCGATGTACCAATAATCTTTTTATCACTTAAACTATAAATATTAATTTTATTATCTAAAATATAAGCTGCCTTATCTTTATATATTGTTAAAGGAATATTTTCTATGGTATCAAATGTCCCTATTTCATACTCTTCTTTTGTAACTATATCTTTTACTACCACAGTAGTTTTAAGGTTAGAAACATAAGAATAAATAAGCTTATTATCATTAATCTCTAAATCTTTTATTGCATAGATCTCTTCATTTTTAGGTGTTTTGTCTAATATAATTTCAGTAGTTCCATTAGTAACATTTATTCCTACAATCTTTCTATTTTGAATCTCCTTAATTAATATCCAATCTCCTGATGACTTTGCTTCTCTCATATCAGCAAAAACTTCATTACCAATATTAGGTAAGTCATATTTATTTTTCTTATTACTTTCTTTATCATAAGTAACTAACTGAAAATCACTTAGTTTATTTTCAAATGTAAATTTATTATTGTTATAAAGTGCAAAATAATACTTATCATTATTTCCAACTAATTCTATAGAATCATTCTTTCCTTCATTATAATTAATTGCAAATATACAAATAATAATTACAGTTATTATAAACCAAATTATCTTATCTCTTTTAGTCATGGATTCTCTCCTTTCTTGGTTTATACAAAAATATTATATTAATTTCTTTTTCTGCTTTTAATTGAGTTGATCTATTTTCCATTAAATTACCTTAAATACGTCTCTCTATATTTATATAGCTTATTAAATAATACTATTATGGGTTAATTATAGCATCACTTACAAATGTCATACCATGTATTTTCCAAAGATAAAGCATCTTAATTAACTCATAATATAATAAAGATCATCCTTTATATTGTTAAGATATTGCATTATATTTTCCTCGTCTTTTATATTGTATATATAATCAAACTTCTCAGAAACTTGTTTTGCTATGATACTAAAAAACTCACAACAAGTAAAAATAGCATCCCAAAAATTATTTAAATCACAATCAGAATATGTATTTAAGTACATATCATAAAATTCTAAAGACAGATATTTACTAAAGTATTTCCCCCACATCCCTGTAGAAATGGTAAAATTATTATTCATTGCAATATACCATTCAAGCATTTTATCAAGCTGTGGATGTACAACTTCAGTATACATTCTCATAGCATAAGGAATTTGATTTCTTCCAATCCCTTTCCCTACATTATTTAAACACCACCAAAATTCATTGCAATAACCAAAATACATTTCCTTTGTCGGTGGTTTAATCCAATGAGTCATATCGTTAGAAGGAGAAATCTCTGGTAAAAAATCGTCCTTATCTAAAAGCTTTTGTGTTAATGTATCTGAAAGATATCTTTCCAATGCTACATCTTTTACTTCTATGCTTAAATCAATTCTATTACCGTCCTTAAACAACATTAGCCAAGTATATGAATAGTTACAATCATGGTTACTTCCCCAACCAAAGTCTCTTGAATCAGGCTCCTGAACAATTGCAATTTCCCCAAATAAGTTAATCCAGTTCTTATCATCCAAGAACGATTTAGTTTCTGAAACTACAAAAACTATATCATAGTCTTGAAAAACATCTTTTTTCACATTATAGTTTACTTTTGACCCATTCATATAAACAGCCCTAATACGTTCATCTGAGTTTGCAATATTTAATATAAGTTTCATCATTACTTGTTCGTCTCTCAATTTCTTACCCCCAATTAGCGATACTATTTTATTAATATTTAAATTTAAACTAATCAGCAAATAGTAGTTTAGTGTTTATAATATTGTTAAACACTTGATAATTACATTGAATAAGTATTGTTATTTATTATACATCAAGTCTATAAGTATAATTTTCGTAAACAATATTTGTTCCACTTTTTTTGAAAGCGTCTTCTTTTTCAATATTAAAACCAAGTTTTCTTAATACTGCATTTGAGCCATCATTAACGAATATAACAATACGATTACGTAATAGTTTAATACTTTTAAATAATACTGTGTTCTATATATGATAGTTATAAAATCTAGACATTCATAACTCTATTCTTTAAATATGAATTAAAATTATTATATTCAACTTGTGTTAAAAAATCAGGATATGACATAACTGCTAGGGAATGTCCCTTATTAAATTTACTATATGGCGGATGGATGTGATTGAAAGTATTTTCTTTATATCCAACTCGTGTATAAAACAATTTTCTTCGAATAGATATTTCATCTATAGGTGGATCTATTTCTAATATCATTGTTTTATTCTTTTTTTTGAGTAGTTCGAGTGCATTTTCTCCGTACTTTTTATTACGCATATTAGGCTCTATACAAAAATGCTCAATATATATATAATTTAATGTTTCCCAATAAAGAATAATCCCTATAAAGTTATCATTATCATAGATTAAATCAAAATTATATTCTTTATCACTCAATATTTCCTTTTGAGATTCAATTTCTCTTTGCTCATGATACGGAAAGCTTTTTCGATATAACATAATAGCGTCATTAAACATTTTGTCATCTTTCGATAATAATCTAATAAATTTCATAATTCACCTCTTAGTTGCAGGTTGTAATTTAGCTATACAGCTTAACTAAATTATAACATATTCTGTTAATACCGTATTATTCAATTTTCAAAAATCATTTTCATTAGTACTTCGTAATAATGAAAATGATTCGTAATGCTTTTGAATTTCACACTAAAAAATACCGCATATTCTCTTTTGAATACTACGGTATTTTACTAATTTTATATCTATAATAGTTTAAATTTACTTATTTTTATTTTCACGTTCAGTTAATTCTTTTATAACTTGAGGATATTGCTTATCAAGTTTGTAGAAGCAATAAAGAATAGGTAGAATTACAAGGAAGATTATAGGAGCATAAATATATAAATTAGAAATTGCTGTAAGGGCAGACTCACTTTGAACTGCAAGTGCACCATTATATCCTGCCATTCCAAGAACAGTTGTTGCAACTACCATTCCAACTCCTCCTCCAACTTTTGCTCCAAATGTTGTAGCACTGTATAATGTACCTTCAATACGTACTCCAGTCTTCCAATGACCATACTCAATAGAATCTGCCATCATTGCAAACAATGTTGCCATTAATGGTGCTGCCCCAATACCTTTTACTATGTTACAAACTACTAGCCATGAAAATGATGCTGGATTTACTATCATAAGAAGTTGTGAAATAAGAGAAATTATAGTTCCAACAAGAGCTACATTACGCTTTCCAAACCTTTTAACAAGTGGCATCATCATTGCCATAAATACAATTGAAATTCCTTGCTGAATAACCGCTAAAAATCCGAAGTATGCCTCATTATGAAGAATATATTTTGCATAATAAACACCAACCCCCATTCCTATAGCCATACCAAGAATATTTACAACCCATATAGCACATATAAGAAGCCAAGCATCATTTTTCATCATTAATTTTAGAGTTTTAATAAATCCAATTTTACGATCTTCATCTGAAACTACATTAACACGCTCCTTTGTCTTAGCAAAACAAAGTAAAAATAATGCCGCTGCAATAAAACCATAAACACTAGAAACTATCATCCATGATGATTGATTAGTAGAACCTCCCACTGCATTTATAAATGGTAATGTACATGCATTTATGATAAGCCCTCCAATTTGAGCCATAGTCATACGGAATACATTAATACTTTCACGTTGAGTTTGGTCTCTAGTCATAAGTGAATTTAATGCACCATAAGGAATATTAATTGCCGTATATAAAAATGTAGTAACAACGTTATAAGATATAAATACATATATATACTTCCCAACATTACCCAAGTTAGGAACCATAGTTAAAAGCGCCGTACATACCCCAAAAGGAATTGCAAGCCAAAGCATCCATGCACGTGCTTTACCATGCTTTGACTTAGTTTTATCCATAATAAATCCCATAATTATATCTGTAAAACCATCAAAAAAACGTGATATTAATATTAAAGTTCCAACAATGCCTACATTAAGACCAAGTGCATCTGTATAGAAAAATGAAATGTATGTCCCTGTAAGAACCATAACTAGGTTACTTGCTAAATCTCCACAACCATATGCTAGTTTTTCTCTAACCCCTATTTTCTCTGTATAAACAGACTCTACTGTTTTCATAATATACCTCCCTATCCTTTTATACCATCGTTTTTTTGCTAATGCTGAACTTCATCTCCCATAGTTGCTAATATAGTTTCTAATGTTAACTCTGGAAGTGCTTCTTTTAACACTCTTAAAATTTCATCATCAAAATTATGGCGAACTTCACATGTTTTATCAAAAATCATTGTTGATTCATCTGTAGGTGTACATGCATTCCATTGAGGAATACCTTCATGATTTGGATTTCCAGTTTTCGCAAACTCTATAATTGCTTTAAACATGTTGTCTTGTAATTCTTCACTAACACCTTCTATGTTTGCTACTGGTACTTTATCAATGTTATGGAACACAAATGGAATATCTGCACAATGCCATGCTGATTTGCCATGATAGCAAGGGAAATCTAATGAAAATACATACGTATATGTAGGTGCTTCACTATACTTAGATTTTGCATGTACCAAATGCTTACTTAATGGACGGAATACCATATCTAAACTTAACACATCAATAATTTTTTTATCAGGATATGCTTGTTTAAATGCTTCGACAATCTCAGATGTTTTATCTTGGAAGCGCTCTTTTACCATTTCAATCATTTGCTCTTCACTTAGTTCATATTTGTTTATTTGACTAGGAGCAAAACTGTTGAATTCACCAAACACTGTTCCAACCATTAAAGGTGTATTTTTTGCTTGTTCACTGAATCCAGTCATTTGTGCTTCTCCAAGGAAGTAATCATTAATCATTGGATTATTTCCAACATAAGCACCTGTTTTAGCTACATCTTGAACAACTTTTAAATAAGCACCTACTAGCATTTGATAAGGAACTGTTTCTATTTTTTCAACTTCACTTACTGGAATCTGTAATTCTTCTAACATTGCAGTTACAATGGCACGTCCATCTCCACCTTCACAAGGTTTCATAAAATCACCAGCAACACCACTCATAATAATTCCTTTATGGAATAGACCCTTAGCACTTGGTATTTGCATTAATGCTCCAATTTTCATTCCACCACCTGATTGGCCAAATAAAGTCACATTTTCTGGATCTCCACCAAATTGATCAATGTTTTCATTAATCCATTTTAAAGCAGCAACTATATCAGCAAGTCCAGCATTAGCAGAATTTTCATATTTTTCACCAAATGGAGATAAATCCATAAATCCTAAGATATTTAAACGGTGATTTAATGAAACAACTACAACATCACCATGTTTACTCATATTTGCTCCATCATAAGCAAGTTGTTCAATGGAAGAACCTGCAAAATATCCTCCACCATGGATCCAAACAAGAACTGGTTTTTTTGCATTAGAATCCAAATTATTTGTCCACACATTAATATATTGACAATGTTCATCTTCAGGCCAATACATATGTGGCACAAGCATTTCTCCCTTTGGATTATCTGGGACCATTAATGGAGCAACTCGTCCATAAGACGTTGTATCTAATACACCTTCCCATGATTTAGGATCTGTTGGCATTTGAAATCGATCTGCATAAGCATAAGGGATACCTTTAAAAGTATAGATATCATCATATCGATAACCTTTCACAAATCCTGCTGTTGTTTTTACTGCTGGAATATTATCATATTCAAATTTTAAGCCCATTTATAAGCCCTCCTCATTTATACTAAATTTTATTTATAATTTTCTTTTTATACCATTAATCTAAAAATGATAAACTTACTTATTATACTTTTCTTGTCATGACCTTTAACATTCATAATGTGTTTTATAATTATATAGAGCACCAATTAAATTAGAATCATTATAATAAGCACAGTTTTCAACTATTGCATGAGGTATTGGAAACGGAATTTTTTCATACATACTATTTAATTTCTCTTGGATTTTTTCAATCAATAGTTTCTGCTTGGAAATTCCACCACCAATACATACCTTTTCTGGATCAAATAAGCATTGTAAATTATATATTTGTACAGCAATATTGTTTGCTATATTTTCTAAAGCAGCCATGGAATCTTTGTCTCCTTCATGGATCCATTCAAAAATTTTCTTTCCATCAAGAGTACTTGGTTCTATTCCTTTTAAAGCTGCAACTTGAAGAATCAAGGCTGTTGTACTTCCCTTTAAAGCAAATACATTTTCCATACCTTGTGAATTTAAGTCAGTCATCAAATAAGAGACTTCTCCGGCAAAAAAGTGTTTTCCTTTAATTAATTTTCCTTGATGAATAATACCTCCACCAATTCCAGTACCAATGATTAATACAATTCCATCTTTACAACCCGAAAGATTTCCTTTCCATAATTCAGCTAAAGCAGCACTTTTCCCATCATTTTCAACAGCAACATTCACATTAACTCTTTCTTGAATCGCTTTAATTATATTCACATTCGCATTGTATGTAAGCGCACCTGGTGTATAAATCTCTCCTGTATCAGAATCAATATTACCAGGCATACTTAAAGCGATACCATCCACTTTATCTTTGAACTTATAATATAAACTTGTAATTACATCTAAAAGATGCTCCAGTGTATCTGTAGGGGTATCCAATTCCCCTTTTTCATGAATAGTAGCATCCATATCCATAATGGCATATTTGATAGCTGTTCCTCCAATATCAATAACTAATTTTTTCATAGTATCAGCCTCCTAATCTAAGTCACTTATATTTGATTTAATAAATCAAGTGTTTATAATACAGTACTTACTTTCTATATTTTTTAACACGTTCATCTTCAATGACACCACTAAAGTTCATACCGAAGGCAAAATCATAGCTGTGATTTTCTTCATCTTTATGGCATTCCATATCAAATGAAACATCTTCTAACTGTGTTTCAACTGTACTCATATCACTTGGTATTTGGAAAGGTAGTAAAGCACTTGGCTCTTTATTTCCACAAATAAGTTCAAGAATCGCTTGTGTTTGGACATTGAAATCTAAAAGAATCGCATCAACACTTCTTTCAAACTCCTTCATGACAGTTGGATTCTTACAGTTCATAGAAACAATTACAGGTTTGTCTTTCATAAGCTTTCTTGTTTCTAATACAATATCTAAATCAGCTTCATTACTACATGTATTTGTTTTATTGTAGGTTGTCCTATTAACTATTTCATCTCTCTCATCTTGTGCAATACTTTCTTTTCTAGCAAGTGTAGCTTTATATGGACGATATTGTAGTGTAACAGGTAAATAACCCTCTTCTGACGAATATGCTTGGCATTGTGGTGATTCTATAAACACCATTGAAAAATCCGCTTCATTAGGATCTGAAACAACATCATAATAACGACTTACAATTTCTAAATTTACTGGCATCTCAGCATGAGCTTCGATAACATTGCCAAACCAATCTTTACTTTCTTCAATACGTCTTGTTGGAATATAAACTTTTTTATGTTTTTTCATTGGCAATATATTATTTTTATTTTTAAGCAATACTACTGATTTACATTGTGCTTCAAATCCTTCATTCATAAATTGTTCATTTCCAACTGTTTTTTGTGAAATTTCAGGATCTACATAAGCATTTTCAAATAAACCTGTTTGAAATATATTACGAAGCAATCGGCTTGCACTTACTTCAAAACGTCTTCTCATGAATTCTTCACCATGATTCTTGACTCCCATTTCATAAGCATCAAGTACTGGTTGAATTTCGTTATTTCCACCAAATTGATCAACGCCTGCCATTAAAGCTTTATAATGCCTCTCTGCCTCACTTAACGTTTCTACTCCCCAACATTTTCCACTTAAAAATGAATCAAATTCAGGAGCATCTTTCGTAGTCATCCAGTCTGTACATACAACACCATCATATTCATATTTTTCACGTAATAGATCTTTGATAATAGTTTCACTGTATGAATTTCCTACATTCTCATGATTCTTTTCATCAATATCGTAAGAAATCGTATAATAAGGCATAACAGCTGCTGATTTTAGTGTTCCTCCTTTTAATTTGAAGGCACCTTCCGTAAATGGTTTTAAGTGTTCATCGAAATTATTTCCTGGATAAACAGAAAATTTACCATAAGCATAATGGCCATCCCGTCCACTTTCTACAGTTCCTCCACCTGGCCAGTGTTTAACCATGGCATTAACACTTTCATTTCCCCAACCATCTATTATTCCTTTAGTTGTTTGAAAACCATCACAGTAACTCATAGCCATATCAGAAGATAATTGACTATCTTCTCCAAAGTTTCCACAAAATCTCATACATCTTGGTTCAGACGCAATATCAATTTGAGGAGATAGTGCAGTCGCAATTCCAAGTGCGCGATATTCTTTTGCAGCAATCTCTGAAAATCTATATACAAGATCTGGGTCAAAAGTAGCTGCTAGTCCTAAAGATTCAGGCCATTTTGAAATATCTCCACCAGCACCTGCATTAAATTCTGTATGGGCAGAAGGTGTATGACGTGGATCTGAACTATTATTACATGGAATTCCCAAAGGAAGTTTTTCCACAAATGCTTGCATATTATTATTCCACTTTGCAGCTGTATAAGCGTCATCAACGACAGTCATAAGTACATGTCTTACTCCATCTTTTGATAAGAAGTCTTTTTGCTGGTCACTTAAATCCCAAATATTTTTATTACTTTCACTTAATTGCTTCCCATCATAAGTTCCTTGAAACATCTTTGCAAATAATGAATCACTTGTTGAAACTGATTGATGTTGACTGTATAACATGAGTCCAGCTATTTCTCTGATACTCATCTTGCTCACTAAATCTTGAATACGCTCTTCTAAAGGTAATCGCCAATCTTCATAAGGATCTAAAATCCCATTTTTATTAAGATCCTTAAATGCATAACCATCATCTTCTATAAGAGTGACACCACTATCTTTAGCATAAGCAATATCTTTTCCACCTTCATTATGAACAAAAATATAGTTATCAATTTCAGTACATATATATCTCTTCATTACAAAGCCCCCTTAGTTATCGTTTACATTTGTATTATACATTAATTTTTTTTTATGTTGTTGTCGTTATTTGATTGAAAAATTCCTTTTTTTTGATTTTCGCGATAAATATCTTAAAAAGAAAAACCTGCGAAAATAGAAAAACTTATTTTTCTATTTTCGCAGGTTTGCTTAACCTAACGGCTATAATTTATTTCACAAAATATGAGAGTTTTCATATATTTGTTCTAATATTTAGACAAGTTGTATTAATATTTTTGTTAGAAGTATTATCATTTTTCGATTCTTGATATCGTTTTCTATATTGATATGGAGTCATTGAATAACTATCCTTAAAAGCACTAATGAATGATTTTACATTTGAAAAGCCATAATCAAATGCAATGTTCTGCATACTTTTTGTAGAATCAACAACATCATTATAGCTACAATAAAGTCTGTAATTTGTTAAATATGTTTTGAAATTAGTCCCGAAATATTCACGAAATACTCTACTAAAATGTTCCTCACTCATGTGACACACCTCAGCCAATCGAGTCAAATTCAAATCCTCTTTATGATTTTCTTCTATATAATCAAGTATTTTATGTTGTCTTTTCTTTGAAATTCCATACTTCTTTTCATCCCTAGATAAATCAACTTGGAATTCATTGATTAGTATATAAAGTAGTTCATAAATATATGCATTAATCATTAATTCATCATTCGCCTGGGGATTCTTACTAAACATCTTGAAAAATTCATAAATTTCATAAACTCTCTTTTTCTTTGGCGAATCTTTTTTTATATCAAAATATATATTGTCAATATCCGGTAATACACGTTTTAAGAAATCATAAGAAAGTATAACTAATAAAACTTCACACTCCCTATGATTTGGGCTATCCAATTTATGTACTTGTCCACTATTAATAAAAATAAAATCTCCTTCTTTAAGAGTATTTTTATGATTATTAATCCATAAATCTACTTCTCCTTTGCAAACAAGTGAAAATTCAATACTTCTATGCCAATGAGGAGGAATATAGCTTTGTTTAATTCGAAAAGGATTTTCTTTAATATTCTCTTTATCTATATACTTAATAACAGCATTTAAATCTTGTGTAATATCTACTTTTTCATAACTAACCTTATCCAAAGGAAGCAACCACCTTTCTTACTATTATCATTTCATCAAAAAGAAATATATAAGCACCTACTTCTAATTTGAATTTGATTCTAAGTTAATTATATATACTTTATAAAAATTTTACATCATAATTTTTATTTAACAACTAGTAAAACTTTTAAACCTAGGTATAAAGGAAGTTATTTTATATAAATATTACTGAATTATACACTATACTTTATCAATGGCTTTCTTAATTGAAACTAATGAAACGTTCTCCTATTAGTGCTTCCTCGTTAATTACTTTCATTTAACTCAATACCATCTTTCATTTCACTTATTTTAATATATTACTTATAGCGTAATACGAGTTATTCCTAATGTTTATATCTATCAAAACAAAAAGCCATCTAAGAATTATTTACTTATCTTTTGGTGGCTTTATACTAGCTATACACTTTACTTCTTACTAATATCTTTATGAATAGATTCACTGCCTGCCTCAATAGCTGTCTCATAATAACGAATCTTATGGTCAATAACATTCATAATATTGTTTAGTTCCTCTATCTGCTTTTTAACTATCTCCTTCCGCTTAAGAAAAACCTCTAATCTATCTATAAGAGTGCTATCACCCTCTATACACATATCCATATACTTCTTTATTTCCTTTATTGGCATACCAGAATTCTTCATACATGTTATTATTTCTAACCCTTTAAAATCCTCATCTTTAAATACACGAGTACCATTTTCTTTTTTCTCTATAAATGGCATAAGACCTTCTTTATCATAATAACGTAAGGTTGGAACTGATACTCCCATTTTCTCTGCAACTTGCTTTATGGTATATGTCATAAAAAAACTCCTTTATCTAATGATATTATATTTACTTAACTGACAATCAAAATTTCACATTTTGTACTTGAAATATACACATTCAACCTTAATGAAAGAGTGTTTCATTATATATATGATATAAGGTAAAGTTAACTTTATGTCAATCCTAGCTACTATTTAAATATCACTCTCTACTTCTATACATTTTATAAACTTAGCTGGCACTCCACCGTATACACAATTATCCGGTACGTCTTTAGTAACAACTGCGCCTGCTCCAATAACTGAATTCTCTCCAACAGTTACCCCTGGACAAATTATCGCCCCTGCACCAATCCAAGCATTTCTTTTAATTTTTACACTTTTTAAAATTACACCACGTCTATTTCTAGGATCTAAAGGATGATTAACTGATAATATTTTTACCTCTGGTCCAATAAGAACATTATCCTCTAATTCAATACCTCCTAAATCTACAAACATACAAGATTTATTTATAAATACATCTTTGCCAATCTTAATATTACGCCCAAAGTCTGTATTAAATGGTGTTAAAACCTGTACAGAATCATCTATTTTATTTCCTGTTATTTCTGATAAAATACCTCTTACTTCTTCTGGAGTTTTATATCCTGAGTTTAATTCAGTTGTTAACCTTAAAGTATCCTCTAAAACTTTATGAATTTCAGTAAATATTGCATCCTCATGTGAAATAAACTCCATATCCTCTATTATCTTTATTAAATCCATACTCATATTTGCCTCCTAAATTCGTCTACTTCTTTATCTTAAAAGATAAAGTTAACTTTAGGTCAATACTTTTTTATAAGTTTTAATATTTTTCAATAATCTAAACACTAACTGCTATCTTTTCAACAGTTGAATTCTTTTTAAGTGAATATTGCTTTACGACTATATAAATTAAAATCAAATTTGTAAAACTTATTCCTATAGTAATAAGAAATGTATAGACATAAGAGCCAGTAAAGTCATAAATATATCCTACTAAAGCTAATGCAAATGCACTTCCAAAACTAGTAGCAAATGATATTATAGGATATACTGTTGAATAATTTTCTACTCCAAAGAAATGTCTTCTATATATGAAATCTTTGTTGCTCCAACTACAGGTGCTGCTACCTTTGACAATAACCAACTTAAAACTATTTGAATTCTTGTCATATTTCTTTTTTCTGCTATTTCGACAACACGCTGAGCAATAATTCTATCTTGATTTGTTGTTAAATCATATTTACTTTTAGCAAAAGAATCCTCTTCTAAACGCTTTGTTCACTCAGCCAAATCTCTAACTAATCTTCCTGAAGCAAGAGGACTATATGGAGTCATTGCTATATTTCCATCCATGCAACAAGGAACCGTTTCAAGATTGCTTAAACTCTGATTTAACATGTTATTAATATGTTCTTTAACAGTAACATTATTATCTATTTCCTTTTGTAGAATCACCAAAACCCATACATCCAAGACAAATTCGTGATACATTTAAATCTGAATTTCCTAATTTAATATACTCCATGCTCCCCCTAAGTTTATCTCTTCTGTGACATATCTCTTGTTTATCACACTAAAATCTCTATTTACATATTAATTTTAGTGATTTCTGATAAAACTGTCTAATACTTATTAGCTATATATAATTATGCTTACTTTGTAATAATTTCTTTTTCTTCTGGAACTCTTTGAATTACCTCTACAAATGTAAATTTCCCATCTTCGTATTCATACTTAAATATTGCGCAGTTAGAAAAAGCATTTCTAGGTAATTTACTTGCATCATAGCAATGTTCTAGAAATCTTAAACATGCACCAGCGTGTGAAACTGCTAATACATATCTATGATCTTCTTTCTCCATAATCTCGTGACAAGTTTTCACAACTCTTTCTCTACACATATCTCTAGATTCTCCACCATATTTAGTAAAGAATGTTTCAAATGTCTCTCTATCCGGGTTTAAATCCTCGCTTTCACCTTCAAAAGTTCCAAAGTTCATTTCCTTTAAACCTTTTAATCTAGTATATGGCATACTATTTTCTGTTACAATTTCTAGCGTATCAGAACATCTTTCTGCTGTTGAGCAGTATAAATGGTCAAGTTCTATATCTTTAAAATACTCTCCTGCTGCTTTTGCTTGTTCTATTCCAAAATCAGTTAATGGGGAATCACACCACCCTTGTATCTTTCTTCTTAAATTAAATAATGTTTGTCCATGACGCATCATATAAAATATCTTTTTCATCTTCCTACCTCCCCTTTACGTTTACATTGTATTACTTGGAGTTAACTCCAAGTCAATATCTTTTTATAAATTTGTTAAAAAATAAGATATCCCAGCAAATCCATTTTAACTTTGCTGGGATTTAAACTTCACTATATTAAAATAGTCTTTTCATAAGTATTTAGTTTATTAAAATCAGCTTCAACTTTAACACCAGTAGAAATTACATCTGTATTAGGAAAACGTATAGCTACTGGCTGATTATCTTTTGGTGAATCAAACACATAATGTAAAGCTATAGTGGCTTCCACCATCCCAAGATTAGGACCAAAATGTCCACCTGTTGTACTTGCTTTCTCAAAAAGTACTTCTCTTATTTCTTCTGCTAAATCATTTAACTCTACTTTTTAAAGGAGTTGATAGATATGAATTATAGTATAAAAGAAGTTTCTAAAATGGTAAATTTACCTCACTCAACTATTCGCTATTATGATAAAGAAGGGCTACTCCCCTTCCTTTAAAGAAAAGAATCAGGTTATCGTATTTTTACCGAAGGTAATATTCAAATGTTAAAAATCATTGAGTGCTTTAAAAATACAGGTATGTCTATTCTAGAAATTAAACAGTTTGTTAATTGGGTTAAAGAAGGTGATTCCTATTTAGAATAAAGATATAAACTGTTTATGGAAAGAAAAAAAACAGTACAAGCACAAATTAAAGCTCTTCAGAAACAATTGTATTTAATTGATCATAAATGTTGGTATTATAAAACCGCAATGGAAGCTGGTACTGAAAGTATCCACTTTACTAAAAATTCTGATGATTTATCCTGCTTATAACTATAGATAATGCAAAATAGTTATGAGTTAAAGAAAAAAGTCAGCAAAGCTGACTTTTAATTTTATAACCTTATGAGCTATTTAGCAGCTTCATTCTTAATGATTACCTCTTAACTTAAATAACTCCTATTTTTTTAGCTATTTCTAAATTTACTCCTAATACATTAACTGTTTCTTCACCGAATATATTTAAAAACTTCCCTTTAGTATTATTATCAATAATCTCTAGTAACTCTTCTTCTGCTAAGCCTGTAGTTTTTACTAGATTAGCAACTTGTATTTTAGCAGACTCAGGAGAAATATGAGGGTCAAGGCCTGAACCTGAAGCGGTTAATAAATCTGTTGGTATATCTTCTTTTTCTATATCAGGATTATTTTTCAAAAATTCGGCCATATCTTCTTCAACTCTTGTTATTAGCTCCGGATTTGATGGAGCGTAGTTATCTGATCCTGAGCTAACTCCAGCATAAGTTCCATTTTCTTTTTCTTCAGCTGTATAAGTATTATAATTTACAGCTGATGGACGACATTTCATAAATTTTTCATCAGTAAAGTCTTGTCCTACTAGCTCTGAACCTACTTCTTTTCCATTAACCTCTATAATACTTCCATTAGCTTTATTAGGAAATAATACTTGTGAAATACCTGTTACAACTAATGGATAGATTATTCCACATAGTACTAATAATACCACTGAAAAAATTACTATCTTTTTTAATCCATTTAACATTTTTCTCATTTTTGTTTCCTCCTATTATATTCCTATAATCTTTAATAAAGGATTTATTATAAGGTCTATAATCTTTATACCTATAAATGGTGTAATTACTCCGCCTAAACCGTAAATAAGCATATTTTTAGCTAACATTTTTCCAGAGCTCATAGGTTTATACTTAACACCTTTCATTGCTAAAGGAATAAGTGCTGGAATTATTATTGCATTAAATATTAAGGCAGATAAAATAGCACTTTCTGGAGTTGCAAGTTTCATAATATTAAGAATTTGCATTTCTGGTATTACTATCATAAATATAGCTGGAATTATAGCGAAGTATTTTGCAACGTCATTTGCTATACTAAATGTAGTAAGTGATCCTCTTGTGATTAGAAGCTGTTTACCTATTTCTACAACTTCAAGAATCTTTGTTGGATCTGAATCTAAGTCAACCATATTGGCGGCTTCTTTTGCTGCAGAGGTACCACTATTCATAGCTAGTCCTACATTAGCTTGAGCAAGTGCTGGAGCATCATTTGTCCCATCACCAGTCATTGCAACGATCTTACCTTCAGCTTGTTCCTTCTTTATAGCTTCTATCTTATCTTCAGGCTTACATTCAGCTATAAACCCATCTACTCCTGCTTCTTGAGCTATAGTTGCTGCTGTTAGTGGATTATCTCCAGTACACATTATAGTTTTTATTCCTATTTCACGAAGTCTTGCAAATCTCTCTACTAATCCTGGTTTAACTGTATCTTTTAAATATATTACTCCAAGAATTTTGTTATCTACTGATACTACAAGCGGTGTTCCTCCTAGCTTTGATACGTCATTAACACTATTTTCTAAGTCATCTGGAATACTTCCATTTTGTTCTTTTACATATTTAATAATTGAATCTGCTGCACCTTTTCTAATTTTTGTACCATCTTCTAAATCTATTCCACTCATACGAGTTTGTGCTGTAAATTCTATAAAGGTTGCATCATAAAATTTATTTATATCAAGTTTATTATCAAGAGTAGTTCCAAGCTCAACAATAGATTTCCCTTCTGGAGTATCATCTTTTAATGAGGATGCTACTGAGTACTTAATAAGTTCACCTTCACTAACTCCATAAACAGGGATAAATTTTGATGCTAGACGATTCCCATATGTTATAGTTCCTGTTTTATCAAGAATCATAGTATCTACATCCCCACAAGCTTCTACTGCTTTACCTGACATAGCAATTACATTAAATCTTGTTACTCTATCCATTCCAGCTATTCCAATTGCTGAAAGAAGACCTCCTATAGTTGTTGGAATTAAACATACTGTTAAAGCAATCAATGTTGAAATTGGAATATCTACGTTGCAATACGCTGCTATAGGATGTAAAGTAACTATAACTATAAGAAATATAATAGTTAAGCTTACAAGTAACGTATTAAGTGCTATCTCATTAGGTGTCTTTTGTCTTGAAGCACCTTCAACCATATTTATCATCTTATCTAAGAAAGATTCACCTGGGGATGATGTTATAATAATCTTTAGCCAATCACTAGCCACAGTAGTTCCACCAGTAACTGATGCAAAATCTCCTCCACTTTCCTTTACTACTGGTGCTGATTCCCCTGTAATTGCAGATTCATCTACTGAAGCAATTCCATCTATAACTTCACCATCATTTGGTATTATTTCTCCACTCTTTACTAAAACTATATCGCCTTTTTTTAGTTCTGAAGCATTTATTATCTCTTCAGTTCCATCATCATATACAATTCTAGCCTTAGTATCCTTCTGAGTTTTCTTTAAAGTCTCTGCTTGAGCCTTACCTCTTCCTTCCGCTACTGCTTCAGCAAAGTTTGCAAATAATACAGTTATAAACAGTATTACAGAAACTACAATATTATATAACCTTAAATCTTCTACACTTTCTCCAAATATATTAGGAAATATAGAAAGTAATACTGTTATAAAAAAGCCTACTTCTACTACAAACATAACTGGATTTTTAATCATATATTTAGGGTTTAATTTTATAAATGAATTTATTACTGATGATCTTAAAATATCTTTAGTAATAAACTTTGAATTTTTCTTTTTACTCATACAAATCACCTCTATCTCCAAAGAGTTAAATGTTCTGCTATAGGTCCTAGTGATAAAACTGGAAAGAATGTTAACGCAGAAAATATTAAAACTACCATAACTAATGTTAATGAAAATCCAAAGGTATTTGTCCTAAGTGTTCCTATGGATTCATTTACTCTTCTTTTAGCCATTAATGATCCTGCAATTGCTAACTGAATGATTATTGTTATATAACGCCCTACAAACATTACAATTCCTGTAGTTATATTCCAAAAGTAGCTATTATCTGCAAGTCCTTCAAAGCCTGAACCATTATTAGCTGCTGAGGATGCAAATTCATATAGTACTTGTGTAAGTCCATGGAATCCTGGATTGCTTATCCCATCAACTCCTGCTGAAACTGAAACAGCCAATGCTGAAAATGCTAATATAAGTAATGGATGAAGTATAATACACATAGCTGCGAGCTTCATTTCTTTTCCTTCTATCTTCTTTCCAAGATATTCAGGTGTACGTCCTATCATAAGTCCGCAAATAAATACAGCTATAATTGCATATAATGCCATATTCATAAATCCTACACCTTTACCTCCAAAAACTACATTTAGCATCATATTTAGTAATGCTACCATTCCTCCTAGAGGTGTAAGTGTATCATGCATATTGTTTACTGTACCTGTTGTAAATGAAGTGGTTACAGTTGTAAATAAGGATGACTGAGCTATCCCAAATCTTACTTCTTTACCTTCCATACTTCCCATAGCTTGGCTTAACCCAACCTCTGCTAGCTCAGGATTTCCAGCTTTCTCTGCTAAATAACAAACTGTAAGCCCTATTAAGAATAAAATTGACATAGCTACGAAAATTGTTCTACCTTCCCCACCAAACAATACATTATTCTTATTTTTATTACTGCCAATATCTTCTTCTTTTTTACGATAATATACCATAAGACCAAAAACTATAATACAAGCCCCTGGTAAAACCATCATTGATAATAACTCTATAATATTTGAAACAACTGTAGGGTTTTCTAAAGGTGTTGATGAATTGGCCCCTAAAAATCCACCACCATTAGTTCCTATATGCTTTATTGACTCAAGAGCTGCTATAGGTCCCATAGCGATATCTTGATATTTTCCTTCTATTGTCTCTACAGTTTTATTAGCACTTAAATTTTGTGGGACACCTTGTCCAACTAGTAAAATACCAACTATTAAAGAAAGTGGTATTAAAACTCTAGTAGTTACTCTAACTACATCAACGAAAAAGTTTCCTAAGCTTTTCTTACCTGCTATACCTCTAATAAAGGCCATACATACTGCATATCCGCTAGCTGCAGCTAAAAACATCATAAATATAATAACTGCCATTTGGCTTAAATATGATAAACCAGATTCTCCTGAATAATGCTGAAGGTTTGTATTAGTCATAAAACTTATAATTGTATTAAATGAAAGGCTTGGTTCCATTGATTCTATATTATTAGGATTAAATATAGGTACATTTTGAATTCTAAGAATTATATAACCAATTAAAATCATCACACTATTTGTAGCTATAAGAGCTAATGCATACTGCCTCCAATTCATATCCTCTTTTTTAATCCCACATATTCTAAAGATAAAATTATCTATAGGATTAAAAACAGGATCTGCAAAGGTCTTTTTATTATCAGCTATATGATATAAATATCTACCAATTGGTATAACTAATGCAATAAATAAACATAAAACTAAAATTATTTGTAACATATCTTATCCCCCTAAACTTAAAACTTCTCTGGATTCACAAGAGCATATAAAAGATATCCTCCGAGAAAAATTATTATTATTCCTAACAAAAACATAAAAGTTTTCCCCCTTAATTACTTATTTATTTGTTTATCACACCATCTTATTAATAAGCTGCTGCTTGAGAAAAGTATGAAAATTAATCCTATCATCATTAAATCCATAGTTTACGTCCACCTCCTATTGCTTTTATGTATTTAATATATAACTTACCAAATAAAGTTTGTGTTAATCTTATATATAAAGACATAAAGAAAGTATAAAGATTTTATTTAGTATTATTTAAATTTATTAATATCAAACACTTCATAAAATATCTTTATACTTTCTTAACATCTATAAATAAATCTTTATTTTATTTTTATATTCACTATATTATAATTGTTGTATAAAATTAACTTATTTTAAATATGGGGGTTAAAATGAATGATTCTAGACCTGATCCTGAAAAACTACTTAAGGAAATAAAGAAAAAGGAAGAAGAGTCTTCTCGTGGTAAACTTAAAATATTTTTTGGTTATGCTGCTGGTGTAGGTAAAACCTATGCTATGCTCGAAGCAGCTCATGCTTCAAAAAACTTAGGTATAGATGTAATTGTAGGGTACATAGAGCCCCATTCTAGGCCAGAAACAATAAGTCTTCTTGATGGTTTAGAAATATTACCACCATTAATAATAAATAAAAAAGGTATTACATTAAAAGAATTTGATGTAGATAAGGCTATTGAAAGACATCCAAAGATTATTTTAGTAGATGAACTCGCTCATACAAATGCTCATTTATGCCGTAATTTAAAAAGATATCAAGATATTGAAGAATTATTAAAGGCTGGTATCGATGTTTATACAACAGTTAATGTTCAACATATAGAAAGCTTAAATGATATAGTCTACCAAATAACTAAAATTACAGTTAACGAAAGAATTCCTGATAAGGTTTTTGATAATGCAGATAAAATTGAATTAGTTGATATTGAACCTGATGACTTAATAGCTAGATTAAATAGTGGTAAAGTCTATAAAAGTAGCCAAGCTAAAAGAGCTTTAGAGAATTTCTTTACTAAAGATAATCTCATTGCACTTAGAGAAATAGCTTTAAGACGTACAGCAGATCAAATAAATAACACCTTTGAAAAAAGAATACCGAAATCTAATCATAGTTATTATACTAATGAACACATATTGATATGTTTATCAAGCTCACCATCTAATGCAAAAGTAATCCGTACTGCTGCTAGAATGGCCAATGCTTTTCATGGCAAATTTACAGCATTATTTGTTGAAACACCTAATACAAAAGAGTTTTCAAAAAATAATATAAACAATTTAAGGTCAAATGTTAAACTTGCTGAACAGCTTGGTGCAAATATCGTAACTATATATGGGGATAATATTCCTAAACAAATTGCATATTATGCAAGTATATCAAATGTATCAAAATTAGTTATCGGAAGATCTAATAATAAGAAAGGTCTTTTCCCAAAGCAAAGTTTTGTAGGAACCTTAACAGAGCTTGCCCCTAGCTTAGAAATATACATTATTCCTGATAGTATAAAACCTTATAATAAAAATAATCCTAGACGTTTTAAAATAATTACACCTAAATTTATTGATATATTAAAATCAATTCTTATTTTGATAACAATAACTATTTTAGGATATTTATTTTATAAACTAGGTTTTAATGAAGCAAATATTATTACAGTTTATATATTAGGAGTTTTATTTATATCAATATGTACAGACGGGAAGCTATATAGTACAATCGCTTCGTTTTTAAGTGTTCTTATATTTAATTATTTTTTTACTGAACCTAGATTTACATTAAAGGCATATGATAATGGTTATCCAGTTACCTTTATAATTATGTTCATAGCAGCTACATTAACAAGCACCTTAACTAAAAGAGTAAAAAAACAAGGTCATCAAAGTGCTATGCAAGCAAGAAGTACAGAGGTTTTATTAGAAACTAGTCAGAAACTTCAACAAGCAACTGATAAAGCTAATATCTACTCTGTTATGGGTGAACAATTATTAAAGCTTCTTAACTCTACAGTTATGATATATCCAGTAACTAACAATAGCATTACTTCTACTCCAATAACTTTTCTTAGCTCTACCGAAGAGTCTATTGATGAATATATTACTTCTGATGAAATAGCTGTTGCAAAGTGGGTTCTTAAAAATAATAAAAATGCTGGAGCTACTACTCACACCTTATCTGGTGCGAGATGCTTATATCTTTCAGTTAGAGGACAAGATACTGTTTATGCTGTTGTAGGTATTGCTATAAATAAGTCTGAGCTTGATTCCTATGAAAGAAATCTACTAATTGCTATGCTTGGAGAATTTGGACTTTCACTTGAAAAAGAAACTATTAACGAAATAAAAAAAGAAATCCATGCTCAAGCAAAGCAGGAACAACTTAGATCTAACCTTTTACGTGCCATCTCTCATGACTTAAGAACTCCTTTAACATCAATCTTAGGAAATGTAGGATTTCTAATAGGTAATGGAGATATGTTAGATAAAGATAAAATTAATGAATTATATTTAGATATATATGATGATTCTAAATGGCTTATTAACTTAGTTGAAAATATACTATCAGTAACTAGACTAGATAATGGTTCTGTTTCTATTAAGCTAGAGCCTGAATTATTAGATGAAGTAATTTTAGAAGCACTTAAACATATTAATAGACGGTGCTCTGAATATAATATTACTGTTGATTTATCAGATGACTTTTTAATGGCTAATATGGATTCTAAGTTAATAATTCAAGTAATAATTAATATTGTAGATAATGCTATAAAATATACTCCACCTGGAACAAATATTAAAATAAGTGCTCGCCCTTATACTGAAGATAGATTAGTTATAGAAATCAGTGATAATGGTAACGGAATTAGTGATACTGACAAACTTAAAATATTTGACATGTTCTTTACTTCAAGTAATAATACTGGTGATAATAGACGGGGTTTAGGCTTAGGATTATCACTTTGTCAATCAATAATTAATGCTCATGACGGTGAGATTTGGGTAAGCGATAATAAGCCTAAGGGAACTATTTTTTCATTTACGCTTAAATCAAAGGAGGTTAAAATCTATGAATAACTATAATATTTTCATTATAGAAGACGATAAAGCCATAAGAAACTTGATAACGACAACTTTAGAAGTTCAAGGATATAAATATCAAACAGCCTCTAATGGAAGTTCTGCTATTATGGGAGTACTTTCCTCAAAGCCTGATATAATCATCTTAGATTTAGGTCTTCCTGATATGGATGGTATTGATATAATAAAAAAGATTCGTTCATGGTCTGATGTTCCAATAATAGTTGTTAGCGCTAGAAGTGAAGATAAAGATAAAATCGATGCTCTTGACTCTGGAGCAGATGACTATTTAACAAAACCATTTAGTACCGATGAATTACTCGCAAGGCTTAGAGTTACATTAAGAAGACTTAGAAATCAAAACTCTACACCTCAATCTGTATCTGATACAACTTTTATTAATGGCGACTTAAAAATTGATTATTTATCAAGACAAGTTTATATAGAAGATAAAGAAATACATCTTACCCCAAACGAGTACAAGCTCTTATGCTTACTTGCTAAAAATGTAGGTCGTGTTCTTACTCATAATTACATTCTTAAAGAGGTTTGGGATAGCACATTATCCTGTGATACACAATCATTAAGAGTATTTATGGCTACACTTAGAAAAAAAATAGAAAAAGATAAATCTAATCCAAAGTATATTCAAACTCATATTGGTGTTGGATATAGAATGATTAAAATTGATTAGTTTATTAAAATAACGGACTACTTCCTAGTAGTCCGTTATTTTGATTGTAAATTAGTATATAAATTTTTTGTATCTAAGTTTATACACGCCCTATAAAAATCCTCTCCATACTCTATATACTTTTCAGTTCTTTTATAATTATAAGAAGTTATTCTTTGTAAATTATTCATAGGTGCTTTAAAGGTTGGCTCTAAATCCCAAGCTGCTCTATAATGCTTTCCTGACATATTTAAATCACCTTTCTTCTCATAATATATTCCTAATAAATTATGGACTTCTCCTGAAGAATCATTTATAAACATAGCTTTATGAATATAATCTAATGCTACTTCAAAATTATTTTCTTTTAAGTTGCTTATTGCTTCTTTAATATTTCTTGTATATTCTTTTTCAACTAAATACATATCAAACATAATTCTTATGCCTCCATATCCACCTTTCCTTTTGCCTATATTATATAAAGAAAAAAATAAATAGGATGTTAAGATATATTCATACTTATAAAGATCATATTAAAATTTGTAGTTTTACTTATCGAGTAAAAAAATAATGGAAAAGCCCTTAATCTAAAGACTCTTCCATATTATAATATTTTACTATATCTCCATTATAATTGGTATAATTATAGGTTTTCTCTTTGTTTTGCTATAAATAAAATATCCTACTTCATTACGTATATATTTCTTTATTTCACTCCATTTTAGAATTCTATTATCTATGCAATATTCTAAACTTCTACTAGCTACTTCCCTTATTTCAGAAACTAGTCCTTCAGATTCTCTAACATATACAAACCCTCTAGTCACTATATCAGGTCCACATAAAATATCCTTGCTTTCTTTTTCTAAAGTAACAACAATATTTATAATTCCATCATTAGATAATACCTTTCTATCTCTTAATACAATATTTCCAATATCACCGATACCAACACCATCTACTAAAACATTCCCAACTTGGACTTTTCCATTTATTCTAGCGGTTTTTCTAGTAAGTTCTAAAACATTTCCATTTTCTAATATAAATGTATTTTCCTTTTTTAATCCAAGCTGTTGTGCTATAAGTGAATGTTTTCTTAAATGCTTATACTCTCCATGTACAGGCATAAAAAACTTTGGTCTAACTATAGAATGTATAAGCTTTAATTCTTCTTCACAAGCGTGACCAGATACATGAATATCTTCAATAGCTTTATATATTACATTAGCGCCTTTTTTAACTAACTCATTTATAACTCTTGATACTGGCTTTTCATTTCCTGGTATAGGAGTAGCAGAAATAATTATCATATCACCTTGTTCGATATGTATACTTCTATGAGTTCCTGCTGCTATTCTAGTCAATGCTGACATTGGCTCTCCTTGACTACCTGTAGTTACAATAGTAATTTGATCACTATTATATAGCTTAATATCTTTTAAATCTACCAATGTTCCGTCTGGTATATTTAAGTAACCTAAATTCATTGCAACTTCTGATATTTTCTCCATACTTCTTCCACTAAAAGCTACTTTTCTTCCATATATCACTGAAGAATCTATTATTTGTTGTAACCTATGGATATTAGATGCAAATGTTGCAACTATTATTCTACCATTAGCTTTTGAAAATAGATTTTTTAGAGTTTCCCCTACTGTCTTTTCTGACATTGTATATCCACTATGTCCTGAATTAGTACTATCAGCCATAAGAAGTAATACTCCACGCTTCCCTAACTCTGCAAATCTACCTAAGTCTATTACTTCTCCATCTACCGGGGTAAAATCTACTTTAAAATCACCTGTGTGAACTATTACTCCTAATGGAGTATGTATAGCAAGAGCACAGCTATCAGCAATACTATGATTGGTTCTTATAAATTCTACCTTAAGCTTATCAAGCTTAATAATTTCACCTGGTGTTACTAAATTCAAAGATGTAGTACTTAGCATATTAGCTTCATCAAGCTTACTTTCAATTAAGCCTAATGTTAATTTAGTCCCATAAATAGGTACATTAATTTGTTTTAATATATATGAAAAAGCTCCTATATGATCTTCATGTCCATGAGTTACAAAAAAGCCTTTTACTCTTTCCTTATTTTTTACTAGGTAAGATACATCAGGAATTACTACATCAACTCCTAGCATATCAGAATCTGGAAAAGTCATTCCACAGTCTATTACTACTATCTCCTCTCCATACTCTATAACAGTAATATTCTTACCTACCTCACCTAATCCACCTAAAGGTATGACCTTTATTCTATTTTTATTTTCCATTAAAATCTCCTTAGTTAATTATCCATAATTTTTATTTAATAAAATAATCCGCTCAACTAATAAATTAAAATTCTTAATCTACTTAACATTAAATTAAAAATCCACTAATGCCCGTATCAAATTTTTAATTGTATTAATGATTAAATAATTTATTTTAGTCTATAAAAAAACTTAAATAAATACAGAGCTTTATAGCAAATATATTCATTTAACTTCCTTTACAACTACTCCTATTATATATAATAAACTTTTTAATTTCAATCTACTTTTTATTTTTATCTAGTTTATCATATAATTATCTACATACTTTTTTATCTAATAACTCTATTTTTATTATATATAATAAAAGAATTAGTAGTTAGATTAAATTAATTTAACTACTAATTCTACTTTCAACTTAACCAATTATAATCTTTTTAATCTATACAAGTTTTTCTTCAAATATATTATCTAAATTAAGTTTCTTCATTCTATTATTTATTTCATTTATATCAGTAGTATAAAGACCTAATTCTTCCATTCTCTTTAAATATCCAGCTCCAGCGAAAGTATATCTATTCATTCTACCTTCTCTTGTTGCAGACTTTTCATTTGCATATCCTATTAAATCTCCAATTGCTATTGATGCTGGTAATATTAATAGTGGCATTCCTATCATAAGTCTTACAGCGTTATGACCTGCTAATGATCCTGTACATATTGCTTCGGTATGACCTACAAATAATCCTGATTTTTCCCCTGCACATAATAAATTGTCTACTCCAATAACCTTCATGTCATTAGTCCTTGGTGCAACTGAAAGGTATCTTATTGAATTACCTTTACCTCCTGCATATGGGTCAACATACTTAGCATATTCTAATCCTTTAATCTTTCTTAGCTTTTCAAGTGGATAATAAGTTGTCATGAGTTTAGCATGTGCAAGGTAACTACTAGTGACACCTTTAAAGAAGTATTTTCACCACTTCCTTTTAATATAAATGAAGCACTTGCTTCTAGTATACCAGATAAAACTCTCGGAGATAAAATAAGAAAATTAAGAATAAGCTTAGGACTTACTCAACTACAATTTGCTAAATCTATTAATAGAGGATTTGGAACTATTACTAAGTGGGAACAAAATTTAACTATTCCAACTCCTTATACACTAAGTGAGATTATTTGTATTTATAATTTACCCAGTAATTACTTCAATATCACTTGATAACACATTTACAACTATACAATAATATTACTAAAACAAAACCCAAGTATTTAATCACTTACTCTAATACTTGGGTAATTTCATAAAATAATAAATGAAATAGCTTATTTTACAAATAAACTAAAGTTCACTATTTTAATAGCTTTTGACATGTGATTACTCTCTCCTGAA
Organism: Clostridium jeddahitimonense; assembly: GCA_000753455.2. Lineage (GTDB taxonomy): Bacteria > Bacillota > Clostridia > Clostridiales > Clostridiaceae > Clostridium > Clostridium hominis. The sequence goes on from LM994670.1 coordinate 2,048,583, forward strand.
TTTCTTGGTATTAATTTAACTTACATAAAATAGAGAATTAAAACTCTAAATTTTGTTTAATAAGTTGTTAGTAACATTATTTAAGTAGCAACAAAATTTGAAAGCTCTTTTATAGTTTTTAGCCTCAATAGATGAATCTATTATTTTGCATATACTATTAATTTTCTTCATTTCATTAATTACCATTTCATTATTTATATATAATAAATAGCTTAATTTATTATTAACTTCAGCTTCCAATAATCTCTCATTATTTTGTATTACTAATTTATTTAATAATTTACCTTGCAATTCAATATTATCACTATTACTAGTGCTATACATTTATGCCTCCTTCTATTTAATCACTTAATTCTTCTTCCCTTTAAACAATTAAATAATTAAATTCATAAATCATTATCTTATCAATTCCTTCATAAGATTTATATCTTCCTTATTTAACTCTAGTAGTTTAGTTTGATTTTCATCCATTTTAATTAACATATCATTATGTAAATTGGCAACCTTACTTATACTATTTCTTATATCTACAATTATATCTTTATTTTCTAAATGAGTGCTTTCACTTAATTTTTGCCATTTATTATTTAACTCTTCATTATTTTTATCTAATTTACTTAAATTTCTTGATATAACTCTAGATAATCCTTCATTATTATCTTCAATAGCTTCTGTTAAATTCTTCTGTAATTCTCTAATTGTATCTTCAATTAAATCTGCTAACTCACCTAAATTTTCTTCAATAACCTCTTTATTATTTTCCTCACTCTTAATTAGCTGTTCTATACCATAATTAATACTTTCATTTAACCTAACTAAACCTTCACTATTTAAATTTGCTGCTTCATTATACTTTTCAACTAAAGTATCAGCTAATTCAATATATTTATTATTTAATTTATCACCTAATTCTTTATAATTATTGCCTAAAGTAATTTTTAACTCACTATATCTTTGACCTAATATATTACTTAAATCATTATATTGGTTAAGTAAGCTCTCTCTTAATTCATTGTTTTTTAATGTAAATAATTCATCGATCTTTTCATATCTATTATTTAAAACATCAATAGAAACATTTATGTTTTCTATAAACTTCTTTTCCATATTAATTAATGAACTTACATTTTCAATTACACTATCATTTCCTTGCCTTACTGTATTAGTAGCATTTTTAACATTAATAGATAAATTTTCTACTGAATTACTTATATTACTTTCTAGTTTATCCATACACTCAATTGAATCATTATATTATTTACACACAAAAAACTATTTATCAAACATATACATTTATATTTTTTATCACTCATAGTTATTTAATTAATTTTTGTAGATAATCTTTAAATACGCCACGTTGTAGCTTTTCATGGAATATTTGGTTATTGTAATTTCTTAAGCAGCCATAACAACTTGTTTCTTCTCCACAGTCACAATTAGATACTCTTTTATATGCTTTTTCTAAGACATTTTTTAAATTTGTAGAGATCTTTCTCACGTGTCCTGCTCCACCTGCTGCTTCGTCAAATATTATTAATGATGGTTTTGAAACAGTTAAATTATTGTAATATAAGCATCCATTTATATCATTTCTAACTATATCAAATTCATCGCAAGCGCCTTCTATTATTGCATATAAGAGGCTATACCACAGTGTATCATTTGAATCTCCCAAAATAGGCAAGTCAATTTTTAATACATCTATATTAAATTGGTGACCTAAATCCACGTTATATGCGTATTCACTTGGACATGTATTTCCAAACTTATTTTTATGCTTAAATTTATCTTCTTTATTTGGCATGTCAGCTGTTGCATAGCCACAGTACTTACATACCCTGAACCCCATATTGTTAAATGCAGAATTTACAAGTAATAACCTACCCATTGGTGAATACTTATAACTAATTTCATGTCCATCTATATATATGGTATCCTGCATAACTTCCTTTTCTTGATAAATATCAAGCTTTTCAAAAATTAGTAATAGTATATATCATATTTGCAGGGAAGAAATACTTCAGATAGAGGATAAAAAATTATTTGTATTTGGTGGCGCAGAAAGTGTAGATAAGGCTTATAGAAAAGAGGATAAAAGTTGGTGAAAAAAAGAATTACCTACAGTAGATGAGATGGATAAAGGAATTGAGAATTTAGAAAAAGTTCTTTTTAATGTGGATTTTGTATTAACTCATACTTGCCCATCTGATGTATTTCCTTATGTAGTTAATAATGATAAGACCAATGGTGAGTTAGAAAGATATTTAAACTTTGTAAGTGCCCAATTAAACAATGAATTTAATTGGTATTTTGGACATTTTCATAAGGATATGTTAGGTATTAATGGTAAGTATAATTGTTTATATAAAAAGATAGTAAGAATAATTTAATAGAAACTGATATAACTGATGTTTTATAATTCTTAATTAAGAAAGACGAAACTGAGATAGAAAGAATTTAAATACCGTATTATTCGTTTTGAATAATACGGTATTATATATAAGTTAATATTTTATTTGTACTCATACTTTATTAATTATTTATTATTATATTTGACTTCTATTTCTTTTAATACATGTTCTATTATAGCAACGCAAACTGTTAAAAATCCTATAACTATATATGTAGATCTAAAAGCAACTTCTATTATCTCATAGTTATTTAATATTTCTCCAGTAATAAATATATATAAATTAGCGCTAATATTTCCTAATAGATGATTTAATATAATTATTATTAAACCTATTATGAAATACTTCGGTAGTTTATACATATAATCCCCCCATATTTATTGAAGATAGTCTTGCATTTGGAATTTTATCCCTTAATTTTTATTTTATCAGAAATTTTTGTTAATTTATAGACTTTTTTGTCAATTTTTCTTATGCTAAAATTTATGTATAGATTTCAAATTACTTTTATTTACCCCAAAGGAGAATTCATTTATGAGATTTATTTAATTCCTAATATTAGTACTTCCTCGACACTCCTAGTATTTATTTATCTCATATTTGAGTTCTCCAATTTTATAGAAATCCTAATCTTATGACTATTTTAATATATATCATTAATAAACTTTAGACTTATTAAAATCTAATGATGTAGACGTTAAAGCTATTGGGATAGACGAGTACGTGATTAAACTTTAATTTCTGCATAAAAAATAACCCTAGCTAATCAATCAAATGACTATCTAGGGTTTGTATTAATTCGTTATTGTACGGATATAATTTAGGAGGAGAATATTATGATTACTTTACTTAATCCTGCCAGTTTATTACTTGGCTTAATTGCATGGATACTTCCCATTGTTAATATTATTAACCATAAAAAACTTAACAATAAAAATTGGGCTACTCTTTCCATGATAAGCATGAGTGCTTGTGCTGTTTCAATATATTTTCAGATTTTGTATAACAATCATCTGGTTAATATTAATGATTGGACCGCTATTATGGACACAATAGGTTCCTCGGTCTTCCTATCATCAGCCCTTCTTGTTGTTACTATAATATTAAATATAATTACTTTGCTTATGTATCGTAATAAAACAACCAATTAAGATAAAATCTATAATTAAAATGCATAATGTCCCTTAGACTATTCAACTTAGAGTACAATTTGAATACTACCTAAAAGCTCTGTGTTACTGCAGGGCTTTTTGACTTTTAAAATAAAAAAATACCGCATATTCATTTTTAATACTACGGTATTGCGAATAAATAATTAAAAATTACGTTCTAATTGTTAATCTCTTTTTACGAAACCAACAATAGAAATTATCACCCCTATAAATGATATTAGATATTCTATTCCTTCTAAACTAGAATTAGAATCAACTGCAATTATTCCACCGAATATAGTGATACTTATTCCTAATAACATTATTTTCACACCAGAAGCGTCTTTTTTTAGTGTAAGAATAATAATCCCACCTACCAAAGCTAATAAAATTAAAACTACTAGTAATAATGATATTATAGCCATTTTTATTCCCCCTCTCTTAGGTTATAATTCAATACAAATACGTGATAATATTAAAATTACGAATAAAAAAATACCCTATTAAAATTATTTCAACTCATGTCTCATTATATAAAATTCGCCAAATCCAATATATGTTTGTTGCTGTTTTGTTTCAACAATTTCAAACCCCTGTGATTTATAACAATTCACAGCCCTTTTGTTCCAAGTCCTAACCTCTAATATAACAGGTTTATTAGGAAACCTATTTTGACTTTCAATTAAAGCNGTATTTATTTATCTCATATTTGAGTTCTCCAATTTTATAGAAATCCTAATCTTATGACTATTTTAATATATATCATTAATAAACTTTAGACTTATTAAAATCTAATGATGTAGACGTTAAAGCTATTGGGATAGACGAGTACGTGATTAAACTTTAATTTCTGCATAAAAAATAACCCTAGCTAATCAATCAAATGACTATCTAGGGTTTGTATTAATTCGTTATTGTACGGATATAATTTAGGAGGAGAATATTATGATTACTTTACTTAATCCTGCCAGTTTATTACTTGGCTTAATTGCATGGATACTTCCCATTGTTAATATTATTAACCATAAAAAACTTAACAATAAAAATTGGGCTACTCTTTCCATGATAAGCATGAGTGCTTGTGCTGTTTCAATATATTTTCAGATTTTGTATAACAATCATCTGGTTAATATTAATGATTGGACCGCTATTATGGACACAATAGGTTCCTCGGTCTTCCTATCATCAGCCCTTCTTGTTGTTACTATAATATTAAATATAATTACTTTGCTTATGTATCGTAATAAAACAACCAATTAAGATAAAATCTATAATTAAAATGCATAATGTCCCTTAGACTATTCAACTTAGAGTACAATTTGAATACTACCTAAAAGCTCTGTGTTACTGCAGGGCTTTTTGACTTTTAAAATAAAAAAATACCGCATATTCATTTTTAATACTACGGTATTGCGAATAAATAATTAAAAATTACGTTCTAATTGTTAATCTCTTTTTACGAAACCAACAATAGAAATTATCACCCCTATAAATGATATTAGATATTCTATTCCTTCTAAACTAGAATTAGAATCAACTGCAATTATTCCACCGAATATAGTGATACTTATTCCTAATAACATTATTTTCACACCAGAAGCGTCTTTTTTTAGTGTAAGAATAATAATCCCACCTACCAAAGCTAATAAAATTAAAACTACTAGTAATAATGATATTATAGCCATTTTTATTCCCCCTCTCTTAGGTTATAATTCAATACAAATACGTGATAATATTAAAATTACGAATAAAAAAATACCCTATTAAAATTATTTCAACTCATGTCTCATTATATAAAATTCGCCAAATCCAATATATGTTTGTTGCTGTTTTGTTTCAACAATTTCAAACCCCTGTGATTTATAACAATTCACAGCCCTTTTGTTCCAAGTCCTAACCTCTAATATAACAGGTTTATTAGGAAACCTATTTTGACTTTCAATTAAAGCCATCTTTGTTATTACTTTTCCTATTCCCTTACTACAGTAGTTAGGTTTTATGCCAATTCCAAAGAATACTGCATCTCCTTCATCCAATAGATTTACAAATCCGACTAGCTCTCCATCTTCATTTATATAACCTATGTATCTTTCTCTTTTTACATTGTCAGTCAATGAATAGTTTTCTTGAATCATTTTATCCCATGATGGTAGATTGTAAATTGAATACTCTCCAGTATATTTCCAATTTGAAATCTCCTTTGCTTGTTCTTCCGAAAGTTTGTGTGCTGTTAATTTCATTGATATTCACCCAACTTAATTTATATATTACCTAATCCACAATATTATACAAATACGTGATATATTAATAATTGCGAACTATTTATTTTTATATGATTTAAATACTTTCTTTAATAAAATCACTGAAAATACAATGGTAATTATCATACCTATTAAAGAGATTAGTGCTATAATATCATATATTATCCCAAATGTAATTATTCCTAAAGTCGAAATCTCTCCTGGATATATTCTTTTCTGTATAAAATCTATTATAGGCATACCTAATATTTTTAATGACATCAATGCCATTCCAACTATAATACCCATAAATGAATTGATAAATTTTTGCATATTATCCCTCCCTTATTTTTATAATAATAAATTACAAATACGTAATACTTTAAAGGTGCGAATATACTTATCATATATTATCTTCTTTTAAGTAAATCTATTGTTATATTTCACTATTATATTTTCTTATACTTCCACCAATTTTGAGCTATAAACAAAAAGATAAACAACATAACTCCTGTTGCAGCTCCTATCATTAATGCTCCTAATATAACACTTTCAAAATATCTATGCACTAACGATGAACCTATGTATATATTTATGAATACTATTATTCCAAACCCCAATGAACTTATCAGTCTTCCTGATTTTGCTTCTTTTACAAATGTGTTTTTACAATTTAAGCATTGTATTTCCCCACTCTTATTATTTATAGATTTTATTCTACCTACAAAATTAAATTTTGATTTACACTCTGGACATCTCATAAAACTCACCTCTATGTATCATATTTATCTATCACCATTTAATACAAATACGTAATACTTTAAGTTTGTTCTCAAGTAATTAATTTAGCACTTTATATAATTATTATTTACAAATTACTTGTTATTTTATATTTTTACATTTATCTTTAATGATTTTCTTAAATATATCCAACTGCTCATTATTTAAACACTCTTTATCTACAATAGCGTATAAATTAGCCTCGGTAACTAAAAAATATACACTAGAAGTTTCTACAATTCTAACGAAGTTATCATATTTGATTTTAATTGTAGAAGATGTAGTTAAATTATTTACTATAACACCATCTTCATCAAAAAACACCTTGGTTTTTAATTCTCTTGCATCTACACATTCGTCTAATATTTTAATGTTCAACTTCATAAAATTTTTTTTAAAATAAATAACACCCCAAATAGTTACAGCAGAAAAACAAAAAAAACTAACTCCATATAATATATATATATTTCTAGACTTTACTACGCCTAAAATAATATATAATGCTCCTAATACTCCAAATATAATAGAATATATTCGGAAAAATTTCTTGCGTTTAGGTGGTATAGCATATTTACTTAACTCTTTCAAAATCTCTTCATTTAATATTCCTGTTGTCTCTAACATATTATCCCCTTACCTCATATAATCTAATTAATTTGTGAACCATTCTTTAAAGATTGTTCCTTAACCCCTTACCATTGTTTTATTTAATCTTTCTATACTTCTGCCATCTATGTGGTATTACATCAAATAAAAGAAATATTCCAGCTAATACTGCCCCTCCACATAAATACTCTAAAAATGTATTTAAAAAATCAAATCTGTCATCCACCATGAAAAAGTCAAGCTTACTATAAAGTAATATGTCCTTCTAATAATTCCATCTGCCTTATACACAGAATTACAATTTGGACACTTTAAATTCCCCCTAAAGGTAAGTGCTGCCTTTGTCTTCTCCTTGTTAGTGAATTCATACCCACACTCTATACACCTACTCATAAATTCCCCCCCTCACATTTAATTCATCTTTTCTAAAAAACTATCTCCTTGACAAACTCCTAATTTATCGAGCAGTTTAATAATCAACTAACTCGCTTAAAACAAAGCCTTAAATCAATACAGATTAAAATGCTCTAATAGAAGTCGTAATGCATTTGAACATACATAAATAATCGCAAATATTTTTGCCTTTGCATAGTTTTTACTTTTTAAACCAATGAAAAAATAAAAAATCATTGCAATAAATGCACCAAAGATAACAATAGCAAGTAAGTATCTAAGTATCGCTTGATTACTAGCAGTCATTTTATTATAACCTCCTTATTTAATTAGACATAAATAATACAAATACGTGATAATTTAAGATTGCGAATTATTAACATCATTATCCTTACTATCAATTTTATTAATAATAATTTGAGTGCAGAAAACAATTGTAAATATAATAGTTGCAAACATTGCTACTTCTATACCAAAATCATAAAATATAAGTTGAAATAAAATACCCGCAGGATACAATGTAATAATGACTGCAACTATAGTAAATATCAAAGAATAAACTATTAGCATAATTAAATACCCCCTCTCATATTCACAAATTATCACAAATCGCATAATAATTTAAAGTTACCCAAGAATATCCCCTAAGAATTTTTCTTAATATAAATCTTTAAAGCCTTTATTAGAAGTATTAATGCATATATACCTAATACTGCAAAAGTTAATATTAAAATAAAATTTAGATATACCCATATTGATGCAAAGAACATTTTATTCTCCCCCCTTTAAATAAATGACTTAATAATATCTATCCCCTAAATATAATTAACATAATTATATCATATTTTGTAAATATATTGATATTAGTTCTTTAATTCAATTTCCATTAATTGTTTAATAATTCCACTTATTTAATTTTGAGATTATTACCAATATATCATATAATGTTATTGTTTAATCTACTTTTAGAGGGAACATTTGTAGGTGAAATTAGAAGTACTAAAGATGAATTAATATTAAAGGTTGATTATTCATCTTTAGAAACTAGTGATAAGTTTATTGAATTATTAAAATCTAATAACGTGGAAGTTAAAGCTATTGGTAGTGATGAGTATGTGATTAAACTTTAATTTCTGCATGAAGAAAGCTAGATACCTTAATTAGTATCTAGCTTATTCTCTATAATTATTTAATGGAATTTTATCCCTTAATTTTTATTTTATCAGAAAATTTTATGACTTTATAGACTTTTTTGTCAATTTTTCTTATGCTAAAATTTATGTATAGATTTCAAATTACTTTTATTTACCCCAAAGGAGAATTCATTTATGAGATTTATTTAATTCCTAATATTAGTACTTCCTCGACACTCCTAATATTTATCTATCTCATATTTGAGTTCTCCAATATTCCACAAGACTTTATATCTTATGATGATTTTTAATATTAAATATTACTAAATGATACTCTTTAACTCTTTTTCAATATTTTTACTTTTAATTAACACATTCTAAACCCGTTTTTATATTTTTTCTATTTTATTTGAATTTTTATTTATTTTTCGAAACTCCCTCTCAACTTGATTTCATATATATAACTTTTATAATTATATCTGAAAGGAGGAAATTTATTTCTTCTACTCTTGATCAAATTAGATGTGAAGTTGAAAAACTTTATGAATCCTATGGGTTGACACCTGAAGTTTTAGAATTAAGCAGACAACTTGATAAAGAGGTTAATAAGATACAAAGGATAATTTGGGCGAAGAAACAACTTTCAGAATAAATTCTTTTTATATACACCTTGAATACATTACATAAACAAAGCTCTGTGCAATACAGAGCTTTTGACTTTTAACCTTAATCTTTCAATATTGATAAACTTATTGACTTATTAAAATCTAATGGTGTAGAAGTTAAAGCTCTTAGGAGAGACGAGTACGTGGTTAAGCTTTAATTTCTGCATGAAGAAAGCTAGATACTTCAAATTAGTATCTAGCTTATTTTTCATTTGAATACTATTAATTACAACTTTGACTATTAATATACTCATATGTATTTTTACTATTCTTCTCTATTCTTATTGGCATAATTATTTTAAACTCTGTTTCATTGGTATCACTAAATACTTCTATTCTTCCTGAATATTTATCTATAATATCTTTAACTATAGGTAACCCATATCCATGGTTCCCTTCTGTGTCTTTTTTGGTGGAAATCCCTACTTTAAAGATATCCTTAAGTATTTCTTTATCAATTTTAGGGCCATCATTTTGAATTCTTATGACAACTTTTCCAAACTCATACAAAGTTCTTATTCTT
>LM994670.1:2058497-2439075 GCA_000753455.2 Clostridium jeddahitimonense
TTTTGTCAATTTTTCTTATGCTAAAATTTATGTATAGATTTCAAATTACTTTTATTTACCCCAAAGGAGAATTCATTTATGAGATTTATTTAATTCCTAATATTAGTACTTCCTCGACACTCCTAATATTTATCTATCTCATATTTGAGTTCTCCAATATTCCACAAGACTTTATATCTTATGATGATTTTTAATATTAAATATTACTAAATGATACTCTTTAACTCTTTTTCAATATTTTTACTTTTAATTAACACATTCTAAACCCGTTTTTATATTTTTTCTATTTTATTTGAATTTTTATTTATTTTTCGAAACTCCCTCTCAACTTGATTTCATATATATAACTTTTATAATTATATCTGAAAGGAGGAAATTTATTTCTTCTACTCTTGATCAAATTAGATGTGAAGTTGAAAAACTTTATGAATCCTATGGGTTGACACCTGAAGTTTTAGAATTAAGCAGACAACTTGATAAAGAGGTTAATAAGATACAAAGGATAATTTGGGCGAAGAAACAACTTTCAGAATAAATTCTTTTTATATACACCTTGAATACATTACATAAACAAAGCTCTGTGCAATACAGAGCTTTTGACTTTTAACCTTAATCTTTCAATATTGATAAACTTATTGACTTATTAAAATCTAATGGTGTAGAAGTTAAAGCTCTTAGGAGAGACGAGTACGTGGTTAAGCTTTAATTTCTGCATGAAGAAAGCTAGATACTTCAAATTAGTATCTAGCTTATTTTTCATTTGAATACTATTAATTACAACTTTGACTATTAATATACTCATATGTATTTTTACTATTCTTCTCTATTCTTATTGGCATAATTATTTTAAACTCTGTTTCATTGGTATCACTAAATACTTCTATTCTTCCTGAATATTTATCTATAATATCTTTAACTATAGGTAACCCATATCCATGGTTCCCTTCTGTGTCTTTTTTGGTGGAAATCCCTACTTTAAAGATATCCTTAAGTATTTCTTTATCAATTTTAGGGCCATCATTTTGAATTCTTATGACAACTTTTCCAAACTCATACAAAGTTCTTATTCTTATTATTCCTCTACCATTCATTGCCGTTACTGAATTATTAACAATATTGGTTATAACTCTTTGCAATTCAAACTCTTCAAATGGAAACTTTTCTATTTCAACATTTTCATCTATTATAATATTAACATTTTCAGTTGGAATACTATTTACAATAGCCACTATTACAGAATCATCTTTATTTTCAACCTTTATTTGTTCAGAAATACTGTTATATCCATCAATTATATCCTTTAATAATTCTCCTAATTTATCATATTTTTTCATCAAATATACTGCATACAAATAAGATATTTGAGAACCATAGTCATGTTTAATCTTCTTCAATTCAAATACTTTTTCATCTAAAACCTTGTTCAATTCACTTATTTCTTTAGCTTTATTCTCATTACTAGAAAAATATATAGTAATAAAAAATAGGAATATAAACAATGACCATAATATTATATTGATAAATAAAATACTCTCTTCAACATTCATTATTATATTAAAAGCTCCCATAAAATCCACGGTTAAGCTTAAAATTAAAAATGATATTATAGAGAAATTCTTGGATCTAATAGTTCTATATATTTTATAAACAATATCCAATTTTTTCAGAATAATAAATGCCATTATAAATTGTGGGACATACACCAAACTTATTTGCAGTATTTCAATATATTCAGCTTTATCTAACAACTTATTAAAAGCAAAAAATATACTGCTAAATATTAATGAATTACAAGCGATAGCAAAATAAACTATAGTATGTCCAACTACAACTCCTAAAATATCTTTCTTAAATAAAAGATACGGCATAGACAATGAAATACAGTGAGCAATTAATATGTTTAAACTTGAATTTCCAATAGCTTTATATACAATTATTAATACTAAACTTGTAATAATTGTATATAATATTAAGTACTTAATATTCTTTTTATATTCACTTTTTAAGCAATAATTTATTGTGCATATTATCATTCCAGTTTGAACTATAGTATTAATTATGTCAGTTATATTAATAATCAAATCTTAACTCCTTATTAACAGCTTAATAGTCTTTATCTATCTCTCTTCATAGACTCTGGCATCTCCTCAACACCAACGCTAAATATCGATGCTGTTCCTGCTGTTTTAACAAGTGTAGTTATAAATAATAGCATACACCCTATATACTTTTTACCTCTCATTTTCTCACCCCCTTACAAATTTTAAATTCATTTTTATTAAACATAAGCATAGTTTGTATACAGATTGTCCAAACAACTGCTTGTGCTAATCTAGTTGAACTAAAAAACGCTATTGATCCTATAGCTAAAATACTTGTATTAGTTATTCCAATTATTCTATTTCTTTTAATAAGATTACTTCTCGTTATTGGCATTTTATCATTTAATACTGGAGCTCTATTATATATCGAGAAAACGCTTACTAAGTTTAGCAGAACACACCCCATATAGCTTATATTACTTTTAACTGAAAGTTGAATTATAATAGCAATTAATATTACTGTAGCTATAAAGCACTTTATCTGACTATCTTCGTGGTATCCTCCAATAAAAGGTTTTGTTACTCCCATTACAAATAGAATTACTATACTTTCATTTAAATACCCAGCTAAGTGAAATATACACATTAGTAATAAAATTTTAATAAGCTCATATACCATTATTTTTAAGGTATATTCGATTTCTTGTTTTTGTTCACTAGTATAATTATTATATGTAGCTATACTATTAACAAATTTCGTTATTATCTTCTCCATATTATCTCCATTTGAAATTAACATATTTCTTTAATCATATTATCATATTTTTATCCATTTTTCTACATAAAATTTTAAAAAATGCAAATTTGTATTTTTTTAGAATATTAGTAATTTATACGTTTTATCTCTATAGGTTGTTTAAACCTAATGTCCATAATTAAAACACATAATATTCCTATAAATCTCTTTTGCTTTTCCGTTAATTTGGCCAATAATGCCACCATCTTTCTATAGTAAATATAAAAAGCACCTAACAAACTTATGCTAGATTCTTTTTTAATATATATAAATTTATGAGAGGTCTTATCTAATTCTCTTTATACTTATTTACGCCACTCTTCCCATCTCCTAATATCAGCTATAGCTTTTTGTTTTATCTTATTTACCTGTGATTGACTTATATTCATTTCTAATGATATATGTACTTCACTTTTCTTATCCTTATACTTTAATTCTAATAGTTTATACAATTTATCATTAATATACTGTAGATTATAATCTAATATAGAATTATCTAGTTCTATATTTTCTATCTCTTCTTTTATTTCTTCTATATCTAGCTCTTTTTCTAACTTTCTTTTTAACTTTAAATCAGTTATCCTTATAACTTCCCTTTCTGCGTAACTTGTCCAATCTGATTAACTCTGCCCCCTTTCATCAAAACTTGGACTACTGCTCTCCACTTCTATATTTACATCACACTCTTTAAGTTCAGAATTTATTTTTTCTACCTGTTTCTTTAATAGATCTATCCTAAAATTTAATCTTGCAATCTTCTTTTCTTTATTGAAGTAATTATATAATTTTTCTTCTGTTTTCTTAGATTCACCTTTCCTCATATTATCCCCTCTCTATTTTTTCATTACTTTAATCCACCTAACTTTTTTCCATATTGTTACTGTAATAAACATACTAAGTATAGTTACTAATATGTAAGCCACTAAAAATATCAAAGTAGCTCTTTCAGTATATGACACAATATACATCTCCTTTATTACGTTATATTTTTGAATTACGCACTAAAAAATACCGCATATTCTTTGAAATAATACGGTATTGTTACTAATTCAATATTTAATATTTAATATTTAATATTTAATATTTAATTTTATCTTCATAATATTTTAAAATTATTCATATAATCTAATTGATAAATTAGAATTGTGCACCGCTAATGGTAATTTACCTAGCAGATTCTACATTATTAGATATAAGTCTACTCAACTAAAACTAACGATATGTTAAATTTATTAATCATGATACCTGTATCTCATTGATGTATCCATTCAATATATCTAATATTTCTTTCATAATATCACTATTATTATTTGTAATCACATATCCATTAGAAAATGTTTCATCACTAGAATCATTGGTTTGTACCATAATAGTTTTATTATCAACTATCCCTATATTCAAAAAATAGCCATCTAAGTCACTAAATGTAAGGGTTAAGAAATTATCCATATTATAATCTTCATTCTCATATTGCTTCAACCTTATATCTTTTAAGGTATCTATAACTTTATTTATAGCATCAATATCTTCAACTACTCCCGTTTTCATGTTTCCTTCAATTCTCCCTTTAACATCAAGATTAGAAAACTGTACATTTTGATATTTTTCATTTAAAATTACCTTCTTAAATGTGCCTAAATTTACATTGCTTCTAGAATACTCCCTAATATAAGAATATAACCCTACTCCTAAGCCAATAATTATAATTCCTAATAATATTATTTTATTATTCTTTTTCATAACATGTTCAGCGGTAGATGCAATCTAAACTACCACTAAATTTCAACCCCCCTTTTAAATTTGATATACTTTTAAACAAGCATTCATTTAATTTTACTATGGAATTATTATAAATATTACAAACTCCAAACATTAGATACTTACATCTCTGTTAATTAATAAGATAGTTTGAATTTTATATTTTTTAGCAAGTATTGACTTCGCTAAGATTATTCCATGTCTACCTTCCTCACTACCACCAATAAAAGATGGTATAAGCCTAATATCTATATCATTTTCACCATCCTGTAATTGTTTAACTGCAGTCCAAGAAAGATATGCTGAATTTACATCAACGTGAAATATTATTCTTTCATGATTTTCTCCCAATAAAACCACTTCCTTATAGTAATAGTACTAATTACCAGTTTATAGAACGTATGTTCATTTGTCAATATTTTTATAAGTATTTGAATTAACACTTTAATTTCCTTATTTAGTAATACCAATTTTTGTATTCATCTTAATTCCAAGATAAATATAGAGTTTTATGTTTTTTATAAAGTCTATACTCATTTACGATCATTTTATTTACTATTATAGTTACAATCTTTTATTAGTTAGGGTTACATTTTTAGTTTATAACTATATCATACTCTTTGTATAAGTTGTTACTTTTTAAATATGAGTTTATTCTTATGCATCTCATAAACTCACATCTTTTTTTGATTTTAAATTCCTAATTTATAATAAGTGATTTATGTGAAAAAAAGAGAAAGTTTATCTCAAATTAAACTTTCCCTTTTTATATTATTATATATACTTTTTATTACTTGATATCTACTATTCTATTTAACTAATAAGTTTTATTTATTATACTTCATTTTAAACAAGTTTTTCTTCAAATATATTATCTAAATTAAGTTTCTTTATTCTAGTATTTATTTCATTTATATCAATAGTATAAAGACCTAATTCTTCCATTCTCTTTAAATATCCAGCTCCAGCAAAGGTATATCTATTCATTCTGCCTTCTCTTGTTGCAGACTTTTCATTTGCATATCCTATTAAATCTCCAATTGCTATTGATGCTGGTAATATTAATAGTGGCATTCCTATCATAAGTCTTACAGCGTTATGGCCTGCTAATGATCCTGTACATATTGCTTCGGTATGACCTACAAATAATCCTGATTTTTCCCCTGCACAGAATAAATTGTCTACTCCAATAACCTTCATGTCATTAGTCCTTGGTGCAACTGAAAGGTACCTTATTGAATTACCTTTACTTCCTGCATATGGGTCAACATACTTAGCATATTCTAATCCTTTAATCTTTCTTAGCTTTTCCAGTGGATAATAAGTTGTCATGAGTTTAGCATGACCTGTATCTAATAAAACTATATTTTCAGCAAATTCTTTTAAAGCATATTGTTGGCATACTTTAGTGCTTAGCTTGTCATAGTTAACATCTTCTTCTGGAACATGTAAGACTACAACACCTTTTTGATCTAATTCATTTCTTATATCTTCTGAAAGACTTTCTTTAGCTAGCTTACAAGATCCTGAAAATGCTCCTAATGAATCATCTTCTCTTTCACCTTGAATATCTTGAACGCCACACCTTGCACTAATACTCAATCTTGGTCCAAAAGCTGGGCATCTTAAAACGCACATTGAACATCCATTACCATATCTTAAACAATTGCCCATTGGTCCTGTTGACCCTGTAGTTTCTATAAATACATCTCCACTTACATAAGTATCGTCACTTAGTAGTATTCCGTTTATCTTACTTTTTTCAACGTCTACATCCTTCACCCTCTTTTCTAGATGAAGTTTTATTCCCATATCTAAAAGGTATTCTCTTACCTTTCCTTCAATTATATTTACATCATATAAAGTTGCATGCTTATGACCTGGAAAATCTATATTCCTGTGTTTTGACCATTTATCTGTAAGCTTTATTAAATCTCCTGCTCCTAATGCTATAAGTTCTTCTGAAGCAGTAAATCTTCCGTTATTTCTCATAATTCCGCCAACATTTCCAAGTCCTAAAAGCAAATCTGTTTTTTCATATATATGGACTTCTGCTCCTGCTTTCTTTGCTGTAATTGCAGCTGCGCAGCCTGCCCATCCTCCTCCAACTATAATTACCTTCATATAAATCTCCTTCCTCCAAAGATATTACGAGGATCTGTTTGAACCTTACAAAGCCTCTTTACTCTATGGCCGCTAAATCTAGCAGTACAACTACCACATATTCCTTCACCACAACACATCTTCATATTATTACAACATGATAGGTCTATATCTTTTCTTTCTAACTCATCTAAATAATCTATTACCTTATAAGTTAATATATCTGCACCAGCTATATGAATTAAAGATACGTTATTATATTTAATAAGTGACTTAATAGCCACCTTAGCTTCTGGTGATAATTGCCCCTTTTCAATTAAATTCATTTCTTGTGGGATTAATTCTAATTTATCTAACCATTCATTAACGTATATATCGTTAAATGGTTGCTTATCTACAATAAGTGTTACTTTATTATCATTTTGAATTAGTCTTTTTAGCACCGGCATCATAGGTGCCATTCCTATTCCTCTAGCTAATACTAAAACATGGTTATTCTTTTGTTTTTCTATGTTCTTTATCCCAAATACTCCATTCCAATAAGGGCCTCTAATTACTATATTTCCTTCCTTCTTTAGATCCAATATCTTCTTAGTTTTAATACCTCTTATTTCTATCATAACAGTTACTATATTAGTATTTATATCGGATTCTAAAATTGATATTGGAACATCATAATAAATATTTTCATCACTTCTTATAAAGATGAAGCTACCTGGTTTTGCTAAATCTATTGCTAACTTATGAGGTGCTTCAAATTTAATTATCAGTAAAGACTCTTCATGTAATATTCTATCTACTACCTTACAGCTAAAGACTTTTCTTTCTTCTTTAGGTTTATTGCCATTATCATAGAATTCTTGATATATGCAAACTCCTTTCCAGTTTAAGCAATCACAAAAATTACTTCCATGAAGCTGTGAACATAAAATACATTCTCCAGATGCTGCTAAATGACAAGGGCAATACTCACTACCCGCATCAATGCAATCTATAGCTTCCTTAAACATGCTAGCTCCTTAATTAATTTATATACACTATATAGATTATTTTCAAAGTAATAAAATGTTACTATCTGTAAATTTTTATATTTTTTTATTAGCTAATATTTTATGTTTGATATTTTCTATAAAATTAAAAAGAATTCATTAATACTTATTAATGAATTCTCTCATAATTTATAGCAAAATATTTACTATTAATTTATATTAAAATATAAGCTATCCTTTTATATATACTAAAAAATTATTAAGATTTATGTTATGTTCCTCTAGCATTTCAATAATAATATCTCTAGAATCATTTTGTTTAGATTTTTTATTTACTATCTCTATGTCTTTATTTACATTACTACTTCTAAAGTTTTTATCGCACTTAAAGTTTTTATTAAGAATATCTGCAGTTCTAACTATCATCTCTTCCCATCCATCAACTTCTTCTTCGTATTCTTCAATCCTCAATTTATATGGTTCACATCCTGTAAAATCTTCAAATATTAATTTTCTTATTAACTCATCTTTTGTATGTTCTTCTTCCTCTTCCTCGTTAAGCTTTTCACAATTATTGATTACGCTATTAGTTTCTTCTATTTCTGTATTCTTTTCATTATCCCTTTTTAAGTTTTTACTCATCCAATTTACATACTCATTTATATCTTTATTAATTTCATATAATTTTTCTGAAGTTTCCCTATATTTTCTACCAAGTATGTAATCTCTACTTTCCTTTATCACTTCAGTAGACTTATCTTCAATTATATCAATTGATTTATCCAATGTATCTATTAAGTTCTCTAATGCATCTTTAATATCTTGTCCTACTTGTGGAAACTCATTTATCACAAATTTTATAACTTCTAAGTCTAGTATATTTTCTTGCTTCTTTTCTGCCTCTTCTGGAGTTAATCTTTCATTTTCTTCAATGCTGTTTGTTGCTCTCCCAAACAATTTCATATTAATTCCTCCAAAATAAATTATTTTATCACTCTTTACTAATCTATTATTATCATACTTTATTTATTACAAAAAAAGAGAGATTAAATTAAATTTAATTTAATCTCTCTTAAACTAATCTGTTATGCTAATTCTAACGCTCCAGCTCTCTTTCTCCAAAAAACAATTGAAGCTAAAATTACAAATCCACAAACTAAAGAATATACCCAGAATAATTCATTTCCTAAGCTACCTATAAGTATTATTAATGAACCAAAAGTAGCTAATATAGGATTGATAGTTCCTCTCCATAATCCTTTTACTTCACCTTCACGTCCAAGTTTAAATACTTTTACATATAAAAGAATATACATAACATAGCTTACAGTAATTGATATTTCAGAAATATCTGAGTTAGATAATAATCCTAACTTTGTAGTTAAGTAATGAACTACTGTCCAGAAAATACATAAAGCAAAACCTACGAATGCAGAGTTTAGCGGCATGTTTATTCTTTGATCTAATTTAGAAATCCTTTTAGAATTTGGGAACATTTCTCTTATTGCTAAAGAGTAAGGTAATCTTATTAACCCTAATATTAATCCATTAACTGTTCCAATAATTGATATTATTACAAATATTAATATTATCTTTGCTCCTAACGGCCCTAAAATCTTATTAGCAATTAAGTCAACATGTCCGTCGCCTAAGCTCATTACTGCATCAGGTCCTAAATATGTAGATACCCCAACAAAATAAACAATATATACTACTAAAATAAATATTGGTGCAATAATTAATGCTTTAGGTAAATTTCTCTTCGAATCTTTAATCTCATGCCCTATTGATGTTGCTACTATCCATCCATCAAATGAGAATGCTATAGGCGCAATTGCTGTTATCCACCCTGCTGATTGCATTGTAGTAATATCTGCAAATGATACTTTAGATACATCCCCAAATATTAATCCAACTACGGCTATGAATATTAAAGGTAGTAATTTTATTATAGTAGATGCATTTTGGAAGTATCCACCTAACTTTGCTGAAAGTGTATTAGTAATAAATAAAACTATTATAATAGCTAGTCCAATTAATATTTGAACATTTAATGTACTTTCTAATCCAAATAGCATACAAATATATATACCTGCTACCCATGATACTACAGCAATTAATGTTGGAAAATATAAAAATGTTTGGAACCATCCAAATGCACATGCAACTGATTTGTTATACGAGTCTTCTGCATAAGATATAACCCCTCCAGCCTGAGAAGTTCTTGATGCAAGTTCAGAAATCGTTAAGCTTCCAAAAATAATAGCTATAGCTGCTAAACAGAAAACTAAAACTCCTAAACTAATACTCCCACCAGTTGCAACTAAAATGTTGTCACTCTTAAAGAATATTCCAGATCCTATTACTACGCCAACTATCATAGCAATAGCTGTAAATAAACCATATTCATTTTTCTTCATAAGTAATCTCCTTTGTTCTTTAAATATCTATATTTATATTAATAAATGATTGTAAAACCATAAGACATTTAATGTCTATTTTACTATCACTTTGCAATATAGCTTTAGCTTCTTCTTTTGATATTAGTAATGGCTCAAGATCTTCATCCTCTTCTAAACCATCTTTTGAAAGCTCACCATCACATGTACAGTAAACTAAATTTACTGATTCATCTGTCATCCCTGGTGATAAATAAACTTTATCTCTTCCAAGCCCAGGTATAATCTCCACAATATCTAAACCAGTTTCTTCTTTTAATTCCCTTTTTAATGAAACTATAGCTTCTTCACCATCATCTACTAATCCAGCTGGAAGTTCATATATATAATCATTAATTGGTACTCTAAACTGCTTAACTAACACTAGTTTTTTTTCTCTTTTATGAAAAGCTACTATTACTACAGCATCTACTTTATCTTCTGATCCTTGGATTAAAGTTTCATTCAAAACTTCACTTCCTTTTCGTGAAGCAATAGTCCAATTTTTTTCCTTACCATTTTTATTTTCATATTTTGCATTATATAAACTTAAAAATTTTGTTTTAGCTAAAACTTCAACATCTTTAATTTTAGTCTTTTTCATGATCTATCTCCTTTCATTTTATTATCCATTTATTTATTACTTAACATTGTATACTAATACATCCAAGATTTGAATATTTTTTTTTATTTTTTAACACTTTTTTTAGGATATCGTTTTCTTATTCCTAATTATAATCAAACTATATAAGTTAAAGTTCATTTTAGTACAATATCTGTAGTAAAGTTCATAAAAAATAAAGATACTAACTTTCGCTAGTATCTTTATTTTCATAATAATTCATAGATAAAACTCTATTATATTTATCTTTAGAAATATTTTTATTACTTCTAATTTCTTGTTTTAAATTTTCCTTGTCATTATCTTTTAAGGATATCTTTCCTATAATATCACCTTTAACTATATTCATTATAGGTTTAAAAACTTCAACTTCTAAATTTGCTTCTTCTTTTGCTCCATATTGAAAATCAGCATCTTCAACAATAGAACCTAAATTTGAAATAGCATTTGACTTAATTATTTCACTACTACTTTCTTTCTTAAAATTATAGTTAGTGCAAACATAATTAAATATTTTCTCTGTAACATTCCATCTGTCACTACAATTCAATACTACTATAATAATATTTCTTCCTTCATATTTAACTGAAGAAACTAAGCATTTTCCTGCTCCACCTGTATATCCAGTCTTAACACCATTTGCATCAGGTATTTTCCATAGTATTTTATTTATATTTTGATACTCTCTTGTAAAATCATACTTATCTTGTGTAATTAACTTTTCTCCACAAATTTCCCTAAAAGTATCATTTTCCATAGCTTTTGCAGTTAATATAGCTAGATCATAAGCTGATGAATAATGTTTTTGACTATCTAATCCATGAGGAGTTTCAAAATGTGATGTAGTTAATCCTAAACTAGTAGCATAATGATTCATAATTTTAGAAAAGTTTTCAATACTTCCCCCAAGACCTTCAGCAATTGTTATAGCTGCATCATTTCCTGATTTAAGCATTAACCCATATAAGAGTTCCCTTAGTTTAATGTTTTCGCCTGCTTTATATCCTACTTTTGATCCTCTAATACTTGCAGCATTTTTAGTTACTGTAAGTTCTCTATTTAGGTCACTTTCATTTAAAGCCACTAAAGCTGTAAGGATTTTTGTTGTACTTGCCATTGGAACTACTTCATAACAATTTTGTTCATATAAAATTTGTCTTGTTGTTCCATCTATAGCAATAGCATTTCTAGCATTTACCCTTAATTTATCTAAAACTAAGGTATTATCTACATCATTTATTTCTCTATCTTCTGTTATTATTATTTCATCCTCCATACCTTCAACGTCTTCTTCAAATAAAATACTAGCACTGCAAATAGAATAACTTTGCATAATTAATAGAATTGAACATATTACTCTTGAAATTATTTTCCTATTCATTCTATTCACCTCCATTTATCCATCTGATATCTAGTTTTTTCAAAAATCTATTTTTTAATCCCAATACAATATAAATTTTATTGTTTATTTTTCATTTTTTTGGATATAATCATAAAAGAGTTTAGGAGAGATTTTTATGATTTTATTTATAATTTTAGTATTCTTCATTTTCATAATTTTATTACCAATTCCAATAAAGGTTATTGCTCATTATAGTAATGAAAATTATTATTTAAAGCTATATAGAATAAATCTTTATTCTAAAACTGATGGTATAATACGTAAAATATTAAATCGTAAATCTAACTCTTCTAATAAAAAGAAGAAAGAAGGAAAAAATAATAATCCTAAAACTGAAAATAAAGAAAAGAAAAAAAAATTATTTTCTATAAAAAAGGCCTATACCCTACTCCAAACTAATAAATTTAAGCCTTCTATAAAGTTTTCTCTTTTAGGCAGTTATAGTTTTGACGATGCAGCATTTACTGCAACACTCTATGGTCTTTTAAGTAATCTAAACTTTATATTACTTAAAATATTTTCTGATTTTTTTAAAGTCAAAAAATTTAATTATTCATTAAATCCTAACTTTAAAAATGAATTAAATATAAATTTAACTATAAATTGTATAATTACATTTAATATTGCACAAATTATATATATATTGTTTTTGATGCGAAAAAAAGGAGGTGTCCCTATAGTTTTAGGGCAAAGCTATGGAAAATAAACACGAACTTGAGAATCTTATGAGAAGTACCATGGAAAATTTGAGGGATATGATAGACGTAAACACTGTAATCGGCGACACTATAGAAACTGCTGATGGTAATTATATAGTTCCTATATCTAGAGTTTCATTTGGTTTTGCTTCTGGCGGAAGTGAATTTGGAACCTTAGCTAAAAGAGATGATTTTGACAAATATCCTTTTGGTGGAGGATCTGGTGCTGGAGTAAGCGTTAAGCCAGTTGCTTTTTTAGTTATAAGAGGTGACAGCGTTAAATTGTTACCTATGGATTATGATACAACAGTAGATAGAATTGTAGACTCAGTTCCAGATTTATTAGAATCTGTTAAAAACTTTTTCAAACCAAACAACGAGCAATTAAACAATTTAAATGATGATAACTATAATAATCTTTAATTAGTAATTATAAATATCTTATTATTGTATATTTTTCTTTATTAATCACTTTTTATTTATAATAATATAATTTTCAAAAAATAAAAGATAGGATTTCTCCTATCTTTTATTTATCTATTTCTTTAAAAGCTTGATCTAATAATTCCATAGCTTCTTCAGTTTCCTTATCCTCATAAAGATCTAAAGATGGAAGCTCTTTAAGCGTTTTTAATCCAAATTGTCTTAAAAATTCATCTGTAGTTCCATAAAGTATTGGCCTGCCTGGAACTTCTAATCTTCCAACTTCTCTTATTAGATTTCTTTCTACTAATCTTTGAAGTGCAGATTCTGACTTTACTCCTCTAATTTCATCTATATCAATTCTTGTAATTGGCTGCTTATAAGCAATTATAGCTAAACTTTCTATAGAAGCTTGAGATAATGAATGCTTTCTATTTTTCTTTAGCAACTTTTGAATATAATCAGAGTTCTCTTCTTTAGTAACTAATTGGTATCCACCGTTTATTTCAATTAACCTAATTCCTCTATCTTCTTTTTTATACTCTTCTATCATTTCATTTATTATTTCTAATACAAGTTTATTATCTACTTCTAAGTTAGATATTAGCTCTCTAGCCGGTAGCGGCTCACCACTGACAAATAACATAGCCTCTATTGCTGACTTTATTTTAGGCTTAATAGAAACTTCTTCAAATTCAAACTGTTTTTCATCCACCCTACTCATTCTCCCTTCTTCTTTTCATTAGTATATTTCCAAAGTTATCCTCTTGATAAACTTTTATTACTCTTATTTTAATTAGCTCAAGTACCGCTAGAAAAGTAACTACTGTCTCCATTTTACATTCACTTTCCATCATAATAGAAGAAAATTCAACTACTTCATCATTTTCGAACCTTTTAACTAAAACATTCATTTTATCTTCTATTTTATATTTATCTACATATATTCTTTTTTGAACCACATTGGCAACATTTTGCTTTTCTCGATAATTCTCAAGAATTCTATTATAAATATTATATAAATCTAGTAAAGTAATATTTTTAAAAATATCTTCAAAGCTCTCGGCAACTTTTTCATCTGTCTTTTCTATTTCTTCTATTACTTCAGGCTTTTTACTATAAACCTCTCCAGAGCTTGTATATCTTTCTTTAAAGAACTCTGAAACACCTTTAAATCGCTTATATTCTATAAGCTTTTCCATTAATCGCTTTTCAATATCTTCTTCATTCTCTTCCTCTTCTACTTTTACCTTAGGAAGTAACTTCTTAGATTTAATCTCTATTAATGTAGCTGCAATTACTACAAATTCTGATGTTATCTCTAAATCCATCTCTTTCATCTCATTAAGAGATTCCAAATATTGATTGGTTATTTTATATATTTCTACATTATATATATCCATCTTATTTTTCTTAATTAAATGTAATAACAAATCAAAGGGTCCTTCGAAATCTGCTACTTTTATCTTTAGCAATTCCATATATAAATCACCTCATTACAGTTAAATGCTATAAATATAATATCAATTTTAATGTAAAAGAACAAGCATTATAACTTTTCATGAAAATATATTTCAATTGGTTCATCAACCTTTTCATAATTCATACATTCTAAATTTATCGAATCATTAAAATTTACTTTTCCAATTACTTTAATCCACTCACCTTTTTTAATATTATTAATTCCCTTAACTTTTATTTGTATTAGTGATTTATCAGATTGGCAACAACTTACTACTTCTCTTCCTAAAGTTATCTCATTATCACTATTTTTTTTATATACAAAACCAACTATTTCAATTACAGAATTCTCATACTCATCCATATCATAAAGCATTTCATAATTATCATTAGTTATTTCTATCATTCCCTCATATATATTTTCATTAATCATACTTTCACTATTTACACTTACTTTCAAGTTTTTATAATTAGGCATAATATATAAAAACACTGTACATAGAGCAATTGCAAACATTATTGGATAAAACTTATCTGTAATGTAATTTCTACTTCTCACTGTAAATATTTTGCTGGCTTGAGCTAAAGTATATAATACCAATATTAGTATTGATATACTGAAGTAAATCATCATTTTACCACTTATAAAGTATGTTATCTTTCCTGAAACCTTTAAATATATCATTAATATAATTAATATTAACTGAATCATAAACCAAATAAACTCATCGATATTAAATTTTTTCATATCCGTCCTCCTTTACACTATTGATATAAGTAAAGCAAGAGCTGTAACAAATATTGTTATAAATAGAACAAGTCTAGAAGCAAACCTATTATTAAAAACTCCAAAAGCTAAAAATGCATTTTTTAAATCCATCATAGGTCCCATAATCAAAAATCCTACAATTGCTCCTACTCCAAAGTTATCTAAAAATCCTTTAACTACAAATGCATCCGCCTCAGAACATAGCGATAATATAAAAGAAAGAGCTATCATAAATAAAACTCCAACTAAGTTGTTAGTATTTATTCTTGCTAATACTTCATTATTCATCAATGCTGCAAATACACTTGATAAAAATGCACCTATTATAAAATATACACTAATGTTTAAAAATTCATTTGAGCCATGATTTATTAAATTTATTATCTTTTCTCTTTTGCTAGTTGTAAATTTATTACTTACGCAGCATTCACATCTAATTGTCATTATATTTTCTTTTAAAATTAATTCTTTCTTTTTTCCATTATATAAATATCCCATAATTAAACCAACCACTAATGCTATTAACGCTCCACCTAATGTCCTTAATAACACTACTGATATATTATTAGGAAAAGCGTAATATGTAGACATGATAACTATTGGGTTGACTATAGGGACTGCAAGCATAAAGCTTATCCCAATTCCTACTGGTAACCCTTTTTTTATTAAACTTCTAGTAATTGGTACTATTGCACATTCACATATTGGAAAAAGTATTCCTGAAAGAATAGCACCTAGATACCCTAATATACTTACCTTCGGTATAAACTTTCTTATTAATTCTTCTGTTAAAAATACTTGAATAATTGCAGAAACTAAGGAGCCTATTATGATAAATGGTAATGACTCTACCACTATACCTAAAAAGCTCCATATAAAACTCTCTAAAATACTTGTATCCACCATATCACACCTTCTCTAAAATTTAATTTTTTTCTCCCCTTATGTTCATATAAAATTTCTTAATCCTCTTTTTACTAAATAAATTACTTTCTCTTATAGTTCTACCTACATCATCATTATTATCACACTTTAAAATATGACCGCTCAAATTTATATTTTTTACTAAGGTTTCTATTTCTTCAATTTTATCTATTTCTTTACCTAAGCAGTTATTTATAAATATTAAATTACTCTTTTCAAGAGAAGGAATAATAAAATCTCCCATATTTAAAATATATGACTTTATTACATTGGCATCAGCTATAAAATAGATATCGTTTATTTTACATTTTTTTCGCACAATAGTTTTACTTAATGTACTTTGTAATTCTTCAAAGGTTTCCGTTCCATTGTACTCTATTATAATCCTTGTACACTTTTCTTCATCCACTATACTACTTATATAGCAATCTAACTTATCAATTTCATCACTGTACATAAAAGTTTTAACATTAGTAAAATTATTACTAATCTTTGTTTCTCCATCTTCTAATTGTAAAACCACTACTTTTTCATCTTTCGTGATCGTTTCCTTAATAATATTGTTTATAAATACACTTTTTCCACTGCCTAAAAAACCTGTTACAATATCTAATTTAACTTTCATAATTCCACCTATCATTACTGAAAAAATTTCGTTATTTCATCTTTATTTAAATCTACTCCTATAAAAGATATAATTCCTTCTCCTTCATAACTTACAGTTTCAATTGAAAACTCATCTAGAGAAAAATCAAATTGATTCATAGTTTCATCATTAAGCTTTACTATTCCCTTAGCTCTTATAATTTCACCAAAACTATTTGTATTAGCCACAAAATTAAATTTGCTAATAAGCTCTTTTTTTGAAATTGATCTACTTATACTCATTGCAAATGTTTGGAAGGTATCCTCAGCAGAATCATTATAAGCTGATACACCTTTATTACTCTTAACATAAGCTCTCCTAAAAACCTTATTATACTCTTTTTGATTATATTCTCCTTTAGGAATAAGTTCTTGTGCTCTTACCTTACTCCATTCCTTATCTACTACTATAGCTTTTTTGTTTAGACCATTAATATCAGTAACTATTTTTTCTAATTTTTCTTTATCTAAATACTGAGACCTACTAATCACAATTACATCTGCAGCTTTTATTTGATCTACAAAAAACTTTCTAAAATTATTTAAATATATATAAAACCTTTCACCATCCACTACAGTTATAAGCTTATCTACCTCTACAATTTCATTAAGTTCTTTCTCTTCAAATACTCTTTTTACCTCACTAAGCTTAGCAACTCCAGTAGGTTCAATTATAAGCCTATCTATTTCATAATTACTGATAATATTTGATATTGCTTTTTTAAAGTTTCCGCTTACCTGGCAACAAATGCAACCTGAATTAATTTCTGTAATAACAGTATTTGTTTCTCTTAAAATAGCACCGTCTATACTTACTTCACCAAATTCATTTTCAACTATAGCTATTTTTTCTCTATAATACTTATCGTTAATTAGTTTTTTAATAAGTCTTGTTTTACCTGCTCCTAAGAAACCTGAAAATATATCTACCTTAACCTTCATTTCCACTCCACAAATTAAAATTACTATCCTTAAACCATTTTATGTCTCGAATATTATAAATATGTTTAATGAGAATATTTTTATCATATTGTAATCTTATCTTTATATACTTTAATATAATATTTCTTATATTAAGGTGGTGCTTATGAGTAAATTTTTTAGTTTGAGTAACATAGATGTAAATTATGAAATAACTTTAATTGAAAAAATTATTCCTATTTTTATTCTTATAGTTTTAATAATTACACTTTACATTAACAGGGATAAAATCAGAAATAATAAATTGTTAGATAAAAAATTTCGCTATTATTGTGGAATAATATCCTTAATTTTTCTTTCAATTTACTATATATTAGAATGGTGTAGTAATGGAATAACAGTATTTAATCTTCCTCTTCACATTTGTTTTATTAGTAACATTCTTTGTATAATATTATGCTTTAATAAAAACAAGAAGATATTTAATTTTGTTGTATTTACCGGTATCTTAGGGGGACTAAGTAGCCTTTTAGCTCCTGAGTTAGATCTTTCTTTTAAGTATTTTAGATATTATCAGTTTATGATTTGTCATATTTCTATTATTATAATTCCTATTTATTTTATGTTTATTTATAAATATAGCATAACTATTAAAGATACCTTAAAAGTTATATTTATAACGGAAATACTTGGTCTTTCACTTGGTGTATTTAATGAGATTTACAATACAAACTATATGTTTGTAAGCTTTACCTCAAATGAAGCTGCAAAAGGCTCTATTTTATCTTACGTTGGTGAAGGATATTTCTATTTTATAAACCTTCAAATACTCTTTCTTATAATTATGTTGTTATGGTACTTTATATTAAAGTATAGCTATAAATTAATGAAATAAAAATATCTTCATAAAATACTAAATTATAAACTATAAATAAAAAAGCCAGCAAAGCTGACTTTTTTTATGTATTTATTTATTACTCTATAAGCGTTGCCTCTAGTAAAAGCTCTGCAGTGCCTATGTTTGTTGCTAGTGGTATCTTATAGACATCACATAATCTTAATAAAGCACTTATATCAGGCTCATGAGGTTGTGCTGTAAGTGGATCTCTTAAGAAAATTACCATGTCAATTTCATGCTCTGATACTAGCGCACCTATTTGTTGATCTCCTCCTAATGGTCCACTTTTAAATCTCTTAACTTCTAAAGAAGTATTTTCCATAATCCTTAATCCTGTTGTACCTGTAGCAACTAAAGTCATATTCTTTAATATGTTTTCATTCTTTTTAGCAAATTCTATCATTTCTCCCTTCTTTTTGTCATGGGCTATTAACGCTACTTTCATATACTCTCCTCCAACATTTTTCTAATTTATATAGTAAATTTAAAATTTAGACAATAACAAATTTCTTAAAATCATACATATAACTTTATATAATATTTATTAATAACTTATCCTTTTCTGGTACTATAGTAACAGTAAACTTTGTTAATGATAAAAAATTGATATTGTCTGCAGAAATATAGCCACCAACATTTAATATTATTGAATCTTTTATCCCATCAACTTGTCCCTCATAACTAACCTTAGAGATCTTAAAGTAAATTGGATCTTCATCTCCTAAATACATTTGTTCTCTTAGAAACTGTAAAGATTCATTCAATCTATTTCTATCATCATCAGTCGACTTCTTATATCCTATTTCATAATTATCATCAATATCTATTAAATAATCATAAACACTTTTATCTCCAGATAAATATTTTTCTATAAAATCATTTGCATAATCAATTTCCATAAACTTTCCTCTTTCGTATGGAATATCTATTATACTATTAAAAATTTCTTCACCTTTTTCACGTAATGTCAAATCTTTATTTTTTTCATAAACATTATCTAAAGAATTAAATACAGTATAATTTTCTTCAACTATATCCTCTTTATTATTTTCTTCAGTACGTATCTCATTACTATTTATAGTTTCAGTATCCTTATTACTACATCCTACTTGAAGTATAGTAATAATAATCATACTTAAAATTATTGTCTTCTTCATAAAATCCACTCCTATACCTAAATTATATCATACTATACATATTGCTATAAATAAAATAAGTACATAATATACAAAAATAGTATATTATGTACTTATATTTTAATTAAATACCTTTTTTAAATAAATTCTTCATATTATATTTGAAGTTATCAAGGAAGTTAGCTTTTTCTACGTCTCTATCTGCATAAAGTAAGCCTTCTCCAACTTTATTATCTCCCATATAAACTTCACATTTCCCTACAACATCACCCATATTATACGAATCTTTTAACTCATCTAATACTACCTTAGTTGTTGGCTCTCCATCTGTTCCTTTAGGTACTACTATAACCAAATCATCTTGAGCTTTTGCTATAAAGAACCTATCTGTATTCTTACCTAAATAAATTTTTTCTACATCAGCATCTTTATCAAAGATCTTTTTACCTTCAAATTTTGAGAAACCATAATTCATAAGCATGCTAGCATCTCTATTACGTACTTTAAATGTTGGAGCACCCATAATTACACTTAGCATTCTTACCCCATCATGAACTGCTGTTGCAGATATACAGTATTTTGCTTCGTCTGTAAAACCAGTTTTTAGTCCATCACACCCATTAAAGAAACGAACTAATTTATTATGATTAACTAATTCTATTGGAGTTTTACGACCTTCTGATATTGTTTCCATATATGTTCCTGTATACTTTAAAATACCTTTGTGTTTTAAAAGTTCCATAGACATTGTAGCAATATCACGCGCACTTGAAAGATGTCCTTCCACAGGTAACCCATTACAATTTTTAAAGGTTGTATTAGTCATTCCAAGCTCTTGTGCTCTAGTATTCATCATTTGGACAAAAGCTTCTTCAGTACCACCTAAAAACTCTGCCATAGCCACTGCAGCATCATTTCCTGATGCAATAGCAATCCCTTTTAATATTTCTTCTACTGTTCTTACTTCTCCTGTATCTAGTAGCATTGTGCTACCACCCATTTTTTTAGCATTTTCACTACAAGTAATTTTATCTTGTAAGGATATTTTACCACTATCTACCGCTTCCATAGCTAAAAGCATTGTCATTATCTTTGTAACAGAAGCAGGAGCAAACTTTTCATCTATATTTTTTTCATATAAAATAGTTCCGCTTACTGGTTCCATTAAAAGTGCACTTCTCGCTTCAACTACAATATTGCCTTCTTCAAAAACTGCATTAGTAGCAAATTCATCGTAGCTCTCTTCCTCTAATATTTTTTCTTGGTTTAAGCTTGCGCTAACTGTAATGTTGCTTAAAGATAATAAACATAAAAGTACAAAAGAAATAATTTTAATAATATTTTTGTTCATCTATGTTCCTCCTTTCAAGCTTATTATTACCAAAAGAAATAAAAATATGATAGAAAGAATTATTATTTCTCTCTATCATATTTTTTTATATTTATCTAATTATTTCATATATTACTGGAATATTTAAGTCATAACTATCACTGATAGTAATATTGCTTATTATATCCTTTTTAGCTTTTTCAATTTTCTCTTCACCATTTGAGTGAATATAAGCTAAAACATCACCTTTTGAAACTTTATCACCACGTTTTTTATTTAAAACTATACCAACAGCTAAGTCTATTTCACTTTCCTTAGTTGCTCTTCCTGCACCTAATTCCATAGCTATTAATCCAAAAGCTTCTGCCTTAATCTTTGTGATATATCCATCCTTTTCTGCCAATACTGGTTCGACAAATTTAGCTTTTGGTAAAAGATCTAAGTTATCTATTGGAGCAGTATCTCCACCTTGAGCTTTTACAAATTCTTTTAGCTTTTCTAAGCCTTTACCATTTTTTATGTTTTGAAGTAATAACTCTCTTCCTTCTTCTACATTGTTAGCTTTCTTTGCACACACTAACATATTAGAACCTATAGTTAAAGTTAATTCTAACAAATCTTTTGGTCCATTACCTTTTAATAGTTCTATAGCCTCTTTAACTTCTAAACTATTACCTATAGCATAACCTAAAGGTTGATCCATATCAGATATTACAGCTATAGTTTCTCTATCTAAAGCATTACCTATGTTAACCATCTCTTGTGCTAAACTTTTAGCATCTTCTGGTGTTTTCATAAAAGCTCCGTCTCCAACTTTTACATCTAAAACTATAGCATCTGCTCCTGAAGCTATCTTCTTACTCATTATACTTGAAGCTATTAAAGACATATTATCTACTGTAGCAGTAACATCTCTTAATGCATATAACTTCTTATCTGCTGGTACTAGATTTCCACTTTGCCCCATTATAGCTATATTTATTGTATTAACATTTTTAGTGAATTCATCTTCAGTTAATTCTACTGAGAATCCTTCAAAGGTTTCAAGTTTATCTATAGTTCCACCGGTATGCCCTAATCCTCTTCCAGACATTTTAGCTACAGGTACATCTAATGAAGCTACCAGAGGAGTTAAACAGATTGACGTTTTATCACCAACTCCTCCAGTTGAGTGCTTATCTACTTTAATTCCATTAATTTTACTTAAATCAATTTCATCACCTGATTTTACCATAGCCATAGTTAAATCAGCAGTTTCTCTCTTATTCATTTTATTGAAGAAAATAGCCATTAATAAAGCTGAAACTTGATAATCCGGAATTTCACCTTCTGTAAAACCTTTTACAACAAAATCTATTTCTTCTTTAGATAACTCATTACCTTTTCTTTTATTCATTATTATGTCATACATTCTCATAATTAATATTCCTCCTAAGAAACTACTTTAGTTTATCTAAAAAGCTTTCACCAACAATTTCATTATCTATATTAAAGAAATCTAAAATAGTCTTTCCTATATCTGTAAAGCCTTTTCTTGTACCTAACTCTACTCCATTTTTTAGTTTCTTACCATACACTAATATTGGAATATATTCTCTTGAGTGATCTGTGCTGTCTGTTGTAGGATCGCAACCATGATCTGCTGCAATTATAAGCATATCATCATCACTCATATTGTTATATATTTCTTGTAATCTGCCATCAAAATCTTCTAGAGCTTTTCCGTAACCTTTCGCGTCATTTCTATGGCCATATAACATATCAAAATCTACAAGATTAGTAAAGATTAATCCCTCTTCTACTTCCTTCATATATTCTAAAGTCTTATCTACGCCATCCATATTATTTTTAGTATGCACAGCCTTAGTTACACCTTTTTTGTTATAAATATCTTCTATTTTACCTACAGCTGCAACTTCCATGCCGTTCTCTTTTAAATATTCAAGCATAGTTTTAGAAAATGGATTTAACGCATAATCTCTTCTATTAGATGTTCTTGTGAAGTTTCCTTCTTCACCAGTAAATGGTCTTGCGATTACTCTCCCTACTGCCTTATCTCCTACTAACATTTCTCTTGCTATCTCGCACATTTTATATAATTCCTCTATGGAAATAATTTCTTCGTGAGCTGCTATTTGAAATACTGAATCTGCAGATGTATAGATTATTGGGTATCCTGTTTTTACATGTTCTGCACCTAATTCTTTTATTATCTCTGTCCCTGAAGCAACTACATTACCTAAAATACCTTTTTGGTTTGTTTTCTGTAAAAACTCATTAATTATCTCTTCAGAAAATCCTTCTGGATATGTGTTTAATGGTTTATCTAAAATAACACCACCAATTTCCCAGTGTCCTGTAACCGTATCTTTACCTTTAGAAAGTTCCATTGCTCTACCGTATGAACCTTTTGGAGCATTAGATTTATTAGGTCCGTTAACACCTTCTATATTACCTATCCCAAGATTCTCTAAGTTATTAATATTTAATTTACCACACACCTTATATATGTTATCTAGCGTATGACTGCCAACATCACCATATTCCTTTGCGTCTGGTAATTCTCCTACTCCTAAACTATCTAATATAACTAGTATAGCTCTCTTCATTTTTTGTTTCTCCTTTCCTACTCTTAAATAAGCTCCCTAAATTCATGTCTTATTGCCTTATGCCCTCGGATGGGAGTTCTTGTAAACTAAATTTATCTTATCATTGTTTATTATTTCATAATAAGTATCCATATATGTTAGGACTTGATTTCCTAATAATTTTTGTACTGCTCTTACATTAGCTCCATTTTGTAATAGATGAACAGCAAATGAATGTCTAAAAGTATTTAAATTTACATCTTTTTTTATTCCTGCTTTATGAGAATACTCTTTTACTATTCTCCATACACCTTGCCTTGTTAATTGTTGACCATTAAGATTTACAAAAAGATTCTCTACACCACTAGCGGCAATAAGATCTCTTACCTTTAAGTAGTCCTTTATTGCACTTTTTGCACTTCTTCCAATAGGAATTACTCTTTCATAATTTCTATTATCATGGCATACAACATATGACAAATCTAGATTAACACATTCTACCTTTAATCCGATTAGTTCTGATACTTTCATACCAGTTGCATACATAAGCTCTAGTAATGCATTATCTCTTATTCCTTTATTACAATCCTTGTCAACAACCTTTATTATCTTATCAACTTCTTCAATTGTAAGAATTTCAGGAAGTTTCTTTGCACTGTCAGTAGCTTTATAATATATTTTAGGTATATCTCTTATTATCTTATGATCCTTTAAATAATTATAAAAACTTCTTAAACTAATTACTATTCTGTTTATTGATCTTTCTGACTTTCCTTCATCTAATAAATGTTGAATATAATCAGATACAGTGTTATTATCTGATTCATTTAAGTAAATATCTTTACTATTTAAATATTTAATATATAAATTTACATCTGTAACATATGCATAAACAGTATTTTCACTTTTATGACTTTGTAGCAATGATTCCCTATACTCGTTTACTATCTCTTTCATAATTCTCCCCATTCCCATCTAATTTATATAATTCGACATATTTTTATATTTCCCTTTATATCTATATGTTGTTAAACAATTTTATAAACATTTGTTAAAACAAACTTTATTAAGTTTGGACAAAGATAAGTTTCAACTATCGTACCAACAATAAATACACACAAGAATACCCCTACTTTAAAAATTATTTCCTTCTCTACTATTGTATTTACTTTTCCCTTATTAAAGAACCTATCTCGCAGTTTCATTGAAGAAAATTGTATAAAAACTATACTTAATGCAATGAAACATGGTATATAAATTATGTTTTGAGGTAGCGTGGATGCTATAGCTAACCAAATCCCCTTTCCTTCAAAGCTAGTTAACAGAAAACTAAAAGTATATCCTAAAGTAAATCCCTTAATTAAGTCTATTAATAAAATTAACGGAGTACCGAAAATTGTAAACCCAAATAAAACGATTGCTGTTAATAATATTAAATTCTTCTTTAATATGTCCAATAATAAAATTTTAGTGTTAACCTGTTCTGTAACTATACTTTTTGTAAAAGTCGAAAAATAATTAGTTAAATCTGTAGCATCATTATAGTTCATGTACTTAACCATAAAAGTTCCTAAAGTAATTCCTACACAAAAGAATATGAATACCATAAAATAAAATATTTTATTTTCTTTATAATTATGTTGTGCCTTATTAATTATATTCATTTTTAATCCCTCCAAACTTATTCTACATTGAATAATATGACGAGATTAACAGTATTATTCATAAGTGAATATATGTAAATCAAATTTTAGATAAATTTTTTAATATTTTCTCAACTTTACCTTTAGCTTCACTTACCTCTACATTATATTTTTGATTTAAAATATCTAATATTTCTAATACATCTAAAACCTCTTTACTCTTTTCTTCGTAAGTATCTTGTAGTCTTCCTAACCTATCTGATATAAATAATAATGCCATATCATTTATATCTACCTCATTAATTAAACCATTTACATTACCATAAGGTAAATTCTTTATTATAAATAAATGGTGCATATGATACTTAACCAAACTACAAACCTTATCAATTTCATTTTTATCCATTTCATATGAAGTTAATATTTTTCTAACTACTTCTTCTCCAATCTTATCATGATCATAAGATATCCATCTTCCACTTTTATTTTTTCTAGTAGCAGCCTTTTTACCTACATCATGTAATAATGCAGCTAACATTAAAGCCTTTGGGCTATTAGCATACTCTCTTAAAGTTGCAGCTTGGTCTACAACTAATAAAACATGATTCCATACATTTCCTTCGGGGTGGTGTTTTTTCTCTTGTTCAACACCTTCAAGTTCTACTAGTATTTCAAGAGGACTATCTTTTAGAGTCTCTTTAATACTTTCCAAATAAATTGATGGCCTGGCATCATTTAATAAATGTTCTATAATATATCTTAATAACGTGCTCAAATTTACACCTTCCTTCATCGTTATATCTTTATTCTTTGTATATTGCTCTTTTTTATTATACAAAAAAATTTCTACCCTAATTATAAAAAGATGGGAAGTTCCCATCTTTAATAATTTTATCTTTTCATTTCATTAATATATTTTTCTTTTAAAATATTATCATAATTCAAATTATTTTCATTAGAAACAGCTGTAATTTCATTATATAAATTATCTAGTGAAATTTTAAACCTATCATAAGATTCATTATTATTATTTGCCTTAAACTCCTTTAAACACTCTAAATATTCACTAAGCAAACTCTTAAATTCATCAGGGCAAAACTCTTGAATACTATATAAAAATTCAATATTTTTTTCCTGCTGAGTTAAAAACTCTTCTTTACTACAATAACCATAAACGTAATTGTATAAAGCTTCTGTTTGAACATCTACATAAGCATCAAATTTTGCTCTAAAATCAGATAAATCTTCTCTATTTGCATTTTCACAAGAAATAAATAAAGTTGTCACAAGAATAAAGGCAATTATTAATAAAGCACTTCTCTTCCTTTTCATTTTATTCCCACCTTTAAGTTATTTTATATAATTATATTAAGTAAATTATATTTAAATAACCTAAAAGCACCAAAATCATGTTAGATTTTTAATCCAACTGATCTTGGTGTTTGTAATCATTAATCTTCTATATTTATAGGCTTAAAAACATATTAGTTGGCTTTCTAATATAAATTTGACAAAATATCAAATCTATGCTCTCACCCTATATTACTAATCTTATCAACAATTAAGAAACTTTATTTTTAAGTCTTAGCTTGTCTGCTATTATAGCAATAAATTCTGAATTTGTTGGCTTACCCTCTTAATGCAACACCCTTCAAACCCTTTATCTAAGCCATTCTTAGCTTTAAATTTTCTATCATTTTTCTAATAATTGATTGGTTTAATCAATTATTATTGGTTGCTATAATAATATAAGAATATCACTAAAATGTCAATACAGTATTTCTATGAAATTCTTTTCCTTACTGCTCTAATAAGCCTTTCCCCTCTATCCCCTCTAATATATCTCATTTCTAATGTTTCTCTTCTTATACCAGTTAATTTACTTAATTCAGTTAATGTAATATTAATTCCTTCATAATCTACAAAGATAGTACAAGATTTATTATTAGCTTGAACATTATTATCTACCCATCTACAATTATCTGGTTCATAGTCACCATTTACATTAATTCTATCAATGCTAAATTTATCATTATATCCATTAGTATATGCCCAATTATGAAAGTTTAAATAGTTATTTCTCCATTCATTACATACTTTTATACCTCTAGCACCATAATTATAGTAATCTTTATTATTAGGATTATAACAACGTTGCTTCATCATAACCCATCTTCCATATAAATTTGTTTTCTTAGCTAATCCATGTTTTACTTTCAAAAAAATCACTCCATTTTTAAACCACCAATTAATATAAACTGGCTCTTTTGGTTATAGGAGTAAACCCAACTATATAATTTTCACCACCTAATAAAAAAATCTTCATATATATTATATATTTGTGTAATCGTTTTAGTTAACTTTTAAAGATATGTAATTATTGGTATACAGTAACTTAATAATTAAAAATTTATGTTTTAACAAACTACTAAAAATATTTTAGTATATAATTTTATATGCTATAATATTACAAATAAAATAACTTTTGTAATATGAGGAAAATTGAATGTATAAATATATAACTAAATATAATTTCGATAATTTTGAACCTCCTTTTAGATTCAAGGTTCCATTTAAAAATGGTGCTAAATTTAAACTACTTAATGTATATTATGAATATTATTTTTCACCTTCTGAATATGAACAAACACTAGTATGTTCCTATTATTCTGATAATGATGATTTGGAAACTGCAAAAAATAATATTAATAATTCTACTACTATTCTTCAATATTTATTATCTATTCCTTTAGAAAGTAATAATATAGATAAAACTTTTGTTTTGCCTTGGCTTGAAGAAATTACTGACTTTAAAAACATTTCAAATCAAAAAGAAGATACTCTTAAATTTATTTCATATAAAGTAACAAAGTTTAATAATAGTACAACTTTTTTCTATGAAGTTTTAAAGCTATATAATATAGGTTTTAAAAATAATGTCTTTGATAGAAATGAAGACGCGGTATTGTACTATTTTAAAGTAATTGAAAGAATATCTAAACATTATTACACTAGATTTAATGATAAATATTACACTAATCAAGTTAAAAGAAATAATAAAAGAGAAGTACATATATTTCTTGAAAGATTTTTGAAGGAAAACCTTAAGGTCGCGATGACATCTGATATGTTAAATACAATGGTTGATGGAATATATAGCAATATTAGAAATGAAGCTTATAATAGTACATTCTTAAAAATATCTTTCTTTTGTGAACATAATAATATTAAGGTTAACTATAACAAATTACACCAACTTGTAAAAACCAGAAACAAATTAGCCCATGGTGATGAAGTTGCTAAAGAAACTCTACTACAATCATTAAAATTAGCATTTAAACTTGCACAGTCATTTATATCAATAAATTGTTTTAATAAAAACTTTTCAGATATATCATTGCAAACAAAAATCTTTTAATTAATAATTATATATATTATAATTTGCTCTTCTCAAACTTAAAACATAAAATTTATGTTTTATTTTACTTTCTATTTATATTATGTAATATAATAATATTCATAAAGATATTTAAGGAGATTAATTTTATGATTTTTAACATAATGAAGAAATTTAAATCCAACAAAATTGGTGGATATATTGCATATCATAAACTTGAAGAATGGTGGTTAAATGACTTCACAGAAGCAGAAAGAAATATAATTAGAGAAATTTATAAACCCTATGGTGCTGGTGATGATTTTCTTATTGATAAAGGTGAAATTTACAAATCATCATCAACCCCATTACATTTTCTTTACGGTTTAATTGGTGGTTTTACATCTTATGAAAACTTTTCTATCGGTGAAAGAATTTTAAAAAAAGCCGAAAGTATTATATCTGATGAAGATTATATTTTAAATATTTATTTTACTTATCAAGAAGGTATAAAATTATATTATAATAATAGAGAAAAAATTGACGGAGCATTAGATAAAGCTATTGAATATTGCGAAAAACAAATTAGTGTATCAAATAAAGCTAAAGATGCTTTTCTAGTTAACCATGACATTTTGCCTAGCCATCTTGGTTACAAACAATTAGCTATCATATATGAAAAACAAGGTGAACTTTTAAAAGCTTTAGAAATAGCTAAAAAAGATTTTGCTGATGGTTGGAATGAAGATGCTGAAAGACGTATACAAAGGCTTGAGAAGAAAATATCTAAAACCAAGTAAAAAAAACAAGCAGTATACCCCTATATTTATACAGGTATACTGCTTGTACTATACACTTTACTTTTAAACTATATTAAATTATTATCTAGCTTGCATTCCTAACCACTTAATTTGCTGCTCTTTTTCTTCTAATACTCTTCTTAATTCTTTTACTTCATTTTTTAACGTTACATTTTCTTCAGTTTCTTCAAATAAAAGATTTAAAGCCTTAATAATAATATCGTCAGTAGTTTTAGCTTCTTTTTTTATTGTATCTTTTATATTATTATTTTCAATCATCTTTTTAATTCTATAAGATGATTTCTCTTCTCTAGTCATACCAATTGTATCAATATCTATATTAAGCCTATTACTTTCTTTAAATTTAGCATTTATTTCTTCCTCACAATCACAATCAACACTAATAATATTCTCAACACTAATATCATTCATTGAGTAGTATTCAAATATATCATATTCAAGTACATCATTATAATCAAATGCTACTGTAGTTGAATGATGTGATTTTAATTTGCCATCTTGAAAGTATAAAAGTAAATTTCTCTTACCTTTAAACTCAACCTTTGTTCTAATCCTAAAATATTTTTTCTCTTTATTTTCTATTTTCATTAATTCATTATCAATAAATTCTTTAACTGTTTTGTATTTATGTTTAATATTATTACCTGCCCATACTCTATGATGTATAACCATTAAAACTCTCCTTTTTCATTTCATAACTATTGTAATATAATCATGAATAAATATTATTTTAATCTAAAAAAATTATATATGAAATTAATTAAACACACAAATTTATTTGTTTTTGTATAGTAAAAGATAAACTTTTGCCTATAACCCTTGCTGGAACTGGTATAGATATTTTTCCATTACTATAAATTGCATGGTCGCCATTATATCTTATAACTTCAAAACCATTTTTCTTCATGTATTTATCCATATCTCTATATGTAAATATCTTTTCTTTTTTCCTATTATTTATTATTTCATCAACTATTTCTTCAATAGTTTCTTCTACTGCATCTGCTCTTTCAATTTCTTCTTTAATACCACAATACATATCATTATACATCATAAAACTTTCTCTTAACGTATTATAATTATTACATATACCATCAACATAGTAATTATTAATTAATGAAGTTATTTTATTAATACATTCTTTTATTTTTAATTCAATAGTTAAATGATATTTGTTACCATCTTTTCTTTTTCTAAATCCATTTGTTGCAGTCATCATGGTTTGAAATTGTATTTCAATACCGTTATTAGTAATCAAATCCCATGAAACTTTATCTTTTTCTTCTACCATAGTGTTTGAAGTATATTCATAAATTTCTTCTAATATATCGTTAAATCTTTCTTCGCTATTGCTATCCATTACTTCAATCCAATTAAAATATCTATCTTCTAATTTCTTTAAAAACTCATTCAATTTTAAATTATGCTTCTCTATTAATGGATTTACTTTTGCACTTAACAAAGGTAACAACCCACTTTCTATATTTTTAATTGTATCATTAGTAAATTTATTTATTATTTTAACTTCATTTGCTCTCATTATATTTTCTCCTTTATCTTATGTTTTTAATTTCATTCACAACTTCTTCTATTTCATAAATAGTAATTTCTTCTACATCAAATCCAGCTAATACTTCATTTGTAATATTAATAATATTTAACTTCTCTTTATATGCTTTATATGCTTTATATTCTTCATATTCTTTATTCTCTTGGTTTTCAATAGATTCATCAATAGCCATAAACACATCAACTAATCTTTGTGCAACTCCTACATATTTATAATTAAAATAATCTCTTATTAATGTATTTTTTATTTCTTCTTTATTCATAAACTACTCCTTAAATTTTGATAAAAGATAAAGCAGCAGTTAAGCTGCTTCACCTAATACTATTTCTGCTGATTTTCCAGTTGGACTTTTTATAAAACTTGATACTTTAATTTTGCCTTGTATTTCTTCTGTTGTTACTCCAGCTTTAACTACACTATCTCCAAATAAAGTACCTATCTTTTCACCATTTAATTCAACCTCTAATCCATTAATTACAACTTCATTTAGAACTAATGTATCTGGGTTTCTTAAACTCATTCTTAATTTGACTTTATTTAATAATTTTCTTTCTATTTCATTTGATTTTTTAGCTGCATTTTTAGAACCAATATTTTCATTCTTAAACTCAACTAATGAATATCTTTCAAACATTCCTTGATAAGCACCATTTTCATCTTTTACTAATTGAGTTACTATTAAATCAGTTTCTTCTAAACATCTAATAATAGTTTCAAAATAAAAATCAAATGCAAATCTACAAATTTTTCTTCTATCTTGAAGAATTAAATCAGCAATAACAAAAGCAACATCTTCAACAGAATTTTCTTTAAGTAATTCGATACTTGTTAATTCAGCAGATAAACAAGCATTTTTATAAATCTTTTGTTTTTCTTCTTCTGAATATCTTGCTTCTTCTCTATATACTTCTTTACCATCAACAATATCAATTATGATTTTTCCATTTTCATCAAACACATAATCAATAGCTTTCATTAAATTATTATCTCTATTAAATCTTTGGTAGCTATCCAATATTATATCTTTAAGTATTTCAACCTTTTCTTTGTCTACTTCAAATAATAAAGATTTTGACATAATTTCATTAAACGTATTGTTACCCATGTAATTTTTAATGTTGTTTATTCCTTCAAATCTTCTAAATAATGTGTAATATAAATATCTGTATTGATTTGATAAAACTGAATTAACATTATTACAAGAATTAAAACTATAATTCTTACCTGGTAATACTCTAAAGAACATTGGTTTTAATTTATATTCTTCTAACATATCCTTAATTCCAGCAGTTGAAGGAATTACTAATGTTTTTGGAGCATCTATTGCACACATTGATAATTCAATTAACTTAAACATATCTTTTTCTTTTGCTTTAAAGTTGCTTTTCATGTAACTTCTTACAAAATCTTCGCTCATATCTTCTAATTTTATTGAATTATTCATAAATTCATATGTTTCAACATCACTATTAAATCTCTTTCTTATTTCATCAAAAGTTAAAACTTTACCAGCTTCAACAATTCCTAACTCTTGGCACTTATCACCCATTGTACTTGCTGCTAATGCTAATGTACCAATTAAGTTACCTTTAACCAAAGTATTTGCATATACTCTATTTTCCCATGAATAAGGCATCTTTGCAGTTTTACCATCATTAGTATTTATAAATACTCTTTCGCATGGAATTACTGAATTTATTAAATCTTTATTACTAATTACTTGGAATATATCGCCATCATAATCTCCACCGCTCTTAATAACCATAGTTATATCAGCTTGATTTATAATAATCATTTCATTTGTATAATTACAATATTTATTTAATAATTCATTATCAACTAAAGTTTCTTTTGTAATTTCTGAATAAGCTGCTATTGGAAATCTACCAACCATTCTTTCACCAGTTTCACCAGCAACATATAATTCATTTTCTTTTAAGTTATGTGTTAACTTACCATTCATAACATAATCCATAAATGATATTGTATCTGCAACACATACTTTAAAACTTCCTTCAACTAATAAACTTCCACTCATAACTTCTTTGATTTTTCTTTCAATCATTGAAATTATGTTTCTTTTTACAAAATTCATTATTATAAATTTTTCATATGATATAGATAGTAAAGTTGATATTTTATCTGCAACAAGCTTAACTTCAACATCTTCAGCATTTTCAATTTCTCTATTAGCTTCTAATTTTAATAGTTCTAATACTGCAACCTTATCAAAATTGCAAACTCTATGGTAAAAATCTATATTACTTTGACTTACTCTCTTTAAGGCTTGTGGAGTTAATGCCAGTTGATTTAATAATTGATATGAAGTTGTTGTATATTTCTTTGCTACTTCCTTGCCTACTTTAGAAATATATAAAACATCAGTAATATCTTTATATTCTGGTTTTTGAAGTTGGTTATATTCTTCCATGCTCTTAAACCATTTGCTCCATTTACACATACTTTCATTTACGATAATTGAATTATTATCAACCTTTTGGAATACTCCAAAACAATCTTTGATATAAAAATCGTTTCCTATTTTCTTAAATGTTTCAGTATCAGCAACATATTTATCATTGAAATAATCCATAAAATTAACATTAGTAACTAATCCTTTAGTTGCCATTTTACCTCTAATAGTTGCCCATGCTGGTACATAATCTATTTTTAACTCTTTAGCAATTCTTTTAAAAACTTCGTTACTAGCTATACCGCAGCCATCAAATCTAGTTTGTGTAATTTGAAAGCCATCTTTATCAACTAATTCATCATCTTCAAAAACTCTAACATTCTTTTTAACTACATCTTCAATATCCTTTACAACTATGAAATTTGGAATAATATTTGTTTTATATGCTCCAGTAAAAGCTAATGATAATCTTGCAATTACATCTTTGTTTATAGCAGTTTCTTTACCTTCTAATTCAAATAGTTTACCAGCAGATAATAACCATTCAACTTTATTTATATTTTGTATTTGTTCTTCTCTTACAAACCAACCTTCATTATTTTTAATTTGGCTTGTTGTACTCATATAAAATACAAACTTTTCTTCTTCACCAGTTAATTTATTTTTTATTACTAATGGTTTATTTGTATTAAAATGATTTATATTAGCCTTTATTAACCACTTAATTTCTAAGTTGTCTACTAATTCAACATCATTTAATTTACAAAGCAAGTGTAAAAACTCACTTTCATTTACTCTATTAACATTTGCTTCTCCGTTATTTAGCATTTCTCTTATTAAAACTGATTTTTTCTTTTTCATTATAATTTTCTCCTTTGTTTCTCCATGATTTTTTTATATAGCTTCAATTTGTAATCTGTTTTTTAATCTCTTTGGAACTGGTTTTCTACTCCACCAATCCCTATTAGCTTTAATTTCTTTAGTAGATAAAAATTCAATAGCACTTTTTATATTTATAAATTCAAATTTTTCTTCATCTAAAATTAATATTGTTCTCTTATTACTCGAACCATTTTCACCAGAAAATTTTTCTCTATTTATATCTTTAACTTCTAAATGT
This sequence comes from Clostridium jeddahitimonense, assembly GCA_000753455.2. Taxonomy (GTDB): domain Bacteria; phylum Bacillota; class Clostridia; order Clostridiales; family Clostridiaceae; genus Clostridium; species Clostridium hominis. Next base: position 2,093,384 of record LM994670.1, read on the forward strand.
GAACCCCACATTAAATTTTCTTTTCTGTTATCTAACGTATTTCCATTTAAATGTATTATATGCGGTAAATTTTCTGGATTTTGTATAAATAATTCACCCATTAATTTTGCAACATCTCTAAATTCATAATTATTTTTCGTTCTATAAAGATTTGCTTTTGTTTCAAATCTATCTCCCTTTTTTAAAATTCCATTATTATATGTAATTCTATCACTTGAAAAAATTGTTTTAATTTCTCCATTTTCTCTTAAATATTTTTCACATCTCTCGGTTTTATGTATTAAAATTTCCTTCATATTATTCTCCTTATCATTTGTTAAATCATATTTATATTTATTGTTATATAATTTACTTTTGGCATAGTTCACTATTGAACATAGCCAAATTCAGTTATTCTATCTTGATATTTTTTAGATATTCCATACTGGAAAAAACCTACTATACTAATGCCATAAAACTTTTTCATATAGTTAATTAAAGCTTGTTTACTAAACTTTTCAATTCTTACACCATCAATAATTATGTAACATCTTTTCTTTTTAGCCTTTGATAATCTTCTACATCTTATTGGCTCATTTAGATTTTCTTTTCTTGTCATTAACTCCAGGTTAAATAATTTATTATTTGATTTATTACCATCAATATGATTTATTTCAAAACCTTCTGGTATTGCTCCATTAAATAACTCCCAAACTAATCTATGAACATATTGTGTTTTTCCATTTACAATAGTTGTATAGTATCCAGTTTTACTATTTTTAGAACCATAACTAAAATTACTTTCTAAATTTGGATTATCAAAAACTGTAATAATTAAACCCTCTTTATTAATAAGCTTCTTACAATCTCCAACCATTTCTAATATCTTAAATAATTCATCTCCTAACATAATTTCTTTTTCTAAATCAATAATTTTTTCCACTTAAATTCTCCTTTGTACTCTAATAATTATCTTGCTTTCTTTTGTTCTAATTTTGAAATTTGATTTGCATTAACTGCACCTATTAAAACTAATGATAAAAATAGAATTAATTGTTCCATAAACTTCTTTTCTCCTTTAAATAAATATTTTTTTACATAATAAAAGACACATGAAAATTCATATGTCTTTACTAATTTATAACGGTAGTTTTTTACCTCACCACAGTAGGGCGTGGAACGCCCATCTAAGCAATTACTACTTTATAATATCTATTTATTTAATTACTCTTTATATAGGCTTCATTCGCTGCTCTCATTCGCCTTTGTCGCTATCGCTCCAAGTTGGTTTTTGTTTTTTAATACTTTATAAAAATAACTATCTGGTTTGAACGATAGTGAAAACCATAGTATCATTGAACGATAGTGAAATGATACTTATATGTTTTTAATAATGGACACCCGATACCACCTATTATCTCTTTTAACTGTGGTATCGTATGTCCATTATTAATAAAAAAATAGAAAGCATTAATTGCTCTCTATTAACATTTTATATAAGACATTGTCATATTTAATTATTGATTTTTCAACTTTATAATAAACACTATCAGTATTACTAGCAAATAATAAACTTTCTCTTAAATGACTATATTGACTCATAGTTAATTCATTCTTTATAAATCTAAGTTTTAAATTTATAAGTTCCTTTTCGGTTTCTTTATTTTTAAACCAGTAATTTTTATATGCTTTTTCATCTACTAGAACTCTTTCACCAGTTTTTTTATTAGTGCATATGTATATATAACCATCTGTTTCTATAACGCCTTTTTCTTTTAATTTTCTATCATAATTTCTAGCAGTTTCTATATTGGTATTGCTCTTTTTGGCTATAACTTTTCTAGGTTCTAAAGTTTCTTTTTCAATGGTGTCAAATTTATTTTTACTATAAGTTTTAAAATTATTAATATCTTTCACATTAAATTCCTCCCTTAAATATTCATCATTATTAATTGAATATTCTTCATATTCGACATAAAAATAAATACTTCTTCCTTCTTTTTTTATATCAATAACTTTGTAACAATTTTTAGCAAGTTCATCAGTTATTTTTTCATCACTCCATCTAGTTAAAGATTTTGTGCTTACCCCTAACATCTCTGATATTTGTTTTTTATTAAATTTTTCTGTCATAAAAATTTCTCCTTTGTATAACTAAATATTTGCAGCTTTAAAAACTGCCTATCTTCTATGGTTGGAGAAAAAGCCATAGAAGTAATTTAACTTTGAAACCTCCTATTATTTATGATTATATAATTAATATGTATAATAGTTCATTTTTAACTATCAAAATATATACCCCTACATTATAAAAATATACACAACCAGCCATAATTATAGCCAAACAGCATACCCCTTCACTCTAAAATATACACAACTAACCTAATAAACAATGCTCTATTATTTTTGATTTAATATCCCTAAGAACATATATTTGTCCAATATTGGTTTATATTGTATAATTGATATATATTTATTTAAGGGGGAATTTACTATTGGATAAAAGGTATCAAGTGTTTATTAGTTCAACTTTTGCTGATTTACAAGAAGAAAGAAAAGAGGTTATGGAAGCAATAATTAATCTTAACTGTTTCCCTGCTGGAATGGAGATGTTTCCCGCTGCTGATATTGAACAGTTTGACTATATAAAAACTATAATAGATGAAAGTGATTATTATGTTTTAGTTCTTGCTGGAAGATATGGCTCTTTAGCTGCTGACGGAAAAAGTTATACTGAAAAGGAATATGAATATGCTAAAGAAAAAGGAATACCAGTATTAGTATTTGTTAAAGAAGATATTGATAACATACCAGCGAAGCAAGCCGATAATAACCCAGAACTTAAAGAAAAATTAATAGCATTTAGAAATAACGCTATGACTAATAGATTAGCTAAGTTTTGGAATGAAAAAATGGAATTAAAATATCATGTTAATGATAGCTTATCAAAAGCGTTTAAATTAACACCAAGAACTGGTTGGGTTAAAGCCGATGATATAGTAGATACCAAGACATTAAAGGTTTTAGAAGAAGTTAGAAGTGAAAATGCTAGTTTAAGGAAAGAAAATTCTGTACTTAAAGAACAACTTGTGCAAAAAAAAGTTATAGAAGATATTGCCGATTTAGACGATATAACTACAATTAATTATTCATATAATAATGGTTTTAGAAGTCAAACCTATTCAAATTCATTAGAAATTTCATGGAAAAAACTTTTTGGATTAATAGCATCAGACTTTATTACTTCATCAAATACTTCAAATGCTAAATCAATTATTAGTCGTTCCATAAAACAATATATAAATCATAATGGTCTGTCATTTGAAATAAATCATTACGATTTTAATACAATTAAAATCCAATTTGATACTTTAGGACTTATCAAATCTTTTAATGCAAAAGCAACAAATGGAGCATATATTGAATTTATGCAAATTACTGATAAAGGTAAAAATCTATTGAGAGAAATAAGAGTTGTAAGGAAGGAAAAAGAACCCATTAATTCATAAAATAAAATCTGAAATTTATTTTAATAATATACTTCATTTTAAACATAAAAAATAAAGGTAGAAATTAATCTACCTTTTTATTATCATCTTTAAAATTCTCTAAATCAGTTTTTAAAGACTTCAACCCAAATAATAATTCGTTTCCGTAAAATGCAAAACCACTTACTATAATACCAATAAATAAATTATCCATGTTAGGCTCTATTAATAAAGCAATTACACTACCTATACCAATACATATTAAAGCTTGAAGTGATTGTTGAACTGGTGGCTGCCAATTTCCTACTATAAGCTTTAACACTAAAACTATTAAAATTATTTCAATTATTGTTTCCATATTAATTATCATATATTTTTACCTCTAAAACCTTTTATTATATAAATTTCTCTCTAACCCCACAACAAGCAATTATTGTATCATCATCACTTCTAACCGCAAATTGACTTTCTCCAGTAGGTAATTCAAAGAAGTTAGAACCAATATCAATTTGAGTAGGAATTGCAACGCCATTTAATAATACTTCTCCAGATGCAAAATCTACTTGTAATTGGTCATTAGGTTCAAAAAGAGTTAAATTATTATTAACTACTGCATCAGTTAAAACATTTAGTTTTTTTACCTTAACATTTGTTATAGCCATAACATCACAAACCTTATTATCTCCATAACCACCAATGAAAAAGCCAAGATAATTTAAAGAACCTTTTGGATAATTAGAAGCAACTAAACTATTTTTAGTTTCTAAAGTTTCAACTAATGCTCCATTATTATATTTATTAACTGTAAAGTTCCATAAATATTCTCCTTTAGCGTTCTTTTCTCTTCTTATAACTATTTTGCCAGTTAAATCATTCCATCTTCCTACTGCTCCAGATGCAAGATTTGTAACATTTCCTTCATTATCTGTTTCAGTTCTTACAGTATTATTTAACTGATTATCTTCTAAAACTTTTGTTGTTCCAATATATATTTTAGGGTTAGTATATTCAAACCATTCAGAAGCATCAGATATTTCAGCTTTAAATAATTTTGCTCCAGAATTATCAAAACCATAAACTTCTAATAATCCTAATTCATTTTCTGCAAATTCTTCTTCTCTTGCTTCTCTTGCTAAACTTTTCCCATTATCGCTTATCTTTTGTAAGTATTTTAAAGAACTCCAACCAGTAAAAGTATTCCACTTGTTACTATGTGTATGCTTTGCCCAATTTCCCCTTATTTCAGTTGGATAAATTAAAGTTCCTGGCGACATAGCATATAATGGTTGGCTTGTATCTGGTGTTCCATTTATCCATAATCCACCACAATTAACTACTTTATAAGTACCTAAACAAGTATTTCCTGTTTCTGGTGGTGCTTCTGGGGGTGTAGGTACGGGGGTTGGTGGTTCATAATTTTTACCTTGTGAACTAAATACAACATCAACAGTAACTTCAAATTCATCAACGTTACTTCCTAAAGATTTTCTAAAAGCTGAACCATGCCAACTATCAGAACCAGAACCATAATTTAAAGTTACAATACCATTTCCATTAAAACCAACTCCGAAACTTCCACCATTAACAACCCTTCCAGTATCTAATAAACTTGGAGTTAAAGTTGTAAATGTTGAAGCATCTGTGCAATTATCTTCAACAATTATATCTGATATTGCAGTTGTGGCCTTTCCAATTTCTTTCGGTGAACCAATTAAAACAGTTTCTCCTTTTCTATTAGTGGCCTGGAAGAAACACGCTTTTTTTGTGAAAATTACATCTATAAGCGGATTTGCTTGAATAGTACCATTATTTTCAACAGTAATAATACCTTTGTTTCCTGGTGTAAATGTGTTCCATTTATCACTATATATAATTGGATTATGGCAAATAAAATTTATTGTTGTTGAACCAGTATTTAATATTTTTTCTAAATTAGTATCTCCATCTAAAACCGCATAAACATATTTATCTGGTTCATCTGAAATTATTAATTTACTTGGATTTTCAACATTTAAAACATTTGCTAATTTTCTAACATTTTGTATATATTCTTCTTTTGAATTTCCTTTTAAAAATATATCTAATGTTATCGTTCTTTCCCCATAATGAAAACCAGTATAATAACTTCCGTTCATTGTTGGAATTGATTTAGATAAATTAGTTCTTGAAGGTAATAAAGTTCTTTCTACATTTAAAACCTTACAATAATCACTTAAATTAGCACCATTATAATTAACTTCATAAGTCATTAATATATCATTCCTTTCTTTGTAATAAATAAAAAAGATGCCTATTTACATAAGCATCTTAAATATTTTATAAGTTCCCGCCATATCTCATTTTTCTTTTATTGATAGTATCAATTTCGCTACTCATATACTTTGCAGTACCTTTGGCTATTGCTCTACCATCTAATACAACAGTATTATCAATCTTAACAACTTTACCAGAAGAAACTATATTAATTAATTCACCTAATAGGTTTTTAACATCATTCATTTCTCTATTATCTTGTTGTTTACTTTGTACCATTTTACCAGCAAAAGTATTAGCTTGGTATGCTCTTGCTCTAGTTTCTACACCTTGAATTTGTGGTACTGATAATAATGCTGCTGCTTGTGCTTGTGGTGCTGGTATAGATTTTGCTGCACTTTGTGCTTCTGATGCTTTACCAGTTATCCAGCTAAATTTATCTTTAACCCAATTAACCTTTTCTTCCCACCATGAAGAAACGCCCGACCATATATCTTTTAAACCATTCCAGAAGGAAGTTAAAACACTTTTACCAGCATTATATAAAGATGTTCCTATGCTTTTTAAAGCTTCAACTGGGTCTTCTTTGGCTTGTGTAAACCATGCTTTTATATTTTCCCAGGCATTTAAGAACCCATCTTTAATTTTAATGAAAGTGTTATATGCAGCCTCCATAATTGAAGAAGCAATATTTACTATTATGTTAATTAAAATATCTAAAGCACCCTTTAAAATATCTTTAATTAATTCCCATACGTTAGCAAATAAACTCTTAACACCTTCCCAAACTAAACTCCAATCTCCAGTAAAAATACCCTTAAATATATCCCAGATAGATTTAAATACATTAAATACATCTCCAAATATTTCTTTAAGTGTATCAAATACTTGTGCAGCAATATCTCTAATATTAAACCAATCATTTTGCCATATTATCACGAAAGCTGCAATGGCTGCTATAACCCACCCTATTGGTGATGCAATAGCTGCAATAGCACTAGAAACCGCTGATATTACTGAACTAATCGCCAGAAACCCTAATACTAATGATGCTATTGTTCCTACAACTGGTGCAACTACTGCTAAAAATGCACCTATTGCTCCAACCACTAATACTATTTTCCCCGCTAATTCTTGGTTATTTTCAACCCAATTTTTAAACTTATCAACAACTTCTTGAATAACTGGCATCAAATTCTCAACAACTGGCATTAATGCTTCTCCAATAGTTTTTCCAACATCATCAAACATTCTACTAATGCCCTCTATTGCTTGTCCTATATCATCATATTTGACCGCATTAAGTTCACCCATTTTATCTTTAGTAACATCAATCTTACCATCAATATTCGCTAAAGCTGCAACCGCATCAACTCCCAAATCTTCGTACATTGTTCCCATTAATTGTACGCCTATTTGGTTTTGTAAAATCGGGTCTTTAATTTCACCTAATTTAGTAATTATAGTTTGAAATGCTTCTTTTGCACTATCTCCACCTTCTGAAAACTTTGCAAACATTTCATCAGAATTTAACCCCATATTTTGTAATGCAGCAGCAGTATCATCATCTGCTTCCATCATTACTATTCCAAATTCTTTTACTGCATCTCCAACTTTATCAAGGTTGAACGCTCCACCTTCTGCTCCGCTTTTAAATACATTAAACATATCTTCGGCACTTAAACCAGCCTTTTTAAAATGTACCGAATATTCTATGATACTATCAATCATTTCATCAGAATAGTTTAATCCATTCTGCGAACCTTGTACCATTAATTCAAAAGCTTCATCAGAAGTTATACCAAACTGTTTCATTAATGTACTAACGGTTCTAATACTTTCGTCAACATCATATCCAAAAGTATCTGATAATGCAAAAGCTTTTTCAGTTGTAGTTTGTAATTCATCACCAGTTAACCCCAACTGTTGATTTACTAAACCAACAACATCTGCAACTTCTCCCCAACTTTCACCAAAATTATTACCATAAACACCATCAATAACTTCTTTGAAACCTTCCATTTCATCATTAGTTAATCCTAATTGTGCTTGTAATCCATTTAGTGCTTCTTTATATTCGTTTGCTTTTGAAACTGATTTTTCAAATGGCTTAACCATTGCTTCTCCAACTTCTCCAGCCTTTTCACCAAGTTCTGCAAAGTTTTCAGCTATTTCAGAAGTTTGTTCTGCAAAATCTAAACCACTTTCTCCAGCATTTTCAAAACTTTCAGATAAATCATCAATTCCATTTCTAAAACTATTAACTTCTTGTTTAGCTGCTGACAATTTATTTTCAGTTGCTCTAATCTGATTTTCAAAATTTCTACTTTGATTTACTGCATTATTTAAAGTTCTATCAAAATTCTTATATTCATTAGTTAGATTTTGAACCAATTTTTCTTGTTGCTTATATTCATCAGATGAAGTACCAACAGTATTTTCTAATTCTTTTAATTTTGAATTAGCTTCTTCTAAAACTTGTGGTAATTCCTTTTGTCTTTGAACTAATGCGGCAACCTTTTCTTTTGATTTATCATAAGAAGTATTTAAAGCTTGAAGTTTATTTTCATATTGCTTTATTAATTCTTCACCAGCTTTAACTGCCTTATTGTAATCTTCTTGTGTTTTTTCAGATAACTGTAAAGCCTTTTTCACCTGGTTAAATGATGTTTCCATTTGTTTAGTTGATTTATTTACATTTGCTAAACTACTATCAAAATCTTTTGTATCTAAACCAAGCGATACCAATAACTCTGCAACACTTTCTTGCGACATATATATCATTTCCTTTCTAAAATTTTATATAAAAAAAGAAAGGATAATAAATAGTAGTTAATTATCTACTATCTACTATCCTTTCTTTCATAACTCTTAAAGTACATCATCAATAAATACTTTTGGAGCAGATTTTTCTTCTTGTTCTTCTAACCCATTTACTTTACGATAAATTGCCCATTGTTCAAACCAAGTTTTTGGAGTTACTGAATAAAAATCATCACTTCTATTCAATAATGTATAATGAACATATTCCATAAATGGATAATCCCAATCAGAATTATTATTGTTTATTTCTTCTTCTTCTTCATTGTTTTTTTATCGGCTTCTGGCATACCTTCTGATATAACTTCTGCTAATATAACAACAACTTCATTAAATTCTGATATAGATAATTCATCTAATATTTCAATATCAAAATCTTTATGAGTATTAATAATACATTGATATAAAAGTTCAACAACAACGTCCATATCATTTTCAGTTAATTTTTCAAATATTTGCGGTGTTGTTAATCCTAATCTTTTTGCGGTTCTTCTTAATGAACCTATATTAAAACGTAAACAATATTCTTTTTCATTAATTTTTGCTATCTTCATTCTAAAATTTCTCCTTTGTTTTTTATTAGCTAGATTGTTAATTAGCTTAAAAAAGAATAGAAAATGAATTTCTATTCTTGATAAACCAACTATTAATCTTCTGATGAAGTTGTTTGTGGAATAGTAGTTAAGAAAGTGTTTAACCAATTCTTATCTATTCCTACTGCATCACTATCAGCAGTAACTTTATATACTCCAGAAGTTTCTAAAGGTAATGCAATACCAGTTAATTTTGTTGATTGCATTTCAACCTTTTCACCCTTTGTAGCATAATCTTCTTCAACTGGTGTAAACTTAATTTTAGGTATTGAACAGTATCTCCATTCACCATTAGACTTTTGACTTCTAAAAGCTAATCCTATATATGGTCTAGCTGCCATATCATTAACAGATGCAGCAATTGCACCTTTAACAACTGTTTCTCCTAATAATAACGCTCTTTCTTCAAGTGATAAACCTTGTGTTTCTATTTCAATTTCAACACTTTCTAATGTATTTACAGTTTCAGCAGCAATATCATCTGAATAGAAAGTTGTGCTTCCTTCTTTAACTGTAATTTTTGCAGATAATGCACCAGGAATTTGAGTTACATTTTCATAAGCTTCTCCTTCTCCAGCGAATACACCTACATGAATATCTTTTAATGAAATTTGTCCTATCTTTGACATAAATATCATTTCCTTTCCTAATTAATTTTTTATAATAAAAAAACACCAAGTAATTTAACTTGATGCTTCTGCTCTATATTTCAAAATTGTTTTTATATTCGAGATAAAAAGAACGATTATAAAAATCAGTCCCATTTTTATGAATATCTCTTTGTGATGCAATCGAGAAATTATTATCTTTTAGAACCTTATTAATTTCTTCAATTAACATCATATCTTCTGGTTTCTTATAGAAATAATTTAAACCAACATTAATTTTTTCAGCCATAGCATTATCATCAGCAAATTCACTATTTGCTTGATTTGTAGTTGAAAAAACCAAATACCTTTCGGCTTGTCCGTTATATTCCATAAAAACACAAGGAATTTTTAAAGGTTTAAATATTTCAATAATCTTTTTATTAATAATCATTAAACCAATTCCTCCTTTATAACTTTTGCCATTGATTTAACCGTAGCATCTTTAGATTGGTTGAAACTTTCATTAATCCAATACGTTCCACCCTTTCCCCTTGCTCCATAATTGTTGTAATAACCCCTAAGAATTATTTCTTTTTCAACATCTGAATTTAAACCAATATCAATTTTTTTAGTACCTTTTTTAGTTTTTAATTTAGATTTGTTTAATGCTTTTTGAGTTGCTCCAGTATCAACTGGAACTAACTTTTTTTGAACTTCTAAAACTTCATCTGCTCCAGCATTTAAAGCTTCTTTAGTAATTTTATTTTTCATCTTATTTTCTAACTCTGATACTTTTTGGGTTAAAGCACTAAAATCAAATTCAACACTCATTATTTCATTCTCCTAATAGCAGTTATTTCAATAAAATCACTATTTACTTGATGAATATGTTTAATATCATATTTTAGATTTTTATATAAAATAATATCTGATAATTCTATTGCTCTACATCTACAAATAAATCTATCAGTTACTTCAAAGTTATTAGATGAATTTTCATAAAACTCTTTAGATGAAATAGTTTTTCTTTTACATCTTAAAGAATATTTATCAACATAAACTTCTTTTTCAATACCAGTAAAATCATCAATAATTATTTCTGGTGATTGAATTTTAATTACTTCTCTTAATTCTCCTATATTGACCACAATTCCACCGCCTTAAAATAAAGGTGCTTCAATGGCAATAAATCTATCTAAGATTGGATTAACCTTTGAATTTGCTTGTATATTAACTGATTTAGTTGAATAAAATTCAGAAATTAGCATTAAAAAAGGTATTACTAATATAGTGGAGTTATTAAAAGCTTCATTATTCATTTTGCATTTTTTCATTAAATAAGCTGCTGATGCACTCATATATAAAGTAATTTCAGCATCATCTTCAATAAAATCTTCCTCTATTCTTAGATAATTCTTTACAAATTCTAAAGTCATATCTTTAATTTTTTTATCATTCATTACTTTAAATCACTCCTTTATAGGAATATAAAAAAGAGGGGAAATTCCCCTCTAAATTATTTAGATGCTCTTGCTCTTTCAGCAACAGAACCAATAACAATAGCTTCTTCTATTGTAGTTACCATATCTAATCTTATGTCTGCTCTAAATGCAACTGAACCAGATAAGAAACCAATACTATCATTTCTCTTTATGTTCATTACTCTTCTTAATCCAGCAACTAAAGCTTTTCCTAAGTTAACAAACATAGGCTTAGTTACATTTTTATCAACTATAACTTCACAACCTAAGATAGTGTAAACTGGTCTATCTGTGAAGCTTCTAATCATTAATGGTTGTCCATTAGTATCTTTTAATTTTGCAATCCCTCTTTCCATATCTGGAGAAATAACAAATACTGCACCCGCTCTATATCCAACTGGTAAAGCATAATACATATCCATTAAACCATCAGCAGTTAAAGCAACTTCAACTTTCTTTGCTCCTTCTGCACCTTCTAATTTTTGAACTGCTAGTTCATTTAAAGTTTCACCTAAACCTTCAACTAATTGAGTTTCAATTTGTCCTTCAAGGTCGAAACCAGCATCTTCTAAACATTCTTCTGATACAACTACTGCTAAAGCATATTTTTCAGCCTTTAAAACCTTTTCTTCAAAAGTAGCTTGTGCCTTTGTGTATTCAGCTAATTCAGCAGTTTTAACGAACTTTGGTAATTTAGTTCCTTGTACTGTTATTGCTGATGTTGATGAAGTGTTTATTTTGTTTGCTCTATCAAATAGTGGTGATATTTCAGCAACTTTATCAACTATTCCTGGTAAAAATTCAGTTCTTTCTACCCCGATATTAGCGTTAGATATTTCTCCATTTCTAACTTCAACTTCTTGTCCATTTACTAACATTTCTCTAATTTCCATGTTATCATTTCCTTTCATTTCTCTTTTGTTTGTTTTAATTTCTTTAATTGCTTCTAAATCTAATTGCCTAATTTCAGCATCAACTTTTTCAATTTCTGCTTTAAGTTCATCAAATTTATTAGTATCTACTTCTTGCCCTTCTCTAACTTCAATGACTTCTTCCATTATAGCTATTAAAGAAACTCTTTTTTCTTGTAGTTCTTTTAATCTCATTACAAAAATCAATTCCTTTCGAATTTTATGTATATAAAAAGCACCAAAACTTAAATTGGTGCTTACAAAAATTCAATATAAAAAATCATGAATAAATTAATATTCCTGGTTTAACTTTGGAGAAAACTTTAATGAAAAAATTATTTTACCTAACTAAAACCCTATACTCATTAGTAACGGAAATACACAAACCGTTTTTATAGATTAACTTAATGTATCTATGGGAAATATATATAATTAACTTAATGAAGTTACCAATAGTTAAATTGGTAACTCTATAAATTAATTATTTTGGCAAATAGTTCACTTTTAAATTTTATTTCTCAATCCCAGTAGCACCCAGCGGGTGCAATTAGCTTTAAATAAATATAAATAGCCTAAAAAAGCATAAATTATTTTCAAATATATAACGGTTTTCGTTTTTTCCTCATACCCAGCAGCACCCAGCGGGTGCATACTTTTATTATTTTAATTTTAAATACTCAAAATATCTTTTCATTCTTTCTAAATCTTTTTGTATAGCTTCTTCTTTAATTACTTCTTCTCCAGTTTCATCAACTTTTTCTTCTTGCTCTTTAACTTCAACCACTTCTTCAACTACTTCTTCTGGTTTCTCTACTACCTTTTCTAAATTAGTTAACCTTTCAATTTCTACATCTAATTCTTCTCTTAATTTTAATAATTCTTCTAATCTCATAAAATTTTCTCCTTCTCTACATTCAACTAAACTTCCGTTATAAGCTGGATTTGGTGTAATTGTAACTTCAAATAATTTAATCTTCTCTAAAGTTCTTTGATATAGATTTTGAGTAATATTTTTTATACTATCTTTAACTTTTGTAAATCCAAAAGAACATTGTAAATTTTCTTCTTTCACCATGTTATAAATTTCTTCATTAACTTCGGCTTCAAATCTTAAACCAATAGCATCTTCTTTTAAAGAAACATTTTTTGTAATTATCTCTTTGTGTCTATACATTAATGGTATATCTCTATTTTCTTTTTTTGCTTCATCTAAAGCTTCTTTAAATACTCCAGCTTTAACTATTTCAATAAAAGACCTTCCTTCTTTATCTCGAAGAATATTAGAATTTCTTTCAACTGAATTTATGTAGCCACCAATTTTAAAAGTACCATTGTTTTCTCTAACTTCTAAGTTATTAATCATAAGTAACTCCTTTCATAAACTAAAAAAGAAGCCACTTTATTTAGCAGCTTCTTCTTTTTTATTATTTTCTTTTGTAATTCTTTTTGATGAATAAATATATTTACTCATTATTTCATCTGAAAATCTATCTAAAGCAGATACAGATAAAACTACATCATCACTTTTATTTCCTTTCATTTTATTTGCCTCCAAGTATATATTTATTTGATTATTTATTATTCTTGTTGTTCAATATTTCCTTCGCTTTTCATGCTTTGAAGATTTATAATTTTACCTTCTTTAATTGTTGAATTAAATTTACTTAACATTAATATATCTGTTCCTTCAATATATGGTAAATCTAAAGCATCTCTAGCTTCTTTTATTGTCATAACTCCACCAGAAATAAATTTATCCAATACGTCTGCTTGTGTTTGTATATCTGTTCTCAATAGTTTTTGTAAATCAAAACAATAACAATATTCACCACTTATTTTTTCTGCTTCTGTTAATAAATAATGATTAAGTGTTGCTTCAATATTTGCTAAGTAAGGTTGTAAAGTATAAGTTAAGAATTGTAAATTACTTTCTTCTAGATTCTTATAATTACCAGAACCTATTGAAGCACCTAATAATTCTGGTCTTATCTTTAATAATCTTGCTATTTCTTGTATTGTAAATTCTTGTGATTTTAATAAATCTAAATCACTTGGAGATAAAGAAACACCTTCATATTTTGATGAATTAGGTAATACTAATAATCTTCCCGAATTTCCTTTACTAAAGAATGATTTAATTTTATTTCCTATATCGTTTCTTTGCTCTGCATTGGTATTTCCATCAACATATAAAATTCCCTTTGCATATGCTCCATTTTCTAAGGTTGAACCCTGGAATTTATTTTGTGAGTTCGCAATACCTAAAACTTCACACCCATAACTTAATATTCCTTGTCCAATAATTCCATTTCTTGAATTGTTACATAAATTAATTATTTCATAATATTCTTTTCTATAAGTTTTACCATTAAGGGTAATTTGGTAATAATAAGTTTTACCCATATCATTAGTTAATAATTGAACTTGATTATTTTCTAATGGTATTAATTTTTTAACTTTAAACATTTCATCTCTTTCAATTAAAATATAACCATTTCCACTAAATATAGCATCTTTAATAAATAAATTTTTTCCATTGTAGGCATTTGTATAATCATTCATATTACTATTTAATAAATAATTTTCCACAACCTTCACTTTAGTTTTTGAACCATCTGAATTAATTTTATATTTATAAACTGGTAAAGATGCAATGCTATCAGCTATTAACCCAACACCAGCAGTTAAAGCACTTATTTTTTCTGCTACTGCTCTATTTTGCTTACCATAACCATTAAATGCTTGTGTTGTAACAACACCACTATTTTCTAATTCAACATTAACTTCATTAGTTTCTCCACTAAATAATTTTCCTAGAAAACCCATGTTATTCTACTCCTTTTCTTTTGATTATTTATATAAAAAAGAAGCTACTTAAATTTAATTAAGTAACCTCTTATAGAACAAAGAAACTATCTATATCAAATATTTCTTGTTCTTTCATTGCTTCAACATATGCGAATATTACCGCAGCAATCATATCTATTCTATTTTTACTTTTCTTTTTATCTAACTTTTCATTACCATTACTATCTTCTAAAGTAATTGCATTAGATACACACCAATCAAGCAACATATTTTTTTCATATTTAACTTTTTCAGTATAAACTTTTTCTCTAAAATCTTTTGTTGCTGGTGATAATGTTCCAGTATATTGTTTAATTTCTATAACATTATAATCTTTAGCTAATGAAGCCATCATTGATAAACCGTTATAGGGGTCAAAACATACACCTTTAATAATAAAGCCATATTTATTTTCTAAGCTTCTAATATACTCTTCTATAACATCATAATTAACAATTCCGCCATCAGTAATAGTACAATAACCCAACTGCTCCATTAACCTATAATCAATTTTTTCTCTTCTTTTACCATTAGTTAAAGTTTCTTCTGGTAAAAAAGCGTGTGAATTAACTAATATTTCACCATTATTATCTTTTGAAACTATTGAAACCGAAGTTAAATCCGTTGTTTTTGATAAGTCAACACCAATATAAACTTCTTTACCTTTCCAATTAATTTCATCTACACTACACTTTTTCCATTTATCCATATCTAAATATGTATCTTCATCATTTGCAGCTTGTGGCACATTCATATTTTTAATTAAAAAGTTTTTCATCAATGAAGGTACTTCTTTGGCTTTGGCATAACTATCACGCCAAAATTTATCACCAATTTCTTCAATGATTGGATTTGCTTTAATCCAATTATCTGGGTTATGAACTTCTTCTGCATTATCAAGTTTATAAATAATTGGTAGTATTCTTTCGTTATCAATTATCCCTTGAATTGCTTTAACTCCAGTTTCTTTTAATTCATCAAACCAACCAGTTTTTTGACTTACTGAATATTCAGTTGTTAAATAATATGATTGATAACTGGCTCTTTGTGCAAATCCAGAAGTCATACTTTCCATTAATTCTCTCGAAGTTGCATTACTTTCATCTAATAAAACAACATTATAATTTGCTCCATCAAGTGCATTTGATGAAACTGGTTTAAAGGTACTTCCAACAAATTCAATATAAGATTTATAAATTTTAAAATGTTTTGCTAATTTTGCATTACTTCTAATTAATCTTTGTGCCTGGGTAACAATAATTTTAGCTTGTGATAATGCAACTGCTCCATTGGCAACTTCTGCATTTGCTTCTATCATCATTGCAACTATACCTAAAATCGCACATATAAAAGATTTACCTTGCTTTCTTGGTAATAATATTAAGCAATCATTAAATCTTACTATGTTTGAGTTTTCTTTTTCTCTCCAACAAAATATTGATTTAACAATAAAATCTTGAAATCTTGCTAGTTTAATTGCTTGTCCAATCTTTCTACCTTCTGTAAATTTAAGCTGCTTAATAAATCCATCAATAGCAATAGATTTACTTACATCAAAATAAAAAGGATAGTTTTCATCTTTAGATTTTTCTATATCATTTAATAACTTTTTACATAATATTATTAATTCTTTACAAGCAATAACCCTACCAGTTGTAACATCTTGCATATATTTATAAACTGGTAAATCATAAACTCTTTTGTCAAACATTAAACCGCTCCTTCCTTTAATTTTGGGTAACAAAAAAGCTACCCAAAATTAAATTTGAGTAGCTTCTTAACCTCTTAATGCTCCAAGAATTTCGTTTAATTCTTCTTCACTTTCTTTTTCATTTTTAATTTGAACTAACTTTGTTCTTGCTGATGCTGATAACCCTATTTGTGAAGAATTTTTATTAAATATTGTTTCATAATCTTTATAAATTCTAATTGCCGGGTTTGGAAGTCTTTTTATATTTCCAAATCTATCAACTTCATCAATTAATAATCCATATTGTTCTATCTCTTTTTCACATAGCACCATTTTATATTTGGCACTTGCCATAATAGCAAATATTTCTCTATCTGAATTACCTAAACTTTCAATATGCAATAAAGGTTTTAATAACTCTTTATAGATTTTCTTTTCTTCTTTACTTAAATACTTTGGCGGTTTCTCTAACAAATCTCTTTCACCAACTAATGCTCTTTCTGCTGCAATTCTAGCTTCTCTTTCTTCCTTTGAAACCTTTTTACTTTGCATCTCCATTGGAACTCTTGGTTTAGCCATATATTTATCAAATCCTTTCTAAACAATTTATATAAGTTCATATAATTTACAATATTTTCACCAATTTTGAACTAAAAAAGCTGATTGGGGCAATATTTTTTCACGATTTTTTTCCCCTGGGGTTAATTTCCCCTAAAAAAATAATAATCCAGGTATACCCCCTACCCATTTCCCTAAAATTTTTTCTAATTTTATTAATTTTTCATTATTTTTCTTTCAAAAATCAATTATTTTTCAACTTTTTAATCAATTTTATTTCCTTTTTACTTCTAATACTGTTTGATTAGTTATTAATTAAGATAATAAATGTATCAATCTAATTTAATGTATATGGTATTAATAAAATATCTTATAGATAAAATTAAACCTACAAGAAAATATTTATTGTTACTTTAATAACTCTAACTTTATTTCTTATAGGTTTTATTTACTTATAAAGTATCTATTTGAATATGTTATATTTATATATAACATATTCAAATTCATATTTAACATTGCTTTATATACCTTTTACTTCAATTCTAAGCACATATTATTTATAAACACATATACTACTTTAAAGTGTCTATATACCTTTTAAATATGGCCATACTTTCTATCTTATGGGTATGTATAAATTCATGGTGGGTGCTACATAATGGAACTAGGTTATCCCTATCAAAGAACATACTTATATTAATATTAGCTGGGGTTATATGATGCACATGGTCTGCTGGAATATATTTACCTTTTATATAGCAGCAATAACATAAACCATTTGTTTTCTCTAATATATCTAATCTTAACTTTCTCCATTTTGTTGTATGCCTTAACTTTCTTATTTCATCTTCTCTATTATATTTATTATATCTATCTTTTCTTTCTCTCTCTTTGATACCCTTACAAGTATCGCAATAAGTAGTTCTGTAAAGAATTAATGTACCACACTTTCTACATTTGGAATTTAACAATTATATCAACTCCTCCACTCCCAGCAGCAACCAGCGGTTGCATATAAGTAGTTAAAAAAAGAGAAGTTATTTAACTTCTCTAAATCTATAATTTATATTTAAAACTATCTTTGCTTCTTAAAATTTATTTTAGGATTAAGACCATGAACTCTATCAGTTAATTCATCTTGTCCAATTAATTTAACTAAATTAACGATATATTGTTTATATGCTTCATCATTATAATAATAAATAGTAGTTGTGGTTCTTGGTAGCATTATTAATTCCTTTAAAATATCCTTATCTGTAACATCTAATGAATGTCCGAATATATATATATTATGCTCTTCTCCCTTATTTTCCAATATATCTTTTGCACCAAGACTCATATTATCTACACCATCATCTAAATTCTTTAATTCTTCATACAAACTCTGCGTCCTCTGAAATTCATCATACTCATTTTTTATTTCTTCAATCCACTTTCTATATTCACAACCAGTTTTTTTATATATTCTTTGAAAATACTTTTTGAATTGAATAAAGTCTAATTCCTTATCCTTTTTATCATTTTCTAAATATTCATCAATACCCAATACCATATTATTTTCTTCTTTCTTTCTTTTAGCATATGCCTTACCATGAATATAATCATATTTAACCCTTCCTTTAGTTAAATCATATTCATTTTCATAAGTCTTAGTATAATTAAAACTAAGAACTTTATCTATTCCTTTATCCATCTGACTAATATCAAATATATCTGGTGATGTATAGTTTATCTTAATCTTTCCTACAAATTCTTCAAGATATATTTCTAAACATCTAATAAGATTATTTAATTGATTATTAAGCTCATCTATAATCTGCTTAGCCGTATTATCATGAAATTCATCACCGTTAAGTTTACTATCATTATCTATTATATTTTTATTTTTCATTTTTTCTAAAAATTCCCGCGCTTCTTCATATAATTCTGTATCCTCTCGCTTACTATTACTTGGATTTTTAAAACATCTTTTATTATAATTTTGTAAATAGTCTAAACTTTTGATAACTTGTGAAATTTCAAGTTCAAAATCAATCCAGCCTTTATTTTTATCTTTATCTTGAATTTTATCAATAAAATAATTAATCCATACATTATTTTCAATTAATTTTATAAACTCTAATAATTCATTATCATTGTCAGAAGTACGATATGCTTGGTTATAAATTAAGTTTTTTATTTCATTATTTAAATTTTTAAATTCACTAGTTTTTTCTATTTCATATAAAGAATCATGCTCTTTAATACATTTAATAAACATCAAAAAATCCCAATATTTTGTTGGTAATCCATGTGTCAAATCAAATCCATTCCCAATTACTAATATATTCATATATTTCTCCCCATTATAAAAATTTATATCTATACATTTATTCTAAAATTTAATATTACTATGTAAATAATCGCTTTACTGAAAATATTAGTAAATATACTGCTCCTATAAATTTAATTATATTAAATAATAAACTTCTTAATGCCTTTGTCAATTCCATATCCTCACCCCTTTATATTTCCCCACCATTTTCATATATATCAGTTGAAGTAGTATCAATAAAATCATTCCAAAATATCGCCAAACCACCAGGACTTAATTCAGCTTGATTAAAAAAATCAACATCATATAACTTTTTATATTCTTCTCTAAATGGAATTAAAGTATTAATATCATATTGTCTTTTTTCTCCATTTTCAAATTCTGCATATATAAAAGGATATTCAAGCCTCATTTTTATAATTGGTATATGTTCTTCGTAAGCTTCCATTACCCTCACCCCTTTATATTTATTATATAATATCCTTTATTTTCATTACAATAAATATAATACCAACTAATAATAAAAATAATCCTGGTAATAAAATTATACCTTTACTGTTAATAAATAATTCATTTAAACACCTCCTGGATAACTTAAATTATATCCAGATATAAAGTATCTAAACTAAAAAAGATATTGCAGAAATACAATATCTTAATCTTCAAATACTTCTAAATATTCATCTCCATATTTTGCAGCAAATTCATCTAAGCTATATATTATTATATCAACCTCATTATCGCATACTGGAATTTCTAACACATAAGGCTTTCTTCTAATCATAACCTTAATATCTGTACTATCTCCACCAAATTCTTTTAATGCTTTTGTTAATACTTTTTTTGAAACTTTATCAACATCTTTATCATATGAAGTTAATTCTAATTCATATCCATTTTTATTTAATTCTGCTATTCTTTTTTCTATTAATTCTTTATTTGTCATAATATTAATTCCTTTCTGTTAACCATTCTCTTCCTACACGCTTAATCAAACATTAATTTTACTATCTTAAACTTATCCGTATATAGAAGAAAATCTCAATTCTCTCTTTACTATTGTAATACATTTCATCTATTTTACCAACATTTATAATTATAGCTATATTATATCATATATTTCCATTATGATACTTATTGTCTGTAGACTTATTGTATTCAAAACAATAACATAATAGTAAGGAGGTATATTACTATGGATATATGTAATAAATTTGGTTTAAATGTTCAAAAATACAGAATTAAATTAGGCATATCTCAAGAAGAGTTAGCTGAATTATCTGGACTTCATAGAACATATATCAGCTCTGTAGAAAGAGGTAAGCGGAGCATATCTTTAAATAATATTGAAAAAATTGCATATGCCCTTAAAATTGATATTTACTTACTATTTATATTTGATTAAGAAAGGAGACTTTTGTGAAAATATTAACTTATTCATACAGATTTGCAGAAGAAATTTTACAACATCATAAATATAGTGATATCTATTCTGAATTAATTGCGATTTGCCAAGACTGTCCTGTACCAATATATCCTGGTAAGTCAGCAAAGCAAAAAAAATTAGATGTAGTTCAGCAAATTTTAAATACCTATTTTAGATTAAGGCTTACTGATTTTGGCTGGTCATCTGAACCTTATGCTACTCCAGATACTAGCGAGGATAGTTTAAGAAGTGATTTTAAAAAAACTTTTACTAATTCTGATGGAGATAAACTTACAGTACAGATGGAGATAGAGTTTGGGAATGTTGCAAGTTCATATAGAAACTATTTTAAATTTCAATTATCCTACTCTTATGATTTAACAGATATCTGTGTTCTTATTGTCCCTTCATTTGATTTATGCAAAAGAATAGATAGTGGAGTTTCTAATTTTGAAAAAACTATTAGAGAAATACCTTCTGCTAAACTTTCTATAACCGTTCCAACTCTTGTTATTGGATTATTTAGCGATGGTATTGAATGGAATGTTAAAGATATTGAACCTAATTTAGAAATTCTAAAAGGCTCAAAGAAAGAATACTTAAATGAGCATAACAAAATCGTACGAGATTATATTGATAGTCTAAATAATTAAATTACTTATATAAAATAAACAGGTGCATTTTGCACCTGTTTAAGCTAATCTATTACCAATTTCTCTAATTACATTTACTGTAACTGCATTTCCAGCCTGTTTCTTTAATTGTGTTTCTGGAACTCCGGCTTCAACCGCTCTGTTATAATCATCTTCTGAAAAACCTTGAAGCTTCCAATATTCAAGCGAAGTTAATTTTCTAAACTTTTGAACTCCATCTACTTCAAATCCAATAACCATCATTTCTCTCCCAGATGAATTAGCCGTTAAGGTTCTAGATGGTTTATCTAAATTATCTGGAAAAGCCATGTTTCCCATTTTATTTCCACTTTTTTCCCATACCTTAGCTGATTTCGCATGTCTTTGTTTTTCTACTTCACTATCAGATAATATATACTTACTATCAACAGTATTGTCTGGTTGAAGCATATCTCTTAATGGAAAATTAATATTGTTTTTATATTTTAATTTACAAGCTACACAATTTCCATTTATCATAATACCCCAATGTCCCCACGGAGAAACAGTAGTAAACTTGTATTCTTCTAAATCTTGTTCTAAACTATTTGGAGTTTCATTCTTTATAGTATAAATTTTATCTTCTATTAATTTGAATTTCTTAATACTCTTTTTGTCAACATAGCTTTCAAAATCAGAATACATTGAATATAAATTATTATTAGTTTCATTTATTACTAATTCTTTTATTTCACTTCTAATAGGAAATATCCTTCTAAATATATCGTTATCTCTTCTATATGCTATTATGTATACTCTTTCTCTTTTATGAGCAATGTAATCAGCACTATTTATTAATTGCCACTCTACATCATATCCAATATTATTAAATTCTTCTAATATTCTCTTAAATGTACACCCTTTATCAACCTCAATAGTTCTTTTAGTTCCATCTTCATTCTCTACATAATCTTTTTCACCAGCAGTTAGTAATCCCTTAACATTTTCTAAAAATACAATTCTAGGTCTAGTTTGTCTGACTATGTTAATAACATCAAAAAATAAGTTACCTTTATCTAAATCATTAAATCCTTCTCTACGTCCAGCACGACTAAATGGTTGACATGGAAATCCTCCACAAAAAATATCATATTCTGGGATAGTTGTTATATCTACATTTTTTATGTCATTTGCGAAAACTTCATCAACTACATTATGAATAGCACTATAACTTTTTCTAGCATTATTATCAATCTCGCAACTGAAAACACATTTATGTCCCGATTGTTCAAGACCTTTTCTAAATCCGCCTATTCCAGCAAAAAAATCTACAAATCTCACTCTTTATCACCTTTATCTTTTATTTCATTAAAGAACATCCGTTTATTTTATTATCTTAACATAAGTAATTACAATTAGTAAAGAATTAAATATTTAATAAATCTAAACTTTGTTTTAATTATATATTGTTTGGGCATTTATGAGTTACTGAATTTATAATTATTTACCTATATCTATAAAAAATTATAGACATAAGTAAAGTAAAATTGTTTGGTATATTCATTGAGAACATCATTCAATACTTCTATTATTACTACATTACTGTACATTAACTTTTTCCATATAAAGCTTGTCCTATATGTTTATCTTATGTTAATGCTTACCCATTCTTTAGAATGCCAAGCTACCACCACAACTATTATTTTTGAATATACTCGCATTCAGGGTTATTGGTTGTTGCTCACCTTGCATATCATTAATACCTTACATAAAAGATAATAGAAGTAATTCTCTTATGAAAAATGATATAGCTAATTTACTGCATCGGCTTAGCTCACCTACTAAAATTCTTTATAGTAGCTTTAGTGCTTATACTACTTACCTATTCCTAATTTAAGGTATAGGAAATAAACCCTTGCATACAACCTATTTTTTTGATACCATTTAATTGCGAGTTAAATATGTCAAAAAGGCATACAAAGTTTATTACAAAATATTTAATTTTGAAGGAGATATATGTTATGTATATCTCTTTGTTTTAATCTTTTATTTTTTTATATTCTCTAATGGAGAATATTCTCTATATTTCTTTCTTAAATCTTCTTCTTTCAAATCTAAATATGCTTTTTCTGTAACTGATACGCTAGAATGTCCTAATATCTTTGATAATACAAATATTGAACCTCCATTCATAAGAAATCTTCTACTAAAATTATTTCTTAATCCATGTGGTGTTATATTCTTATTTATCTTTGCACGCTTTAAATATTCTCTAAAATTTCTCTCAAAGTTTCCTTGCTCTATTTTTCTATTAGTTCTTTGAGTTGGAAATAATAAATCACTTTCTTGCATAACATCTTTAAATTTTATCCATCTTTGTAATAGCTTCTGCATTTCATAACTAAAGAAAACTACTCTATCTTTTCTTCCCTTTGTTATATCCCCATCTAAAAATATTGTGCATCTAAATAAATCTATGTTTTCAATTTTCAACTCTAAAGTTTCACCTAATCTCATTCCAGTATCAAATATTAAATTAATAATCGTAAAATCTCTAAATTCATGAAATTTAGATAAATCTAAAACTTTGATTATCTTTTTATATTCTTCATCTGTTAATTGCTCTTTTGGTTTTCTTGTGACTTTTAAAAACTTTATAGAACTAATATTATTTTTCTTAATTATGTTGTTTTCTTCTGCATAACTAAAGAATGCTTTTATATTTCTTAAATAACCATTTATCGTTACATCTGATATTTCTTTTCCCACATCATGTCTTTTATCTAAATTAGCTTTATTAATACCTTCTTCACTTGATGCAAAACTATATTTCCCTCTATCTTTTGTAAATACTAAATAATCTTCTACAATCTTTTTATTTACTTTATTAATATCTATAATTTCTAATTCTTCCTCTAAATATTTTGAGAATAACATCAAAGTTTGATGATATGATTTAATTGTTTTAATTCTCAAATTCTTATAACTACAATACTCCAAATATTCAACAATTATATTGTTTATCGTTTTTGTTTTTTTTATTTTGGGCATAAAAAAATCACTCCTAACATTAGATACCAATCTAATTATTAGAAGTGATGATAGAAATATATTTATTGGTTTGAAAATCTCATTTTCATACCCCCATCATTTATGTTGATTGCAATGGAATTTTCAAACTTTGGCTCTATTACTAGCCTTAAGATACTTTATTCTTTAATCTTAGCTTGTCAGCAATAATTGCTATAAATTCACTATTAGTTGGCTTGCCTTTATCATTGTGAACAGTATATCCAAATAGCTTATTAATAGCTTCAATTTGTCCCCTACCCCAAGCAACTTCTATAGCATGTCTTATAGCTCTTTCAACTCTGGAAGCTGTTGTATTATATTTCTTCGCTATTGAAGGGTATAACTCTTTTGTTACTGCTGATAAAAGTTCCATATCATTAACAACCATAGTTATAGCTTCTCTTAAATACATATATCCTTTTATATGAGCTGGAACACCAATCTCATGTATAATATTCGTTATTTCAGTCTCTAAATCCATTGGTCCATTTGATGGAAGCACTTCGTTTACTGGCACTGATACTGGTTTCTTTACAACTTCTGTTGAAACAACTCCATTGAACATTTCTCTTATTCTCTTTGTAAAGATATCCATATCAAATGGTTTCACAACATAATAATCTGCCCCTAATGTTATAGCTCTTTGAGTTATTTTATCTTGTCCAACAGCAGATAAAACTATAATTCTTGGGAATTTCTTAAGATTCATTGAATGTAATCTTTCTAATACCCCAAGCCCATCTAAATGTGGCATAATTATATCTAAAACAACTAGATCTGGCTCTTTTTGCTCAATAAGAGCTAAAGCTTCCTTCCCATCTTTCGCAATACCTGTAACCACTATATCTCTTTGATTTAATAAATAGTCATTCAAAATACTGCAAAATTCTTTATTATCATCTGCAATTAATACTGAAATTTTATTTGATTCCATTTCCCCTTCTCCTTTACCACGATTTTACATAAATATGTATACCATATTCAACCTTCTATAAAAAAACCCTTCAAATTTATAGTTTTTTAATTTTTTGTAAAAAATGTGTTTTTTTCAATATAAATGATATCATATTTGTATTATAACACAAGAAAAAAAAACATAATAGCCTTTTTTACATATTTTTGAAATTTTTCTGACTTTTTTAAAACAAAAGCCTACTTAAATAAAGTAGGCCTTACTTTTAAGGTAAAATTTCTGCATCTTTTAACATCCATTCGATATAGATACCATATCCATAATCCGGTTTGTTTATCAAAACGTGAGTAACTGCACCAATTATTTTATCATTTTGTATTATTGGACTTCCACTCATTCCTTGAACAATTCCTCCAGTACGATTTAATAATTCTTCATCAGTTACTCTAATTACCATGCTTTTAGGACCTGGTTTATCTTGTGGCAGTAATTTTACTATCTCAATATCATATAATTTAGGGCCTTCTTCTCCAATTGTAGTTATAATCTGAGCTGGTCCTTCATTTATTTCATTNTTTGGGCATAAAAAAATCACTCCTAACATTAGATACCAATCTAATTATTAGAAGTGATGATAGAAATATATTTATTGGTTTGAAAATCTCATTTTCATACCCCCATCATTTATGTTGATTGCAATGGAATTTTCAAACTTTGGCTCTATTACTAGCCTTAAGATACTTTATTCTTTAATCTTAGCTTGTCAGCAATAATTGCTATAAATTCACTATTAGTTGGCTTGCCTTTATCATTGTGAACAGTATATCCAAATAGCTTATTAATAGCTTCAATTTGTCCCCTACCCCAAGCAACTTCTATAGCATGTCTTATAGCTCTTTCAACTCTGGAAGCTGTTGTATTATATTTCTTCGCTATTGAAGGGTATAACTCTTTTGTTACTGCTGATAAAAGTTCCATATCATTAACAACCATAGTTATAGCTTCTCTTAAATACATATATCCTTTTATATGAGCTGGAACACCAATCTCATGTATAATATTCGTTATTTCAGTCTCTAAATCCATTGGTCCATTTGATGGAAGCACTTCGTTTACTGGCACTGATACTGGTTTCTTTACAACTTCTGTTGAAACAACTCCATTGAACATTTCTCTTATTCTCTTTGTAAAGATATCCATATCAAATGGTTTCACAACATAATAATCTGCCCCTAATGTTATAGCTCTTTGAGTTATTTTATCTTGTCCAACAGCAGATAAAACTATAATTCTTGGGAATTTCTTAAGATTCATTGAATGTAATCTTTCTAATACCCCAAGCCCATCTAAATGTGGCATAATTATATCTAAAACAACTAGATCTGGCTCTTTTTGCTCAATAAGAGCTAAAGCTTCCTTCCCATCTTTCGCAATACCTGTAACCACTATATCTCTTTGATTTAATAAATAGTCATTCAAAATACTGCAAAATTCTTTATTATCATCTGCAATTAATACTGAAATTTTATTTGATTCCATTTCCCCTTCTCCTTTACCACGATTTTACATAAATATGTATACCATATTCAACCTTCTATAAAAAAACCCTTCAAATTTATAGTTTTTTAATTTTTTGTAAAAAATGTGTTTTTTTCAATATAAATGATATCATATTTGTATTATAACACAAGAAAAAAAAACATAATAGCCTTTTTTACATATTTTTGAAATTTTTCTGACTTTTTTAAAACAAAAGCCTACTTAAATAAAGTAGGCCTTACTTTTAAGGTAAAATTTCTGCATCTTTTAACATCCATTCGATATAGATACCATATCCATAATCCGGTTTGTTTATCAAAACGTGAGTAACTGCACCAATTATTTTATCATTTTGTATTATTGGACTTCCACTCATTCCTTGAACAATTCCTCCAGTACGATTTAATAATTCTTCATCAGTTACTCTAATTACCATGCTTTTAGGACCTGGTTTATCTTGTGGCAGTAATTTTACTATCTCAATATCATATAATTTAGGGCCTTCTTCTCCAATTGTAGTTATAATCTGAGCTGGTCCTTCATTTATTTCATTTCTATAACCAACTTGCATAGGTGAATTAAACACAGGATTAATTAAAGGTTCTGTTGTTTTTCCATATATTCCAGAGCCTAAATTTTTGTTTATGCTTCCAATAGAATCTTTTTCATTTAAGAATAATCCTTTAAGTTCTCCTGGTGTTCCTCTTTGACCTTTCCTAACACTTAAAATTGATGATTTAAGCAATTCACCATCTTTTATAGAGAATATTGTATTTGTATCTGCATCAGTTATTGGATGCCCTAAAGCTCCAAATGTATCAGTATTTTCATGATAGAAGGTTAAAGTACCAATACCTGCTGTAGAATCACGAACCCATAATCCTAATTTATATTCCTCTCCTTCTTTTATAAGCTTAATTTCTTTTGTCAGCTTACTTTTTCCTCTTAGAATTTCAACACTTAAATTTTCATCACTACTTGATTTAACTTTAGCTATTAAATCTTTAGAACTTTGTATTTCAGTTCCATTTACTTTTAAAATCATATCTCCTAACTCTATTCCTGAACTTTTTCCCGGGCTATCCATAGTTCCATCTGAAGTTTCTATGTTAGAATAGCCAACAACTAATACTCCATTAGTTGATAATTTCACTCCAACACTAGTTCCTCCAGGATATAATTCTAAACTTGAAACTGTTTGAACTGCTACAGATTTTATAGGAAATAATCCTAAAAAATCTACATTTAATTTATCGTTATTCAATTTTATTTTGTTTAGAAAGCTGTTATTCTGTAATGAAACGTCTGTTAACTTTGACTCCTCATTGATATAAATTTTATCTGGTATCTTTGTTATACTTAGATAAGTTATTAAAGTCAAAATAAACATTGGAGCAGCTATTATGCTAAAACGTTTAATGAACTTCTTAATCATTTTATCTCCTCCTTTGCTTCTGACTTTAATTTTCCCTTATAGAATTTACAATATGCTGTGGTAACTTTGTTATTAAAGTCAAATATTATTAAGAGAAATAATTTTTTATAAAAAAAATAAAACCATGTTTTTTTTCCATGATTTTATTTTCTGCAGTATTACTCAATCTTATGTAATTATATATGATTTTTTTTAATTTCATCTTTTTTTAAATCAGCAAATTTAACCATTTCTGAGGCATTTTCTAATGCTACGCTACTTATTTCATCTCCACCAATCATTTTAGCAATTTCCTTTACTTTTTCATCTTTAGGTAATATCTTAATTCCAGTAAATGTTTTATTATCTTTTATCTTTTTAGATACAAAATAATGATTATCTGAAAGTGCAGCTATCTGTGGCAAATGCGTAATACATAAAACTTGATGTTTCGTAGAAACCTGATACATCTTTTCTCCAACACGCTTTCCAATAGCACCACTTATACCAGTATCAATTTCATCGAATATAAGTGTAGGAATTCTATCTTTATCTACAAAAACACACTTTAAAGCTAGCATAATTCTTGATAATTCTCCTCCAGATAAAACTTTTTCTAACGGCTTTAGTGGTTCACCTGGATTAGCTGATACTAAAAATTGAACATCATCATATCCATATTGATTGAAATCTTCACACAACTCAACTTCTATTTTAATTCTAGCTTTTTCTAATCCTACATAAGAAAGTTCTTCTTTTATACTCTTTTGTAAAATTTCAGCTGCTTCAACTCTTATGATATGTATTTTTTCTCCAACTTTTCTCATTTCAGATTTAAGTAAGTCTAATTCTTCTTTTAATTTATTAATTATTACTTCAGAGTTTGTCAATTCCTCATATTGTTCTTTTAAATTTTTTAAATTTTCTAATATATCTTCAATAGAGTTTCCATATTTTCTTTTATAAATATCAATTTGATATATTCTTTCATTTATTTTAGCTAATTCATTTTCATCATAATATATTTCATCACCAATATCACGAATCTCTCTTGATGCTTCTTCTATAACATAATATGCTTCTTCTATTTCAACTCTTCTATTTTTAATCTTATCTAAATGTCCTTCTACTGATGATAGCTCAGTAATTACCTTAGATAAACCTTCTAATACCGATATTCCTTCGTTTGAATTATGTAGATAACTATAACTTTTAGAAAGACTTAACGAAATTTTTTCTGCATTATTAAGTAGATTAAATTCTTCTTTTAAAGCTTCTTCTTCACCAACTTTTAAATTAGCTTTTTCAATATCGTCAATTTGAAACTTTATATAGTCAACTAATTTTTCTCTATCCTCATTTCCTTTAAGTCTATTTAACTTTTCTAGCAACTCTATATGTCTATTTCTTAATGAATCAAATTGACTTAATAAACCTTCTAACTTATCCATATAAAATTCATCTAAATATAAAATATGAGTTCCTTTATTAAGTAAGTTTTGGTTTTGATGTTGGCCATGTATATCTAAAAGCTTTTCTCTTATTCTTTTTAATTGAGATAATACAATAGTTCTTCCATTTACCTTTATAAAACTTTTACCAAAAATAGTAGTTTCTCTTGTAATTATTAATAACTCATCTTTTTCTATACCTAACTGGTCTAATATTTCATAAATCTCTTTATTTTCTATAGAGAAAATTGCTTCTACATATGTTTTTTCTTCTCCATACCTTATTAAATCTTTAGAAAACTTTCCACCTAAAACATAATCAATAGTATCAATTAATATAGATTTACCGGCACCAGTTTCTCCTGATAATATATTAAATCCTGCACCAAATTCAACTGAAAGTTCCTGAATCAATGCAAAGTTTTTTATATTTAATCCAATTAACATTGTACCCCACCTTTAGATCTAATTTAAGAAATGATCTTTCTTACTTTTAATATAAGCTCCTCAGCTTTTTCATCAGTTCTAACTAAAATAAATATAGTATTGTCTCCTGCGATTGTCCCTGCAACATCCTCTGTATAAAGATTATCTATAGCTTCTGCAACTGCTGACGCTGCACCTGTTAATGTTTTTAAAACAACAAATCTATCAACTTTTTCTGCAGATATTGCTGCATTTTTCAAAATGCTATATAGCTTATCATTTAATCCACGCTCTTCTTGAGTTGGAGCTACATATCTATATTTACCTGATGAACTTTGCATTTTAACAAGCTTTAATATTTTTATATCTCTTGATACTGTAGCTTGTGTTACATCAAATCCATTTTTTTTAAGCTCTTCTGCTAATTCTTCTTGTGTTTCAATCTCGGATTGGTTTATTATTTCTAGTACTTTATTATGTCTTTTTGACTTCAAACTAATTCTCCTCACCTTCTACTTGATTATTTAAAATCTTTTTACGTAACACTTTAAAATAATCGTAATCATCTAATAGTAATATTTTTGCATTTTCTTTTGATTTTTTTATTCTAATAATGCTTTTATCAATATTTTTCAAGGATTTTTGTCCATCAAAAGTTAAATATATCTCTTCACTATAGCTATCTGCTTTAATTTCTATTTTACTTTTAGCATTTAAAACTATAGGTTGCATACTCTTAGTATGTGGACAAATAGGAGTAATTGTAATAACTTCCATATCTGGATAAACAAAAGGACCTCCTGCTGAAAATGAATATGCCGTTGATCCTGTTGGAGTAGCTATGATCAATCCATCTCCCTTAAAAGTATAGTATAGCTTATCATCAATAAATACTTTAAACTTCATCATTCTAGATAATGTACCTCTTGCTATAACTATATCATTTAAGGCCTTATTCACTTCAAGCTTACCTTCAATATTGCTTTCACATTCTAATAAGATTCTATCTTGAATTATAAATTCATTATTCTTAATTTTTTTCAAAGCATAATCTAAATTATCTATTTCTATACTTGCAAGAAATCCTAAATTTCCAATATTAACTCCTAAAATAGGGTAATTATATTTTTCATTTATATCTCTTGCTACACCTAAAATAGTTCCATCTCCACCTAGAACAATAATTAAATCTAGTTTTTCTTTAAAGTCGATAGAACTCATATCAAAGCTGTTTAAAACTATAATATTAGAATCTAAAAATACACTTTTTAATTTTAATAATATCTTTTCTAGTATTTTTCCATCTTTATCTTTTGAAGGATTTAACGCTATAGCAATATTTCTCATAATATTTCCTTTTCAAACTCTCCTATACCTAAAGCCAGCTATTATAGCTGGCTATGTGATTGCTCTATTATTTCATCAATTTGATCTAGACTAAAATCTGATTCTCTTTCTTTATCTTTTGAAAAATATACAAGATACTCTCTATTTCCTTCTGGTCCTTTTATTGGAGAAAAACTCATTCCAACTATATTAAACTCATTTTCTATTAAATAATTAGCTATATTACTTACAACTTCTTTATGTACTGACTTTTCTCTAACTACACCTTTTTTTCCTACTTTATCTCTTCCAGCTTCGAATTGTGGCTTAATTAAAGCTACAACTTCTCCATTATCCTTAAGTAAATTTTTAACAGCTGGCATTATAGTTCTTAAAGAAATAAATGAAACATCTATAGACGCAAAATCTAATTTATCTCCTATATCTTCTGGAGTCACATATCTTATATTTGTTCTCTCCATGCAAACTACTCTTTCATCAACTCTAAGTTTCCAAGCAAATTGCCCGTAACCAACATCTACTGAAAATACTTTAGTAGCTCCATTTTGAAGCATACAATCAGTAAATCCACCGGTAGAAGCACCAATATCCATACATACCTTATTGTCTAATGATATGTTAAATTCATTCATAGCCTTTTCTAGCTTTAATCCGCCTCTACTTACATATTTTAATTCTTCACCTTTAAATATAATTTCAGCATCTCTATTTACTTTTTCTCCAGCCTTGTCAACTCTATGCCCATCAACAAAAACTAATCCAGCCATAATATTAGTCTTTGCTCTTTCTCTTGAATTACATATGCCCTTTTCAACTAAAAGTATATCTAATCTTTCTTTTTTTGATGACATCTTTATCTCCTTTATTCCTGTATCTCTACTATGCAATCTTTTATTCCTTTTGGATCTAAGCCTGCATCTTTATAAAGATTTGTAACATCTCCATGTGGTACAAACTCATCTTTAAAGCCTAGAGCTCTAAATTTCCCATTAAATCCTATCCTATTTAATTCCATTAATACATACGAACCAAATCCACCATTTACCATATTATCTTCAACAGTAACTATATTAAATCCTTTTTGTACTAATTCACTTAACATTTTTAAATCTAATGGTTTTATAAATGTAGCATTAATTATAGTAGGATTATATCCAAGTTCTAATAACTTTCTTCTTGCAATTAATGAATGTTGAACCATTTTGCCCGTAGCTATAATTGCAACATTCTCTCCTTCTATAATCTTTTCCCACTTTCCATAATTTATTTCACTAATCGGTATAATTTCATCACAGCAATCTGAACCTCTAGGATATCTAATAGCTACTGGCCCATTTTGCTTTATAGCCCATTTCAACATTAATGATAATTCATCTAAATGTTTAGGTGCTAAAACCTTTAAATTTGGTATTTGTGAAAGATATGATAAATCAAAAACACCTTGATGAGTTTCTCCATCTTCTCCTACTATCCCTGCTCTATCTATAGCAAAAATAACCGGTAAATTTTGGATGCACACATCGTGAATTATCTGATCAAACGCCCTTTGTAGAAAAGTTGAATAAACAGCAAATATAGGTTTTAATCCAGCACTTGCCATACCAGCTGCTAAAGTCGTTGCATGTTCTTCAGCTATTCCTACATCAAAAAATCTATTGGGGTATTTTTTTGAAAACTCTTTCAATCCAGTTCCATCAGGCATTGCTGCTGTTATAGCAACTACTCTATCATCATTTTCAGCAAGCTCAATCATAGTATCTCCAAAGACTTTTGAATAAGTCTTTTTAGGATTTATATTAGTTTCTCCACTTTCTAAATCAAAAGGCGATACTCCATGATATTTATTGGGATTTTTCTCTGCAAATTCATATCCTCTTCCCTTTTGAGTTATTACGTGTACAATAACTGGTCCATTAATAAGTTTGGCTTTTGTTAAAACATCATTCATCATATCAATGTCATGTCCATCAATAGGACCTATGTACTTTATTCCCATGCCTTCAAAAAACATCGATGGTACTAATAATTGTTTTATACTATCTTTGACTTTATGTATAGAATTATTTAATACTTTTCCGATACTTGAACCATTTAAGGTAGAGCTTATATCTTCCTTAAGCTTATTATATCCTGGTCCTACTCTAAGTTTATTTAAGTGATTTGACAAGCCCCCAACATTTTTAGAAATAGACATTTGATTATCATTTAATACTATTGTAAGATTTGTTTTGTTAAACCCTACATCATTAAGCGCTTCTAAAGCCATTCCCCCTGTTAATGCTCCATCTCCAATAACTGCTACAACATCAAAATCTTCTTTTAGTACGTCTCTAGCTCTTGCTATTCCAACAGCTGCAGATATAGATGTACTGCTGTGCCCTGCACCAAATGCATCATATTTACTTTCACATCTTTTAGGGAAGCCGCACAATCCTTCATATTTTCTTAAAGTTCCAAATTTATCTTTTCTTCCTGATAACATCTTATGTATATAGGTTTGATGTCCTACATCCCATACAATCTTGTCTTTTTCAAGATTGTATGATTTGTATAAACTTAAAGTTAATTCAACAACTCCTAAATTTGAAGATAAATGTCCCCCAGTTTTTGAAACGCTATCGATTAAAAACGTTCTAATCTCTTGGGATAATTTATATAGTTCTTCAGTATCTAACTCATGAATGTCACCTGGAGACTTTATATTATTCAATATATTTCCCATACATCATACCATTCCTTTGTTTAATATTCTCTATCCAATAATTCATATGTTAAATTAATTAAATTTGTACTATCTACAGATAGAGTCTTCAGTATCTGAATACAATTCTCCGTTAATTCTTTACATTCTTTTTTACAATATTCCAATCCATAAAGCGATATAAAATTAGTTTTATCATTATTTTCATCACTTAATGTATTTTTTCCTAATTTCTTCACATTACCTTCTACATCAAGTATATCATCTTTTATTTGAAAAACTAAACCTAATTTTTGTCCAAATTCATTTAGTTTATTTTTATCATCTTCATTAGCTCCAGCTAAGATTGCTCCAACTACAACTGATACTCTTATAAGTTCACCAGTTTTCTTTAAATGCATATAATTTAGTACATCTTTTGAAACTTTCTTTCCTTCGCTTACAATATCCACAACTTGGCCACCAATCATACCTTCTGGTCCTGCTGCTTCAGCAATTTCGACAGCAGCCTTTAAAGCACCTTCTCCATTTCTCAATGAAAAACTCATCATTAATGACATAGCTTCATTTAATAGCGTGTCTCCAGCTAATATAGCTATAGCTTCACCATACTTTTTATGATTTGTTGGCATACCTCTTCTTAAATCATCATTATCCATTGCTGGCAAATCATCATGAATCAGTGAATAAGTATGGATCATCTCCATAGCTGCTGCCATAGGTAAAATATCTTTCCAATTATCCTTGTACATACTATAACTTAATATCATTAATATAGGCCTTATTCTTTTACCACCAATATTTAAGCTATAGCTTGCTGAATCGTATATTATCTTATTATAATTTCCTTTATCATTAAAATAGCTTTTTAGGTAATCATTAAGTGAATCTCTAATTTCTTTATTCTTCATCACTATTCACCACTTCATTTTCTTCTTTTATATTTATAAATTTGCCTTCTAAAGTGTTTAACGTTTTGTACAACTTATTTATCAGCTTACTCCCTTTTTCATATTCCTTCATTGATTCCTCAAGAGTAAGTTCGGAATTTTCTAAATTTCTTAGAATATCCTCTAAGTTTTCAATCATCTCATTATAGCTTTCTTTTTTAGCCATTATAAATCTCCTCCCCTTTCTGTTAGGATAAAGCTTCCCTTAACATACCCATCTCTCAAAGTAATATTAATATCTTCCTTATCACTAAAATCCCCTACACTTTTTAAAAAGTTATCATTATCATCTTTAATTATAGCATATCCTTTTCTTAAGATATTTATAGGGCTTCGAGCCTGAAGAATTTCATTTAGAGATATTAATTTATGTTTCTCTCTATCTATCTTATTTTTAACAGTAAAATCCAATCTCTCTTTTAAATTTTGAACTTCTAAATATCCATTTACAATTTTATTTAGAGGAGATTTTAATCTTAATAACTCATCATAACTTTCTAGCAAGTTTTTTTCTACATCAAACTTTCTTTCCATTATCTTATTAAGATTATATTGATTATTTTCAATTCTATTATATATCTCTATTTCTAAAGGTGTTACTAACTCTGCTGCTTGTGAAGGTGTAGCTGCTCTTAAATCTGCAACAAAATCTGATATAGTAAAGTCCACTTCATGCCCAACAGCAGAAACAATAGGAATATTAGATTTAAATATCGCTACAGCTAGATCTTCTTCATTAAAGTTCCATAACTCTTCTATAGAACCTCCGCCTCTACCAATAATTATTACATCTACATTCTTTTTTCTATTGAAATACTTTATACCTTCAATAACAGTTTTATAGGCTCCATTACCTTGAACCTGAGCAGGATAAAGCATTATATTAACTAAACTATTTCTTCGTCTAATAACATTCTTTATATCTTGTATAGCCGCCCCTGTTTCTGATGTAACTACACCTATTGAGCTAATCTCTTTAGGTATATCCTTTTTTAATTCTTCATCAAAATATCCTTCTTTAGCTAATTTAGACTTTAACTTTTCAAACTTGATATATAGTTCTCCTATACCTTCCTTTTCAATTTCATCACAGTAAATCTGAAAAGTACCGCTAGCTGTATAAACCGACGCTCTCCCTTTAACAATGACTTCCATTCCATCTTCTAAAGGAAACTGTAAATCATATGCTCTATTTTTAAACATTATACAATTTATCTTGCCAGCAGAATCCTTTAAAGAAAAGTATATATGTCCACTTGAATGAAGCTTTAAATTAGAAATCTCCCCTTTTACAGAGAGATTATTTAATATAAAGTCATTATCTAATATTTTTTTTATATAATTATTTACTTCTGAAACAGATAATGTCTTAATCTTCATCTTTCTCTAATGCCTCACAAGAATTCTTTATTAGTAGTGTTGTAGTTAATGCTCCAACACCTCCTGGGACAGGAGTTATAAAAGAAGCTTTGCTAACTACGTTATCAAAATCTACATCTCCAGTTATCTTTCCATCAACAGAAGATGTTCCAACGTCAATTACAATAGCTCCATCTTTCACAAACTCATCATTTATAAACTTTGGTTTACCAATGGCACTTATTAATATATCTGCTTCTTTACAGACATCCTTTAGGTTTTCTGTTTTTGAATGACATACCGTAACTGTACAATTTTCCTTTAATAGCAATGAACTTAGAGGTTTTCCTACAATATTACTTCTACCAATTATTACAGCTCGTTTACCTTCTAAAATAACATTTAAGCTCTTTAAAATTCTTACAACTGAATTTGGAGTACATGGAAGGAAACATTTCTCTCCCATATATAACTTTCCAACATTCTCATATGTTAAACAATCTATATCCTTATCTGATGAAATAGTAGAGATAACTTTTTTCTCATCCATATCTTTAGGTAAAGGTAATTGAAGTATTATTCCACTAATATCTTCCCTATTATTTAAAGTGATAATCTCATCTATTAACTCTTCTTCTGAAATAGAACTAGGAAATAATATTTTTTCAAAACCTACACCTAACGATTTAGATATCTTTTCTTGATTATTTATGTAATAAATAGACCCTCCATCTTCTCCAACAAGAATAGATGCTATTTTCGGTATTATTAAGTTATTAGCTTTTCTAAAATTTACAAACTCTGATATATCAAGTTTTATTTTATCAGCTATAGTTTTACCTTTAATTATTTCTCCCATTTATCTATCTACCCCTACTTAAATATTCGTATAATTAAATACTTTTAAACGCTTTATCTAATACACCATTAATAAATGATACGCTCTTTTCATCTGAATATTTCTTTGTTAACTCAATAGCTTCATTTATTGCAACTTTCTCTGGTACGTCTTCAACATAAAGCATTTCAGCAACTGCAAGTCTAAGTATTGTTAAATTAACTTTTGAAATTCTGTCTAATTTCCAATTTACTAGTGATTCTGTAATTATTTCATCTATCTTTGATAAATTATCATTTACAACTTTAACTGCTTCTTTTACATAATCTAAATCTATAGTAGTAAGATCCATTTCATAATCTTCTACAAAGTTTTCTATTGTTTCTTCGTAAGAATTTTTACTTAACGCCATTCCGAATAATAATTCCATTGCAATTTCTCTTGATTTTTGTCTTTTCATAATTTCCTCCTAGGTACCAATGCATATATTATATATCTATATATAAACACCTATTTTATTAATATTATAAACTTATACTTTGTTAATTAAACATATGTATATTACAATATAATCTTACTTGTGTCTATAATAAATCAATTTATTAACTAAATTTTATTAAAAGAATGAGAAACCCTCTGCTGAACAGAGGGTTTTATTAATCTTCTTTTAGATTTTCTTGTTCTTGCTTTGGTACATATATGTTTTGAACACTTATATTTACCGCTTCAACATTTAACCCAGTTATAGTTTCAACAGTTTTCTTTACATTTTCTTGTACACTATTAACTACATCTGGAATCTTAACTCCATACTCAACTGCTACAGATAAATCTATAATAGCCTTGTCTTCTACTAAAGTAACTTTAACGCTTTTTCCTAAGTTACTCTTCTTACCTTTTAATATTTGTGATATGTTATTTCCAACGCCTTGTGGAAGTTCTATTATTCCATCAATTTCTTCAGCTGCTATCCCTGCAATTACACTAACTACTTCATCAGAAATCTTTACGATTCCTAAAGCTGAATCAGCTTTAACATTTTCCATATTAAACCCTCCTTAAGGTTTACACTTTTGTAAAACCTCTTTTTTCTTATGTTTATTATAACAAAATACTTTTATTATTACAACGAATTATTTCTTTGTTTCTATTTGTATGTCGCTTAGTGTTGTAATATCTTCAACTAATTGTTGTAATGAAGCAGTTTCTTCTGTAGTAGGAGCATCCTTTACTTTAACATAAACTGTAACCTTATTTGAGTCGATCATACATATTGCATCTTCATAACCTTTATTCATGATTCCCATTTCAACTCTTGATTCTTGTTCTTGAAGTTGAGCCTTTTGAATTAACGAATTATTTGCTATGTCTTTTGCTTCTTGAGAAGCGCTTGCATCTTCAGTAACTGCTTTCATTTCACTTTTAATTTTATCATCTGATTGAGCTTTTTTAGTTCTTAGGTTATAGAAATAATCTTGAGTACTCATTGTTTCCTCATCTGTATCATTTTCAAGTAACATTGCACCTAAATCTGTTGGATCTGTTAATCCACGCTCATTCAATTTCATTGATAATACTCCAACACATACTATCAAAGCCATAAGAGTAAAGATAATCCCAAATTGTTTTTTTGTCATTTTAAAAATCCCCCTATACATTTTTCTATTTTTCTATAAATTATATGCTAGTTTTCCATAGGATATACATTAACCTTGTCTAAACTTAAATTATATAAAGTAGAAACTGCAGTTTGCATATCATATCTTAATTTACTATTCTTTGCACCTTCTGCTACTATAATTATACCTGTTATCTTAGGTTTATACGTTTGTACTATAAACGGCTCATTAGTACTTCCATCTGAATACATCACAACCGTATCCCCACCATTCTCTTGTACTGTAGATCGTGTGCCACCTTGTGAATCCTCTTCCCTAGTTTCAGAAGTTTGAGTGGTAGAATTGTAAGCAGGAACCTTTACTTCACCACTTTCAAAATACATCTTAACTTCCACCTTCCCAACACCTTCCATCTTCGATAGTATATCTTGCAATTCTTGTCTTTGTTCTGTTTCATAATCTAGAATCTGTTTACTTATTTCTGATTCATCTGCTGTTACCTCTTGTGCTCCTCTTGGATTTAACTCTGATTCTCCATTGCTACTGCTACTACTAAAAAATGTAGTATACGCTAACCATAGGAACGCTATCATAAGCAATACTATCAAAGCGTTAACAAAAGTCTTATTATTCATTATTTTCTTTAGTTCATTGTTTAGTTTATCTTTATCCATTTACTCACTCCTCTCAACCTTATATACATCTATTTTTTCTCTAGAAACGTTAAGTTCTTCTATTAAGTATTCGATTATTTCATCACTTCCTTCTACTTCCTCATTTGATGACATAACTTCTGTACTTTTGCTTGTATCTATTTCAATTTTCTCTATAAGTTTTATTTTGTTATCTTTTACTCCAACATTAACTTTTTCAATATTATATGTCATATTTTCTAAATCAACTGTACATATAACATTACACTCAAATTTTTTGCCATCAAATTTCTCTTGTAAAAGCATTGCACAATTTTTATTCAAATTTTCTTTAAATGCCTCTTCTCTATTATCTTTAATAGCTTTAGTGTCACTAGAGGTACTTCCTTGAGATAAAATTTGTTCATACTTTTGGATAGATCCTACAATTTCTCCTTCACCTTTTGTAAAAAGATAAACTATAGGGTTTAACAATACAGATACAAGAATTAAATTTAAAACAAACTTTATATATTTTTTAATAGGTTTATCTGGAGCTATTATTTCTACTGCAGTAATAAATATAATTGTCGTAACTAAAGCTATTATAAAATTTTTAATATACTCCATACTCTATCCCCCTACAACAAACTTCCCAGCTTGTACCATCATTGCTATTAATATGAAGAACATTAAACTAACGCATAGTACACAGCTCATTATTAAAGTTAGTGATTCTCCTGCAGCAGCTATAGATTTCGTTATACGTTTATCTGCTATCGGCTCTAAAAGAGAAGCTGATAATTTGAATATTATAGATGATAAAACTATTTTTATTATTGGATATAATATTATAAGTATAATTGCTATAAGTCCTATTGATCCTATAGCATTCTTTATGATTAATGAATAACCTGCTACAGATGATATAGCGTCAGAAAAAGATTTACCAACTATAGGTATAAAGTTATCAATAGCAAATTTTGTTGTTTTTAATGTAACAGCATCTATTGTTGAAGCTGTAATCCCCCTCACTGTAAGTAATCCAATGAAGATAGTAATTACTATTCCCTGTATCCACATTGTACTTTTCTTTGTAATATCACATAAATTACTTAGCTTACTTCCATTAGACATATTGTTTGCAAACTGTAAAACAAAGCTTGATAAAATAAGTGGTATTATTATATTTAAATATATTTGTGGAATTAAAATAGTTGCTCCTAAAATTATAGGATCCATTGTAGCTGCCTGAGTTAAACCTCCTGCCGCACCTAGCATTAAAACTAACACCGGTAGCAACTTACTCATAAATTCCACTACATTTGTTATAACATCCTTTGCCATATCTAAAGAAATCAAAAAGGTTTTTGTAAGCATTACTATCATTAATGCATAGCAAGCATAAAATGCTACTTCTGATATTCCTTCTGCACTAAATGCTTCTTGCAAATTTTTTAATAATGCACTAATTATTCCTATAGCAATAATTGAAAACGATAAACCTAAAACACTTTTAACTTCTTTTAATAGTAAACTTACAATAGCTCCTCCAATTTTGGATATACTAATATTCCCCTTACCATCTTCCATATAAGCCTTAATATAACTTACTGGATCCAATTCATTCATAAGCTCTACATCACTTTTCATAGTGTTTATATAGTTATATAAGGAATCTATTTCTGTCTGTATTTCATCATTATTTATAACAGATGTTATATTATCCTCTGCAAAAGCTATGTTACTTACACTACCAAAAATAAATAGTATTGCTGCAAAAATTAAACTTAAAAATACTCTTCTCATTTTTCTATTCATATTTAACACCTACAATATCTGAAGGATTGAATTTAATACTGCCATCAATATTGGTATAGCTAATGCTAAAATAAGTATTTTTCCGGCAAATTCAACCTTAGAAGCTATACTTGAAGCCCCTGCATCCTTACATATTTCACTACAAAAAGATGAAAGGTATGCAATAGCAAGTATCTTAAGCACTATTCCTATATAAACCATATCTATATTAGCTTTATCAGCAATAGTACCAATAAAATTTATTATTTCACTTAGCTTATCTATTAACGCTAAAAAGATTATTGCTCCTGCTATAATAGCTACTAAAACTGCTAATTCTTTTTTTCTTTCCCCTAGGAGCATGAATATGATTAATGCTGCTAGAGCAAAAGAAACAATCTTTATAATCTCCATAAACTACTCCTATAAAGTGAATAGAGTCTTTACTGAATCAAATAATTTATATATTATGCTTAGTACTGCTATTAAAATTATTACTATTCCTGCTAAATTAGTTAATACAGATATATCCTCTCTTCCTCCACTTTTTAAAACCTTATCAATTATTATCAACAAGACACCCATAGCTCCAATTTTAAACAATAAACTAAAATCCAAAACCACTTTTTAACATCCCCTTTTTATATAAAAAATATAGCTATTATTGCTCCAACGCAAACTCCAATACCTCTATACATCTTCCTGTTAACTTTGCATTCTTCTTCAGCTTCAAGATATTTTCTTTTTAATTCTTCAGATGTTAAATTAAAAATTTTCTCCTGACCATATACTCCTGATTCACCTAATGAAAAGAAAAAATCTTTAATTATATTCAAATCTCCTTCCTTTAAATTGAACTCATCTTTATGTTTGCTATAACTTTTATTAAATCCCTCATATACACTAAATATCTCACCTTCCTCTAACATATCAGATATCTCTTTAAAAACTTTACTAAAAGTAGTTTCTAACTTATAACTAATATTTAATAACGCTATAGGTAACGGTGTATTAGAATATAAAACCTCAGTATTCATAAGTATCACTGCTTTTTGAAAATCTTTAAGCTCTAAACTTCTATATTTGTAAACTTCTCCAAAATAGAATCCTATATATGCACATGCTAGAAAAGTTATAAAAATAACTATAAATCTAAACACTTAATCTCACCCCTTTCTATTTTGTATACTCTTTCAATAGTACCTGCGCCTTTTCTACTACTTAATACCACTACTCTTTCTATTATTGATTCATCTATTAATTCCTTAAAAACTTTCCTACTATATATATCCTCAATATCAAAGCCATGAACAGTTACAACTATATTCACCCCTGAATTAAAGGCCATATTAAGAGCTTCAACTTCTCCTAAAGTGCCAATTTCATCACATATCAATACATCTGGTGACAAACTTCTTATTGCCATAATCATACCTGTCTTTTTTAAGCAATTATCTAAGACATCTGTTCTTATCCCTACATCCATCTGTGGAACACCATTATAACAAGCTGCAACCTCACTTCTTTCATCTATAATAACTACCTTTTTACCCTTTAGCCCAACTGTATACATTCCATTTGATATATTTTTAGCTATATCCCTCAGGATAGTTGTCTTTCCACATTTAGGCGGAGAAATAATAAGAGTATTATAAATTCTGTCACCTCCAGTTATAATAGGCATTATCTTCTTAGACGATCCTACAACAGCCTTAGATATACGAATATTTAATGAAGATATATTTTTTATAGTTTTAATCTCACCGTTTGATATAACACATTCTCCTGCTATACCAACTCTATGACCACCTTTTATAGTTATATACCCTTGCTTTATTTCTTCTTCATAAGCGTATAACGAATAGTTTGATATTTTAACAAGTATCCCTTTAACTTCATCATTAGTAGTAATACAATCTAATATCTTCTCTTCATTAGATAGTATTAATATTATTGGTTTACCAACCTTAATCCTTATCTCCTGTATATTTCCCTCTCTTATAAAGTTCTTTATTTCATTACCTATTTTTTCAGGAAGTATTCTTATAATTTCATCTCCATAAACCACTTTAATCACTTCCTCCTCTACTGTTCTATATAATTCTTATTTCACACACTTTATAATTATTCTTAATATAAATAAAATATGTAAAATATTTTTAATGTTTTATTATTTATATATTTTATTTTAAGACAAAAAAAGAAACTGCATTTATTTGCAGTTTCTTTTTAATTAGCCTTATTATTACAAAAAGGACATGGAATATTATTGTTTTTATTTAAAGCATCTTTTTCAACAAAAAGCGGTTTTCCACAACATTTGCATTTTACTTCAACATACTCATCTTCGATATCCATTAAATCTTCAAAAGTTACCTCTTCAAATAATTCATCTTGGATGTCTGTTAAGTCTTCTCCTATGTACCCTACATTTTCTTCTAAAGACTCTTGCTTAACTATAACTTCTTCCATTTTATCGCTTAAGTTAATTAAAACACTAGAAATTTTAGTAAACAACTCTTTATACTTTTCATCTTCTATACCATGTATAGTCTCTTTGATATTTTCTATTTCTTCAAAAATCTCTCTCACTTGCTTTCACTTCCTTAAAAGTTAATACTCTTATCTAAATTATACCCTTTTTGTAAAATTTATTATCAATTTAACTTTTAAAATAGATACTAAAAAATGCTAAGTTCTAAGAAACTTAGCATTTTTTTAGATATTAAACTCTTTCCATGTATTCGCCAGTTCTAGTATCTACTCTAATAGTATCTCCTTCATTAACGAACATTGGAACGTTAACTACAGCTCCTGTTTCTAATGTAGCTGGTTTCATAGCGTTTGTTGCTGTATTACCTTTGATTCCTGGATCTGCTTGAGTTATTAATAATTCAACGAAGTTTGGTGCTTCAACAGAGAAAGCATCTCCTTTGTAGAACTTAATTATAGCAAACATGTTTTCTTTTAAGAACTTTATAGCATCTTCAACCTTTTCATAGTTTAGTGGTATTTGTTCAAAAGTTTCTTGATCCATGAAGTAGTATAACTCTCCATCTGTATAAAGATATTGCATTTCTTTTCTTTCAATTACCGCTTCTTGTAATTTAGTAGTTGGGTTGAAAGTTGTATCTGTAACCCCACCTGAAATAACATTTCTTAATTTAGTTCTAACGAATGCAGCACCTTTTCCTGGTTTAACATGAAGAAAATCGATTACTGTAAAAACTTGTCCTTCATATTCAAAAGTAGTACCTTTTC
Source organism: Clostridium jeddahitimonense (assembly GCA_000753455.2). Classification (GTDB taxonomy): domain Bacteria; phylum Bacillota; class Clostridia; order Clostridiales; family Clostridiaceae; genus Clostridium; species Clostridium hominis. Next base: position 2,138,267 of record LM994670.1, read on the forward strand.
TTAAATCTCCTGCTGATATCATATAAATTCCCTCCAAATAAACTTGAATTCATAATTATTATGACCTTAACACTTTATAAATAGTCATAACTATATTGTTGCATAATGACACAACAAAAATATTCTATCAAAATTACTAAAGAAATGCAATTATTTCATAAATATCGATTAAAATTTTAATTATTTTATCTACATATGTCCAATAAAACCTGAAATTCATTAGCATTTCCATCAATTTTATAGTTAGTAATCTTATAAGCCTTTAACAATTCTATATTATTCATTATCTCATTTTTAGCTCCAGATAATAATATTTTACCACTCCAACTTTCACCATTATCTTTTAATTCTAAAAGTTCTAAGTTTTCAATCTCATTTAACTCTTTATCTATATCTTCAAAACTTTTCTTTGCTTCAATTTTATTGCTAGAAATAACCTCTATCACTTCTTTATCTTCTTTTAAATATAAATATATTTGCATCAAAGTTATTAAACATATTATTAAATATATTATATATTTTCGCTTAATCATAAATTATCTTTTAACCACCTTTATAATCTTATCATCTTCTATTGTTCTATACTCTTTTACATAAAATCCATCTTTCTCAATTTGATAGGCAAATTTTCTTTCCCTTAAGTATATTTCTCCATCCTCATTTTCTACTGAGATATTTATATAATAATCTTCATTTATATTAATCCATTCTTTTATACTTTCTATTTTATTTTCATAATTATATATATTCTCTTCATTAAATACTTCTATCTCATTATCATAATTTTTCTTACTCAAATTTAATGGTAATAAAATACTATTTAAAATAAGTATCCAAAACATTACTCTTTTATTACTTCTATTGATTTTACCTAATTTATTTAATCTAATACCTTCTGGCAAAAAGTCTTTATATTTTTGATATTTCATAATCCACTTTCTCTTTCAAATTTATATAAGTTATATTTTTAAGTTGCTCATCATCTAAAACTTTATTTATAATTATATCTTTCAAATTAATATCAACTAGCATGCTTTTTCCTACTAAATCTTGTTGAATTAATTTAACTAATTCATCTTCTTTCTCTTCTAGCGTTTTTGAGTATACTAATTTCCTATTTTGAACATGAATTAAATATAAATAATTATTTATTTTAATTAAGGCTTTATAATCACCCTTTACTTTAAACCTTTTCTTAATAGTACTTATTAAAATATATTGAATTGGTTCTACTACCATTTTATCAGCTCTCATTAAAACTTTTCTCACCTTTATACCTTGCTTAATAGAGTATATATATAATTTTTTAAACTTTTTATCTACTATATAATCCACTAATGTGTCGTCATCAATAATCAAATTGCTCAATATATTTATTTCAACATTTTTTCTATTCTTTAAATCTATATTTTCACAAATCTTTATTAATGGATTTTCTGCTAATATTACCACCTTAATATTTTTACCGCACTTTTTTATTAATCCTTCTATTTCTTTATCTTCATATATTTTACCTTTGTATACATACTTATTCTTTTCAATAATAACAGTATTCATAAACTCTCCTATTTATTTGTATATGCTGTCACATATCTAGTTGGTCTTATGTTAACTTTTATAGGCTCACTTATAATTTCATATTCTAATTTTCTATATTTCTTTTCTGATCCTTTTTTACGGATTAGGTATATGTCTTTTTTTAATATATCTATATACAAGTTTGTATCATCTGTAGATATAATCTTTACACTTTCATCAACACCATTTTCTTTTAACTTCGTAACAAGGCTTATATCAGAAGATATCTTTATTTCAGACTCTTTTATAAACTGCTCTTCTTCTATAGTAAGAGTCATTATATCTTCTTTTACAATGTAATATTTTGATTTTCTTATGTTTACAAGATTTTGTCTTGCATATAAAGATATTAGTACTATTAAAATATTTATAACTATTAACACTTCTAATAAAGCAAAACCTTTTTTATTCTTTATATGCATCTTATTCTTTTCTCCTCATTATTTGTAACTATTTCAAAATATATAAGTTCCCCTTTTTGAAGAACATTAAACTCTTTAACATTTTTCAAAAGAATATTATTACCTGCACTTGTATCTAAATCATCATTTATTAAGGTTTTTACCATCAAATTGCTATCTTTTTTATATATAATCTTTTTCTTAACACTCTTCCCATTATGAACAAGCTTAGATACAACCTCAATTTTATCTCCTTCTATATTAATATCTGTTATATAATTATCTCTAATAATGTTATCTATATTTATAAGACAATTATCTAAATTATCTAATTCAGTACTTTTATTAATATATAAAATGTACTGTTTAGAAGCTGATATAATTATATTAAGAGAAACTGTTGTTATTATTGTAAAGATACCCAAAGAAATAAGTAATTCAATTAACGTAAATCCACCTTTATATTTTTTTATCTTCACTAAGTTACCTCCATTTTACAAACTCCCTTTCTTCTATAAAGCCCTCTTCATAGATAGTAACTTTAATTTTCAAACTATCATTTGTATTATTATTAAAGAAAATTTCAACCCCATTTCCTCTATCTAATGACAATAAACTTCTATTTTTTAAATCATCAAATATATTCTCATAATTTTTTAATCCTATTTTATTATTACTACTTTGCAGTCTTATCTCTTCTTTTGTGCAGTTATATTTTAATTCATTCATAACACAATAGGATAATCTATTTAATCTCTCTTTTATTCTTCTAGTATTAATATTAATATTATAGTCTCTCACTATTTTTACGAACATTGTAATTACCATCATTAGAATCATCAAACTAACTACTGTTTCAACTAAAGTAACACCTTTCTTTTTCATCCATTCACCTTTATTAATATATATTTACAAAATCAATTCCGACAGAAATAGTAACTTTATGATATTCGCCACTTAAACTTTTAAAAATTATAGAATCACCTGAAACTACGCCTTTGTTACTAACTGATATATTAAACCTTTCTAAAAAATCATAGCCTTTCGGCAAAGTAACCTTTGCAATTGTATTTTTAGTTAGTTCATTTTTTGTATCTACAAAAGATATTTCACCCTTTATATTATCTATCTCTAACCTACCTGTATTACCAGTATTGTAGCTATAATGTTTAGCAAAGCTAATTAAATTGGCTATATCACTTTTTAAGCTGTGAACTGTTATATTATCTATAAGATTATAAACTGAACTACCTTTTACAGCTGCAGGCATTAATACTACTAATATTGCCATAACTATTATAAGTTCCAATAATGTATATCCTCTTTTTTTCATACTACTTACCCAATTAAACCTTCAAAAACAGGCAATATAACTATTAAAATAAAACTCATCACCAATCCACCTATAAAGACTATTGTAATTGGCTGAATAAGCTCTAATATTCTGTTAAGTTCTAAATTTAATTTATCAAAAAGCTCTTTTTCTAAATTATTAAGGATACCCTCAAGATTACCACACTCTTCTCCTAACTTTATATGAGCTAATGTGTACTTACTAAAACCCGAAGTTTTTTCTAAAGCTACATTTAATGCTTTGCCTTCTAAGATTAATAGGTTAACATTACTAAATTGTTCTTTTACACCACCTAACAAATCGATATCCATACACTGTTCTAATCCCGTGGATAAACTTATTCCACTTTTTATAATTATAGAAAGTAGAACTATGGATACATATTCTCTAAATCTTTTTATTAAAGGAACTTTATATATAATTGTCATAACTCTTTCTTTATTATAAAAAATAATAATGGAAGGAATAATCACTCCCCAAAAACACAAAAATATTACTGAAACAAATGGAGATTTATCAATAAATATTTTTATTCTAATAAAAATTTCTATTACTTTAGGTACTTCTTTTTCCATAGAAATAAATATATCTTGAAAAGTAGGTATTACAAATAGTCCAAAAAATACTACTAAAAATAATGATGCCAAAACTAATATAGCTGGATATGTTAAAGAACTTTTCAATCTTCTTTTCATTAAATTTACCTTTTTATAATATAAATCTAATCCTTTTAATACATCACCTAATCTCCCTGTCTCTTCCCCTACCTTTAACATAGATAAAAAGAATTTTGGATATAACCTATCATATTGAGTAAAAGCGTAATGTAAACTTTCTCCTTTATTAAGTTCTTCTTTTATACCTTTAATACTTTCCTTATACTCTTTGCTTAAAGGTAGCTCTTCCATTAGTTCAAAAGAATTAAATATTGGAATTCCAGATTTATAAAGATTAAACATATTATCTATAATAATCTGCAAATCTTTATATCTTACATTCAGGAGTGTATTTATCTTCATAATCAAACTCTATCTCCTCTACCTCTAAAAACACATTGTAATCATCACAACTAATTAATCCTTCTTTTAAAAGTTCCTTAAGATTTTCTATCATTTCTTTATTACTTAATAAACTATCATCTTCATATAAATCATTTAACTTTCTTTTATACTCTTTGTTAATATGGTGTACTGCAGCTACCAATGCCCTTCCCTTATATCCTGTAAAATTACACTTATTGCACCCTTGTTTTTTATAAACATTAAACTTTTGATCTTTAATTTCTACTTCTCCTTCTAATACCTTACAGTCATTACAAAGAGTTCTTATTAGACGTTGTGATATAATTCCTACTAATGCATCCTTTATAATATAATTTTTAACTCCCATATCTTCCAACCTAAAAAATACTTCTCTTGGTGTCTTTGTGTGTATAGTTGAATATACCTTATGCCCAGTAATTGCCGCTGTAGATGCTATTACTGCTGTTTCATCATCTCTAATTTCACCTACCATTATTATATCTGGATCTTGCCTCAAGGTACTTCTTAACGCTTCAGCAAAATTCAAATCAATTGTTTTATTTAAAGCAATTTGATTTATTCTTTCTATAATAACTTCTACCGGATCTTCAAGGGTTGTTATATTTACATCCTCAGTGTTCACTTCTTGCAATACTGTATATAATGTTGTAGATTTGCCAGAACCTGTTGGCCCATTTATCAAAACTAAACCATTACTAACTTTCATTATTTCATTAATCTTTTTCATTTGATTTTTAGTTAGCCTTAAACTATCTAGTTTATAGTTAAATACTTGCCCATATAGTATTCTTACTACAAGCTTTTCACCAAAAATTGTATTCGTAAAAGAAAGTCTTAAGTCGTAATTTTTATCATTTAACTTAAATGTAATCTTACCATCTTGTGGTCTTCTCTTTTCCGTAATATCTAAATTACTTTTAACCTTTAATTTTGATATTACTTTCAAATGTTCATCTAATGTTAAAATATTAGTAACAACTAGCCTACCATCTATTCTCATTCTTACTACAGTAAATTTTTCTCTTGGCTCAAAATGTATATCTGATGCATTTACCTTTATAGAGTTTTTTATTATTATATTTTCAACATCTTCTGCTAAACCTATATACAATCTTTCTATCATTCCATAAAGAATGTTTTCATCAATCTCTTTTATTTTCAACTCTTTATCAAATATAAATTTTAATTCGTTTTTCATATTCACATCTACCTTTGAGGCAATTATATGAATTCTTTCATTCTCGCATTTGTATGGAATAGCTTTAAGCCTTTTTGCATCATCTTTTGTTATTTTTCTTAAGATATCAATATTAATATTCTCAAAATTAATCATATATCCTCACCATTTAAATTATTTTCCATTTTATTACTTATTTAATCATTGTTATTATTTTTTTAATAAAAAAAATTAGAGGTTTTAGACTAAATCGTCTAAAACCTCTAATTCATTTTTATAAAAGTATATTTACCCTCTTGTTTTGATATTAATTTTACTTCCCCATCATAATAACTATATATATTTTGGTCATTATAATCATCATTACTTCCCATAAATAACAGCTCACCTTTAGGACTTACAGATAAACCTTTTTCTAAATTAATCATAAGCGGAAAATCATAAACAACTCTATGCAAACCATTATCTAAAATTTCATAAATAGAATATACATCATCTTTTACTTTTCCTAATACGTATATTCTTTTATCTATTTTTATTATATCTTTTATATCTATAATTTTTTCAGTAATTTCTCTAAAGCTATTATTTTTTTCTAATGAAATAAGTATTTTCCTATTTTCCATGTTATCTTCTATAAATACAACCTCATCATCTATAGCCTTTAAAAACGAAACATACCCCTTATTTATTTCATATACTAGACCTTCTTTTTTATCTACTAAGTCATAAGTAAAAATCCCACTTTTTTTATCTTCATTTCTTATTCCATAATAAATAAGTGTGTTATCCGCTACCCAATCTACAAATTGACCTGAAATTATAGCCTTATTATCTATTATTACTTCTGTTTTATATTCCAAATCAATAACCTTTGGTTCTAATATGCCATTATCACAAAAGTAAAATAAATATTTTCCATCGTTAGATAACTTAGGCGCTTTTATTTTCTTATCATTTACTTTAATATTTTCACCTAGATAATTAACGAAAACATCATCGTCTTTTATAAAGATATAATTTCCACTTTCATTATTATAGGAAATCACTAACTCTTCAGTATCAACTTTTTCATATCTAGACTCATCATTAAATGAATATATACTATTAATTTCATCTTCAATACTCCTATAGGAGCCTTGGGTTAAAATAATTCTTTCTTTTTCTATCCCTATTTCCTTTTCATTCTCTTTTTCTGTACACCCACATATTAGCATAATTATCGATATAACTATTACTACAATTTTAAATCTCTTCTTTTTCACTTTCATCTTTACCTCATTTACTTATAAACTATCCCCCACATTTAAGTTATATCTTAAATTCATACAATCTCTTCTAAATATTTTACTTATCCCTTCCTCTTTGTTATCTTGAACACCTAAGCATAATAATGTTATACTATCTTTAAAACAGAAAAAGAGAGGAAAACATTCATGGCATTAGATGGTATCTACTTATATAGTTTAGTCCAAGATTTAAAAAAATCAATAACAAATTCAAAAATAGATAAAATAAATCAACCTGAAAAAGATGAAATTTTTGTAACATTAAGAAAAGACAGAAAAAATGTTAAACTTTTGATTTCTGCATCCTCAAAATATCCTAGAATTCACCTTACAGATGTTAATAAAACCAACCCTCTTCAAGCACCTATGTTTACAATGGTTCTAAGAAAATACTTAATAGGTGGAAAAATAATAGATATCGAACAAATTGATGGTGATAGATTACTTAATATTTATATTGAGGCTACAGATGAATTAGGTTTTAATAGTATATATATACTTGTAGTTGAGATTATGGGACGTCATAGTAATATAACATTAGTTAGACAAAGAGATAACAAGGTAATGGAATGTATAAAACACATAGGGGCAGATGTAAATAGTTATAGAATTCTTTACCCTGGTGTTACTTATAAATATCCACCTAAGTCTAAAAAGCTAAATCCCTTTAATTTTTCTAAAATCGAACTAGAAGATTATATAAAAGAAAATACTATTTCTTTTGATACAAATATTTTTTCATCAATTTTCACTGGTATTAGTAAACCACTTTCACATCACTTTTATTCTGAATACTCAAAATCAGAAAACAACATAAACTTAGATGCTTTATGTGATTTTATGAAAGATATAACAAATAATCTTGCTAATAATTCTAAGTTTAACATTACAGTTGATTCAAATGGAAATTTTATTGATTTATTTTCTATAAAATTAAACAATATTGATAATGAACATAATTCTCTAACATTTGAAAATCCACATATAATGATGGATAAATTTTATCTAATAAAAGATAAGCAAGAGCGTATTAAGAGTAGGTCTATTAATATTCAAAAGCTTTTAACTACTAATATAGATAGATGTTTAAAGAAAGAAGAAAAGCTTACTTCTCTTCTAAAAAAATGCGAGGGAAAAGATGATTTTAAAATAAAGGGCGACTTATTAACTTCATATATCTACACAATAAAACCTGGTAGTTCTTCTATAGAACTTCTAAACTTTTATAGTGAAAATGAAGAATATATGGAAATTGCTTTAGATCCTAATAAATCGCCTTCAGAAAATATTCAAAGCTATTATAAAAAATATAATAAACTAAAAAAATCAGAAGAATCTTCATTAGAACAATTAGAAAAAAATGAAGAGGAGCTTCAATATCTTTACTCTGTATTAACTAATATACAAAATTGTGAAAGCTATATTGAAATAGATGATATAAAAAATGAACTTATCTCAACAGGTTATATAAGAAATAGAAAAGCTTCAAAAAATGATAAAAAATCTAAAGCCTCAAAACCACTTCACTTCGTTTCTTCTGAAGGAATTGATATTTTTGTAGGTAAAAACAATATACAAAATGATTATTTATCTTTAAAATTTGCAAACAAAAATTATATGTGGCTTCATACGAAAAACATTCCAGGTTCTCATGTAATTATTTGTTCAACAGATATTCCTGATAAAACATTAATGGAAGGTGCTACACTTGCAGCATATTATAGCAAAGCTCAAACTTCATCAAAGGTTCCTGTTGATTATACTTTAGTAAAAAACCTAAAGAAACCAGCTGGCTCAAAGCCTGGTATGGTAATATACCATACAAACTACACACTTTTTGCTGAACCTTCTGAATTAAATTCTTTTAATTTAGAGAAAATTTAGCTAGTGACAAATTAAAAGTGACAAGCGACAAGTTTTATCAATTCATCAACTTGCCATTTGTCACTTTTAACTTTTAACTTAACTAAATGTGGTTTATTAACATATCTCCATCATTTTTAATTAATTTATTATCAAAATATTGATAATAATAACATTTAATTTTTCCATTATATAACTTTCTATTTTTAGTTGCTTTTCTTGCAAATGGTCTTTCAAAATTCTCAAAAGATGTTAATATATTAAAGTCCCAAGTATTATGTAGTTTTTTATATTCTCCAAATATTCTATAAAGTTCGCCTACTTCCTCCTTATCTCCTAGTCTTTCTCCGTAAGGTGGATTTGTTATAATAAATCCATTTTTATCTGAAGTTTTAAACTCTCTAAAATCTCTTTTTTGGAATTCTATGTACTTAGATACTCCAGCTTTTTCAGCATTACTTCTTGCAACCCTTAATATTCTGCCATCTATATCATAACCAATAAGCTTAATATCATTATGTTTTATGCTTCTTTCTGCACCTTCTTTAATTTGTTCATAAACTTCACTACCGATAGTAGGCCAAGTTTCAGATACAAAGTTTCTACATAATCCTGGTGCTATGTTTTGAGCTATCATTGCAGCTTCTATTAATATAGTTCCTGATCCACAGAAAGTATCTATTAATGGGTAATCTCCTCTCCATCTTGATATTAATACCATTGCCGCTGCTAAAGTTTCTTTTAATGGAGCTATACCAGCCTCTTCCCTATACCCTCTCTTATGTAAGCCAACACCACTTGTATCTATTGATAAAGTAACTACATCTTTTAATATAGAAACTTCTATCTTATAAACAGGTCCATCTTCTTCAAACTTATCTATACCATAACTTTCACTCATACTGGTTACAATAGCCTTTTTAACTATTGATTGACAATCAGGCACACTAAACAAAGTAGATTTTACCGATTTTCCAACTACATGCATTACTCCATCTTTTGGGATAATTTCGCTCCACTTAACTTTTTTTGTCCCTTGGAATAATTCCTCAAATGTTCTAGCTTCAAATTCAGCCATTTTTATAAACACTCTATCTGCAGTTCTTAAATGAACATTAGCTATAGCTATATCCATCTCATCACCTTCAAAGTGAACTTTACCATTTTCTGTTTTTAAATCTTCATATCCTAATGCTTTAAGCTCCTTAGCTGTTATACCTTCAAGTCCAAAGGTAGTAGTCGCAACTAAATTAAATTCCATTATATTTCTCCTTTTTATGATTCATATATTTTTACTGAATCACTTTCATCTATTTCCGTTATTTGTACTGCTACTATTTCTGATTTTGACGTTGGAATATTTTTCCCTACATAATCTGCTCTTATTGGTAACTCCTTATGTCCTCTATCAATTAACACTGCTAATTGTATTGATTTAGGTCTACCAGCATGAATTATTGCATCTATAGCAGCTCTTACAGTTCTACAAGTGTATAAAACATCATCTACAATTATAACTTTTTTACCTTTAACCTCAACACCTAAGTCTATATTTTTAACTTCTGGCATATCCATTACCTCTGAAATATCATCTCTATACAATGTAATATCAACATATCCTACTGGCACTTTAATACCTTCAATTTTTTCGATATTATCTGATATTCTGTTTGCTATAGGATATCCTCTTCTTTTAATTCCTATTAGTACTATATCTTCAACACCTTTGTTTTTTTCTATAATTTCATGAGATATTCTTATTAAACTTCTTCTTATAGCATTTTCATCTAATAAGTTAGCCTTTAATTTCATAGCTAATCCTCCTACCTTAGTTTTTTTATTAATTCTTCAAAATATTCTGGAAGATCCGATGTGAACTCTATATATTCTCCTGTAGTAGGATGTATAAATCCTAAAGTTTTTGCATGCAATGCTTGACCTTCGATTTTAAACTTCTGTTTTTTATATCCATATGTCTGATCTCCTACTAACGGATGACCAATGGAAGCCATATGAACTCTAATTTGGTGAGTTCTTCCCGTCTCTAAAGTGCATTTTATTAAAGATACCCCTTTATCATATTGCTCTAAAACTTCATAGTGAGTAACTGCCCTTCTACCATCTTCCACTATATCCATTTTCAATCTATCTTTTTTATTGCGTCCTAAAGGTTTATCTATAGTTCCTGACTCTTTAGAAAATCTACCCTCAACTAATGCATAGTACTCTCTTTTTATAGAATGATCTTTAAATTGCTTGGCTAGTGAATTATGTGCTTCATCATTTTTAGCTATTACTAAAATACCTGTAGTATCTTTATCTATTCTATGTACTATCCCTGGTCTTATAACTCCATTTATACCTGATAAATCTTTACAATGATACAAAAGCCCATTAACTAATGTACCTGTATAATTACCTGGAGCAGGATGAACTACCATATTCTTAGGTTTATTTATTACAATAACATCACTATCTTCATAAACTATATTTAAATCAATATTTTCTGCTTTTACATCTAATTCTATAGGTTCTGGTAAAATAATAACTATCTCATCATTACTTTTTAATTTGTAATTACTTTTTATAATTTTACCATTTACAGTTACAGCCTTATCTGCAATAAGACCTTGAATAAATGATCTAGTTTTTCCTTCAATAACAGTAGACAAATATTTATCTATTCTTTCTCCATTATTTTCTTCAGTAATTTTTAATAAAATTTCTTCCATATAATTAATTTCTCCGTCAATAATAATTCTTACCACATTATAATATATCTATATATGTTACTCAAGTATTATACAGTAATTAATCATATAAAAATCAAAAGAGACGTTTCCGTCTCTCTTATATGTATTAGTTTTTTGCGAAGAAACTTTTAATTTCTGAAATATCGTCCTCTTTAATAGTACCATTATCAACTTCTTCATCTATGTCTAATTTGGGCTCTATTTCCTTGCTCCCTAATTCTAACTCTTGTACAACTTCAGAAACATTATAATTCTTAGTTAAATCTTTTTCAAGTTCATCAAAGGTTTGAAGTTGTGTATTCATAAACCCTCTAAATTTCGCCCTGAATTTAATGAATTCTTCTTTTACTCTTTCATATTCATCATTTATTCCAATAACATCATTGTGTGCTTTATCTAAAATCTTTTGGGCAGTTTCATTTGCATTATTAACAATTAAATCAGCCTCTTTTTGAGAAGTTTCTTTCGCTTGCTCTGCAGCATTTTGTGCTAATAATAGAGTGTTTTGTATTGTAGCCTCTAATCTTTCATAATGTTCAACTTTATCTTTTAGCCTTGTAATGCTTTCTTTTAATCTAGAATTTTCTTTATATAATTCTTCATAATTTTCAACTACTTCATCTAAAAATTCATCAACCTCATCAGGATTATATCCTCTAATTCCCCTCTTAAACTCTTTATTGTTAATATCCATTGGCGTTAACTTCATTTTCCCCCACCTCGTTTTTTAAATATATTTCTTTATGTTAACCTTAAACCTACCGCTTTTAGTGCTACCTACAATATTCCCCATAATATATTTACCCACGCCAGCAATAGTTATCCTTTGTCCTTCTTTAACTTCTAAACTTTTACTATTAACTTTGCAATAGTCCAATAACACCTTATTTTGATTAATTAATTCTAATGCTTTTGATCTAGATATATTTGAAAGTTTTGACACAATACTATCTAATCTTAAAGATGATACATTGATTATAACTTCTAAAAAGCTAACCTTAGATAATGTTGTGTCATGTATAACTTCACAACTTACTGGCGATTTACCTACAGAAACTAATGACGATATAATATATTCAACAACATCTTCATACACCGGAACAACTGCATAATTTTCTAAAACTCTTAAATCTCCAAACTTTTCTCTTTCCACACCTAAAGCCATAATTGCTCCTAAGTAATCTCTATGAGATAGCGAATCAAATTTTGACTTTTTTTCTATTTTTACTAACTTATATGGATAATCACTTTCGTAAATATTATTAAATGATATCACCCTTCTATCACTCTCTTCAAAATATCCACTAGCTTCTACCTTAAAGTTTTTCGAGTTAAAATTATTTATAAAATATAACCATATGTTCGGTGTACAAAAACTTCTTGAAAATATAGGTATTTCCTTTTCATAAGAAAGTTCCATCCACTCATATATCTTTATAACTTCATCTCTTTCTTCTTTACCAAAGTTTTTTAATACTTCTTCTTTTTTTATCATTAGCTACTATTAGCTCCTATTATTTATTCCAACTAAATAAAGCTTTACTGCTTATTTCTGTTTTCAATTCGCTTGAAACTTCTACATTTGAAGGTGATAAAAGATATACTCTTTGCTCAATTTCTTGTAATTGAGCACCTAAAACGCAAACTGCTCCACTAATAAAATCAACTAATCTTTGTGCTACCTTAGCTTCTAATGCAGTAGTGTTTACTACTACTATCTTTCTATTTTTAAGAGCATCTGCAATCTCTTTAGCTTCTTCATAGCTAGATGGCTTTACAACCATTACTTTTGGCGAAGCACTATTGTGTATATTAACAACTTTATTACCTTTTTGTTTTGATATAATAGGTTCTACTTCTTCTATTTCTTCCTCTTCTTCTGTTTCTTCTATATCTTCAAAATCCTCATCATATTCTCCAAAAACCATTTCTTTAAATTTACTTAACATACTCATTCTTACTCCTCCTACAATTTATCTTGCTCCAAAAATTCCAGTTCCAATTCTTATTAGATTAGATCCTTCTTCTATAGCTATTTTATAATCATGGGTCATACCCATTGATAAAATCTCCATTGAAATATTTTTATAGATATTATTTTTTAATTCTTTAAAAATTTCAAAAGACTTTTTAAAATAATATCTATTTTCATCATCATTTCCTTTTGGAATTATAACCATAATCCCTTTCACCTTTACATTCTCACATCTTTCAACAGCCTGAATCAATCCATCTAAATCTTCCTCTAAAGCGCCACTCTTCGAAGCTTCTCTTCCTATATTTACTTGAATTAAAACATCAGCTACCATACCTTTTTTACCATATTCTAATTCAATTTTCTCTAGAAGTTTTATACTAGATAAAGAGTGAATTAAAGTTACTTTACCAACTATATATTTTACTTTATTAGTTTGTAACGAACCAATTAAATGCCAACTAATGTCTTTTGGCAACTTATCATATTTATCTACTAGTTCTTGAACTTTGTTCTCACCAAAATTTCTTATTCCAATTTCATAAGCCTCTAAAATATCTTCTACAGGCTTTGTCTTTGAAACAGCAACTAGCAAAACATTATCAGGTATTTCACTTAATATATTTTCTATATTCTCTTTTATATCTATTTTAATCCCTCCCTTTAGGAGAATCTTCTACATTATTTTAATTCTCCAAAAACATAGAATTTCCTTCATAAATTTCTTATTTTCATAAACTTTTTCATATTTTTTTACTATTTTATACTATATATAATATATTATGAATCTTCTCTTTGCATATATTGAAAATCAAGAACTCTATTAGTTGGTGAAAAATATAAATCGTCTCTTTTCTCTACCTCTATCTCTAAGCCTCTTATTATAAGTCTATTTAAATAACTTCCATCTGCTAAAAGTGCAGCCTCCAACTCATCCGGATCTCCTAAAGCATAAAAATAAAATGGTTGTGCTTCTCTAGTTTGATTATTATCATTAAATTCAATAAACGCCCAGGCACATTGCACACCAGTATCATTTAATATTCTATATCCATTTATAGCTATAGCTTCAGCCCCAATACTCCTAAGTTCATTAAGCAATAAAGCCGCATCTGTTGCATGTAATGTTTTTCTTTCTATTTCATAAGAAGTACTTTCACTAATATCATAATATCCATCCTTAATTTTTATTACTACTCCACTACCTTCTAAGGCTGTTGTTCCAGCTATTTCACTATAATCACTAAGTTGTAATTTCATATCATCCATTACCTTTTGGTGTTTTTCTTCACCTTGATTGTAACTTCTCAACTTATACATAATCTCATTGTTGCTCTCTTTTAAATCAGAGATTTCTTTATATAACAAATTTCTTTGTTCTATTGCGTCTTTATATTCTATACTCTTCATCGAGAAAAAAGTATCAGTTTTATTTTCACTAAAACTTATAGATATAAGTGCACCAGTTACAATAGAAGCAATAAAAATCAATATTTTATCTATATGCTTTTTCACTTAATCACCTCTTTGTCGATTTTTAAGTTTTTCAAGCAAGAATCTTCTTATTGTTGCGAAATTATCAAATATACGGCCTCCAAAAACAATTACTGCCGCTATATATATTGGAATTCCTAACTTATCACCAAGATAAGCTAGAGCCGCTGCTAATATAGCATTACCTATAAAACCTGAAATAAAAATATCAGGTTTAAAACTTTTAGAAAGACTTGCACGTAATGCTCCGAAAACTGAATCTAAACAAGCTAAAATTGCCACAGACATATATGGTGAAAACTTATCAGGTATATTTATATTTAAAACTAATCCTAATAATACTCCTACTAATAATCCTATGAATCCAATCATTATTCTAATCCTCCTTTATTGTACAGGCTTTATATATTCACTTCTCAAGCTTTGTGTAGTCTTATTTATAACTATATCATCACTTGTTTTTGTTTCTACATTATAATTTTTTAAAGCACCATACCCTAAAGAATTTCCAAAACTTACTCCAACATTAAGCTTAGCTTTATCTCCGATGGCTTTTATTACAATCTTAGATTTAGGATCTACTAGCCCAACACTTCCAATAGAAATACTTTTTCCTGATGTTTTAATTCCTGTTTGGGGCGTTATTCTAATATCATTTACTGAAATAGCCTCAGCTCTTGAATACCAAAGAAGGTTTATAATATGTATTAATTCCTCCTCGCTTATACTAACTGTGCTATCTGTTGTACTCTCACCAAAAATTGTAGTTTTAGGTGTAATTATAATTGTTATTCCTGACCCTTTAACATCTAATAATCCTAAGTGCATTCTAGTATTATCTAGTTGTTTTTTTATTTCACTTTCTAAAGCTCCCTCTTCAGCAGCATTCTCTTCTAATCTTTTGATTTCCTCTGATAAAGTTTTATTAGTTTCTGAAAGCTCATCTCTTTCTTTTTTTAACACTTCTATTTGAGATAAGATATCCTGATTTTGCGCTATAGCTTTTTCATCTTCTTGTAAACTTAACATTTTAAACTGATATGTCAGCAAAAAGCCTAAAAGTGCACATACTATAGCAACCACAAGTTGTGATATTATTTTTTTCATATATATTCCCCCTAGCTAGATGTATTCTTAATTATAGGTGGTCCATCAAAACTAACATCTATATAACCTTTAGTTAACTTAATTTCTTCTGATAATAATATTCTATAAACATTTTCCATTTTATTATGTAAATCAGAATCATCTCCAAAAAATATTTCTACTTCTCCAATTCTTCCTTTTATGTTTACAATATCTGCAATGTTTATTTCATCAAACTTAATTGACTCTCTATTTTGAGCTATATATGGATAAAATTTTTCTAATATACTAGATAGGATTTCATCATCACTAACCTTATCTCCAACAGAAATATTTTCTGCCCCTACTCCTGATATCTTTACTAAATTCTTACCCTCTATACTATCTAATTCTTCAATCACCACTAAATCTTCATTTATAACTTCTATAATTCCATTATTTTCAACGTAAAATACAGGTGATTCCTCAACAATATTTATAACTAATTTAGATATTCCTTTTCTTGATATCTTAACTTCCTTCACATACTTATCTTTCATTAATATATTTTTAATCTCATCTTCATTGACGATGTAAATATTTTGTCCAATAAACATTTTCAAAGTCTCTTTCAAATTATCAGAACTTATTTTAGAAGTTCCTATTACATCAATTGTATTAATATTAAATATAGGAGCTTTTGTTAAAAATAAGATTAAAGTAATTGTTAATACAATTACAATCATTATGACCTTTTTTATTCTCTTCTTTCTTTTTTTTGTCTTTAAATACTTCTTAATCTCATTACTTTGTTTATATTCTGTCATATTGCAATATTTCATCCTTTTCTAAATATATCTATATATAATAATATCATTTTTCTGCAAGTTTTTCATCCAAAATTTAATTACAATTTTATTACATTATTTACAACAACAGCAAAAAGTACCTCTATATGTAGAGGTACTCTCTTAAGTTACACTTTTTTCTATTTGAGATGATATATTTAACAAAATCCCCATTGCCATTAGATTTATTACTAAAGACGTTCCTCCATAACTTATAAACGGCATAGGAACACCTGTTACAGGCATTGATCCTGTTACAACAGCAATGTTAATAATTGCTTGAACTGCAATTATAGATGTAATACCTACTGCAAGCAATTTACCATAGGTATCTTTTGCCTTCATAGCAACCCTTATCCCTCTCCAAATAAGAAATAAGAATAATCCTATAATAAACAGACATCCAACTAACCCTAATTCTTCTCCAACAATTGAAAAAATAAAATCATTATGTGGTTCTGGCATATATAAAATCTTTTGCCTTGACTCCCCTAGCCCTAACCCAGTTATTCCTCCAGCCCCTAGAGCATAAAAGGATTGTATAAGTTGATATCCATCACCAGCAGCATCTTTCCATGGATCTATAAAGTTTAACATTCTAGCTCTACGATAATCAGAACTAAAAATAAAGAATATAGCCAGTGAAAACATAGCCGGAAATATTATTCCAAATAAATGCTTAATTTGTCCACCCGCAACAAAAAGCATTATAAAAGTTACTATCATAATAATAGTTGCAATACTCATATTCTTTTCTGCTAATATCATTGCAGCAAAAAAACCTGCTACAGCTAAATAAGGTACTAAGCCATCCCAAAATCTCTTTATTCTATCACCTTTCAAATCGATACTCATAGCTAAGAACATAACTACTACATATTTAGTCAATTCAGAAGGCTGGAATGATAGTATTCCCAACTTTATCCATCTTCTAGCTCCATTTACCTCAGGAAAAAAGAAAACAGCTATTAACAAAGGAATTGTACATATCAATAAATATGGTGTTATTTTTTTAAGCTTATGATAATCAAATTTCATCATCATCACTAAAGCTATTATCCCAATTACTGCAAATGCACCCTGTCTAATTAAGTAATACATACTATTTTTATATTTAAACATAGCATAAAAAGAACTTGCAGAGTAAATCATTACTATTCCTATAGCTAATAATAGAAATAAAGAATAGAATATACCATAGTCTACCTCCCCTAACATTTTTTTATTTAGGGGCTCATTAAATCTCATAAACACTCCTCCATATTAAATTTCTAAAGTGCCCAAAATCCTATCATGCATAATATTACAGTTGCTACCGAAAATACTGTTACAATTTTAACTTCGCTCCATCCACATTGTTCAAAATGATGATGTATAGGAGCCATTTTGAATATTCTTTTACCAGTTAATTTAAATGACGTTACTTGAATTATTACAGATAATGTTTCAAGAACATATATTCCTCCAACTACTGGAATAAGTAAAGGTATTTCTAATATAATTGCTATAGTTGCAATTGCGCCTCCTATAGCTAATGAACCAGTATCTCCCATAAATATTCTTGCTGGATAAGCATTATATTTTAAGAAACCTATTAATCCACCTATTAATGCGATACAGAAAAGCCCAACTGAATCATGTCCTAATATGAATGAACTTACTGCAAAAAATGTTAATACCAAAACTGATACAGTAGATGCCAAACCATCTAAACCATCTGTTAAATTAACTGCATTTGTTGTTGCTGCATAAATAAAGATTACAAATGGAATATAGAACATTCCAAGAGCTACTTTTTTACCTAAGAAAGGTATTATCATACTTGTACTTAAATTTAGATATCCATAATAAGCAATAGCTCCAGAGAACACTAATAATAGCACCATCTTTTGCCAAGCCTTTAATCCCTCGTTATCTTTTTTTATTATTTTAAGTAAATCATCTAAGAACCCAATAAAACCAAATGCTATAAGTGAATATAGCACTATCATAGCTTCATCATTCCACTTTAATCTTAAGGCAAGCATCGTTATTAAAGTTGAACCTATAAAGATTAATCCACCTATAGTAGGAGTTCCTGCTTTTTTAAGATGGCTTTGCGGTCCTTCTTTTCTTATGTTTTGTCCGAATTTTAATCTTCTTAATGCTGGTATTGCGATTGGTCCTAATGCTAATGAAATTAATAAGCTCAGCACTGCCGCTATTGCATATTTTGATGTTATTATATTTATCATTTTATCCCCCATTTTTCACTGCTAAAAGCAGTTCACCTCCTCTATGATATTGAGATAGATTCAAGCTTATTTACTACCTCTTCAAATTTCATTCCTCTAGATGCTTTAACTAGAATAATATCATTTTTATTAATATACTCTTCTAGCTTTTCTAAACATTCATCTTTAGTTCCGAATGTAACTATGTTTTTTCCTTTATAGCCACTTCTAAACTCTTTAACATTTTCTCCTATAGCTATTAATAGCTCTACTTTATCAGTTGCATAACCTCCAACTTCAGCATGAGCTTCTTTAGATTTTGAACCTAGCTCATACATATCTCCAAGTATAGCAACTTTTCTTCCACCATTATAAGTAGCTAAGACATCTAAAGATGATTTCATTGAATCAGGACTAGCATTATAACAATCATTTATAATTGTTATATTTTCTTTCTTTATAACCTGCAATCTCATAGATGTTGCTTCTAAGTTTTTTAATCCTTCGTTCATCTCTTCAAAAGATAACCCTAAGTTAAATGCAATATCAATTGCCAACATAGAATTTAACACATTATGCTTTCCAGCCATCGGTAACTTAAATGTAAATTCTTCTCCATTATGGTGCGCTGTAAATTCTGTAGAGTTCTCTCTTAATATAATATTAGTAGCGTAAACATTATATTCATGATTATATCCAGTTTTTTCAATTTTAAAACAATTATTATTCAAATTGTTTAATAGCTTATCTTCTCCATTAACTACCAAAACATTATTTTCTGTAAAGAAATCAGTAATTTCCACTTTAGCTTTTAATATATTCTCTTGTGTCTTAAGATTTTCTAAGTGAGATAATCCAATATTAGTTATAACAGCCATATCTGGAAGAGCTGTTTTTGCAAGATTATGTATCTCTCCTAAATCACTCATTCCCATTTCTAAAACAGCTACATCATAATCTCTAGTTAATTCAAAAATCATAAGTGGCAATCCTATTTCACTATTAAAGTTACCTTTAGTCTTAAATACTTTAAACTTATGACTTAAAAAAGCTGCTACCAAATCCTTTGTAGATGTCTTACCAGTAGACCCTGTTACCCCTATAACTTTTAAATTTAGTTTTTTTCTATAATAATTAGCTAAATCTAATAAAGCTTTATGACAACTATCTACCTTTATTATGGTTCCTTCATTTTTCAGATCTGCCTTATCAAATAATATTTCATCTATTATTACTATATTAGCTCCTTTATCAATAGCTTCTAAAGCATGTTTATTAGGATTAAACTTTTCTCCCTTTAAGGCTACAAAAATATTTCCTTCTTCTATATTTCTTGTATCAATACAAAACTTATTAAATTCCTTCTTGCTACTATCTAATATAACCTCTCCATCAATAGCAGCTAAAAGTTCTTTGAAAGTTATTTCCATTATTACACCTCTTATTACTTATTTAAAATATTAGCAATTACTTCTCTCTCATCAAAATGAACCTTTCCTTCAGGCATTATTTGATAAGTTTCATGACCTTTACCAGCAAGCACTACTACATCTCCTGGTTCTGCCATATCCATTGCTAATCTTATAGCCTCAACTCTATCTTCAATAGCTAAATAGTTAGTTTTTTGTATATCACAACTAATCTCCTTTAAAATTGCAATAGGATCTTCTGTTCTTGGATTATCAGAAGTTATAATTACTAAATCTGCAATTTCACTACCAATTCTTCCCATTTCCGCTCTCTTAACCTTGTCTCTATCTCCACCACTGCCATAAACAGCTATTAATCTATTTTTAGTAAGTGCTCTTAAAGTCTCTAAAAGATTTTTTAATCCATCTGGCGTGTGAGCAAAATCAATTATCAACTCATATGGAAGATTATACTTATTCCCTACTCTTTCACATCTACCTGGAACTATTACATCTAACAAACCACTCTTAATATTTTCATCACTAATTCCTAGTGTCTTAGCTGCAGCAATACATCCTAATGCATTATGAACATTATACTCTCCTGGTAATACAAATTCATATCTTGTTCCATTTACTGTGAATATAGTGTCTTGTCCTTCGAACATAACTTCAGTTGCTTTATAATCACTTTCTTCATTTATTGAATAAGTTATAGCCTCTTTATTTAACTTTTCTAAATCTCTAATCACATTATATCCGTAATTATTATCTACATTAATTATAGAGTAATCACTTCTTTCAAAAAGCTTAAATTTTGCATCATAATAATTTTCGAAAGTTTTATGAAAATCTAAATGATCCCTTGTTATATTAGTAAATATTCCAATATCAAAATGACATCCATATACCCTATCTAAAGCTAGGGAGTGAGAGGATACTTCCATCACACAATATTTACACCCTTTATCTACCATACTCTTAAATAATTTTTGTAATTCTAATGATTCAGGAGTAGTATGAGTAGATTCTATTTTTTCATCTCCAATATAATTAGCTATAGTGCCAATTAAACCTACTTTTTTCCCTGACTTTTCTAAAATAGATTTTAGTATGTATACACTTGTTGTTTTTCCATTTGTTCCTGTTACACCTATTAACTTAAGTTTTTTTGTTGGATGATCATAGTAGTTAGCTGCCATAGTAGCTAATGTTTTTCTGCCTTCTTCTACTTTTATAATAGTTACATCTTCTAAGTTACTAGTTAAATCTATATCTTTTTCACATATAATTACTCTAGCACCATTTTCAACAGCTTTGCTTACAAAGTTATGTCCATCAACCTCAAACCCTGAAAGACACACAAAAATATCATCTTTGCTAACTTTTCTACTATCGTATTGAATATTAACTATCTCTTTATCTAAATTTCCTTTTACTACTTTATAATTTACCCCATCTAATAATTGTAATAGTTTCATTACTTCATCTCCTCTTAATAATTAGATATCTCAAAAGATAAAAATTTAGCATGTGATATTCCACATGCTAAACTAATGGTAAACTTTTAATCTCCGTATTCCGAAGTAAGTATAAGTTTCACCGTATCACCTATAACAATTACCTCTCCTTGTGGAGTACTTTGATTAGTAACAACTCCATCTCCCTGAAGAGTATAATTAATTCCTAAGCTTTCTAATAGTTCTATAGCTGACTCTTTAGAATATCCTATCAAATCTGGCATAACAACATTCTTATTATAATTTCCATCTCCATCAGTGTAAAGATTAATCTTTGACCCCTCTTTAACTACATATCCAGGATATGGTTTTATATCTGTTATTATAGACCCACTTCCTTCAATATTATACTCTAAATTGTTATCTTTGAGAACCTTTTTAGCTTCATCTATTGATAATCCCCTTAATTCTGGAATTACAATTTCTCTTAAAATAGAATCATTATCTTTTAGAATTTCATCATTCATGTAGTTTATTATATCATCTATCAATACCTTAGCTACCGGTGCTGTTACAACACCTGCATAGTAATCACCATTACTTGGCTCATCTATACTTACAAATACCGTAACCTTAGGATCATTGCTAGGAATCATAGCTGCCATTGATGATATATACCTTCCTGATTCATATCCTCCAGTAACAGGGTTAACCTTTTGTGCTGTACCAGTTTTCCCTCCTAAGTGATATCCTGCTATATACGATCTATTAGATCCACCTTTATTTACCGTTCTCTCCAAGTAATCTCTTAAAACAGCTGTCATTTCCTCTGATAAAACATTTTCTTTAACAGTAGGTTCAAAAACTTCATCTACCACATCTTCACCAGTTGATGTTGTATGAGTTACAGTTTTCATTATATGCGGCTGAATAAGTGTACCACCATTGGCTAACGCATTAAAAGCAGTCATATATTGCACTGCGTTTACTGTATTTGTTTGTCCAAAAGAAATTGTAGCTAAATCTGCCTCTTTTATCGAATCTACACTTTTTATTATTCCTCTTGCCTCTCCTGGCAAATCAATGCCTGAAACTTGACCAAAACCTAATTTTTTAATATATTCAGTTAACTTTTCTTTACCGATTTTTTCACCCAACTTCATAAACCCTACGTTACATGAATTCTGCAATATCTCTGGCAAAGTCTGTTCTCCATGTCCTCCATGTTTCCAACATTTTATAGTATGTGGTCCTACCTGTAAGCTTCCTCCACAAGTGAATTTATCCGTTTCACTTACAAGCCCCTCCTCTAATGCTGTAACCATAGTCACAACCTTAAATATAGATCCTGGTTCAAAAGTATCATTAACTAAACTATTTCTCCACATTTTTTGTAGTTTTTCCGCATCAGTATTTCCAGTAAAATCAGAATACCCTTCAAATGGATTATTAGGATCAAAGTCTGGTTTATTTACCATAGCTAAAACCTCGCCATTATTTGGATCCATTACTAATATAGAAACTCTTGCTGCCTTATTATCTACTAAAGCTTTTTCTGCAGCCTTTTCTGCAAAGGCTTGGATATTTTTATCTATTGTAAGAGTAACATCCTTACCAGTTATTGGTGCCGTAAACTTAGATATAGTATATGATACATTAGCACTATTTCTATCTAGCTCTGATATTCTTATTCCTGGAACACCAGATAAATATTCATTATACTGTAACTCTACGCCAGTTAGTCCTTGTCCATCAACATTAGTACTTCCAAGAACATGAGCTAAAAACTCACCATTTGGATAATATCTCTTTGTATCTGGAGATACAATTACCCCACTAATCTCTAATGCTTTTACCTTATCCGCTGCTTCTTTCTCTATTCTTCTAACAAGATTAGCAGATCCAGCATTAGCTCCACTTGGTAACTTTGTTTCTAACTTTTCAAGCACCTTATCACTTTCTAAACCTAGGGCATTAGCAATTAACGGTGCTATATCTTTCGTTTCTAAACCTTTCTTATTTAAGCTTTGTCTAATTGAATTAAGATCGAAGTCAACTCTATAAACATCTGCAGAAACAGCAAGTTCTTCACCATCTCTATCTAATATTCTACCTCTTCTTGCATCAATCCTAACTTCGCTTGTCCATTGTTCTTCAGCTCTCTTAGCATAATCCTCTCGCTTAACAATCATTATGTAGGCTAATCTCAGGCTAAGAATTAAAAATGTTAAAGTTATTACACTAATAACGATTGTCATTCTTTTCTTCATAACTGCACGGTCTTTGAACGTTCTTTTACTCATAATCATTCCCCCATACCCAGATGAATTAATGAATAAAAGAAAAAGCCAATATCTAATACTTAGTCTTTCTAAAGCAATTTTAACTTATAGAAAGCCTATAAAGGAATTCTATAAGTTATTCATTAATTCATCCAATTTGCTATTTTTGCTATTAGGTTTGTTTTTGTATTAGTCTCTTTTTTATCTTTTATGTGATCAAAATAATTCTTAGACATATCAATTGTTATACTGCTTGATTTATCAGGATAAGTCATGTTTAATCCATTTACAGCTACTTCATTTATATTATCAAGGGAAGATACTTTAAGTAAGTCTACTTTCATAGCTTCATTTTTAGCTAATTCAGTTTCCATTTCCACTTCCAAATTTGATAAATTCTTTTGGATTTTGTATACATAGCTATCAATACTTAAACTCGCTACACCTAAAATTGAAACAATTACTGCTGAAGATATTATTTTTACTCTGTTGTTTTTCCAGTCAAACTCTTTTTTTACTTGTTTCTTTTTCTTCTTAACCTCTTGCTCCTTTACCTTTCTTTCTGGTGCAAGTGCTGTATTTCCTCTTATATAATCATATTCTCTAACAACCATTTTATTCACATCTCCCACATATTAATTTACCCTTTTTTATATTTTCTCAATTACCCTTAATTTCGCACTTCTACTTCTTGGATTCATTTCCACTTCTTCTTTTGATGGATCTATAGCTTTTCTGCTAATAACCTTAACTTTAGCTTTTTCTCCACAAACACATATTGGGAATTCCTTTGGACATCTGCAAGATACAGCTAAATCCCTAAACTTATTTTTTACTATTCTATCTTCTAGAGAGTGGAAAGTAATAATTGCCATCCTTCCGCCTTTAGATAACTTACTAACTCCATCTTCTATAGCTCTATTTAATATTGATAGTTCGCTATTTACTTCTATTCTTATAGCTTGGAAAGTTCTCTTTGCTGGATGAGGTCCTTCTCTTCTAGCCTTTGCAGGTATAGCATTTTTTATTATTTCTACTAACTCTAAAGTAGTTTCAATATCTTTTTCTTCTCTAGCATTAACAATAAATGTTGCTACCCTTTTAGCAAATTTTTCTTCTCCATAATCTCTTATAATTCTATATAGTTCTTCTTCTGAATATGTGTTAACAACTTCATAAGCAGACAATTCATTTTCTCTATTCATTCTCATATCAAGAGGCGCATCTTTCATATAACTAAATCCTCTTTCACCAGTATCTAACTGATAAGATGAAACTCCTAAGTCCATTAGTATTCCATCTACCTCTTCTATATCTAAATCATCTAGTATCTGCTTAATATTATAAAAATTATTATGTACATATGTTACATTATTAAAGTTCTGTAATCTTAAACCTGCCGCTTTTAAAGCGTCTGTATCTTGGTCAATACCTATTAAACGTCCATTTTCTGAAAGTCTTTTAAGAATCTCTGAAGAGTGCCCAGCACCGCCAAGTGTGCCATCTACATAAATTCCATCTTCTTTAATATTTAAAGCATCTAAACATTCATTTAAAAGAACTGAAACGTGATTAAATTCCATTTTAAAAACTCCTTATATTCCTAAATCGCCCATTTTGTCAGCTATACTATCAAAGTCTATATCTGACTCATTATAGCTTTCCCATTTTTCCTTACTCCAAATCTCAACCTTATTTAAAGCACCTATAGTTACTATTTCCTTTTCAATGCCTGCATATTCTCTAAGATTTGCCGGAATTAAACCTCTTCCCTGTTTATCTGTTTCAACTTCTGTTGCCCCAGCAACAAAGAATCTTACGAAAGCTCTAGCATCTCTATTAGTAAGTGGTAAGTTTTTCAACTTTTCCTCAAATTTCTGCCATTCATCTATAGGATAAGCATAAAGACAACCATCTAACCCTTTGCTGATTATAAATTTATCTCCTAAACCCTCCCTTAATTTTGAAGGTACAATTATTCTATTTTTACTATCTAAACTATGTTGATATTCCCCTATGAACATTTTGCACCTCAGAAATTCTCTCTACATTTAACCACTTTCCACCACTTTTAACCACTTTATATATATTTTATAAAACTTTTATGTATTCTTCAAGTAGTTTTACTACTTTTTAGCTAGTTTTTTTAATTTTTAAGCTAGTAATTTCAAGGCTTCAGCACTTCTTTACATTTCTTGTAATTATTTTTAGCACTTTTAAAATTAATTTTTTATCCTTTTATCACTATTTTAAGCAAAAAAAATAGTGTGTATCTAATTCTTACAAATTAAATACACACTATTTAATCACTATTATACGTTGAATCTAAAGTTTACAACATCTCCATCTTTCATAACGTACTCTTTACCTTCTAATCTATATAAACCTTTTTCTTTAGCAGCTGCTTCCGAACCACACTCTATTAAATCATCATATCCAACTACTTCAGCTCTGATGAATCCTCTTTC
This sequence comes from Clostridium jeddahitimonense, assembly GCA_000753455.2. Lineage (GTDB taxonomy): Bacteria > Bacillota > Clostridia > Clostridiales > Clostridiaceae > Clostridium > Clostridium hominis. The sequence goes on from LM994670.1 coordinate 2,164,939, forward strand.
AATATCTGAGTGAATTTTACCTGCTGCAGCTGGAGCTTTTGTTCCTTCTTTTATAGTCCAAGCTCTTACTTCTTGAACACCAGCAGTTAAATAACTTATTAGTCCTAAAAGCTTATAAGAAGCTCTTATAAGTTTATCTAGACCTGATTCTACTAAACCATACTCTTCAAGCATTTCTGCCTTTTCATCATCTTCTAATCCTGAAAGTTCTTCTTCAAGTTTAGCACAAACTACTACTACTTCTGAATTTTCATTTGCAGCATATTCTTTAACTGTCTTTACATAATCATTTTCTAGATTACCACTCATCATGTCATCTTCAGAAATATTACAAGAATATAAAACTGGCTTAGATGTAATCATAAATAAAGTTTTAATAAATGCATCTTCATCTTCTGTTACTTCTAAAGTTCTTATTGGTTTATTAGCTTCTAAATGAGCTTTAACCTTTTCCATTATCTCATACTCTGCCTTAGCTTTCTTATCTCCTGATCTCGCAAGCTTAACTCCCTTTTCCATTCTTCTCTCTAAAACTTCTAAATCAGCAAAAATAAGCTCTAAATTAATTGTTTCTATATCTCTAATTGGATCTACAGACCCTTCAACGTGAACAACATTTCCATCATCAAAACATCTTACCGCATGTACTATAGCTTCAACTTCTCTTATATGTGATAAAAACTTATTTCCAAGTCCTTCTCCTTTTGAAGCTCCTTTTACAAGTCCAGCTATATCATAAAATTCTACAGCAGTATAAACTTTTCTTTTAGTATTATACATTTTTTCAAGTACATCTAATCTTTTATCTGGAACGCTAACAACACCTACATTTGGTTCGATTGTACAAAATGGGTAGTTAGCAGATTCTGCTCCTGCTTTTGTTATAGCATTAAATAAAGTACTCTTACCTACGTTTGGTAACCCTACAATTCCTAATCTCATCTAAGTACATTCCTTTCTTCCGTATACTAATACTTTTAAAATTATACTCTACAAACATTTTTATTTCAACCATTTAAAATATACAACCATAGATAAATATAGATTAATACTATAAATTCACCCTACACTTACATTTCTATCTGTATTACACTTAAACTTTTCACTATATTATTCATATTTTTCTCTTTGCTCTATCAAATTTTCCCCTTTACGAAGTAATCCACTATGCTCCTTCACTTATAAATCTATACTGAGCCATATAAAGGTTATAATAAACTCCTCTTTTGACTAAAAGCTCCTCATGACTTCCCATTTCACTTATTCCACCATTTTCAACCACCATTATCTTATCGCAATCTCTAATTGTAGATAATCTATGTGCGATAACAAAGGAAGTTCTTCCTTGAAGAAGTTTTTCTATTCCTTCTTGTACTAACTTTTCAGTTTCAGTGTCAATATTTGATGTAGCTTCATCTAATATTAATATTCTAGGGTTTGCAAGTAATGCTCTCGCAAAAGATACTAATTGTCTTTGACCTAAAGAAAGTCTGGATCCCCTTTCATTCACCTCTGTTTCATATCCTTTTTCCATACGCATAATAAAATCATGGGCATTTACAGCTTTAGCTGCTTCTATTACTTCCTCATCAGTTGCATTTAACCTTCCATATCTTATATTTTCCATTATTGATGTAGAAAATAAAAATGTATCTTGAAGCATTATTCCCATCTGAGATCTATATGATTCTAATTTTACCTCCTTAATGTCTTTACCATCCACTAAAATTTTACCGTTACTAGGATCATAAAATCTACTCAACAAAGATATTATTGTTGTTTTACCAGCTCCTGTAGCACCTACTAAAGCCACTCTATCACCTTTATTAACTTTAAAGTTTACTTTACTCAAAACTTCTGAACTATTATTATAAGCAAAGCTTACATCCTTAAACTCTACTTTTCCACTTATTTTACCAATGTCAATGGCTTCTGGTATATTCTCTATATCTGGTTTTATATCTAAAATATCAAATATTCTATCAGCTGCTGCAAAATTAGTTATCATTGTATTATAAAAACTCGAAAGATTTGTTATTGGTCTCCAGAACATTCCTGTATACATCGAAAACGCAATAAGCTTCCCTATTTGTATTTCTCCTGATATAACTAATCTATACCCTACAGCAAATACTATTAAAGTTCCAACACCCCATGATAATTCAACTAATGGCCAAAATAAATCATTCAATTTTATCGCTTGCAAAAAAGCATTCTTCTCCTTCCTGACCATTTCCTTATAAGTTTTTTCTGTATCCTCCTCCTTAGCAAAAGCTTGTACAACCTTCATCCCTGAAAAATTTTCATGGGTAAATCCATTTAAGTTTGATCTTTTACTCCTAAAATCATTCCATCTTTTTCTTGATTTTGTCTCAATATAAAACATAGATATAGCTAATACAGGAAGCAAAGTCATGCATGCAACAGCAAGTTTAAAATTCATTATCATCATAGCAATGCATACACAAATTAAACTTAACCCTTCAGGTATAACAGTCTGTATACTCTGATTGAATAAATTTTTAAGAGCATTTACATCTCCAACAACTCTTGCCAATATCTTTCCCACAGGTCTTGAATCAAAAAAATCGAAAGACAAATTCTGAATATGGCTATAAAGTTCCTTTCTTATATCTAGTAATACTGTATTAGTAACTTCAGAAATCATTTTCCATCTAATTCTTGATAAAATCCATGCAAAAGCATTTAGAGAAAGAAGAATTAAACCAATAAGTAATAAACCTTTAACATTTTCATTCTCTACATGGTTATCTATAGCAATCTGAAGTAAATAAGGATTTATAATACTACACATCATTACAAATATCATAAGCAAAATTACAATAACAGTTTTAGCTTTATGAGGTTTTAAATATATAGATAACCTTCTAACTATTTCTACTTTACTTCTTTTTAACGTTTGCTCATCTTTATTAATTGAATTACTACCCATACTATATCACCTCTTTTTCCAAAAGATTAAAATCTTTAAATTGTTCACAATATACGTTATAGTAACTACCTTTTAGTCCTAACAGCTCCTCGTGAGTTCCTCTTTCTTTTATTTTTCCATCTTCAAAATATAAAATAATATCCGCATTTTTAACTGCTGAAATTCTATGAGCAATAATAAACGTTGTGCTTTTTTCTTTTCTTTTATTCAAATTGGCTAGTAACTCATATTCAGTTTCCATATCTAAAGCTGATGTGGCATCATCTAAAATCAAAATTTCCGATTTTCTGAGTAGGGCTCTAGCTATTGATATTCTTTGCTTTTGCCCTCCTGATAACCCTATGCCTCTTTCTCCAATTTCTGTATCATAACCACTAGTCAATTCTTGTATAAAATCAAAACAACACGCAGTTTTAGATGCCTCTTCAACATCTTCAATAGTGGCTCCGCCATTACTAAATTTAATATTATTAATTATAGAGTCTGAAAATAAAAATGTATCCTGCATTACAATAGACATATTCTCCCTTAGTTTTCCTAAATCGTAATCTCTTACATCTACTCCATCTATCAGAACACTACCTTTGCAAACATCATAATACCTACCTATAAGATTTAGCATTGTCGATTTACCAGACCCCGTAGTTCCCATTAAAGCTACAGTGCTTCCTGAAGGTATCTTTAAGTTTATATCCTTAAGTACAACTTCATCATTATATTTAAAACTAACATTATCAAACTGTATTTCCCCTCTTATTTTTTCAGGTTTATAGCTATTTTCCTTACTATACACTTTTGATTTTCTATCTACTATTTTAAATATTTTCTTTGCTGAAGCATTACTTCTAGATAGTAAGTCCAATAAATTTCCTAACATTCTTAAAGGCCATATTACATTTCCTATATATCCATTAAATGCAACTAACGTTCCCAAAGTCATATTTCCCTTCATTACAAATATTCCACCAAGAACAATCATTATAACTAAAGAAATATTGGTAAGAAACTCTACTGGAGGAAAGTACTTTCCTATTACCTTTGCTTGCTTTACGTTTAAGTCATAATAGCTTTTATTCATAGATAAAAATTTTAAAATCTCATGTTTCTCTCTCGTAAAAGCTTTTACAAGTCTTACCCCTGCAATATTTTCTTCTGCGGCAGTATTTATTTCAGCCGTCTTATCACTCAACTCGTCGTAGCATTTTCCAAATTCCTTTTCAAGCTTAACACCAATAAATCCTATAGGTATCATTACTACCATGCAAATTAGGGTTAACTGCCAATTTAGGTAGAATAGTATCACTACAGAAACTACAAAATATATAACATTTTCTACAAAGAGTCTAAGTCCAAATCCTATAGTATCCCATATATTATCAACATCTTCACCTATTCTAGACATAAGCTCTCCAGTATTTATATTGTCAAAATACTTAAATTCTAATTTTTGAATATGATTGAACATACTATGCTTAATATCTTCTTGAACAAAACTAGCTAACCTATCATAAATATATTCTTTTCCATATCCTAATACAGCTTTAACTATTGATATAGCAGCAAAACATATTAAAATAGGTATTATTAAAGATTCCTTACCTCCTATTATTCCTTTATCTAAAAAAATCTTTTGTAAGTATGGACTAAACAAATCTATTCCTATAATTATAAGCATTGATATTGTTCCAAATATTAAACTTCCTTTATACTTCCATACATATTGTAAAATCCTCTTCATCCATATACACCTCACTTTTAGTAAAAAATCAAGCAAATCACTAACCCTTTAAGCTAATAATTAGTTAAATAAAGCAAAAAAGTCATGGATAGCCATGACTTTCAATACGTAAAAATAAAAAAAATCGCGGATATACTTCGCGATCTCATTAAGTAAATTCTTACACTTAATAAACTAATTTATTAATACCTAAAGAGACAGGGTTATACTTATAAACAAATTTAATATTTATTTTTCTTATTATTTTGATGTTATTAAAGTTGAACATAATCCTACCTCCTTTTATTTTAATATATACCAATTATATATAACACCATTCTATTTGTCAATATTTTTCAAATAAGTTTTTTTATTCTATATATTATCATGAATATTATTTAGCTTTAAGTTAAAAAATATAATGAATAATCTAAGAAGGGGTGATAATATTGATATCTTCAAAAAAAATTATAAAATTATTTATTCCATTATTATTAATAGCTTTAACACCTACCTTTACATACAATGTAAACGCTAGTATTGTACCAGAAAACTCTGAACTAAATTGGTATTTTGTACATAGAGGTAAAGATACACTACCTGAAGGTCCTAAAGAATCTGTAAATATTTTAAAGGATTATGATGCGTACTATCTAGGTGATACAGAAAGTAAAGTAATTTATTTAACCTTTGATGAAGGATATGAAAATGGCTATACTGAAAAAATATTAGACGTTTTAAAAGAGAAAGGTGTCCCTGCTGCCTTTTTTGTTGTAAAACCTTATATAACTCAAAATCCTGATATAGTTAAAAGAATGGCTGATGAGGGTCATTTAGTTTGCAATCACTCCTCTCATCACCCATCAATGGCTTCAATAACAGATCCTACAAAATTCCAAAATGAATTTACCGAAGTTGAAGATGCATATAGGGAAGTAGTTGGAACAGATATACCTAAATTTTTCAGACCTCCAATGGGTAAATATTCAATTAACTCTTTAAAAATGACTAAAGATTTAGGCTATAAAAGCATTTTTTGGAGTTTTGCATATAAAGATTGGCTAAAAGATGAACAACCATCAGAAGAATATGCTATAAAGAAAATTACAAACGGTGTTCATCCTGGTTGTATAATGTTATTACATGCAGTTTCTAAAACAAATACAAATATTTTAGGCACTGTAATAGACCAAATAAGAGCTGATGGATATGAATTTAAATCCCTAGATCAACTTCCTTAAAATAAAATATTAATATAACAAGCAAAAATCTCCTTGCAAAATAGCAAGGAGATTTTTAAAACATCAAACTCATTTTTATATACTAAGATTTTTGTTTAGTATCTTTTTTATATATTGAGGATAATATTTAGTAAGTTCTGCATGACTCTCATAATGTTCTAAATCAAATTCACTCTCATAATTCAAGCTTCTTAATTCATCTATAAGTGGTTTTAAATCTGAATCAAAAGTCTCTTCCTTATCTGAATAATGAAGAAAAATCTTATTTCTATTCTCTTTGTTTATAATTAATACCTCTTTTAATAATTCATTTAATATTCTTATAGATTCTTGGCTACAATTTCCCATAATATACTTAAGAATTTCTGTATGCCCAGGTAAATTTAAATAATTCCCTAAGTTGTACTGCGGAGCACCAACCACAATATAAGTATCTTTTCTTCTAACTCCAAAGTAAAGCGCAGCATATCCGCCTTTACTTGAACCAATATAAAATTCTTTATTAGGTCCTATTTTCTCACAAATATAATTAATTAAAGATTCCACATCTTTTTCTATAGCAAAATCTTTATCTTTTCCTAAATAGTAAGCTCCTCTTTCATCAAAGCCGAAATCATCTAAAATAAAAATTTTATTACATTTAAATTCATCTAGAGTCTTAATGTAATTATATCTTGCCTTTTGACCAACTTTTGTACAAGCCGTAAAAATAATCAGCAAATCTTTTGATCCTTTTTTTTCTTCAAACAGGTATTTAATATTATATTTTTCACCACTATATGTACTTTGTTTGCATTTCATTAAATATTTAGTTTTCAAAAGGTCTATAGCCTTTTCAGCTTTTATTATTAAACTCATATCTTCTCTCCTAAACACTTTAGTTTAGCCTTCAAAACTCTCAACTATTTTACTTTTTCTTTCTAAAGATTCATTCAGAAGTTCTTTACATCTATCTAGAATAAAACTTACAGCTTCTTTATTCTTTATACTAAAATAATTAACCTTTACATTAACTACCGCAGCTTCAATAGAACTATGTAAAAGAATAGCTGCCACAACACCATCAGATGCTAAATTCTTATTCCCATATTTTATAGCAAATTCAATATTTTCATAAAACTTTATTGCCTTTTCAGCAAGTTCTAGAGGAACATTCATAGAAACTATCGTATTTTCTAATATTTTTTCTCCTCGTATTTTTTTATCATCGTCTGTTTCCTTAGGTAGCTTATAACAATCCATCAAACTAGTAAAAGCATCTCTATCCTTATCCATATAAACTAATGCTTCTTGTATAAGAACTTTGCTTTCCTCTGAAAGCTTTATCATTTTTTCCTTTTGCTCAGAGTTAAGACTTTCAAAAGTTTTTTTATCTATAGTAAATGAATAAACCATAGAATTTAACGCTGATGCTAAAGCAGTTACTAACGCAGCAACACTTCCTCCACCCGGAGATGACAAATCACTTGCTAAATCACATATAAACTCATCTATTTTATAATTTTTAAAATTCATAGCTAAACCTCACCTTCTTCAACAATATCTTTGTATACAGATATTATCTTATCTGCAATAATATCTGGACTATACCTTTTAAAGCAATCTTCTCTTAACTTTTCTGGAACAAATTTTTCTTTATTAATAGTTATGTCTTTCATAGCACGAGCTAAACTATCAATATCATCAATATCTACTATATACCCATTGTCATGAGTTATTATATCCTCTGCTCCTCCATTAAAAGTTCCAATAACAGGGGTTCCACTTGCTAATGCTTCTATATACACCACTCCAAAAGTTTCATATCTAGATGGTAATACAAAAACATCTACCTTTCTCATCCACTTCGATACATCTTCTCTTGCTAATGCCCCTAAAAATGTTACCTTATCACTAATACCCTCTTCAAAAGCTAATGATTCTAACCATTTCCTCTGGCTACCATCTCCACCTATAACTAATTCATAGTTATCCATATTTTTAAATGCTTTACTGAAGCTTTTTATTAATGTATCAAAACCTTTTTCTCCTTCAAGAAAAGCTAAAGAAAAAAATCTAAACTTATTATCTACCTTTTTGTCTTTTAGCGGAAATTTTGAGAAATGAATTAGATTTCCAATTACTTTAATGTCATCACGGTTAGTTAATTTTTGCAGTTCCTTTTTCAATCCATTACCTACAACTATTAATTTTTTTGCGGTGTTATAAGAATCAACAATACTTGGAATATAGCTTTCTCTTATATAAGGACCTCTTTCAACAGAGGAATGTTCTGTTATAACTAAAGGAACATTAAACTTTTTCGACAAATACGCAGCACTAATACCACCCCACAATGATGATTGTGCATGAATTATATCAATTTTACCTTCTTTTTTTTCAATCTCTTTAAACAATTTTTCCATTCTTTTATTGAACACTTTAAACATTAATGGACTTTTAGGAATAAAATTATAATTCTTATATCTGTACGTTCTTAAGTTATCCTCTATATTAAAATATAATCCACTTTTTTCTTTAACCTTATTTATTAATGTAAGTGGCCATATCTCATTATAAGCTACTGTTATTTTAACCCCTTTATTTTGTAGTGCCAATGCCTGTTCTTTAAAAAAACTGCCATGAACTTTATTTCTTTCATTTGCATACCAAGAAGGTATAAACATTATATGCATATTGTCTACCCCCTTAATATTTTATTTAATCTTTCTGAAATATTTGCCCACTCATATTCTTTTAATGGTTTCGTTAATTTATTTTCCTTAACCAACCCAATAATTTTATTTATACCTTCTATAATTTCATCTTTGTTATTATTTACAACTATACATTTATCATTATTTAACACTACATCTTTTATAGGATCATTTTCGTCTCCTAGTATTACAAATATCCTACCTTCTGCTCCAAAATAATCGTAAATCTTTGCTGGTATTTGTTTAGAGTTCTTATTTCCAAATAAAAGTAACACCTCACTATTTAACATATAAGATAAAGCTTCTTTATAAGGAATTCTCGGTGACACATTTACATTTTCTACAGATTTTAATTTACTCTCTACAGATTTATTATCTATATTACCAAAGAATAAAATATTAATGCTATTAAATAATTCCATATCTTTTTCTTTAATTTCATTTACAGCCTCTATAAATGGATTTACATCTCTTAATTTACTAAAAATTTCACCAGCATAAACAAAATTTACTTTAAAATTATCTATTTTCTCTGGAATTCCTAAAGCTTTAATATCTCTATAAGACTTACTATCATACCCTCTAGTAAGTATGTAAGTTTTTTCTATTGGTATATTATATGTTTTAACATAATCATCCCTATTAGCTTTAGTTACAAAAATAAATCTATCTGAAAGCTCAACTACTTTCTTTTCCCAACTTCCTTCAATACTCTTTCGTATACTTCCAATACCTTCTCTTGTAGAATCTTTAAGCCAAGGATCACTCCAATATGTAACCCATTGAATATCTTTAAATTTTTCTTTTATCTTTAAAGCACATATATGACTTGATGGTGGCTCATGCATTGAAAAAATAGCATCATAATTATTTTTCTTAACTAATTCAATCCCATACTTAGATGCTTTTCTAGCCCAATTTAAATACATATCAGGTATTGCTACTATATTTTTTGCTCTTTTTATAGTATTTTTTATGAAATTACTATCTTTTTTAGCATTTTCATCTTCTATTTTTTTAAGAGACTTTTTAGGCATTATCTTTTCAAAAAACTTACCTCCAGATATAATATGAAGTTTAACTTTTTCATCTAACATCTTTAAAATATATTCATCATAATAAATTGAGTTTTCTGGAAAGTTAACTGTTAATAAATCAACTTCATTATCTTTAGCTAAGTTATTCAAATATTGTAACGTTTCTATAGAAGCAGAGTTATTTATTAAAGGAGAATAACAAGCAATAAATAATATCTTCATACTCTATCTAACCTCTTTTCTTACAAACTTATTAAGTACCATATCTAATATTTCTTTTAACTCTTTAACCCTTAGCACAATACATCCTGTAAAGAAGACTATACTTCCAATAGCACCATCTATAAGTAAGACTATAAAAGGATTACTTATACCTAAGAAATTATTAACTATCTTCACTATAAATATCATAATAAATGCAGATAAAGTAATCTTAGATAAACTTTTTAACATATTACTTAAATCAATGTTTCCTATAACCTTCTTAGTGGAATAGAATAGTAAAATTGCAGTTACAGCTGATGCTATAGACGAAGCTATTGCAACACCTAACAAACCAATCTTTCTTGATAATGTAATACTTAAAGTTATATTAACTACAACTCCTATAATTCCATTTATAGTAGTTATCTTTGTTTTTTGCATAGAGAATAGTGATGAATTTAGTATATCTCGCACTCCCAAAAATGGAATTTGCATTGAATATCCTAAAAGAGCTATAGATGTTAATGTAATGGCACTAGCCCCAAACTGATTTCTTCCATAAAAGGCTGTTACTATTTCTTTATTTAATAGTATTATGGCAAAAGCAATAGGAATTAGTAATAAAGAAATTATAACTATTGATTTACATAAATATGCAAGAAACCCTTCATTATCTCCCTCATTTAATTTATTGCTAATAACAGGGTATAATACTGATACTATAGATGTAGTTATAGCAGTATTTATAAATATAATTATCTTTTGAGCATAATCTAATGCTGACATAGACCCCACATCTAAAGTAGAAGATATATTTAAGTCAACTATCATATTTAAAGAATTAGCTCCAGCTCCAATAATTACTGGCACAACTAATATCAATACTCTTCTTATCCTCTCATCTTTTAAATTTATATGAGGAATAATTCTATAGCCTTCCTTGTAAAGTGCTGGAATTTGAACTACTACACGTAAGAAATTTCCTATTACATTGGCTATAGTTAACCCTAATATACTTATGTCCTTAAATAGAACTAAATAAATTATCATAGGTAAGTTTAAGAATAATCCTAAAATTGAAGGTAATATAAACTTTTCGCAAACCTGAAGCATAGAAAGAAAACAAACATTTACCGATAAAAATAATAAGTTAATTAAACTAATCCTTGTTAATGTAATCGCTAAACTCATTCTTTCTTCGTCAAAGCCTGTCGCTACAACCCTAACTAAATCTTTTGTAAATATAAGTCCAAATACTAATAGCAATACTGAAATAGCTGAGAGAATGCTTATTATATTATTAGAGAACTTAAACATTTCCTCCTTACCTTTTTCGTATTTAACTTTACTTATCATCGGTATAAATACAGTAGATATTGCTAGACCTATAATAGTAAATAGATTATCAGGAATTGAAACAGCTGCTTTATAAGCATCAGTATATACTCCTGCTCCAAAATTAGAAGCAACTAAAATATCTCTAACCATCCCTAAAACTCTACTAAGCAAAGTAACAATCATTACAACAAAAGTAGCTTTAAAAATTTTATTTCCTTTCATTAGTTGCTCCTCTATCTTTCACAACAAGCCATAAAAACTTTGGAATACTTCCAAGCCTTTTAATTCTAAAAGGTTCTTTTATAACCCTATATGCCCATTCCATACCTATATTAATCATCCAGCTTGGAGCTCTTTTTACTTTGTCACCTATTACATCAAAACTTCCACCTACACCCATAAAAATTTTCACAGGAAGGTCATTCATATACTTAACTATAAATTTTTCTTGTCTTGGGCATCCCATAGCAACAAATAACGCTAAAGGCTTTTTATCCTTTATATCATTTATTATTTCATCTGCATTTTCAATTTCAAAAAATCCATTTCTAGCACCAACTATATTTAGCCTTGGGTATTCTATTAAAAGTTTATCTACACAAGCATCTAAACTCTCTTGCGAAGCACCTAAAAGATAAACTCCCTCTTCATTTTCTTCACATCTTTTAATTATTTCCTTCATTAATTCTATTCCAGCAATTTTTTCTTTTACTGGCGTTTTTAAGATCTTACCTGAAATCTGAGTTCCTACTCCATCTGGAATAATAAGTGCTTCATCCGACTTAAAATTTTCTAATATCTTTTTGTTTTTAAGTCCAGTATATAAAACCTCTGGATTTCCTGATATAATATGGACTTTATTATAAACAAACACCTTATCTAGACATTCTTTTTTACTTCCTGCAAAGACCTTATACCCTAAAATATCTATATATCCCTCTCTGTTTTCTATCATATAGCATTCCTCTTTAAATTACTTATTTTTTTATAACTTCCTCTATTTGTTTTACTATTTCATCTTCTGGATTAAGTTTCTTAGCTATTTCTAAATGTATCTTAGCATTCTCCTCATCACCTATATTTAAGTAACACATTATAATATTAGTGCAAATTTCTACATCTCTAGATGCTTCAAAAGCCTTTTTAAACAAATCAATAGCTTTTTGATATTCTCCAATACAAGCATAGTTAAGTCCAAGCTCTACTACTACCTCAAGAATACCACTTTCTCTTCTTATACTTTCTTCCAAATAATATATAGCCTTATCATAATTTTCTAACTTTCTAAAGGCCATCCCTAAGTAATAGTAAAGTAATGGATTCTCCTCAAAATCATTAGCTAATCTTAATAGTATCTCTATTGATTTTGTTGGATTATTTTCTAATAAAGCTATTGCTTTCTCATAATCAGCAATATTATTAATGTCATCATTTAAAACTTGTATTTCTGCAGTTTCTTTTCCACCTTTATTAAAATACTCATTTAACGCTACTCTTGCAGCTTCAAACTCGCCTTTTTCCTTTAATATCATAGCTTTATATAAGTAGCTTTCTGGAATCTTCAACAATCTTTCTTCTGCATATTCTATATCACCCATAAGAATTTCACTAAAAGCACTATCTTTTTCTCTTATAGCTTCACCTACTAATAAAAGCTTTTTATAAACATCTAAATCTTTTGAATATCTATAGTAACCTTTTAATAAAAGATATCCATTTAAAAGTTCATCCTTTTCTATAGCTTTACTTATTAAAGATTTTATACAATTCTCTGTATCTTTTATATAATCTAATATAAGCTCATAATCCTCATTGAACCTTAAATTTTCATCGCAACCTATAGCTGTAAACATCCCTTCTATAAAACAGTATATAGGAATATTTTTTAATTTTATTTCATTTTGTATATTTGAACTTATATATTTTGAATCTATTGGCATATATAATTCTTTATTTCTTAATGTTACATATTCAGGTATACCTATATTTTCTTTAAAACCCTTAATATTCATCTCTAAAAATAAAAGCTTACCTAATTTTTCTTTAATCATTGCATTATAATCCATGTATTACACTCCTCTAGTAGATTATTTCTTTTATCATAATACATTATTCCTATAAAACTTTCAAATAAAACCAATAAATATGATAAAAAGCTACCAGTTTCCCAGTAGCTTTAATTATTACACTAATTTAGTTGTAATATCTCAGTTTAAAATATAAACCATTAATTAAACTAACTTTTCATTAACTATTGTCATAACACGTTCTTTAAAACTTGCTATTTTCTCAGCAGAATCTTCTAATCCTGTTCCTTTAATAGCTAGATATATTTTCATCTTTGGCTCAGTACCTGAAGGTCTTACAACAAACCATGAACCATTATCTAATATAAACTTAAGAACATTAGACTTCGGTAAGTTAATTTCTTTCTCTGTATTATTAACTAAATCTTCTTCTTTGCTTAGTCTGTAATCTAACTTAGTATTAACCTTAACTCCATCAACATCAGTTAAGCTTGAGTTTCTTAATGAATCTATACATTGCGCTATTTTTTCTTGACCTTCTTTACCTTTTAGTTCTATAGATATTAAGTCTTCTTTAAAGAATCCAAATTCTTTATAAAGGTCAATTAATGCATCATAAAGACTCATTCCTTTTTCTTTATAATAAAGAGTCATTTCTGCAATTAGCATAGAAGCTATTACAGCATCTTTATCTCTTACAAATTCACCTGCTAAATAACCATAGCTTTCTTCAAATCCAAATAGATATTTTCTATCTCCCGCTTCACCAAACTCTCTTATTTTTTCACCTATATATTTAAATCCAGTTAAAACATCCATAACTTCAATGTTATATGCTTTAGCTATTTCTTTTACACCTTCTGAAGTAACAATAGTTTTAACTATAACCCCATTTTCAGGTAATCTATTCTCTTCTTTTAGAGCTGATAAAATATAGTTACTTAATAATAGTCCTGTTTGGTTACCGGTTAACACTTGATATTCACCATTGCTATCTTTAACAACTACACCAATTCTATCTGCATCTGGGTCTGTTCCAAATATTATATCTGGATTAGATTCTTTAGCCATTTCTAAAGCTAATCTAAACACCTTTGGATCTTCTGGATTCGGATATGGCGCTGTTGGAAAGTTTCCATCTGGCATCTCTTGCTCTTTAACAACTTCAACATTTTCATATCCAAGTTCTTTTAAAACTCTTCTTACAGGCATATTTCCACTACCATGTATTGGAGTGTATATAACTTTTAAATCCTTCGCTTTAGTAGCTACTAAATCTTTTCTTATTGTTAATGATTTAACTTCTTCTATATAAGCCTTATCAACTTCTTCTCCTATATATACTAAAAGCCCTTTATTTATTGCTTCATCTTTTGATACTAATTTAATTTGATTAAAATCTGAAATATTGTTTACTTCATTAATTATTATGTTAGCCTTCTCATCAGTTACTTGTCCACCGAATTCATCATAAACTTTATATCCATTATAAATCTTCGGATTGTGAGAAGCAGTTATAACTATTCCACCCTTACACTCTAAATGTCTAACTGTATATGAAAGCATTGGTGTAGGTCTTAAACCTTCAAATAAATATACCTTTATATTATTAGCACAAAGTGTTAATGCTGCAGATTCAGCAAATTCCTTTGACATATTTCTTGAATCATAAGCTATAGCTATTGATGGGTTCTCAAATGAATTATTTAAATAATTAGCAAACCCTTGTGTAGCTTTAGAAACTGTATGAACATTCATTCTGTTAGTACCGGCTCCTATAACCCCTCTTAATCCGCCAGTACCAAAGTCTAAATCTTTATAAAATCTATCTTCAATTTCTTTTTCATCTGTAACACTTCTTAATTCTTCTTTAATTTCTTCATTTATGTCTTTTGAGTTTAACCATAAATTATATTTTTCTTTGTATGCCATACCTATCCCTCCTAAACGTTATCTCGTATATTATATAACATTTTGGGAAATTTTTAAAGAAAAAGTATGAGCTTAATACTAATTATTACTATTAAGCTCATACTACTAATTTTATTCTGCTTCTTCTTGTGCTAAATCCATATCATCTGATACAGTCTTTCTTTCATAGCTTACAGCTGCTATTACAGAATTCAAATCATCTAATATAGATATTTCTGATGCAACTTCCAAATCTCCAAGTTTATATACAGCTCCAACTGTTCCAGATCCAACATTTAAATTTATATATTTAGGTAGAGAATCTACAGAACATTCGATCTTTACACTATCTTTTTCCTTTTGTAATACTGAACCTCTACGATTTATATATTCTTCTCCTATATAATGTATTGGTACAGATGAAATAATTTTATCCTTACCTTTTAACTCTTCTAAATCTAAATGTATAATTTTATTAGTAGCAGGATCTCTTTGCACCTCTTTAATTAAAGCTTTATGATTTTCTCCATTTAAAAGAACATCAATTATTCCATGCTCACCAGTTGATGCTATTTCGTGAACTAATTCTAAGTCTCCTACTTCAAACATAAAATTATTTATAGCTTTTCCATATAGTACTCCAGGAATATTCCCACTTTTTCTAGCCTTCTTAGCACTATTGGGTACATTTTTATCTCTCATTTTTAATTCTAAATTTGACAAAATAATTCCTCCTATCGATAAAACTCTCTTGAATATTCTTAACAAAAAAACTATCTTTTATTCATTTCCTTTAGCTTTATCCAATAAAACAATATATTTCTATAAAATTACCTTCCAAATTTGAGTTTTAAATTTTTCGCAGAGATCTTTACCTTATTTTTACAAATAAATTTCACAATACGAAATTATTTATATGTATCTATAGCTAAAAATTTTAAATATAATCTCTATAAATATGCTTTTTTATCTTTTTTTATCATTTTCTCATGTAACAACTCGTTTTTTTCGTACTATATTATAATTAGGGTTTCAATTTATGAAATATTTTTTATAGACAAAAAAATTTTTTATGATAGAATTAACTCGTTAAATAATTTTTTGTGAAAGGGGGACAATATTATAGAACAATATTTTATAATAAAACTTAAAAGCGCCAGAACTTAAGTGTGACAAGCCTTACTAATAAATAAAAGCTTTGGTAATAAAAATTAGTAAGCTCAAAAAATCGTAGATTTGGATTTTTTTAAACTGCTCAGCTTATGCCGAGTGATGTAGGCGAACTGAATCTAAGATTTTTCATATAAAGTCTCAGTATAAAACTGAGTAAGTTCGCCTATCCAAATTAAAATTTGGAGGCTCACTTAAGTTGACGAGGATGGGGAGTATCGAATTCTTCGGCGGGTGCCCCACGGTATCGCACTACCGTTAACAGTTAGTAAATCTACAAAGTGATTTGTAGGACAACACTAACTTGGTGTTAAAACCACCTATTGGTTTTGGAACTATAGGGATAGTATACCCTTTTTTCAAAACAATAGTCATAACTTAATTATAATAAGGAATAGGAAGGAAGATTAAATTTATGTGCGGAATAGTTGGATATGTAGGAAATAGACAAGCATCTTCTATATTAGTAGAAGGATTATCAAAATTAGAATATAGAGGTTATGACTCTGCAGGTATTGCAGTATTAAATAACAACGAAATTGAAGTTAGAAAATTTAAAGGTCGTCTTCAAAACCTTGCAAATAGCTTAAATGAAAAACCTATAAACGGTAATATTGGAATTGGGCATACAAGATGGGCTACTCACGGCGAGCCATCAGATGTTAACTCTCACCCACATTCTAATGCTAATGTAACTTTAAGTGTTGTTCATAATGGGATAATAGAAAATTATATAAAATTAAGAGAATGGTTAACTTCTAAAGGATATACTTTTTTCTCAGAAACTGATACAGAAGTAATACCAAACCTAATAGATTTTTATTATGAAGGTGATTTATTTGATGCTGTAGTAAAAGCAACTTCAAAATTAGAAGGAAGCTTTGCTATAGGTGTTGTAAATAAAAACGAACCTGATAAGCTTATAGCCGTAAGAAAAGATAGTCCACTAATAGTTGGATTAGGTAATGATGAGTTCTTTATAGCATCTGATATCCCAGCAGTTTTAAACTACACTAGAAATATTTATCTTTTAGAAGATAAAGAATTTGTTATATTAACAAAAGATGGTGTAGAACTTAGAACTGAAGAAGGCGAAAAAATTGAAAAAGAAATTTATCATGTCACTTGGAATGTAGATGCAGCAGAAAAAGGTGGATATGAAGACTTTATGTTAAAAGAAATCCACGAGCAACCAAAAGCTGTTAAAGATNTAACAACTCGTTTTTTTCGTACTATATTATAATTAGGGTTTCAATTTATGAAATATTTTTTATAGACAAAAAAATTTTTTATGATAGAATTAACTCGTTAAATAATTTTTTGTGAAAGGGGGACAATATTATAGAACAATATTTTATAATAAAACTTAAAAGCGCCAGAACTTAAGTGTGACAAGCCTTACTAATAAATAAAAGCTTTGGTAATAAAAATTAGTAAGCTCAAAAAATCGTAGATTTGGATTTTTTTAAACTGCTCAGCTTATGCCGAGTGATGTAGGCGAACTGAATCTAAGATTTTTCATATAAAGTCTCAGTATAAAACTGAGTAAGTTCGCCTATCCAAATTAAAATTTGGAGGCTCACTTAAGTTGACGAGGATGGGGAGTATCGAATTCTTCGGCGGGTGCCCCACGGTATCGCACTACCGTTAACAGTTAGTAAATCTACAAAGTGATTTGTAGGACAACACTAACTTGGTGTTAAAACCACCTATTGGTTTTGGAACTATAGGGATAGTATACCCTTTTTTCAAAACAATAGTCATAACTTAATTATAATAAGGAATAGGAAGGAAGATTAAATTTATGTGCGGAATAGTTGGATATGTAGGAAATAGACAAGCATCTTCTATATTAGTAGAAGGATTATCAAAATTAGAATATAGAGGTTATGACTCTGCAGGTATTGCAGTATTAAATAACAACGAAATTGAAGTTAGAAAATTTAAAGGTCGTCTTCAAAACCTTGCAAATAGCTTAAATGAAAAACCTATAAACGGTAATATTGGAATTGGGCATACAAGATGGGCTACTCACGGCGAGCCATCAGATGTTAACTCTCACCCACATTCTAATGCTAATGTAACTTTAAGTGTTGTTCATAATGGGATAATAGAAAATTATATAAAATTAAGAGAATGGTTAACTTCTAAAGGATATACTTTTTTCTCAGAAACTGATACAGAAGTAATACCAAACCTAATAGATTTTTATTATGAAGGTGATTTATTTGATGCTGTAGTAAAAGCAACTTCAAAATTAGAAGGAAGCTTTGCTATAGGTGTTGTAAATAAAAACGAACCTGATAAGCTTATAGCCGTAAGAAAAGATAGTCCACTAATAGTTGGATTAGGTAATGATGAGTTCTTTATAGCATCTGATATCCCAGCAGTTTTAAACTACACTAGAAATATTTATCTTTTAGAAGATAAAGAATTTGTTATATTAACAAAAGATGGTGTAGAACTTAGAACTGAAGAAGGCGAAAAAATTGAAAAAGAAATTTATCATGTCACTTGGAATGTAGATGCAGCAGAAAAAGGTGGATATGAAGACTTTATGTTAAAAGAAATCCACGAGCAACCAAAAGCTGTTAAAGATACATTACTAGGTAAAATAGCCTTAAATAAAGAAATAACTCTTGATAATATAACCTTCACTAAAGAAGAGCTTGAAAACTTTGATAAAATATATATAGTAGCTTGTGGTACTGCCTATCATGCAGGTGTAGTTGGTAAAACAGTTATCGAAAAACTAGCTAAAATTCCTGTTGAAGTTGATATAGCTTCAGAATTTAGATATAGAGACCCTATGATTACAGATAAAACTTTAATAATTGTAGTTTCTCAATCTGGTGAAACCGCTGATACACTAGCAGTATTAAGAGATGGTAAAAAGCAAGGAGCTAGAATATTAGCAATAACTAATGTTGTTGGATCATCTGTTTCAAGAGAGGCTGATGACGTATTCTATACTTTAGCCGGTCCTGAGATCGCAGTTGCTTCAACAAAAGCATATGTTACTCAATTAGCAGCTTTCTATATTCTTGGATTATACTTTGCATCTTTAAAGAATACTTTATGTATTGAAGAAATCGAAACTATTAAATCAGAATTGTTACAAATTCCAGATAAAATAGAAAGAGCTCTTAATATGAAAGATTCATTACAAAAATTCGCATCATCTCATTATAATCACAAAGATATGTACTTCTTAGGTAGAGGGCTTGATTATGCTGTTGCAATGGAAGGTTCATTAAAGCTAAAAGAAATATCTTATATTCATTGTGATGCATACGCTGCTGGTGAATTAAAGCATGGTCCTATTGCTCTAATAGAAAAAGATACTGCTGTTATTACTCTTTTAACACAAGAATACTTAAAGGATAAAATGATTAGTAATGTTAGAGAAGTATCAACAAGAGGCGGTAATATATTTGCTGTTGTTAATGAAGGTGATACTATAGCTAGAGAAGTTTGTGATGATTTAGTTTATATTCCAAAAACTATTGATTTATTGACTCCACTTGTAAGTGTAATTCCACTTCAACTTATCTCTTACTATATAGCTAAACAAAAGGGTTGTGACGTTGATAAACCAAGAAACTTAGCTAAATCTGTAACAGTTGAGTAGTATTGTGGGGGGTATTAAAATGCAAGAAGAAGTATTGAGACTTTTAAACCAATATAAAGAGACTGAAACTATAATGACACAATATATTAATCTATTAAATGAGAAAGATTATGCTCAAGGTAAAATAGATTTAATAAAAACAATAATTGCTGATTTAGAAAATTTATTAAAAGTATCTAATTAGATAAAAAGAGTTAGGGAAATAATTCCCTAACTCTTTTAAATTTGTATCTATTTAATTACAGTTGATAAAAACTTTCTTAGCTCTAGATCTAAAGAATTCTCTTTTAAGTACACTAGTCTATAATTTATTTCGTCATCTTCTTTATTTAAAGAATAGTAGCTTACAGCGGCTTTTACTCTAATATCATCTGATACATTAGTAAAGTCTATAATTCCCTTTTCGCCCTTTAATATTAAATTAGCTTCTAATTTTCCATCATAAAGTGCTAAAATCTTAAAAAATATAAGATCGTCTTCTATATATTTTCCTCTTAAGTTAACTCTGTTAATTACAGTATCATAAGCATATTCTAAATTGTTCTCAAGTAAATATTTTTTAAAATATAATTCTAATAATCTATCTACCTTTGTACTATTTTTAATTTGAGATAAGAAGTTTAAAACTCTAATTATCTCATCTTCTCTTAATGGTTTCATAATGTATATTATTGAATCAATTATTTTTTGTCTTTCAATATCCTTTGCAGCAAGTTTACAAAGCAAGTTAATTGCTTTAAAGCTTACTTCCGATGGCATTACAGATATCTTTAGCAACTCATCAACACCATATTCACCAAACCCATATATAATAGTTAACACTGCATTTTCAACTATTTTACCCCATTGGCCTAACTCTTCATACTTCATCTTCATTCTTTGAGGCTTAGATAATCTTCCCTTTAAATAATCTTTAAGGAGTTCAACATTCTTCACCCCAATAGCTCTTGTAGCCTCATTAACTGTTTCCTGTACTGATTCGAAATCTCTATAATTTTCTATTACCTTTAGAATTTCTTCAGTAATTATATAATCTAATCTTTCAGGTGATATCTCTTCAAAAGTTTGTTCAACTTCTTTTGAGCTTATCTCCTCAAAGCTTTCTTCTATTTTAAAATTATATTGAACGCTTTCTTCTTTTCTTATTTCGTAATCATCTATATAATTATCATCATCATTTATGTATTCTACATCTTCTTCATCATCTACATTTCTATGATTTTTATTCTTAAAAAAATCAAATATCCCCATTTATTTTCCTCCTATATCATTTTCGCTCATAACAGAAACCCCATTTTTAACTAATATTTCTGCTGTAATCCCTCTCCCTTTTATTTTCTTTCCTGTAAATGTGCCATCATAAACATAATTCACACCACAAGACGGACTACCATCTTTTAATATAGCACCTTCTATATTAAGCTTCTTAGCAATTTCTTCAACTTCATTTGCACCTTTTACAAACTCTTCTGTAACATCCCTTCCATCTTTAGTAAATATTTTGCCTTCTCTTTTTAATATATCCTCAGCTTTTTGGATCATTTCGCTTGGAATTCTAGGTGTAGGCAATCCCCCTAATTGTTCAGGACAAATAAGTATTGCTTTACCACTTTTAAATAGATCATCGCAATATTTAGAATAATTATTACCGCCATTATATTTACAATTTACTCCACACAAACAAGCACTAATTAAATACATATACTATCCCTCCAATATACTACAATTATAGCATACTCTAATTCTCTTTTAAATTACATAATAACTAATTTTAAGATAAAAATTGGAGTAAAGATATAAGAAAATCTTTACCCCAATATATGCCTACTTTAATTCAACTATAGTTACGCCATCTCCACCTTCACCATATACACCTAATCTATATGATTTAACATGTGGATGTCTTTTCAACATATCATTTATAGCTTTTCTAAGAACTCCTGTACCCTTCCCATGAACTACAGTAACTTCGCCTAGATTAGCCATATATGCTTCATCTAAATACTTATCAGTTCTATAACATGCCTCTTCTGCATCCATTCCTCTTAAGTCAATTCTACTTTCAACAGATTTCAAATTCAATTTTAATTCTCTCTTCTTTTTCTCTTTTTTTGCAGGAGTAACTTCAACTTTTCTTAAATCTTTTAATTTAACATTTATTTTCATTATACCAGCTTCAACTTGAACTTCACCTTTATTATCAGGCATTGAAATTACTATAACACGTTGATTTAAAGATGGTAAGAATGCTTCCATTCCAAGTGTAACTTTTTTTAAAGGTTCTCCATTATTTTCTCTTACTTTAACCATTGCAGCTTCTTTTTCTTCAAGACTTTCTTTAAGTTTTCGTCTTTCTGCCTCAAGCCTATTTCTTCCGCCTTCTGCAATTCCCATTTTCTCAAGCTCTCTCATAGCCTTAACTATTTCATCAGCTTCATCTTTTGCTTTGCTTATTATCTCTTTAGCTTCTCTTCTCGCTTCGTCGTAAGCCTTATCTCTGACCTTATCTAACTTCTGAAGTTTTTCTTCATATTTCTTTTTAAGATCTTCTGCTTCTTCTTTTATTCGTTTTGCTTCCCTAGCATCTTTATTAGCAATTATACTCTTTTCTTGTAAATCTCTAATAAGATCTTCAAATTGAAGATTTTCTTTTGACATATAATCCTTAGCTTTTACTATAACATCTTCACCTAATCCAAGTCTTTTAGAAATCTCAAATGCATTTGACTTTCCTGGAATACCAATTAATAATCTATAAGTCGGCTTTAAAGTCTCTACATCAAATTCTACAGAAGAATTTTCTACGCCTACAGTTCTAAGGGCATATCCTTTTAATTCACTATAATGAGTTGTAGCAATTAATCTAGCCCCTCTATTTTTTAGTGTTTCAATTACCGCTACCGCTAAAGCAGCTCCTTCTGTTGGATCAGTTCCTGAACCTAATTCATCAAATAAAACTAATGAATCTTTATCAGCTTCTTCTAAAATTGATACTATATTAGTCATATGTGATGAGAATGTTGATAAAGACTGTTCTATACTTTGCTCATCACCAATATCTGCAAAGATTTCATTAAAGAATGCAACTGCTGATCCGTCTCTTGCTGGTATTAATAATCCACTTAATGCCATAAGATGTAAAAGTCCCACTGTTTTTAAAGTTACTGTTTTACCACCTGTATTAGGCCCAGTTATCATAAGAGTTGTAAACTCTTCTCCTAAATATATATCTGATGGCACTACCACCTTAGGATCTATAAGCGGATGCTTTCCTCCAATTATATCAAAACTTCTATCATCTCTTACTGCTGGGATTACAGCATTCAATTTCGATGCATATTTTCCCTTTGCGAAGATAAAATCTAACTCAGTTAAGATTTTGTAATTATTCTTTGCTTCTTCAAAGTTTTCATATACTTTTGCAGAAAGCTCAGATAATATTCTTTCTATTTCAGCTTTTTCTTTAAGCATAAGCTCTTTTATTTCATTATTTAAATTAACTAAACTCATTGGTTCTATAAAAAGAGTAGCCCCAGTAGAACTTTGATCATGCACTAACCCTGGTACAGCTCCTTTATATTCAGCTTTAACAGGTATTACATATCTATCTCCTCTCATAGTATATAGAGAATCTTGTAGATACTTTGAATTTGATCTAACTATAGAATTAATCTTTTCTCTTACTGAAGAGTTTTTTTCTTTTAAACTTCTTCGTATTCCATATAAAGTTCCACTAGCTTTATCACTTATTTCTTCTTCTGAAACTATAGCATTTTCAATATCACTTTCTAACTTTTTAAGAGGTGTAAGAACGAACGCTAAGTCTTCTAAATGTTTATAAGATACCTCATCATCTTTTCTTTCAATATACTCCTTAAAACGTCTAGAACATCTAAGCATGCCACCAACTCTTAAAAGTTGACCTGCCGTTAATACCCCACCTTTTCCAGCTCTTTCTAGAGCTTCTCTTGTATCAAATAGCCCCTCAAAAGGTGGAGCACCTTTTCTTATAAGAATATCTAAAGCTTCATTACTCTCTTCAAGCTTATTCTTTACTTCGTAAATAGACTTATAAGGTGTAAGTTGCTCTACTAATCTTTTACCACTTTCTGTTATTGCATATGTTTTTAATTTATCTTTAACTTTATTAAATTCTAGTACTCTTAGAGTTTTTTCCTTCATAACTCTCTCCTTATTTACCTACAAAATTTACTTATCTTATCATTATATTCCTTTCTACTCCAAGCACTTATGACTATAGAAAGTATCGCAAAAATAACTGCAACTATACTTATAATATTTTCATACCTATTTCCTGCACCAGTAAACGTAGATATTAATATTAAAAACACTCCAATCATTAATGCTATTAAAATTATATTTTTCTTCCAAAAACTTTTTAATACTGTTGTAGCTTTGATTTTATTATTTCTATCAAGGCTCTTAAACCAATCTTTACTTATTAACTTATTAGAATCTATCATTTCATATATACTGAAGATACATCCTATAACAAGCGCTAATATAGCAATTATTTTCATAAATTAATCCTCTTACTCTATTCCTCTTCTAAATTGTCCCTTTGTATAATCTTTACTATCGAATTTTAATTTGTTTTTATAAATATTATATATACTCTTTACTTCTTCATAGCTTTCATCTCTAAAATCAAACCTTAAAGATGTTACTCCAAATTCTTTTATAGAATCTATTTCGTCAAATAAATTTAAAGGAACTGGATTTAATATATAACTTCTACAATAAAGATCAGTCATAACTCTTAATCTTTCATTTACTCTATCAATAAGTGTAAATCTATCTTTTGCACAGGCAATGTTGCATTTCTTTTCAGAATCCTTCCCACCAAAAGTACTTCCTATTGGACAATACTCACTTATCATTAACTCTGGCTTACCATAAACTATCATTGCCATATTTCCTTTTGCTTTTTTAGCTAAAGCTTTTATTTCTCCTCTATTAAGCTCTAGACTTAAAGTTGGTAATGACATATCTTTTTGATAGAACTTTAAGCTTTCTGAATTCATAATATTAAGCTTATAATCGCCAATTATATATAATTGGTCTTTAAATACGTTAACTATACCTACATTAGAACTAACTATCCCCTTTATATAAGGTTTGACTTTATTTATAGTCTCACATATAGAGCTAAACTCTTCTTTAACTATTGTAGATGTCTTTATATAAAATCTTATATTATCTCCATACTTTTGACTTAACTCTATTAAATCCTTTGATCTTAAAGCTCCTAACTCTCTACTAAATAAATCAAAAGCTATATCTTTAGCTCCGCACTCTATTAAAGCATCTGCCTGTTCTCTTGTGATACAACTAAATATTTCTTCTATATTTTCCTTATTTATTACACTATCTTTGTGATTTTCTTTTGCTGGCCTTCTTCTTCTATAACTTTTACTTATAGCTTTAGCTATAGATTCTAAGGCATCTCTTCTTAAGTTATTTAAATCTGATACTCTTAAAAATCCATCTTCAAAACTTTCAAAATTTACTTTATCAAACTTAAATGGAACATCTCCTGACTTTTTAAGAGCCTCTTCTATTCTCTCTTTATCTAAAGGTCTTTTCTCAGCTTTTTGAACTACTTCACCTAAGAATTTGTAATCTTTCCCTTTATAAGTAACCTCTAAAGAGAACGGTTTATCAACTTCAAAATTCACTTTAGCTTCTAATGGTATCTTTTTATAAAATGGCTTTAAATATCCTTCTAATTCATCAAACAATTCTTTATTTAAGCTCTTGAATAATTCATCACCTTTTTTATAATCTATTGGAAATACCTTTACTTTATCTCCTCTTTTACCTTCTTTAACTTCTTTTCCATTTAAAAGTATTTTACTTAATGTAAATCCTTTATCCCTATATCTAACACCATCACCTAATTTAATGTCTTCTTTTAATATAACCTCTCCATTATTATCTACTTTGCCTAGTGGAACTCCAGCATTCTTTGGAGAATTGTAACTCATCATATCCTTACCCGTATCTTTTTGTAAGAATGCTTTTGTAAATCCACTTCTATTAAACAATTGTAAAAGCTGTCTCTTTCCAGCCTGACTATCATATTTTGAATTAAACAAAGCCTTATCTACAGCTTTCCTATAGTTATCGACTACCCCGGCTACGTATTCAGCCCTTTTCATTCTACCTTCAATTTTTAATGAATATGTTCCTGTATTTATAACTTCATTAACATCTTCAATTGTACACATGTCCTTAGGACTTAATAGGTACCCTCTTTTTTCACCAGTCTTCTCACCTTTTAATGTATATTCCATTCTACATGGTTGAGCACACCTACCTCTATTACCGCTTCTTCCTCCGATTATAGAGCTCATTAAACATTGTCCAGAATAGCTTATACATAATGCTCCATGTACAAACATTTCTGTTTCAATTGCTAAATCCTTAGATATATATCTAATTTCATCTAAGCTTAACTCCCTTGATAAAACAATTCTATGGAATCCTTTATCTTTAAAATATAATGCTGCCTCACCATTATGAACTGTTAATTGGGTAGATGCATGTAACTCAAAATCTTTAAATTCTTCTCTTATTCTCTTTAACAATCCAACATCCTGTATAATTAATGCGTCAACACCTATTTCATATAGAAATCCTACATATTTTACCGCTTCTTCGATTTCATTTTCTTTAAGAATAGTATTTAAAGTTACATATACTTTTATATTATAACTATGTGCATAATCTATAGCTTTTATCATATTATCATTATCAAAATTTGATGCATATGCTCTTGCTGAAAACTTATTTCCTCCAAGATATATTGCATCAGCACCTTTGTTTATTGCTGCATAAAGACTTTCCATACTGCCAGCTGGTGCTAAAACTTCTACTTTATTCATAAGACTCTCTCCTATATAATCTAAATTTACTCTTTTGTTTATTTTGTACTTATTTTGTTATATCATAAATACATTTACTTTTCCATCTTAAACTTAATTAAACACTAAAAGAAAAGCCTATCCGCAATAGGACAGGCTCTTATCTTAGTAGTGGATTTTTAATTTTTTTCTCTATTGCAAGGCTAAAATTAGCATCATTTAATTTTTTTTCTAAATCCAATAATTTATACCTTGAATTTTGTAGCTTAAACTTTAATTCTTTATTATTCTTTTTAAGAACATCTTTTTCATTTTCAATGCTATTTATTCTACTCTTTAGTCTTTTAACTTCGTCACTATTATACTTACATTCCTCTATTTCTTTTTCTTTTAATATCATTGAATCTTTTAAATAAATTTCACTTTTTTGTAACTCTTCATTTTTTAAATTAAGTAAAGTAAGTCTTTCATCCTTATCCTCTAAAGCATTCTTTAATTCTTCTATTTCCTTTGCAAAAGACTTTCTTAAATCTTCTTTTTCCAAAGCAAAACTTTCTTTTAGATCTTCTGTTTGTGCTGCAAAATTCTTTTCTAACTTTTCCTTTTCATCTTGTAGCTTTTGTTTTGTTTCTTCTAATTCTTTATGCAAAGTATCTATTGTACTATAAAGATTATCAACATCTTTAATTTTGTCTTCCATAGAGCAAATAATATTTTTTAAGTTATCTACCTCATTGTTTTTTATCTTATTATACTCTTCAGACTCTACTTTGACTTCTTTAAGCCTTTCTTTTAAAGCAACGCACTTTTCCTCTAAAGAATTTTTTCTTTTTACTAAATCTTCATTATCTAATTCACATTTAAAATATTCATCAGCTATATTTAATGCAGATAATACAGCAACAGCTGTGGTACTTAACTTACTATTATTGGCAGATATCTCTCTAAACTTACCATCAACATATTCTGCTACTGCTAATAAATATTTTTCATTTTCTTTTCCTTTTAAATTATATTCCACACCATTTATCTTAACCGTTACCGTGTTCATTTTGCACCCCTCGTTTACTATAATTATTTATATTATACCATATTAAGCTTTAAATAACTATACTTTCCTTAGTTAATGCCACAGTTTAGGGGATTATTTGATAAATTTTATTAAGCTTGTTATACTTTCATTGAGGTGTTTATATTGAACTATAATTATTTATTGAAAAATTGTACTCTTTGTATAAGAAACTGTAAAATAGATAGACTTAATGGGCAAGTAGGAGTCTGTAATTCTACAGACACTTTAAAAATAGCAAGAGCTAAACTTCATCATTGGGAAGAGCCTTGCATTTCTGGATCTAATGGATCTGGTACAGTTTTTTTCTCTAACTGCAACTTAAAATGCGTTTTTTGTCAAAATCATTCAATATCTCAAGAAGGAAATGGACTTGAAATTTCTATAAACAGATTATCAGAAATATTTTTAGAGCTTCAATCTCAAGGCGCTCACAATATCAACTTAGTTACACCAACTCATTATGTTCCACAAATAATTGAGGCTCTTAAAATTTCTAAAAGTAATGGGCTTACAATACCTATACTTTATAATACTAATTCATTTGATTCTCTAGAAACAATAAAGTTACTAAATGGTTATATAGATGTGTATCTGCCTGATTTTAAATACTTTGATGATAAATATTCAATTGCTTACTCAAAGGCTCCAGGCTATAGCAAGAATGTATTAGAAGTTATAAAAGAAATGGTTTCTCAAGTAGGTGAACCTCAATTTAAAGACGGCATAATTCAAAAAGGCGTTATAGTAAGACATTTATTATTACCAGGACTTCTTTTTGACTCCAAAAAAGTTATAGATACTCTTTATAACAACTTTGGTGATAATATCTATATATCCTTTATGAATCAATATACCCCTTTATATAACGCTAAAAATTATCCAGAAATAAATAAACCAATTAATCCTAAAATTTACGATTCACTTATAAATTACGCAGTAAATATAGGCGTTAAAAATGGATTTATTCAAGAAGAAGGAACTAACTCAGAAAACTATGTTCCTAGCTTTAAAAATGAAGGAGTAAAATCTATAGACAGTTAACAATTAAAATTTAATGGTTTATAATTAATGAAAAAAGTCAGCAAAGGCTGACTTTTTTTAATTTCTAATTCTTAATTATGGGTTAAACTATTCCCATTTTGCTAATAACCCCATCTAATAAAGCTTTCTTCTTTTGATTTAAGTATTCTCCATAATACTTTTCCTCTTCTCCAAATAATAATGATTCTATAATCTTACTATCAATTTCTTTTAAAATAATCATGTTTATATCTCTTCTATATGTCTTTTCTAAAGTAGAGAATATTTTATTATACTCCTCTATCCCTCTTGTCTTTTTATACTTTCTTATTAAAGAATCAAGACTTGTATCATACTTTTTAATCTTGTAAATTATGCTTTCAATAGTTTTACTTTTATTTTTTAAGAAGTACTTCTCATAATCTAATTTTATTGCTAGCAATCTATTTATAGAATATTCTTTATCAGAAACTTCAAAAGTTACTTTATCTTCTTCAAAAAGTTTAGTAATGATATAGCTCATTATTTTATCATTATCGCTCCACTTTTCGATTATCTCTTCTTTTCCACCAACTATCTCTATAGCTTTTTTAAGTTGTCCAACTTTTTCTTCTAATGCTTTGTTATTTATGCTGCTCATTGTCTACTCCTTAATGTCTTAACTTATATAAAAAGTTATTAATTACATACCTAATAGCTTTTCTTTTATATTTTACATATATTCATATATAATTACAAGTTGCTATTTATTATCACTAATTGGAATTATAACTATCACAATATCTATGAATCAAAAATACAATATTATATATCTATTTTTTAACAAAGGAGATGGCAGTTTTGTTAGATTTACATCCAATTTCTTATGAAGATAAAAACTTGATAGATTCTTATTCAAAATCTATAACTACACTATCATATGAGTACTCTTTTAACTCATTATATTTATGGAAAGACCTTTGTCAAACTAATGTAGGTATAATTTACGATACTTTAGTAGTTCAAAAATACGATGAAGATAACGGTTTTTTCTTTATGATGCCTTATTCAGATAATACTGAGTCGTTATATAAAACTTTAGATTATTTAAAATGTAACTACGTAAACTTTAAATATTTATTAGGTGATATAGATAACAACTATCTTAATTTATTAAAAAAACGTTACCCCATAGAAGTTCTAGAAAACAAAAACTCTTCTGAATATATTTATCTTACTACTGATTTAATTAGTCTTAAAGGAAAAAAATATCATAAAAAAAGAAATCATTATAATAATTTTATTAATTCATATAACTTTTCTTCTTCTCCTATAAATAGTGAAAAAATAATAACTGATTGCTTAATACTTCTATCTAACTGGGAAAATAAAAAATGTATATGCTCAAAGGAACTATTAATCGAACCATCTGCTATAAAAAACATTTTATATTCTCTTAATGATTTATCGCTAAATTCTATAGCTGTATATGTTGATGATGTCTTAGCTGGTTTTTCTATAGGTGAAGTTTTTAATGATTCAGCTATAATTCATATAGAAAAATGCAATACAGACTATCGTGGAATTTATGCATTTATAAATAATGAATTTTTAAAATCATCTTTTAAAGATACTAAATATGTTAATAGAGAAGAAGACTGCGGACATGAAGGTCTACAAAAATCAAAAGAATCTTATCACCCATATAAAATTCTAAATAAATATTTTGTAAAAATAAAGTAGTAATTCACTTTTGAATTACTACTTTATTTTTAAGTTAAGAAAACTAATTTTCGTGATATTAAATAAGTAAGTTCCACTAACTAAATCGGAGATTTAGAGTGTCAGTTATCTTAACACAGCTCCTAGTTTGTGTTCTAGTGCTTTTAGGATTTTATCGTGAACTTTAGATATATCTTTATCTTCTAAAGTTTTCTTTTCATCTCTATAAGCTATAGCATAAGCTATTGATTTTTTACCTTCTGGTATTTGTGCTCCCTTATAGATATCAAATAATTGTACTTTTTCTACTAAGTTTCCACCAGCTCTTCTTATACAGTCTTCTATGTCAGCAACTAATATAGAGTCATCGCATAAAAGTGCAATATCTCTTGTTACAGCTGGGAACTTTGGTAATGGTTTATATGATTTAACTGTAGTAGCTGCTTGGAATAGTAAATCTAAGTCTAATTCTGCTACATAACAATCTACATCTATTCCATAGTTTTCAGTTACATCTGGATGAACTTCCCCAAATACTCCTGCTTTCTTATTTCTAACCATTAATGCTGCAGTTTTTCCTGGATGGTAACTTGGATTTTCACTTTCACGTGCATATTTAGCTTTATCTACACCTAATCCTTCAATTACATTTTCCACTATTCCTTTAAGATCAAGGTAATCGCAATCACCATAGATACCTATAGTTAAGATATTTTTCTCTGTTGGCAACTCAGTTTCTACTTCATTGGGAATATATACTCTTCCTATTTCAAATAATCTAACATAATCATTGTTTCTAGAATAGTTTCTAGATAAACACTCCATTATTGATGGTAATGTAGTAGTTCTCATTACACTATAATCCTCACCTAATGGATTCTTTATTTTAACAACATTTCTAAGTTCGCTATCTTCTGGTATATTAACTTTATCAAACACCTTAGGTGATACAAATGAATAACTGATAGATTGATTAACGCCGCTTCCAATCATTATATCTACAACTTTATCTGATAATAATTCATTTTTGTATTTAGGTTCTCTTTCAGTAGATACCTTAAATACTGTTGTAGGAATCTTATCATATCCATAAATTCTAGCAACTTCTTCAGCTATATCTTCTTTTATAGCTATATCTATTCTAAATGTAGGTATAGTTATATCTAACATTTCACCTTTAATCTCCGCTTTTAAATCTAAAGAGTCTAAAGCTTCTTTCATTTCTTCTTTAGATATATCTGTTCCTAAGAATTTATTAATCCAAGCTGAATCTACAGTTATAGAGCCTTCTTCTTTAACTTGATTATAAACATCTATAGTTCCTTCCATAACTTCTCCACATGCTAATTCACAAACAAGTGCACAAGCTCTATCTATAGCAAGCTTAGCTAAGTTAGGGTCTATATCTTTATCAAATCTTGAAGAACTTTCTGATCTTAAATTTAACTTTTTAGAGCTAACTCTTATATTAGTTCCTTCAAAGTTTGCTGATTCAAATATAACTTCTGTTGTATCATCTTGAATTTCTGAGTTTAATCCACCCATTATTCCAGCTAATGCAACTGATTTTTCACCATCCTTAATCATTAAGAAATCTGAAGTTAGCTCTCTTTCTACTTCATCTAAAGTAGTGAATTTTTCTCCATCTTTAGCTTTTTCAACAACAATTTTTCCACTTTCTATTTGTCTAGCATCAAAAGCATGCATTGGTTGCCCAATCTCTAACATAACAAAGTTAGTTATATCAACTATATTGTTAATAGGTCTAACCCCAGCTTCTAAAAGTCTTTCTTGCATCCAACCTGGTGATGGCATTACTTTTACATTTTTAACACCTCTAGCCATATATCTTCTACATAAATCATCTCTTACTTCTACTTTTAATTCATCATTAATATTAGCTGATGATTTTACTTCAAAGTTCATATTTGGCATTTTATAAGAAGTTCTTAAAGTCGCTGCCGTTTCCCTAGCCATACCAACTATACTTAAACAATCAGGTCTATTAGAAGTTATTTCAAAATCTAATATAGCTTTGTTTAAACCTAAGTATTCTTTTATATCCATCCCAAGAGGTGCATCTTGTGGTAATATCATTAATCCATGAACTGGTTCATCTCCAGCAATTCCTAGTTCTTCTTCAGAACAGAACATACCATTAGATACTACGCCTCTCATCTTACCTTTTTTAATTTCACTTCCATCAGCTAAAATTGATTTATGAAGAGCAACTGGAACTACATCTTCTTCTTTCATATTAGTAGCTGCAGTAACTATTTGAATTTCTTCTTCAGCTCCAATATTTACTTGACATACATTTAATCTATCAGCATCTGGATGTTTTTCTATTTTAGTAATCTTTCCTGTAACAATATTTTTTATATTGTCACCTTGTATAATAACCTCTTCTACAGCTGAACCTGAAAGAGTTAATTTATCACCTAATGTAACTGCATCTACATTTACTTCTGCATAATCTTTTAACCAATTATATGGTACTTTCATCTCACTTTACCTCCTAATTAAAATTGATTTAAAAATCTCATATCACTTTCGTATAATAATCTGATATCATCTATTCCGTACTTAAGCATAACCATTCTGTCTACACCAAATCCGAAAGCAAATCCACTATAAACTTCTGGGTCTACTCCACAATTTCTTAAAACTTCAGGGTGAACCATTCCGCATCCTAAAATTTCAATCCATCCGCTTCCTTTACATACTCTACAACCTTCTCCACCGCATACAAAGCAAGTAGCATCCATTTCTGCTGATGGCTCTGTAAATGGGAAGTGGTGTGGTCTAAATTTAGTTACAACCTTATCCCCGAACATCTTTTTAGCAAATAATTCTAATGTTCCTTTTAAGTCTGCAAAAGTAACACCCTTATCAATTACTAGACCTTCCATTTGATAGAATATAGGTGAGTGAGTAGCATCTACAGCGTCTGATCTATAAACCTTACCTGGTGATATCATTTTTATAGGAGGTTGTTGTTTCTCCATAGTTCTAACTTGAACTGGAGAAGTTTGAGTTCTTAATACTATGTTATCATTTATATAGAAAGTATCTTGCTCACTTCTTGCCGGATGGTCCTTTGGTATATTTAGAGCTTCAAAGTTATAGTGATCTAATTCAACTTCTGGTCCTTCTTCTATAGTAAATCCCATTGAAATAAATATTTCTTTCATGCTTTCTAATGTTAAATCTAAAGGATGTCTTTTTCCTATAACATTTCTTTTACCTGGTAATGATATATCTATAACTTCGCTAGCAAGTTTAGCATTCTTTTCTTTTTCTTTAATCTTTTTGCTAACCTCTTCTAATTTCTCTTCTACCTCATTTTTAGCCTCATTAACTAATTTCCCAACTACAGGTCTTTCTTCTTTTGATAAAGCTCCCATACTTCTAAGGATAGTAGTTAGCTCCCCTTTTTTCCCAAGGTATTTAACTCTTATTTCTTCTAATGCTCCACTATTTTCTGCAGCAGATATTTCATTAAAAGCAGCTTCTTTAATTGCTAATAATTTTTCTTGCATTTGTATTCTCCCTTCTAACGAATTAAATTATGGTATTTTTTCCAATAAAAAAAAGGATATTCAGCCCCACAAAGGGACGGAATATCCGCGTTACCACCCTAATTGATATTTATTATAAAACAAATATCCAACTTAATTTTAATAACGGTAAAAACCGCTAGCTACTACTTCGTTTCACAGCTAGTACTCCTGAGCGAACTTCAATATAAATTCTAATAAAAAGGCTTACAGTCTATGACCTCTTCTCCCTGAAAAAGTTTTTATACCTACTCTCTCAATCACAGTATTTTTATATTAAATTACAACTGATTATACATCTAAAAGACAATATTTTCAATAGTTTTATGTAAAATTATTTATTTGATATATTTTGTCTAACTCTTTCAAATAAAATTATAGATGTTGCTATAGCTACATTTAGAGATTCAGCTCCACCAGGCATTGGTATTTTAACTTTAATATCTGCCATATCAAAAATTTCATCGCTTATACCATTTCCTTCATTTCCTACTGAAAGAATTATTTTACCACTTAAATCCTCTCTAAAGAAATCTTTAGATTCTTGCAATGAAGTAGCAACTAAACTAAAGTCATCATTTTTTAGTTCTTTTAAAAACGACAAATCATTATCATGTATTATCGGAACATAAAATATAGAACCCATTGTAGATCTTATAACCTTATCATTATATATATCTACAGTACCTTTTGTTAGTATAATTCCAGTTACTCCTGCTGCATGTGCAGTTCTGATTATGGTACCTAAATTACCTGGATCTTGAACTTTATCACATAGAAGATAGAAATCTCCATTTAAGTTTTCTCTTTTATCTTCTATCTCTAGTATTGCAATTATTCCTTGTGGATTCTCGGTAGAAGTAAGTTGTGAAAAAAGGCTATCTTCCATTAAATATATCTTTATATTATCGATATACCCCTCTAAATATTGACTTATTTTTTTCTCTCCATCAGCATTTACAACTATAGAATCAATTTTACATCCTGCCTTAAATGCTTCTTGTATTAATCTAAAGCCTTCTATTATATATTTTTGTTCTTTATTTCTACCTTTTCTATCTTTAAGCTTTTTCGCTAGCTTAAAAAATGTATTCTCTTTACTTTCTATTGATATCAATTTCTACACCTCTATTTTTGCTTAGACATAATCTCTTCTATCTTAGCTAAATCTTCTGCTGAACCAATAGCTACTATTATATCTTCTGTAGAAATAACTTCTTCAGCGCTAGGAGAGATATTAATATCATCATTTTTCTTTATTGCCATTACATTAATTCCATATTTACTTCTAAGCTTAAGCTCAGTAAGTGTCTTACCATTCCATTCTGCTAATGCTTTCATTTCCATTATGCTATAATCTGGTGATAATTCAATGTAATCTAAAATACTTGCAGATACAAGATTATGAGCAACTCTAACCCCCATATCTTTTTCTGGTAATACTACTCTATCTGCCCCTATCTTATATAATACCTTGGCATGTAAATCACTTTGCCCCTTCGCAATTATGTATTTAACACCTAGCTCTTTAACTAATAATGTTACCATAACACTAGCTTGTATATTCGATCCTATTGTAACTACTGCAACATCAAAATTTCTTAACCCTAAAGTTCTAAGTGCTGACTCATCTGTTGCATCCATCTGAACCGCATGAGTTACAGAATCTGAAATTTCTTGAACCATATCCTCATCCATATCTACAGCTAATACATCATGACCTAACCCATAAAGAGTCTTTGCTACAGACTCCCCAAATCTTCCTAAACCTATAACTACAAATTGTTTACTCTTCGCCATAATTACTCTCCTAACCTATTAGTATTTTTCCTTCTGGATATCTTACACCATTATTATTTTTATTTCTCATTAATGATAATACAACAGTTAATGGTCCAACTCTGCCTAAATACATCATTATCATTATTAACACTTTACCAACTTCAGTAAGTTGTTGAGTTAACCCTAAAGTTATCCCTACTGTTCCAAAGGCAGAAGTAGTTTCATATAATACCGAAAGGAATGATGCCCCTTTTTCTGTATATGATAATAACATAGTTGATCCTATTATTAAAACTCCTCCTATAAAGAATAAAGTAAATGCTTTATATACTAATTCTTTAGGAAATCTCTTTTTAAATGCTTCTGCATCATCACGTCCCCTTATAACACATATAACAGTTACTATTAACACACCCATAGTTGTTGTTTTAATCCCACCAGCAGTTGATCCTGGCGAACCACCTATGAACATAAGTATAATCGTTAAAAAATTTCCTGCATTAGTCATTCCTGCTGTAGATATTGAATTAAATCCTGCAGTCCTTGGAGTTACTGCTGCAAAAAATGAATTTACTACCTTATCTCCAATATTCATATTAGCCATGGTGTTTGGATTATTATGTTCAAAAATAAACATAAGTATTGTTCCACATACAAGTAAAACAGTTGTAACTAAAATAACTATTTTTGAATGTAATGAAAGTCTTTTAATGCTTTTAAAATTGTAAATTTCTATCCATACTGTAAAGCCTATACCCCCAATTATAATCAAGGCGCTAACTACAAGTAAAACCACCCAATTTGAACTATATCCTGTTAAACTTGAAAAATTTCCAAATAAATCAAAACCCGCATTGCAAAAAGCAGATATAGAGTGAAATACAC
Source organism: Clostridium jeddahitimonense (assembly GCA_000753455.2). GTDB lineage: Bacteria > Bacillota > Clostridia > Clostridiales > Clostridiaceae > Clostridium > Clostridium hominis. The sequence goes on from LM994670.1 coordinate 2,201,771, forward strand.
TATAGAATAATCCTTTTGCTACTCCAAACTGTGGTATAAATTGTGTCGAAAATAAAAGTGCTCCAGAAAGTTGAACTGTTACCGTAAACACTATTACATATTTCACCATCTTAACAAGGCCTTGAATATTAAAAGTATTCATAGCATCTTGTAATATCAGCCTATCTCTTAATGTTATTTTTTTCCCTAATACGATTGCTATTAATGTTGTGAAAGACATGAATCCAAGTCCACCAATTTCTATTAATAACATAATAATTGTTTGACCAAACATACTCCAATGAGTTCCAGTATCTAGTGTTATTAACCCTGTAACGCATACAGCAGATGTAGCTGTAAATAGCGCATCTAAAAAATTAGTCGTTTCTCCACTTGCAGATGATATAGGTAAAGTTAATATTATTCCTCCAATCAATATCACTGCTAAAAAACCTAATGCTAAAATTTGAACTCCTTTAAGCTTAGTATTTTTTCTTAAATTAAATTGCATAATCTCACCTCGTAGGTTTCATTTTAACTACTTTTATTATTTTGCTCTATATATATTATTTTATTTGTTGGGTGTTAATATTTGTCCTCCATGTATTTTACCATCTTTACATTTATTTTCATAGTCCATTAAATAATTTTATTTATATATAATAATAAAGGCGACTTAAAAGTCGCCTAAATAAAATCTATATTTAACAATTCCAAAATCTTAATCTTAGAAACTATATTTTTCTTAGTAATAAAATAATTATATTTTAGTTTTAACTATTTTGCACTCACTACATCCCTTACAACAATATGCTCTTTCTCCAAAAACATTTATTATTGTATTTATAAACTCCTTATTATTACATTTTTCTTTTCCATGAATTATTACACTTTTTGGTGCATTAGTAATTAATCCGCTTATTATAATATCCTCTATATTAGCTTCGGTATCCACCTTACACTCTGAAAGTTCCTTAATAAATTCTTCAAATATATCATTGCCATATTTATCTTTAATGATATATCCACCACCATCTTGTATAAAAATATTAATTTCATCAATTCTGCTTTCTTGAATATCAACGAAGTATTTTAATAACTTCACAAATTCTTTATATTCCTTTTCTACCATGTACTCTTCTACAACTTTTTCAATTATATCTTCTATCCCCTGTCTTAATTCTTTCATTCTAAAAGTTACAAAGCCTTGGATGTTTATCTCTTCATTTTCCTCTAAACATTCCTTTATTTTCTCTATTATTGAGTTTACTTTATTTAAACAATATATCATTCTATCATCATTTACTGTAGCTTCACCTTTTAGAACACTCATAATTATATCTTCTACTTCTAAAATTTCATCTTGCTTTAAAAAGAAATAATTTTCCATCAAAAACTCGAACATTTCTTTTTTTCTATATTGTTCTAATACAATATTGTATAGAATATTACTGATATATAGATAAAGTGTATTTTTAACTCTCTCATCATAACACTTTTCATCGCATATAACTTTTACTGAATGAGTGTCACCTTCAAAACTTTCCACGAGACCTATCGTAATATTCTTTTTCTTTAATATGTCTCTCAACTCTTGCAGCTCTTTTACGAAATCAAGGTCATCATTACGTCGTAAATTCAATACTATCATAGATTTCACTCCCTTCTTAATAATAGTATGTATTAAAATAACATCTCTATACCATCAATATTAAGTAAACAACCCTTGATTTTTTCTTATTTTTCAGATAACTTTATATTAAAATTATTAAAGGTGGGCTTATATGGTTGCATTTATCGATTATCGAACTACAGCAGAAGAAAAAAAATCACTTTCAAAATTTAATATTGATTTTATAGAAATACCAAAAAATTCAACATTATATGATGCAATTGATGGTCACGTAGATATACAGATGAATATAATTGATAAAAAAGAAAAAAAAATAATTGTACATAAAGATATTGATTCTTCTTTCCTTAAGAAACTTGAACAATATAATATTAAGTATCTAAAAAGTTTAAGCTCTCTTACTGAAAAATATCCTGAGAATATAATATTAAATGCTGCAATATTAGAAAATGATATTATTCATAATTTTAAATACACTGATAAAAACCTTATATCTTCTATGAAGGATAAAAATTTTATCAATGTTAAACAAGGATATTCTAAATGTTCAATACTCCCTATTAGAGAAAAAGTAATTATAACAAATGATAAAGGAATACATGATATCTTAAAAAAAGAAGATTATGATATTTTATGGCTTCCTCCTGGTGACATATTATTACCTAGTTTAAATTATGGCTTTATTGGTGGCGTTGGTGGAAAAATATCTGATGACTCTTTAGCTTTTTTTGGTAACTTAGACTACTATAAATACGGCAAAGAAATTAAACTCTTTTTAAGCAAATATGATATTAAACCAATCTACTTGAGCCAAGGTAAATTAATTGATAGAGGTAGTTTAATGTGTTTATAAATTTATTCCCTATATACTACGTATAAATGCTTTAAAAGTTGAATATATTTTATTTACAAAAAAACACCACTAAATCCTATTGATCTAGTGGTGTTTGTATTATTTTTGTAAAATCTTCTCTATATCTTCTTTTGTAAAAATGTAACTAGCATTGCAGAAATGACATTTTAACTCTTCATCTTTTCCTTCTGCAGCTATTTCTTTAAGATCTTTTTCCCCAATAGATATTAAAGCTTTTTCTACCTTTTCTCTTGAGCAATTACACTTAAACTCTGGCTCTACCTCTTCTAATATCTTAAGATCCATACCATCAAATATGTATTCTATTATTTCTTTAATTGTTTTTCCTTCATCAAGTAAAGTTGTTATTGATGGTATTTCTTCCAATCTATAAGTTATTACATCAGCTAATAGTTCATCTGCCCCTGGCATCATCTGTACTATAAATCCCCCAGCAGATTTTATAGAATAATCAGTATTAACTAAAACTCCTAAAGCTACAGCTGAAGGTGTTTGCTCTGATACAGTGAAATAATATGCTAAGTCTTCTGCTATTTCTCCTGAGAATATTGGAACTTGCCCAACGTATGGATCCTTTAATCCTAAATCTTTAATTATTATTAAATTACCATTTTTACCTACATATCCGCCAACATCTAATTTATTTTTAGAATTTAACGGTAAATCGCCATATGGATTGCCTATATACCCTTTAACTATACCATCTTTATATGCAGTTACAACAACTCCTTCTGCATCTCCTCCACCGTTAATTTTTAATGTTGTTACATCCTTCTCTGATTTTAGTGTACTTCCTAATAAAGCTCCTGCAGTTAATAATCTACCTAAAGTAGCTGCTGCTACTGGTGTACATCCATGTATATCACGTGCTTTTTCAACTAAATTAGTAGTTGATCCTGCAATAATTCTAACCATTCCATCTTTAGCTGTTGCTGTTATAATTGTATCTTTCATTTAATCTTCCTCCAAATTATCTGCTTTTCTTTACAACATACACTAATCTTTCACTATCTTCTTGTACATCATTATTAGTGTATCCATCAAATTTATTTATCACTTCTAAGTTTGAAAGTTTTAAATACTTCTCAATTTCTTCTGCTTTATACGCTCTTTCTAAATGTTCCTCTTCAAACCTTTCATATAACTCTCCTTTTTTAACAAAGAAAGTTAAAAACATTGAAAGCAAATCATCTTCAAAGGTGTTTTCCCACGTATAAAAAACTTCTTCTTCGCTATATGTATATATATTATTTCCTAATATTTCTGATAGTTTATAGTATGAATTTATATCAAAAATAAAAATCCCATCATCATTTAAATGCTCATATATAGACTTGAAGTAAGATAAAATTCCATCTTCCTCTATTATGTAATTAGTAGAATCAAGTACAGAAGTTATTAAATCAAACTTCTTATTTAAACTTAACTCAGTCATATCTTGGCATATTACTTTTCCTTTTAACTTATTAGCTTTTAACTTTTCAAAAGCTTCACGTAGCATGTCTTCTGATAGGTCTACAGCAAATATATCCTTAAATTTTGTAGCTAAACGTATAGTAACATTTCCAGTACCACAAGCCACATCCAAATAGTTATTAAATTTAACATTTTCTTCTTCGCAAATACTAATAATTCTATTAACCATTTCATCATAATCTATATCTTCATTTATAAGTTCATCGTAGATTTTGGCAAATTCACCATATGCCATAAAATCCCCCCTCACTTGTAGTAATTTTCCCATAAGGTCAAATTTAGAAAAATATAACTTAAGTAAATAAAGCTATATTTTTCTACAAACTATAATATATGTAAAAGTACTTTTAGTCAACGATAACTAACTATTCCTCATATATAGATAGTCTTTATTTATAAAATTACTAAATTAACAAACTATTTTCTACCTAATATCTCATCATTAGTAGGTATTTTTAGCTCCTTCTTTCTCTTAGTCATAATTCCACCAATACGACCTGTCTCTTCTGCTGTTAACCCTGCCCATCCATATTCATCAACCTTGTCCTTTAAGCCTAATTCATCCGCTATTTCATACTTTATTTTTTCTCTTAAAAGCTCTTCCGGGGTTAATTCTTTATTACTTTTTAATTTGGATTTTATAATTTTTTTTAATGGTGTTTTACTCATATTACTTCCCCCTAAATAAATTTGTCATATGTATTTTATCCAACAAGTATATATTTATACCCCCTATCTTTTTATAACTTATTTAAGGCTTTATCATATATTGTTATTATGACAAAGAATTTAAATTATTAGATTTAATGCTCCTATATAGGGAGTTTTTAATTTAAATCTTTTTATTTTTATAGGAGGATAGTTTATGTACAACATTGCAATAGTCGGAGCTACCGGCAATGTAGGAAGAAAATTTTTAAATATTTTAGAGGAAAGAAATTTTCCTATTAAAGAACTTTATCTTTTTGCCTCTAAAAAATCTAATGGAAGTTATCTTAAATTTAAAAACAAAAGCTACTTAGTTGAAGAAACTATTGAAGATAATATAAAAAACAAAAAAATTGATTATGCTCTTTTCTCAGCTGGTGGTGAAACCAGTTTGAAATATGCACCTATTTTTACTAAATACGGCGCTATAGTTATAGATAACTCTAACGCTTGGAGGATGGATAAAGATGTTCCATTAATAGTTCCTGAAGTAAATCCTGAAGATTTAAAAAGTCATAATGGCATTATTGCCAATCCTAATTGTTCAACAATACAGGCAATGATACCGCTTAAAATCTTAAAAGATAATTACGGTTTAAAAAGAATTATATACTCAACTTATCAGGCAGTATCTGGTGCAGGAATTGGAGGAATTAACGACTTAAAAAACGGAATTTCTGGAATATCTCCAACAAAATTCCCTTACCCTATATTTAATAACTGTATTCCTCAAATTGATATTTTTTTAGATAACGGTTATACAAAAGAAGAAATCAAAATGGTAAATGAAACAAAAAAAATCCTTCATGATGACAACTTAAAAATCACTGCCACTACCGTTAGAGTACCAGTCCTAAACTGTCATGGAGAAAGTATAAATATAGAATTATTAAATTATTATAACCTAAAGGATGTAATTAATTTATTTAATAATTCTAAAGGATTAATTCTTTATGACGAAAAAGAATCATTAAAATATCCAATGCCTATTTTGGCTGATGGAAAAGATGAGGTTTATATAGGTAGAGTACGAAGAGACTTTAGTGTTGATAACGGACTTAACATTTGGGTCGTAGCAGATAATCTAAGAAAAGGTGCTGCTTTAAATGCAATACAAATCCTTGAAACATTAACAAACTAAATTTATAGGAGGTTATATTATGTCAATCTTTAAAGGTTCCGGTGTTGCAATTATTACTCCATTTACAGATACTGGTGTTAATTACACAAAACTCGAGGAGTTACTAGAATGGCATGTATCAGAAGGTACTGATGCCATAATAATATGTGGTACAACAGGCGAAGCTACTACTATGTCAGAGGAAGAAAAGAAAAAAACCATAAAATTTACAGTTGATGTAATAAAAAATAGAATACCTGTCATTGCTGGTACAGGAAGTAACGATACAGTAAAATCTATTAGTATGAGTAAATATGCAGAAAGTGTTGGCGTAGATGGACTTCTTATCATTACACCTTATTATAACAAAACTAATAGCGAAGGTTTAATTAGACACTTTGAAGCTATAAATAACGCTGTAAACACCCCTATTATTGCATATAATGTTCCAAGTAGAACTGGTTTAAATATAACTCCCGAACAACTTTTAAAGCTATCTGCATTTAATAATATAATAGCCATAAAAGAAGCTAGCGGTAATATTAGTCAGATTGTTAAGATGAAAGCACTCTGCGGTGATAAAATTGATATTTACTCAGGTAACGATGATCAAATAATTCCTATAATGTCCCTAGGCGGTTTAGGAGTTATTTCCGTGGCAGCAAATATTATTCCTAATGCAGTCCACAATCTTACTTATGAATTTTTGCATGGAAACTATGATAAAGCTTTAAAATTGCAACTAGATTATTTAGAACTTTGTAACACATTATTCATAGAAACAAATCCTATTCCTGTTAAAACAGCTCTTAATATTTTATCAAAAGATGTTGGAAATCTAAGACTTCCACTTTATAAAATGGATGATAAAAATAAAGAAAATTTAGTTAATACTTTAAAAAAATATAATTTAATTTAAGGAGTACTGTTATGATTCAAATTCTTCTTAATGGTTGCTGTGGAAAAATGGGGAAAGTTATTGCAGAAGCAATAAGTCAATTTCCAGATTTAAATATCGTTGCTGGCGTTGATAAATATCCATGCGATAATCAGTTTCCTGTATTCACTTCATTGTCAAATATAAACATTTCATATGATGTTTTACTAGATTTTTCTAGACCAACTGCTTTAGAAAGTCTACTATCTTTAAGTGAAAAAACTAAAAAACCATTAATCTTGTGCACTACTGGATATGCCCCAAACGATTTAGATTTAATCAATACAAAATCCTCAATTATTCCAATATTCAAATCTGCCAATATGTCTTATGGCATTAATTTAATAAATGTACTTTTAAAAAAGATTTCTCCACTTTTATATGATAATTATGATATTGAAATAGTAGAGAAACACCATAATCAAAAAATAGATTCCCCTAGTGGAACAGCCTTATTGCTAGGCAATACTATATCTAACTCTATAGATTCTAAAACCAATTTTATATATGGCCGAGAAGGCAAAAAGAAACGTAAAAAAGATGAAATAGGCATTCATGCTATAAGAGGTGGATCAATAGTAGGTGATCATGAAATAATATTTGCTGGAACTGGCGAGATTATAGAACTTAGTCACAAAGCTATCTCAAGGGAGGTTTTTGCTATAGGTGCATTAAAAGCTTGTGAGTATATGAGTAAAATAAAAGATCCAGGATTATATAATATGGAAAATATGTTAGAAATATAAAAACTTATTATTATATTTTGATACTATATTAATAATATTTTTGGCTTATAGACATACTATATATGTAATGCAATTTATAGGAGGTTTAATATGTCAAAAGATAGTCAACCCGACAATAAATACGCTAGAATGGAAAAATGTAATTACCAAACTCCAATAACTGAAGAAGGTCACAATCACAATCCTAATAAAAAGCATAAATCTGTTAAGCAACAAGGTGTTTCTAGCGAACACTATAACCCAGCAGGAAATTAAAAAAGAAGAGTTTAAACTCTTCTTTTTTAAAATTCAATTCCTTTACGAGCTGGAATTCCCTTATTGAAATAATGTTTAATATCTTTCATCTCTGTTATTAAATCACTTTTATCTGCGATAGCCTTAGGTACATTTCTACCTGTTAAAACTAATTCCATATTTTCATTTTTACTTTCTATTAATTTCACTACGTCTTCTTCTTTAATATATCCACCATTAACTGATGCCATAACTTCATCTAGTATTAACATATCACACATATTTTCTTTTACAACCTTTTTTGCAAAATCGAAACCTTCTGCTATTTCTTTTTTTAACTCTTCCTTTTGCTCTTCAGTTAGGTTCCAAGTAAAATCTTTCTCTTTTTCAAATCTATATACTTTAAAGTTTTCACCTAGATTATTTAAAACATTTAACTCACCAGTAACTCCGCTTTTTAAAAATTGTATCATAATAACTTTTAAACCATTACCATACGCTCTTACTCCTAAACCAATTGAAGCTGTAGTCTTTCCTTTTCCATTCCCTGTATATACTTGAACTAATCCTTTTTCTAGTCTCATCTTAATCACTCCTCCTAAAAATTTTATTACAAACTTATACTTTAGTAAATAATTTTCATTTAATCATATTCTTATTATCTTTTTATTATAATTATAATAATTATGATTAATTCATTAAATCTAAATCTTGAAAGGAAGGATATTATGGATTATAACTTTAATGATCATGATGAGATTATCAAGTTTATAAAAAACATAAAAAAATCCACTCCAGTAAAAGCCTATATAAATGGTTCTCTAAATGATATTGACGATAAAAATATAGAGTGGTATGGCTCTAATAACTTTTATATATTATTCGGTGAATTTGAATACATATCAAAGTTTATAATTAATAATAAAGAAGTAATTAGATATTATCGCTTAGAAGCAGATAGGAAAAACTCAGCTATTCCACTTTTAGATATTATTCCTATAGATGCTAGAATTGAACCAGGTGCAATAATTAGAGCCGGTGTTAAAATCGGTAAAAATGCTATTATAATGATGGGAGCCATTATTAATATAGGAGCTGAAATAGGAGATTATACAATGATTGATATGAATGCAGTCATTGGTGCCAGAGGTAAAATTGGTAAAAGAGTTCATCTAGGAGCTGGCTCCGTAATTGCCGGTGTATTGGAACCTCCAAGCCAAGAACCCTGTATTATCGAAGATGACGTACTTATAGGCGCAAATGCAGTAATATTAGAAGGAATAAAAATAGGCCAAGGTGCTGTAGTTGCAGCAGGATCTATAGTCACAAAAAATGTCCCCCCTGGAGTTGTTGTAGCTGGTATTCCTGCAAAAATAATAAAGAATGTAGATACTCAAACAAAAAGCAAAACAAAATTTATAGACGATTTACGTTAATATTTATTGTACAATATAAAAATAAAAAGGAGCTTAATAGCTCCTTTTTATTTAAATGAATTATATAGCGCCTTCTTCAGATGAAGAAGTTACATTATTTTCTATTTCTTCTGTTTCTTCTGTAACTCTTTCCATCTTTGATATAGATACTTCATATGCAATCTTTTTAATTACTTCAGTATCGTTTAATTTCTTTTGATATTCTCTACTTTGAAGTCTACCCCATACCCTTATATTATCTCCAACTTCAAGTGTTTGACAAAATCTTGAGTTTCTTCCCCAAGCTATAGTTGGAATATAATCAGATTTGTTATATGCTCTATTTACAGCTAATAAAACATCAGCAATCTCTCTTCCGAAAGGAGTCTTTCTATAAACAGGCTCTTTACATATATATCCATCTAAGAATATTTCATTTGGATTTTTACTTCTTTCTATACAAGGTTCTATGTTTCTTGCAAACACAGTTAGAATCAGTTTATTAGAGCCATCTACAAACTTATTATATGACCTTAATTGACCTAAAACTATTATTTCGTTTCCTACTGCTATATTCATATTACTTATAAGTCTTTCAGATATAGTAATATTTAATAAGTCTACAGAATCACTTAATCTAGGCACCTCCATATAAAAAGTATAGAATCCCTCTCCATACATTTCATGACTGAACTCTAATTCACTTACTATTTTTCCTTCAAGATAAATCTTGTTATTTAACATCAAATTATCCATCGTTACCCCTCTCTCCCTTAGTAATTAGTTTGATTTTTTATTGCTTTTACCCCACAAGGATTTATTTCCATTATAATACAATATTATCTTCAATTTCAATATATTTCTAATATTTATTTTTTATGTTGTTCTCCATTTTCATCTATATAGTACTCATCACACTCTGTAAGTTGCCCAACAGTAACAAATTCGTATCCATCTTCTTTAAGTTTTGAAATTATTTTATCTAAATTACTTGGAGTATATTTTGCATTATTATGAAATAACATTATCGAACCTGAAGTTGCTTTTTTCATAATTCTTTCATACTCAACTTTTTCTCCGGATTGTTTCCAATCAACTGAATCACAATCCCATTGTATACATTTATATCCCTTATCCAAAACAAACTGTAATGCTTTATCGTTATAATCACCACTAGGAAATCTAAATAATGTAGGTTTAACCCCAATAGCCTCATATATAATATCATCTGTCTTTGTCAATTCTTCTAACATTCTTGATTCATCTATTTTTGAAAAGCTTGGATGAACATAACTATGATTCCCTATTTCATGTCCCATCTCATTAATTTTCATTAATTTTTCTTTGTTTCCCTCTGGATAATTAACCCATTTACCCATTACAAAAAATGTTGCTTTTACATTATATTTATTTAGTACATCTAATATGTCATAAATGTACTCATTTTCTGCCCAATTTACATCAAATGTTAAAGCTACTTCTTTCTTTTCTGTATTCACTCGAAAAATAGGTTTCTTATCAAGATTACCACTAACTAATATAGACTTTGATCCTAAAATCGATGTAATTATAGTTCCAAAAATCAATAAGATGGCTATTATAACCTTTCTTTTTCTAACCATATCAATCCTCCCTTATCCATAATAATTTATATTCTTTATTTATAATATTAATGCCTATATTATTCCACAATTCTAAATTTATGTTATAATAAAATAGATCCTTATATAATGGAGGTTTAGTATGTACGAAAATTCAGCAGAATTAGCAGAAAATAAATTATTAGTTTTATACGTTATAAAATCATTAAAGCATCCGATATCAAATACTCAGTTAACAGAAATAATTTTAGAAAATAACTTTATTAATTATTTTACTTTGCAACAATATATAACTGAGCTATTATCTTCTGAGTTTCTAAAATATATAGAAAAAAATGATAAAAAGCTTTTAACTATTACAACTAAAGGTGAAAAAGTTCTTTCATTTTTTACACAAAGAATTTCAGCAATTAAAAGAGATATAATTGACAATTATATCTCCTCAGTAATTGATAATATAAAAAAGGAATTAACTATTCATAGTGATTACACTATAGAGAATAGCGATTCCTTCATTGTTAATCTTAAAGCACTGGAAGATGAGATGCTATTAATTGATTTAAAGGTATCCGTTCCAACAAAATCTCAAGCTAAAGCATTATGCACAAAATGGAAGGATAATCCTTCAGATATTTACACTAGGATTATGCAAAGTTTATTTTCTGATGAAGATTAAAACAAAGTCATGGCATTGGGTTCAGACTCGATAGCTATGACTTTATTTATTTTATTATCCTCTACAATATATACCTTCCCCTTTAAATAATCTAAAACATACATTTTGTTCTCATGTACAACCATTCCTTTAGGCATTCCACCAACATACATGCTTTCCATAACCATCATATTACTTTTATTTATTACGCTTATTGTTCCATCCGTAAAATTTGAAACATATATGTTTTTTTCTTCTTCTATAACTTCCATAGGTGAGCTACCTACTTCAATTCTTTTTATACTTTTTAATGTTTTGGTAGAAATTACATCTAAAAACCCACTCTTATCATGCCCTAAGTAACTTTCACATACGTATATAAATTCTTTATTTTTTGATAGTAATACTTTTGTTGGATACTCACTAGCTTCTATTTTAGTTAGTACATTATTATTCTCCATATTAATTACTGTAATATCGTTACTTTCGAAATTTGTAATAAAAGCTATTCCTTTTTCAATATCACAATCTATGCTATGGGGCCAACTTCCTGTGGCAATTTCATATGAAGTTTTATCTTCTAAAATATCATATACCACTACAGAATTTGATTCACCGCAGATAGTATAAACTTTCTTTTTATATATTATTAAATCATTTGGAGAAGGTCCAATTTTTGCATTTTTTTTCTCTTTAAAAGTATTTTTATCAAAAAATGATATTGAATCGCTATAACTATTTGTAGTTATAAATCCATCATCATAAGTTTTAATTCCATGAGGACCTATAGGTTTCTCACCTAAATTAAATGTTATCTTCTCTAAAGCTAAATTATCTAAAGTAATCCTTGAAAGGGAGTCTGCTCCTGTATTGCATATTATTATAGAGTTCACCCTTATTTCACCTCCTTTAGGTTGAAACCTCTTGTACTTTCAATATATGCATCTTTATAAAACTTGGCACATTTTTCTCAATATTACATAATTTTATTTTCAATCTTTCTTTTTATTGTATAAAGCCTTATAATATTAATGTTATTATTTAATATGGGGAGGTATTTAAATGTATATTTACAAAACTTCTGGTGTTTGTTCAACAGAAATACATATCGATGTAAAAGATGATAAAATAGAAGATGTTAATTTCGTAAGAGGTTGTGCAGGAAATTTACTTGGAATTTCTTCACTAGTTAAAGGTATGAAAGTTACTGATGCAATTGATAAATTGCAAGGGATTCAATGTGGTTCAAAAGGAACTTCTTGTCCTGACCAATTAGCTAAAGCTTTATTATCAATGAAAAATTCTTAATATATAAAAAATGAGAAAGTTATTAATAACTTTCTCATTTTTTATAATTAATTGATTTTTTTAATCTCTTTTATAACATCATTTTTAATTTCTTCTAATGGAAAGTTCTTACCTGGGCATAGTGTCTTTCCTAATTCTTTATGTGGAAGTATATCTTTTATATTATATTTAAGACAAATATATAATGAAAGCTTCTTTAGCGATTCTATTTGCTCATCCGATAAATACTCCTCTTCAAAATTTCCTTCTACACAAATCCCTATTGATTCTTTATTATATCCCTTAACATGAGATCCTTCAGCATCATCTTCTCTTCCCTTATAAATAGTCCCATCCTTTCTAATATAATAATGATATCCAATTCCTTTCCATCCTTTATTTTTATGTAATTTATTTATATCCTCTGGTGAGATATTCTTTATTGCTGTATGATGATAAACTAATTTAGTAGGTTCGTTATCAACCTCTAATTCCTCAGACCATTCATATCTTAAATAATGTATATTTAAACTTTTTTGCATATTTTCAATTTCTTCTACTGTAATATTAGCATTATATATATCTTTGTAACTCCACCCAATAACTTTAAGTATTGTTGGCTTAAGAAAGTATATAGTTCCTAAAATTAGTACTAGAAAAAATATATATTTTATTTCCTTTTTCACAAAATCACCTCTTCATATTATATTTATTATAGATTTTATATGAAGAGAACTTTAAATATTATTGATATATAAAAAGAGGAAAAGATCAAAAATCCTTTCCTCTAAAAACATTATTTTATTAATTCTAAAGCAATTTCCATCATATCTGTAAATGTATTTTGTCTCTCTTCAGGAGATGTTTCTTCTCCCTTTAAAATATGATCTGAAATAGTTAGAATAGCTAATGCTTCAACCCCATATTTAGCAGCTACAGTGTAAAGCTCTGCACTTTCCATCTCTACAGCTAAACAACCATATTCAGCCCATTTTGTTATTGGGAATCCTGCATCATCATAGAATAAGTCGCTAGATAAAACATTTCCTACCTTTACATTAATCCCTTTATCTTTGCATTTATTATAAGCATTATATAATAATTCAAAATTTGCACTTGGAGCATAGTCTAACCCTTGGAATCTTCTCTTGTTAATCCCAGAGTTAGTTGATGCACTTTGAGCAAGAACTATGTCTCTAACATTAACATTATCGTTTATAGAACCTGCTGAACCTATTCTTATTAATCTTTTTGCTCCATAGAATTGTATTAATTCATTTACATAAATCGAATGCGATGGTAACCCCATTCCTGTACCTTGAACTGATACTCTTTTACCTTTATATGTTCCTGTATAACCATACATTCCTCTAACTTCATTATAACAAACCACATCTTCTAAAAAGTTTTCAGCGATAAATTTTGCTCTTAAAGGATCCCCTGGTAGTAATACTGTTTCAGCTATAGAACCTTCTTTAGCCATAATATGTAAATGTTTTGACATATTAATTCCTCCTATCTATTTATCTATTATACATAGTATATTATATCTTATATTATTAGTAAATATAGGTGTTTTAATTTTTACTTCCTTTACCCTTTACTATTATTTTTCTCATGTCCCCTATCATATATAATGATCCACTTGCAATTATCAAATCATTTTCATTTGCATCTTTTAAGGCATTATTAAAGGCATCCTCATAACTTTCATAAGCTTCACAATTTTTATTGTATTCTATAATTTCCATTTTTAAATCTTGAGCTAATTCTGCTCTTATAGAATTTGGAGTTACAGCATATACTTTCTTTGCTAATGGTGCAATCTCTTCAACCATTTTTTCAACATCCTTATCTGCTAGAATCCCTAAGATTAAATACACATTTTCATAATTAAAATACTTTTCTATATTTGTTTTCAAAGTAGCTATTCCTTGAATATTGTGTGCTCCATCTATGACAACTAACGGTTTATTCCTTAATACCTCTAATCTACCTTTCCACTTTACTTCCCTTATACTTTTCTCAATAGCTTCATTATTTAGAATTATTAATCCTTGTCTTTCTATTACTTCTAAAACTTTTATTGCTAAAGCTAAATTATAAATTTGATGTTCCCCTAGTAAAGGTAAGTCTAATATATATTCTTTTGTTCCTCTTATTTTAACTCTTTGAAAAGGCTTATCACCTTTAATAATTTCCAATAGCTCAGCATCATTTAGATTAACCTCATATAATCTAGAATTTTCAACCTTACATTTATTTAAAACAACATCTTTTGCTTCTTCATATTGCGGAAAAACTACTGTGGGAATATCTTTTTTAATTATTCCGCATTTTTCTCCCGCAATTTCTTTTAAACTATTTCCTAATAGGTTAGTATGATCAAAGCTAATAGATGTAATAACTGATACTATAGGAATAATTACATTAGTAGAATCTAATCTTCCACCTAAGCCAACTTCAACTACTCCAAAATCCACCTTTTCTTTTTCAAAATAAAGAAGCATTAAAACAGTTATCATTTCAAATTCAGTAGGATGTCCATACCCTTCTTCTTTAACTTTATCTATTGATGGCTTAATCAGTGTCACCATTTCCGCTAAAACATCCTTTGGAATATTTTCTCCATTTATCTGAATTCTCTCTTCAAATTCTTCTAAAAAAGGAGAAGTGTACATTCCAACTTTATAACCTAAGCCACTTAACATTTTTGTTATCATAGATGTTGTTGAACCTTTTCCATTAGTTCCTGCAATATGTATTAACTTTAAATTCTCCTGTGGATTTCCTAATAACTCCAACAATCTTAAAGTTCTCTCTAATCCATAATTAGATCCAAAATTCCCCACTTCAGTTATGTATTTCATAGCTTGATTATAATTCATATTTATACCTCTTAACTTTTATATTAATTTATATTACCTCATTTATTTAGCATAATTATAAATAAATTTTTCGAAAATATCAAACTTTACCAAAAAATAAAAGATACCATAAAAACATTTATGGTATCTAATCGTAAATACTTTATAATGAAGATAGATTATTACCTTCATTTCCATCTGGCTTAGTTCTTAAATACTCTTCACCTTTTCTTGAATGAGCTACTATAACTCCTTCAATTTCACCATTTTTTGCTCTATTAACACCTTCTGACTTTTCAAGTTTTTCTCCATTATCTAATATATAATGAGTTATTTCTCCACTACTATCTTTTATAGTATCAGTAATTTTTTGTGTCATAAAATATCACCTCTTAATTATATTTTAATCTACAACCAAATTATTATACTAAATTATCTTTAAAGTTTTTTTGCTCACACACAAAGCAATTCCAAAAGTAATAACTTCTGTCAATGGAACACTAAGCCATATTCCATTAACACCTAATATTATAGGTAAAATAAAGATCATAACTCCTACTATTACTAATCCTCGTAGTAGGGAAATAAAAATCGCTATTTTAGACATTTCTATCGCTTGAAAATATCCCCCTAACACGATATTAGCACCCATAGTAATAAATGCTATAAAATATATTCTTATAGCTATAATTGCTATTTGATTTACCTCATCCGTTGGTGTTACAAATATTTTTATAATCTGCTCTGGAAATAAAAACCCGCATATAGCTGATATTAGTCCAAAAACTATAGCCACATAAAAGGCTATTTTTCTTAACTCCATTGCCCTTGAGTACTTCTTTGCTCCCACATTTATACTTACTATTGGTTGAATTGTTTGACTTATACCATTACTTATTGAAATAAATATTATCGCTGTATTAGATATTATACTGTACGCTGTTACTCCAGTTTCTCCAATAAATTTTAATAATTGAAAATTGAATAGATATATTATTATTCCTGTTGACATCTCAATAAAAAAGCTTGGAATACCATTATTAATTATTCTCATAATATAACTTGATTTAAAACATTTATATGTTAGTTTTAATGTATTATTTTTCGAAATAAAATGAGTCAATAATATTATTGTACTTATTGTGTACGATAGTACAGTTGCAAGTCCTGCTCCAAACATCCCCATATTTAAAGGAAATACAAACAAATAATCTAAAACTATATTTAGCATTCCGCCTATTATTGTAGCAATCATAGCTCTCTTTGGATTCTTATCCACTCTAACAAAGCCTTGTAAAGTAGAACCTATAGTAAAAGGTATAAATCCAAATGCAACTATATCCATATACTCTCTTATTAACTCTCTAGTAATGTTAGTAGCACCTAGCATTATTGCTATATCATCCATAAAAAACTTTCCTATTATAAAGAATAATATAGAAATTATCACTGCCATATAAATTGATAAGCTAAAAATATCTATTGCCTTTTTATTATGCCCTCTACCTCTTTCAATACCTAATACCGTTGATCCTCCAACTCCTATTAAATACCCCACTCCAAACACTAACGAATAGATTGGTAATACAATATTTAATGCGGCTAGTCCATCACCGCCTATTCCTTGGCCAATGAAAATGGTATCAAAAAGAATATATATTGAGGTAACAAGAGCTGCTCCTACTGTTGGAAAAAAATATTTCAAGTATAATTTTTTCACATCATCTTTAAGTAAATCCATCTTTCCCCCAAATTCATTATATAAAAGACTGTCTCTTACGAGACAGCCTTAAATCTTTTATTTAAATGCTTCTATTCTTACTAAAACTGCATCAAGCATTTCTTGATACTTAGCCATTTTTTCTTTTTCTGACTCAACTACTGCTGCTGGAGCTTTTGCAACGAATCCTTGATTAGAAAGTTTCTTTTCAATTCTAGTTATTTCACCTTCTAATTTAGTCTTCTCTTTCCCCAATCTTTCAAGTTCCTTATCTTTATCTACTAAGTCAAGAAGTGGCATAAATAATTCCCCACCTTTAACTATTAAAGATACAGCATTTTCAGGAACAAGAGATTTATCAGCTATAAATTCAACTTCTGAAGCTGAACCTAATTTCTCTATATATGGTATACCTGCTGAGAAAGCATCCTTAGCTTCATCAGAAATATAACAAATTACTTTAGCTTTTCTTGATGGTGGTACATTCATTTCAGCTCTTAAGTTTCTTAATCCCTTAATAGCTTCTATTATATAATCCATATCTTTTACTGCTTTAACATCTACTTCATCAGCTTTAAATTCTGGCCATAAAGATATAGCTATTGATTCTCCATCTGTTAAAGTAGTATATATTTCTTCTGTTATAAATGGCATTGCTGGGTGTAATAATTTTAATCCTGTAGTTAATACAGTGTATAATACATTATAAACTACACCCTTAGCCTTTTCATCATCACTGAAGAATACAGGCTTAACAAGTTCTATATACCAGTCACAGAATTCAGTCCACATAAAGTCATAAACCTTTTGGTTTGCAATTCCAAGCTCGTATTTTTCCATGTTATCAGTTACTTCTTTAACTAATTTATTCATTTCTGATAATATCCACTTATCAGCTAAGCTGTACTCTTTGCAGTCAGAATACTTTTCCATAACTTCTTTATCTAAATTCATCATAACGAATCTTGAAGCATTCCACATCTTGTTTGCAAAGTTTCTTGCAGCTTCAACTTTTTCTGGAATATATCTTATATCATTTCCAGGAGTACTTCCTGTAACAAGCATAAATCTTAAAGCATCTGCACCAAAGTTTTCAATTACTTCTAGTGGATCAACCCCATTTCCTAAAGATTTACTCATTTTAACACCATTAGCATCTCTAATTATCCCATGCATTAGAACTGTTTCAAATGGTGTTTCTTTCATGTTATAAAGGCCTGAGAATATCATTCTTGCAACCCAGAAGAATATAATATCATAACCGGTAACTAATACATTACCTGGATAGAAGAAATCTAAGTCTTCTGTTTTTTCTGGCCATCCTAAAGTTGAGAAAGGCCATAATGCAGATGAGAACCAAGTATCAAGTACATCTTCATCTTGTCTTATATTTTCTGAAGAACATTTTGAGCACTTATGTGGTGCATCTACTTCACACATTTCATTTCCACAGTCGTTACAATAGAATACAGGTATTCTATGGCCCCACCACAATTGTCTTGAAATACACCAGTCTTGAATATTTTCCATCCAGTTAAAGTAGATTTTTTCAAATCTTTCAGGAACAATCTGTGTCTTTCCTTCTTTAACAACTTCTATAGCTGGTTTTGCTAAAGACTCCATTTTAACATACCATTGCTTAGATACTATTGGTTCAACTACAGTATTACATCTATCATGTGTTCCAACATTATGAGTATGAGGTTTAACATTAACTAACAACCCTTGCTCTTCTAAATCTTTTACCATTTGCTTTCTAGCTTCATATCTATCTAACCCTTGGTATTTTCCTCCTAATTCATTTATTACACCATGATCATCCATAACTCTTATTATAGGAAGATTATGTCTCTTACCAACTTCAAAGTCATTAGGATCATGAGCTGGAGTTATTTTAACTGCTCCTGTACCAAATTCAATATCAACGTATTCGTCACCAACAACAGGTATTTCTCTATCAGTTAATGGTAATTTTAAAGTTTTTCCAATTAAATGCTTAAATCTATCATCATTTGGGTTAACAGCAACTGCGGTATCTCCAAGTAACGTTTCTGGTCTTGTTGTAGCTATTTCTAAGAATCCTGAACCATCAGCTATTGGATAATTAATATGCCAGAAGCTTCCCTCTTTTTCTTCATATACTATTTCTGCATCTGATAAAGCAGTTGTACACTTTGGACACCAGTTAGTTATTCTATTCCCTTGATAGATAAGTCCTTCGTTATATAACTTTACAAATACAGTTCTAACAGCTTTATTTAAGTTCTCATCCATTGTAAATGCTTCTCTTGTAAAATCACAAGAAACCCCTAACTTCTTTAGCTGATTTCTAATAGTGCCTTTATACTCTTCTGCCCATTTCCAAACTTCATCTAAGAAAGCTTCTCTTCCCATTTCTTTCTTAACTAAACCTTGCTTTAAAAGTTCATTTTCAACTTTAACTTCTGTAGCTATAGAAGCATGGTCAGTTCCCGGAAGCCATAATGTGCAGTATCCTTGCATTCTCTTAAATCTTATAAGCATATCTTGCATAGTATTATCTAATGCATGCCCTAAATGAAGCTTACCAGTTATATTTGGTGGTGGCATCATTATAGTAAACGGCTTTTTACTCTTATCAACGACAGGAGTGAAATATTTCTTTTCTTCCCATGTTTTATAGATTCTTTCTTCAAATTCTTTTGGATTATAGGTTGTAGATAAATTCTTCTTTTCTTCCATAAATAAAACCTCCTGATTTAATTTAAATAAATATACTTAATAATATATAAATAAATTATTTGAATTACATTTCCTTAATAAAACTCTCATTAGTTATAGTTCCATGATTGCAATTCATATAATCATTTTCTAAATAAAAAAAGAGCCTTCATCCATAAAAAGGACGAAGACTCGCGGTACCACCTTTATTCCTGTCAATCAACAGGCTCTTAATTAAATAACGACTAGACAGCCGTCTTAGCTTACTATAATTTCAGCTAAGAAACTCAAAAGCTACCTTCAGAATACTTCATATAGAAGGCTTACAGCCAAGGCCTTCCTCTCTTAATACTTCCTATTCCTACTCCTCTTTTTCACAGTTTTTAGATATCAATTTTACTTTATACTATGATATTTTTTTTATTTTGTCAATATATTCTCTATAATTTCTTTATTATTCGCCTCATTATTTTCTATCTTTTTCTTTGCTACTGATAACATCAATTTTATTCTATTCATCTGATTGACATTAGAAGCACCAGGATCATAATCAATTGCTACTATATTAGAATCTGGATAATGATCTCTTAATATCTTTATCATCCCTTTTCCAGTAACATGATTAGGCAAGCATGCAAAAGGTTGTACACAAGCAATATTATTAACTCCGCTTTTGATTAATTCAATCATCTCTCCAGTTAAAAACCAACCTTCTCCAGTTTGATTTCCTATAGATAAAATAGGTGATGCTAATTTAGCAAGTTCTCCTATATGTTTCGGTGAATCAAATCTTCTACTTTTTTTCAACTCCTTCATCATAACTTTTCTGTAATTTTCTAAATAATTTATAACTATATTCCCTAAACCTTCGTTTAATTTGCTCTTACCAAGATATTTTGCTTTATAACCTGAATCATAAGAACAATACATAAAAAAATCTAACAAATCAGGAACTACAACCTCTACTCCTTCATTTTCTAGAATAGTTACTATATCATTGTTAGCTGTTGGGTGATACTTTACTAATATTTCTCCTACGATTCCCACCCTAGGCTTCTTAATATCTTTTAATTCAAAATTATCAAAATCATTTATTATACCTTTTATATTTTTATTAAAAATGCTCCTACTACCATTTTCAAGGTTTTCTTTTGCTTTTTTATTCCAGAATTTATATAGCTTATCAGCTTCACCTAAGTTTTTTTCATAAGGTCTTGTTCTATATAAAACTCTCATAAATAAATCTCCATAAACTAATGCCATTATAGCTCTATTTATAAATTTTAAAGTTATCTTAAATCCTGGTTGCTCTCCCATACCTAAAGCATTAAGTGATATAACAGGAATATTTTTAAATCCAGCATCTTTTAATGCCATTTTCAAAAATCCAATGTAATTTGTAGCTCTACACCCTCCACCGGTTTGTGTTATTAATACAGATGTATTATCAACATCATACTTTCCTGATTTTAAAGCTTTTATAATTTGTCCGACAACTATTATTGATGGATAACAAGCATCATTATTTACATATTTTAATCCTTCATCAATAGACTTTATATCCATAGCTGGTAATACTTCTATATTATATCCACACTCTCTTACCGCTTTCTCTAGTAAGTCAAAATGCATAGGTGACATTTGCGGAGCTAATATAGTATGTTTTTTTCTCATTTCCTTAACAAATATAGGTGGATTGTATTTGATACTTTCCTCTACAGGTTTATAATTTAGCCTCTCTCTTTCTTTTATAGCTGCATATAACGATCTTATTCTTATCCTAGCTGCGCCTAAATTATTTCCTTCATCAATCTTTAAAGATGTATATATTTTACCTCTCGAAATAATTAAATCAGAAACTTGATCAGTTGTTACAGCATCTAGTCCACATCCAAATGAATTTAATTGTATAATCTCTAAATATGGATTCTTTGCTATAAATGCTGCTGCTCTGTATAATCTTGAATGATACATCCATTGATCTACTACTCTTAAATTTTCTTCTAACTTACCCAAATGAGATATGCTATCTTCTGTTAAAACAGCCATTCCATAAGATGTTATTATTTCTGGTATACCATGATTTATTTCAGGATCAATATGATATGGTCTTCCACATAATACTATCCCCTTTTTATTATTTACTTTTAAATATTCTAATACCTCTTCCCCCTTATTTTCTATATCTCTTTTACATGCCAATCTCTCTAATGCGGCTTTCTTTATTGCCTCCCTAGCTTCATCTAAAGATATGTTATACTCTTTAAATTCTTCAACAATTCTTTTCGCTAAAACTTTATAATTGTCTAAAGATAAAAATGGTTCAATAAGCTTAACATTTCTCTCTTTTATCTCATCAATATTTGTTCTTATAACCTCTGGATAAGATGTTACTATAGGACAATTATAATGATTTGTTGCATCTTTAAACTCCTTTTTTTCATAAGGAATACATGGATAAAAAATAGTTTTTATCCCTTTATTGATGAGATTCATTATATGTCCATGACTTATTTTAGCAGGATAACAGGCCGATTCTGATGGTATTGTTTCTATTCCCAACTCATATATCCTTTTATTTGATGCATCAGAAAGCACTACCCTAAACCCTAAACTTGTTAACATAGTAAACCAAAATGGATAATTTTCATAAATGTTTAAAACTCTTGGAATACCTATAACTCCCCTTTTAGCTTCATTTAACGGTAAAGGTTTATAATTAAATATTCTCTTATATTTATACTTATATAAATTAGGAATCTCTTCATTTTTTTTCTTAATTACTCCTAGTGCTTTTTCACACCTATTACCTGAAATAAACTCTTCTCCATCTGAGAATTTATTTACTGTAAGCAAACAATTATTCCCACATCGACCACACCTAGCAAAATCAGTTTCTATTTTAAATTTTTTAATTTGCTCATTAGATAAAAGAGTTGATTTTTCCCCTTCTATATATCTTTCCTTTGCAATTATTGCACATCCAAAGGCTCCCATTATTCCTGCAATATCTGGTCTTATAACCTCTTTCCCAGAAATAATTTCAAAACTTCTTAGAACTGCATCATTATAAAAAGTTCCACCTTGAACTATTATTTTATCCCCCATATCATTTTCATTTCTCATCTTTATTACCTTAAATAAAGCATTTTTTATTACTGAGTAAGATAAACCTGCTGATATATCAGAAACTTCAGCACCTTCTTTTTGAGCTTGTTTTACTCTTGAATTCATAAACACAGTACATCTTGACCCTAAATCTACCGGTGACTTTGAAAATAATCCTTCTTTTGCAAACTCTTTTACATCCATCCCTAAAGACTTTGCAAAGCCTTCAATAAATGAACCACAGCCTGATGAACATGCCTCATTTAAAAGAATACTATCTATAGTCCCATTTTTTATTCCCATAGACTTCATATCTTGTCCACCTATATCTAATATAAAATTAACCTCCGGTAAAAAATATTTTGCAGCTTTATAATGAGCCATAGTTTCAATTTCTCCTATATCTATATGTAAAGCTGTTTTTATTAGTGATTCTCCATAACCAGTTATCGCTGAATTTACTATTTCAACATCATTTGGAATAACTTCATATAAATTAGTTAATATACTAATCACCTTTTTTAATGGGTCCCCATCATTATTTTCATAAAAAGAATATATCAGTTCATTTTTTTCATTAATTAAAGCTACCTTAGTAGTAGTTGAACCTGCGTCAATCCCTAAATAAGCTTTTCCCTTATAACTTAATAAATCCCCCTTTTTTACAATAGCTTTATTATGCCTATCTTTAAATACTTTATAATCTTCATTATCTGTAAATAAAGGTTTTAATCTTTTAACGTCATTCTCCTTAATATCTAGTATCATTTCTAGATTTCCTAGTAAATCACCTAATAAAACCTCTTTATTATCCTCACTTAATAATGCAGCTCCTATAGCTACAAATAACTCTGCATTTTTAGGTGTAATAGTTTGTTCTTTTGTTAAATTTAATGTTTCTACAAATCTCTCTCTAAGTTCAGATAAAAAATTTAATGGTCCTCCTAAAAATGCTACCCTTCCTCTTATTGGCTTTCCACAAGCTAACCCACTTATGGTCTGGTTTACAACCGCTTGAAAAATAGAAGCTGCTATATCTTCTTTATGTGCACCTTGATTTATAAGCGGTTGAATATCAGTTTTAGCGAATACTCCACATCTAGATGCTATAGGATAAATTACCTTAAAATCTTTTGCATATTCATTTAATCCCTCAGCATCTGTATTCAACAATACCGCCATCTGATCTATAAATGCACCTGTCCCTCCTGCACAGCTTCCATTCATTCTTTGCTCTATACTACCATTAAGATATGTTATCTTAGCATCTTCTCCTCCTAATTCTATAACTACATCTGTTTCAGGAATAAACTCTTCAACTGTTCTTGAGCAAGCAATCACCTCTTGCACAAAGTTTAAATTAAGCCACTTAGAAACAGATAATCCTCCTGAGCCAGTTACAACTATAGAACATTTAATATTTCCTAAAATTTTATATGCATTTTCAACTAATCTAACTATACTTATTCTTATATCTGAAAAGTGTCTTTTATATTTACTATAAATAATTCTATTTCGATTATCTAAAACTACTAATTTTACTGTTGTTGAACCTACATCAATTCCTACTTTATACATAATTCCATCTCACTTCCCCCAATTATATATGACTCAAACACACATTACATATATTATTAATATTATTTTTATAAAAAAAGATGACATACTTAATTGTATGCCACCATAAAGTTTAATCATTCATCCATTCATAAGTTTTATAACTCTTTTTATTATGTGCATGAGCTCCTATTCTTTCACCATTTTCTATTCCTACTTCTGAATTTCCTGTAGGATCTATTTTCCTAAGCTCATTTTTAGATTTAGGTCTATCTTTCATTCTATTTTTATTATTATCCATAAACTTACCTCACATATTAATAATTAAGTATCCATTTAAAATTAATAATTAAATTTACTTTTAACTGCGTCAAACACTGGTCTAAAATATTCTTCATTTTCATTAAATAATTTAGTTAACTCTTCCTTAGCTTTAATATACTTTTCATCGTTAACATCATTGTTAACGATTTTAGATGATTCTTTGTGGAACTTCATAAATATAATTGGATGTTTCTTTGCAAAAGCTTCCATCTCATCAATGTGACGTTCAGGCTTAGTTGCATTTTTCAACCATTTAAAAACATAATCATATTTATCCATATTCACACTTCCTCTTACTTAAATTTTAAAATCAGTTGGATCATATGGTTTGGCTTTTGGTTCACCAAAACAAGCTTTTACACTTTCCACTTGCGGATTATGACTTACATTCTTCTTTTGCTTTTTTGTTTTTTTCATCTGATTTCCCATATAAACATCACCTCATTAATATGTTGTACATATTCTCGTTTAATATCCTATTAGAAAATTTCCATTTGTTTTATAATATTCATAAGGAAACTTCTTCTCACAAGAATTCCAACTAAGTAAAATTCATAAGCAAACTTAATTTTAATTTTTTTATTGATAAATTTAAAATTATGATATTATAATAAATTAAAATGATTTATATGGAGGTACTAATGGAAAACCTACATCCAATATCTGATAAAGATTTTAAAGAACTTATAAAAATTAGATTTAATAATATTAGCGATGGTTTTAATACGTTTAGTAATGGAATTCTAGAATGTGTAGATGATACACTATCCTTTAAAGCAAAAGAAGAAAGATTTTTAAAGTTTTTTCAACAAGCTTTATCATTAAACTCAAATCATCTTATAGTAGATTTCTACTTAAAAAATCTAAGTAGTGAAGAAATATTAAATTTACTAGACTCTCTTGACCATAATAACAAAATAATATTACTTCAAGAATTAAAAAATCTTAAAGATGATTCTGTTTATTTCACTTTAACAGATACTAATCTACTAGATTTCATAACTATTTTAAATACGCGAGCTCTATTCTTTTGCACAATATATTTCAAACACTTTCCTTTTACTATTTGGGGAAATTATGATTTAAAATTTCCTGTATTCTTTTCTGATATTAACATTTTAAATCAATATAAAGATTTAGCAAATAAACATGGTCTTTCTATAAACTTAATAAATATAAAAAAGGAAGGTATAATTTAAAATTACCTTCCTTTTTCATATCTCTTATAATAATCTCTATTAAAAACACTAAAGTTATCTTTTATCAATAAGCTTTTACTCTACCCAATTGATTTTTTTAACATATTCTTCTACGTATTCATGACTCATATGTGGATTTATAGTTTCCTCATGAGTTATAGTTACTATAGACATAGCAATAGCATATTTAAGCGTATCTATAGTTGAAAATTTATTCATATACCCATAACCTAATCCTGCAACAAATGAATCTCCTGCACCTGTTACATTCTTTACATCAACTTTATCACCACAAGCTAGCTTTCCTTCTTCATTTTTTGTTAAATAATATATTCCATCAGCATCTAAGCTTATAAATACATTTTCAACTCCTTGATCTAAGAAATATCTTGCTGCCTTCTTTAAATCTTCATCTGTATTTATTTTAAAACCACATAAGGCCTCAGTCTCAAGTCTATTAGGTTTAACAGTATGGAAATATTTAACTAAGTGACTTATTTTTTTTGCTTTATTAGCTGAAACAGGGTCTAATACAAATTTAGTTTTTCCTCTATACTTTTTTAGCATATACTCTAAAAGTATAGGATTATCTGAATCTACAATAGTATATTCTGCATTTTCAAATATTTCTGCTTTAGAATCTACAAAAGCTGTATCCATTTTATTTAAGCTTTCCATATCTACTACAGCTGACTCCATTTCACCTTCAGTATTTAAAATAGCCATATATGTTGGAGTACACCCATCTTTTAATATTAAAGAATTATCCATTCTGTAACCAATTCTTTTAGAATGTTCTAAAATACTTCTTCCATTACTATCATCGCCTACAATAGAAATAAATTCAGTACTTACTCCTACTCTTGCTAAATTCTCAGCTATATTTCTACATACACCTCCTAAAGACACTTTTATGCATCCTGGAATTGAATCTTTAGGACTATACTCTTTTCTTCCAAAGCCAATTATATCTACTATTGAAGCTCCTACTACTAATATATACTTATCATTTACTATCATTATATCTCTCCTGCTATGTTTTCTCCGATTTTGAGTGATAAATATATTATAGTAAACAGATTAAAAAAAATAAAGAAAAAAATAAAAATTTGTCGTTTTTTTTAGTTTCCCCCCTTTATTTCACTATTTTCTTTAACTATTTTCAACTTTTCCCCTTATACTTTTAACAAATTAATAATTTAAATTATGAAAATAGGAATAATTTAGTAATTATTTAATGTTAATAATATATATTATGTGAATAATAGCTACCTATAATGCCAATAATTATAATAATGGTTTATATATACAGGAGGTCTATATGGATTATTTTAGCGAAGCAAATAAACTTTATAATTTAAAAGAATATGATAAAGCAATAGAGTTATACAAAAAATCTATTGAAACAAAAGAAAATACAGCTTGTGCTTATTATAATGCAGGAGTATGCTTTATAAAATTAAAAAATTTCAGCGCTGCTATAGATATGATTAAAAATGCACTTTCTATTCAAAAAGAAAGTAAATACTTCTTTAACTTAGCATATTGCTATGCTATGAAAGAAGATACAAATAAAGCTCTTATATATTTTAATAGGGCTTGGTCATTAGATAGTACAGATGCAGACTGTGAAAAAGCAATAAATTTAATTATGGCTAACAAAAAAGCGCTTTAATCTTAAAGCGCTTTTACCATTCACCTGCTATCATCTCTTTTATATGATCATCATAGAAATTATTATTATTAAAATAGTTGCCCGACATATAAAATGTTGGATCTACAGGTATCCATTTATCTTCACTTTCCAAATATACTTCATTCCATGCATGAGGCCCATATTGTGTCCCATCATATGCACTTCCTGTAACTAGTCTAACTTTTAAATCAATAGCTCTTGCCATTGCAACATAAAGACATGCATAATCAAAGCATATACCTTTTTGAGTTGTCCAAGCTTCCGTTGCTCCACTTTTTCCACTACTTTCATTATTTAAAGTTTTATAAGCTTTATCAAAATCGTATTCTATATTACTTCCTATCCATACATATAAGCTCTTTGCTTTTTCTAAGTCATTCTCTTTATATTTAGTTATTTCAATAGCCTTATTGTCAATTTCACTATTTGATCTAACTCCGTCTTCTAACGTTACTCCATTATAATAAATCAACACGTTAGAGGTAGGCATATAGTTCTCTTCATCACTATACGTTATTTTTTCATTGCTACTAGTGAAGTTTTGACTTATAGTATCATAAATCATTTTATATCCACTAATATTAGTAAAAATATTCATAGGAAAATTTCTCCCAATAGTCATATTAAATATTACTATTCCTATAAACATTATTAAAATAACAATAGCCCCTTTTATGGCACCCAATAAAGCAGATATAAATATTAAAATCCTTCTGTTTAATATTTTGCCAAAATAAAATAATTTAGCCAAAAACTTTAATACCATATAAATTATAAAATGAATTATAAAGTAAACTACAACTAATAAAACCATTCTAATCACTTCATTTTTTATTGAAGAAAAAGCAAAATAGTTATAACTTATTTTAATAATATCCGCTAAAATAACATTTAAATTACTATTTATTATTAAAAAAGATAGTAATATCGATAGATAATATAAGGTTCTATTAATAGGAAATTTTATATCTCTATGATCTTTTAGTAGATTTATACTTTCTTTAACCCCAAATAAAATAAAAGCAAAGCATATAGAATATGCTATTAATTTCTCCATAAAGAATACTCCTTTAATTAATACTCATCCTTTTTTACAACCTCTTTCATAACGTCTGATGCTAGGTCATAATTGTATCCTTTGCTTATAAGAAATCTATATAATTTTTGTGATAGCTTATATTTATCACTTTCTCTTCTTTGTAATTCATTATATTTCTTTTGTGCTAAAATTATCGCTCCATCTTTAGAGTCATCATAATCTATTTTAGAAAGTTCCTCATTTATTAGTTCATCTGGTATCCCTTTTCTTTTTAGATTATATTTAATCTTGTTTCTACCTTGGCTTTTTAATTTATCTTTTACATACATCTTTACATAATTTTCATCGTTTATAAGATTATATTCTCTTAAAAACTCAATGGCTCTATTTATAGATTCTTTACTATACTCTTTCGCTATTAGCTTGTTATATATTTCTTTTTCTGTTTTATAACTTCTTTCAACTATCTTAAGTGCAGAATTTTTACACTTCATAAATTCATCTTCTCTTGCAAGTCTCGTAAGTTTTTCAATATCTATAACTTGCTTTGGAGCCAAATTTTCTTTATAAACTATTTCTGCACTTAATGAAAAAGCAAATTCATCGTCTATATAAACATTAATTCTTTCTTTATTTCGCTTACCAATCTCTAGTTTCGTTATTATATTCATAATTATTGCCACCTTATGAAGACTTTAGTATATGAATAGTAGGATTATTTAATACTTTATTTGCAACATTATAAATTTTGTCCTTAGTTATATTATTTAAACTATCCATATCATCTAAAAATTCAAATATATCCTCTCCTTCAACACTTTGGGTCAAAATATAGCTACATAACTCCACTGGATCTTCTAATGTTGATACTACAGCAGTTTTATGAACTTTTTTCATTATATTTAAATCTTTTTCTCCTATTTCGATTTTTCCTTCCTTTATTCCCAATAAAGTCTCATCAATAGCTTCTATTGCACTATCTATATCTTCTTCATCTACAGCTGTATAAATATATAATGTTTTTACATGTTTTGTTACATCAAGATGAGAATATATATCGTAGGCTAGCCCTCTATTTTCTCTTATTTCCCTAAATAATAAGGAATTTGAGCTTTCTCCTAATCTATGGTTTAGAATTCTTAATGGTAATTCATACTCTTTATCTAATTCATAAAATGTATACAGATATATAATTGTATTTAATTCAATATTTTCTTTAACAGTAATCTCTTTAGTTTTTACATTCTTTTCATCCTTAACTTTTAATGATGTTATATCTCCACTTTTCCACTCTCCAAAATGTTCTTGAATCATTTTTAGAGCCTCTTCATGTTCAAAAGATGATACCATAGTAATAACAGAATTATTTGCTATATAATGCTTTTTATAAAATGTATACAAGTCTTTATGATTAAATTTCTTAACATTTTTTTCTACGCCAGCAACATCGTATCTAAGAGGTCCCTTCTTAAAAGCTACTTCATTAGCTCTCTTAAAACTTAAATCTTCAACACTATCTTTACTAGTTCTAATCTCTGCTAGAATGACTCCTCTTTCCTTCTCAATTTCTTCCTGCAAAAACACTGATGACGTCACCATATCAGATAAAATTTCTATTCCATTTATTAACTCCTCTTCTAAACAACTTATAGAATATACAGTAGACGTAAAGTCAGTATACGCGTTATACTCTCCCCCCAAAGCTTCTAATTCATCATTTAGAGCTTGAAAGGTTCTTTTATTGGTTCCTTTAAAAAGCATATGTTCAATAAAGTGTGAAATCCCCTTCTCATTTACCTTTTCATATAATGCTCCAACTTTAATTCCTATATTTATTGATGAAATTTGTGTGTCTTTTTTTATTGTTAATATCTCTAACCCATTAGGTAATAGATGTTTTTTTATGTCAAAATTCAGCTTAATCATACTCTATTGCCTCTCCCATCTCCAATTATTGTTCTAATACTATAATATAATATGTTTAATAATTAATTACAATATAATAATAATAACACAGTTTATAATTATATCACTTTAGTCTATAATTATACTTAATAAAAAATTTTTATGAGGAGTATGTATGGAAAGAAATATTTTAATTATAGAAGATGAGATTAGAATTAGAATTTTACTTAGAGACTATTTAAAAAGAGACGGCTTTAATGTAATTGAAGCTTCTGATGGTGATGAAGGTATTAATGCCTTTCAAAATAATAGCATCGATTTAATTCTGTTAGATATAATGATGCCTAGAGTTGATGGAATTACAGTGTTAGAAACTATACGTAACGTTTCTGATGTACCTATAATTCTATTAACTGCCAAATCACAGGAAGAAGATAAACTATTTGGCTATGAGCTCGGAGCTGATGATTACATAACCAAACCATTTTCCCCAAAAGTTTTAATAGCTAAAGTTAAGGCTTTACTTAAAAGAACTTCTGATGGAGGTAACTCTTTTTCTTCAGCTAAAGATTTCAACGGCTTAAGTATAAACAAACTTGCTCATGAAGTTAAAGTAGATGGTACAGCTTTAAACTTATCTCCAAAAGAATTTGAACTATTAGTTTATTTAACCGATAACATAGGCATATCACTAACTAGAGATACAATATTAGATAATGTTTGGGGCATAGATTATTATGGGGACCTTAGAACTGTTGATACAAACGTAAAGCGTTTAAGAGAAAAGCTTGGCTCTAAAGCAAACTATATAATTACAGTAAGAGGTAGCGGATATAAATTCGAGGTAAATCATGAGTAAAAGTATTTCAAAAAAATTATTTACAATAACGTTTAGTTTAATTTTATCGGTATTCGTCATTAATATGATAGTTCAATTACTTTTCTTTGAAGATTTTTATTTAGATAGAAAAGTTAAAGATTTAAAAAATGAAGTTAACACCTTTAGAACCATGTACTCTTATCAACTGGTTAATAAAAATACTCTATATAACGCCCTAAGCTCCTATGAAGAATCTAACAACTCCAAAATGGCTATATTCTCACTTGATGGAAAGCTTAAGTATTTAACAAACTATGAGGGTGGTGTAGATGATTCTACAACTTTAACAGCTTTTTGTGCAGATCTTCTTTCTAATAATGAGTTAATTGATAGAGTTTTAACTCACGACACTGTTGAGTGGACAATTTTTATCGATAAAAGTAGCGACAGTAAAAAAATTGGAGTTGTTTCTCCTATGTCCCTACAAAACTTTAATGATTCAATTATAATTTCAGTTTCATCAATACAACCAATACAAGAGGCTGCTTCAGTTATAAAAAGCTTTTATTTCTATCTGTTAATTTGTATATTATTTGTTGCTATAATTCTTTCAAATATTTATGCTAAGCTAATTAGTAAGCCTTTGATAAAAATAAACAAAGTAGCAGAAAAGATGTCTAATCTAGACTTTAACGCAAAATGTGATATAACTTCTCAAGATGAAATAGGAAGTTTAGCTAATACCTTAAACTTTCTTTCAAGTAATCTTGAAAATGCCTTAGATGATTTAAAAGATAAAAATTTGAAACTTGAAAATGAAATAGAAAGGGAACGTAATCTCGAAAACATGAGAAAAGACTTCGTCACTAGTGTTAGTCATGATTTAAAAACTCCGATTGGAATAATAGGCGGCTACGCCGAAGGTTTAAAAGATGATATAGTAACTGGTGAAGATAGAAAAATTTATCTAGAAACTATAATTGATGAAGCTAACAAAATGAATTCATTGTTAAATAGTATGCTCGATCTTTCAAGACTTGAAACTGATAAAGCAACATTGGAATTAGAGGACTTTAATATAGTTAGACTATTACAAGGAATGATTAAAAAATTCTCTTTAGAGCTTACTAATAAAAATATAGCAGCTAACTTTTTAGCTATTCCTCCATATGCTTATGTTAATGGAGATATACTTAAAATTGAGCAAGTTATACAAAATATACTTACAAATGGAATAAAATATTCTCCTGAAGGAAGTAATATAAATATTTCTGTAGTAGATCAAAATGATAATTTTGTAATAAGTATTGAAAATACTGGAGTAAATATACCTGAGAAAGAACTAGAAAATATATTTGTCAAGTTTTATAGATTAGATAAATCCGGTGATAGAACAAAAAAAAGCTACGGATTAGGTTTATCCATAGTTAAAAGAATATTAGATCTTCATAATAGTGTTTATTCTATAAATAATACATCTGATGGTGTATTATTCAAATTTACTTTATCTAAATCTATAGATATTGAAGAATAAAAAAATAAGCTGCGACTTTTTGTCACAGCTTATTTTTTATTTTATCTTTTTATATAATATAGTAGCAAACCAAATTAATGATACTCCAAGCATAGCATGAGCTAATCCAGCAATATGACTTAAACCTGCAAAATCACTACCATTAACTTGTAGTATCCCTCTAACTAAAAGTGTTACTAACACAAATACTAAAGATACGTTATAAAGTGTTAACCATACTTTATATGCTTTAGCTTTTGATATTTCAAAAAGCTTGTCTAATATAAGAAC
This sequence comes from Clostridium jeddahitimonense, assembly GCA_000753455.2. Taxonomy (GTDB): domain Bacteria; phylum Bacillota; class Clostridia; order Clostridiales; family Clostridiaceae; genus Clostridium; species Clostridium hominis. The sequence continues at coordinate 2,235,175 of LM994670.1, forward strand.
TACTAAAAAGAATATAAAACCTAAAATTAGTGCATGTCCATGTAATGCGCTTAATGTCGTTCTATCTGTAAAATTATTAAACTTAGTAAACTCTCTAAAAAATACTCCCAATGCTAATCCTAATGCTAAATAAAAAACTGAAAAATTTACATACTTTCTCATAAAAAAACCTCCAACAAATAATTTTTATCTTCTAATATATATTATTATAAAAAGAAGAATTTTTCAATACTTTCAACAAAAATAGTTTGCATTGGAACCATTTTTTTTGTTTTATAATATAAAAAAGGAGCTTTTAAAGCTCCTTTTTTCTTTAAATTCTACTTATCTTTTTAAATATTATTTCCTTTTTGACTTCTTTCGTTTCAACATCTATTTGAATTTTAAATATATTAGGGCAACCTTCTTCTCTCCACTTTTTCATATATTTAGGAGTTATTTCAAAGGAATAAAAATATCTTTCATCATAGAAGTCTGAAAACTCTAAATATTCAACCTTACTATATCTATCTATTTTTATATTCTCTTTATCAAAGTTATTAAAAATAGGGGTAAAAAACCTTAGGGGTATTTCATATTTAAACATGCCCTTTATTTCTTTTCCTTCCATTATAGCTCTTTTTAAAAATCTTACTTCTTTTTCCTCTAATTCCTTATATCCTAATTTAAATATAGGTTCTCCTCTTTTATTTTTGTCTATTTTTATCTTTATCATACGTTTCCACCATCTTAATACTAAATATTATTTATATAATTCCACCATCTACTCTTATTATTTGTCCTGTTAAATACTTACAATTATCATCACATAAAAAAGATACAGCTTTTGCAATTTCATCACAATCACCAAAACGACCTTGTGGTATTTCCTCGATTAACGAATTCTTTTCATCTTTATCTAAAAAATTATTCATCTCTGTATTTATTACCCCTGGTGCTACAGCATTAACTCTTATTCCAAAAGGTGCAACTTCCTTAGATAATGCTTTAGTAAATAAATTTATACCACCTTTAGATGATGAATAAACTACTTCACAGGATGCTCCAACTTCTCCCCAGATAGAAGATATGTTAATTATATTCCCACTTCCTCTTGAAATCATGTTGGTTACTGCATATTTTGATAAATACATTGCACCTAATAAGTTGGTATTTATTAATTCCTCAATATCTTCATCTTCACAATCCATTAGTAATCCAACTTTAGACCTACCTGCGTTATTCACTAATATATCAACCTTACCGAATGTCTTTATAACATCTTGAATTAATTCTTTACAATTTATAGCCTTTGAAATGTCTTTTATATATATTTTCCCATAGCCACCATTAGATATTATTTCATCTAATGTTTTCTTTGCACCTTCTACATCCTTTGAACAATTAATTGCTATACTTGCTCCTTGCTTACTTAATTCAAGAGCTATAGCTCTTCCAATCCCTCTTGAAGCTCCAGTAACTAATATAACTTTTCCTGTTAGTTTTTCCATAAAATTTACCACCATCTTTTAGTTTCATACTTTAATTCCAACTTTATTTTACTATTAAAGAAATATAAAGTAAATTCTTTAAATATCTTTTATTTAAGTACATCCTTAAATACTCTTAATGCATTTTTACTAAATATTTTTTCTATCTCACTTTCTTTATATCCTCTATATTTCAACCTATCGGCTAATAACCCAATCTCTCCTATATTTTTAATTTCCACTTCATTCCCAATTCCATCAAAGTCACTCCCTATTGCAATTACATCTATTCCCCCAACATTTTTTATATGGTCAATATGGATAATCATGTCATCTAATTTTGATATTTCAGATTCTCCTAGAAAATTACTACAGAAATTTATCCCCATTACTCCTCCCTTTTCTGATAACTTTTTAATCATATTATCAGTAAGATTCCTAGGATGACATTTTATAGCTCTAGCGTTAGAATGTGATGCAATAAAAGGCTTTTTACATATTTCTAATACATCAAAAAAACCCTTATCTGATAAATGTGATACGTCAGGTATTATTCCTACTCTCTCCATTTCAGCTACGATTTCTCTACCACATTGGGTTAACCCCTTGTCTTTATAAATAAAATCTATATTAGGATATCCTATCTTATTAGGAAAATTCCAAGTTAATGTAATGATTCTAATACCTAAATCATATATATTTTTTACTCTTTCAACTTTTCCTTCAAGAACTTCTCCCTCTTCTATAGATAAAAATGCTCCTATTTTCCCTTCCTTATTAGCATTTTCTAGCTCCTCTACATTAGTTACTATATTAATACTTTCTTTATTGTCACCTAATTCCTTCAAAAAGTTTCTATGCATAGCTAAAAATTCTTCATAAGGATTTTTACATTTATCCATTTCTATAAAGTGAGCAAATACTTGTCCATAAGCCCCTGCTTTCTTTAACTTTTTTATATCTACAGAAAATTCATTTTTGTTTAACCTTCCACCTTCATAATATAATCTACTAGCTGTATCACAATGTAAATCAATCATTAACTCATTACCTCTTCTTTCTACTATTTTCTTTGTTAACTCGTAGCCTTTCTTCTTTAGCCCATGATAAATAAGTTGAAATTTTTCTCGGTCCTCCGATAATCTTCCTTTTTACCCATAGTATACCTGAATCTTGTGCATCTACGCTCCATTTTATTAATGTTATATCCCCATTTTCTATTTCTATGGATGTCATTGCATATGGTAATATACAGCATCCATCATTAAAGTATGGTGGTTCAAACTCACCTGGAAATCTACTATTGTGAGTATGCCCACATAATAGCATCTTTCCATTATCCCTAGCCCACCTTTGTAGGTCCAAATCAACCCTTGTCCTTCTTGTTTTATTTTTAGCTGAACTTGACGGATCTCTAAACCCTGCAATTCCAAACATAAATTTCCAAATATATCTTACTAGAAATCTACTTATAAACCACAGTTCTTTGTTTAAAAAGTCCATCTGATTTCCATGAGTTACCAGAAATTTTTCATCTAATGGTGTATATAACATATTTAATCCTGGATAAAACTTTATATCTTCTATAAACTTTAAAAATTCTCTTCCGTAATCTGCACCTATCTTTCTTAAGCTTTTCTCTTGAGTATCTTTAAAATTTTTATTTCCTTTTATTATATCATGATTACCATAAATCATATAAATTTTGTCTTTTTTCTTATATTTATTAAATATCCTAAATACCTCTTCATATGTATACGCTATTTCATTATAGTTCTTATTCTTCCATAATTCATCACCATCACCAACTTCAATATATGTGAATCCATTTCGTAAATAATACTTTAATGCAGTAATATATATATTAGCATTAGGTAACAATGAATCAAAATAAGTTCCATCACCTCTATGAACATCTGATATAAAAACTAACTTAGATGAATCATCGAAAGGTATAGTTAATGCATTGTCATATAAATAGTCTAGTGTATTTCTCATAAATACTCCTTACTAAAAATTCCTTTTTATATCCTATGTCTGAATTTCTTTAAAGGTTATTTAAAAAACTTCATAAAAAATTATTACTACATATAAAAAAACAAATTTGAGCAAACTATCATTATAATTTTTTTTATAAAAAGGAGGACTAGGTGTGTATCGTAATAGCTTTAGTCTTAAGATTATAATAGTTCTTTTCTTAGCAATTAATAATATTCATACTATTTGTTTTGCTACCCCTTTATCAAAAGATGATTTAGCTGTAATGAAAGAAGAAATAATAGCTTTAAAAAATAATACAGACGAAACTGATGAGCTAAAAAATCAATTTCAATCCTTATTAGAAAACTTATTTTTAAATAGAAACTCTGCTATATTATCTAAAGATACTGAGGGATTAAAAGAGTTTTACGATTTAACAAAAAAAGTTGGGCAATGGGCATATGAAAATGAAACTACAAAAATTCAATATTTTTCAAACTGGTCCGAAAAACAAGGTGCTAAGTTTGATAGAATTAATTCAATTTTAAAAGTTAAGAAAGTAAAAGAAAAAGAGACTAATCTCTTTGGCGTAATATGTTATGTATCTACTGAATTCTATTATAGTTATTTAGATTCGCCATCAGAACAGAATAGATTTAAGCTAGGTACTTATCATTATTTAAACTTAAGAAAAGAAGGAGATCGCTATATAATAACAAAAGAATGGTATACTGATCCACTAGCTGATTCTTTAACCCTTGAAAACATTAAATCTGATGAGATAAAAGAATATATATTATCTTGTAAAGCACCCGACTTTACTATTGATGAACGTTGTCAAAAAGCTATAGATTACGCTCACACATATTGTGGTGTTTCTGATAATGAAGAGTTTCTATTTAAATATAATCCAAGTTATAGGAACTTTAATCCTGAAGGTGGAGATTGCGCAAACTTTGCCTCTCAAATTCTTTACGAAGGTGGAGGTTTCAAAAAAAATGATTATTGGAATTATAATAAAGGTGATGCAACAAAAGCTTGGGTAAATGCACAAGGATTTAAGAATTATATTGTAGGAAGTGGAAGAGGCTCTTATATAGCTAAAGGTAACTATCAAGAGACATACAAATCAGCATTTCAATTGAGACCTGGTGACATAGTAGCTTATGAAAAGAAAGGTCGTATAACACATATTTCTACAGTAACAGGACTTGACTCAAAAGGATATCCTCTAGTTACTTGCCACAATACAGATAGATTGTTAGTGCCTTACGATCTAGGATGGAGTAATAAAAACATAAAATTTCATTTTATAGATATATACTATTAAAAAAGGAGCATATTATGCTCCTTTAATATTTATTATTCAATTGAAAAACCAGTTTGTTCAATACAATTTCTTATATCTGTTTCAGTGACACTATCATTAAATCCTACTTCTATACTACTTCTTCCAAGGTCAACACATACTTCTTGAATACCTTCTATCTTGTCTAATGCATTTTTTATTTGTGTCTTAGTAGAGTTATTTAATAAGCCTGTAACATTGTAATGTACTCTATCCATACTTTTTCTCCTTTCTTAGGTTACTCAAGAATAGTATAAGCAAAACAAATAAATATTATGAATTTTAAAATAATGAAAATGTTACAACTACTAACCCGAATACAATTGAAACTACTGACATTAGTTTAATTAATATATTTAAAGCTGGTCCAGATGTATCTTTAAAAGGATCTCCTACTGTATCTCCTACAACTGCTGCTTTATGCGCTTCAGAGCCTTTTCCTCCAAAATTTCCTGCTTCAATATACTTTTTAGCATTATCCCAAGCTCCACCTGAGTTTGCCATCATAACTGCAAGCACAAATCCTGCCACTGTTGCACCACATAATAATCCTGCTACGCCATTAGGACCTAAAATTAAACCAACTATAATAGGTGTCGCCACAGCTATAGCTGCAATCTTAACTAATTCATGTAGTGCTGACTTTGTGCATATATCAACACATGCTGCATAATCTGGTTCCGCTTTACCCTCCATAAGTCCTTTTATCTCTTTAAATTGACGCCTTACTTCAACAACAATCTTGCTCGCAGCCTTTCCTACTGCACTCATTGTAAATGCAGAGAATGCATAAGTAACTGCACCACCTATAAAGATACCTATTAAAACTTGCGGATTTAATATAGATAAATCAAAAGTAAAATCTAAATTATTTTTTATAGCTAAAGATTCGATGGAGTCTTTATATGCAGCTATAAAAGCTAATGCTGTCAATGCAGCAGAACCTATAGCAAATCCTTTCCCTGTTGCAGCTGTAGTATTTCCTAAAGAATCTAAAGCATCAGTCCTATTTCTGACCTCTTTATCTAAACCAGCCATTTCCGCTATACCTCCAGCATTATCTGCCACCGGTCCATATGCATCTGTAGCTAATGTTATACCTAAAGTCGATAGCATACCTACAGCTGATATTGCTATACCATAAAGTCCTTGATTGAAATTATTTAATCCTCCAGCACAAATATAACTAACTAAAATAGATATACTTACTATAATTACAGGACAGGCTGTAGATAACATTCCTACAGATAATCCGTTTATAATTACTGTGGCCGGACCTGTTTCAGAAGCTTTTGCAATAGACTTTGTAGGATTGTAATGATCACTAGTAAAATATTCAGTGAAAAAACCAATTAATAACCCTGCTACAAGTCCACTTAGAATAGCAAAATATACTCCTATATGTTCTTTTCCAAGAACATTAACAACTATAAAGTATGAAACTATTGCAATTATTATTGATGAAAAATATACTCCTCTTCTTAATGCTCCTAACAATACTTTTTGAGATACATCTTCTTTAGACTTAACAAAAAATGTACCTATAATAGACGCTATAATACCAACTGATGCAACAACCAAAGGTACTGTCACTCCATTTATAGATAGTCCTGCTGATACAGCTAATGCACAAGAAGAAACTATAGAACCAACATATGATTCATAAAGATCAGCACCCATTCCTGCAACATCTCCAACATTATCACCAACGTTATCTGCTATAACTGCTGGATTTCTTGGATCATCTTCTGGTATTCCTATTTCTACTTTACCTACTAAATCTGCCCCTACGTCTGCAGCTTTAGTAAATATTCCTCCACCAACTCTTGCAAACAAAGCCATTGAAGAGGCACCCATTCCAAAAGTTAATAAAGATGAAGTAATATATCCTATTCTTTCAGCCATAGGCAACGCTTTATAATACCAATTCAAAATATAATACCATATACTTAAATCTAGTAGTGCAAGTCCAACCACAACTAGTCCCATTACCGCACCACTAGAAAAAGCAACTTTTAAACCACTATTTAGACTTTTACTACATGCATTAGCAGTTCTAGAATTTGCATTAGTAGCTATTTTCATACCTAAATATCCACTAAGTCCTGAAAAGAATCCTCCTGTAATAAATGCAAAAGGAACAAAAATTGAAACAAAATTAAATTGAGCTAATATAAATAGAATAATAAACATTCCTATAAAAAAGTACGATACTCCTTTATATTGTCTTTTGAGGTATGCATTAGCCCCACTTCTTATACTATTAGCTATATACTTCATCTTGTCTGTACCCTCATCAACCTTAAATATAATACGAGTAAAATATACAGCAAAAAGTAATGCTAGCGTAGCTCCTACAGGCGCAAAAACTACTAAATTCATATTTATCTCTCCTCAAATATTCTTTTATATAATAATATGAGAAGTTTTTTTATTATAGAATATATATTTTTTTATTATGTTAATAGATATTATATTTTTACTAAATATAAAAAGTCCCATTTAGGGACTTTCTATATTAAAAACCTCTTTTTTTAGCCTCTACTCCACTTTCATTTAACTCTGGTTCTTCTATTGTAGTATTAAAGCTACTCTTAGCATATTGATTTTGAGTTTTTGTTCCATTTCTTAAAAAATTATCTTTTGTGTAATCTCTTCTATTATTATTTTTCATATCTTTCTCCTTCTTTAAACTTTTTCTTTTTTTGAATATTATTTAGCATAATGGTAAATATAAATAGTGAAAAAAATACATATAAATTTAAAAATGAGTATCTATTTGATCTCTTTGTATTCTCTTAAGATCCTTGAGTCTTAGATGAGTTTCATTCATTATGTCATCCCAAGGCTCACCATCTATTATCATTTTTTTGCAACTGTATTTGATAAGGCTATATCTATTTTTTTTCTTTCCATATTTACATTCCTCCTTAAAAGTATTGTTATTATTATTGTGCTATTTTTAAAAATAATTATGCCTTGTTATTTTAGTCATAAATCTCCTTTTACTTAATATAATGTAATGTAATGTTATTAAAAGGAGAGATGAAAAATGAGTAAACAAAGAAGAGGTAAGTATATTAAAACTATTCCTGGCTGGAGAGGTACTTGTCCATTATGCGGAAGAAAAAGAGTAAAACTAGTTTGGACAAAAAAAGGAGAGGATGGTAAAACCTTTAATATATGTAAATTATGTTCAATTAAAAATTAACTATAAAAAAAGTTTACAGATTTAATCTGTAAACTTTTTTAATTTTTATCTTCTTTTCTTAGATTTTTCTCTTCCTCTACTCAGCTCTTTACCTTGACGCTTTGAATCATTTTTATTATTTTTTCTATTACTTGATGATCTATTTTTGTTAGAAGAGCTTGATTTTTTTCTTACTAATCCATGAGCTTCTTTATATCTTTGTTCTTTTGATTTTATTAGACATTTTGGACCATTACCAATTAAATCTTCTCTACCAGCCTGCATTAATGCGTCATAAACTATATTATAATTTTTAGGTTTACTAAATTGTAATAATGCTCTTTGCATAGCTTTTTCTTCTTTAGTTTTTGGAACATAAACTTCTTTCATAGTTATCGGATCTAATCCAGTGTAAAACATAGTTGTAGATAATGTTCCTGGTGTTGGGTAAAAATCTTGAACTTGTTCTGGTTGATATTTAATATCTCTCAAATACTCTGCAAGTTTTATAGCTTCTTTTAATGTACTACCTGGATGGCTAGACATTAAGTATGGTATAATATACTGTTTCTTACCTAATCTCTCGGTAATTCTAAAGAATTTTTGTCTAAATTCCTCATAAGTTTTTCCTGCCGGTTTACCCATATGCTTTAAAACTTCTTCAGATACATGTTCAGGTGCAACCTTTAATTGACCACTTACATGATGTTCAACTAACTCCTTAAAGAATGTATCATCTTTATCTGCCATAACATAATCATATCTAATCCCTGAACGTACAAAAACTTTTTTAACTTTAGGTAATTTTCTTACTGATCTTAATACATCTAGAAATTCCTTATGGTCAATCTCTAAATTTTTACATGGACTCGGACTTAAACACTGCTTTACTTTACATGCTCCTATTGTTAGCTGATGCTTACATGCTGGTTTTCTAAAGTTAGCTGTTGGTCCGCCAACATCATGTATATATCCTTTAAAATCTTTCATTTCTGTCATTTCTTTAGCTTCTTTTACTATAGAATCTTTACTTCTACTTTCAACAGCTCTCCCTTGATGGAATGTAATTGCACAGAAGGAGCAGTTTCCAAAGCATCCTCTTGAACTCATAATACTAAACTTAACCTCTTCTAAAGCTGGTATTCCACCTGCTTCTTCATAGGATGGATGATATTGCTTCGTAAATGGAAGGTCATATACAGCATCTAACTCTTCTCTATTTAATATAACCTCAGGTTTATTTACTACTAAGAATTTATCTCCTTGATCTTGAACTATAGTTCTTCCTCTCATAGGATCTTGTTCTTGATAAGTAACTTTAAAGGCTTCACAATATTTAATCTTATCTGTAGATACTTCTTTAAATGAAGGAATAACTATATGTTCTTCATAAACTTCATCCAAGTGGTCTACTAAGTAACATGTTCCTGGAACATGTCTTATATACTTAGCGTCAAACCCTTCGTTTAAGCATCTCGCTACTTCAACTATTTGCTTTTCACTCATTCCATAAATTAAAAGGTCTGCTCCACTATCAGTCAAAATAGATTTTCTTACTTTATCAGACCAGTAATCATAATGGGCAAATCTTCTTAAACTCGCTTCTACTCCACCAATACAGATATTTATATTTTTATAAGCTTCTCTTATTTTATTACAATAAACTATAGTAGCTCTATCTGGTCTAAGTCCCATCTGTCCACCTGGAGAATATAAATCTTTTTCCCTTAATCTTTTACTTACTGTATAATGGTTAACCATTGAATCCATATTACCTGCATTTACCAAAAATCCTAAACGAGGTCTTCCAAGCTTCATAAAGTCCTCTGTACTATGCCAATCAGGTTGAGGAATTATTCCAACTTTATATCCCTCGTGTTCTAAAACTCTCGAAATTATAGCTGTTCCAAAACTATGATGATCTACGTATGCATCTCCAGTTACTATAATGAAGTCACACTGTTCCCATCCTCTTTCTATCATATCTTCTTTACTTATAGGTAAGAATTTATTTTCCATATTATCACATCTTTCATTTTCTTTTATTTATATTAAAGTTTTATTCTTTATAATTCGACATCTATTAATATAACATCTTATTCTATTATTGTTAATACTTCATATCAAATTACCATAATATTTATTTTTAATATTATTCTTCCCTATAACATACTTTTTCTAACATATAGTTATATTACCTTTTACATTAATGAATTATATTTTGTTTAATATAAATATATCTAAAAAAAACTTTCAAAAAAAGATTGTTGCAGTTCTGCAACAATCTCTTTAAAGATATAATTTTACTTAGGATACATATTGATTAATAACAAAAATCCTGGTATCCACGCAGTAAATATCCCATCAAAAACTGATAAATATCCTACAAATTTACCTAAATCCTTTTTCATTACTAATTCTATAAATCCTGTTAACCATAGTAATCCCCATAACAACCAGATAAATATCCAATAAATATTCCCTATTGTAAAATCAATAAATTTTAATGTACTACCATCTATAAATGCTAATGGTACTGTATTTATTGCTACAAATAAACAATACCAACCATATAATCTTCCATCCAAATTAAAGATTCCTCTTGCAGCAATATAAAGATATGTAAATCCAAATAATAAACCTGTTCCAGCAGCAAAATAATTCCCTTGAATTACAGCTACTATATTTAATATAAAAGATAACATACCTGTAAATACATTAAATACTGATGCTGATTTTGCGTCTACATTTGAAAGTCTACCTACTCCATTAAGAATAAGAACAACTCCAACATATATTAAAACTACTCCTAGCATTTTTCTCCTCCTCTATTTTTAACCATCAATTCTTTAATTAATCTGGTTTAGTCTCATAGCTTTCCTTAAAGAATTCTTGGTCTAATCCTTTTAATTGAATTTCTTCACTTACTTTTATAGACTTAGTACTATCTACTACTTTAAATATAATAAATGTCATTAATACTGAATAAACAATTATTATTCCACAACCTAATAATTGAATTAGAAATTGATTTATTCCGGCAGAAACTCCATTAACTCTTGGATCCGCCAATACACCAACTAATAATGTACCAATAAATCCACCCATTCCATGAACTCCCCATACATCAAGAGCATCGTCCCATTTTTTTCTTTCAAATTCTACACAAAAGAAGCATACAACCGCAGCTATTGCACCAATTAATACAGCACTTAATGGTCCTACGTATCCTGATGCCGGTGTTATTGTAGCTAATCCTGCAACTGCCCCTATAATTATCTCTAAAAAAGATGCTCTTTTACTATGCATTGCATATAGTATTGCCCAAACTACCATTCCTGTAGCTCCTGCAATTCCTGTATTAGTAAATACTATTGCTGCTGTTTCAGCCGCAGCTAAAGTTCCACCTGCATTAAATCCAAACCATCCAAATAGTAATAGTCCAGCTCCAATTGCAACTAATCCTAAGTTAAATGGCCCGTGTTCATTTTTGTATTTTCTTTCACCTAGAACGTAAATTCCACCTAAGCACCCAAATCCTGATGTTATATGAATTACTGCTCCTCCCGCAAAATCAACAAATCCTAACTTACTTAAGAATCCTCCTCCCCATACCCAGTGAGCAACAGGGAAGTAAATTACTATCATCCAAAGTATTAAAATTTTTATCCATCCACTTATTGTTAATCTATTTGCAAATGCCCCTGTCATTAAAGGTGCTGTTATTATAGCAAACATTAATTGATACATAAAAAACATTAAGAATGGTATATTATTGCTATAATTTAGATTAATCATATATGTAATATCTTTAAATGCAAAATATTGTAAAGGATTTCCGATAACTCCTCCAATATCATCACCAAATACTAAGCTAAATCCTCCAAACACCCATAACAATGTCACTATTCCTATTGAAATAAATATTTGAAACATTATAGTTAAGGCATTTTTTCTTTCAACTAATCCGCCATAAAAAAATGCTAAACCTGGTGTCATAATTAAAACAAGTGTTGTAGCTAAAATAATAAAAGCTACATCGCCATGAATAATCATAAAATTCACTCCTTTTTAGTTTATCCTTTGTTCTTTTAAGATAATAATCTTTAGTATTTTCTCATAACTAAATCCTTAGAGCCTAGAAAGTTTTTACGTACATAATTATGACAAACACTCATGGCAAACTCTATATTTTGTGTTAAATTACCTAATACTCTAAGTACAAATCCATTTACCTCTAATTCTGAAATTCCAAAATCTATTGGTAATTCAATTTTTTCTAACTCTTTTCTTAATTCTTCAATAACATTACTAGTAATATTTTTATTAATAATAAGTAATGTTCCAAAGTTTAAATACTCCTCAAAAAATCCTAATTTTGTTACATCATTCTCCCTAGGATTAACTATTAAATTATCTAATAATACTATTTTATTATTAATATAAACATTACTCTTCAATTGAACCTTGTTATAAGTAAATTTATCTCCTTCAGGTGACCATCCTGCTGTAATACCATCACTATAAATAAGCGTAGAACTGTCATCTAAATAAATATCATTAACCTGCTTATATATAGCATTTTTATATAAAATTACTGTATCAGCTATATATTCTAAAACACTATTTTTACCTAACTCAATAGTTGTCTCTTGAGTTACTTTATTACCATGTTCACACTTATAAACCTTAGTTGATGCTTGTGTAGTAATTATTGCACGTGCGTTATCTTTAAGTTTAAATACATTTTTGTATTTTTCTCCTTCAATATACCCTCCGCCAAGCTGTAATAAATAGTATGTTGGTATTTTTTCTCTATCATTTCTTATATTTGCAGATACTTTTACTAGTCCTTCATAGTATTTTTTTGAAGTTATCGTTCTGTTATCTTTCTGCTCTAATACTAATTCAATAGCACCGGCATATTCACTTTTTACTCTTTGTTCCATTTTAAGAAATACCCTCTAATAAGCAATTTTTCTTTATCCAATTTATTACTTCATTGATTCCTTCATCTGTTTTTAGGTTAGTAAACATAAAACTATTCTCGGATCTAAAAGCTAATGTATCTTTTCTCATAATATCTAGGTCTGCTCCAACATATGGTGCTAAATCTATCTTATTTATAACAAACAAATCACTCTTTATCATTCCTTGACCGGCTTTTCTTGGAATTTTTTCTCCTTGAGCTACATCAATTATGTATATTGAAAAATCGACCAAATCCGGGCTAAAGGTAGCAGCTAAATTATCTCCACCACTTTCTAAAAATATAATATCTAAATCATCAAATCTATTTTTTAACTCTTCAAGCGCCTCAAAATTCATTGACGCATCCTCTCTTATTGCTGTGTGCGGACAACCTCCTGTTTCAACTCCTATTACTCTATCCTCAGATAAAACAGAGTTTTTAACCATAAATTTAGCATCTTCTTTTGTATATATATCATTTGTTATTACTGCACAACTATAATCTTTACTCATTACTCTTGTTAATCTCTCGATAAGTAGTGTTTTTCCACTACCTACTGGTCCCCCAACACCTATAACAACTGGCTTCATATTTTCAACACCCTTTCGTTTTTTATTTATTTATCTAACTATGACATGAATAATCTAAATTCCATAGTTTCATGTTTTATTTGAGATAATTCTAATCCTGGACTATTAGCTCCAAAATCGTCATAATCTAAGTTCATCACTTTTTCATAAAGGCTAACAAACTCTTCACTAAAGTTTTTTAGAAGAATCTGCCCATCTTTCTGTCCTAAGGGAATAGTTCTTACAGCATTACTTATTAATGTAGAAATTGTGCTATACATATGATAAATTATTGCTTCTTTTAAATTAAAGTTTAGAGAATACATCAGCATACCAAAAACTAATGCTGGATGCCCAAATACTTCTTTTTTTCTTATCTTTTTATCATAATCTTTTAATAAGTCCAAATCATATAAATCCATAAACAATTTAATCATTCTACTTGCTACTAACTTTCCCCCATTACGACTTTCTTTAGCTACAGTTTGAACAGTAATTAATCGATCTAATTCATATATAGATTCCATATCATTTTCCTCTAAAAAATCATACAGTAATCTTATAGCTAAACCATCAGTATAAACAAATTGTTCTTTTAAATAAACGTCAAGCCAATTATTAAAAGTATTTGTATCATATACCTTTTTCAGTCTTAGATAAGTCTCCATTCCGTAAGAATGATTAAAAGAACCTACTGGAAAGTTAGAGTCACATATTTGGATTACTCTCAGATGCTTTAATATATTATTATCAATTTGCATGTGCATGAGTATGTGTATGTGTGTGTCCAAACTCAACATGTCTGAACGCTTTCTCAAGTTTCAAGTTTTCTCTAGAATAATTAATCTTATCTCTTTTTAACTCTTCCTCTACTAATGCATCATATTGTATAATCATTTTTCCATCATTAAACTGAGCTTGTAAATGTCGATTACCTAAAGAATGTGCAATTATACCCATTTCTGTAATATCATTAGGTTTTATAACTAAAACGTCATCACCTTTAACTTTTATTACTACAAGGTTTTTTCCATCATTTAAAAGTATATCTCCATCTTTTAATTCTTCGCTTTTATCTAAAGTAATTCCGTATTCATTGTTATGATCTGATGATACTCTTAAGATCCTTTTTAAGGTATCATCACTATTTATAAATATCTTTTCAATATGATAATTATTTAAATTATCAATATCGCTTATATTCCCTTTTATTTGGTTAAAGATCATATAACTCTCTCCTTAAAAATTAATATAGGAAGTATCTTTGTGCTAATGGCAACTCAGTTGCTGGTTCACAAGTAACTAATTCACCATCAACAGTAACATCATAAGTTTGTGGATCTACTCTAATTTCTGGAGTAGCATCATTTAACTTCATATCTTTCTTAGTCAAATTTCTAATTCCACTAACTGGTAGTATAGTCTTTTGTAAACCTAATTCTTCCTTTATTCCATGCTCATAAGCATAAGTAGATACAAAAGTTATACATGTTGGAAATTGTGCTTTTCCAAATGCTGCATAACAATCTCTATATACTACAGGTTGACATGTTGGAATAGAAGCATTAGCATCTCCTATAATACCTCTCATTGCCATTCCACCTTTAATTATTAGATGTGGCTTAACACCAAAGTAAGGTGGTTCCCAAAGAACTAAATCTGCAAATTTTCCAACTTCAACTGAGCCAATATATTTATCCATACCTTGTGCAATAGCAGGATTTATTGTATATTTTGCAACATATCTTCTAACTCTGTTATTATCGCTATATTCACTATCATTAGGGAATGTTCCTCTTTGCTTTTTCATCTTTGAAGCAGTTTGCCATGTTCTTGTAACAACTTCTCCGATTCTTCCCATTGCTAATGTATCTGAACTCATAATACTGAATATACCCATATCTTGGAATATATCTTCTGCTGCTATTGTTTGATGTCTAATTCTTGAGTCAGCAAATGCTATATCTTCAGGAACTTTTGCATCTAAATGGTGACAAACCATAAGCATATCTAAATGTTCTGCAATTGTATTTACAGTATAAGGTTTAGTTGGGTTCGTAGATGCAGGTAATATGTTAACTTGTGATGCAACCTTCATTAAGTCTGGTGCGTGACCTCCACCTGCTCCTTCAGTATGATATGTATGTATTACTCTACCAGCAATTGCTTGAATTGTATGTTCAACAAATCCACCTTCATTTAAAGTATCACTATGAAGTGCAACTTGAGTATCATATTTTTCAGCAGTTTCTAGAGCATAATTAATAGCAGATCTTGTAGCTCCCCAGTCTTCATGAACTTTTAACCCAACTGCTCCAGCTTCAATTTGTTCTGCATTTACATCTATATTAGCTCCGCTTCCTTTTCCTAGTAAACCTACATTTACAGGCCATCCTTCGGCAGATTTTAACATTTGCTTAATATTCCATGGTCCAGGTGTTGAAGTAACAGCATTAGTACCATCTATTGGTCCTGTCCCTCCACCAACTAATGTAGTTATCCCATTTTCTAGAGCAACCTCAGCACAACCTGGATGAATATAGTGAACGTGAGTATCAATTCCACCAGCTGTTAAAATTCTTCCTTCACCAGCTAATGCTTCTGTTCCAACGCCTACTACGAAATCTACATCATCCATAGTATCTGGGTTACCACCCTTACCTATAGCAAGAATCTTTCCATCTTTAATTCCTATATCAGCTTTATAAATACCAGTATAGTCAACTATTGTAGCCCCAGTAATTATTAAATCTGCAACTTCTGGATTTTTACTAGTTTGGGTTGCATTTTGTCCCATACCATCTCTTAAAGTTTTTCCGCCACCAAACTTACATTCATTTCCATATCCAGTGTAATCTTTCTCAATTTTTATAAAAAGGTCAGTATCTCCAAGTCTTATACTATCTCCTTCTGTTGGTCCAAATAATTCTGCATATCTATGTCTATCAATTTCGAAACTCATTACTTTTCACCACTCCCTTTTGACATTCCATCTAAGAATCCATCACACATATTTCTTATGCCATAAACCCTTCTATATCCACCTATATTAATTAAGTTAACTTCTTTCTTATCTCCAGGTTCAAATCTCACAGCAGTTCCTGAAGGTATATCTAATCTTTTACCCCATGATGCTTTTCTATCAAATGCTAAAGCATCATTAACTTCATAAAAATGATAGTGAGAACCTATTTGTACTGGTCTATCTCCAGTATTAACAACTTCTAAAGTTATCGCTTCCTTACCTTCGTTGTATAAAATATTTCCTTCTTTTATTTTTAATTCTCCAGGTACCATACTTTACCTCCTTATTGTATTGGATCATGTACTGTAACTAGTTTAGTTCCATCAGGGAATGTACATTCAACTTGAACTGCATGTATCATCTCTGGAACACCTTCCATTACATCATCTCTTTTTAATATTGTTGTACCATATTGCATTAAATGCTCAACAGTTTTTCCTTCTCTAGCACCCTCTAACATTTCATCTGTTATTATTGCCATAGCTTCTGGATAATTAAGTTTTAATCCTTTGCTTTTTCTTTTTCTTGCTACATCTGCAGCAACAGAAATCATTAACTTTTCTTGCTCTCTAATAGTTAAATGCAAAATAATTTCCTCCTTTTTTCTTTCTATTGTATAAATTTCAAATAAATTTATTACATATGAGTTATTTTTCCAAAGATATATTTTTTTATTCATTTTTATTTATTAAAGGTTACTTTTCCATTAAAATCATAATAGGCTCCAATTACCTTTACTTTTCCTTGAGCTATAAGATTTTTTATTATCTCATCTTCAGATATCTCTTTAACTACAGCATTGATATTATTATGAATTGCATCATCAATAGTTCCACTTGAATTTACACTAGGCTCTATTTTTTCAACAATATCTTCTATATGTCCTTTTACTTCCTCTCCTTTAACAACTTTGTTATAAGTTGCAGTTACTGCCCCACAGCTCTGATGGCCTATCACAACTATCAAAGGACTATGTAAATGTTCTGCTCCATATTCTATAGATCCTAAAGCATCATCATCAACCACATTTCCAGCTATTCTTATATCAAATATTTCACCAAGACCAGCATTAAATATAGTAGTTGGAGTTACTCTTGAATCTGAACATGATACTATAACAGCATAGGGGCTTTGCCCTTCTTTTAATTCATCTCTTCTTTCTGAATTAACATTTCTCAATTCGCTTTTATCATTTAAAAATCTCTCATTTCCATCTTCAAGCATCTTTAATGCTTCATCAGCGCTTGTTACAGATGTATCAACTGTGGTGTTTTGTACTGTGGCCTGATTATTATTGGATATTTGCTCGTTAGTCTTTGTTGTTGCTCCATTGTTAGAGCACCCTGCAACTAACATTGCTCCTATAATAAATGTCATTATTAATTTTTTCTTCATACTACTTCTCCTTCTCTTAATAAATCTAATTAAAATATTTTAATATATATGCTAAATATAATATTAGCTAAATATTAGCAACTTATTCATCTAAGTATTTAACCTTTGTATCTCATTAGTATAAAAATAAAAATCAAGAGGTTTAACGAAAAATATTTCTGTTAACCCTCTTGATTAAAATAATTACTTTAAAATTACATATATACGAAATGATCTTTTTTAATTTTTTTCCACTGCATCCCATCTTTTATATAATCCTTATACTCTGATATATTATCCCATATCACTTCAAGATTACTAGAGTTTATCTCTGGTATTAAAATAGAATCTAATAATGATTTTGTATATGGATGAATAGGATTATTGTAAAGTTCTTCTGTTTCTGCAAGTTCAACAATTTTCCCATTATATATTACTGCTATTCTATCACTAATATATCTAACCATTGATAAATCATGAGAAATAAATAAACAAGTAAAACTTCCTTTATTTTTTAATGCTTTAAATAAATTTATTATCTGTGCTTGCATCAATACGTCTAAAGAAGCTATTGGTTCATCTGCTATAACAAACTCTGGATTTGTAGAAAGTGCTCTTGCTATAGCAACTCTCTGCCTTTGTCCTCCTGAGAAATCATATGGATATTTATCTATAAACTCTTTATCTAATCCTACTAATTTCATCATCTCATAAACTATTTTATCTTTATCTTTTTTATCTTTATATATTTTTTTGATATTTAAAGGTTCTGCTATTATTTCACCTATTTTCATTCTTGAATTTAATGAAGAAGTAGAATCTTGAAAAATAAACTGTATATTACCGCTTACTATTCTTTTTTGCAACTTTCTATTACTACTTATATTAATTCCTTTATAAATTATCTTCCCATCAGTAATTTTATTAATTCCCACAATACTTTTACCTAAAGTAGATTTACCACATCCTGATTCTCCAACTAATCCTAAAACTTCACCTTCGCGTATTTCTATAGAAATATCATCTATAGCCTTTATTATCTTATTTTTATTCAACCTAAAGTATTGTTTTAAGTTTTTTATCTCTAATATATTTTTATTTTCCATTATTAATTAACCTGCTCCTCGTTAATTCTAATTTGTTCTCTAGCTTTACTTGCCTTAGGATGAAGTAACCAAGTTGCAGCATAATGACTTTCACTTATTTTAAACATAGGTGGCTCTTCTAAAAAATCTATCACTAACGGCTTTTTATTTCTAATAGCAAAAGCATCTCCTTGAGGTGGATTTAAAAGATTTGGAGGCATCCCTTCAATTGTGGGTAGATATTCATTATTCTTATTTATAGCTCTAAGTGATTCTAACAACCCTATTGTATATGGATGAGCTGCATTTAGAAATATTTCTTCTTTTCTTCCTATTTCAATAATTTTCCCTGCATA
Organism: Clostridium jeddahitimonense; assembly: GCA_000753455.2. Classification (GTDB taxonomy): domain Bacteria; phylum Bacillota; class Clostridia; order Clostridiales; family Clostridiaceae; genus Clostridium; species Clostridium hominis. The sequence continues at coordinate 2,254,543 of LM994670.1, forward strand.
CATTACAGCAACTCTATCAGCGATTTTCGCTACTACACCAAAATCATGAGTTATAAATATAATTGAAATACCGCTTTTTCTTTGTATTGATTTTAATAAATCTAATATCTGCCGTTGAACTCTAACATCCAAAGCTGTAGTTGGCTCATCAGCAATTAGGATCTGTGGATTACAGGCTAAACTAATAGCAATAACTATCCGTTGTCTCATCCCACCTGAAAAATGGTATGGATATTGATTATATCTATTTTCTGCATCTTCTATTCCTACTAATTCCATTAGTTCTATAGTTCGTTGTTTAGCTTTAGATTTATTTATTTTATTGTGAATTATCACTACTTCAGCTATTTGCTTTCCTACAGACATTGTTGGATTTAAAGAAGTCATCGGATCTTGAAATATCATGGAAATATCTTTTCCTCTTATTTTGCTCATTTCATCTTCCTTTATTTTACTTAAATCCTTATTGGCTAATAACACTTCTCCATTGCTAATATATCCATTCTTTGGCAACAACCTTATTATACTTCTACATAACATTGTTTTACCACAACCTGATTCCCCTACTATAGCTAAAATCTCTCCTTTCTCTAAATTAAAAGAAACATTTCTTACTGCCTTTATTTCACCATAGTTAGTTTCAAAATTCACTTCTAAGTTTTTGACTTCTAATAATTTATCCATTCTTAATTTTTCTCCTACCATAACATTGTTATCGTACTTTTATATCATTTAAAGATTACTCTAAATCCCACTCCTCAACATTCCAAAATATCCCTACGCCATGATGTCCTAAAACTGTATCTGTTGTTATACCTTTTAAGTTTGGAGTAGCAATATAAATTGCATCTATATATGCTAGGAATGTATATGGCATATCTCTTGTCATTTCTTCTTGAAAATCTTTATAATATTTTACTCTCTCATCAAACACATCAGTTTGTCTTGCTTTTGTAAGAATATCATCTATTTTACTATTTGAATATGAACTATAATTTGCTCCACCATTAGTTGAAAAAACTTTATAAGTATGATCATCTGGATCAAATGGACTTCCCCACCCAATTAGATACGCATCTTGATTTGCCCAATCTACTTTAGCTTTAATAGCAACTTTTACATCAGCACCAATTTCCTTCAACTGTTGTGCACAGAAATTTGCCATATCTACTCTTACTTGATCTCCTTCTCCACAAACTAACTCGAAACTTAATTTTGCTCCATCCTTTTCATAAATACCATCATCTCCAAGTTTCCATCCGCTTTCCTCTAGTAATTCCTTTGCTTTAGCTGGGCTATATTCAAATTTCTCTATATCTTCATTTACATACTCACCTGCCTGTAATGGTGAATATGCTACTTTTCCATAACCTAATAAAATACTATCAACAATAGCTTGCCTATCTATACCATAACTTAATATATTGGGTAGGTCTCTATGTTTAGAAAAGAACTCTGAATTAAAATTATATAATATTCCTCTATAGTCAGCAGTTTTCATGATATTTACTACAAAATCAGAATTGTTTTTAAATATATCTATATCTTTAGGTGTTACTTGTGCTAAATTTAACTCACCTGATTTTAGTTGCATTACCTTTGCTTTACTATCATCTACTATTTTAAAAATTATTTTATCTATCTTAGGAGTATTTTTGAAATAATCTTCATTTTTTAGTAAGGTTATACTTTGCCCTTCATCCCATTCACTTAATTTATATGGTCCAGTCCCTATTGGACTTATATTAAAATCTGCCGTAATAATATCCTTACCTTCTAAAAGATGTTTAGGAATTATTCCTACTGTAAAATAGTCTAAGATAGCAATATTATGATCTTTCAATGTTATTTTAATCTCATAATCGTTTACTATTTCCATTTTTTCAATGTCTTCATAATTTGTTGCAATTTCAGATCCTACATCTGGATTATTAATAGTCTCATATGTGAATTTTACATCATCAGCCGTAAATTGCTCCCCATCATGCCATTTCACATCATCTCTTAATTTAAATGTATATGTTAAAGATTCATCATCATATTCCCAACTCTCTGCAAGCGCTGGTACAATATTATTATCCTTATCTCTTCCTGTAAGCCCGTTAAATAATAATGAATTAATTTCACCATGTTCAAAAAGCGCTGGATTAATACTGGTATAGTCAGAACTACCATATACTAATACCTTTTCATCCTTTGAATTACTCTCTAAAGTTGCTATATTATCATTATTATTAGAAGTTTTATTTCCTCCACAACCAACTAATAATGATAAAGCTAATATTGATGTTACAATTTTTAATACTTTATTTTTCATACTACTTTCCCCTTTTATAAGTTATTATATTTTTTAATATTTTTCTTCCTTAAATAATTTCCTATATTGGCTATGCATATAAGCGTTGATACTAGAAATACACCTGGAATTAATATTACCCACCAATAATTTGATAGTAGTGCATCTTGTGCCAATGAAAGCATACTCCCCCAAGATATAATTTCAATAGGTAAGCCTATTCCTAAAAAACTTAGTGTAGATTCTGTAGCTATTGCTGAGCCAATATTACTAACTACCATAAACATTATTGCTGATATAAAATTAGGCAGTAGATGTTGTTTAACTACATATAAAAATTTTCCTCCCATTATCTTTGCAGCTAATATATACTCACTATTTTTAATTTGTCGTACTTCACTTCTAATTATTTTTGCTATACTCATCCAACTAACTAATCCAATAACTATTGAAATAGAAATTGGGTTGCTTCCTCCTATAATGGCTTGAACAAAAATTATTATCAAAATTGATGGAATACTTAAAATAATTTCAGTAGTTTTCATCATTAAATCATCTATAGATTCTGGTGCCATTCCGCTTATACTACCATAAACAATTGCAATAACTGTTGATATTGTCGTTGAAAAAATACCAATAAACAAAGAAATTTTTCCCCCATACCAAATATCTGAAAAAATATCTCGTCCCATCGAATCTGTTCCAAATAAAAATTCTCTATTTGGTGCCACATTTGAATTTGCTAAATCCATAAATCTAGGATCATGAGTAATTATCACCTCTGAAAAAATACATCCACATATTATTATTAATAAAACCATAATTGAAAATAGCGGAAATTTTCTAGGTATTTTAAATTCATTTTTTATCTCTTTTTTTTCTATAAATTTTGCTTTATTATCAACAATCTGAAATTTACTTATATCAAGGTTCAAATATTTCACCTCTCTCATACTTCATTCTTGGGTCTAACTTAATATTGATAACTTGGGCTATCATATTTGAAATAAGTACTAGTATACCTGTAATAATAGTTAATATCATAAGCATGTTATAATCATGATATTTTGCACTTTCAAAAATTAAAGTTCCGATACCAGGATAAGAAAAAACTTTCTCAACAACATAGGTACCAGCTAATATGTGAGGTACTGAAATTGCCATTATAGTTATAAATGATGGTGCAATATTTCTTAGACAATGCTTATAAATAATTTCTATCTTATTCAAGCCTTTAACTTTTGCCAATAAGACATAGTCTTCTCTCATTTCTTCTAATATTTTATTTCTTACCATATATGCGTAATACCATAAATGCCCTAATATTAATACAACTAAAGGTAATATTAAATGAACAACCCTATCAAAAAAATTATCTTTCATTCCAATTGAGTAAGCCCCACTAGTAGGTAATATAGCTAAATTTACTCCAAATATTAATATAAGCATTAATGAAATCCAAAAAGAAGGTATGCAAGAAGTTACATTTCCTATTAAAGTTATTATCCTATCTATTAACTCATCTTCATGTAATGAGCAATATATCCCCAAAAATAATGCTAATATAAACGTCAATATATATGCTAATCCTCCTAAAATAGCTGTATTTTTATATACATCTAGTATAACGTCTTTAACATCTCTCTTATATTTATATGAAATTCCAAAATCCCCACTTATAGAATTCTTTAACCATTTTCCATATTGAACGTATATAGGCTCGTTGAGTCCTAATCTATTCATAGCCTTTTCCTTGTGTTCTATGCTCATTCTCTCAATAGCATTTCCATAATATGATTCAAGAGGATCGCCTGGAGATAATCTTGACATATAAAATACAATTACAGATAAAACAAAAATTGCAATTATACACTGAAAAAACTTTTTCAACACAACCTTAAATATATATCTCACCTCTATTCTTTATAAAAATAAAAACCACGAAAAAAGATAACGAAATTTTATCGTTAACCTTCGTGGTTATTTAAATACTTATAGATTATTGAATTACTTTACCTTTAGTGAACCTTCGTGATTCACACTTTAAATCTTACCTTATTTTTACATTTTTGTCAATATAATTTTAGGGTGATTTTAAATATTAACTATATTTTATCTTTTCATTTTAGATTTAATTATATTCTAGAAAAATACTATAATTTAATTCAATACCATTTCTACTATTTAATAACTAATTCTACAGGACAGTGGTCTGATCCTAATACTTCTGCATGTATTTTTGCACTATCTAATCTATCTTCTAGTGAATTTGATACTACAAAATAATCAATTCTCCATCCAGCATTATTTTTTCTTGCATTAAATCTATATGACCACCAAGAATAAGCTCCAGTTAATTCTGGATAAAAATATCTAAATGTATCAATAAATCCTGAATTTAAAAGAGTAGTAAACTTTTCTCTTTCGTCATCTGTAAATCCTGCATTTTTTCTATTTGTAGATGGGTTTTTTAAATCTATCTCTTTATGAGCTACATTAAGATCTCCGCACAAAATAACAGGTTTATTTTTTTCTAACGACTTTAGATACTCTCTAAAATCATCTTCCCATTTCATTCTATAATCTAATCTAGCTAATTCATTTTGAGAATTCGGAGTGTATACAGTAATTACATAATAATTTTCAAACTCTAATGTAATTACCCTCCCTTCTTTATCATGCTCTTCTATGTTAATTCCATAAGAAACAGATAAGGGTTTAACTTTTGTAAAAATAGCTGTTCCTGAATACCCCTTTCTTTCTGCATAATTCCAATATTGATAATATCCTTCTAACTCTAAGTTTATTTGTCCTTCTTGTAATTTACTTTCTTGAATACAAAAAACATCTGCATCTACTTCTTTAAAAAAGTCTAAAAATCCTTTCTGTACGCAAGCTCTTATTCCATTTACATTCCATGATATTAATTTCATAGTTTCCTCCACTGTTTATTATCCTATATTTCTCACTCAATACTAAGATATATTTATATATCTATTCTAACATCTGACTAATTGAAACTTCAATTTAAAACCATATTTTCAAGCAATTATCTATTAATCTCCAGTCTTAAAGTCTTAATTATATAAAGGATATTTTTCGCATAAAGTTTTCACTCTATTTTTTAATTCTGTTAAATCTGAATCTTTGTTTAAAATTGCATCATTAATTATTGCAGCTACCTCTACAATATCTTCTTCCTTAAATCCCCTGGTTGTAACCGCAGCTGTTCCTATTCTAATCCCTGATGTGATAAATGGACTTCTTGTTTCATTTGGAACAGTATTTTTATTTACAGTAATTCCTATACTATCTAATAACTTTTCAGCCTCTTTACCTGTAATATCCGTATTTGATAAATCTAATAATAACAAATGATTATCTGTTCCCTTTGATACAATATTAAATCCAAATTTAATTAACTCATCAGAAAGAATCTTACAATTCTTTACTACATCCTTTATATACGTAACAAATTTTTCTTCAGATGCTTCTTTAAAACATACAGCCTTTCCTGCTATAACATGCATAAGTGGACCACCTTGCATTCCTGGGAAAATATTCTTATCTAATTCTTTAGCATACTTTTCTTTGCATAAAATTAGTCCCCCCCTAGGTCCTCTTAATGTTTTATGAGTTGTTGATGTAACAAAATCAGCATAAGGAACTGGAGATGGATGTACCCCTGCTGCAACTAATCCAGCTATATGAGCCATATCTACCATTAATATAGCTCCCACTTCATCACAAATATCTCTAAACTTTTTAAAGTCAATTACTCTAGAATAAGCACTGGCTCCTGCTACAATTAACTTAGGTTTACTTTCTAAAGCAATCTTTCTTACTTCCTCATAATCTATTTCTTCTGTTATTTTATCTACCCCGTAGAACACGAAGTTAAATAATTTTCCTGAAAAGTTTACTGGTGAACCATGAGTTAGATGACCTCCATTGTTCAAATCCATTCCTAATACTGTATCTCCAGGATTTAATACCGAAAAATATACCGCCATATTAGCTTGTGATCCTGAATGTGGTTGCACATTAGCATGCTCAGCATTAAATAACCTTTTTGCTCTCTCTATAGCTATTTCTTCAACTGTATCAACTATATGACATCCTCCGTAATATCTTCTATTTGGATATCCTTCTGCATATTTGTTTGTTAAATAAGATCCCATAGCTTCCATTACAGCTTTAGATGTAAAATTTTCAGATGCAATAAGTTCTATTCCATCTCTTTGCCTTTCTAACTCCTTTTGAACTAGATTAAATATTTCATTATCCTCTTCTTTTAAATTATTAAAATTCATCCTCATCACCTTTTTTCTTTTTTTCTAAATTATAATTTTTTTCTAAGTACATATCAACTGTTTTTTTACTTTATCTAATGTTATAATACATAAGTAAAATTTAATTTAGGAGAGATACTTATGAATGAAATTCTTCAAGTCGCTACTTTTGCAGGTCAAATAATCCTGGAAAATGGTGGCGAAACATATAGAGTAGAAGAAACTATTTGGCGAATATGTAAAGCTTTTGGAGCTGAAGAAGCTGAAAGTTTTGCTACTCCAACTGGAATTATGGCTTCCATTTGTCATGATGGTCAAACATATTCTTTAATTAAAAGAGTATCTAAAAGAACTGTTGATTTATATAAAATCGATTTAGTAAATGACTTATCAAGAAATATTCTTTTAAAAAATCTTTCAGTTAAAGATTTTAAGATTGAGCTTCAAAAAATAAATAGGAGCGAAAGATATTCTAACACTATAACATTACTCTTCTCTGCTTTAGGCGCAGCTGCTTTTGCAATTTTATTTGGTGGCAATATTCAAGACTTTGTAGCCGCATTTATAATAGGATTTATTATTAAATTCTTAACAATAAAGGGAAGTGATATGCAAATAAATCAATTTTTTATAAATAGTTTATCAGCTGCTGTAGCTGCTTTTTTAGCAATAATCTTTATAAATATAAACTTAGCAGCAAATCTTGACCAAACTATAATAGGTTCGATAATGCTTCTTGTTCCTGGTCTAGCAATAACTAATGCTATTAGAGATACAATTGCAGGAGATTTATTATCTGGACTTACACGTGCTGCTGAAGCCTTTCTAGTTGCTATTTCAATTGCAGTAGGTTCAGGTGCTGTGTTAAGTTTTTGGTTATCTAACTTTGGAGGTATATAGATGTTAATTGCTCAAACATTTTCTGCTTTTTTAGCTACTTTAGGCTTTGGAATAATTTTTAATATTAAAGGAAAGAAACTTTTCTTTGCATCACTTGGTGGTGCTATTAGCTGGTTTTTTTACTCATTGTCACTTAAATTTAATTTATCTGAATTATCATCTTTATTTATATCTGCAATATTTTTTAGTTCCTACTGTGAAGTATTTGCAAGAATATTAAGAACTCCAGTAACTACTCTTGTAATTTGTTCGCTTATTCCTTTAGTACCTGGTGGTGGTATGTATTATACTATGTTAGAAGCTGTAAATGGTAATATATCAAAGTCTTTAGATTTAGGATTAAACACTTTAGCTTCTGCTGGAACATTAGCTTTAGGAATAATTTTCGTATCAACAATAACAAAATTATTTACCGTACATAAAAGACGTTAAAAAAGGAAATGATTTAAATCATTTCCTTTTTTAAGTTAAGGAGAAATATAAAATCTCATCTGCAAAATGTCTTAACTTATATATGAATTGTACAAGCTATTAAATTATTTGTCAATAATTTATGAATATTTTTATTAAATTATTAAGAAAACTCAACTTTTAGTTATTCTTTATCAAATAGCTTGAAATCAAAAACTATCTACTTTATAAAAGTATTTATATTTTTTATAAGCTTCTTTACATTCTCATATTCTTTAGAATTTTCATCTAGTTGTAAACAATTATTTGCATAACTTTCAATAATCATTCCTCCAACTTTATTAATAGCTGATCTAACTGCTAATACTTGAATTAATATATCATCGCAACATACATTCTTATCAACCATTCCTTGTATACCTTTAACTTGGCCTTCTATTCTTTTTAATCGATTTATAATATCTTTATTAAGCTTTTCATCTTTATCCATTTTTTCTCTCCTAATAACTATATATGGTATATTGTAACACTTAATTAACAATTTGTGAAATATAGTTATAAGATCATCTTTTCATAATGTTAATACTTTTTATTTAAGTTTATTTTTTTATTAAATTTTAAATCCCAGCTTATAAAGCTGGGATCATTTTATTTTTTCTTTGTTAACTTCTTATATAATTTTGCATTGGTAACTAAGTCCATGAAATCATCAGCCATTTCAACTAAAAGATTTCCTTTAACTTTACCTTTACGAAGTTTTCTTTTAATATTTTTCATAGGCCCTTTTTTCATCTTAAGTTCCTCCTATCTTTACTATAATAAGTACAGTATATATTTTATACAAAATATAATTTTTTATCCTTGCACTTTCGTAATATATAAACATAAAATTATTTATAAAAAAAGGAGCTAAAGTTACATCTAGCTCCTCTTCTACTATTCTGATTTATCTTTTTTATCAATTCCTAATTCATCTAATTGTTTTTGATCAACTACATTTGGTGCTTCACTTAAGTAGCAGTATGCATTTTGATTTTTAGGGAATGCAACAACATCTTTAATATTATCAGTTCCTGCTAAGAACATTGCCATTCTATCAAGCCCAAATGCTAATCCTCCATGTGGTGGTGGCCCAAACTTAAATGCATCTATTAAGAATCCAAATCTCTCTTGAGCTGACTCTTCTGTAAATCCTAAAGCTTTAAACATTCTTGTTTGAAGGCTTGAATCATGTATTCTTATTGATCCCCCACCTAATTCTTCACCATTAAGGACTAAGTCGTATGCTTTAGATCTTACAGCTCCTGGATTTGTATCTAACATTTCTAGGTCTTCATCCATTGGTGATGTAAATGGATGGTGAGCTGCAAAATATCTTCCTTCTTCTTCATCATATTCAAATAATGGGAATTCTGTAATCCAACAGAAGTTAAATTCTGATTTATCTTTAATTAAGTCAAATTGTTTAGCAAGCTCTAATCTAAGTGCTCCTAAGCTTTGGAATACAACTGAGTTTTTATCTGATACTATAAGTATTGCATCTCCATTTTCAGCTCCCATAGTTTTAACTATGTTTTCTGTAACTTCATCAGTTAAGAATTTAGCTATAGAAGATTTATTTCCCTCTTCTTTAAGTTGAATCCAAGCAAGACCTTTAGCTTTATATGTCTTAACAAAATCAACTAATTTATCTAATTGCTTTCTTCCTAAATCAGCTCCACCTTTTAAACATAACGCTCTAACAGATCCTCCATTTTCTATAGCAGATTTGAATACTACGAAGTCCATATCTTTAACAGCTTCTGTTATATCAGTTATCTCCATTCCAAATCTTAAATCTGGTTTATCTGAACCATACTTTTCCATAGCTTCTTTAAATGGCATTCTTCTAATTGGAAGTTTTATTTCATGTCCTAATACTTCTTTAAATACATGAGCTACAAGTCCCTCGTTCATAGCCATTACATCATCTTGCTCAACAAAACTCATTTCTAAGTCTATTTGTGTAAATTCTGGTTGTCTATTGGCTCTTAAATCTTCATCTCTAAAACATTTAGCAATTTGGAAGTATCTATCAAACCCTGATACCATTAATAATTGTTTAAATATTTGAGGCGATTGAGGAAGTGCATAGAACATTCCTGGGTAATTTCTTGATGGAACTAAATAATCTCTTGCTCCCTCTGGCGTACTCTTAGTTAAAATAGGTGTTTCAACTTCTAAGAAGCCATTATCATTTAGATAATTTCTTACTGCCATTGCAGCTTTACTTCTAATCATAAAAATTCTTTGCATATCAGGTCTTCTAAGGTCTAAGTATCTATACTTTAATCTTATATTTTCTGCTGCATCTAAATCTTCCTTAATATATATAGGAGGTGTTTCAGATTCTGAAAGAACTTTTATACTTTCNAAAATTATTTATAAAAAAAGGAGCTAAAGTTACATCTAGCTCCTCTTCTACTATTCTGATTTATCTTTTTTATCAATTCCTAATTCATCTAATTGTTTTTGATCAACTACATTTGGTGCTTCACTTAAGTAGCAGTATGCATTTTGATTTTTAGGGAATGCAACAACATCTTTAATATTATCAGTTCCTGCTAAGAACATTGCCATTCTATCAAGCCCAAATGCTAATCCTCCATGTGGTGGTGGCCCAAACTTAAATGCATCTATTAAGAATCCAAATCTCTCTTGAGCTGACTCTTCTGTAAATCCTAAAGCTTTAAACATTCTTGTTTGAAGGCTTGAATCATGTATTCTTATTGATCCCCCACCTAATTCTTCACCATTAAGGACTAAGTCGTATGCTTTAGATCTTACAGCTCCTGGATTTGTATCTAACATTTCTAGGTCTTCATCCATTGGTGATGTAAATGGATGGTGAGCTGCAAAATATCTTCCTTCTTCTTCATCATATTCAAATAATGGGAATTCTGTAATCCAACAGAAGTTAAATTCTGATTTATCTTTAATTAAGTCAAATTGTTTAGCAAGCTCTAATCTAAGTGCTCCTAAGCTTTGGAATACAACTGAGTTTTTATCTGATACTATAAGTATTGCATCTCCATTTTCAGCTCCCATAGTTTTAACTATGTTTTCTGTAACTTCATCAGTTAAGAATTTAGCTATAGAAGATTTATTTCCCTCTTCTTTAAGTTGAATCCAAGCAAGACCTTTAGCTTTATATGTCTTAACAAAATCAACTAATTTATCTAATTGCTTTCTTCCTAAATCAGCTCCACCTTTTAAACATAACGCTCTAACAGATCCTCCATTTTCTATAGCAGATTTGAATACTACGAAGTCCATATCTTTAACAGCTTCTGTTATATCAGTTATCTCCATTCCAAATCTTAAATCTGGTTTATCTGAACCATACTTTTCCATAGCTTCTTTAAATGGCATTCTTCTAATTGGAAGTTTTATTTCATGTCCTAATACTTCTTTAAATACATGAGCTACAAGTCCCTCGTTCATAGCCATTACATCATCTTGCTCAACAAAACTCATTTCTAAGTCTATTTGTGTAAATTCTGGTTGTCTATTGGCTCTTAAATCTTCATCTCTAAAACATTTAGCAATTTGGAAGTATCTATCAAACCCTGATACCATTAATAATTGTTTAAATATTTGAGGCGATTGAGGAAGTGCATAGAACATTCCTGGGTAATTTCTTGATGGAACTAAATAATCTCTTGCTCCCTCTGGCGTACTCTTAGTTAAAATAGGTGTTTCAACTTCTAAGAAGCCATTATCATTTAGATAATTTCTTACTGCCATTGCAGCTTTACTTCTAATCATAAAAATTCTTTGCATATCAGGTCTTCTAAGGTCTAAGTATCTATACTTTAATCTTATATTTTCTGCTGCATCTAAATCTTCCTTAATATATATAGGAGGTGTTTCAGATTCTGAAAGAACTTTTATACTTTCACACATTAACTCAACCATACCAGTTGGCATATTTTCATTTGGTGATTGTCTCTTAACTATTTCCCCTGTAACTGCTATACAGTACTCTGGTCTAACAGCTTTTGCTTTTTCAAAGCTTTCAGCATTTATTTCTTCACCAAAAACTATTTGCATTATTCCAGTTCTATCTCTAAGGTCTATAAATTGAAGACCTCCTAATTTTCTATTTCTTTGAACCCATCCCATAAGAGTAACTTTTTGTCCTACATTATTTTCTCTAGGTTCACCACACATAAGGCTTCTTTTTAATCCATTTAAAGCTTCACCCATCGTTATTTCCTCCTAACTATCTTATCACATTAACTATTTCTTCTATATGATCTAAACTTACTTCAAATTGTTCTCCATCACTCATTCTTTTTAGCTTTATTACTTTATTTTGAAGTTCGTCATCACCTAAAATTGTTGTAAAAGCAGCTCCTATTTTGTTAGCATATTTCATTTCTGCTTTTATGCTTCTTCCCATATGATTTACTTCTGTTTTTATTCCCACTGCTCTTAATTTATTTGCTAAAGTAAACGCCGCAAGCTTAGCTTCATCGCCTCTAGCACCTATATATAAATCAAAAAGTAGTTCATTAGGAATCTCTATACCTTCTTTTTCTAAGATCATTATCAATCTTTCAACACCCATTCCAAATCCAACGGCTGGCATTTCTGGTCCACCTAATTGTTCTATTAACTTATCATATCTACCACCGCCACAAACAGTGAAATCATCATTTAAGATTTCAAAAATTGTTTTAGTGTAGTAATCTAAGCCTCTAACTATTCCTGGATCAATTTTGTAAGGCACATTTAAAGCATCTAGATATTCTTTTACCTTTGTAAAGTGAGTATCACACTCATCACACATAAAATCTAATATTATTGGTGCATTCTTAGTTATTTCATTACACTTATGATTTTTGCAATCTAAAATTCTCATTGGATTTTTTTCAAATCTTGATTTACATAAATCACATAAGTTTTCATAATTATCTTTTAAGTATTGTTTTAATGCTTCATTATATTTAGGTCTACAACTTGGGCACCCTAAATTATTTATATTTAAACTTAATGAGCTTAAACCTAATTTCTTTAAAACACTCATTGCAAAAGCAATTACTTCAGCATCCATTGAAGGTTCTTTAGATCCAAATATTTCAGTACCAAATTGATGGAACTGACGGAATCTTCCCTTTTGTACATTTTCATATCTAAAACATGGTGTAGCATAATATAATTTTGTTGGTTGAACCTCATTAAATAATCTACTTTCTATAAAAGCTCTAACAGCTGGTGCTGTTCCTTCTGGTTTTAATGTAATACTTCTATCCCCTTTGTCATTGAAAGTATACATTTCTTTTTGAACTATATCAGTTGTATCTCCTACACCTCTTTTAAATAATTCTGTATGTTCAAACATTGGAGTTCTTAACTCTCTCATGCCATAATATTTAGCTATCTCTTTAAACGTATTTTCAACATATTGCCATTTGTACGCATCTTGAGGTAGCATATCTTTCGTACCTTTAGGCGCTTGTATATCCATCCTACTTTTCCTCCTACTTAAGATAAAGGGTATCTAACAACTTAATCTTACCATTTACCATTTCTTCTATTCTATTTGAATATTCTTTGATATCCTTTATATTTCCAAAGCGTTCTATTCTATCTTCCTCTAAAAAGACCACCTTAGTTACAGCGTCTGCACCTAAAGCTATAATAGTTTGCTTATCTTCAATCATTTGAATATTATATATACACTCTTTTCCTTCTTTTGAATATCCTAAGTTCTCCATGTTTCCAACCATATTCTTTTGTCTGTACATATAATACGGTTTTAAGCCTAACTTTTTAGAAAGCTGCATACTTTCATTATACATAGAAGCTAATTCTTCTTGCTTTTTTACTTGTATACCTTTCTTTAAAATAAAGTTTTCATAAAGTATGGATGCTCTTTTTAAAGAAAGTCCATGTACTGTTAAACTATCTGGATTAAGATTAAAAATTTCATCACATGTAGTCTTTACATACTCTAAGCCTTCACCAGGTAATCCAATTATAATATCCATATTTATATCATTAAAGCCCATCTTTCTAGCAAGATTAAACTTTTCTTTAACATCACTTACATTATGACCTCTTCCTATGGCCTCTAATGTATCATCATTCATAGATTGAGGATTAATGCTTATTCTTGTAACTTTATATCTCTTCATAGTTTCTAGTTTTTCAGCTGTAATACTATCTGGTCTTCCACACTCAACTGTAAACTCTAAAGTATTTTTATCTTTAATAAAGGCATTATACACTTCTTTCATTATATTTTCAAATTCTTCATTATTTACTGCTGTTGGTGTACCTCCACCAAAATATACTGTTTCAATTTTCAAATTTTTCTCTTTAACATATTCGCTAATCTTTCTTATCTCATAAGTTAAAGCTTCTAAATAAGGATTAACTAATTTCTTACTGCCTAAAATTGAATTGGCTGTAAATGAACAGTAGAAACATCTAGTAGGACAGAAAGCCATCCCTACATATATAGATACTTTCTTTTCATCATGATTTACAAATCTTTCTTCAGCTTTTGCTACTTCAATACATAGCTTTGCTTTTTCCTCTGATGCTAAATGCTTTTCCTTAAATATTTTTATTATTTCTTCTTCATTCTTCCCTTCTTCTAAATACTTTAAAGCAATTTTAGAAGGTCTAATTCCAACTAATATCCCCCAAGGATATTCTTCATTAGTTAATTCTTTTAATGATATAAATACTAACCTCTTTATATCATCTTTAATCTTTTCTGAAACTTTAACATACTTATAAAAATCTTTATAAGTAAATGTAACTTTATCTTCAAGTACTTCTACAACATACTCTCCATCGTCTACAAATTTTATTTCATCTAATGAAAAATATATATTAAACATTTGATATACATCATATCTGTACTTAAGGTCGTTTAATTTAATTTTTATTTCCATTTTCTCTCCCTACTGTAAGAAAGGATTTCTCATTCTTTCGTAAATAATTGTTGAACTTGGCCCATGCCCTGGATAAACCTTGGTATTCTTATCCAATACCATAAGTTTTTCTTCTATACTATTTATAAGTGTGTCATAATTTCCAGTTACAAAGTCTGTTCTGCCAATTGACCCCTGGAATAATGTATCCCCAGTAAATACATTATCTTGAATTAAGAAACACATTCCGCCTTGACTATGCCCTGGAGTATGTAGACATTTAACTTCAATGCTATTGAACTTCAATATATCACCGTCACTAATTAAATTATAATTGCTAGGTAGCTTTGCATATACAGTGTTATTTTTCTTAGAGTTTTCTACTTCTCCTTCATTAACATATAAAGGCACGCTATATTTCTCTTTTAATTCTTCAACTGCTCCAATATGATCAAAATGAGCATGTGTTAAAAGTATAGCTTTTAAATTACATCCTAGACTTTCAATTTCTCTTATTATACTGTTTCCATTAGCTCCTGGATCTATTACTATAGTATCTTTACTTAAATTATCTATAATAAAATAACAATTAGCTCCATATTCTCCCATAGGATAAGTATTAATTATCATAGTAGCACCTCTCTATATTTTAAAATGTTTTTTTACTATCCAATAAAATTGTAACCGGTCCGTCATTTTGAATCTCAACATCCATATGTGCTCCAAAGACTCCAGTTGCAATTTCTATACCCGTTTCTCTTAACATCTCTATAAACTTATCATATAGTTTTTCTGCTTCATTTCCACCTAAAGCATTCATAAAATTAGGTCTTCTACCTTTTCTACAATCTCCGTATAAAGTAAATTGAGATATAGCTAAAATCGCTCCATTTATATCTTTAACAGATAGATTCATCTTATCATTATCATCATGAAATATTCTTAAATTTATAACTTTATCTACTATGTATTTTAAATCATCTAACGTATCATCTTTACATATTCCAATAAGAACATTTAATCCATTTTGTATAGCTCCAACTATTTCTCCATCAACTTTTACACTTGATTTTTTTACTCTTTGAACTACAGCTCTCATTTTTTTACCCCTTTAGTTTCTTAATCTATAAACATCCATAACACCTTTTAGTTTACGTATTTTTTTCATTAAATCTTTAAGTTGATCAATAGAATCAATTTTAACCTTAATGCTTACAAAAGCTAAATTTTCTTTAGCTGACTTTGCATTCAATGCACTTAGAGAAATCTTAGCTTCGTTAATTATGGTCATAATCTCTGTTAATATTCCCATCCTATCTTCAGATTTAACTTCAATCTCTGTTACATAACCAACGCCTTGAGAGTTACCCCAAGAAACTTCTATAGTTTTTTCTCCGTCACTTTCAATAAGAGATTTTAAATTACTACAATCTCTTCTATGAACAGATATACCTCTTCCTTTAGTGATATATCCCAATATATCATCACCTGGAACTGGATTACAACATTTCGCAAATCTAACCATTAGGTTATCTAATCCCTTAACAGTGATCCCATAAACATTTTCTTTTTTTCCTCTTTGTTGCTTTGCTATATGTTCTTCTATAGACTTTTGAAGTATTTCTTCCTTACTCTTATCATCTTTAACCAAATTCTCTTCTTTTAATCTAGCTATATATGAAGATGCTGTAATAGCGCCTAATCCTATTAAAGCATATAAATCTTCTATATTATTAATATTGTATCTTTTTGCAAATTTATCATAGCTTTCACCTTTAGCTATTTCATTATATACAACTGCTTGCTTCTTAAGCTCTTTTTCAAAAATTTCTTTCCCTTTAGTTATATTTTCTTCCTTCTTAGCCTTCTTAAACCATGATCTAATCTTGCTTTTAGCTTGATTACTCTTGGCTATGCTTAACCAATCCATATTAGGACCTTTAGCACTATTTGAAGTTAGAATTTCAACTATCTCACCAGTCTTAAGCTTATAATCTAAAGGTACTATTTTGCCATTCACTTTAGCTCCAACACATTTATTACCTATATCTGTATGTATTCTATAAGCAAAATCTATAGGAGTAGCTCCATTAGGCAAATCTATAACAACACCTTTAGGAGTAAATAAAAATATTTCATCTGTAAACAAATTTATTTTAAATCCTTCTATAAACTCTTCAGCATCAGATGTTTCCTTTTGCCATTCTAACATATCTCTAAGCCATACAAGCTTATTTTCAAAATTCTTTTCTTTCCCTTCCCCTGATGCGTCTCCCTCTTTATACTTCCAGTGGGCAGCTATACCATATTCAGCTGTTCTATGCATTTCAAAAGTTCTTATTTGAATTTCAAAAGTTTTCCCTTGTGGCCCAATAACTGTTGTATGTAAAGATTGATACATGTTAGGTTTAGGCATAGCAATATAATCTTTGAATCTTCCTGGTATAGGTTTATAGATAGTATGTACAATCCCTAGAACTTCATAACAATCTTTTACTGTATTTACCAACACCCTTATTGCAGTTAAATCAAAAATTTGTTCTATACTTTTATTTTTATTAACCATCTTTTTATAAATACTATAAAAATGTTTAGGTCTTCCATCAATATCTGCATCAATTCCTGCATCTTCGAACTTATCATGTAAGTCATCAATAATTGTAGAAATATATGTTTCTCTTTCTACTCTTTTTTCAGCTATTTGCTTAACAAGATCATAATATTCCTCTTCATGTAAATACCTTAAGCAAAGATCTTCTAGTTCCCATTTTATTTTAGATATACCAAGTCTGTGAGCTAAAGGCGCATAAATATCTAAAGTTTCTCTAGCCTTCTGCTTTTGCTTTTCCTTAGTCATATACTTAAGCGTTCTCATATTATGTAATCTATCAGCTAATTTTATAATGATTACTCTTATATCATTAGCCATAGCAAGTAGCATCTTTCTAAAGTTATCTGCTTGTTGCTCTTCCTTTGACTTATATTCCATTTTAGTTATCTTAGTGACTCCACTAACTAGGTTGGCAATTTCTTCATTAAATATATTTTTTATATCCTCGTATGTATAATTTGTATCTTCTATAACATCGTGAAGTAATCCTGCAACTATAGTACTTGTATCCATTCCTAGCTCTGCTAAAATAGTAGCAACATCTATTGGATGTATAATATATGGTTCTCCCGATTCTCTCTTTTGTTCTTTATGAGCTTCATTAGCAAGCTTATAAGCTTTAACAACTAAATCTATATCAACATTTGTACAATTTTCTTTAATCTTATTCATTAACACATCAATCATTAGCTCTTTACTCCTTTAGATTACCTCAAAATCCTAAAGTCAAAGGCTGGTTAATTAACCAGCCCTTCTCATTCTAATTATATATTAAAATTTAGGGTTTTACAATAAAATTAAATATCATATTGAACTAATGACATTACTTCATACCCTGTAAGTTTATCTCTACCATGTAAATCAGTTAACTCTATCGCAAAATCTAATGAAACTACTTCTCCACCTACTTGTTCTACAAGCTTAGCTACAGCCTCTATTGTACCTCCTGTAGCAAGCAAATCATCAACTATCGCAACTCTTTGACCTTTTTTTATTGAATCTTTGTGTATTTCTAATACATCTACACCATATTCTAAAGCATAGTCTACTGAAACTGTTTCAGCAGGTAATTTTCCTTTTTTTCTTACTGGAACGAATCCAACCCCTAAAGCATATGCAACAGGCACTCCAAAAATAAACCCTCTAGCTTCAGGTCCTAAAATTACATCAACATTTTTATCCTTTAAATGGTTAACTATAAGGTCAATTGACTCCTTAAAAGCTTCTCCATCTCCTATTAATGTTGTAATATCTTTAAAGCTTATTCCTTCCTTAGGAAATCCTTCAACTATTCTTATTTTATCTTTTAAATTCATATTAACTCCTCCATGAATTTTATTATCACCTTTATTATACATTTTCTTTAGACTTATTTAAATACTTTGTAATTTGTTCCGCTCTTTCTTTTCTATTTGTAATAAGCAGTTCAATTATTATCCTTGCATT
The DNA here is from genome assembly GCA_000753455.2 of Clostridium jeddahitimonense. Taxonomy (GTDB): domain Bacteria; phylum Bacillota; class Clostridia; order Clostridiales; family Clostridiaceae; genus Clostridium; species Clostridium hominis. The sequence continues at coordinate 2,273,428 of LM994670.1, forward strand.
GTCCATCATTGTTACTACATTTATAGTTGGTGTTATAATCTTAATTATTTGTTTTATATCACTATCGTTCATCTCAGTAATATTATACGCATCCTTTATAGCTCTTAGTCCATAATTGTTCGTATTAGTTAAGAACTTTTTACCTTCTTTTAATATAACACCATTCTCACCTTTGAGAGGAACATTTGCAGATTGTTCTCCAATAAGTATTAAATCTAAATATTTATTAATACTCTTTATGTTATAATATATAGCTATTGCTTGCATTAGCTTAAATACTAATCCACTTATAGATAAATTCTTATATCTATATTGACACCCTTTTTGATTAGGGTTTATATATATGTACTCGCATTTAGTTTTTCGATCTCTATTTTCTAAGACCATCAAATCTATGTTTAACTTTTTACAAAGCTCTTCTTCTTCCTTCGACTTTAACCCAATACCTAAGGTGATAAGTACTTCTGCACCTAAAAAATGAACATTATTTATAATGTCCTTTGATGTAATACTAGAATCACCTGACGAATCATCGTGAACTACATATTCAATATCTGCATTTAAATATTTCAAAACCAGTATTAGGGATGAAATAGCACATAATCCATCTACATTAGGTATCCCATAAACCACTATTTTTTCTCTATTATTAATTGCAGATACCATCCGCTCAATAGCTCTATTCATATCCTTAAGTATAAAGGGATTATATCCAGTTATGTAATTTGGACTATATATACTTTCCCAAAACTTACGCATTTTAAACTCCTCCATAAAAATAAGAAAACATCTATATTATAATTTAAATTTATACATATTACAAATGTTTTCTAATAAAAAAGTCTATTTATTCTAAAGTTTTCTCTCTTTAGCCAAATAAAAAGGAATTAACATCAGTTAATTCCTTCTTTAATTTCCTTATTATGCAACTTTTTCTCTTTTATTTTTGTTTTTATTTCCATCCCTTAACTTAACCCATATTGGTGATGCAATAAATATTGAAGAATAAGCTCCAGCAGTTATCCCTATTAATATAGGGAATGAAAACTCTCTTACTGTAGGTACAAATACATTTACAGCTCCAATTGCAAATAATGTAGTTATAGTAGTTTTAATTGATCTGCCTAACGTTTGAGATATACTCTTATCTGCAATCTCTGTAGATGTAGATCTTCTCATTGACTTAGCATTTTCTCTTATTCTGTCAAATATTACAATTGTATCATTCATAGAATAACCTACTACAGTAAGTATTGCTGCAATAAACGGAGTGTTAACAGGTATATCAAATATAGCATATACAGCTATAGTAATTAATACGTCATGCATTAATGCTACAACTGCTGCAACCCCATAATCCATTTTAAATCTTATAGCTATATATATAAGCATTGCTATACACGCAACAAATAGTGCAATTATTGAATTTCTTGTTAACTCTTTACCAACACTTCCTCCAACTTGAGTTTGTGATAAAAGAGCTGAGTCTTCTAAAGAATATTTTTCTTTTAACTTTTCAAAAACCTCACTTGTCTTTGTTTCATCTAAATCTTTATCCTTAATTTCGTATTGTGTATTTTCTATGGTTTTAGTCACTGCATTTGGAACTATCGCTTTAACAATTTCATCAACTTCTGGTTTGTCGTATTCTTTTCCTAATTCAATAACTAGCTTTGTTCCACCTTTAAAATCTATTCCGAAATTTAACCCTTTAGTTAACATAAAACCTAAACCAACTAGTATTACTATAAGGGATATTGAAAACCAAATTTTAGATTTTTCTACTATCTTTGTCATCCTATTACCCCCTCTTAACCTTGAAATGCCATGGCTTACTTAGCATTCCCATATTTATAGCCCATTCAGTTAATTTCCTAGTTATGAATATTGCTGTAAACATACTTAAAACTATACCTATCATTAATGTAACAGCAAAACCTTTAACAGGACCTGTTCCCATAAAATAAAGTACTAATGCAGCTATAACAGTAGTTACATTTGAGTCAACAATAGATGATAATGCATTATGGAATCCTGCTTTTACAGCACTCTTTGCAGAAACTCCCTTTGCCATTTCTTCTTTTATTCTTTCAAATATTAAAACATTAGCATCTACAGCCATACCTATAGTTAATAAGAAACCAGCTATACCTGGTAATGTAAGTGTTACATTGGCCTCAACAAAAACTATTAAAACTAACATTGTGTATAAAGTTAATGTTATAGAAGCTATCACACCTAACATTCTGTAATTAAATATCATAAATAAGAATATTAATAAAATACCTACTGCTCCAGCTTTCATAGCATTTGGCATAGCCTCTGCTCCTAATTGAGCTCCAACACTTTCAATTGAAGCAACTTTTAAAGTTACAGGAAGAGCCCCCGAATTTATAAGACCTGCTAAATTTTTAGCTTCATCTACAGTCTTACTACCAGTAATTATCGCTTCTCCACCTGATATTACAGATTCTACTACTGGGCTAGAGATTAAATCTTCATCCATATATATAGAAATTGTCTTATTTAAATTCTTCTCTGTAGCTTCAGCAAACTTTTGTTTACCTTCTTCATTTAACTTTAAAGTTACAACTGGCTTTCCAGTAGTATTATCAGTCATAACACTTGCTTCTTCTACATCTTTACCATTAAGAACTTCATTTCCTTCTGAATCCTTAAATGTTAAGTTACCTGTTTTTTGTAATGAATCAACTATTTCTTTTGAATCAAATTGTCCTGGGATATCTATTCTTATTCTTCTATCGCCTTCAGCAGTTACTGTTGTTTCTGCAACCCCAAGCTTATTAACTCTTAAATCTAATAATTGTTTTGTTTTTTCTAAATTCTTTTCTAAATCTTCTGAAGATAAATTTTCATCTGTTATTTCCATTAAAACAGAAACTCCACCTTGAAGGTCTAAACCTTTAGTAATCGCTTTATCGAAAGATTTAAATTCCCATCCTCCAATTTCAACACCTTTAAAACCAGCAAAAGCTAATGATATTATAATGATAACGGCTAATATAAATAGTGTTGCACTTCTACCTTTTTTCATTTTCTTCCCCCTCTTTACGTTTTCATATCACATTAATTATATTATGTATACGACTTAATATCAAGTTTCTTGTAAACTCTAATAACAAGTATATCAATTTAATTCCTAAATAACATCTTTTTTTCTAATTTTATAGATTAAATTCACCTTTCGCCCCATTAATTTCCATTTTTTTGTAATATAACTATTATAATTCTAAACTGTTTACTATCTCATTTCCACCTTTTATCATTTCTTATTATTATTTATCTTTTACTATCATTTTGAATTGTTTAAATTTGATTTTTAATACCTTTTAAATTAAAATACTATTTAGATAGGAGGAATTATATTGTTTGCAGAAGAAAGATTAGATAAAATATTAAACTTATTAAATTCAGAAGGAAAAATAAAAGTTAAAAATCTTAGCCAACACTTTAATGTAACTGAAGATTGTATAAGAAAAGATTTAAAGCAACTTGAAAATCTTGGGCATTTAAAAAGAACTTATGGTGGGGCCATAAAAGTCCGCCAATCTACAAACCAATACGATACTATTGAAAGAAGTAAAACTGATGTGTCTAGTAAAACAAAAATAGCACAAAAAGCTTTTAACTTAATAAAAGATAGAGAAACTATTTTTTTAGATTTATCTACTATAAATATGCTTATTGCAAAATTATTATCTCAAAGTAATAAAAGAGTTACTGTAGTAACAAATATGATAGACATTATAAATATATTATCTTCAACAGATAATAATGTTACAGTAATAGCTACAGGTGGACTTTTAAATAAAAGTTTGAATGGTTTTGCCGGGGCTACTGCTATTAACTTCGTAGAAAAATATAAATTTGACATTTCCTTTATAGGAAGTTGTGGTATAGATGTTTTTGATAAAAGTATTACCACTTTCGAAATAGAAGATGGTTTAACTAAAACCGCTATTATAAGGTCTAGCAAAAAAACTTTTTTAGTTATGCAACAAACTAAATTTAATATTGATGGTAACTATAAATTTTCAAATATTGAATCTATAAATGGAATAATAACTGATACATTACCATCAATAGATATCATAGATATTTTACATGAAAATAATATTACAATTATATAAATGTCTAAGGTTTTCAAAAAATGAAATTAACATCTTCTTAGCAATGCTATAATATTTCATGGTATATAATTAAACTTTTGGAGGAATACTATGAAACTTTTAGCTTGCGATTTAGATGGTACTTTAGTTGAAACTGAGAAAAATTTTATAAGAAAAGATAATATAGAAGCTATTAAAAGACTTAGAAATAAAGGACATAAGTTTATTATCTCTACTGGAAGAGATATAAAAGGTATTAAATCAATTTTTAACGACAATAACGATGTTGAGTTCGATTATTTAGTTCTTTGTAACGGTGCTCTTATCTTAGATAATAATTTAAATGAAATATATAAAAACACTTTACCTCATCATGTTGTAAAATCTGTTTATAATGATATTTATAAAGTTAATACAGATAAAGATGCTGCAATGTACGTGACTTACGAAGATACTAGTTCTGTATTCTATACTGGTTGCAACAAAGAATTTAAAGACTTTCTAGGCGCTTTTGAAAATGTAAATAATGAATCTGAAGTTTTTTCAAAAGAAAGAGAATATAACTTGATAAGTATTTTTTCTAAGTCTAGCAACTGTGAAATTGCTGAATGCCTTAAAGAAAAGTTAGTAGAAACTTTCGGAGATTCTTATGGGATATTCAGAAACCAAGCCTTTGTCGATATGGTTGGAAAAGATTGTAGTAAAGGTTCAGGTTTAAAAAAGATTCTTGAAATGGAAAATTGGGATATAAATAATTTATACACTATAGGAGATTCCTATAATGATATATCTATGTTTGAAATAACAGATAATAGCTTTACTTTTAATCATGTAGAAGATGGTGTTAAAGCTAAAGCTAATCACACTGTAGATTTTGTTCATCAATGTATCGATATTATTTTAAATTCTTAATAAAAAATGGACTGGCTTATCCAGTCCATTTTTTATATTCTAATTTTTAAATCCTTTCAAAAGATCTGCAAATGGATTGTTTATATCCTCTTCAGCTTCTTTTCTCATTTTCTTCATTATATTATTAACTTCTCTCTTATTAACTTTATCAGACTTCGAACTAAATCGTTTATTAAATACTGAAGCTTTTTCTCTAAAACTACAATTTGTATTTGGACACACATATATTTGTCCTTCACCTTGCCCTCTTAATTCTAACTTCTTTTTACATTCTGGACATCTTGCATTAGTAGATCTACTTACATTTTCTCTATATCCACATTCTCTATCTTGACAAACATTCATCGTTCCATTCTTCCCTTTAACTTCAAGAAGATATTTGCCACAGTTAGGACATTTCTTTCCTGTTTTATTATCGTGTACAAATTTACTATTGTCACCTTTTACATCTTCAACTAATGCAGTAGCATAATTTTTCATCTCTCTTATAAATTGATGATCATCAGCTTTACCTCTACTTATTTCATCTAGCTTTTTCTCCCATTTAGCAGTCAAAATTGGTGATTTTAATTCACTAGGAACTAATTCTATTAATTGTTTCCCTTTAGATGTAGGATAAATATCTTTTCCTTTTTTCTCTACCACAAATGAATTAAATAACTTCTCAATAATATCAGCTCTTGTTGCAACAGTTCCTAGTCCACCAGTCTCATTAAGAGTTTTAGCTTCTTCTCCACTTACATTAACAAACCTTTGTGGATTCTCCATTGCTGATAGCAATGTTGCTTCTGTAAATCTTGCTGGTGGTTTTGTTTCACCTTTTTTAATCTTAGCTTTAGTTATTAAAATTTTATCTTTTATATTTACTTTAGGTAAAACTTGCTCTTTAATTTCATCACTATATTCTTCATCTATTACTTCTTTATCATAAACCTTTTTCCACCCCTTAGACTTTATAACTTTCCCCTTTGCAATTAATCTTTCACCATTTACATTAGCTTCTATAATTGTTTGAGTATATTCAAAAGGTGGTAACATTACACTTAAAAATCTTTTAACTACTAAGTCATATACCTTTCTTTCTTCTGAGCTTAGATTTGAAAGATTAGGTCTTTCTTCAGTTGGTATTATTGCATGGTGATCACTAACCTTTGAATTATCTACAAAACCTTTATGCCCATTAATATTATTTTTCATTAACTCTTGAGCTACTATTCTATACTCACCTATTGCAATAGAATTTAATCTATCTTTTAATGTAGGAACTATATCTGTAGAAATATATCTAGAATCAGTTCTTGGATAGGTTAATATCTTATGATTTTCATATAATCTTTGCATTATTGAAAGAGTTTGCTTTGCCGAAAATCCCCATAGCTTATTACAATCTCTTTGAAGCTCTGTTAAATCATATAATGCCGGTGAAAATTGTTTTTTATCTTTTTCTATTATATTTATTATTTCACCTGATTCATTATTTATCTTTTTAAATACCTTATTAGCATATTCTTCATCAAAAATTCTTCCATTATTATCTTTATTAACCCAATTTAATGTAATACCATTTGAATTTCCCTCTATTGTATAATAATCCTTAGGTTTAAAACTTCTAATTTCTTCTTCTCTATTAACTATCATAGCTAGTGTAGGTGATTGAACTCTTCCTGCAGAAAGTTGAGCATTATACTTACAAGTTAGTGCCCTAGTTACATTTAGTCCTACAAGCCAATCTGCTTCTGCTCTACATACTGCAGCCTTATAAAGATTTTCATACTCTTTACCTGGTTTTAAGTTACTGAAACCTTCTAATATAGCTTTAGTAGTTTGTGATGAAATCCACAGTCTTTTAATAGGCTTTTTTATACCAGCCTTTTCTATTATCCATCTCGCAACTAACTCTCCTTCTCTTCCTGCATCTGTTGCAATAACAATTTCTGAAACATCATCTCTATTCATTTGCTTTTTAATTTCATTATACTGTTTACCAGTCTTTTTAAGTACAGTAAGCTTCATATGCTTAGGCAACATAGGTAATGTTTCCATAGCCCATTTTTTATATTTTACATCATATCCTTCTGGATCCATAAGTCCTACTAAATGCCCCATAGCCCATGTTACTATATATTTATTTCCTTCTATATATGCACCTTTATTTTGGCTACATTTTAATACCTTTGCTATGTCTCTTCCTACAGACGGTTTTTCTGCTAAAACTAATATTTTGCTCATATTATCTCCTTTTCTTCTAGGAATTTTATTATATTATATCACCTTAAGTAAAAAAAATCATAAAATTATATTAAAAACACTTTAGGTGAGAATAATGAAAAAATTTTTAATTATTACGTTGTCAATCATTGTAGTTTTTTTACTTTCTTTAAATATTTATATAGTTTCAAGTAATAATATACTTTCTTCAAATGTAGATGACCTACAAACACGAAAAAATGAAATTAATTCTCTAGATAATTACAGCATAAATATAGTAAATTTAGCTCATATGCAAAAATCATTTTTCTTAACAGGAAATAACGATTTTCAAACTCAATATTCTACTTCGCTAAAATCTGCCTATAGTACTCTTGATGAATTATTATCTAATAAAACTATAACTAATTCTGATAAAGTTGAAATTGTTAATTATTTAAATGACTATGAAAATATAAATACAGATCTATTTAATAATCCTCCTACATTACCATTATCACAAGAGTATGAGGATAAAGTTTTAAAAAGTGATGAAATACAAAATAATATCCTTCGTAAACTTTCTAATATTATAGCAACAAAAACAGACTCAACATCTAAAACTTCATCAAATATAACAGACTCTATATCATCTCAAAATAATATAGTTAAAGTTATAAGCAGTTTTTTTACACTTTTTATATCAGGCCCTATCTATTACTTTATAAAAAAATATAAAAATGGTGAAATTTCCTTTAATAATATAATGAATACTATAGATGAAGGTGAAAAAATAGTAGATAAGTATTCTAATATCTTAACTTATATAAACATTACTGATAAAATTAATTCTCAACTTGAAAAAGACTGGCAAGAGGTATATACCTTAGTTACCACTCTTCAAACTTCTATTAATGATGTGAAATTAAAACTTTTAAAATTGCAATTAAGTGATTCATCTATATTTAAAGAAAAACTAGACGAAGTAGAAATGCAAGTGTTAGAAATAAAAATGCTTGTAAAACAACTACCAAATTATCATCAATTTATAAGTGATCTATCTAAAAATTTAACTGAATGTAATGAAAATAAAAAATAGGCCATTTAGGCCTATTTTTATGCAAAGTCTCGTGTAAGGTTTCTAACCCATTTCCCACTTAGGACTCTTATAACACTTATTATTGATTTTATTATCTCATCACTTTTAACTATAAAAAATACTGCTGCTACTGGCCATTTTAATACAAAAGCCGCTATAAATCCTAGTGGTATAGCTACAACCCACATAAATATAATATCATTTATTAGCACAAATTTAGCGTCTCCTCCACCTCTAAGTACCCCCATCATTAGGTTTATTCCCAACGACTGGAATATTACAATTATTGAAGTTACAGACATTAAATCTATAGCTATATTTTTTGTTAATGCCGATACATTATAAAAATCAACCACATATGGTTTAATTATTTGAATAACTCCCGCAGCCATAAGTCCCATTAATATACTTAACACGCCTATTGTCCTTGCATATTCTTTAGCTTTTTCATTTCTACCTTCTCCAATAGTATTTCCTATAATTACTGCAGTAGCATTTGATAATCCAAATATAAATACAGTTACAAAGTTAAATACAACGTTACTTATACTATTTGCCGCAACAGTCTCTGTTCCAAGCCTACCAATAATTATAGATATCATAGTAGATCCACTTGACCAAAGTAGTTCATTAAAAAGAACCGGCGTACAATTAGCAACATAATCTTTTAATATTACCTTATCTACTTTTAATAAATGCTTCACTTTTAAATTTATCTTATCTTCAAAAAATATCATAAAACACATTACAATAATAAATTCAGCTATTCTTGCCATAACCGTTGCAATAGCTGCACCCTTTACCCCTAATGCTGGAGCTCCTAACTTACCGAATATAAATACCCAGTTAAAGAAGGCATTAACTATAAGTGAAGTAGTGTATACGACTAATGATATTTTAACTGTTTTAACCGAACGTAAAATCATAATAGTACAATTCGTTATTGCATAAAAAATATATCCTATAGCTACTATTCTTAAATAGGAACTACCTGCTTCAATAACATTAATATCCGAAGTATAAAGTTTTATAAATACACTAGGAATAAACATTGCTATTCCAATAAAAATTGAGGTTATTATAATACATGCTCTATACATTAACGCTAATATTTTATGTATGCTCTTAACATCACCTTTCCCCCAATATTGTGATATTAAAATATTTGATCCACCAGCTAGTCCAAACATTAAAACCATAAGAATGAAAAATAAATTATTTCCTATAGCTGCTGCGGATAATTGAATCTCTCCTAATGACCCAAGCATCATTGTATCTATCATACCAACCGCAAAATTTATTAAATTTTGTACAGCAATTGGCAAAGCTATACTTAAAATAAGCTTGTAAAAGTCCTTTTCTTTGCTAATTAACATTATATTTTCCCCTTTAAATAATTTTCTTTAGTTATTATAATATATATCTTACTATTTTCCCAAGATTTTCTTAAACTTTATTTTCATATTTTCAAATTCTAATTCTATCTAAAAAAAGTAAATCACTTTCATAAAAAATAGCTTTAGCTTATCCCTTATAACTTTTTTTACTTCCTATCCACTCAGTAAGTATAGATGCAACTAATAATAATACTGAAACAATTAATATTCTCCTATTATCTTCTATTAGACATGCCCCTTCAGGTAATGATAGTTTCACCTTATAAATTATATATAAACCATATACCCCTACAAGTAATCCACTATAAAATAAAAGATTACTTATAAAGAGGATTTTATTTTTTAATAAGTTTTTCATATTCTATCCCCTTGTAAATATAAACTCAGAATCAGTGCTTAGCTCAGAATTAAATACATACTCTTCTTTATTAAATGCTTTTATATTCTCAACATTAACAATCTTATTTTTTATTATGTGATTAACTAATAAACCTCTAGCTTTCTTAGCATAAGTACCTACTACTTTATATTCTTCCCCTCTCTTTTCCTTAAAATCCACATTAATAACTTTATACTTCTTACCTATCTCTTTCAAATCAAGGACTTTGCTATATTCGTTTGAAGCTATATTTATAAGGACTTTATCTCCACTAGAACTTTCAATTTCTTTTAAAATAAAGTTAGTCAACTTATCTTCCCAGTAATTATATAAACTTTTATATGTTTTAAACTTAAGTTTAGTGCCCATTTCCAACCTATATTCTTTTATCATATCTAAAGGTCTAATAACACCATATAAACCTGATAAAATTCTCAAATTTCTTTGTGCGTATTCTAAATCTTCACAATTAAATGTTTTACTATCTATACCTTTATACACTGCCCCATCAAAGGCTAATAAAGCTTCCTTACATTCTATTTCATCAGTAAAAAACTTCTGATATCTATCATAGTTTTCTTCTGCTAATTTTTCTGATATCTTCATAAGCTTAGAAAGGTCATCTATAGTATATTTATCTAATACATCTATTAATTCCTTTATTTCATTGTTAAAAATTGTATTTGTACTATATCCTGCTTTATTTTCTTTAGTAAAATCTAAAGTTTTTGCAGGAGAAATTATCATTAACATAACATCTCCCCCTTAATTAATATAACTACATTTTATATTAAGCAATAATTATTATCAATTATTTTTTCACCTCTACGCCTCTTCTATCAATAACTATCATATCCCTATATAATAGCTATCACATTAAATTTATACCATTCAACAGATGTATATGTTTACGTTAAGAACTTTTAAAGTTCTTCTGACCTACTATAAGTTGAAATTATTTTCTATTATTTATATACTACTTATATAATAATATTAATAATTTACTAAGGAGAAACTTATGAACTATTCATCTGACTTGCATACTCATACAATTGTTAGTGGTCATGCTTATTCAACTTTATTAGAAAATATCGACCACTGCTCTAAAAATGGAATCAAAATACTTGGAACATCGGAACACGGACCAAACATGCCTGGTGCTCCTCACTATTGGTACTTTGGAAACTTAAAAGCAGTTCCAAGAACTATTAACGATGTTATTATCTTTAAAGGTTGTGAAGCCAACATCTTAGATGTAGATGGAAATTTAGATATTCCTAATGAATCATCTACATATTTAGATTATATGATAGCATCTTTCCATGAGCCTATCTTCCCTATGACTTCATCTAAAGAAGAAAAAACACTAGCTGTATTAAATGTTCTAGATAAAAATGAGAAAGTTGAAATTTTAGGCCATCTAGGTAATCCTAACTATCAGTTAGATTATGAAGCTGTAGTAAAAAAAGCTAAAGAAAAGAATATTATGATTGAAATTAATAATAGTTCTCTTATGGGCTCTTCTAGAAAAGGAAGCGATGTTAACTGTGAAACTATAGCTAGACTTTGCAAAGAATATGGTACTAAAGTTATTTTAACTTCAGATGCTCATATGAATGTAGCAATTGGGAACTTTGAAAAAGGTATAGAACTATTTGAAAAGATAGGTATGCCGGAAGAACTTATTATGAATGATCCTGATAAACTAATAGCTCATCTAAAATCTAAAGGTAGACTAGGTGACTTATAAGATAATTTATTTAGTTAAGAGTTAAAAGGGAATAGTTAAAAGTTTAGGAATAAAGTCAGCTAAAGCTGACTTTAAAATATTATGTCTTAGAAACTGCATAGCAGTTTCATCCTAAACTTTTCACTTTTAACTCTTAACTGTCAACTTAAAAAGTGCTTCGCACTTTATTTAAATTAAGTATAAAGCTAATAATTTTATAGTATTTTCTAAAGCATTGTAATGTGTTCTTTCCATTCCATGTGATGCATGAACTCCTGGTCCTATTAGAGCTCCTCTTATATTATTTCCAGCCTTTAATGCCGCTCCAACATCTGAACCATACATTGGATATATATCTACCGCATAGCTGATATTATTATTTTTCGCTAAATTAACCAAATCTGTTACCATATTATAATCATATGGTCCTCCAGAATCCTTTGCACAAATTGAAACATCATATTCGGTACAACTTAAATCTTCACCAATGCATCCCATATCAACAGCTATCATCTCAGTTATATCGCTTGGTATATAAGATGTACCATGTCCAACCTCTTCATAATTAGATATTAATATCTTTGTTTTAAATCTAGGAGTAATATTTTCCCTATGGAACATCTCCAATAATGCCATTAGTGAAGCTACACTCCCCTTATCGTCTATGAATCTTGATTTAATAAATCCACTTTGAGTTATTGTAGTCTTAGGATCTATAAATACAAAATCCCCTGGAGCTATTCCTAATTCTTCAACATCACTCTTATTTTTAACTACTTCGTCTATTCTTATTTCCATATTGTTAGCATCGCGCTTTTTAGTCTTACTATCTTCATATACATGAGCAGCAGGACTTGTGCTTAAAAAAGTACCATCGTAAACTTTTCCATCTCTAGTTCTAATCTTACAATATTCCCCATCTAGAGTTGGTACTATAGGCCCTCCAATTAGTGTAAATCTTAAAGTACCTGAACTAGTAATTGATCTAACCATAGCTCCTAACGTATCTACATGAGCAGATAATCCTATTACCTTTTCATCACTTCTACCTTCTATAGTTATAATTCCTCCACCTTTATTGTTTCTTTCGAATTTATAACCAAACTCCCTTACAATCTCTTCTATCTTATCCATTATCTCAAAGCAAAAACCTGTTGGTGAGTTAAACTCTAATATCCTCTTTGCTGTAGATAATAAATATTCTTTATTAATTTTATAATTTTCACTCATTTCTATTTCCTCCCTAGTAATTTTTTAAATAAGTTCTGATACTACTTCAATACCATTTGATTTCATATTTCCCAAAGCAAACAAGTTCATTTCATCACCTGGATGACCTGGTATATCAAATGTCTCAACACAATTGGCAGGAACAATTACTCTTTTATTTAAATTCATCTGATTAAAATATGTCTTTAATGTTAAAGAGAATTGAAGTACACATATATCTGTAACACAGCCTACAATAATAAAATTATCTATTTTATTAACTACTTCATCTAACCAACTTTTAAATTCAGGTACATGAAATCCATTTGTGCTATTTTTCTTTATAACTTTAATATTATAGTCTTTACTTATAGATTCTTTTAATCCATCTATTAACTCTTCTTCTCTAGTATTTACAATACAATGTGATGGATAAGCTTTTAATTCCTCTGCATCTTCATTATGAGAATCAACAAAATACACCTTATTATAACCATTAGTCCTATTATTTAAGTCTAATAAATTAGTTGACATTTCTTTAACTCTAGGAGAAGATAAAATCCCTTCTTCTACGAATCCTACAACCATATCAACTACTATTAAAGCCGTATTCTTTAAAGGCAATGAGTTTAACTCTACGTGTGATAAATTTAACTCTTTTATTATTTTTTCCAAAACTTCTTCCCTCCTACTTTTATGATTTTTCCTTATAATATATATAGTACCAAATTATCTTCCTGTGTGCTATAAGAATGTAAACCCACCACTTCAAAATAACATAGAAACATTAATCAACTGTTTTAAGTAAATTTTCTACTAAATATGTTCAACTATTAAATTAGTATATAAAAATAGGAGCTGTATACTACAGCTCCTATAAAAATTATCTATTTTTTATGACATCCACAAGGGCCTTTAGCTAAGTAATATAAAGTTCTTACAGGAGTTCCTGTTCCACCCTTTACTATATACTCATTTATAGGTGACTTCGTATCTGAAGTTCCAGCTATATCAAGATGAATCCAAGGCTTATCTTGTACAAACTCCTTTAAGAACATTCCTGCAACAATTGTACCAGCCCCATTAGGATCTACATTTTTAAGATCAGCTTTCTCTCCAAGTATTTGTTTTCTATAATGTTTAAATGTTGGCATTCTCCAGAAAATTTCATCTGTAACATCTGCAGCTCTCATAAATTCATCATAAAAATCTTCATCATTACACATTAATGCTGTTGTATAATTTCCTAAAGCTACTATTGCTGCTCCAGTTAATGTTGCTAAATCAATAACCTTTGTAGCACCTTCTTTTTCAATAATATAAGTTATTGCATCTATAAGAGTTAATCTACCTTCTGCATCAGTATTTAATACCTCTATGGTCTTTCCAGCCATTGATCCAATAATATCTCCTGGCTTATATGCTACCCCAGAAACTAGGTTTTCACAGGCTGCAATCACAGCAACTACATTTTTCTTTAATTTATTTTTAGCTATAGCAGCCATAGTACCAATTACTACTGCTGCACCACCCATATCTCCATTCATTCCAACCATAGAATTAGATGGTTTTAATGAATATCCACCTGAATCATATGTAAGACCTTTTCCTACTAGTCCTAATACATCACTACTTTCATTATCACCCATATATCTCATAACTATAAGCCTTGGTTTTTTAGAAGATCCCATACCTACAGATAAGAATGCTTTCATTTCTAAATCCTTACATTCTTTTTCATCAAAAACTTGAACTTCAAATCCACATTCAGCGCCAATCTTAATAGCTTCATGGGCCAAACTTTCTGGATAAATAGAATTCGCTGGCTCATTTATAAGATCTCTAGCCTTAATTACTCCATCAACTAGATTATTAACTTCTTCTAATCTTTCAGTAGCCTTTTCTAACTTTTGAGTAGGTACTCCTGATATATATATTTCTGGACTATATGTGCTTTTTTGTTCCTTATATTTATCAAAGCTATAAAGAGCTAGTCTTATACCTTCAGTTATTCCTTTTATTCTTCCACCAACACAGATCTTATCAGTGTCAAAAAACTCTACACCTATTTTTTCTATTTTTAATTCCTTTGCTTTTTTAGCAGCCTTAGCCATAGCATTTCTTAAAACTTCTCCATTTAGAAGTTCTTTTTTTCCTAAACCGACAAATATCTTATATTTTACTTTTTCATTTAATTCTGTAATATAAAATATTTCCCCTTCTTTGCCTTTAAATGTAGTAGATTTTATTATATTTTCTAACTCAGAAGAATTATTTTCTCCATCTTCAAAAGCAGTTATTATTAATCCATCAACAAATTCAACTGTTACATCTTTAATATTTATACTCATCATTACTCCTCCTTCACTAATTTGCTATGTTTCTTAATATATTACCATTATTTTTATGAATTATCTAGTAAAAACTAGTTATACTTGAAAATTTTATAGAAAAATTCACCACTTTTTATTAAACCAATGTTTCTACATATTTATTATGACCTAGCTTACTATCTACTATGCCTATTATAAGATCAAATAATTTTTATGATAAAAATAAAGAAGTATGTAAAATTTATATAATTTAAATTTTACATACTTCTTTATCTATTCTTTTACTTCTTTTGCATCTATTTTTGAATTATACAAAATGCCAATTATAATTACTATCGCTCCAACTAATTTACTAAAAGATATTTCAGACATAACAAAAAAATCTATAATAATTCCAGTAACAACTTGTCCAACAAATAATAACAATGTACTATAAACTACAGGTATTTTAGGAATTATTATATTTGAAAAATAAACAACGCTAACTCCTATTGCTCCTCCTAGAAATATATAAAAAGGCATCTTTAAAAATGTTTCTGCATTAACTTTTACACTACTACCTAATAATATCAATACTAATGTTGAACAAATTAATCCTACAATATAATTTATACAAGTACTTTGTAGAACTCCAATTTTCTTACCTAAAGATGAATTTACTATCATAGATAGTGTGGTTAATATTCCACCTAACATAGCTAAAATAATCATTTAATATTCCTCCTTAAAATACAGTCATAATGACTAACCCTAATAATACAATAGAAAAACCGATAAGTTTCTTCTTATTGAATCTGTATCTATTCATTCCAAATAATCCATAATGATCTACAAATGATGAGAATATTAATTGCGCAAATACTGCTATAGATGTTGTTAATGCAACTCCTATCTTGCTAATAGTTATCATATTAACTAAAGTTAGGGCTACTCCTATTGCGCCACCTAAAAACATATATATAGGAATCTTTTTATCTATTTTGATTCTCTCTCTTTTAATTAACATTATAAAAGTTATAGTCAAAAGTCCCACTACATGTATTATTATTAAAGAGTTAGTTAATCCTACAACTCCTTCTAATCTTCCATTAACCGAAAGCATAATAGATATTAGCGCACCAATTGCAAGTGCTAAAATATTATACATTTATTTTCCTCCTAAACTTAATTATTCTAGATATAGATTACTCACTCTTTATATTTTATTATAGGACATTTGTCCTATTTTATAATAAATAGTATAATTGTTGCGAGGTGGTTTAAATGAACGAAATAATTAATAATAAAATCCTTAATTACTATTTGGACCAATATTCACTAAAGCAATATTTAAATATAGATTTACTAAATTCATGTAAAATATATACTTTTGGAAAAAATGAAACTATATGTACTTTAAATAACAAATTAGAATATATGTATTTCTTAGTTAAAGGAAAAGCTAAAGTTACTACTTTACTTTCATCTGGGCAATCTCTTTTATTATGCTTTAATACCCCTTTATCAATTATAGGAGACTTAGAATTATTAGATAACCCTTATGCTGATTGTAATGTTGTTACTCTAGATAGCTGCACCTGTATAGCTATTCCAATATGGTCTATTCACAAATTTGGATATGAGGATCCTATTTTTTTAAGATTTATTATATCTTCGCTTGAAAAAAAGCTTAGAAATAATTCACTCTATAGTTCTATCAACATTCTCTATCCCCTTGAAAATAGATTTGCCAGTTATCTACTATCTATTATTCCATCGGACTCAAATACAGTTACAATTGAAGGTGTAAATCATATTTCTGAACTTCTCGGTTCTAGTTATAGACATTTAAATAGAATTATAAAAGCGTTAATAGATTCTAAAATTATTAGAAAGACCAAAAATGAAATACATATTTTAGATATTGGCAAATTAGAAGCTCTTGCTAAAGATATTTACAAATAAAAAAACATACGGCTTTTGCATATCGCAAAAGCCGTATGTTTTAGATTAGTTGTTGAACAAAAACTGTAGCTAATCCTAAGAAGAATAAAAACCCTAAAACATCTGTAAATGTTGTTACAAACACTGAAGATGCTAAAGCTGGATCTATTTTTAATTTCTTTAATACAACTGGTACCAGGAATCCTGAAATTGTTGCTACTATCATATTTAATATCATAGCTACACCTATTACTACTCCAAAGAAAATATTTCCTTCCCATAGATAGCCTAATACTGATATAATGGCCCCTATAGATGCCCCAGTAATAAGTCCGATTCCAACCTCTTTAAAAAATACTCTTTTCATATTATTAAAATCTAACTCGCCTAAAGCCAAACCTCTAACAATAATAGTTAATGTCTGAGTACCAGCATTTCCACCCATACCTGCTACTATAGGCATAAATGTAGCTAGTGATACTACTTTTTCAATAGTTCCTTCAAAAGCTCCAACAACTGATGAAGCTAATATAGCTGTAACTAAATTAACAATAAGCCATGGTAATCTACTCTTAACTGACTCACCTAAAGTACCACTAATTCTTTCTCCCTCATCTACTCCTCCAAGACGATGGATATCTTCTGTACTCTCATCTCTCAAAATTTGCATAACATCATCTACAGTAACTATACCAAGTAATCTATTATAATTATCAACAACTGGCATTGTTAAATAACCATACTTTTCAAATCTATGACCAACCTCTTCTTGGTCTAAATCATAAGGAATTCCTTCCACTTTTACGTGAAGTATATCTGATATTTTTGTAGAAAATTTACTTGTTGCTACTTCCTTTAGTGAAACTACCCCTTTTAATCTGTCTAATTCATCTATTACATATAAATCATATATGTTTTCAACGTCTTCAGATGTTCTTTGTAAATACTTTAATGTATCCTCTACAGTCATATCTCCTTTTACTGAAACAAATTCTGTAGCCATAATACCTGCCGCAGTATCTGGTTCATAACTTAAAAGCTGACGTGTTCTTCTAGCATCTTCTGCAGTCATTTTAGATAGTATTTTATTAGCTTGCTCTTGACTCAAGATACCTAAAAGGTCTGTTAATTCATCTGATGACATCTCTTCAATTATATTTTTTTGTTTATTTTCAGAAAACTCCGTTAAAATTTCATATTTTTCTTCATCTTCTGCCTCATCTATAATTGATGCAATGCACTTTTCTGATAATCTATTTAATATATCTTTTCTATCATCTTCATTTTCTCTTAATACATCAAGTATATCTACAGGGTGGATACCTTCAATGTACTTCATAATTCTATCTTGTGGTGCATGAAGCAAGAATTTTCTTAATTCATCTTTGTTCATATTTAATTTCATGGCTAATTCCTCCCTTTAGATAGGAATAGCACCACTTTCAGCAGTGGTATAATAAATGATCTTCCTATCTTTCAAATATTCAATTTTATTAATACACCTATGGGCCGGATAAGAATCCATATTATACCACCTCCTCTTATTTCAAATAAAAAAGACCTTTTGCCCCACGACAAAAAGTCCTAAATACAACTTTTAAGCAATCGTAGAGCTTTAGCACTATAAAGCGTAGACATTAAGTCAGCTACGTTAAAAATCACCTTTACGATGATTCTTGTTAACCCATTGGAATCTCTAGATTTTTCTGGGCAGCAGCATATTTCTTTATAGGAGCCTCACCTAACAATATTATATATAATTCCACTACTTATGGTACAGAATATCCGTACTCATGTCAATAAAAAAGTTAATTTAATATTAACTTTTTTAATTAATTTATAAAATATACAATATACTATATATTTACTCACTTAAATTAGGAAATATAGGTAAATCTGTAAGTTTTATATTTTCATCATCATTATTAGGTTTTATTTTATTTTCTTCTTCTCTAGAAACTTTAAGTCCTTCTATACTAGAATCTTTAATAATATCGTCATTAGAAATATCATCATTAATCTTTAGATCATTTAAATTATCACTTATACCTAATGTATAATCATTAGTAAAATTATGTGAAGATAAATTTTCTGTATTTTTTAATGCAATTTTATCAAATATATGTTTTGTCATATTTTCAACCTCCTTATAGCTCTAGTATTCCAATACCTTCTACCTAAAATTCAAAATTTTCTTCTATATTTAGTAACACTAATTTTACATAATCATATATTATATTAAGTCTTTTAAATTCTACTTGCTAATAAAAATGATAATAATATGATTATTTATAAGTATTTCTCATAAATAGCAGACTTTATTTTAAATAATTTTAATAGAAGGCTTATTTATGATAAAAAAGTAATTGTTATAAAATTATTATCGTAGTCAGTATTATCATAATAGTTTTTTCTCCTACTTTTTAATATAGATTGTTATCCCCATTCTTTAATTCTAATAAAAAATCTCCCTAATTTCATGTAGGGAGACTTAATAAATGCAAGTAGAGATTATGATTAAAACAAAAAAATGTCCAGTTATTAGATAAAAAGACTCTAATAACTGGATTATTTTTTAATTAAACTTCTTCATAAATACTTCTTAATAATTCTATCTCTTTAGCATATCCATCTAATTCGTTTGGAGTTTCTAAAAAGAATGGTAGATGTCTTAACTTTGGATGATTTATTATCCTTTTCACTCCTTCAAGTCCAATAAATCCTTCCCCTATTTTCTCATGTCTATCTTTATGACTTTTAAAAGGATTTTTTGAGTCATTAAGATGTATTGCTTTTAACTTATCAAGTCCAATTATTCTATCAAACTCATCTAAAACATTATCTAAATCATTTACTATATCATATCCTGCATCATAAACATGACAAGTGTCTAAACATACCCCCATATGATCTTTTAGCTCAACTCTACTTATAATTTCGGCTATTTCTTCGAAGCTTCTTCCAACCTCTGTTCCTTTTCCAGCCATAGTCTCTAGAAGAATAGTTGTTGTTTGCTCTGGCTTGATAACCTCATTTAATAGTTCTACTATATAGTTAATTCCAACTTCAGTACCTTGTTTAACATGACTTCCTGGATGAAAATTATATAAATTATTTGGTGTATACTCCATTCTAATTAAATCATCTGCCATCATTTCTTTTGCAAATTTTCTTGTATTTTCATCAGCAGAGCAAGCATTTAACGTATATGGTGCATGAGCCAATAAAACTCCAAAATTATTATCTTTAGCTAATTTTAAAAACGCATCAATATCTTTTTGATTTATATCTTTTGCTTTTCCACCTCTAGGATTACGAGTAAAGAACTGAAAGGTATTGGCTCCTATTTCCAAAGCTTCTTTACCCATATTTTCAAAACCTTTAGTTGTAGATAAATGACATCCTATTTTCAACATCTATTTTTCCTCCGTATTTAACTTTATATTAATTTATTTTAACTTCAATATTATTATTTTATCTCTTATACTATAATAGTATTATTTTAAAAGTTTGTAAATAATAATTATTAATTAATAAAACATTCCTATTGCATTTAAAAAATATTTTCCTTATAATTTATTTAAACAATTTTAAAAATAGCGAGGATTAAAAATGATTAAATCAATTAATAATATATCTGCTTTAAAGCTAATAAATGAAGTCGATAATTTACTTATACTGGATGTAAGAAGATTTAGTGAATTCAAAAGCGGTAAGATTCCAAACTCTATAAATATCCCTGTAGATGATCTTGAATTCGAACTAGATGAACTTAAGGAATTTAAAGAAAAACCTATATTAGTATATTGCAAAAGTGGTATAAGAAGCACTGTGGCTTGCACTCTTCTTGAAGAAGAAGGTTTTTCAAATTTATATAATTTAAGAGGTGGAATCTTAGATTATACTGGAAATATAGAATAATAACTAAGAGGCAGTTCATTTTTCATTTGAACTGCCTCTAGTTATATTTTAGTGTTTTTTCATCTCTTAATAATATTATAATTAATTCGCAAAAAATTATTTAAGTTATTATAATATTTTTTTCAAATTATCAGCTTTGTATTCTTTAATATTTCTTTCTTTACTTTCTGTAACAATTACTAAACTAACTAAGTTATCTTTGTAACTAAAAACACTTCCTTTTATTTTACTTCCAATTACATTTACTGATGTTCCCTTTTTTAACGGTTTAATTTTATCAGAACTACAAAACTCGCATCTTTCATTAGATTCGAATACTCTTCTACATTCTAAACAGTAATTTAAAGTTTTCATCTACTCTCCCCCACATAAAATAATATTTATGATTAAATCACATATTAATTTATATGAAGTTTTTTACAATTTTAAAACTAGTATTTTAACATATTTATTCGATATTCTTTTACTTAATAAGCTTTATAACATCATCATATGATTTTGGAATAGTAAAAATAATATTTTCATCTATTCTAAGTTTACATTCTGTTTTACTTTCTTGAATTTGATTTAAATATAAAGAATTTGATTTTATCTCTTTAAATTTCGTTGGAGCAATGCTTACATCAAAGTACTCACCCTTCATTCCTGTAATTTTAACAGTATTGCTATTTTCTCCACTTTTAACTTGTAAGCTAATAATATTATTACCTTTAAGCATAACTTGTTCTGTTGGATAATATTCAATATCTATTGCTCCAGTTAAAGTTATAAATCCTCCACTTACCTTTTCTCTCCATAACATACTAATATTATATTCATTACATAAATCAGAAAGCAACTTTCCTAATTCATGTGTTGTTAACATACATTTCATCTTAAATATCTCTCCTTAACTTTACCTAAAAATTTGTGGCTTTGAATTATGATTAATATAATTTACAGCTCTCATCTTAAATCTCTCTATTTCATTTAACTTATAAAAATGTAATAAATCTGAAATTAAGAATAATGAATTCATTATTGAATATCTAAGGTTATTTATCTTATCTAATTCCATTCCGCCTGAAACAATCTCATCACTTTTAAATTTTAATTCTTCTATATCATTTAAAATTCTATTGAAATTATTAACTATTTTCTCACTGTTTTTTTCTTTTAAATCATCTGATATCAATTCATTTAAGTATGTAATTAATTCATTGTTTAAAGTTGAAAAGTGTTCATATGTATTTAACATCATATATGTACCTCGCTAATCTATTATCCCTTGTTGAAATTTAAAAACATCTAGGGGATCATATTTACTTTTTATCTCCACTAATTTTGAAACATTTTCTCCAAAATACTCTTTCTTATAGTTTTCCAATTCTAATAATGGAAAGTTTATAAAAGACCCCTCTGTAATGCTTTTGATATAATTAAACTTTTCTAAAAACCATCTTCTATTTACAGGTGCATATTTTGCTTCTTCCCATACAGATTGAAATCCCATAATAAATTTTGCATCTCTATAATAAAAAGCTGTTTTTTCTTTCTTAACATCCATAACAGCTCCACCTAATCCATAAAATGTAATAGCTGTATAAATAGCACCTTCAGCTCTTGTTTCAATTAGATGGCTTAATTCTTCAATCTCACTTCTAGAGTACTCTTTATACACAAATCTTCCTGATGATTTATAGCTTTCATACTCTGGATGACTATCTTGTATTTTTCTATTAGCCTCTAAAACAGTACCATACTCCATTTTGATGAATGAATTTGATGATACTCTCTTTAAAGGTTCTAATATCTGATTTGCTTCTTTTTTATCTCCATATAATAAAGCTGTAAACTTTACGCCTCTTCCATTTTCTTGTGAATTATATATACTCATCTTTCCATTAAATCTTTTATCTAAATTCTTATACATATCTTGCCAAGCAGAAATTAAATTTATCGTCTCTTCAATATCACAACTATTAAAATCTCCATTAATCAATGTAGCCATTTGCATTTTATTAGGCAACGCAAATTTCATAGATACAATGACTCCAAAATTTCCTCCGCCAGCTCCTCTACATGCCCAAAACAGGTCTGAGTTTTCTTTCTCACTAGCTATGATAACTTCTCCATCATAATTAACTAGTTCTAATTCTATTAAGGTATCACATGATAATCCAAATAACCTTGTGGAATATCCCCAACCACCTCCGAGAATTAATCCTGAAACACCTACTGTTGGACATCCACCTCCTGGAAAAGGATATCCTTGCTTTCCTAAAGCCTCATATATCTCTCTGTTCCTTACTCCCCCACCTAATTTAACATAATTTTTGTCTTCATCTATAAAAATACTATTAATTCTGCTAACATCAATTACAAACAAATCATTCCCTGTTGAAAACCCCTCATAATTATGACATCCTGATCTTATCCTAAATGGAACAGTATTTTTTCTAGCCCACTTAATTGCATTAGAAACATCTTCTTTATCATTACAATAATTAATAATTAAAGGATATTTTTCTATAGCTCTATTCCAACACTTCCTACTTTCTTCATATTCAAAATTATCTTTTGTGATAACTTCTCCTGTTAGCATAGAATAATCATAGTTATACATTTAATCACCTCATTTTCCTATAAAATATTCTTTTACATATATAATAATATATTTATTCACTTTTTTATAGTATAAAACAATTATAATTTATTAATAATAATTATAAATCTAGAGTTAGAGGAGCGTTTTATATGTCTAAAATGAAAAGTATAAAAGATCTTACAAATGTACAACTAAAATCTTGTACAAGTCATGCTAAACCTTCTAAAGAGCCTAATGATGGTTATTTCATTGAAAAAGATCCAAATGATAGCTTTTCTTCAGAAGGTACAGTACGCTATGGTGAAGAGCAAGATGTAGATGATTTATAATTTTTTTATAAGTTAACAATAAAAAATGCTAAAGAAACAAATAGATTTTGTACTTATCTATTTTTCTTTAGCATTTTCTATTTATAGAATTAATTTACTTATTAACTTTTGATATTTGTATTTTTTTTGCTACTACTTGCGGAGGAATTGACTTAGTCATTGCCTTATCAAGCTTAGCAAATATTAAATCCCCTACACAAACTTCTTCATGTTTTTCTTCATTTCCACACTTAGAGACTATTATTTCAGTATCTTTTGTAACTATCAAAACTAATTCCTCTTCATATACTGAACATCCTTTGACATATCCCTTAGCCTTAACTCTAACGCTATTATCTTTATCATCTTTTGTAATTTCTAAAACTTTCCCCATAAAAATAGGTGATTTTTCTTTATTACTTGCAAAAGTAGGTATTGATAATGATAGTATACATAATAATGTGATTAGTAAAGTTCTTTTAAATTTCATTTTTATTTCTCCTTTGTAAAATTTATTATACTATACTACTATTTTTCCTAAAAATCCTATTAATATTCCTATGCATTTTATTCCTTAAACAAAAAAAGAGACAGGAGTTCCTATCTCTCTTCTTTTATATTAAGTTTACATATCTTAAGCTAATCCAATTCTTTGAAAATACTTTCCATACTTTTTAGCAAATAGTCTACCTAAAGGTACCCCTATTACCGTTACCACTACAAACTCACCTAAAGCTACCTGAATCATAGTTATAAACATTGGTACATTTATAGTTACATGAAGCATCCATCCAATTATCACTCCATTAAATACTGTTGGCCAAATTGATGCGACTAATAATGAAGCTTTAATATTCTTTATAGTGTTTCTAGTCCAATACATAGCAACACAACTCATAAATGTTGCTAATGACCCAAATACTATATCCATTATTCCAAATCCACCTAACATATTAGACATTAAACATCCTAAAGTTAATCCTATGATGTATAAAGGATCTACAAAAGCTAATAATACCATTATTTCAGACAATCTAAATTGCACCGGGCCAAAGCTTATTGGAGCTAAAATTAATGTTAATACAGTGTAGATTGCAGCAATAACTCCTGTTACTACTATTCTTTTAGTTAAATTTTGATTCATATTTTATTTCCCCCTATTTTTTAAAATAGAGCCTCTCACTTGAAAATAAATAAAAGCTATGGATAATAATATCCATAGCCTCAGGTATATCAAGCATAAGTAAAATAAACAATGTATAAAACAAATCTTTATACATCTTATTCAACCTAGTTTTATTTATAGACAGGAGGCTTTCGAACTGTCTCTAATTAAATTTTCATTATACATTATAATTTAATATCCAATTAAAAGCAAGCAGTATAAATAAATTAAATATATTTTTATATTTTATGAATATTTTCCCACTATACGGTAATATTATATAAAGAATATAAGGCTTGTTGGTCAAGAGGTAAAGACATCACCCTCTCACGGTGAAATCAGGGGTTCGATCCCCCTACAGGTCACCATTTTATAAACTAAAAACTTTCGTATATAAAAACAAACAAATCTGCATTAAAACAAGATGTTTTAATGCAGATTTGTTTTATAAAAATGCGGCATTGCTTTCTATTACTTCAATAAAGGCTTTTGCTATTTCTGGATCAAACTGTGCACCGCTACACTTTCTTAACTCTTCAATACCTTCTTCATAAGATTTTCTTCTATTATAAGGTCTATTAGAAGTCATAGCATCAAAACTATCTACAACAGTAAGCACTCTTGCTAAGTAAGGAATTTCTTCACCACTTAACCCATTAGGATATCCCTTTCCATCATATCTTTCATGATGGTGTTTTATAAGTGGAATTACATCCTTAAGTGATTCAACAGATTTTATAATCTCTACACCATTATCAGGATGTTGTTTTAACTCTTCCCACTCCTCTTTCTCTAACTTCATTCTCTTAACTAATATTTCCTTAGATATATTTATCTTTCCAATATCATGCATATATGCACCATAAATTAAATTGCTTTTATCTATTTCAGAAAGCTTAAGCTTATCAGCTAAAAGCCTACTATAAATAACCACTCTTTCAACATGACTATATGTATATCTATCCTTAGCATTTATTATACTAATTAATGTTTTTATTGAGGTTACTAGTTCAATATCCTTATCATCAATATTTTTCTTTAAATCATCTAGTATTGATGTATATGTTTCTACTCTGTTCTTATTAAAAAATTTAGCCCTATATAATGCATCATCTGCACTTTTAATAAGTTCAAGCTCATCCTTTGCTTTATCAGGAAAAACAGAAATTCCTATTGAAGCTGTAATCTTTCCCTTTGGCTGATTCTCCTCACCATCAAAATAGGTCTCCTCTACATTGGCTCTTATTCTTTCTGCTATTTCTAAAGTTTCTTTCTCAGTAGTATTTTCTAAAATAACAGCAAATTCCTCCCCACCATATCTAGCAACAACATCCTTTTCTCTAACTGATTTTGTTACAATTTCAGCTAACTCCCTAAGTATATTATCACCTTTTTGATGACCGTATAAATCATTGTAATGCTTAAAATAATCTATATCTATAAAAATCATGGATACAGGTTTATTTTCCTTTCTCCCGATTTCAACTTTCTCTTTTAATTTATCTTGAAAATATCTATGATTATATACATTAGTAAGTCCATCAAAATTAACCTTGTCTTCAAGCCTTTTAATATGCTCACCTTCAATTTTAACATAAAACCCCAAAGGCCATGCTGTTAATATAAAAATACCTGCTAAAATTAAATCATTTTCAAAATATATATTTACCTCTACTGATGGCATCATAAATAAATCCATCGCCAACATAATTACTGATGATATAACAGATGTAACTAATCCATGCTTCATTCCATATTGAATAGTTGTAGTTATTATAATAAATAAATATAAAAATTTATAACTACTCTCATTCGCACCTGATATATATATAATTACAGAAAATAGCACTATAAATAAAAAAGTTTCTCCTTTATTTATAATATTATTATATTTAATACTTAACTTATCTTTTGTGGAAAACGTCCAGATAAAATATATAAATAACAATATTAACAGTGGTAATAGTATTGCTATCATTTCATAATATAAAAAGCTACTTCCTATTTCATTAACACTTCCGGTAAAAAAATATTTAAATAAAATTATTCCTGTGAATAATAGCGATGCTAATTTTACAGTTGATACTATATCTCCAATCTGCTTTTGTTTATCTATATGTACGTCCCTCATATGTGTCCCCTTATTATAATATTTTCAAGACCGGCATAGCCGGTCTCACTAATATACTACTCATCTCTTAAACATTTTGGTTCCTCTGGTTGATAATATCCCCAAAAACAAGCAGATGTAGCCACTAAAGATGCAAATAAAGTAGCAATAGTTGCTACTAACATCATAACCTTCTTTTTCATTTTTCTCACCCCCTTTTAATCTTAATTGCTTCTAATAAATTATCTATTTTTCCTAAAATCAAATGTCCACTTTTAGTCAATGAAAACACTTGCCACATAACACCTAAACAAATACATAATGAATAATCTATCAACCTTATGTCATTAGTAAACTTATAAGAGACAAAATTTATACATATTATTATTAAATATATCATCAATATCATCATAGAAATATTTCTAAGCCTATTTCTTTTTTCTATTTTTTTTATTGGTTTTGACGCACTATCTACTGGTGCTAACCTATAAACTACAAAAAATGAAATAATAAAAATAATTATTATTACACCAATAGATATATATCTTGTAGTACTATATCTAACTAACATTCCCATTATAATACTACTAACGGTTCCAACTATTGCACACTTCTCTGGAGTGTTCGCATGTACTCCCCCAGAACTTTTCCTTAAAATGCTCACAGTAAATGATACTATTAATGCCTCTGTAGACACCCCAAGAAAAGTTCCAAATATTAATACCAAAAATATTGATATCATCATTTGTATTAATGCAAACATTCCGTAATTTATTACACTTCTCTTCTCTTCATCCAAATCCAATTCATTTGATACTTTTATTGATAATCTATCAGTTACTTCAGATATGCTAAACATAAATAAACTTCTTTCTTTTTAATAAATATATATAATATCCTATAATAATAACGGCAAAAAATATTATTGAAGGTAAGCCAGCAATTGTCTTCAAAGTAGGATTAGTAAAAACATTGGAAATACCGTCTCCTAAGAACAACTTTAACACAGCAATATTTATTCCTTCTGATATAAACAACATTACAGCAGTAATAATTGCACACTTTATTGCCTCTATCATATTAATTTTGCAAATCATCGCAACTATAATTGTTTGAATTATTATATTCAAAATTGTATGTACTCCATAATTTATAGGCAGCATTCTTATAATAAATACACTACCTCCTAGCAATAAACTAGCAACACTATAATTTTTCCAATTCACTTTAGTCTTAGAAAATGCATATGCTGCAAATATAAAAATAAATGCTTCCGGCAATATTCTTACAAAAAATTCAAAACCTGAAATCTTTAACACAATATCTTCTCCCTTGTTTTACAATTAATCTTTTTAATTGAATTATATAATATTAAAAATACAAATATTCTTATAAATAAATCTCCAATACTTAATACACAGTACCCCGTGTCTATAAAATCTGTTAAAATTTTAAGATTTGTTTGTGCATTTCCAAGTATATGTATATCATTTACTAATTCAAACGATTCTGCCTTTGCATATCCTGTTAAATATGATAAGCTTGGAAAAACAGGCATAAAGCCTCCATTTGCTTTGATAGCAATATCATTAAGCATTCCACCGATTAATGTGAAAACCGAGCCAATAATTGCACTTGAATATAATTCATATTTTAAAATCAAAAATAGATATGTACATAAATAAATGGTCTTAGAAAATGCTAATAAGTTTATAACTTTATAATATTCGTTCCATATTAAGACTTGTCCAGTCCAATATAACAACTCCATTATTACTACCGGATAAAATGCCCATGATTTAAATAATGGTTTTATATCATACCCCTTTAATTTAGAAACAATAAATGCAAATATAATTGTTTCAATCATATTTCCTCCTATGTCAATATACAAATCGTTATCATAAAAGATTTGTACTTCTAATAAAAAGCATTTGTCTAAAACACTTTAACTACATTATACTGCCTATTAAATATTTTTTCCATATATTTTGTATATTTTTGTTGTTTTAATATGTATATTTTACTAAAAACAAAAAAAACTTCACATTTCAAGATTTTGTGATGCTTTTTGTACATTTTGAAGTTCTTTTGAACAATTAAAATCTTTTATAATTAATAGCGAAATGATTACATCTAATATACCTGTTATAAACTATATTAGATAAGTATAAAGCTAATAAATTATTATACTACTCCATATTAATCTTGTTTTATACATTACTTACCCTAAAAGTAATCATAATATATCTATTGATTAATTTAAAATAATTTGATCAAAGTTCTCAAATTACACTCGTTCTTTTTCTTTTATAAATTATCAATAATATTAAGATAATTTCCATACTTCACACTTCTATTTTTCTCATGATAAATTTGATTTAATAGAAATAACCTTGAATCCATGTAATGTTAATAATAGTCCTCTTCATACCTTATGTAAGAAAATAGATGTTTCTTTTTATTAAATTCAAATAGGTATTGCTAATAGTGTTTTTAATATTAAAAATAAAAAAAATCCTTGTCCTATAGATGTACATACTAAAAGGCAATAAGTTAAGGATTTAATAAAAAACTTAAATGTTACCTTCCTAATTCTTAAAGACAAGTTATTTTCAGCTTTAAATAATTCTAATCAATTATATATTTGGAATAAAGATAAAATAAAGGATACAAAAAAACTGGTGATAAACTTCACCAGTTTTTCACTTAAATTTTACTTAATATATCTCTAAACTTTTCTAAAAACTCATTAATTTCATTATAACTTATACAAAGAGGTGGTAATAATCTAATAACAGTTTTATTAGTTACATTTAAAAGTAGGTTATTATTCATAGCATTATCTCTTATAGCTATAGCACTTTCTCCTACATCTACACCTATCATCATTCCTCTACCTCTAATTTCTTTTATCAAAGTCGGAAAGTCTTTTTTAAGCTTTTGTAGCTCATCTAAAATATATTTACTTTTCTCTCTGACTTCATCTAATAAATTAGTATTTACTACTTTATCTAAAACAAATTCTCCTGCTGCACAAGCTACTGGATTCCCTCCAAAAGTACTTCCATGATCACCTATCTTTAAAACTTCTTCTAATCTTTCACTAACTAATATTGCTCCTAAAGGCAATCCCCCGCCTATAGATTTAGCTAATGTAACTACATCAGGAGTAAAGTTATATTTTTCAAAAGCAAATAAATCTCCACTTCTTCCTATTCCGGTTTGAATTTCATCTATAACAATTAAGAAATTATATATTTTTGACAACTTTACTACTTCATTTATAAATTCCTGAGATACTTCTACAATTCCACCCTCACCTTGAATAACCTCTAAAAATACTGCACAAGTATTTTCACTTACACACTCTCTTAAAGATTCTATATTATTAAATTCAAAATAATTAACACCAGAAAGTAATGGTTTAAAATCTTTTTGATATTTTTCTTGGCCTGTTAATGTAAGCCCACCACAAGTTCTTCCATGAAATGAATTTAACGCAGATAATATTTCAACTTTATCTTCATTAATGCTTCTTCCATATTTCCTACATAATTTAAGTGCTCCTTCATTAGCTTCTGTTCCTGAGTTTGAAAAATATACCTTTGATGCAAAAGAGTTATCTACTAATAGTTTAGCTAGATTCACCGTTGGCTCTGACACAAAATAGTTTGATAGATGTATATATTTATCAACTTGATTTTTTATTGCTTTAGCAATCCCCTTATCATAACCTAAATTATTTACAGATATACCACTATACATATCCAAATATTTATTATTATCTTTATCATAAAGATATACCCCTTCAGCTCTTTCAACTTCCAGGTTTAATCTATTATAGAGATTCAGTATATATTTTTTATCATTTTCATGCAAAGACCCCATATTTATGCCCCCTTATAGTATAAAATATTTTATCTTAAATCCTCTAAAATTCTAGTCTTATCTGCTGTTTTATCATCTTTTTCCTTAATAACTTTTGCTGGTGTTCCTGCAACAACAGTATTTTGTTCAACATCATTTATAACTACTGAACCTGCTGCTACTACTGCTCCTTTACCTATTTTTACTCCCTCCAATATAACTGCATTAGCACCTATCATAGCATAATCTTCTACTATTACTGGCGTTTTACTTGGTGGTTCTAACACTCCTGCAATTACAGCTCCAGCACCAACATGAACATTTTTACCAATAGTTCCTCTTGCTCCTACTACTGCATTCATATCAATCATTGTATTTTCTCCAATTTCAGCACCTATATTTATAACTGCCCCCATCATAATTACAGCATTTTTACCAATACTTACTCTATCCCTAATGATTGCCCCTGGTTCAATCCTAGCTTCAATATTTTTCATATCTAGCATAGGAATGGCTGAGTTCCTTCTATCATTCTCTAATTCATAATATTCTATTTTTTCTTCATTACTTTCTAATATTGACTTTATAATTTCATACTCTCCAAAAACTATTCTTGAGTCTCCACATCCAAAAACTTTACAATTAATAAAATCTATATTATCCATATCTCCTTTTATGTATAACTTAACTGGTGTAACCTTCTTTACTTCCTTTATAAATCTAGCAATTTCATATGGATCTGTAAGATTATTATTCATCATATCTTTTCTTCCTTTCTATCAATGATATTAATTCATTAAATTTTCCATTTTATATAAACCATTTTCTTTGTTAACTATAAACTTTGCTGCTTTAACTGCTCCGCTTGCAAAAATATTTTTAGATAAAGCAGTATGCTTAACTTCTACTATTTCATCTAATCCTGCAAAAATTACAGTATGCTCTCCTGGAATAGTTCCACCTCTAATAGCATGAATACCTATTTCATTTCCTTCCCTTTTAGCACTTTTACCTTCTCTTCCATATTTATATTCCATACTATTATCTAACTCTTCATTAATAGCATCTGCAATCATTAGAGCTGTTCCACTAGGTGCATCAACTTTTTTATTATGATGTTTTTCTATTATCTCAATATCAAAATTATCTTGTAGTGCTAAAGCTGCCTTTTTAACTAAATCTATTAATAAATTCACCCCTATTGACATGTTAGCTGATTTAAAAATAGGAATATTCTTTGATGCATCCTCTATTTTTTTATCGTCCTCAATATTTAATCCTGTAGTTGCTATTACTATTGGAGTATTATTTTTTTCTCCATAAGTTAATATATCCTCTAAGCAACTTGGATGTGAAAAATCTATTATTACGTCAGCTTTATCTTTAAAATCAAATATATTATCATAAACTCTATAGCTATTTGAATATCTATCCTTATATTTATCTATTCCTACAACTATCTCTACATCTTCACTTTCTGAAGCAACTTTTGTTATAGCTCTTCCCATAGCTCCATTACAACCACTTAATATTATCTTTAACATATTATTTCCCCCATTTCTTAACACCATACTCTTTCATAGCATTTATTAATATACTCCTATTATTATCCTCCATATTTGTTAATGGTAATCTTAAATTCCCTACGTTCATTCCTAAAACATTCATAGCTGTTTTAATAGGAATTGGATTAACTTCTATAAATAATGAATTGATTAAGTCTAACATTTTTAACTGAATATTCTTAGATTCTAAAACATCACCATTTATAAATTTAGTTACAATTTCATGAGTTTCTTTAGGTAATATATTTGCTACTACAGAAATAACACCTTTACCACCTAATGATAAGATTGGAACTATCATATCATCGTTTCCACTATAAATATAGAAATCATCCCCACATAATTTAGCTATTTCAGCTACTTGTGATATATTTCCACTAGCCTCTTTTATAGCTTTTATATTTTCAACCTTAGAAAGTTCATATACAGTTTTAGGCAGTATATTAACTCCAGTTCTTCCTGGTACATTGTAAAGAATTATTGGTATATTCACAGAAGATGCTATTGCTTTATAATGTTCTATTAATCCTTTTTGTGTTGCTTTATTATAGTATGGAGTTACTAATAAAAGTCCATCAACGCCTACTTCTTCTGCATATTTACTTAGCTCTATAGAATAACTAGTATTGTTTCCTCCTGTACCTGCAATTACCGGAATTCTATTTCTAACTTTTTCTACAGTGAACTTTATAGTTTCTTTTTTCTCGCAATCACTCATAGTTGATGATTCTCCAGTAGTTCCACATATTATTATAGAATCTGTATTGTTTTCTATATGAAACTCTATAAGCTCAGACAATTTATCATAATCAACTTTATTATTCTTAAACGGAGTAACTAATGCAACTCCTGATCCTTCAAATAAACTCATATTCCTTCCCCCTATACTCTTAAATTTCTTTCACTAATATTTCTGCTATTTGCACCGTATTAGTAGCAGCACCTTTTCTTATATTGTCAGCCACCACCCATAAATTTAATCCACTTTCTAAACTATAATCTCTTCTTATTCTTCCTACAAAAACTTCATCTTTTCCTTCACAATTTATAGACATTGGATAAATGTTATTTTTAACATCATCTTGAAGAATAATTCCTTCTGCATTATTAAAAAGTTCAAATACATCTTCTAATTTAAATTCCTTTTCAAACTCTACATTTATAGAAATGCTATGGCCATACTTTACAGGCACCCTAACAGTAGTAGCTGTAATTCTTAAGTCATAATCATTTAATATCTTCTTAGTTTCCTCTATCATTTTTATCTCTTCTTTTGTATAGCCATTATCCATAAAATTATCTATATGAGGAAGACAATTATATGCAATTTTATAAGGGTATTTTTTGTTTTCTCCACCTTTAACTGTATTATCTAAATCTTCTATTCCTCCAACACCTGATCCTGATACTGCTTGATAAGTAGAATATACAATCCTTTTTATCTTATAAGCATCATGTAAAACCTTTAGAGGTACTACAGATTGAATTGTTGAGCAATTCGGATTTGCTATTATCCCACTATTCCACTTTACATCATCAGGATTTACCTCAGGTACTACAAGCGGAATATCTTTATCCATTCTCCAAGCACTGCTATTATCAACAACTATAACTCCATTTTCTTTAGCTATTGGAGCGTATTTTTTGCTTATTTCTGCTCCTGCTGAAAATAAGGCAATATCTATATCTCTTTTAAAAGAATCTTCGTTTAACTCTTCAACTATAATATCTCTGTCTAAAAATTTCACATTCTTACCAGCTGATTTTCTTGATGCAAACAAATATAAATTATCTATAGGAAACTTTCTTTCCTCTAAAACTTTTAAAAAGGTTCTTCCAACCATTCCAGTTGCACCAACTATCGCTACATTTGCTTTTTTCATTTTATATCCCACCCCAATTAATTCTAATATTTAATAAATATTCAACCCTTCACAAATTCTATTGTAAAGTTCTATTCCTTCTAACAAAACCTCTTCATTAAAGTTAAACTTCGAGCTATGAAGCTGATGTGTATATCCTAACTCCTCATTTTTTACTCCTAACATAAAAAACAAACTCGGTACTGATTCTTGATAATAAGCAAAGTCTTCCGCCAACATCATAGGATCAATTTCTACTACTTTTTCTTCTGGTAAAAACTTAATTATACTTCTCAATAACTTCCTATCATTTCTTACTGCTGGATACATATCTCTAAACTCAAGATTTATATTTACATTAAACATTACTTCAAGGCCTTTAGTAACATCTCTCATTCTATTTTTAATCTTTGAATAAACCTCTTTATCAAAAGCTCTTAATGTTCCTTCTAACCTAATATTTTCTGCAATTATATTACGTCTTTCTCCTCCATTTATAGTACCTATAGTTAAAACAGCGCCTTCTATAGGATTAATATTTCTACTTATTATGCTTTGGAAAGAATTAATTAATTGAGCAGCTACTATTATTCCATCATTAGCTTTATGTGGTACAGCTCCATGTCCGCTCTGTGCTTTTATATCTATATCAAACTCAGCAGTTTGTGCCATCATTGCGCCTGGCTTTATACCTATTTCCCCTTCATTTAATCCAGGAAATAAATGTAGTCCAAAAACATGCTTTATATTATACTGCTCTAAAATTCCTTCCTTAACAATAATCTCTGCTCCACCTGGTCCTTCTTCAGCAGGTTGAAATATAAATAATATTCCTTTATTCAACGACTTAATTGTAGCTATATAGTGAGCAAATCCTAATAATATAGCCATATGTCCATCATGTCCACAAGCATGCATATAATCATAGTTTTCCGATTCAAACTCTACATTAGTTTCCTCTAAAATTTTCAAACCATCCATATCAGCTCTAAACGCTATTGACTCTTCGATATTTTCTCCTGCCATAAACGCTATAAGTCCTGTTTTGGCTACTGATCTTACTTCATACCCAAAGCTCTCTAATTTTTCTCTTATATATCTAGAGGTATCTACTTCACAAAATCCAACTTCAGGCATTTTATGCAATTCTCTTCTATATATTCTTAGTTCATCAATATATCTATTCTTCTCAAAAACCACTTAAACACATCCTTTAATTATTTTCCTATATAAATTCATATTCTCCCTTGCAAATAAACTCTGCTGATCCTGTCATAAAAATCTCTTCATCTTTTTGTTCAATTATAAGATTTCCACCTAAAACTTTCACATTTATCTTATTAGCACAATCTTTTAACATTGAACTTATTACAGCTGATGATGCAGCACCTGTTCCACAAGCAAGAGTAATTCCAACTCCTTTTTCCCATGTTATTACTTCAATATTTTCTTTATCTATAACTTTACAAAAATTCACGTTAGTTTTTATAGGAAATATCTTATTATGTTCTATTGCATGTCCATTTTTTTTAATATCAATATCACTAAAATCTTTAACAAACAGTATCGTATGAATAGTTCCAACTACTAAAGAACTTATTTCTAAATTAGTTCCTTCTACATTTATTTCTTCATTAATAAAATATTTATTATTATTACTTCTTGGTATTTCATTTGACAAGAATACAGCCTTACCTAAATTTACTTTTACAAAGGTAACCTTATTATTCTCTACTATAACCTCTGGCTTCATAATTCCAGCTAAAGTCTCCACAGTAAACTTCTTCTTATCTACAAGTCTATTCTCGTAAACAAACTTTGAAAAACATCTTATTCCGTTCCCACACATACTAGCTATAGATCCATCTGCATTATAAAACTTCATCCTTATATCAGCCTTAGTTGATTCTGATATTATTATCATTCCATCTGCACCAATTCCAAAATGCCTATCACAAACTTTCTTAGCTAATATACTATAATCATCAATACTTAAATCACTTTCATTAAAAATTATAAAATCATTTCCTGTTCCATGAAATTTTTGAAACTTAATCATTTCTTTTGCCCCACCATCTTATAAATTTAGTTCTTTTGCTAAAACATTTGCAGCTTTTTGTTTGTCCTTAGAATCAATAGCAAAAGATATACTTATTTCTGACGTTGTAACTTGTTTAAACTCTATATCATTATCAGCAAAAATTTTAAATACCTTTGAAGTTACACCACTTTGATTCATCATTCCTATTCCTATAACAGATACTTTTGTTATATCTAATTCTATAGATACATCAATACCTCTAATTTCATCATTAATTTTAGTTATAACATCTTTTATAATTTCTAAATCATCTTTGCTTGCTGTAAATGAAACATTAACATATCCATTGACAGGTGCAGTTTGACTTATCATATCTATGTTTATAAAACTTTGTGCTAACCTTTCAAAAATTCTTGCAATATTATTTGATTTAAACAACACATTATTTATAGTTATCATTAAATTATTTTCACTAATTGTAAGCCCAGTAATAACTCTTTCTTCCATTCTCTCATCATACTCCTTTATCCATGTTCCTTTTATATCTCCGTTATTTAAAGCTACATAAATTGGAACATTATATTTACAGCCTATTTCAACAGCTCTTGCATCCATAACTCCAGCACCTAATGTAGCCATCTCCATCATTTCCTCATAACTTATATAATCTATTTTCTTAGCCTCTTTGTATACTCTAGGATCTATAGAATATATACCATCTACATCCGTATAAATCTCACAAGGACATTTTAGCTTAGCTGCTAGAGCTACAGCTGTAGTATCTGATCCGCCTCTTCCTAATGTAGTTATATCACCATCTTCATTTATCCCCTGAAATCCCGCTACAACTACAATCTTTTCATCTTGCAAATATTTTTTTACCTTTTCACTATCAATATCCGATATTTTATTTTTTGTATGAAGCCCCTGAGTCTTAATACCAGCTTGAAAGCCTGTAAGTGAAATAGATTTATACCCTTCAGCCTCTAATGCCATAGATAATAACGATATAGACATCTGCTCACCAGTTGACAAAAGCATATCTAATTCTCTTTTATTAGGATTATTACAAATCTCTTTAGACATATTTATAAGATTATCTGTTGTTTTACCCATAGCAGAAACTACAACAACAACTTCATTACCTTTTTTCTTTTCATTAATAACCCTTTTAGCTACAAACTTAATTTTTTCAATACTTCCTACAGAAGTACCACCATATTTTTGCACTATAATATCCATTTAATTGCCCCCTTTAATATATGAAATATTTTTTTCTTATATCAAAAATATAGATTCAAACAATAAATTAAAATTAATACTTATTAAAACATAACATCATTTCTTAAAACATCTTCGTAAGTTTCTCTTTTAACTGCTAATCTTGCTATACCATCTTTTACAAATACAACTGATGGTTTAGGAATTCTATTATAATTACTAGCCATTGTATAGTTATAAGCCCCTGTACTTAAAACAGCTAGTATATCATTTCTTTTTACCTCTGGAAGAACTATATCCTTAATTATAATATCACCTGATTCACAGCATTTACCTGCTATTGTATATTCAATATTTGTATTACTTTCAAGCTTATTAGCTACTACAGCTTCATATTTTGCATCATATAATGCAGTTCTAATATTATCTGTCATTCCCCCATCAACAAAAATATAATTTTTCTCCCCATAAGTTTTCTTTGTTCCACCAATCTTATATAAAGTTGTTCCTGCATTTGCAATGATAGATCTTCCTGGCTCTATCATTATTTTAGGAATAGCCAAATTATGTTTTGAACATTCTTCTTTAGTGGAAACTACCATATTACTTAAAAAATTACCTAGCTCTATAGGTGAATCTCCTTCACAATAATAAACTCCAAAACCTCCACCCATATTTAACTCTCTAGTAACAAAATCGCACTTTTCCTTTATCCTACTTATAAAATCAATCATAACTGAAACACTCATATAAAAAGATGTCTCTTGAAATATTTGTGATCCTATATGACAATGAAATCCTCTTAAAGTAACTCTTTCACTCTTCATAAAGCTTTTTATTACTTCATATATATCTTCACTAAATATAGATTCTCCAAACTTAGAATCATTTTTTGATGTTTGGATATATTCATGAGTATGAGCATCAACTCCTGGGTTCACCCTCAAAAGAACATCAATATTTTTATCTAATTCATCACATAACTCTTGAATCAACTCTAGCTCATATCTGTTATCTACAACTATTCTTCCAATATTCGATTCTATAGCTAATCTAAGCTCTTCTTCTGTTTTATTATTTCCGTGCATGTAAACCCTATTTAATGGAAAATTGCTCCTAATAGCTGTATAAAGTTCTCCTCCTGATACTACATCTAGTGATAAACCTTCTTCTTCAATTACCTTACAAATAGCTAGGTTTAAAAATGCTTTAGAGGCATATATAACTTCTGTTTCTATTCCATACGATTTAAAATTTTCTTTAAAAGTTCTACAATTTCTTCTAACTAATTCTTCATCTATTACATATAACGGTGTACCATATTCTTTTGCTAAATCAACAGCATCACACATTCCTATTTCTAAGTTCCCATTTTGATTTTTTTTCATAGTTCCAAATAATTTCATTTTATATCCTCCTATTTACTAAATTTAACCTGAATAAGTTAGTAAATAAAAAAAACAGTCATGAGCAAAAGGCACTCATGACTGTTTTAAAATAATATAAAACAAAACCTTCTGCCCCAACAAGATGTAGCTCTTCTTTATGAAAATTGGGCAATTCTCATAAGACAGTTCTATGCTTCTTAAACATAGCCCCAATAAATAGACTTTTATCTATCCATTTCGGCGATGGACCCTTTCCTATAACTCTTTCTCATAACATTCCAATGAGTAGCTTTAATCTAATAAATATTAGCTTAAAGTTTTCAGTTACAGTACTGATGACAATCGCGGCCTCTACATCAAGTTGTTTACAACATATTCAATTTACTTTAACTTAAACCAAGTTTAGCATTAATTTACATTAATGTCAAATAATTTTTTCATCTTTGATTTTAGTTTATTATATGCTTTAAAAAGTGTTACAACTTAATCTTTTTTTCTTATCTAATAGATATTTTTTCTTATTTCTCTGATATATATGCTGTTTTATTATTTCCAAAAAACATTTGCTCCCATAATGCATCACTTTGAAAAATTTCTTTACCTTCTTCTGATTCTACAGTTAATCTAACATTTCCAACACATCTAAGATATGTTGGGTTTATCTTTTCAGAAATTGCCAATAAAATTTCGCTATAAGATAATCCCATAACATTTAAAAGTGATGACGCGAAAATATCTTTCTCTCTAAAAAATTCAATAGTATACTTTACTCCATTATCATCTTTGCAAATAAATGTTATATTATTATCTATAAATTTCTTAGTTAAATCATGCTCTTTTGTATTATTCCTTTCGATCTTAGTTTTCTCTTCATCCTCTAGTAGTACTTCATCATTCTTAGCAATAAACATAGTAGCTGACCTTAAATAATCATATTTCTGCTCAGCTATAATATCATTAGCGATTATTGTGTATGGCCCTACCTTAGCTCTACACCAATACCAATGATTAATTATTTTATTCATCTCAACATTTCCCCAATTATGATCGTGATACCCATTACCTTCTAGCTCTAAACTTAATCCCCCTACTTTTACATATCCTGAAACTTTTGCACTTGGTTGTGCTACTAACCATGCAAAATATAATTTTTCATCCTCGCCAAAAAATGTATATCCTGTTTTAGGTCTATACATAGAAAGGTCGCTTTTCATAACACAATCATATTGAACTAACTCATCTTTAAAATGAACATGATAACTTCCATTTTCATACTTTATAAAGCTATCTCCTATTTTTACATAACAACTCTCTTTTGATGCATCGATCATTTTAGTATTCTCACTTATTGTTCTACATATTGTTTGTCCATTAGGTAGCGTAACATCTAAAGTAGCTGTAGGTTTTCCCGATCCCTTAACATCAAACCTATCTTTTGTATAAAATATAACTACAAATTTGCAACCATTAGTATACTCTGCATCAAAGTACCACCATTCATATGAATTTCTATCTCCAGATGTTCTAAGACCATCTTCCCATATTTCTATTTCCTTACTAAGACCTAAAGATTCATAGTAACTATAGTCTTTAGCTAAAAATACTCTTTCGTTCATATCACTTTCTCCTCATATCGTATAAGATATACATATGAGTTTTTTTGTCATAATGTGATTTATAGTAAACATATTTTAAAATTATTGAAAAAAGTAGTATTAAAATAATAAACTA
Organism: Clostridium jeddahitimonense; assembly: GCA_000753455.2. GTDB lineage: Bacteria > Bacillota > Clostridia > Clostridiales > Clostridiaceae > Clostridium > Clostridium hominis. The sequence goes on from LM994670.1 coordinate 2,314,495, forward strand.
TTACTTTAATACTACTTTAAAACAAAAGATTACTTATCTTCTATTGTTTTGTTCTTTTTTAGCTTTTCTACAAGCAGCACATCTTGTTGGCTCATTTGTAAAGCCTTTTTCCTTGTAGAATTCTTGTTCTCCTGTAGTAAATACGAATTCTTGTCCGCAGTCTCTACATACTAAAGTTTTGTCTGACATTTTATTTCCTCCTGAATTTAACACTTGTTCTTTCTCAGTTTTCCCTACGAAATGAAATATATACATATTTTAAGAAAATAATTAATTTTCTTTTTCTTCTTCGCTTAACAAACTATTTTCCACATAATCTTTTGTTGATATTTGATTCAAAAGCTCCTCTTTTATTCTTTTAACTTGATCAGAAATTTCACTTTCTTTATTGAATTCTAATCCCCCTAATTTTTCACTTAATAAAAGCATCATTAGTGACTCAAATGCATTTGTGCCTACCCCATCACTGCTTCCGCTAGCATTTACTAATGTCTTAGGAACTATATCAACCTTTCCATCCTTAATAGCATTTGCAAATGATGACATAACGTCATTTATAACTTTATATTGTGGTCCCCCATAAGCATTAACTTGTTCTTTAGCTGCTATAGCTTTAGATATACCTACTCTAGCTTCTTTATCAGCCTCAGCCTCTGCAGTAACCTTAATTTTAAATGCTTCAGCTTCTGATTGCTTCTTAACTTTATAAGCATCTGCCTCAGAAAGTTTTTGTATTTTCTCTGCATCCTGCCTTGCTTTCATCAACTCAGCTTTACCTTGATTTTCTTGAATTCTAATATTTATATCAGATTCAGTTAATGTAGTTTGTTGTTTAGCTACAGCTTCTGCCTCTCTTAACTCTTTCTCCTTTTCAGCTGCTTTTTGTTGGGTTTCATATGTTTGTAGTTGTTCCCTAGCTATTTGTCTACTTCTTAATTGAGTTAATATTGTTTCAATTTCATTTCCTACCTTTGGACTTGCAGGTGTTCCTATTAATACTTCCTCTAATTCTAAATTATAATGTCCAAACTTTTCTTGCATTTCTCTTGAACTTTGACCCTGTATATCATTACGTTCTTGAATTAATTCTATTAAAGTCTTAGTTTGACCAATGTTTTTAAAGTATGCAGAAATCATAGGATCTAAAGTCTGGTCTACAAGCATCTTTATATCCCCAAATCTCTGAATAACCAATGGTGCCTTCCTATAATCTATGTGAAATACTACGGATAAAGGTAAGTTTGGCTCAAAAGCATCTTTAGTTATTAAGCTAACTTCTTTAAGATTTTCATCATATTTATGATTTCCAATTTGATTAGATATCCACTTTAAGATTACATTGGTAGTTGGAACCTTAATTATGTTTCCTGCATAAATATTAAATGCATATTTTCCTGGCATTAAAGGTTCATTCCATACTCCTCTATATCCTTTCTTTACAAGTTCTCCATGTTTATAATCTATACCTGAAAAATCCTCACCTTTTGATCCAGTATAGGATACTACTACCCCTACAAATCCAACTGGTATAACAACCTTAGGAATATACTCAATAGTAGCAAATAATCTATTTATAAAATAAGTTCCGTCTGCTAAAACCTGATACTGCCTACCTCTAAATCCCCCTGCTCTTAAAAAGGCATCAATATCCTGAAAATTATTATGATAATTCGGATCTGCTGCATCATCTCCAACAGTAGGACAAATTATGTTTTCTCCCCCTAGTGATGGTCCATCATGGACAGTAACAATTCCAACCAAATCAGTATTACCTTTAATAATAACTGGTTCAAATCCCTTTCTTTCATGTATTAATTTTGCCATAGCTTTTAATGTTTCTTGTTCTGCTTTAGTTCCTGTTTTCAAACAATAAGTAACAGTTTCAGTAATAATAACAAACTGAGCTAGATTAAAAGCATAAGTACCTTCTCTTATGATTCCTCTTTGAGGTCCTTTTTGTCCTCCATTCACCAAGAACCCTCTTACATCTTGAAAATTATTACTTTCCACGACAACCTCACCTAAGGTTTGTGTAGGTTCAAGAGGCTTACCATCTCTAGCAAAAACATAAGCTACTTTTCCTTGTGGAATAGTAACTAAGGGTACAACATGAATCTTATAGATTAATGGAGTTCTAAAGTGAATTCCTCCTCTTAACAATTCCGGTTGATATCCTGCTTCACCATTTAAAGCTATGATTTGTTCTTTTAATGATCCTTTTCTACTCCACCACTTTTCTACAATTCCAACCTTATCATTGTCAATAATTCTTAATCCAAAAATCCAAAGTAAGAACCATAAACCTAAAATTGCTCCAATTATTATTCCTGCAATTCTAAGATAGTCACTAATATTGCCCACAAAATCTACCTCCTAATTATTTTTTATAAAATCTGTACTTATATTATTAATAAATATATTTTTAATTACTTGATATATTCTTTTTAAGATCCAATTATAAATATTTTTATAAAAGCTAGGATTTCTCCTAGCTTCTTATAAACATGCATTAACTACTTATGACTCTTTTTATTAAAAACTTTAACTATCTCATACCAAAAGACTGCTACCACTGATATGATGATAACTCTAAAAACTTCAGTTATAGTAAGTGGAGATAAACTTAATACTAAAGCTATAGGAGTATACATTATAGCTATAAGTCCTAAAATTGTGCCAATACATACTGCCCACATAACTTTATCTCTCTTTAGATATTTCAAAGACTTAAAGCAAAAATCCATATCTGAACTATTAACTTGTACAAGTAACAAATTCGATATTACTATTACCATTAACCCCATTGAACGGGCAATCTCATGCTCATTAGGGAATTTATATAAATGTAAATAATATACTCCAAAAGATGCAATAAACAATACAACACCTTGTATTATACTTTTAATAAGAAGTTTTGATGTTAATATACTCTCATGCTTATTTCTAGGATTACGTTCCATTATATCACTCTCTGCTGGCTGTCTCTCTAATACTATTGAACATGTTGGGTCTATTACTAATTCCAATAAAACAACATGTACAGGTAATAACATCAAAAATGAAGATCTAATTCCAAGTATAGGAGCTAATAAAGATGCAAGAGCTATTGGTATATGAATTGCAAAAACATATCCTATAGCTTTTCTTATATTATCATAAATTCTTCTGCCATCTTTTATTGTATCTACTATAGTCCTAAAATTATCATCTAAAAGAATTAAATCAGATGCCTCCCTAGATACTTCTGAACCTTTTTTCCCCATAGATATTCCAATATCCGCATATTTTAAAGCTGGAGCATCGTTAACACCATCCCCTGTCATAGCAACAACTTCTCCATTATCTTTAAAAGCTCTTACTATTCTCATCTTATGCTCTGGTACTACTCTAGAAAATATACTTACATTTTTAACTTTTTCCTTTAATTCCTCATCTGTCATATTATTTAGGTCATCTCCAGTAATAATTTCATTGCTATTAGAAATCCCTACTTGTTTTGCTATAGAGCTAGCAGTTATTCCATTATCTCCAGTTATCATAACTACTCTTACCCCAGCTCTTGTGCAACTTTCAATATCTTCTCTTACATTTTCTCTTGGAGGATCTTGAAGACCTATTAAGCCTAAAAACTTAAGACTACATCCTTCTAGTTCTTTTGGTATATCTTCTTCATCATTTACTACTTCCTTGCCTACTGCTATAACTCTTAATCCTTTAGATGACATTTCATAAATTTTATTTTCTATTAGCTTTTTCATATCTTCATTTAACTTACTAATAGTCAATATTTTTTCAGGTGAACCTTTTGCACATACTACTATTCCATCATCACAGCGCCATACATGTCCCATCATCTTTCTCTCATTAGTAAATGAATACTCTTTTATCAATCTGTTACAAAATAAATCTTCTTCTTTTAAATTATTATCCTTACAATATTTAAGCATAGCTTGTTCCATAGGATCATAGGCCTCTGTTTCACACGCCATTCCCATAATTCTTATCAACTCTTCTTTTTCCCTATTAGTAGTCCAAATATTATTTACAGCCATTTTGTTTTTGGTTATTGTACCGGTTTTATCTACACATAATACAGTTACTGCCCCTAATGTTTCCACTGATGAAAGTCTTCTAACTAATGAATTCTTTTTAGCTAGTCTCCATGCCCCCATAGACAAAAAAACTGTTAATATAACTGGAAACTCTTCTGGTATCATCGCCATTGCAAGAGTTATTCCTGATAAAATACTTTCTATTATTCTTGACTTTATCCCATGATCAGATAAGTTTATAAAAGTAACTAAGCATACTAAAACAAATAAAACTCCAGCAATTATAGCACAAGCCTTAACTAACTTTCTGGTCTGTATTTCTAATGGAGTTGGTCTATCAGGAGCTTCTGCAATATTGATTCCTATCTTACCATATTCAGTATATATCCCTATTTTATCAACTAATATTGTTCCACTACCTTGCGTTACCAATGTCCCTGCATAACAATAATCCTTTTTCCAATAATCTTTATTATCACTATCATCTAAACATTTCCATACCTCTTCAGCTTCACCAGTTAATGATGACTCATTAACTCTAAGATCATTTGCTTTAATGATTCTTCCATCGGCTGGAATTTTGACACCTTCTGTAATAATTATCAAATCGCCAGGTACTATATCTTCACTATTTATAGTACATTCTTTTCCATCCCTTACCACTACAGTATGAGGGGCAGATAGATTTTTTAATGCTTTTAAAGTTTTATCCGTTTTCCACTCTTGAATAACTTCAATACTTATAACTCCTACAACAAATACCAACATTATAGTTCCATCTCTAGGCTCTCCTAATATAAAATAAATAGTAGAAGCTACAATAAGAAGCAAAAACATTGGCTCTTTTAATACACTTAATATTTTTAAAATAAAATTTTCTTTTTTTTCTGGTATCAATTGATTTTTTCCATACTTCTCTTGTCTTTCTTTAACCTCTTCAGTCGTTAGTCCATTTATATCCAATACCTTTCCTTGTTCTGTCATAAAAGTTACCTCCATAATTTTGATAGCTCTATGGCATTGCAATACAGATCTTATTTCAGTTATTATTCTACATAAAAATAAAAACACCTGTAGAACAATATACTGTCCCACAGGTGTTTTTCTCCTGTTGCCCTAGTAAACTTGGGCCCGGCTCCATAAATAAGTAATTCATCGGCCTGATCAGTTTGTACTGTAGATTTATATGCAGTGCAAAGAGATTACTAGCATTATATGAGTTTTACTTAAATTTTGCCACTTTTTTATTACTTACTCAAAAGTTTATCTAAATATATAGATTTCATCTGTTCACTTGCCATAGCTTTTTTTACAGGTGATAACTTAAGAATAGACGAAAGTATTGCCGCCATAGCCCTATGGCTTACTAAAGCTCTATTATCGAAAATTAGATTTGCTAATTGTCCTTTTTCTATTGCCATAAGTACAACTCTGTGAACTGAAGTAGCAGGTGTTATTATTCTTTTCCCCCTAGATTTTAGCATTATACTACTTTTAAAACAATTTCTAACACATACTCCACATCCTAAGCATAAATCTTCGTCTACCTTTGCTACAACCTTTTCTATAGGAGTATTCTCATTTATAGTTACCAGCTTTATTGCCCCTACTGGACATTCTTTAACACACTTACCACATTTCATACAAGTATTTTCATCTATATATGCAATATAATTTGTTGTTTCAACTGGATGCATTACTCCAAACTTTTTTGCGGCTACCATAGCTTCGCAACAACATCCACAACAATTACAAATAAAGTTTACCCCTTTTCTTACATTTTCTCCACATTGAACTAAGTTATTTTCATAAGCAACTTCTAATAGTTCTAAACATTCTGATACATCTACTTTCCTTGCATACTCATGTTTAATTAAAGATGTTGCAGTATTATTAAATGTCATACATATATCCATAGGCGCATCACAAGCCTTACCAACGTGTTGCATCTTATGCCTACAATAACAAATACTTATCCCTATATCTGTTGCAGTTTTTATTATATGTGATGCTCTTTCATAATCTAAAACTTCTACAGAATTATCCGAGCTTAAAACACTTTCTTGTACATATACTCTTCCTAATTTAGTCTCTGCACTATAAAATAATTCTTTTATAAAGTCTTCTTCAACATTCATGTATTGATAATATAACTCTCCTAAAAGCTTTTGATCTATATCTCCTCTAGTCCTCATCATACTAAATTCTAAAAAACCTGCCATTGGAGGTGGTAATAAAAAGGTTCTTTTACCATCCTGTTCAATATCTAAAAGTATTGCCCTACCTGCTAATTTATCTAAAATTTTAGTAGCTTCTCCTACCTTAATTCCCCATATATTTGCTGCTTTTTCTGTAGTAAAGGCTTTAATAGGAAGTTGTGCTACAAGCTCTGCCTCTTTTTTATCAAAAAGCATTTCAAGTATTTTATAAAGTGTTTCTGATGCTGGTGCTCCTTGCGGAAATCTATTTAGCCTTTCCTCCAAACTTTTATATGCTGATTTTCCTACTACATGTGACATACTTAGTCTCCTTTTATAACCATAGTAAATTTAATATATATTTTAAATATGAGTTGAATAAGCTCTATTATTTGCTAACTAATCTGTAAATTTTATTGTTTTTATAATTCTATCATAGGCTACTACTGTATTATAAAATATACTAGTAGCATTAATTAAATACATTTCAGGTTCTATTAATGAAGGGCTAAAATGAGTTAACAAAAGTTCTTTCACCATCCCCTCTTTTGCTAAATTTGCCGCTTCACTAAATGTCATATGTTTGTTTTTTATAGCTTTTTCCATATCTTCATTATTCCCATATGTTCCCTCACATATAAAAAGATCACTTCTTGAAATGAAATTTATTATTTCTTTTATCGGCCTACTGTCTGTTATATAACTAATTTTAATTCCCTTTCTTATATCTCCTAAAACCATATCTTTTGTATATATTATATTATCTTCTTTTACACTTTCTACTTTCTGTAATGTGCTCCATAGTTTTCTAGGAACATTATTTACTTCTGCTTTATTAACATCAAACTTAGGGCGTCTATTAATAATAAAATTATATCCAATACATGATGCTGAATGATCAAGCTCTAGACTATTTATGATAATATCTCCTTCAAACCTATCTTCAAAGTTCATCCTATTCTTATCAACTGATAATTTTATATTATGTGGATTTTCAATTATAATAAGTTCATATGGTAAATATGGACATATAACTCTAAGACCTTTAATAACATCCTTTATTCCCTTTGGTCCTAAAATTATAATTGGTTCCTCTCTTCCTGAATTGCCTATAGTGCCTAAAAGTCCTGGTAGCCCTACAATATGGTCACCATGGCTATGAGTTATACATATTACATCAATACTTTTAAATCCCCATCCTAAAATTCTCATAGATACCTGAGTGCCTTCCCCTGAATCAATAAGTATTTTTCTACCTTTGAAATTTATAAGAGCAGCAGATAAATACCTCTCAACCATAGGCATCCCTCCCCCTGTTCCTAGCATAGCTATGTCAACCATAAAATTTCCTCCTAAGTCCTATATAAGAAAAGACGTTGCATTTTCTTGCAACGCCTCATAATCACATTTAGATAACTGTTTATCTATTATGATTATATTTTATATTATTCATATAGATAAAATTTTTATACCTATTTCAATAAAATTTATAATAAATATAGTTAACTTTTTATATCCTTAGATAAACTTTTATCTTTATATTCTAGAAACTTATCTAATATTTCTTTATTTTCATAAAAAAATCCATTTAATAAATGTATATTATTTACAGTTTTTTTACTAATAACGTGTTCTATCAGCTCAGTTTCAACTAATAAATTATCTTCTCCACCTAAAAGCCTTAAAAAATCTTCTAAAATATTATGTCTATATAATAAAAAATGTCCTATTTCTATCCCCTTTGGTGTCAATGTTATAACTCCATATTTCTCATAATTTATCAGTTTCAATTTTCCTAATTTTTGAACCATTTTACTAGCTGATGAATCCTTAACATTTAATAAACTGGCTAACTTACTTAATCTAATATAGCCATCAGCTAAATATCCCCTATAAATCATCTCTAAATAATCTTCCATCGATGAAGTAAGTAAATTATTTGTATATGATTGAATTTCATACCCTCTAGTTGTATAAAAATTTTCTTCCATATATATCACCACCTTAATATATTTTTTTATTTTTTCTCCTCTAATTTGACACCATTTTTATCTATACTCATACCTTGTTAGTGTAGGGAAACTTTCTTTCCCATCACTAAAAAACTTAGGGAGGAGAAAATCAATATGAAAAACCAACTTACTCTAGATAAATTAGAAATAGGTCAAAAGTGTAAAGTTGTTTCACTTAACTCTACTGGTTCAATTAGAAGAAGACTTTTAGACTTGGGATTAATTGGCGACACAGAAATAGAGGCTCTCCAACAAAGTCCATCTGGAGATCCTATAGCATATTTGATACGTGGTGCAGTTATAGCATTACGTAATGAGGATTCTTCACAAATATCAGTAGAATTATTATAAATATATTAAATTTTTATATTTATTATTCACTTAGAAATTTTAATAATTTATCAATTCTTTTTTGGAGGTTAATATGGGATTAACAAAAGGTTCTACTGGTGTCTCTGCAATAGACCATGAACTAAAAATAATTAAAGAATCAGAAGATGATAAAGTTATTGCACTTGCAGGTAATCCAAATGTAGGTAAGAGTACTGTATTTAATAGTTTGACTGGACTAAAACAACATACAGGAAATTGGCCTGGAAAGACAGTTACAAATGCTCAAGGTAGATGTGTTCATAAGGATAGGGGATTCATTATGGTTGATATTCCTGGTACCTATTCCCTTATGGCTAATTCAGTAGAAGAAGAAGTTGCTAGAGACTTTATCTGTTTCGGCAATCCTGATGCTACCATAGTAGTTGTAGATGCTACTTGCTTGGAAAGAAACCTTAATTTAGTATTACAAACTATAGAAATTACTAGCAATGTAATTGTATGTGTAAACCTTATGGATGAAGCAAAAAGAAAGGGAATTACTGTAGACCTCACAAAGTTATCTTTATTACTAGGTGTTCCATGTATAGGTACAAGTGCTTCCATAGGTGAAGGATTAGATATTTTAATAGATACTATATATAATTTGACTAATAATAAAATTAAAACTAATCCTATTAAAATAAAATACGATGAATCTATTGAAGCTTCACTTTCTATTATAGTTAACACTCTAAATACCTTAAATATTAATAATCTTAACTTGCGTTGGTTAGCTCTAAAGCTTTTAGAGGACGATAAAACCTTATTAGAGTCTATAAATAAATATCTTAATTTAGATATTCTTAGTATTGATTCTGTTAATGATAGCATCATAAAAAGCAGAGAACTTCTTAATTACAATAATATAGATACTGATGCATTAAGAGATGATATAGTTTCTATATTAATATCTAAATGTGAAAAGCTAAGTAGGTCTGTTACTTCTTTTAATAACTTAGAATATAACAGCAGGGATAGAAAGATAGATAAGTACCTTACATCCAAAAAATTTGGTATTCCTTTAATGATATTATTGCTAGCAATAATATTTTGGATAACTATAACCGGTGCTAATGTACCATCTGCTTTACTTGCTGACGGATTATTTTGGATTCAAGATAGACTTACTGAATTTTTCCTATGGCTTGGTACTCCACATTGGGTTGAAGGTGTTTTAGTGCAAGGTATATATAGAGTTTTAGCTTGGGTTATATCTGTAATGCTTCCTCCAATGGCAATATTTTTCCCTCTATTCACATTATTAGAGGATTTAGGATACTTACCTAGGGTAGCCTTTAACTTGGATAATTTCTTTAAAAAGTGCTCTGCATGTGGTAAACAAGCTCTTACAATGTGCATGGGATTTGGATGTAATGCAGCCGGAATTATAGGATGTAGAATCATAGACTCTCCAAGAGAAAGATTAATAGCTATTATTACAAATAACTTTGTTCCTTGTAATGGTAGATTTCCAACACTAATCGCTATAATTTCTATGTTCTTTGTTGGTATGTTTACTGGTCCATTTCAATCTATACTTTCAACGCTTATTTTAACATCAGTAATACTTCTAGGAGTATTTATGACATTTATCATATCAAAAATACTATCTAAAACAATTTTAAAAGGTATCCCATCATCTTTCACTCTTGAACTTCCCCCTTATAGAAAACCTCAAATAGGTAAAGTTTTAGTTAGATCTATTTTTGATAGAACCTTATTCGTATTAGGGCGAGCTATTGTTATAGCTGCACCAGCTGGACTAGTAATTTGGATAATGGCAAATATTTCTGTAGGTGATTTAAGCTTACTATCTTATTGTGCAAACTTTTTAGATCCTTTTGCTCACTTGATAGGTTTAGATGGATATATTTTAATGGCATTTATTTTAGGATTTCCTGCTAACGAAATAGTAATTCCAATAATCTTGATGAGTTACACCGCTTCAGGAACAATATTCGAATTAGATAATATAGTCCATCTTAGAGAATTATTAGTTGCTAACGGTTGGACTTGGGTTACTGCTGTATCTGTAATGTTATTCTCACTAATGCACTGGCCTTGTAGTACTACCTGCTTAACAATAAAAAAAGAAACTCAGAGCTGGAAATGGACTGCACTCTCATTTTTAATACCTACAGCTACAGGAATTGTTATCTGCTTTGTTTTCAATACTGTTGTTAAACTTTTAGGAATTGGATAAATAAGTTGTTCGCTACGCTCTCAAAAAGAAATATTACCTTTGGCAAGGGAAATATGTAGCTAAAGCTACAGAGAAATATTCAGCAAGCTGAAGAAAAATGCGTGACTAAAGTTATAGAAAACCATGGCTACAGTACGAATCTTATATATGCCGCAGTCACATTTATCTACACTGAAAGTGTATATTTCTCTTCACCAAAGGTGAACATTTCTCAGTCCAAAGGACATATTTCTCTTAGCGTTAGCTAACTTTTCTCTTATAAGCTTTAGCGAACAACACTATCCAAGGTTTCTACAATAATCTTTTCATATCCATTAATATTTATATTTTTAATTCTTTTCATTTTTTCTTCATCTATATTATCAAAAATTATTCCTAACATATCTCCACTATGGGCTCCTATAATACCTAAACCACCAAGTAACTTATTTATCTCTAGCACCTCTTCTAAAATATTATACTTTAATCTATGTTGGTTTCTAATTATACTTTCAGTAGATACCTTAGCTAATTTTTTAATATCCTTATCTTCAAATGCTTCTCTTAACTCTCCAAGCAAATCATCTATTTTTTTTAACGGTTGTAGTTCCTTGCTATTATACTCTACAGTATCCACCACATTTTCTCCAATAAAGCATAAAACATGAAATTTAAAATAGTTACCAACTTTTTCTGTAACTTTTCCTTCTTTATAGTCAAATATAGTAGCTTTATCAAATATAATACTATCTGTAGGTTCTATTTTTAAGCAATGTTTTATAAGTTCTTCTTGATTAAATTTCCTATCTATTAATCTTAATAACCCATTATAAATTGCAGATAAATCTGCTGTACTGCTAGCAAATCCTTTTCCTTTAGGTATTGTAGAATTTATAGAAAGTGCTATTTTCCAATTTCTATATCCCCATTTATCTAAAATATTGTCTATAAATCTATAAGACTTTATATATTCTCTTTCATTATCTCTTTCCTTTTCATCTGATAATATTATTTCTGTATATAAATTTATGGGACAAGATAATAAAACATCTATTCCATTATATTTCCCTTGAATTATTTCTCCAACACTACCTGGATATCTTTCTATTACTTCCATAGTTCCCCTCTTTTGTTTTGCCTTACAAAATTATTTTTCTATAAAAAAATATAGCTAAAGTCATATTATATAACTCTAGCTACATTTTTGTCATCTCAAATTTTAATATTATAAATAATGTAGAACTATATTATTGGTAGTATATATCTTTTATTATTATCATTATAAATCTCTACATCAATATTATATACTTTTTTAATATTTTCCCTTGTCATCACCTTATCAGCTTCTCCAATATCAATAATCTCCCCATCTTTTAGCATAATTATCTCATCACTAAATAATGATACTAAATTTAAATCATGAAGAACTGCAATAATTACTTTATCATTGCATATATCTTTAAATATTTTTAAAAACTCTATTTGGTACTGCAAATCTAAATGTGATGTCGGCTCATCTAATAAAATTATATCCGTATCTTGTGCTAGTGCTCTAGCTGCAATTACTCTTTGTAGTTCACCACCACTTAACTCCGTAACTAACTTATCTCTAACCTTCCATATATCTGCCTTTTCCATAGATTTTTTTACTATATCTCTATCCTCATTATTATATCCTTCGAACCTACCTTTATGAGGAACTCTTCCCATCATTACTACATCATAAACTTTAAATTCGTAATTAATATGGATATTTTGAGGAACTGATGCTAATATCTTAGCTATTTCTTTTGACTTCATAGAAATTAAATCTTTATTATCTATAAATACTGTATTTTTATTAGGAGATAATAAACTACTTATATTTTTTATTAGCGTAGTCTTACCACATCCATTTGGTCCAATTATAGAATAGAATTTACCTTTATTAAAATTTAAGGTTATTCCTTTTAATATTTCTTTTTCATCATAAGAAAATTTTATATTATCTATATGTATTAAAGATTTCATTCTATTCTATCCTTTCTTATATTTATTCAATAAGAATATAAAATATGGTGCACCTATCATAGCTGTTACTGCTCCAATTGGCAATTCCGCTGGTGATGCTATAGTTCTGGCTACAGTATCTGCTAATACTAAAAATATAGCTCCTCCTAGTGCCGCAAATGGGAAGAAATACTTATGTTCCGGTCCAACAATCATACGCACAATATGAGGAATAATAAGGCCTACAAATCCAATTATTCCATTAAAAGCTGTACTAGCTCCAATAATAAATGAAGATACTATTACTACTCTTTTTACTAGCTTATTAGTATCAATCCCTAAGCTTTTAGCTGTATCATCTCCTGTAAGAATAATATCTAGGTCTCTAGAATTGATTGTAAGATATATTACTCCTAGTATAACACATGGTCCTACAATAGATATTGTTTTCCAACTTGATGTACTTAAGCCTCCCATAGTCCAGAAAACTATACTTTCAAGTTTATCCTCATTCATAATCATAAGTGTAGATTGTATTGCATTCATAAGCAAACTTATTGCTACCCCTGAAAGAAGAATATTAGTTGTTGAAACTCTTCTTCCAACTCTACCTAAAGTATAAACTAAAAAGGTAGTAAACATAGCGCCTGCAAATGCACATAAAGTTGTTAAACTAAAGCTAAAAAAGCTACTTCTTAAATCAAAAAATATTGCAATAGTAGCTCCAAGAGCTGCTCCAGATGATATTCCTAAAACAAATGGATCTGCCATTGGATTTTTAAATACCGCCTGATAACTTCCTCCTACAACAGCTAAACCCATTCCAACTATAGAAGCCATAACTATTCTAGGTAGTCTTAGCTTAAATATAATTAGAGCGTGGGTATTAACTTCCCCACCCTCTAATGTGTTACCTATGAAGGGTATCTTTGTAAAAATAGTAGAAAATACATCTTTAACACTTATTGATGCAGACCCTACAGATACTGCTATCATTGTTAAAAGTATAAAAGCTATAATTAATATCACAAAACATTTCCATTTATTTTTTCTAATAATATCCTTCATAAAACTTTTCCTCTTTATTTATTAATTAAATGCTTCTGGGTGAAGAATCTTAGCTAAAGCTTCTAATCCATCCGCAAGTCTTGGTCCTTGTCTATTTAACATATTTTCATCAATTTCATATACTTTATCATTCTTAACAGCATCTAAATCTTTATAGAAATCTGTAGTAGTAAATGTAACTTTTGTATCATAATACTTTGATAAAACTATCATTTCTGGATTCTTCTCAGCAAGCTTTTCTTTACTATAACTCCAACCTTCTGAATCATCAGCTATATTTTTACCATTAGCCATTCTAATCATTTCACCTATGAAAGTATTTCCACCAGCTGTTGAATCTTTTTCTCCAAATCCAACTAAATAATACATGCTTGGCGCTTCTAATCCTTCTACTTTTTTAGTAACTTCTGCAACCTTATCTTTCATTCCAGCAACAACTTCCCCTGCTTTTGGAGAAGCATTTAAAATTTGTCCTAATGTTTCTATTGATTTATAAACACCGTCAAAGCTATCTTCTGAATATAAAACTATTGTTGGAATTCCTAATTCATCTAATTTAGCTTGAGCTTCTTCTTTAAAATGAGTAGATGCAACAACTAAATCAGGTTTAATTTCTGCAATTAATTCTAAGTTCGGCTTAGTTAAAGTTCCAACTTCTTGTACTTCTAAAGCTTGCTCTGGATAATCACAATACTTAGTTCTTCCAGCTAATTTATCACCTTTATCTAAAGAATAAATCATTTCTGTTACATTTGGCCCTAAAGATACAACTGTTTGTGGTTCCTTTTCAATAACTATTTCCTTTCCATTTGTATCAGTAATAGTTAAAGGATATGTTGTAACTGTTTCCTGTACATTATTTGTGTTTTCCTCTTCAGTTTTCTTTTCTCCGCAGCTTACTAACCCGAAAGCTAACATAGCTACAATTAACATCATTATAATACTTTTAAACTTCTTTTTCATATTTTTTTCTCTCCTCATATAATTTTTTATAATTTTCACTTTCATCATTATCTAATCCAGCTTTATCAAAAGTATCCATTTCACTTAAAATCGTTAAAGCTGATTCAATTATTGAAAATGCTATTGGGCAACCACTACCTTCTCCTAATCTCATTTTCAAATCGAACATAGGCTCAAGGTTCATTTCTTTATATACTTCGTTCATAGCTTTTTCTGTAGATTTATGAGATGAAAACATAAAGTTTTTTACACCTTTATCAATTTTATATGCACATAATGCTGCTGCAGAACTTATAAGTCCATCTATAACTATTGGAATCCTATTTTTAGCAGCACCTATAAAGCTTCCACAGAGACTAGCAATATCAAGGCCACCAACTTTACTTAAAACATCTATAACATCGTCTTTGTTAGGATTATTTAATTCTAAAGACCTTCTTAGAATCTTCTTTTTATTTTCTAATCCACCTTCTGTCAATCCTGCTCCAAGTCCTACTAATTCCTCTACATCTAAATCTAATAATGCTGCTATAACCGCTGTACTAGTTGATGTGTTTCCTATTCCCATCTCTCCAGTACCAATCAAGTTATATCCTTCTTTAACAAGTATATCAACAGATTCAATTCCTATGTTTATAGCTTTAATTACTTCTTCTCTCGTAAGTGCTTCTCCTAAAGCCATATTATTAGATCCTTCTCTTATTTTTTTATCTATTACTTTTTTATTAGATATTGTACCTTTTACTCCAACATCAATTACTCTTATTTCGCTTCCATAAAACTTTGCTAATATCCCAACTCCAGTGGTGTAATTCGGTAAGTTATTCGTCACAATATTTGTAACTTCTTGTGAACATCCACTTACCCCTTCATCACATACTCCATTATCAGCACAGAAAATAAGTATATTTTTCTTTTTAATTTTATTAAAAACTTCGCCAGTCATTCCTGATATCTTAACAGCTATTTCTTCAAGTACTCCAAGACTTCTAAGGGGTTTGCTTAAACTGTCTAAGTGTTCCCATGTTTTATTCATTACTTCTTGGTCTAAAGGCTTAATTTTATTTAATGCATCTTCTAATAAACTCATCTAGATTCTCCTAATATTCTCATAGTGTCTTAACATATCCAATAAAACTTCATTATTTTCTCTACTCTTCACTGCTAATCTTATAAAAGAATTATCTAGTCCTCTATAATTACCACATTTTCTTATAAGTATTCCACTATTTAATGCAAATTCAAACAGCTCCTGCTCTACTACATTATTTAATTTGCACAAAAGAAAATTGCTATTACTTTCAAACACCCTGTTAAATAAACTAATTTTTCTTAATTCATTTATTAAAAACTCTCTTTCAACCATATTTACATTTAAGGACTTTTCGATATACTCTCTATCCTCTAATAAATATTTTAATGATACAGCAGCAAATGTATTTATATTCCAAGGCAATTGTTTTTCTCTTAGTTTATTTAATATTTCTTTATCAGAGCTTATTGCCCATCCCAATCTTATTCCTGGTAGTGCAAAATACTTTGTAATTGCTCTAATAAGAATTAAAGATTTATAATTAATTACTTCATCTATAAAGCTATAAGCTTTATCTCCTGAAAACTCAACAAAAGCCTCATCAACAATTATTTTTTTCTCATTCACTTCGCAATAATTCAAGATTTTCTTAAATCTATCTTTATCTATGTTACACCCATTTGGATTATTAGGATTTCCTATTATTATTCCATCACATGATTTTAACTTATCTAAAATATCTTCATAGCTATAAGTCATATCATTATTTAAATAGCTATATTTAATTTCTAATCCATATTTTTTAGCACTAATTTCATATTCAGAAAATGAAGGTGCGATAATGCATATACTCCTTAATGTTGATATTGCTAAGTCTAACACCTCTGCAGCACCATTTCCTAAGATTATATTATCGTTATCTATAGAAATTTTATGATATTTAATAATAGCTTCCTTAGTAGTTCTATATTGTATATCTGGATAATGATTTATTAAGTTTGTTGCTTCTTTTATTCCTTCATAAAAACTATTAGGTACACCTAAAAGATTTATATTTGAACTATAATCTATAAGTTCTTTCCCTTTTAATAAACCTTCTGTATATATATCTCCACCATGACTAGTTAATGTTTTATTCATAAATTAATTACTCCTAATGTAAAAATACTAAAGAGAAAAAATAATATTTCACTTACTATCATAAGCTTATTACATTCTTTTATATGCATTCTATTTATAGGCTTTATATTATCACCTATAGTAGGCTTTTCTATTACTTCTCCAAAGTAAATATTGGTTCCACCTAATCTTATATCCATTGCTCCAGCAGCTGCTCCTTCAGGATAAGCACAATTGGGGCTTTTATGATTTTTTCTATCTCTTATCATAACTCTAACCGCCCTAATAATGTTCCCCCCAACTATTGGAGAGGAAATACACATAGCTATTCCTGTAATCCTTGCTGGTATAAAGTTAGCTATATCATCTAACTTTGCTGGAAAATATCCAATATATTTATACTTTTCTGTTAAATATCCAAGCATAGAATCCATAGTATTTATAGCTTTATACATCATTGCTAAAGGTGCTCCTCCTATAATTCCATAAAAGAGTGGTGCTATTACACCATCTGATGCATTTTCAGCTACAGTCTCCACAGCAGCTCTTACTATTTCACTTTCTTCTAAAGTCGTTGTATCTCTTCCAACTATATATGAAAGCATAAGTCTAGCTTTATTTATATCTTCGTCCTCTAGCGCTTTATATACCTTCTCACTTTCTACCTTTAAACATTTAGCAGCTACTGTTGTATAAAGTAAAAAGCTATTTACTAATATATAAAGTATTTTATTGAAGCTAAATATACTTACTATAACAAACGTAGTTATATAGGTAGTTAAAATAAGTATTAGAAAAATAAATCCACCATATTTTTTTAGTTCTTTGTCATTCTTAGATTTTTTTCTAAAGTATTTTTCTAAAGTTGAGATAAATTTCCCCATATATATTACTGGGTGTGGAAATCCATATGGATCTCCAATTATAAAGTCAACTACAATTGCTATTCCAATAGATATTAAGTTTAATAGTAAAAATTCAATCATCTTTTAATCCCCATAATCTCATAGATACTATCTATATCTAAACTTTCTCTAACAATAGAAGCTAGTTCATCTATTTCTTTTTCTCTTATTGCTTCATATTTTGATGACTTCTTTTCAATTAATCCTTTTTCTCTTCTAATAGAGTTTAAAATAGTTTCCCTAAAAGAACTGCTATCTAATACTCCATGAAGATATGTTGCCATTATCTTTTTATCTTCACTTATATATCCATCATTAATACTAGCTTCTTCTCCATTAGAACTAGTTAAGTTTACGAAATAATTATATTCACATTTGGCTATTGTTTCTCCCATGTGAATTTCATATCCATATACTTTGTCACCTAAAGAAGTTACACCTTCTGATCTAGTCATAATTTTTTCTGTCGTTAACTTTGTAATACATGGAATTATACCAATTCCTTTTACGCTTAAATTATCACTTTCAACTTTATTAGGATCTAGTATCTCTTCTCCTAACATTTGATATCCACCACAAATCCCTAGGATTCTCCCACTTTTACTATATTTCAATAACTTCTCTTCTAAACCTGAATTTCTTAAGTAAATCAAATCATCTATAGTATTTTTGCTACCTGGCAAAATTACCATATCCGGATTTTCAAAATCATGGGCTTTAGAAATAAATCTAATACTAACATCATCTTCTACCTTTAAAGCATCAATATCAGTGAAATTTGATATGTGTGGTAAATGAATAACAGCTATATCTATATCTCTTTTCTTTTCGTTTTTCATAGATGAAGCCATAAATCCATCTTCATCTTCTAAGTTCAAAGTAAAATGTGGTACAACACCTAGTGTAGGCTTATGGATAATATCAGTTAGCATATCAATTCCAGGTGTTAGAAGATCAATATCTCCTCTAAATTTGTTTATTATTACACCTTTAACTCTTTCCTTCTCCGAATCACTAAGTAAAAGTAAAGTTCCTGCTAAAGATGCGAATACTCCACCTTTATCAATATCTCCAACAATTATTACTGGAGCATCAACTAGTTCTGCCATTCCCATATTAA
Source organism: Clostridium jeddahitimonense (assembly GCA_000753455.2). Lineage (GTDB taxonomy): Bacteria > Bacillota > Clostridia > Clostridiales > Clostridiaceae > Clostridium > Clostridium hominis. The sequence continues at coordinate 2,333,508 of LM994670.1, forward strand.
CTATATCATTTTCTCTTAAGTTAATTTCAGCTGGACTACCTGCACCTTCCATGACAACAATATCAAATTTTTCTTCAATTTTTTCAAAGTCATTTTTAAGCATAACTTTAAATTCATCTTTTAAATTGTGATAGCCTTTTGCATCAGTATTTAAATATACTTTACCATTTACTATTACTTGACACTTCCTATCACTGGTTGGTTTTAAAAGAATCGGATTCATATAAGCTTCGGGTTCTATTCCTGATGCATAGGCCTGTAACACTTGAGCTCTTCCCATTTCTTTACCATCTAAAGTAATATAGGAATTTAAAGACATATTTTGAGATTTATAAGGACATACTTTATACCCATCTTGAGTAAATATCCTACATAAAGCTGCAACTAATATACTTTTCCCTACTGATGATCCAGTACCTTGTATCATTATCTTTGCCAATTTTATCCCTCCTTTAAGTAACGCTCTAAATTATTAGTTTAGCAAGTGAACTATCTACTACGAGCGTATATAAGTAGCAGTTTCCTTTTAATTAGAAATTCTCTAGAAAAAAAAGTAGTACACGGTTAGTGTACTACTATAGTTAAGTGTATATTTACTTCATATACAACCTCTATTCATCGCATAAAAATGCCAATATTTTTTATTAGCATAATAAGAAACGAATCTTCTCCCTAGTAGTCTCTCCCTCCGAAAGCTCTTAGAATCCATCTAGGCAGGTTTCCTGACTTATGAATCATCCTCACTTTCACCTTCCCCTAAATCTTAGAGTGGCATGTTTGAAAGTTTGTCCTCAATTACAGTAGCGGGGGCTGTTGTAGCTTTTACTACATTCCCTTTTACCCTTCTTTTACGAAGGCACCTAAATTTCTATATAATTTTCCTCACTCATTATATTGTAGATATTACAAATTAGCAATACTTTTATTTAAAATTAAAATTTACCACTTAAAGCAATTAATAAGATTAACATTACCAATTCATTATTTGCACCTAAAGAATCTCCTGTTATTCCATTTATTTTAATATCACAATATTTATTAAATAAGATAGTTGTAATAATTGATATAACAAGTATCATAAATAATCTTTTTAAATCTAACACAAAAATAGCTATTAATATAAATAATAAATAATTAATTATTACTTCATTAAAGGTCACAGTATTTATAAATAAATTCCCACTTCCAGTTTTTTTAGCAGCCTTTCCTATATAACTTATCAATACTATACTTACTCTACTAATCATAGGTAACAGTATTATTATATAACTTGTTGTATTATTCAATACAGTAGTATATCCTATAAATTTAATTAATAAATTTATTATTATTCCAATACAAGCAAAAGTACCAATTCTACTATCTTTCATTATCTCAATAATCTTGTCTTTTCCTTTAGTTGCAAAGAATCCATCACAAGTATCACCGAATCCATCTATATGAAACCCACCAGTAATAAGTATATCTATAATTATTATAAATATTACTGCTATATCTAAACTAAAGAACTTTATTAAAAATGAATATACTACAAATTGAATTACTCCTATAACTAATCCAACAATAGCAAAAAAATTTGCCCCTCTTTTAAAGTCTGTATTTTCACAAGGTAAAGACTTATTTATAGGAATTCTAGTTAACACTTGAAGCATAAGTAAAAAATTCTCAAAATATCTTTTCATATTACTTTAACCTCATTGGCAAACCACATGCTACTAAATATACTTCATCACTTTCTTTAGCTAGCATCTGATTAACCCTTCCTAAAATATCTGTAAAAATTCTACCTAATTTATACTCTGATACTAGTGAAAAGCCTACTTCATTAGTAATTATTACAACATTTTTATCTTTACTTTTTATCTGCTCTAAGAACTTTAATATTTCATCAATTATTTCTTTTTCTAAAATATTAATTTCATCTTTGCTTAAGTTGTCTACATCCATATATTTATCAAAAATTAAATTTGTTATCATAGTTCCAATACATTCTAACATTATATACTTCTCTTTTATTTCACATACCCTACTATAAAGGTCCTTATACCCCTCGATAGTACTCCATAGTTTGTTTCTACTCTCTTTGTGTCTTTTAACTCTCTCCTTCATCTCTTCATCATAAATAATTGAAGTTGCTATATAAGCTACATCATTTTTATCTTTTAAAAGACTTTCCCCATAGGAACTTTTACCACTTCTAGTTCCCCCTGTTACTAAAATTATTTTGCTCATTTCTTCTCCTTTCATATGTGAGTTATAGAATCTATATACCAATTTCCATATTCATATTTAATGATTGATAGATCTCCATTTTTTGATGAAAACTTCCAAAAATGCTCTAAACTTTTAAGTATGTAACAATAAGAATTTCTTATAAATCCTCCATGAGTTATTAAAAGGACATTCTCAGCTTTTTCATTTTGAATCATCTTAAAAAACTCCTCAGTTCGCAAATAACTTTCAACTGCACTTTCTCCTAAAGGAATTTTATAATTTTTCCAATCCTCTTCCCAAGCTTTAACTTCGCCACTATACTCTTTACATATCTCTTCATATGTTTTATTTTCAAATATTCCAAAATTCCTTTCATCTAATCTTGGATCTACTTTACATTTAAAATCTTTTCCTAATATTATCCTTGCAGTTTCATTACATCTTTTTTTTGAGCTAATATAAACTGAATCAAAGTTAATATCTTTAAGTTTTTCTTTTAAAATCTTAGCCTCTTCTATTCCACTAGATGCTAATTCACTATCATAAGCTCCATAATACCTTTTCTCTTCATTACTTTTCGTAGTACCATGTCTAACTAAATAAATATTCATTTTTCTCCTTTTAATACCTATATTAGAAATTTTACTTTAATTTTATATTAACACCTCTATTAAATCAATTAAGATATTCATGTATTATTTTCTTCAAATTACCAATAATACTTCTATTAGAACTTTTTAATATGTTAAAATAAGTTAATTACTAATTTTATAAATGAGAGGTGTGTTATGAAAATTCTAAATAGACTCCTAATAATATTATTGATTTTTTCACTAGTTTCTTGTGGTGACAAAGCAACAAGCACAAGGCCTGCTGAAACTTCTGATACGTTATTAGGTCAAACTAGTGATTGGAGTAACTTCCAATACAAAATAGATACTGATGGCCACGTTGAAAAAATAATGAAAGATTTATGTTCCGATACTTATTTAGGAAGGGTTGTAGGAACAAAAGAAAATGAAAAAACTCAAGAATATATAAAAGATTACTTTAAGAATTTAAATATATCGCCTTTTGACGATAATTATTATATTTCAAATAAGGACGGAATAATTTCTTTAAATGAAAGTACTAACAATGTTGCTGCAGTTATTAAAGGTACTGATAGCTCCAAGGCAGTATATATCACTGCTCATCTTGACCATGTTAATGATGTTGATAATAACCCTTTAAGTGGTGCTATAGATAATGCATCAGGAATAGCAGTCCTTCTCGAAACTGCTCATAAAGTAAAAGAACTTACAGATAAAAGCCCCTTAGACATGGATGTAGTCTTCGTAGCATTTAATGCAGAAGAATTAGGACTTTTAGGTAGTCAAAATTTCTTTAATAAGTACTATAACAATTACTCTGAAAGTTATAATATAAATATTGACTGTGTAGCTCAAAAAAATTGTAATACCTTATCTATGGGCAACGATGATCCTAATTCAGAAAATCTATATAATGCTATGAAAGAAACATTCGATAAAGAAAATGTTATCTATGACAATTCTTTATACGCCACAAAAAATGGTGTACGTTATGGAACCAGTGATCACATAGTTATACGTAAATACGGAGCACCATCCCTAGTTCTAGGCGATTCTACAATAATGGATGTTGTTCATACTAATAAAGATAACTTAGATAATATAGACTATAGTGATTTAGAAAAACTAAGTGATACCTTAACTAAGTTTTTAATAACTAATAACGGAAATACCTTTAATAAATAAGTTGTTCGCGAAGCTCACAAGAGAAATGTTAGCTACATATTTCTCTTACCAAAGGCAACATCTCTCTTTGTGAGTGTAGCGAACAGCATCATTCAACTTCTATCTTTATCTTCATAAGAATAGCAAATCCTATAAGCAACATTATAGATGATGCTATAAAAGGAAGTTTTGCTCCAAAGTCAAAAATTGCTCCTGCAAATAATGATCCAATTACCATTCCAACAGCTTTAGCAGAATTTTGTAATCCCATTAAAGTTCCATAATTCTCTTTTGCTAATGTTGAAACTATGTTTTGCTGTATTGGTACATAAATACTTGCAACTGCTACAAATAATATAACTGAACCAAAAAACACCACCAAGTTTTTTGATAACCCTACTAGCATCATACTTAACGATAAAATTAATGTTATATATTTAAAGCTAACTTCTTTAGTAAACCTCTTTCCTATAATAGGCGTTAATAAGATATTTGCTAAAAATCCTATAACTCCAGCTATTGATAGGAATACGCCATTAAATGTCGGTGGTAAATTTAATATTGATTCTATGTAGTAATTTATAGAGGAATTATAACTTGTAGATGAAAAAAAGAATATCATAATCAAAATCATAACAACTATTAAGTTTTTATTTAATAGATCTCCATATTTACTAAATGAAAATATATTTAACTTAATATGTACTTTTTCTTTCTTATTCTCTACTGTTTCTCCTAATACAAAATATAGAGCTAAGCTTAATATTGTTGCCAAAATAAATTGCCATAAGAAAGTTACTTTATAATTTGTGTTACCTAATACTCCACCTAAAAGTGCTCCTAATGCTCCTCCTATAGTAGTTGCACCTGCATAATACGACATAATCTTTAATCTGTTTTCCTTAGTAGTTATATCTGTCAAATAAGCCAGTGATACTGTTAAGTAGCTTGTAACAAATGCTCCCCCAAGTATTCTAAATATCACTATAAGAAACGGATTAGTTACAAATCCAAATCCTAATTGACTTGCTCCATATCCAAACAACCCTAAAACAAGAAACTTTATCCTTCCTTTAGTATCTGAAAGACCTCCCCAAATTGGAGAAAAGAAAAAGTTTCCCAAAGACATAGATGCAAAAAATATACCAAACATAATGCTCGGAAGTCCTAATGTTCTTATAAGTACTGGAGTTACAGGATGTGCCATGTTTAAAACTAGTTGAATTAATAACGCTAATATCAATAAACTAGTAACTGATTTTTTCTTCATTTTTATCTCCTTGTAAAATTTCTATATTTATTAATATAAATGTAGACAAATATTTTTGCAATGTTTAAATTTCCTTTTAGTTATAATCTTAAAAACTACAAATTATAACCGTTTACATCTTTAAATCTTATCTTTCATCTATATTCTTTTAAAATTGGTAGCATTTTTTTCATTATTTAATACTATATATAAATATAGATTAAATAAAGGAGTGATTAATTATGAATTGCTACGATTTAACACTAGAATATATTAGAGTTTTAGATGATTTACAAAGAACTATTGATAAAAAAAGTAAAGCTCCTGCTATAGATCAAGATTGGTTAGAAACTGATATAAATAAACTTGAGATAAAACTTTTCGAAATTATTGATATATTAAAAAAGAAAAAAATATAACTTTTTTCTAAGCACAACATAATAAAATTCTATCAATATTGATAAAATATAAAACATGAGCAAAAGTTACTTGTCCATGTTTTATATTTCTAGAAATACTATTATCTATAAAATCAATACAAATATAGCTGTAACTATTAAATTGCTTAAAATATTAACCATATCATTATTAATAAATCTATACCCTGATATCAAACGATTCTTTCTATCACCATTAACTTTCTTCTCTGTAACATCCCCTGATGATTCGTCAATATAATGCCCTTGAATCGTTACCCCTAATACAGAATCAACTATTGATCCCAAAAAACCCAATAATATTATCAATAATAATATTTTTATGATATTTTTATCATATCCCAAAGTAATAATATAGCTAATAGTATATGATAATCCTATTACTGTAGATCCTAAAAGTGCAGATAATGTCCCTAATAAACTTACTCCTCCAGAAACACCTTTCTCTATTCTTTTTCCTGTTATTATAGATATTGTCTTTCCTTTTGATAATACCCCCAATTCACTAGCCCATGTATCTGAATTAGATGCTGCAAAAGATACTGCAGAAGCTATAAGAAACTTTGGATCTTTAGTTATTTGAAATAATAACACACATATCAAAGCTATTCCGCCATTTGCAATAACTTGTATAAAATCTCTTTCATCACCTTTTTCGTGTATCTTGTCTAAATTTCTTTTCTTGATTTTACCTATTTTTGAAATAATAGATGAAGAAATAAAAAATACTAACATAAGCATAAATGGAATGATTCCACCAAGAACAAATATTAAACTTCCTAATAGTATAGCTGTTATCATTCCACTCCTATTTAACGATTTCTTATTATATGCAATAATTGCAATTATTACAGATATTATTATTCCAATAATTATTTTCATCTTATATCACCTCATAAAAATAGAGACTAAGTAATAAATTAATGAAACACCTATTGGTACAGTTAAATTATCTAATCCATGTGGTGTAAATAACTCAAGCAATGTAGCTACAATTGATAAACCTAATGAATATAAAATAACCCCTACTATCGCTATATCAGTGCAAATACCTAATACTAAAGTTATTACAGTGAAAGTAACTACTAGCATAGTAAACGTTCCTTCTTTAGATTTCAAATTCTCACCTATAAGAGTATATTTAGTGCCTTTAAAAGTTCCTACTACAGCTGCAAGACCATCCCCATACCCCATAGTAAGTATACCTAAAGCACCAATATATCCATTGTTTCCTTCTCCAACAGTAAATAAAGCTAATATTAATAGTGAAATAGCGTAATATACAGTTCCTAAATCTTTTTTTCCTCCATCCCTTTCCATTGCTTCAATTACTTGATATTTATAAGAGATATAATTAATAACTACAAATAAAGCTGGTACTATAGCCGCATAATATCTATTATCAAAAAATATCATAGCTATTATCCACCAATTGCATACCCCTATATGTATAAACTTTCTACTTACCTCACCAGATATTATTTTCTTCTTAGTTAATATTGTCGATATCCCTATAATACAAAATACAAATAAAAGAGATATTATAATTCCTAATAAATTGTTGTCCATTTTTCTCTCCTTAACCTACTTTTCCATTTTTCATTATACATTATAAATATATCTAATTATATAAAAATATTATTAATCTTTATTATATAATTCTTAATAATGTAATAGGACTGTAACATTTATGCTACAGTCCTTTATAATTATTTAACTTCTTTTATTTTATCCTTCTTTTTATATACTACTATCGCTCCAGTAGTTATCATTAGTAATCCAAATATCAAGAAGTACGTAGAATCAACTCCACCTGTTTGTGGAAGATCTCCTTTACCTTCTTCATTTTCTTGGTTGTTGTTCACATTATTATTTCCATTCCCTGAATTATTTCCATCACTTGGTTTTTCAGGGTCGACAGGAATTTCTGGTTTTTCATCTTCTTTTTCTAATTCAGCAATCTTAGCTTCTGCTTCTATTAATTTGTCTAATACTTCTTTTGGTACAAGTTCCTTTTGAGCTTCTGTTAACTCATCATATGCTTTTCTTGCTGCTTTTATCATATCAAGATTTTCCAAAGTAATTTGTGATAATTTTGGAATACCATTAATTACTTCTATAACTGCATCTGCTCTTTCTTGATTTTCGATTTCTTCAGCAGTTCCTACTAAAATTCTATCTTCAAGTTTATAATCAACTTTTTTAAGTTCTTTAATATAATCAGCTAATGCTTCATCCAATGCTGAAAATTCGTTTTCTGTCTTAATTGAACTGAAATGAGGATATCCATCTCCACCTGCTGAAATAAAATCATTAGTAGCAACTAGATACTCTTTTTCAAGTTTTATTTTTTCACCGTTAAGTGTAATATTAACAACTCTACTTCCTACTGGTTGTGTAGGGTCGTAAACATATTTTATTCCTCCAACATGAGGGAACTGTCCAGCAACATTTGGAGCATCTTTAACACCATGCTCAATAACATCTTTAATTTGTTTTCCTGTTAGATACTTAGTTACTATAAAGTTACCAAAAGGAAGAACACCTATTACTTCACCTTTTGTTATTTCCCCAACATCTATACTTGCTCTAATTCCACCACCATTTGTTATTGCAACTTCTGCTCCTGTAGTATTTAACATTGCATCTGTTAATAAATTACCTAAATTAGTCTCACCAGCTCTTACATGTTCTCTTGTTCCATCAAGTTCTGTAATATTTGTTCCTATAACTTCTGATAAAATAACTTTTTGCTCTTCATCAATCTCTTTTATCTTAGCTGTCACAGCTGGATCTGCTGTAACCTCTAACACTTCTTTCTTATTTATAAGTTTAGCTTTCTTTTCAACTAACTTTTTAGTATCTGCATTTACAGTTAAAGTTAACTTTCCTAAATTTGCTTCGTACTCTCCAGTACTTACTATTAAAGTATCATTTGCCGCCTCAAATCCATTTTCAAATTTGCTATGGCTATGTCCATCTATTATTACATCAATTCCCTCAACTGCTTTAGCAATATCCTCTGAAGTTATTTCTGTAGATTCGTCAGTACCAATATGAGCTACTGCTATAACGATTTCTGCTCCTGCATCCTTTAAAGCCTTAACTTGAGTTTTAGCAATTTTAATTGGATCTGCAAATTCTAAACCTTTAACATTATTAGGATTAGTCTTATAAGTTGTTTCTGGACTTGTTAAACCAAAGAATCCAACTTTAACGCCATCTATTTCTTTAATATTATTTGCTTCTAATATAGATTTGCCAGCCTTTAATACATTAGCAGAGATAATATCAAATCCATTATCAGCTTTAGCTTTATCTGTAAGTTCTAATAATCTTTCATATCCGTAATTAAAATCATGATTACCTGGAGCCATTAAATCATATCCAGCCATCTTCATTAAGTCAACTATATCTGCTCCTTTATTCATAGTTGCAAAAGGAAGACCATGTAATGTATCTCCTGCATCTATCAACAAAGAATTCTCTACAGATTTTTTAATAGCTGATATTGTGTCTATCCCTATAACACTATTATCTGCCTTTACTCTACCATGAGAGTCATTTGTATGGAAAATAGTTATATCTGTATTTTCTTTTTCATCTTCTGATATAACCACTTCAGCAGAATCTCTTACTCTTATTCTTGCACCTTCAGTATCAGTTGAGGTAAGACCTATAGCTGTTACTATATCACCAACTTTAATATTTGGATTAAACTTACCAGTTTCTAATGATCCATCAGATGCTCCTATATATCCATTTAGAAATACTCTAACATCTCCACTACCATCATTTAGAATCATATAGCCACTATTATTTTTTCCAATAGATTTAACCTCACCGGTTACGGATACTAATGAGCCTTTATTTTCTTCTGAATTAGCCTCATTTGTGCTCATCACTTTTGGAATAATTTCAGTTATACTATCATCTACTACTTTTATATTAGTTAAGTTTAATTGTTTTTCGCCTTCATATGCACTTACTATACCAGTTATTCTAACCTTTTGTCCCACTTTTAAATCTATATTAGCTACAGGGAAAATATTTATTCCTGCTGTTTCATCTTGAACGTAGATTGTATCAAAGAAAGCATTTCCTTCTTGAGTTCCTGCTGTAACATAAGCTTCAATAGTAAATACTTCTCCCATTTCAGCTGTACGAACATCTTTTATAGGCGTTACTTTTACGTCCTTCTTAATATCTTCTAATATATTTTTAACAATATTGTAATTTGAATACTGCAAATCACCATAGTTATCTAATGATGCTTGCACTTCAAAATCGGACATAAATACAGTTCCACCAACAAATATATTTCCACCACCAGAAAGTTTCTCAGTAGCTAATGCAACTACTTCACCTTTTGGTATAGATACACCTGTTGTATTTTTATTAGAGTCAAATGAATAAGTAGTATCAAAGCCTTTTACTAACCAAGTTGCTTTTCCTTCTTTAACTGCCTTTTCATCTAATTGAACTGAACATCCACTATAGAAACTATATTCTTGCTCAGATACTACGCCATTTAAGAATTCTGAATCCATATTAATATTTTTAAATTTTAACCTAAAGTCTTGACCCGCATTATTATCTTTGTCAACAACTTCATCATTATTTATTCTTGTAGTTACACCTATTGCCTCTAACAACTTATTTAATTGAGTTGAAGATGCATATTCACCAGTTCCATCTTGATAGTCAGCTAATCCACAAACTATTATATCTCCACCATTTTCAGCATATCTCTTAACTGTTTGAATGAATTCATCACTAAATATTTGTGGTGAATAATTTACTCCATTTACACTTCCTGTCTTCTTAGCTGGTGCTGAAATTATTAAAAGTTGTGCATCCTTTAATAATTCATCTGTAATTTTATTTTTCTCAATATTTACAGCAACATTTTCAGAATTAGCTATAGCTGTAAAGTTACCCATGTTATTTGCATAGTATCCTGCTACATAATCATTAAAATGCGTTGCATCTATAACTACCTTACTTATTACAGATGGATCTACCACTGTTAACTTCAATACATCAGTGTATAGTTTTTCAACACCACTTAAAGTTGCTTTTACTTTTACATTTATATTAAAATTACCAGCTGCTTCTGGCGTATATTTAAATGAATAGGTTGATGTGCTTAATGAATTAACAACTATTTTATCAGTTGAATTATTAATAACTTTTCCATCAATTGAATATTCTATGCTTTCAATAACTAGATCATTCTTTTCATTATTATATAATGATGTTTCAATTTCTAATTCTTCACCCTTTATTGGCATAGTTGTACTAGCCTCTGTTTTGGAAATACCAGACTTCTCTACTGATCCTATCCAAACTGGAGCAGTTACTGCTATATCCTTGTCCTCTTGATCTACCCTTATATAATAATATGAATAATCAGCTGGTAATGTAAACTCAACAACTTCTTCATTTGAGTTAATTACCTTACTATCTAATACATATCCCCCATTTACTACAACTGAAACTTTGCCTACATTTTCATTATCTTCATCTTTAATATTAACTTTTATATTTACCGACTCTGGTTTATCACTTAATATTGATCCCATAACTTCATTATTTAATGTATATATTATGCTTAAATTCTCATCTTCAGTTGAATAAGTTCTCATATTTCTTAGAGCATCATAAAGATTTTCTTCATTCAATGAATCTGTTAAAATTACTGTTCTTGCTGTATTTGCATTTCCCCACTTACCTTTATGATTATCTTGGTTATTAGCTGGAGCTACATGCCATCCTTTATCAAGCGCTCTAGTATAATATTCGTAAGATGGGAAATATCCACTTCCACGAACTGCTCCTTCTCCATTACCAACCTCAATTAGCGTAATTAGGCTATCTATCTGCTCATCATATAATGAGAAATCATTAAAATCACCAAATGTCTTTCCTGGATGATTCCACTGAGATACTGACTCAGGATATTGCTTTAATATCCCATAATAGTTCTCTAGTGCATTAGCATCTTTATTTGTTAACCCTGTCTTATTACGACTCTCAAATCCTGGTGTATTAAATGTATTTATATGCCCTGTTCCATTTGACCATGTCATTTCATATCCATAAACGCCTAGGAAGCTTTCATCTGTATACTTCTTAGCCACGTTATGAGCATTAACCCATTCACTACTCTTTGATCCATCAGCCATAGATGAACTAGTATCATTATCTAGTGAGTTTGAGTGGTCTGTAACTGCTAAGAAGTCAACTCCAGATTCTTCTTTTGCATATTTATATGCATCTTCTATAGAGCCACTTCCATCAGAAATATTAGTATGTGAATGCAGTTGTCCAAAGTATGGAGTCAATCCATCCACATTTACTTTTTCCTTAACTTCAAACTCTACTTCTAAAATAGTTGTATTTCCTAAAATATCAGCTAATTCTACATAAAGCTTATGCTTCCCTATTGCCAATTCCTCTTTAGGAGTATATATTAAATTTTTATCTGTAACATCAACTGTTGAAGTTACATCTATATCATCTATTTTTAAATTTAAGCTATCTTTATTTATTTCAGATTCATCTTTAAAGCTAATTTCTATTTTAGGAATCTTATTTGTCGTTGTTAAATTAGCTGGTGATACTACCGTAAACTCTGGTCCAACCTTATCTTCTTCTGGAAGAAGATTAGACTTAACAATGTCGTTGGCCTGATTAACTCTAATTTGATATGTGTTGAACTGTGAACATATTCCAATAACATCTACTTTATCTCCAGCCATTATATCAGTTAATATTGGACTTTTATAGATATTAGCCACATTGTTCTCGCTATCAGTAATGCTAGTATTCCCTAAAGTATTTACTTCCCCAATAGTCACATTAGAAATTTTAACTCTTTGTGATTCGTAGTTTTCTCCACCGTTATTACTCATTATGTCTGTAATTGTAACTTCCTTTGGTTCAGGAAGTATATTATTTGAAGAATTTTTAATTAAACTTGTATATTGTATTTGAATAAGGCCATTATAATCTGAAGTCGCTCCTTCTACTATAACCTCATCACCTATTTCTAAATTATCTGCCCCCCTAAGCGCAATACCTGCAGTTTCATCTTGAATTGCATAATTATATGAACTACCAGATAACTCCTTAAATGTTATTATCCCCTTAACTTTAACAGATTTCTCTATAACTCCTCTGGCATCACTTATAGATATTATGTCATCATCTGGATTTGGTTCAGGGTCAGGATTTTCACCTTGACCATATGATGAATTTCTAGGCGTTGGTGCTCCAGCATAAAAATCTACACTATTATTATTCGTATCCCATCCATTTGTTACACCATTTGAAGTTCCATCATTATCTTTTCTTTGAACACTCTCAGTATTTGACATAGCTATAGTTGGAGCTATTTCACTTTCATTTGCAGCTGGACCTACTCCAACAAGATCAACGACATCACCGTTATTATTCACTAATTTTACTTTACATTCTTTTGCTCCCATAGCTATATTGCCATTTGTATCAGGTTGCGGTAACTCTTGGCTTCCTCCGTCGCCAGCTGCTTGCTGTATAAGATAATATCCGCCTGCCTTTATAGTCCCACTTAAAGCTGTCTCATTATTAAACATACCAGTTTTTGCTGCATACTGAACCTTCCAACCTTCTAAATTAATATCACTTTCAGTTGGGTTATAAAGTTCAATAAAATCATTTTTAAGCGTAGCCCCTGAGTTACCTCCTCCTCCATAAACTTCACTTATTACAACATATGTGGTTTCTTCTGCACTTACTGTCTTAGTAGGTACAGTAACAAATCCAATTAACATTGTAAAAACAATAAATAGGTTTAAAATTTTACTTTTGGTTAGTTTGTACATTTTACCCCTCCTTAACTTTCCTCACTTTAATTATATACTATTTATTGTTAAATATGTTAAGTAATGGTTATAATATCGTTACTTTCTTATTTGTTTTTTATACAAAACATATTATTTTATTTACTTTTATAAATAATAAAGGTTATAACAATATATATTATGTTATAACCTTTATTTGAACATATTTTAACTTTTAACAACTTTATAATTCTTATGTTTATTTCTAATTTCACTTTTGTATAAGTAGGATGCTATTAATGCTGTAATTGGCACAGTAAGTACTATCCCTATACTTCCCGCTACACCTTGAATTATTTCTGTTCCTACAATATCAATATTAAAAAGCTGATCAGCTGTCATACTTGACGTAAATATCATTAACAATGTAGTTAGAGAACCTCCCGCAAAGGCTAATATAAGTGTGTTAGCCATAGTCCCTATTACATCTCTTCCTATATTCATACCACTAATAAACAACTCTTTTGAAGATCTATTTGGATTAATTTGATAAATTTCAAAAACAGATGATGATATAGACATAGCTACATCCATAACTGCTCCTAATGATGCAACCAAAATTCCAGCAAACATAATTCCAGTAACTTTTAATCCTGTACCTTCGGCTATATACATTATACTTTCCGCATCTTCCATAGTAATTCCTGACAAATGGGCTAGTTTCCCGAATACAAGTGCAATTGTTCCTGAAATTATTACACCTAATATGGTTCCTAAAATTGCAACAATCGTTTTTTTACTTTTACCTGAAATTAATATCATTGTAATTACTACACTTAAAATAGCTATAATTATAGCTGAAAATATTGGACTAACCCCCCTTAACATTAGGGGAATCATTAAATATATAATTGATACTATCGTAAATATTAACGACACTATAGCCTTTAATCCGCGTATTCCTCCAATGATAATTATTACAGCTAAAAATATGCTTATAATTCCTATAAGTGCACCACTTCTATCATAAGAATAAATAGATAAATCAGATATTTCTCCATCTTTTCTATAAATTCCTACTATTACTTTGGTCCCTTCATTTACTTTGTAATTATATAACCTACTGATTCTATTTACTATCTCATACTCATTTCCTTTTAAGTCGCCACTACTAATCTCTAAACTTATTGTTTGAGATCCTATTTGAACATTATTTAGGTATTGATCCTTTTCTAAGGATTCATTAATTATTGAAGTGACAGTAGCCTTGCAATACTCTACATTTTTACTTAATTTATCAGCAATAAAACCACCACTATAAATATTTTTTGAACATAAAAATATCGCTATACTAAATAAAATTGTAATAATTATCATAATTGCATCAGATTTAAACTTATTCATTTTACCCCCTAAGTAAAAATAATTAATTTATTAATATAACATAATATACTTATAGTTATATTGTACTATATTTATATTCACTTGGGAATATTTTACACCTTGCTTACTACTAAAAAAGATGATAATAAAGCATTATCCTTATCACCCTATTTTAATATCATATTTTTCTTATTAAGTTAACTCATTTCTTTTTTTCTAATAATAACTATAGCTCCACCTAAAACTTATAAAACACCAATACCAACTATATATAGTTCTTCACATTTCTTTTGTCTATTCTGAACTATCTCTACTAATTAATATTTTACAAATTCTTATATAGGATTTATCTCTACAAAAACAAAAAGACTTCATTATCTTTATATGAAGTCTTTTCTTATTATCATTAACTATTCTTTTCCTAAGTTAATCCCTAGCATACCTGATAGAGTTCCAACAAGAACACATAAAGAGAATTTAATTAAATCATATACTCCTAACGTTGGTTCAGCACCGAATAAAACTCCTGTTGCGTATAATGCTATGTAAAATAATACACCTACTGCTAATCCGACTAACCAACCTTTCTCTCCATGTAACTTAGCTGCAACTATTGTTCCAAAAATTAAGCCTAATGAAGTAATAACTACAAATACCCCACTAAAAACCGCTGGACTAAATTCTATAAAAGAAATCATTAATGAAAAAATAGCTGTAAGTAATACTGTCACCGCAAAAGCACCAACTACACCTTTTAGTACATTGTTAAAATAGCTTTTTAATTCCATAAAAAACACCCCCTTAGTATCATTTTTATGACACTTAAGAGGGTATTATTCTACTATTCTTCGTTCTTATTTATTTTTTGAGAAACTGAAGTTTTAAGCATTTTAAATCTAGTTCTATCTGGACCTGATTGTACTACCATATACTCATCTTCAAGAGTTATAATCTTTCCAACAACTCCACCCCTAGTTATTATTTCATCATTAACTTTTAATTCAGATAACATAGCATTATATTTTTTAGTTCTTTTCTTCTCTGGTAATATTAGTAATAAGTACATAAGACCGAACATTATTACTAATGGTAAGAAAGTAGCTAACATTCCACCTACATTGCCCATTATATTCATTCCCTTCTCTATATTAATTTTAAAAATAGTCCTAATGAAAACTATACTATTTACATAATAGTATGTCAATTATTCTACAAATATTAAATAAATTTAATATTTTATTTACATCTTATTTCTTTATGTTCCACTCTCTTAGCTTTTGCTCTTTGAATTCTTTGTAATTTCCAGCATCTATAGCTGCTCTTATATCTTCCATTAATTTATTATAGAAATATAAGTTATGAAGTACACAAAGTCTCATAGCTAACATTTCTTTAGCTTTAAATAAATGTCTTATATAGGCTCTTGTATAATTCTTGCAAGCAGGACATTGGCATCCTTCATCAATTGGTCTATTATCTAATTCAAATTTAGCATTAAATAGATTTATCTTTCCTTCTCCTGTAAATACGTGTCCATGTCTTCCATTTCTAGCTGGAAGCACGCAGTCAAAAAAGTCAACTCCTCTATCTACAGCTTCAATTATATTTTCCGGAGTACCAACACCCATTAAATATATAGGTTTATCTTCTGGAAGGTGTGGAACTACTGCTTCAATTACTCTATACATTTCTTCATGAGTTTCTCCAACAGCTAAACCACCGATAGCATATCCATCCATATCTAAACTTGCAAGATGCTTAGCATGTTCTATTCTAATATCTTCATAGCATCCACCTTGATTTATTCCAAAAAGCATTTGTTCCTTATTTATTGTTTCTGGAAGAGAGTTTAATCTATTCATCTCTGCTATACATCTATCAAGCCATCTGTTAGTTCTTGCTACTGATTTCTCAACATATTCTCTTGTTGATGGATTTGGTATACATTCGTCAAAAGCCATTGCTATAGTAGATGCAAGATTGCTTTGAATTTGCATTGATTCTTCTGGTCCCATAAATATTTTTCTTCCATCTATATGAGAATTAAAATAAACGCCTTCTTCTTTAATCTTTCTCATTCCAGCAAGAGAGAATACTTGGAATCCACCTGAATCTGTAAGTATTGGTCTATCCCAATTCATAAACTCATGTAATCCACCCATCTTAGCTACTACCTTATCGCTTGGTCTTAAGTGAAGGTGATATGTATTTGAAAGCTCAACTTGGCATCCTATTTCTTTTAAATCCATAGACGATACTGCACCTTTAATTGCAGCTAAAGTTCCAACATTCATAAATACTGGAGTCTCTATAGTTCCATGAGGAGTTACAAATCTTCCTCTTCTAGCATTTCCATCTTTTTTTAGTAACGTATATCTTTTTTTACTCAAAATTTCACTTCCTTAGTTTTTATATTACTTAATAAACATTGAATCTCCAAAAGAGAAGAATCTATATTTTTCTTTAACAGCTTCATTATAAGCGTTCATAACATGTTCCTTACCTGCAAGAGCTGAAACTAACATTATTAATGTTGACTCAGGAAGGTGGAAATTAGTTATTAAATTATCTACAACCTTAAACTTATATCCTGGATATATAAATATATTAGTCCATCCACTTTTCGCAGACACATATCCATTTTCATCACCAATAGTTTCAAGAGTTCTTGTTGACGTAGTTCCAACTGATATTACTCTACCACCATTTTTCTTTGTATTATTTATTATATCAGCATTTTCTTTATCTAAACAATAATATTCTGAATGCATAACATGCTCATTTACATCATCAACCTTTACAGGTCTAAATGTTCCAAGTCCAACATGCAGCGTTAAATATGCTATGTTAACACCTTTATCACGAAGCTTTTCTAATAGCTCTTCAGTAAAATGTAATCCAGCTGTTGGCGCTGCTGCTGATCCTTTTTCCTTAGAATATACTGTTTGATATCTTTCTCTATCATCCAATCTCTCAGTTATATATGGTGGAAGTGGCATTTCTCCAAGTTCGTCTAAAACTTGTTCAAATATTCCCTCATAAGAAAATTCAATAATTCTATTTCCCTCTTCTACAATATCTACTACTGTACATTTTAACTTACCTTCTCCAAAAGTAAAAGTAGCACCTATTTTAGCCTTCTTTCCTGGTTTAGCTAAACATTCCCACTTATCTCCTTCTATTCTTTTAAGCAGTAAAAACTCAATTTTAGAGCCTGTTTCTTCCTTTTGCCCAAACAATCTTGCTGGCATAACCCTAGTATTATTTAAGACTAAAGTATCTCCTTCTTTTAGATATTCTATTATATCATAGAAATGCCTATGTTCTACTTTGCCAGTCTCTTTATCTAGCACCATTAATCTTGAATAATCTCTTTTTTCTAATGGATGTTGTGCAATAAGCTCTTCTGGTAAATCAAAATTAAAATCACTTGTTTTCATTTTTTACTCCTCACTATCGAAAAAACTCTTTTGATTTATATGTTTTTTCTTCTTTTTTGTCCTCCCTAGATGAGTATAAGCCGCATCTGTTGCAACCCTACCTCTAGCCGTTCTTACTATAAAGCCTTTTTGAAGAAGATATGGTTCATAAACATCTTCAACAGTTCCTAGCTCTTCTCCTATAAAGTAAGATAATGTTTCAATACCTACAGGCCCACCGTTAAAATTGTCAATAATAGCTTCTAATATTTTATTATCCACTCTATCAAATCCTTTAGAATCTACTTCTAAAAGTTCTAATGCTTCTTTTGCCTCTCTATAGCTTATTAAAGAATCTGAGTATACTTGAGCATAGTCTCTTACTCTTTTTAATAATCTATTCGCTATTCTTGGTGTTCCTCTAGACCTTCTAGCAATCTCAAAAGCTCCTTCTTCTGTGATATCACATCCTAATACAAAAGCCGATCTAACTATTATCTCTTTTAATTGCTCATCAGTATAATACTGCATATCACATAATACCCCAAATCTATCTCTTAAAGGCGAACTAAGCATTCCTATTCTTGTAGTTGCTCCTATTAAAGTAAATTGTGGTAAATCTAATCTTATAGACTTCGCTGCAGCACCTTTTCCGATAACAATATCTAAAGCGTAATCCTCCATTGCAGGATAAAGAATCTCTTCTACATTTCTATTTAACCTATGTATTTCATCTATAAATAAAACATCATTATCTTTTAATGTAGTTAAAATAGCTGCTAAATCTCCAGCTCTCTCTATAGCCGGTCCTGAAGTTATCTTTAAATCTCCTCCCATTTCTTTAGCTATAATATTAGCTAAAGTTGTTTTACCAAGCCCTGGAGGCCCATATAAAAGCACATGATCTAAAGCTTCACCTCTTGTTTTAGCCGCCTTAACAAATATATTTAATCTTTCTTTTACTTTATCTTGGCCTATATACTCATTTATCCTTTGAGGCCTTAAGCTCAATTCGCCATTTCCATCCTCTAGCATTTCTGCTGGTGTAATAATTCTCTCCATTATTTCACCTCTATCCCATTAATACTTTTAATGATTCCTTAATTATATTTTCAACAGTTTGTGTCTTATCTACTTTCTTAAGAGCAGTTTCCGCTTCTTTCTCTGAATATCCTAAAGCCAATAAGGCTCCTAAAGCCTCACCTACAACATTCGCATTGCTTGGTGCAATATCCTTAAATCCTTCTTGTATATCTACACCTTCTACTACATCATCAGTTTTGATTTTATCCTTAAGCTCTAAAATTATTCTTCCTGCAGTTTTCTTACCTATACCAGGAGCTCTACATAAATGCTTTTCATCTCCCATTAATATAGCATATCTTAAATTATTTATTCTACTTATTGATAATAAAGATAATGCGGCTTTTGCTCCTACACCATTTATTGAAAGTAATAATTTAAACATATCTAACTCTTCTCTTGTGGAGAATCCATATATACCAATAAAATCTTCTCTAACTATCTGTTCCAAATATAACATAACTTCTTCTGAAACCTTTGGCATTTCTGCCATAGTAGCTCCTGAAGTGAATACTCTATATCCAATTCCATTATTTTCAACAATTACATAATCTTTGTTTATACCAATATACTTCCCTTTTATATATTCATACATACAATTCCCCCCTTATTTTATCTTGAAGTAATAAACATAACATTTCTACTTTAACATTATACAATATTTTTTTCAATAACAAAGTAAGGCTACCACATTTGTGATAGCCTTACTAAATATAGCTTATCTTAACTCCAAAATTCTCCATAAGGTTCCATTATATCAATAGCCTCAACATCATTGAATATGTTATCAATTGCATAATCATATATATTTAGCGTAATATCCTCGTTTAACAACTTTGATATTATCTCTTCCTTTTCTTCATCGAATACTATATTCTCTTGAAGTTTTTCTATAATATCATTTGTATTATATACTCTACATTCTCCTTCTATAACACCTAAGTTTTGACATACAGTATTGATAAATTGCTCACTACTATCCGTTAAATCATTTACTTCAGTTATTATAGTAGAATTTCTAACTTTTTTCATATAATAGAGATTAATATATGCTTTAGTCGTATCCAAGTCGTTAAATCCCTTTACATGACCATCAGGCATAACCAATAAGTATTGAAATTCTGGAATGATGCTCATATTGTAACCTCCTCTCCATCGTTTCTAATACTATTGTCCCCTTTTTTATCTTCTCTTATTCTCTCTATGTTTATGGCTACTTTTCCACCAATTTAATATAAATTTTCTTTATAATCTAAGTATAGAAAATCTAATTCATATAACCAGCCAATCTTTCCAAAGCTTCTTCCTTTGAATCATAATAATGCTTAAATGATTTAATTTCTTCCTCTGCTGAAACTGGTATAGTATTTACTTTTTTATAATCTCTAAAAACATCATTTTCCGCTTCTATAAACGCTCTACCATTCTCATCTGTTTTATAAATAGCAAAATATCCATCTTTTTCACCTAAATAATATTTATTAGCTACAAGAGCATTTTCACTATTTTCTTTTTTAAATACAATTTTATTATTATCTAATGCTTCAAGTTTATATCCTGAATCATCAAGAAAGTCTATTAAAAATTGTTGATTTACATCAACTTGAATATTATTTTCTTCTTTAAACGCCTTTAAGCTTTGTTCCTTATCAATACTATCTCCACTTATTAGAGCTATGGTAGTTGTATCTTCTAATACATCTGTAGAATTATAAACTGTTCTCTCTTCTATAGAATCGTCATATTTAGGATTTGTTATCCAATCAGTTATTAAATAACTTAAACTAAAACACATTCCCATTAGAACAACTACACCAACACCAAAATATAATTTTTTCATTTTATCTTTTTTATTTTTTTCATTTTGAAAATTATCATTCATATTCCAACACTCCTTAACTGAAAATCCAAATCTCTGATTTGGTATCTTGAAGTTACTCCAATGAACACATGTGAATCGGAGACTCTTTATAAATAATAATTTCCATTTTTTCAATTTTTAATCATATTTTGATCAATTTTTAATATAAATAATAATTTCTCCTTTATTTTTTACCATTCTATAGTCAAAATATCATATTCATCTTTTCTTAAAGAAACCTTATAACCCTCAATAATCAACCAATTTATTAATCTTTTTTTAACCTCTTCATTGTCTTTATCAATAACTAAAATTGCTGTTATTTTATTTAGCTCCATATCTTTTGCAGCATTAATATTTTCAACTATCTTATTTTTATGCTTTTCAAATTTTTCTAAAAACTCATATTCTCCCATAATTCATCCTCCTAAAGAAATTTCTCTACGTAATATTTATAGTATTAAAATTCATAAAATATTATAATAATTATAACTTTAATTATTATTTAAGTTCTTAATTAGAGAATGGTAAACATTACACTTATACCATTCTCCTTATTTTTAAATTCATATTTTTTTACAAACTAATTTTATAAATTAATAAAAACTATACTCTTAAGGTTTGTCCCGGATAAATTAAATTTGCATTTTTTAAATCATTTAAATTAACTATATTTTCTACAGTAGTGTTATATCTTGATGCAATTCCACTTACTGTATCTCCAACTTTCACTACTACTACGCCTATAAATATCTTAGAATTTCCTTTACTTATTATTAACTTTTGACCAGGATAAATTAAATTTGGATTACTTATATCATTTAAACCAACCAGCGTACTTACTGTCGTTCCAAACTTCTCTGCAATTTCACTCAATGTATCTCCAGCCTTAACTGTATAACTTGTATTTTCACTAGATTGCTGCTTAGCTATACCTGAAGATTCTATTTTTAATACCTCTCCTGGATAAATTAGATTTGGATTGCTTATACCATTTATCCTTACTAAATATTGAACTGTTGTTCCAAACTTGCTTGCTATTTCACTTAAAGTATCTCCAGACTGTACAATATAAGTTGATAAATGTTGATTAGATGCTGATCCACTTCTAACCGAAGTACTTGTTGGTATTTTTAAAACTTCTCCTGGATAAATTAAATTTGGATTTGTAATGTTATTTAACTGAACTAATTTGCTTACTGTTGTACCAAATCTTAATGCAATAGTACTTAACGTATCTCCAGAAACTACTACATAAGTTTTACTAAATGAAGTACTTCTATTGGATATTGTTTTATTTGTATATATTTTTAATGTTTCCCCTACATAAATCAAATTAGGATTAGCTATATTATTTATTGAAACTAAACTAGCTACTGTTGTCCCAAATCTTGCTGCAATACTACTTAAAGTATCACCAGCTTGAACTATATAATATTTAACTCCACTTTGATTAGATTCTTCTTTCCTACTTCCAGAAATTTCAGTATCATCACTCAATAAAATACCATCATTAAATAAATCCAGATCAACATTTGTATTTATTCCAGATATATTTCCACTATCAGAATATTGCCATCCAGCATAACTACTACCCCATATAGAATTAATTTCTGGTTCACTACTTCCATATTCAGCTATCCATAATGGATAATTTTCAAGCCCAAATCCAGTAGTAATATTATTATTCGCAAAACTTGCATAGGTGTATATAGCCACACCTAATCCTGTACTCTTTTCAACTTCTTTTAAAAATTCTACTGCAATGCCCGATAATTCACTTGATCCATATCCACTAGCCTCTTCTAAATCCAAAACTAATCTACATTCAGAAGATAAACCACTTATTGCATCAGCAAAATATTGTGCTTGTTCTAATACAGGTATTGAAGGATTAAAAAAGTGATAGAAACCCACTAATAGTCCATTCTCTCTAGCTCCATCATAAAATTCTTGGAGATAAGGATCTGTATAATAATTTCCCTCAGTTGCTTTTATATATACTATTTGTATCCCACTATTTTTCACTTCCGAAAATGTTATACTTCCTTGCCAATTACTGATATCTATACCTCTATAATTTGCCAATTCCCTTTTCCTCCTTTGTATATTAATCATTAGCTATAGTTATCTACTATATATTATGCGACTCACTCATAAACTGTACATATTGCATAAGTTGCTTTATGTAGTATTGTTTAAATAAAAAGATGATTTATGTTATAACATAAATCATCTTTTTATCATTAAAATCCAATAATCTTTTGGTTTACCACCTAAAACAAATAATGTTTTATTTTTTTATTAACATACACCATTTATCTATATCTTCAAACCCTAATCTATAATATATCTTTCCTGCTTCTTCATTATCAAAGAATAAGCAGGCTGATTTTCCTTCATCTATTAATCTCTTTGTTAAAGCCGATACTATTTTACTTGCTAATCCTTTATTTCTATGCTCTGGGATGGTAAAAACCCCTCCTATCATAGCGTTAACGCTAGTTGTGGCAGTTGTATTTCCATGAGCAATAATTTCATTATTTTCTTTAATAAAAATATGTATTCCTTCTTTAGATACTATTCTATTATTAATTTGATTGTAACGTTCATTTATATCGTTAGAATACATACCTTCAAATTCTTTTATATTTCCATATGCCTTAGCAATATCCATAGAATCATATGATGTTGCTATTTCTATATTTTCTTCACTCACTTTTTCTAATTTACTTTCATCTCTAAGTTCACAGAAAAACATTTCTCTTTTATTATAACTCTTATCTATTGATTCATATATTTTATTTACAACTGATAACTTTCCACTAATTACTTTAGCCTCTTTTTCTATAAGTAATTCCACAACTTCATTAAAATTCATATCTAAATTTCTGCTATAAACTATAAAATTAGTATGATACCTTAATACTATACCTGTGATAATTTCTTCTTTGTATTGTATCCAAACATCTTGAAAATCCTTATCAAATCCAAAATTCTCAATATCACCTATTATAAATAAGTTTATATTAGGTTCTTCTAAACAATAATCTAATACTTCTCTTCTATTTTTTTCATTCGCTAATCTTAACATTTTAAACTCCTATTTTTTAAATCAAAGTTATGGACATTTATTTGAAAGATACAAACAAACTTTATTTCCATTTACTTGTAGTTCTAATATATCATATGTAATAATTTCGTCAACACCCTAAGTAGATCTTTTATACCACTTTCTTGATAATTTCTATTCAGTATTTTTTCTTAATCTCCCTTTTTTTCAGTTCTTTTATCTGCATAAGATATTAATAATAATTTAGTCAAAATAGATACATAATTATTAACTAAATAGCGACTTATTGAATAATCTAATATATAGGGACTATGCCTTAATATTTTTAATTATATATCTAAAAAAGTAGGTGTTTTACAAATGATTAATATACTCCCAGAAATTATTTCAAATATAAGAATGGGAAATTACAGATACATTGGTTCAGGCTCTGCACGAAACGTTTTTGATTTAGAAAATGGTTATGTAGTAAAAATAGCAAAAAATCAAGCAGGGATTGCACAAAACAGAACTGAGTATCAAATTTCATCTTATGATAATTCTGATTTATTTGCGAGAGTTATACAAGTTTCAGATGATTTTATTTTTCTAATAATGGAGAAGGCCAAAAAAACAAATAATTTTTCATATATTTGTAGATATTTTAATATTAGAAATAATAGAGAGCTTGCTAATTTATCAAAATTACAAAATATTCAAAAAAAATATAATCTATTATGGAGTGATTTATTTAGAAGCAGTAGTTGGGGCATACTTGATGGAAAACCTGTAATTATTGATTATGGCTATACTAAGGCAGTATCAGAAAGATATTATTTTGCCTTTTAAAATTCAATATACTGTCAAAACTCACCCCTTATATATGTATAATATTCTTATACTTCTATACTAAATAAAAGCAAAACTTTGAAATACCTCCTTATTAAATAAACATTTTTAATAAGGAGGTATTAACGTACATCATAACTATTGATACCACAGCCCCCCCTAGTGATATAGTAACTATAAATACTTCATCTTCAGCAAATTAAAAACATCCATGAACTTTGTATAATTGTAGCTGTGTTAAGTGTGCTTAGTAGATTCTTAGCACTTATTATTTACTATGATATACAAAACAAAAATTAAACTCCTGTCTATTATCTTAATATGAAAGGCAGAGATTAAATCTCTGCCCAGAATAATATTAGATTCTATACAGATTTATTAACCTTCAAATGACCTTACTTGTAAATCAAAGCAAAGTTTTACTCTTGCTAAAGCACCTTGTCCAATTGATTGAACTCTTACTGAAGCTAGATTAGCTGCAGTAATTGCAGCCTCTTGGTTTGGTCCTACAACTATATTTGTACTGTTTACTGTAAAGTTAATAGAAGTATTTGATGATAAATTTTTTACTTTTACTGTCCCACGTGTAATATTACTATCAATTGATTGATAAACTATTACAACATTATTTCTAGCTATTGTTTGCAAACTAAATTGTTCCTTAACAAAATCATCACAACAAATACTTTTTATATCACATATTTTATCTCTATTATCATGATCATCTTCATTATTACAATAATCTGAATCCTGATAATATCCATAACCATTTCTTCTCATATTTTCTCCCATATTAAAACACCTCCCTGTATATTTTGAACATTCTCTTTGTCCTAATATATAATATTACATAACTATCATTTTGGTTCATAAAAATCAGATTATTTTGTAATTTAATTTTTGTTAATAAATCATTATTCTTGATAATAAAAAAATACCGTCATATCAATATTAAAATTGATATGACGGTATTTATACATAATAAAATCTTACTTAAAAATACGAATATAATAATCAATTAAATTACTTATCTATATTACCTAAAGACTTATTTTATATTATTCATCCCATCCTTCTGGGAACTCTGCATTATGGTAAACCTCTTGAACATCATCTGAATCATCAAGTAAGTTTAATATCTTTTGCATCTTCTTAGCAGCCTCTTCATCAATAGCAGTGTATGTGTCCGGAATCATTTTAACAGCCGCTTCTAAGAATTCTAATCCATCTGCTTCTAAAGCTTCTCTAACAGTACCAAAATCATCTGGAGATGTTGTTATTACAAATACTTCATCTTCTGCTTCAAAATCTTCTGCACCAGCATCTAGAGCCATCATCATTATTTCTTCTTCGTCTAAATCTGCTCTTTCGATTACTATTTCACCTTTTTCTTGGAACATAAAGTTTACGCATCCTGTTGTACCCATAGTACCGCCACCTTTTGAGAATGCAGCTCTTACGTCACCTGCTGATCTATTTCTGTTATCTGTTAATGTTTCAATTATAACAGCTACTCCTGATGGTCCGTATCCTTCATAAACTATTCTTTCATAATCAACTGAAGCTAATTCTCCTGAAGCTTTCTTTATTGATCTATTTATTGTATCATTAGGCATATTTGCAGCCTTTGCTTTTGCTATTGCATCTCTTAATTTAGGGTTGTTCTCAGGAACTGGACCTCCATTTTTTACTGCAAGCACTATTTCTTTACCTACCTTAGTAAATATCTTTCCTCTTTGCGCATCAGCTTTACCTTTTTTATTTTGTATATTATGCCACTTTGAATGTCCTGACATCTTTCTTCCTCCTAAATTAAAATAATTTGTTCTTTACTTAAATATCCATAAACAGTATATCATAGTGAATTTTTTTTTTCAATTCACTTAATATTCACCATAATATTCTTCTAATGTAAGCCCACTATTATATAATTCTGTAGCTAAATCTACTCCAACATATCTTATATGCCATGGTTCATAGTAATATCCAGTAATATCTTCTTTCCCATCTAAATATCTAACTATAAATCCATATTTATGAGCATTAGCTTTAACCCATTGCCCTTCAGTACTATATCCAAACTCAGTAGTTAATGATGATCCATAATAAGATGAATTAACATCCATAGCTAAACCTAGTTGGTGTTCACTGGCTCCAGGTGGTGCTGAGTATCCTGAATAAGGATTATAAATACTAGCTTGATAATCATAAGACCTATATCCTGATACAGCATAAAGATACACTCCATCATTCTCTGCCCCTAAAAACAAATCTTCTAGTGCTGTTGCTGCTTCCGGTACCATCATAATTCTACTTGAACTTACTATGGATCTCACATTTGGAACTACTAAATTCCCTGGCTCATAATCACTAGATAAATTTCTTGATTTATTCACACAAACTGTTAAACTTGTAGGCTCAAATATCCCTTCAGCTATAACTTTATCTGAAGCTTCATCTATAACTTCTTCATTAATTAACTCTCTTTTTACTTCAACTCCATTTTCATAAGTAACTTTATAAGTACTATTTTTCTTCCCTACTTCACCTTCACTTAATATTCTATTTTCTCCTAAAGGTATTTTATAGTCCTTTACCTTCTTTTCTTCAAAGTTAATATTCTCTTCTACAACTTCATCTTTAAAAGTTACCCTTGTAATTACTATGTTATCTTTGTCATTTATACTTTCTGAACTACTCTTAGATAACTTATCATTTTCACCATATGTTATACCTAACTCATTTAATACTTCACCTATGGTATCCTTATTGGTCTTATGTATTATTTCTTTTCCATCTACTACTACAGTTACTTTTTTAATCGATAAGCTCCTTATTGCTAATACAGCAATTATCATTACTGTACATACTGTAATTATGTATATATATTTCTTTTTTAACTTCTTTTTCAAGTCTACACTTCCACTATTCATATTCTCTTATAGTTCCCCCTTAATAAATAATTATAAAATTAAAGTCATTCTACACTTAATATTAACTTGTCTATAATTTTTTATCATAAAACTAATTGTCAATTTTTAAGCCATGTACTATTATATAGGAACATTTTCAAATAATAGTTACAAATGTGTTACATAATTATTAATCGCCAACCAAAAGTTAACTCATATAACTAAATCATCTTGTACAGTCTATTATCTTCTTTAAAATAAATATCTATACCACTTTTATTAATCACTATTTTACCATTAGTAGCTTCAATAGATGATTTTTCTATTTCATTTGCAGTATCTAACTCAGCTAATATATGAACAACTACTTTATCAGTATATTCTGTATCTTCAATATGCCAATTATTTTGTCCGCACATATATTGTATTTTACCAATCATATCATAATCCATTTCTAAAGATATGTTAACACCTTCAACTTTTTCAACGACACCACCTGCTTTTAATGATATAGATGCTCCTTTTGTATAAGCTCTAGTTAAGCCTCCAGCCCCAAGCATTATACCACCAAAATATCTAGTAACAACTATTGCACAATCTGTAACATTACTTTTTTTCATAACTTCTAAAATCGGAATTCCTGCTGTCCCCTGTGGCTCTCCGTCATCACTATACCTTTGAATTCCCATGTTTTTCCCCACTACATATGCCCAACAGTTATGAGTAGCTTGTTTATGTTTATTTTTAATCTCCGTAACAAAAGCCTTTGCTTCTTCTTCACTTTCACATCTTTTAGCATATCCTATAAATTGAGATTTCTTTTCTATAAACTCATCTTCCCCATATTGTCTTATCGTTATATACGCCATTTATTAATTACCTCCTTAATAACATAGATTCCTTCTTTAATCTTATTTTCATTTGTTTGAGAAAAACATAACCTAAAAGAATCTACTCCCCCATCTATGTCTTTATAAAAAACTATTCCTGGGGTAATAAAAATTTTCTTATCTTTTAATCTATAAAACAATTCTTTAGAGCTTATATTTTTGTCTTTTAATTTAAGATAAAAATATAACCCACCTCTTGGCTCCTTCATTTCTATATAATCTGAAAGTTGATCTTTAATTAAATTTCTCATCATATTATATCGTTTTTTATATTCCTTTTTCAATATCTCAATATGACCTTTAAAGTACCCTTCTCTTATATACAATTCTAAGGCTCTTTGCATAAGTGTGGATGTAGCTATATCTGTATTTATTTTTGAGCTTTGCATAACTTCTTTAAACCCATCTGGATAAATCATATATCCCAATCTAATTCCCGGTAAAAATATCTTCGAGAAACTTTTTATGTAAAAAACTCTATTTCCTTTATCTAAAACCTTAAAAGGCTCATGATTAAGGTTTTCATCATAAATTAGCTCTGAAAGATAATCATCTTCAATTATATAAAAATCATATTTTTCTGCAAGCTCTAAAATTTTTAATTTACATTCCTTACTATAACTTGCTCCAGTAGGATTATGAAAATAACTCATTGCATAAAAACACTTTATTTTATTTTTCTTTAAAATATTTTCAAATAATTTTATATCTATACCATCATCATTAATTGGAACTTCAAATATATTGGCTCTTCTCCACTTAAATACCGATAATGCTCCACCATATGTAGGCTTTTCAACCATTACATTATCATTAATATTAACTATAGCTTTAGCTGCTATATCTATCCCCTGTTGTGCTCCTGATAAAATCAATATTTCTTCTTCATCAAACCTCTTATTCCAAAATGCATTATTTATAGTTTCTCTTAATTCTCCATATCCTAAGGTTTCTTGTATCAACAAAGCTTCCGCGCCATCTCTATCAAGCACTCTATTCAAAACTTCTTTAAATTCTTTTATAGGGAAGTATAAATCACTTAAACTTTCCCCAGTAAAATCAATTATATCTCCATGATTTTTATTTATTATATTTTTAATTTCTTTACTATACTCATTTTTAAATTTCTGCATAACTTCTCTTCTTTTAGCAAATGTACCTGACCCCATCTTTTGATATGCGTACCCTTCACTTTGAAGCTTTTTATAACAGTTAACAATAGTAACATTATTTACATTTAAAAATTCAGCTAGCTTTCTTATTGGTGGCAATTTTTCGCCATCATTTATACACTTAGAATTTATCAAATTTTTTATATGGTTTGCTATTTGAATATATTTAGGCTCCTCTTCATTTAATTCAAAAATATATTTTTCCATAACTACTCCTTAATATCACAAAAGATAATAATTGTATCAATACGTTTCCTCATAAATTATATACCATACTCAATACCTATATAAAGTATAAAAAAATATAGCTTTTAGATAGTGTATACCCTATCTAAAAGCTATAAATAAAATTCTTAAATTTCTTTAATAATAAATTCCTTTGTTTTATTATAAGTTTCGTCATCAACTTCAGCTAATATAAAAGTACCATTTTCTCTATAATCTTCTTCTAAGACTCTACCATTCCTATGTAAAAATGAATTCATATCACTTCTATCATAAGGAATGATATATTCACACTTCTTCATAGTGTAAGGTAAATTTTCTTCAATTATGCTTAATAATTCTTCTAAATTTTCTCCAGTTCTTGCTGAAATTTTTATTTTCTCATATTTTGATGTTGCTTCTTCTACAGATAAAATCTGTTCCTCTGTAGCTTTATCTATCTTATTTAATACTAATAATGTTTTCTTATCTAATGCACCTAGTTCTGCTAATACTTCTTCTACAGCTGCTATTTGCTCTAAAGCATAATTAGATGAAGCATCTACAACATGACATAAAAGATCTGAATATATTACTTCCTCTAATGTTGATTTAAATGCTTCAACTAAGTCATGTGGCAATTTTCTTACAAAACCTACCGTATCAGTTAAAGTAATTACTCCTTTATTTTTTAACACTATAGCTCTTGTAGTTATATCTAATGTTGCAAAAAGCATATCTGCTTCAAAAACTTTTTCTTTTCCTTGAACATCTTTTTGTGCTGCTACATCACAAAGGTGATTTCTTAAGGTAGATTTACCTGCATTAGTATATCCAACTAAAGACACCTTAGGTATACTTTCTTTATTTCTTTTTTCTCTTTGAGTTTCTCTTATTTTTTTAATTTTCTTTAACTCATCATTTAAATCATATATTTCCTCTTTAATATGTCTTCTGTCTGTCTCAAGCTTCTTTTCTCCAGGACCTCTAGTTCCTATTCCTCCACCAGTTCTTGACATGATAGTTCCAAGGCCTTGAAGTCTACTCATTCTATATTTTAACTGCGCTAATTCAACTTGAATTTTAGCTTCTCTACTCTTAGCTCTTCTAGCGAATATTTCAAGAATTAAAGTTGTTCTATCAATAACCTTAGCTCCTATTGCTGCTTCTAAATTTCTAACTTGTGATCCTGATAGTTCATCATCAAAAATCACTACATTAGCTCTTAATTTTTGTCTAAGCTGTGCAATCTCAAGAACCTTACCTCTTCCAATATAAAAAGCTGAATCTATTTTACTTCTGCTCTGATACACACTTTCTAATACAGGAATATCACAAGCCCTTGTTAATTCCCTTAGCTCCTCTAAACTTTCTCTTGTATCAGAACCTACTAAAATAGCTTTTTCCCCTTCATCTTCAACTATATCTTTTTCCTTTATAAGAGATTCTATATAAGATATCTTATTTAAAATATGTATTTTTGATATATCTTCTAACGATATATTTTGTAACTCTTCATAATCAAGCTTATCATCAAATACAGTTAATAATCCCAAAGAACAATCTAAAATCTTATCTTCATAAATTCCAATTGCTACTATAGCATCTAACTTTAATTTTAAAAGTGCACTTATATCCAATGCAGATAAGTTACTCATACCATTTGGATGAGTGTGTATGATTCTTACTCCTGCAAGTCTTTTCTCTCTTATATCTAAAGTTTCTATTTCAACGGAAGTAGAATCTCCAATTGCTATAGACCTAATATTTCCTCTTCTATCTATAGCTACGCTTATTTCCCTTTCTATAAATGATGAAACCCTAGAGATAGTTTGTATAATCTCTAAAGAACAAACTTCATCTTTAGGACATTTAGCTTTATAAAGTCTTTCTAATTCTTCTATTGCTGACTTTTTAACTCCATCTATATTTCCATATATCATATAATCACCTCGTAACTAATATTTTAGCCCTTAAAATTAATATACTCACTTTATTATATTTATATTAATTTTCTAATTTGAGATAGTTTTATTTTTAAATCTTTTTATCTACACACCCAAATCTTTCATTAATTGTATACTATTCCTGATTAAAAGTAAATAAATCCATATAGATGATAAAAATCATATTTTCAAAAAATAATCCAATTATAAATCAATAATTATCAACTTACAATTGGATATAACTTTTTAATATTCTCTTTTAATAAAAACCCATAATGAATAATATAAACACTTATTTAATTCTTAATACTTGCCCTACATATATTAAATTTATATTAGATATTTTATTTAGACTTGCTATAGCAGCAGTTGTTGTTCCAAATTTTGAAGCTATTGCACTTAAAGTATCTCCACTTACTACTGTATAGTATATTTTTTGTGTCTGCTGAGTTGTTGTACTTGATATTGATGGAATTCTTAAAACCTGCCCAACATATATTAAGTTTATATTACTTATTCCATTCAAATCTGCTAAATCAGATATACTCACGCCATACTTAACTGCAATTTCACTTAAAGTATCACCTGCTACTACTGTGTAGCTTTTAAAATTTCCACCGGTAACACTTGTAGTATTATTAGAGGATGATGGTATCTTTAAAACCTGCCCTACATATATCAAATTAGGATTGGTAATTCCATTTAAACTTGCTAAAGTTGATGTACCAATACCATATTTAGCTGCAATTTCACTTAATGTATCACCATATACTACAGTGTAAGTATTCTCTGTACTTGACCTATCTATAGAAGGGTTGGTTACCACATTTCCATTTAAATATACATTTTCATTAAATAAATTAGTATCAACATTCACTGATCCTATATAATTAGCACTTGAGTATTGTTGTCCTGCAAATTTAGCAAATCCATGGTTGCTTGGCGCTGCATAGTAATTTCCATCGTTTGTTCCATAATAAGCTAACCATAAAGTTCTCTTTGATATTTCACTATTCAAACTTAATTGTTTAGCATATGAATAATTACAATATACCATACACTCAACTCCTAAAGCACTTTCTACATAACTTATAAAATCTAATATCTGTCCATAAGAATAAGTTGTTTCTATATCAATCGTTGGTTTAACTTTCATATTGCTTAAATATGGCTTAATTTTACTTACAAAATATTGTGCTTCTGCAGTTCCATTATTTCTAAAAAAATGATAAAATCCAATTTTCATATTACTACTTAAAGCTGCATTCACTTGACTATCCAAGAGAGGATTTTTATAATTGGTAGATTCTGTGGCTTTTATTATACAAACATCAAACCCCATACTATTTGCCGTACTAAAGTTTAATCCAGCTTGGTAGTTACTTATATCTATACCTTTTATCAACTCAATACGCCCCCTTTAACAGTTATTAAAATCTTTCTTATCCTTTATAATATATCTAGTTTTTTTAGTTTCTTAAAGTTTACAAAACTGCTGAAGCTATATTGTATTATATTCTCCATATTACTTTACTTGTGCTAGTATTTTAGAGTTGCAAAAAATTTAATTTATGCTAATATTTAAAATATATATACAATATAAAATAAGCAAATTATAGTTTAAAGCATACTCTAAACATACATTAAAAGTAATTTTATCATATTCTTATTTGTATATTATATTATTACATAAGTGATTTTAAGGAATATAGTACTGGAGGGTTTACAATGGAAGATAAGAAGCGTAATATTCTTTTTTCTGAAGAGCAAATTAAAACTAGAGTTAAAGAATTAGGAGAACAAATTTCTAAGGATTACGAAGGTGAGGAACTTTATGTACTTCCTTTATTAAGAGGAAGTTTTGTATTTGGAGCTGATATATTTAAATCTATTGATGTGAAAGCTAAAGTAGGATTTATGACTACTTCTAGTTATGGACACGGAGAAGTTAGCACTGGAAATGTTAAAGTAGTAAATGATATTCCAGATAATATAGAAGGATTAAATGTTCTTATAGTTGACGATATTGTCGACACTGGCTATACAATGTCATTTGCAGTTGATCACGTAAAAAAATTAGGTGCAAAATCAGTTAAAACATGTGTATTACTAGATAAACCATCTAGAAGAAAAGTTGAAATAACACCTGACTACTGTTGTTTTGAAATCGAAGACTTATTTGTAGTAGGCTACGGATTAGATTACCATGGATTCTACAGAAATGTTCCTTACGTATTTAATTGGGAATAAATCATATTTATAGAATTGCGAAGCAATTCATTTAGTGGACAATTATAAATTAATGATGAAACTGCTACGGCAGTTTCTTTTTTTGAAATTCCTATCAAAGAATTCCTTCCTTTAATTTTTCATTTATCACTTAGAATTTTTCATTGAATCGCTTCGCACTTTATTTATTATCTTCCTATATTTATAGCTGTGTCTGGAATCTTCCCAACTATTATTGTTTCTGAAACAGGTATTTCACAGGATAATTCAACGTCTTTGCTAGCAAGCGGAACTACTAATCTCATCTTCACATCTATATTTAAATAAATTTTATGTCTAACTTGATTAATCCCTGCGCTTTCAAATGTCGAATCATAACTTGTGTTAAGATTACCTATCTGCTCCATTTTTACATTTATCTTTGGTCCCATCCTATAAAAAAAAGCATTATTAGTCATATATCCAAGTGGAACTTTCGCCCCTAACTCACCTAAATTCTGAAGTTTTTCGTTGCAAGCCAATACAACTTCTGCAGTAAGCTTATTTTGCTTAATAGTATCTGACCTTATCATAGTTATGTTTCCCTCTGAGTCCTTCTCAATTTTCATAATATCATCATAATTAAAATTCTCTTCGTAAATCCTCATTGTTTCTTCATTTATAACCTTTATAGCCTCTGCCTTCATTGTAATTTCTGCTATATCTAATACAGTTGGTAAAATCCTCTTTTGAAATAAATATAAAAAAGAATTAAACGCCACCACAATGGCTATAATAACAAATATCGTATTGGGAATTTGAATTTTATTTTTACCTCGTCTTGGTTTTTCAGTATAATATCTCATCTTTCACCTTAAATTACTTATTATTTTATTATTATAATTAATATGCTATAATAAAAGATAATATTATATTTTTTAAATTTGATAACTTAATAAAGGGAGGAACAAATGGCTAATAGTGATAAACCTAAAAATAATAAAGTTAACCAGGAAAGTGGCTCCAATAAAAATAAGAAAAAAAAGCTGCCACCTTCTAAAACGAAGAGATTTTTTAAATATTTCTTTCTTACTATTTTAATAACTGGTTTGCTATTATCAGTTGTAGGGGTAGGCTATGTTGTTGCTGTTATAAAAACTGCACCAACTTTAGATGTAGAATCTATACACGATTTAAATCAAACCTCAATGTATTATGATAATAAAGGTGAAGTTATTGATAATATTCCAACACAAGAAGAAAGATATAAAATAAGCTACGAAGAAATACCTCAAAATTTAATAAATGCATATATTGCAATAGAAGATGAGCGTTTTATGACTCATCCAGGTATTGATGTAAAGAGAATTATAGGTGCTGCTCTTAGAGATGTAAAAGTTATCCTAACTGGAGAAGGCGGTGTTCATGGAGCTTCTACATTAACACAACAATTAATAAAAAATACTTTATTATTTGAAGAAGCCTCAAATGAAAATAAAGCAGATAGCGGTCCTCTAGCTTCAGTTAATAGAAAGATAAAAGAAATTTATCTTGCATTAAAACTTGAAAAAGTTCTTAGTAAAGAAGAAATTGTCACAGCTTACCTAAATACCATTCCACTTGGTGGTTATGTGTATGGTGTTGAAGCTGCTTCTAGATATTTCTTTGGTAAAAAAGCAATAGATCTTACTTTACCTGAATGCGCATATATTGCTGGTATAACTCAAGCACCGTCATACTATAGCGCTTATAACACAGAAGCTAAAGACTATCCAAATACTTATATAGATAGAACTGAAACTGTTCTTATGAAAATGTTAGAATTAGGGTTTATAAGTAAAGATGAATATGATTCAGCTTATAATTTCACTGCTGAAAATCAATTTGTTTTTGAACCAATTTCAACTGATTA
Organism: Clostridium jeddahitimonense; assembly: GCA_000753455.2. Taxonomy (GTDB): domain Bacteria; phylum Bacillota; class Clostridia; order Clostridiales; family Clostridiaceae; genus Clostridium; species Clostridium hominis. The sequence continues at coordinate 2,369,882 of LM994670.1, forward strand.
TAAAGTTAAATATGAGTGGTTTATATATCCCGCTCTAGAACAAGTAAGAAATGACTTGAAAGAGAAATATAAATATACAGACGAAGAAGTTAATACATTATTTGTTAATGGTGGTTTGAAAATTTATACAACTCTAGATACTTCTATACAAGATGCCGTTCAAGCAGTTTTAGATGATAGAAATAACTTAAACGTCGATTGGGATACTAATCCTGGAGATGCTGTAACATATGATGACACTAATGGTAATGGTGTTCAAGATGAAGGGGAAGTTTCATACCCATTACTTCAATCTGCAGCAACAATAATGGATTATAGAACTGGTAAAGTTCTTGCTTTAGTAGGTGGTAGAGGTGAACAACCTCCTCATTCAATAAATAGAGCTTATGATGATTTAAAACCAATTGCGTCAACTACTAAGCCATTAACTGTTTATGGTCCTGGCATTGATACTAAAATAATAACAGCTGCTACACCATTAGACGATGCACCTGTTTCATCTTCAATTTTAAATAAATATGGATTTACAGCTGGTCTTAATAACTACAATTTTAAGTTTGATGGCTTTATAACTGCTAGAGATGGTATAGCCTTCTCTAAAAATATAACTTCAGTTAAACTTGTAGATAAAATCGGAATGGATACTGCATTAGAATACGGGGAAAAAGCTGGAATAGTATACAATGACGTTTCTAAGACTTCTATGTCAGCCATAGCTTTAGGCCAACATGATAATAGTCCTGAAGATAGAGATGGTGGAAATACAACTATTTTAGCTTCTGCCTTTGGCTCATTTGGTAATAATGGTGTTAGAAACGAACCTATATTATACACAAAGGTTGAAGATGCTACTGGTAAAGTTCTACTTGAAAAAGAACCAAAAGCAACTCAATTGTTCTCACCACAGACTGCATATATTATGTATGATATATTAAAAGGACCTATAACTAGATTTGATGCTGGCGCTGCTCAATTTAGTGACATTCCTGTTGCTGGTAAGACAGGTACAACTAATAATGTTGATGCATTCTGGTTTGCTGGATTAACACCTTATTACTCTGCATCAGTTTGGATAGGCTATGATATGCCTCAACCAATGTCTGGATATAGTAGTGCTGCTGCTGAGCTTTGGGGAAAAGTAATGGCTCAAGTGCATCAAGGATTAGAATATAAAGAAATTGAAAAGCCTTCTGGAATTGTAAATGCAACAATTTGTATTGATTCTGGCAAACTTGCTACTGATCTTTGTAATCAAGATCAAAGGGGTGGCAGAGTTAGGACTGAAATGTTTATAGAAGGTACACAACCAAATTCAGTTTGTGATGTGCATGTAAAAGTAAAAGTTAATAAGAATAATAATAAACTTGCTACCGATAATACACCAAAGGGTTTAGTAGAAGAAAAAGTATTTATAAAGAAGGAAAATGCAAGCAAAGATGCTGCAGACTTCCCTTACGTAATACCAACTGAAAAAGATGATACTAAACCTGAAGAAAAAATTAAACTATCACAAATTGGATTAAAACAAAACATGGATTTATATGATGCTATAGTTATTTTAAATGACAAAGGCATCAAGTATACCTTTGTTGGTGGCGAATCAGTTTCAGGTACGTTAACTCCTAAAACTTATACCTTAATAAATTTCACTACTGAAATAGTTAAAGATGGTACTGTAGAGTTAACAATAAAAAAATTAGAAACTCCACCTGAAGAGTCACCAGGCATCGGTAACGATAATCCTGACACAGAAAATCCAGGAAACACCCCTGGTAACGGCGAAAATAATGGTGGTCAAGATAATAACGGAGCGACAACTCCTGAAACTCCAACACCATAAAATACAAACTGATAAGAGCTACCATTAAGGTGGCTCTTATTTTATGCATAATTATCTCAAGAGTTATTCATATATTTTCATTTTTCAAGATTATTAACAGACGAAATATAATTTTATGAATTTTTTATTTTCACTTCTTGCATTTTTTCCATATTTAATATATTATTATATTAATACAAAAATAACTTTAGATAAAATAGGGGGTACACAATGGATAAAATACATAGTTTAATCCTACACTTTAATGATTTTTTATGGACTTATGTCCTAATTATTTCTCTTATCACTATAGGAATTTATTTCTCTTTTAAAACAAACTTTATCCAATTTAGAAGATTAAAAGATATGTTTAAACTTCTTGGAGAGGGTTCAGCTGAAAAGGGGTCAGTTTCATCTTTCCAAGCTTTCTGTATAGGTACAGCTTCAAGAGTTGGTACTGGTAACCTTGCGGGTGTAGCTTCCGCTATAGCAGTTGGTGGTCCTGGTGCAGTTTTTTGGATGTGGCTTATCGCCTTACTTGGTTCTGCTTCAGCATTTATAGAGTCTACTTTAGCTCAAATATATAAAGTTAAAGATGGTGACTCTTTCAGAGGTGGTCCAGCTTACTATATGGAAAAAGGATTAAAGAAAAAATGGATGGGAATATTATTCTCAATATTAATTATAATTTGTTTTGGTTTTGCATTTAACTCTGTACAATCTAATACAATAGCAGCTGCTTTCCAATCTTCTTTTGGTATGAATAAAGCTGTTGTAGGTATTGTGCTTACAATTTTAACTGCAATAATTATTTTTGGTGGCGTAAATAGAGTTGCAAAAATTTCTTCTGTTATTGTTCCTATAATGGCATCTGCTTATATATTAATTGCAATGTTTGTTATAGCTAAAAATATAACTGCTATACCTTCATTATTTGCACTTATATTTAAAAACGCCTTTGGTATAGAACAAATAGTTGGTGGTGGAATAGGTGCTGCTTTAATGCAAGGTATAAAAAGAGGTTTATTCTCCAATGAAGCCGGTATGGGTTCTGCTCCAAACGCTGCTGCTACAGCTTCAGTTTCTCATCCAGCTAAACAAGGTTTAATACAAACACTAGGAGTATTCACTGATACATTAATAATCTGTACTGCTACAGCATTTATTATACTATTATCTGGAGAGTACGCTAGTGGAAACCTTACTGGAATAGAATTAACTCAATCTGCTTTAATTTCTCAAGTTGGATCTTGGGGTGGTACATTTATAGCAATATGTATCTTACTATTTGCATTTAGTTCTATTATAGGTAACTACTACTACGGAGAAACAAATATCCAATTTATTTCAAATAAAAAGATTTATTTATATATCTATAGAATAATCGTAATAGGAATGGTATTCTTTGGATCAATTGCATCAATGCAATTTGTATGGGATATCGCCGATGTATTCATGGGACTTATGGCTGTAATTAACTTAATTGCTATAGTTCTATTAAGTAAAATTGCTATTAAAGCATATAAAGATTACGCTTCACAAAAGCAAGTTGGTAAAGATCCAGTATTCTATGCTTCTTCTATTCCTGAATTAGGAGATGAAGTTGAACAATGGAGAGATGATACTGTATCAAATACTAACGAGGCTATATAATAGAAATGGACGAGTTATTAATAACTCGTCCATTTCTTTAATTAGTAACATTCTCATCAGGTAATAACTCCATTATATTATTACTATGTTTAATTATTTCACCTGTATCAGCATTAATTATTACATCACTAAACTTTACCGTATTATCTTTTTCAGTAATTCTATAAATAATAAGGTAACATATTTGGTTAACCTCTCCATCTATATTCACATATCCAATCTTAGGCTTCCCAATTATTTCACCTTCAAATCCTAATTCTTTCATATAATTAGAGAATATATATTTACTTTCTTCTTCACTAATATTAATATCTGATAAAAATTCTCCATTATTAGTTGAATAATTTGAGTATCCAATTAAAGAACCATCATATTTGTTAATCTTAACTAACATCTCACTACTATAACAAATATAATCATTATACATCTTATAAAAAGAGATAGTATAAAAAGGATTTTCTTTACTATCTTTATCTTTTATTTCTTTAAAAACTATCTCATCTTCACAAATACTATTTAAATACTTATTTGCATATTCAATACATTCTTCTTCAGTTAATTTCTCAACATTATATACCTTATTTACACTTTGCTCAAAAAAACCTATTACATTATATCCTTCGTCAAGCTCTGTTACATAGTTATTATTTACTAATGTATATTTAACATTGGAAAATTCACTAATTCTTTTGATCTCTTGAAAGTCTTTTATATCAATGCTTTGGCCTTTATCTATCGCATTAACTTTTTGCAAATCATGTAAAAATTTATAGCTCTCTTTTATTTGCTTAGACGAATTACCATATATACCTTTTAAAGCTAATATTATAAATATAGATAAAATAGTAATTATAATAACTGATATGACCATATATACTTTTTTATTCTTCATATCACACCTTCTTTATATAATATTTATATTATATATATTTTACACCATTTATTTACTTAATTAAAGTTCTTATTAAAATCACAAAAATAATATTAGCTTAAGTTGTGTGTAAATACTATAATTATCAAAAATAGCTTTCCTTACTAGGAAAGCTATTTTTGATAATTTTTCTTCATAGTTTTAAATGATACTAATATTCTTAATGCCAATTATTCGCAACTTCATCCCACATCATTTTCCCACACTTAGCTAAAGTAACTGTTCCATAAACGCTATTTGGTAAACCGCTAGATAACACTGTAAATGAAAAGTCTCCTTTTGGTACTTGAATAAATTCGGTATCATTTTCTACCCCATATTTATCTCCTGTCTTACTAGAAATCTCATATTTTAGATCATCACATAAATATAAAGCTAATTTATTCTTTATTTGTTGTCTTCTTAATATATCAATTAACATTTGACCATTATCTTTATTTAAGAAAGTACCATTATAAAGATGCTTCCAAATTAAATTTAAATCATATGCACTAGTTAAATTTTCAACATCTGTATGATTATCTCTTTCATCAGTTGTCTTTCTGTTTAATTTTGTATTTTTCAATCCCATCTCTAAAATATCTTGGTTAATCTTTTCCATTCCTAAGATATCAATAATCTTATTTGCAGCAGTATTATCACTTTGTATTAGCATAATTACCAATAACTCAAAAACTGTATACTCTCTTTCATTAAACTCATGTATTATACCCGTACCATATACTTTGTCTTCACTTTTTATTTTCACTTTATCCAAAAAATCTACTTTCCCGTCTTCTACAGCCTTTATTAAAGAAACAGCTATTGGTAACTTCATACATCCTGCTGCAGTCATAGAAACGTTTTCATTATAACCATATACAAACCCACTTTTTAAATCTTCAAAGAAGAAACCATATGTTCCAATTCTTGATTCTAAATATCTCTTAATCTCTTTCATAATACCCTCCAGCTTTCTATAACAAAATCTGCTTTACTAAATTATATCATATTGTCAGAAAATTTTGAAGTATTCTGACAATTTTTCTGATAATAATTTTATAAAAAATAGTACCTATTTTTATAGGTACTATTTTCTTATTTATTATTCTGCAAAAGTAGTTCCTATTTTCTTTGCTATTTGTACTAATTCGCCCTCTGGATTAACTAGTTTTGTTTGTTGTCCAATAACATTTTCTAATGTATCACTTGATATTGTATCACCTTTTAAACATACCATGTGACCAAATTTCCCTTCTCTAATTAGCTCTACAGCTGCTACCCCATATCTTGTTGATAATATTCTATCATAAGTAGAAGTATTACCTCCTCTTTGTATATGACCTAGTACAGTACATCTAACTTCATGATCTACTATTAATCTTTCTAAATCTTCCGCTAGTTTATTTCCAATCCCTCCTAATCTTATAGGATCCGGACTATCTTTTACTATCTTAGAAACTACCACTTCTCCATTTTTGGGTTTTGCGCCTTCAGCAACAACTACTATTGTAAAGTTCTTTCCTTCAGCTTCTCTTTCCCTTACTTTTTCAGCTATTTTATTTATATCATAAGGTATTTCAGGAATCAATATAACATCTGCTGACCCGGCAATACCAGCTTCTAACGCTATCCATCCAGCGTTTCTTCCCATTACTTCACACAACATGATTCTATGATGTGATTCAGCTGTTGTATGTAACCTATCTAAAGCTTCAGTAACTACATCTATCGCAGTATTAAATCCAAAAGTTACATCTGTAGATGCTAAGTCATTATCTATAGTCTTTGGTACTCCTATAACTTTAATACCCTTTCTTGAAAAATCCCTAGCAGAAGTTAATGTACCATCGCCACCTATAACTATAAGTACATCTACCCCTTCTTTTTTTAGATTTTCAACTGCTACATCTGATACATCTTTTTTTACTATTACACCATCTTCTTCAACTTGATAATCAAATAAGTTGTCCTTATTTGAACTATAAAGTATAGTACCACCTCTATTAAGGATTCCTGATACACTATCTAATGTTAATGGAACAAAATCATTTTTGTATAGGCCTCTATACCCGAATTTATAGCCTATAACCTCCATTCCATAGTTCAAAATTGCAGCTTTTGTTACTGCTCTTATTACTGCGTTTAATCCTGGACAATCACCGCCACCTGTTAATAAAGCTATTTTTTTAATTTCTTGTGCCATTTCACAAATCCTCCTCACCCAAATACATCAAAAACTCTTTGAACTTTTCATTTAATGTTACAATATACGCCTTAAAATTTCATAATACGTAAAGTTATTTGTAAATATTTCCTTATTTTATAATATCATAAAGATTACTATCTGAAAAGTAAATTTTTTGTTATTTGTGAATTTTTACAATTGTCTAACAATTTAGAATATCATTATATCTCTTCTTATAATAATATTTCATCCACATTGCTTCAGCTTTATATAAATCTACTTTTAGTTTTCTTTTAAGTTTATACTATCTTTAATAAATCTTTTACACTTATCAGTACATATAACACATTTTTCGATATTTTTACAAAATACATACTCATCATTTTTAATTTCTGAAAAAATACAATTCTTACACATCTAAATTTATCCCCCACTTCTAAACTCCAGTATAATATTAACATTTTATATTAAATATGTAAATATTTGTAAATGTATACATGATTATTATTTTGTATTTTTATTTTTCAAATATAAAAATAAAAGAGTTGCAATTACAACTCTTTTATGCTTAATAGAATAAATTTAATTTTGGAATATTTATATCTATATTTTCATCTTCTATATATTTATCAAAAACTTCTTTAGCTTGATTATAGTTATCTGTTATCTTTTTCTTAGTATCAGAATCTATATTTTCAGGCATCTCTTCATATGCAGCTTCAATATTCGAGAATCCTCTCCATACATCCTTTTCTACAGTCATATAATAACACCCTGCGTTATTAAGAGCCAATATATCTGTCTCATCTAAAGCATATGCCTCTCTTGTATTATTTATAGATTCCTCATTATCACCTATATTATAGTATGCAGTACCTAAAGCTCTGAAATATTTACCATTTTCTTTATCTAATGATAAAGCCTTTTCAAAGTACTCAATAGCTGTATCATACTTTTCTTGGTTGACTTCCATGTTCCCTAATAGATAATAAATATCTGCATTACTAGAATTAATTTTCGAAGCCAACTCATAATATTGTGCCGCTTTATCGTATCGACCTAAGTTGTTAGCATAATAATTTCCTATATTAATAATCATACTTATATTAAAAGGCTCTTCTAATATTGCTGTTCTAAAATAGCTTTCTATACAATCAGTATCATTTTTAGCTAATAATATTTCCGGTAATAAAACGCCATAGTTATCAGCATAATCATTATTTTCTAATATACTCTTTTTAGAATATTCAATAGCTTTATCATAATTGCCTTGTTTTAAATATTTAGTGGCTTCAATATAATATTTTGCATATCCACTATCTTTACTATCAACTATCTTATTTACTATATCAGTTGCTTCTTCTTCATTTCCTATATTATATGCCAATTGAGCTTTCAATACATTATAAACTAGACTTTCTTTAAATGAGTCATCTAAAGAATCTACTATATCAATTGCTTCAATATATTTATCTTTATCCATAGAATAAACTTTTGCTAAGAATAAATTATATACCTCATCATTATCTTCAGATAATTCTGTTAAAACATTTATAACTTCTTCCCTATTGTAGTTAGCAAGTTGACTAACTACATCTAATATATTAATTTCATCTTTATTTAGTTCAAATGCCTCTTTTAATGTACTAAGAGCTCCATTAATATCACCTATTACCATTTGCATATTAGCATAGACAGACATATCGTAAGATGAATTTTCATCTACTGTATACTCTTCAACTATTTCTTTTGCATTATCTTTTTCATCTAAGGACATGTATATAGATAACATAGTTCTCATAAGCGGTTTATACTCTTCATTATTAAGAATATAATCTTCACCTAAAGATACAGCTTGTTCATACTCCTTATTTATAAAAAATGAATATACTACTTCATTCATAAACTCATTATCTTTATCAGAATACTTATCTTGTTCTTTCTGAATCAGCTTATTTCTTATTATTACAGCTTCCTTTAATAAAGAATTAGATTTATCGTAATCACCTTTAATTGAATATATTTCTGCTTGTTTCACTTTCCATATTGGCCATTCTTCTTCTCTTTGAAGTGTTTCAAATTCTTGTATAGCTTCATCATATTTTCCTTCATAAAAATACTCTTCACCCTTGTTGTTAGCTATACTAACATCAGCTTGTCCAAAAGCACTATGTACACCCACAACTATTCCTAGTGTTACAGTTAATGACATTCCTATTACAAATACAGGTTCAAACCATTCCTTTTTATTGAGCCTTTTGTAAATTTCACTTAACTTTTTCATAAATTCCTCCTGCCTTTTTCAACAGTATTTTACATAATTCTTATTCTATCAAACTTATACTCAAATTTCAATTGTTATAAATTAACTCTAGCTTTATTAGCTAGAGTTAATTTTAACGTATAAAACTATTCATTCTTTTTAGTAAATCTAACTTCAAATACTGCAACAATTTCATACATTATAAATGCAATTATTGATAGTATTACTATGCTCATCATAACCATATCTAATTGAGCTATTTGTCCACCGTAAATAATTAAGAATCCTAATCCACTTCTAGCAACTAAAAATTCTCCCATTATTACTCCAACCCATGATAAGCCAACATTTATTTTCAAAGCTGAAATAAAAATAGGAATAGCTGCTGGAAAAATTAAATATTTAAGTTTCTGCCATTTGCTCGCTTGGAATGTATCCATTAATCGCATCTTCCCACTATCTACCTCGTTAAATCCTGTTAGTACACTTATAATAGTAGTTACTATTGATATTAATAAAGTAATTACTATTATGGCAGGCATTCCATTACCAGCCCAAAAAATTACTATTGGTGCTAAAGCTATTTTAGGTAAAGCATTTAGCACAACAAGATAAGGATCTAATACTTTAGATACAGTTGGAAAACACCATAATATAACTGCTATAATTGTTCCAAACACTGTCCCTAATATAAATCCAACTATAGTCTCATAGCATGTCACTAATATATGATTTGTCAATGTTCCTTGTTCTACAAAACTAATAAATGATTTAACTATCCTACTAGGACTTGATGTTAAAAATGGATCTATAATTTTGAAATCAGCTAATATCTCCCACAAAGCTATTAGTACTACCAAGATTACTACTCTATAAATTGTAATCTTTACTTTATCTCTTTTAATCTTTTTTAAATATAATTCATGTTCTCTATCCATTTACGCCATCTATCTCCTTCCACAACTCACCAAAATACTTATTGAATTCTGGTTCTTGTCTCTTTTTAAAAGGAGTTGCATCCTTATTAGCAAATATAATTTCCACATCATCTTTTATAGTTGCAGGCCTCTTAGTTAATACTATTACTCTTTTAGACATTATTATTGCTTCTCCAAGATCATGAGTTACCATAATTGCTGTTTTTCCTTCTCTCTTAATTATTTCGTAAACATCATCTGTAACTTTTTGCCTTGTTTGATAATCTAATGCTGAAAATGGCTCATCTAATAATAGTATTCGAGGATTTAAAGCAAGTGTTCTTATAAGTGCTACCCTCTGCCTCATTCCTCCTGATAGTTGAGTTGGTTTATGATCCTTAAATTTCTCTAAGTCATAGCTTTTTAAAAGCTTATCTGCATTTTTTATATTTTCTTCTGTTAAAATATTTTTTATCTTTAATCCTAATAACACATTCTCTCTTACTGTTAACCATGGGAACAAATAGTCTTTTTGAAACATATAACCCATTTTGTCTAAATTATTTTTCACCTCAGGATCATTATAGATAACTTTTCCTGATGATGGCTCTAATAATCCACTTATTATATTTAGTAAAGTTGACTTACCACACCCTGATGGTCCAATTATGCTTAGAAATTCCCCTTCTTCTATATTAAAGCTTAAATGCTTTATAGCTTCAGTTGTACCCTTTTTGGTATGGTAATTCATATTTACGTCATTTATTTCTAACAAACTCACTTTCTCACCGCCTTAAACTAGTAACTCTTAAACTTTATAGATAATTTGAAATCTAGCAATACTGAATCTCATTTATCTTTTTTATCCACATTTAAAAACCCTATTTCATTGCCTCTTTTGCAAAAGTATTATTTACTATTGTGTTAAAATCAGGTCTTTCTGTAATTAAACTCTTATCATATCCTTGTATTATATCCATTAGTTTATTTAAGCCTTCTTCACTTACTTCAGGATTAGAAGCTAAAGCATCAATCTCCCTATAATTAGATACAACATCCATAATTATATCCTTCTCTGTTCCTGGGAAAAATGATATTATAGAATCTGCAACTTCTTCATCACTATGACTTACAAACCATTGTTGAGCTTTATAAATAGCATTAGTAAACTTTTGAATTATCTCTGGATTTTTATCCATATATGACTTAGTTGTATAAAAACAAGTATAAGCTATATCTCCAGCAGATGCCCCAACTGAAGCTACTATATGACCAGTTCCTTCTTTTTCAAGCATAGAAGCTGTTGGTTCAAATAGTGCTACATATTCTCCTGTTCCTGATTTAAAAGCACCTGCTGTAGCTGTAAAATCAATATTTGTAACCATAGAAACATCTTTTGTTGGATCTAACCCATTTTTCTTCAATACGTATTCAAGCGCCATTTCTGGAATTCCTCCTGGCCTTCCTCCTATAAGTTCTTTACCTTCTAATGATTTCCAATCGAAATCTTCCTCTTCTTCCTTTCCAACTAAAAATGATCCATCTTTTTGAGTAAGTTGTCCAAATACTACTGGATAATCTTCTCTTCCTTGATTATAAATATATACAACTTGCTCTGGTCCTGAGAAACCAATATCAACATTTCCACTTAGAAGTTGCTGCATTGTTTTATCTGCACCTTGTCCTGTTGACAAATCAATAGATAAACCTTCTTCTTCAAAAAAGCCTTCATTTATCGCAATATACATTGGTGCATAAAATACAGATCTTACTACTTCATTTAATCTTATAGTTTTTAGTTCTTTAGTTGTTTCTTCAACATTATCTTTTGCAGTAGTATTACTAGAACAACCAACTAATGTGCTTATAGCTAAAACTGATGAAGCTATAAATGCAATAGTTTTTTTCAATCCTTTTTTCATAAATACTCCTTGCTTATATTTAATTACTTCTATGTTTATATAGTATGATTATTAGATAGTATTTGTTAATTTTCATTGTAAAAACCTGTCATAAAATACTGTCAATTATCAAATAATAATTTAAACTTTTACATTTTGCCTATTTCAAATATATCATTTACTATAAAGAATTTTAGTGATAAAGTATAAAAGTACACTTACAGTGTAACTTCAAGTACCTAAATATTGATTTTTACTTTTAGTTAACTTCGATTAGATAAATTAAATTTTAGAATGTTACTTATATTGGAGGCATAAAATGAAAATTTTTAGAGAATTTCTTATAATACTAGTTCTATATTTTATAGGCGAACTACTTGCTAAAACACTTAATATTCCTATTCCCGGGAACATAATTGCAATGATATTGCTTTTCTTATCTTTATGTACTGGAATAATAAAAGTTGAGAAGGTAGATACTATCTCTAATTTCTTTTTAGATCATTTAGCTTTTTTCTTTATTCCGGCTGGTGTAGGATTAATGAACTCATTTGACAGTATTAAATCTTCAGCCATCCAAATAGTTATTATATGTATAGTAACTACTATAATTGTTATGGCTGTCACTGGAATCGTCGTACAATTTACCTCAAATATGTTATCAAAAAGGAAATTACATAAAGAAATAGACGATAATAGAAAGGAAGCTTAGAAATAATGGATATCTTCACTAATAATATATTTTTTGGACTTTTTGTGTCTTTAATAGCTTTTGAAGTTGGATTAATAATTTACAGAAAAACCAAACTTCCTCTTTTTAATCCTCTTCTAATAGCTATTATTATTGTTGTAGGATTTTTAAAATTATTTAATATTGACTTTGATACCTACAATGAAAGTGGTAAATTTATTAATATGTTTTTAGGACCTGCAACTATTGTTCTTGCTGTTCCCTTATATAAGCAATTCGAACTATTAAAGAAAAACTTTTTACCTATACTTCTTGGTATCACTATAGGTAGTTTGGTAGGTATATTATCAATTATATCTATATCTATTTTTCTAAAGCTAGATAACCTTATAACAATATCATTATTATCAAAGTCGGTTACAACTCCTATTGGAATTGAAATTACAAATCAATTAGGTGGATTGGCACCAGTTACTGTTCTTGCAATAATACTTTCTGGTATAGTAGGGGCAATAGTAGCTCCTCCAGTTTGTAAGGTATTTAAAATAACTAATCCTGTGGCTATTGGAGTTGGAATTGGTACCTCTTCACATGCTGTTGGGACATCAAAAGCTTTTGAAATGGGAGAAACCGAAGGAGCTATGAGCTCATTATCAATTGGAATTGCAGGTGTAATAACTGTTTTTCTAGCTCCTCTATGTTATAATTTACTAGCTAACTTTATAAAGTAAAAAAAAAGTTTCAAGCTTAGATTAATAATCTATAACTTGAAACTTTTTTTATTTTGTATATACCTCTTTAACTTTATTAACTTCTCTTAAAAGCATTCCCATATTAGTATTTTGTAATACCTTTTGTGTATTCTTTTTTGTATATGTTTCTAACTTAGTCATAAACTCTTCCGGCTTTATTTCTTCATCATTAACAAGCTTTAATCCCTTTTCCCAAGATGCAGTTAATGATGGATTTAATAAAGACGGAATCGATATTCTTATAGATTCATATATCATTTCACCTAATTCAGTAGGTGTAAGTATCTGTGTTTTTTTATTTGAAGTTATGTAGTCTATGTTAATTAACTTTTTTAATATTTCAGCTCTAGTTGCCGAAGTACCTATCCCAGCTCCCTTTATATGCTCTCTTAACTCTTCATCTTCTATAAGTTTACCTGCATTTTCCATGGCAATAATCATAGAACCAGTAGTATATCTTTTGGGAGGAGTAGTTTCACCTTCTTTTATTTCAAGCTCATCAATAACAACTTTATTTCCCTTTCTTATGTTTTCCGGAAAATCATCTCCACTCTCTTCCTTCTCACCTTCAATAATATCAAGATATCCCCTATCTACACATACTTTTTTACTTAAAGTAAAGTTTTCTATATCAATACCTATAATTACATTCATTTTACTATATTGAGCTGATGGATAAAATATTGCTAAAAATCTTCTCAAAATTATACTGTATATTTTTCTTTCTAGCTCGCTTAGCTTTCCAATAACTTCTCTCCCTTCTCCAGTTGGGATAATAGCATAGTGATCCGTAATCTTAGAATCATCAACATACTTGCTTTTTAAAATTGATTTTGCTTTATCTTCTGAAATTATCATTTGAGCTGCATCTTGTAGTACCTTACCAATTGGTAAGTTTGTTAATTTACTCAAATTTTTCGTTATGTCCTTTGCTACAGCCGTAGATAATACTCTAGCATCGGTTCTTGGATATGTAACCATCTTTTTTTCATAAAGCATCTGAACATACTTTAATGTTTCATCCGGACTTATCTTAAATCTTTTGGTGCATTCATTTTGCAATTCTGCTAGGTTAAATAGCAATGGTGGATTCTTCTTTTCTTTTGTCTTTTTAACTTCCTTAATAATTCCATGACCTACATCTCTTAATTCTTGCATTAAGCTTTCAGCGTCTTCTCGTTTTCTAAATCCACTTTCATTATAGAGCTTAGGAGAATCTAAATATCTTGATCCTTCTAACACCTTCCACTCACCTTTTATTATACTTTCTTCACTTTCTCTACTAAAAGAACCTACTATTTTAAAGAATGAAGTTTTCTTAAAATCTCTTATTTCTCTTTCTCTATCCACAACCATTCCTAAAACACATGTCATAACACGGCCCACCGCTATTACAACATTCTTATCTTTTTTCAAGGAACTTGCTAGTGCTTTTCCATAGGTTAAAGTTAATAGTCTTGAGAAATTAATACCAAAGATATAGTCTTCTTTTGCTCTTAAGTAAGCAGAATGTGCTAAAGAATCATAGTAAGATAAATCCTTTGCCTCTTTAATTCCTCTTTTTATTTCCTCTTCTGTTTGAGAATCAATCCAAACTCTTTTTTTGATCTTATTTGGCTTTCCTGCCATATCATCTACTAATCTATATATATACTCCCCTTCTCTCCCTGAGTCAGTACAAACATAAATAGTATCTACATCTTCCCTGTTCATAAGTGATGATACTACATTAAATTGACCACTTGCTGATTGAATTACCTGATATTTATATTCCTCTGGCAAAAAAGGTAAATCTCTTAAATTCCAATATTTTAATTTTTCATTATATGCTTCTGGGTAGCTCATTGTAACCATATGTCCCACACACCAAGTAAATATGCTATTTTCCCCTTCTATATAGCCATTATTTCTTCTACCATTTACTTTTAATAACTTTACAAAATCCATTGCTACAGATGGTTTTTCAGCTATAAATAATGTTTTTCCCATAATCACATTCCTTACTTTTTCTAAAATAAAATAGACTTCCATAAAGAAAGCCTATTACATTATACTATATTTTTTTCTACATTTCATTAAACATCCAAATAAAAAATGTTAACATAGAGGCAAAAGATACCCATAAAATATACGGAATCATAAGTGCTCCAGCTATTTTGTCCACCTTAAAGAATTTAATAGTTGTTAAAATAATTAAAATCACGAGTACTATTATTAAAATAAATGAAATTCCATAAAGCCTAAAATTAAAGAATATTATACTCCATAAAAAATTTATAGATAACTGTATTAAGTAGTAAAAATATGCGCCTTTATCATCCCTTCCTGATTTATTATTCATATAAATTCTATAAGCTGCTATTCCCATTAATATATATAAGATTGTCCACACTATGGGAAATATAATTGCAGGTGGCGTAAATATAGGTTTCTTCAAATTATTATAGACTATCATACTATTCCTAGTTAAAAAACCTATTAATAATCCTCCACCTAATGCCAATAAAATATTTTTTATTAAAGCTACAAGATTAAACTTATTATTAATCTTAAAAATTCTTCCTAATATATTTCCTTTTTCTTTTTTCTTCATTTTCTTTGCTACTTTTTTTTGTTGCTTGTCTATTTTATTACTAATATTCTTTTTATTTTTAATATCTTTACTTTCTTTTTTTCTCATAAAACACCTCTTGTATATTTTTCAATATACTATATGTTTTATAATGTTAATTTATACATAACAATAACTTGATATATAAAATTACTATTGTAAATAATTATATATGTGTGTTCAGAAATATATATCAGAAAACTCTATATCAGCTTGCCTTTTCAGATCATTTATATTCAAATTCCAATTACTATCTCCATCTTGTCCACTCTTATCTATAGGCATAATAATCTCAAAAATATTTTGTCCATCTTTATAGTTAAAGCTTATATTTCCACTATTATGCTCAACTAATTTTTTTGTTATAAAAAGCCCCAATCCACTCCCCTCTGCATCTCTAGTTAAGTAGTTTTCACATTTAGAAAACTTTTTAAACATATTTTTTATTCTCTCTTTAGATATTTCCCTACTTTTATATTCAACATTTATTTTCACTTTATCATTTTTTGCTTTAGCGGATATAAAAATTATTTCATTCTCCTCTCCATATTTTAAAGAATTAGAAATAATGTTAAAAAATATTCTGTTTATACTCTCAGAATTTGCATATATATATATTTCTTCTTGAAAAGGATCAAATACTAATTTGCAATTTTTCTTAACAACATATTGGCTAGCAACCTCAGCAATATTATCTATTATAGTAACAATATTTATTTTACTTTTAGGAATATGTAAATACCCTTCTGTAATCTTATTAGTATCAATAAAGTTATTAATAGTTCTTATTAGTCTATTGCAATTTTGTTTTATTATAATATTATTTCTTTTTATAACATCAAATTTATTATCATCTAAAATTTTTTCATTTAGTTGTAATGCGGAAGAGATAATATTAATTGGAGTCCTTAATTCATGAGAAATATTAGAGTAAAACTCATCTTTTACTTCTTCATCTTCTAAATATAAACTATATTCTTTTTCAAGTTGTAAACTTCTTATTAAATAATCATTACTTTTAATAACAACAACTTTAACATCATCCTTTATTGGAATTAACTCTATTTCAACTTGTCTTTCTTTTCCAATTTCATCTGTAACTATTATATTCCGCTTAAATCCTAATTCTAATTCTTTCTTACTTATATCATCTTTAATTATAAAATCTAAGAAATTCATCATAAATAATTCCTTAAGATTTACTTCTAGTAAACTTCTAAAGTATTGGGTTGCTTCACTATTCGAATATATTAACATGCTATTTTGGAATATAAGCATTCCATCTGGTAAATTATCTAATATATTCAAAGTTTTATTTATACTTAGCTTTGTTTTACTTTTTAACTCTTCTAAAATACTTTCTTTTTTAGTAAGATTTATATTAAATTCTTTGTTTATATTTATTTCTCCTTGTATCTTATTCATTTCTTGTTCTTCTGATAATTTTCTTATCTCTATTTCGAAATTAGTAAATACATATATATGTATAAATAATCGTACGCTACATTGAATATATACAAGATTAATATCTAAATTATTAATGGTAACTATATACCAAATATTGGCTAATAACAATAATACGTCATAAATTATTATTTTTTTTGTTATTCTAATTTTATATTGATTTTTCGCTTTACTTATTGAAAAAATCGTAAATATCAATAACCCTATATATACTAATATGTAAATTAATATATATGTGGTATTTAAACCAATCTTATAATTATTTAAATTTAATTCTATAAAAATATATAAAAATGCCGATATAAAAAAATAAGTATAATCAATCCTGCTTAATTTCACTTTATTTTTATAGAAATATATAAATATCGTAATTATTATAATCTTATAAATATTCACAGCATATATATTCTGTAATTTAAGACTTATTAATATGTCTACAATTTCCTTTTTCCCTTCCCTTATAATATTCGTAGGTTCTCCAATATGCATCCAAAGAAAAAATGCTATATATAAATGTCCCCATAAAAGATATTTTAAATATCCTTTATTATCATCAATATCTTTTATGCACATTACTATAATTAGAGCTATTCCAACTATACCTATATATACATCAACAAACAAACCATAACCTAAGATATTGTCACTTATAAAGTATAAAATACTCTCTATTAAAAATACCATTATACTTAATCTCAAAACTTTAGATTCCATATCTATCTTTAGTACTTTTTCTTTCATTATTCCTCTCATACCTTATTCCTTCTTAAAAGTTAAAGTAAACTTACTACCCTTTCCTAATTCAGTATCAACTTCTATAGTAGCTCCTTGAAGTTTAAGTAAATTATATACAACAAATAAACCTATCCCAGTACCTTTATTTATACCACTTTCCTCTTGCTCTTCCATAGAATACATATCAAAAGCTTGTTCAACAAACTCTTTACTCATTCCAATTCCCTTATCTATTATTTCTATCAATAAATAATCTCTTTTATTTATAATGTTTACATTAATTATGCTTTTCTCTTTAGAATATTTTATTGCATTAGATAATAAATTAACTATTATACGCTCAGTAAACTCTTTATCAAAATTTATAAAAATTTCTTCTTCTTCAGTATCAAAAACTATTCCTACATTTTTAACTTTAGCAAAATCAATTATATAGTTAACAGTTTCTTCAACGAAATATACAATATTATCATTTACTAAATTAGATGCTAAGGTTTTTTCAGCTATTCGACTAATATCAATTAGGTTATTTGTAAGTCTTGTAAGATATAAACAATTATCCTTACATGTATTATTGTATTTTTCAATAAGCTCTTTATTTTTATAGTCTACGTACATATTTTCTAATTGAATTGCAGAATATATAACACCTATCGGCGTTTTTAAATCATGTGATATATTAGATAGAAAATTATTTTTCATTAACTCATTTTCTCTTCTTCTATTTAATTCTCCCTTTATTCTATCTATATTTTCTCTTTCAGTCATATCATTAAAAATTAATACTACCTCATATTCACTAAATACCACATAATTTATATCGAATATTTTCGTTTGCCCATTAATTTCTCTATATCCAATTATATGGCCATTATTATTTGCCATACTATATTTATCAATATAGTCAAACTTAAACAAATTATCTATTTTTTGATTTATTACATCTCTAAAAGCCTTAATTTCACAAGCTTTAATAAACGTATCATTAACATATATCAGTCTATTATTTTCCTTATTCATTATTGCAATAGGTATAGTTATAAATCTCATAAAATCATTGTAAAGACGATTTAACGCAAGTAATTTTTCCTTTTTAAGTTCTAACTTTTCATTTTTTTCTAATATAGATTTATTTTTTATCTCAAGTTCAAAGTTCTTTCTATACTGATTTCTAAAATAGACAATATTATTAAATCTATTTAAGTTATATAAATATACTACTAAAAATAAATTAACCATAATTATTTTTATAAGATTTATATAATATGCAATTGTTATATAATTAATAAGCAACGCCACTACATCCATAATTAAAAGTGTAACAATTATATATTTACAAACATTAACTTCATTACCTCTCCTTAAACCATATTTTTTAAATCGTATATATATTATTAATAGGTATATTATAGAAATTATATATATACTCTTATATCCGTCCGATATTGTAATATTATTCAAACTGTAATTGTAATTGAGGGTAAATATATAAATCATAACTATAAAATATAGTAAAAACCCTATACTTATTTCATACTTATCTTCTTTATTAGACCTTGTTAAAATCAAATAAGGAATTAATGTTGTATATACCGTTGCATCTAATAAAATCCCATTATTCAAACTAAAATAGACAACCTTATCTATAATACTTTCTCCATTACTAACCATAATTCCCATATAATATAATAATAGAAATATTAGGTGCATTTTTATTAAAATAAAATTCTTTTGTTGAAATTTCGAATAACTTATAAACATATAGGTGCACATATATGTTGTTGCTGATAAAACTATAATAGATATACTAATATCACATTTTAATATGTAAAAAAACATAAAACAAACTACCATTATTAAGCAATATATGTTTAATAATTTATGAAAAACCTTCTTATCTATATATACAAATTCAATCATATCATTTGACAAATTTCTTCACCTCTTTCTATCATTTTACATTATTTTCATTTATTTGTGAATATTCCATTTAATATTAGATAAAACTTTACTTTATTTAGTCTATAAGAATGCTAAATTTATCACTTACTTTTATATTTAAATTCAAAGATACGTTTGTATAAATTAAAGTTTATGATATACTATTGATGTTATTATTAAATCAAAATAAAGTTGTTTAATTACTTTGTTTTTGGGTAATAATGTTAAATAAATTATTTAGGCGGTGAGCAAAATTAGTATTAAATCAATAATTAGTATTTTAGCAACTAAATTTACAATCTTCCTTACTAAAACCATTTTAAAAGGTGGAACAACTTTCCCAGGTAAAGTTGCATTAAAATTAGATAAGAATATTCTAGGTAAGGTTGCTTCTGGATATAATGTAATCCTTGTTACAGGTACAAATGGAAAAACAACAACTACAAGTATGATTTATAATATACTGAAAGAAAAAGGCTTTTCAGTTATTACAAATAATACAGGTGCAAATCTTTATTCTGGTATAGTTACTACCTTTGTAGATAATTATAAGTTTTCAGATAAAAATCATGAAAAGTTTGCAGTAATTGAAGTTGATGAAGCTAATGTAAAATTTATAACTAAAAAGATTACTCCAAATATAATCACGGTTACAAATTTATTTAGAGATCAACTTGATAGGTATGGAGAAGTATATACTACCCTTACTAAAATTTTAGAAGGTGTTCATAGTGTACCAACTTCAAAACTTATCTTAAACGGTGATGAATCATTACTTGGTAAACTTGATATTAAAAATCCAGTAGTTTTTTATGGTTTCAAAACAAATATAAATGAAAATAAAACTATAGACATAAATGCTGACGCAAAATTCTGTAAGTTCTGTAAAACTCCATATAAATATAACTTTGTTACATATAATCACTTAGGTGACTATTACTGTACAGGCTGTGGTTATAAGCGTCCTGAAATATCATATGGGGTAGATGAGATTATAGATCTTACTTCTGAAAGTTCTACAGTAAAAATTAATAATACTGAAATATTCCTTAGCCAATCTGGTGTATATAATATATATAATGCCCTTTGTGCTTATAGTATTGCTAAAGAACTTGGAGTAGATGATATAACTATTAAAAAATCCTTAGAAAGTCAAAGTTCTAGCTTTGGAAGACAAGAAACTATTAATATTGAAGATAAAGAAGTTAAAATAATCTTAGTAAAAAATCCAGCTGGATATAATCAAGCTTTAGATACTTTATGCCTTAGCAAAGATCCTTTCTCTGCTGCTTTTATCCTTAATGATAATTATGCAGACGGAAGAGATGTATCTTGGATTTGGGATGTAAACTTCGAACATTTAAATAATGTAGATTTAAATGAAATCTATGTTTCTGGATTAAGATCATATGATATGGCTGTAAGACTTAAAACTGCTGGCTTAGATTCTTCAAAATTCTCTATAACCGAGGAATATGATGCTCTAACAGAAAGAATAAAAGAAAGTAATAATAAAAAGGTTTATATTCTTGCAACATATACAGCTATGATTAATTATAGAAAGCACTTACACTCTAAGGGTTACATAAAAAACCTTTGGTAATATAGGAGGATTATTATGGAATTAAATATATGCCACTTATATCCTGATCTTTTAAATGTTTATGGTGATGTTGGAAATATACTTATACTTAAACATAGAGCTGAATCTAGAGGTATAAAAGTTAACATTTTAAATGTATCTATTAATGATACATTTAACTCAGAAGATTATGACATTGTATTTTTTGGCGGTGGTCAAGACTTTGAGCAATCAATAGTTTCAGATGACTTAATGAATAATAAAAAAGAAGAATTATCTAAATATATAAATAGCGGTAAAGTTGTCATTGCTATTTGTGGGGGATATCAACTATTAGGTAAGTATTATACTGCACCTAACGGCGAAAAAATTGAGGGGTTAGGTATCTTAGATATATATACAGAAGCTGGAGATACTAGATTTATCGGTGACACTGTCATATATAACGAAGAATTCGATGAAACTTATGTAGGTTTTGAAAATCACTCCGGAAGAACTTATGTTAACGGTCTTAAACCTTTAGGTAAGTGCATTCACGGATACGGTAATAACGGTTCAGACGGTTATGAAGGCTGTGTGTATAAGAATACTTATTGCACTTACTTCCATGGTTCATTATTAGCAAAAAATCCTGAACTTGCTGATAGATTTATAAAAACTGCTCTTGAAGTTAAATATTCAGAAATTGCTCTTGAAAAGCTTGATGATACTTTAGAGCTAAAAGCAAAAGAAAAAATGATTACTAGACTTTCAAATAAGTAATCTTTAAAGCTTATACAAATTAAAAGGACGGGGAGATTAAATGACAAAAAAATTTTTTAAAGGTATGGTTTTATTACTTTGCTTAACTTTAATTCTACCTTTTACAGGTAATATTAAAGCTTTTGCATCAGAATTAGAAGCTCCACAAATAATTGGAGGCTCAGCAATAACAATGGATATGGATACTGGTGAGGTTATCTTTTCTAAAAATGCTGATGTAAAGCGTTCTCCAGCAAGTACAACAAAATTGCTAACTTCTTTATTATTTGCAGAAAACAAAACTAAAGGTGATTTGATTAGTTATACTGATAATTCTGCATCGATTACAGAAACTACATTAAGTGGTTATATAGCTGGCGGTGTTAAAGCTGGTGATACTATGACTGCTGATGATGTTATGAAAGCTGTTATGATTTTCTCGGCTAATGATGCTTCTGTTCTTATGGCGGAATCCGTTGCAGGATCTGTTGAAGCTTTTGCAAAAATGATGAATGAAAAAGCAAAAGAACTTGGTGCTACTAATTCAAATTTTGTTAACCCAAACGGATTAGAAGATCCTACTAATCCTAATAACAATAACTCAACTACAGCTCACGACTTAGCATTGATAGGTATTGCCGCTTATAAAAACGATTGGATAAGAGAAACTATGGCTTTAGAAGATGCTCCTGTGTATCTTAATGGTGGCAGAATTGATCTCGAAACTAGAAATAAAAACCTTAATAAAGATGGTAACCTTGGCGGGAAAACTGGTACTGAAACTTTAGCTGGGCATTGCTTCGTTGGTTTCTATAATAGAGATGGAAGAAATTTAGTTACAGTTGTACTTGGATCTGATTATGGTTCTGATGGAACAAATGTTTTTAATGATACTAAATCTGTAGCTGATTATAGCTATACAGCTACTAAAGTTGCATATAAAGCTAATGGAGACGAAATAGGAAACGTAGACTTAAGCTATAAACTATTTAGATTCTTTGGGCCAACAAAAACAATAACTGCACCAGTTATATTAGCTCAAGATGTAGAGTATTACAAAAATGATTATAACGATGCTAATGCAACCATTTCTTTAAGTAATACAGATATTGATGCATGGAAAACAGCATCTAATAATAATGTAGATTTAACATTTTCAATAGGTAATTTTACTGAAACAGTTAAAGGAACTATCGGATTAACTACTGGACAAATATTTAAAGCTAATTTACCAATTTATGCAGCTGTGATAATAGGGATTATAGTTGCTGTAGTATTAGTAGTTATAATAATTAACTTAATAAGAAAATCTGGTAGTAGAAACAAAAGAAATAGATACTACAGATAGAAAAACGACTGCTTATGCAGTCGTTTTTTAGTTAAGAGTAAGTGTACACTTTAAAATTTGTAAACAAATCCAGTATACCTCACTTTGAAATATTATAAATTTAAAACTGCATAGCAGTTTTATACTCAACTTTTCACTTTTAACTCTTCACTTTTAACTAAATAAAGTGTTATAATCGTTAAGACAATTTTAATAAAGGTGTGAATTTAATATGAATGAAAAAGTAGACTTTAAAGGTAGTGTTATTTTAAACCCTGTTCCTGTAGTCTTAATAACTTCTAAAAATAAAGAAGGAAAGGAAAACGTCTTTACTGTGGCTTGGACTGGAACCGTTTGTACTAAACCTCCAATGCTTTCAATCTCAGTAAGACCAGAACGTCTTTCTTATGAATATATAAAAGAGACAATGGAGTTTACAGTAAATCTTCCAACTTCAAAAATGACAAAAGCTGTAGACTATTGTGGTGTCAGACCAGGTAGAAAATTTGATAAAATACAAGAAATGAACTTTACTATGAAAGAAGGAACTAATATAAATGTTCCTTATATAGATGAATGTCCTATTTCTATAGAGTGCAAAGTTAAATCAATAATCCCACTAGGTACTCATGACTTATTTATAGCTGATGTTGTAGGATCTCACGTAGATTCTACTCTTATGGACGAGAAAGGTAAAATCCATTTTGAAGAAGCCGATTTGATTACATATTGCCATGGAGAATATTTTAAAATGGATAAACATCCCCTTGGCAAGTTTGGATACTCTATAGCTAAGAAACCTATCGCAATGAAAGATAGTGCTAAATCTATAGAAAAAGAAAATAATACTGATACCACTAAAGTAAAAGATTTATCTAAAGATAGGCCTCGAAAGAAAAATAACAATTATAAATCTTCAAATGCATCTAAAAAGAGAAATAGTAGTAACAACAAACATAAAAATAGCCGAAAAAACACTACTTCCACTAGAAGAAAAACTAAATAACTTTATAACTGAAAGGATGGTATTATGTTTATAGTTTCATATAAGCTTCCATATGCTTTATTAGACTCTACAATTGAAACTTTAGCAATAAACGATATATATAACGTATTTTATGAAAACCCATTAGAAATCACTACAGACGATTATGGATATGGGTATTTAGAAAAAGATGATGAAGACATAATTTTGAAAGTAGCTTTTGAAGATTCTAAAGAATTATTAGACCAGTTTTTAGTATCTCTTAAAGATATTTTAAAGATCGATTACATAAGTGTTGAAGAAAACACTAACGATTATACTACTTTTGATTTTCCAACTATACATCTAGACGACACATGGGTGATTTCAGGACCTGAAGAAGATTTTAATGATAAGAAAAAAATTAACTTTATATCTCAAGGTGCTTTTGGTACTGGACTTCATGAAACTACTCAAGATATATTAAGATTAATACTTAACAAACTAAATTTAAAAGAAAAATCTGTATTAGATATAGGAACTGGTTC
Source organism: Clostridium jeddahitimonense (assembly GCA_000753455.2). Lineage (GTDB taxonomy): Bacteria > Bacillota > Clostridia > Clostridiales > Clostridiaceae > Clostridium > Clostridium hominis. The sequence continues at coordinate 2,394,889 of LM994670.1, forward strand.
AGGAATTCTTTCCATAGCTGCTTCTATAGCTGGTGCTTCATCTGTAACAGCTGTAGATATTCGTGATGTAAAAGACGAAGTTGAGCTTAACGCTTCTTTAAATAATCTTACAAATATAACTACTATTGTAGGTAATATATTAGATGATTCTTCTTTAGTAGAAGAAAACTTCGATTGGATTTTTATAAACATAGGTGGTGAGGAAACAAAACTATTTATGGACTTTATAAAATCTCACTTAAAAGCAAATAGTAATTTACTTATCTCTGGACTTGTAGAATGGAGCTTTGAAGAAGTTAAATCTAACGTTGAAAAATATGGATTTAAACTTTCAGAAAAACATCAAACAAATGAATGGATAACAGCAATATTTAACTAGTTACAAATTAAAAATGACAAATGACAAGTTAATGAATAAACTCTGTAAAACAGAGTTTATTTTTTAGAAACTATACAAATAGTCTCCTTAAAAACTTGTCACTTGTCACTTGTCACCTATATCTTGTCACTGATAAAAGTGTTTGTAGACATTATAATTTGTTTTAACCTTATCAACATACTTTTTAGTTTCTGCAAATGGAATATATGTTAACACATCTCCATTTGGCGAGTATCTTTCATCTTTAAGCCATTTAGTTACATGACCACTTCCAGCATTATATGCAGCTAAAATTAAGTCTAAGCTACCAAATTCACCTTCAAGATTTTTTAAATACCAGCATCCTAATCTTATATTTGTCTCTTCATTAAAAAGCATATCTGGTGTAAATTCTTCTATCCCTATTTCTTCAGCAATCCACTTACCAGTACTATCCATAATTTGCATTAATCCTTTAGCACCTTTATTAGATTCTGCCTTAGGATCAAAATTACTTTCTCCCCTGATTACAGCTAACACTAATAACGGATCCACATTGTATTCTTCACTATATTTATCTACATATTCTTTATATTTATACGGAAAGAAAATGTTCTTAACTCCATATCTTGTTATAAAAAACATCGTTACTGCTACTAAAACTACCACTAATATTTTTTTATAATTCATTCTATATCCCTACTTTATATTGCTTTTAAAAACTCTGTAAGCGATTCAACCTGCACTTTAGTCTTTAGTAAGGTATCATTATTTTCAATAATAATATTAGCAAAATCCTTTTTTCTTTCTAGAGGCATTTGTGCATTTATTCTATTTATTGCATCCTCTCTAGATAAAGCATCTCTACTTCTTACTCTTTGAAGTTGCGTATTTGAATCTACCCAAACTAAAATAACATAATCCATCTCTTTATGCAAATCATTTTCTATTAAAGTAGGTGCATCAACTATTACTCTCTTTTCACCTTTTTTTTCTAGTGCTTGTAATTCTTCTTCTATTTCCCTTACTATATAAGGTAGAATTATAGCCTCGAACTTTATCCTTTGTTTAGGAAATCTAAATATATGATTTCCAAATTCTTTACGACGGAATTGACCTCTCCAATCAAAAAATCCTACTCCAAAATCTATCTTTACTTTCTCTAAAATCTCAGGATATTTTTCTAAAACACTTTTAGCTATAATATCTGCATCGATTATAGGAAAACCTGCTTCTTTTAGCATTGCAGATACGGTACTTTTACCTGAGCCTATACCGCCTGTTAATCCTATTTTAATCATACTTACCCCCTATTTAGCTTCATACCATGTCTTTCCTATATTTGTATCAACTTCTAAAGTAACTGCCATCTTAAGTACGCTTTCCATTTCTTCTTTTACTAAAGCTTTTACTATTTCTAGCTCATTCTCTTTAACATTTAAAATAAGTTCATCGTGTACTTGTAAGATTATTTCACTAGCTAGATTTTCTTTCTTTAACCTATTATAAACTTTTACCATTGCCAGCTTTATTATATCTGCAGCACTACCTTGAATTGGAGCGTTCATTGCTAATCTTTCACCTAAAGCCTTAACAATCTTATTAGAAGCTTTAATTTCTGGTATAAACCTTCTTCTATTTAAAATAGTAAGAACATAACCTTTTTCCTTAGCCTCTTCTTTGGTACCTTCTAAATAGCCCTTTATCTTTGGATATCTATCAAAATATATTTCCATATATTCAGATGCTTCTTTTTTAGTTATCTTTAAATCTTGTGAAAGGCTAAAGTCACTTATTCCATAAACAATTCCAAAGTTTACAGCTTTAGCTCTACTTCTCATAAGTGATGTAACTTCTTCAACAGGAACCTTAAATACTTCTGATGCTGTCTTAGTATGAATATCTGAATGATGATTAAATGCATCAATCATATTTTGATCATCTGACATATGAGCAAGAACTCTTAGTTCTATTTGAGAGTAGTCGCAAGATAATAAAACATCTGTATCTTCCTTAGGAATAAATACTTTTCTAATCTCTCTACCCATTTCATACTTAACAGGTATATTTTGAAGGTTAGGCTCTGTACTTGAAAGTCTACCTGTGGTTGTAACAGTTTGATTAAAACTAGAGTGAATTGCTCCATCAACGTCTATAACATTCTTTAATCCTTCTACATATGTAGAATTTAACTTAGTAATTTGTCTATAATAAATAATCTTTGGTATAACATCATGCTTATCCATTAGCTTTTCTAACACTTCAGCATTAGTTGAATATCCTGTTTTAGTTTTCTTAATTACAGGTAAATCTAACTTTTCAAAAAGAATTTTCCCAAGCTGCTTTGGCGAATTAATATTAAACTCCTCTTCGCATAATGCAAATATCTCTTTTTCAGTTCTTTCAATTTCTTCTTTAAACTTAACTGCAAGTTCATCAAGTTTTTCTCTATTAACCTTAAATCCTACTGCTTCCATACTAGAAAGAATAAATATTAATGGGTGTTCAACTTCATAATAAAGTTCATCCATATCCTCTTTTGAAATTCTTTCCTTTAAATAGCTGTAAAGTTCTTTCATATTACCTACAGCACTACATACTAAAGTATCACCTTCACCTTTAACTTCTTTCCCTAAATATTCATTAATTAAAGTTACTAAAGGATATTCACTTCTAGCTGAGTCTATTAAATATGCAGCTATAGCAGTATCAAAAATATATTCTTTTATTTCTATATTAAGCTTTGTTAATGTAGTTACAAGATTTTTACCATCATGTATTACTTTAGTTATCTTTTCATTTTCCATGAATGATTTTAATATGCTAGTAGCCTCTTCAAAGTTCTCCATAGCTATTAATTTCATATCAATAAGATAAGTTTTCTCACCATAACTTAAATATATTTTATCTAATTCCATTTTAGAATAAACATTACCATCATTTAATTTATAACTAATAAATGCTATTTCATTACTTCCATTTAAAACTTTTTTTAATAATTCTAAATTATTTATTTCAATTATCTCTATTTTCTCTTCTTCTTTTTCTTCATCAGTATCATCACCTGGCAACTTAGCAAGTAGTGATTTCATTTGAAGCTTAAAGAACATCTTCTTAAGTTCTTCTCTGTTGTAATCTTCCTGACTTTTTATATCATCTAAATCAAATTCTATTGGGACCTCTGTCATTATAGTAGCTAACTTTTTACTAAAAATTGCTTGTTCACTATATGTTTCTAAGTTTTCCTTTAGCTTTTTACCACTAATTTCATCTATATTAGAAAGTACCCCTTCCATAGAGCCATAAGTTGCAATAAGCTTAAAGGCAGTCTTCTCTCCTACCCCTGGTACCCCTGGTATATTATCTGACTTATCACCCATAAGTCCTTTAACATCTATATATTGAGTTGGTGTTACTCCAAATTCATCTATAAATGCTTTTTCATCATATATAGCTGTTTCAGTTACACCCTTTTTAGTTATTACAACCTTAATATTTTTAGTTGCTAATTGAAGGGCATCTCTATCTCCTGTAACTATAAATACTTCTATATCATTTTTCTCAGCAAATTTTGCTAAAGTTCCTATAATATCATCAGCTTCAAATCCATCTATTTCATAAATATTTATAGATAATAATTTTAGTATTTCCTTTACTAGAGGGAATTGTTCATAAAGCTCTGGGGCCATCTTCTTTCTCCCAGCCTTATATTCTTCATATTCCTTATGTCTAAAGGTTGGAGCTTTTCTATCAAAGGTAGCTACTATGTAATCTGGTTTTATTTCTTCCTTCATCTTAAATAACATATTAGTAAAACCATAAACTGCATTAGTATGAACTCCATCCGTAGTAGTTAATGGTGGTATTGCAAAAAATGCTCTATTCATTAAACTGTTCGAATCTAAAATCAGTAATCTTTCCATCTTTTCCTCCAGTAGTTTATTATTATAAAATTCATTATACTATTTTTTCATTATATTTACTAATGATATCCATAACAAATATTTTAAAACTATCTTTTAACTTAATTGTAAACTTAAAATATTTTTCTATATAAACTCCATAAATAGTTTCATGTTTTACTTTTAACTCTTCACTTTTAAATCTTAACTAATTAAAATATGCTTAGTTCTAATTCTTCTGATAGATTTTTTAGCACATGAATTCCACCAATGCTGTTTCCTTTTTGATCTAGGGCAGGTCCGTATATTCCTATGCCATACCGTCTTGGTACCGTAGCAAGTATTCCTCCACCTACACCTGATTTTGCTGGTATTCCAACTTGAACAGCAAACTCCCCAGATGCATCATACATTCCACAAGTAACCATTATAGTTTTAACTATTCTACATACCTCTCTAGACATTAAAACCTCATTACCCCATGGTGTTATTCCATCATTAGCTATAACGGCTCCGAATCTAGCTAAATCCTTAGCAGTTACTTCTATAGAGCATTGTTTAAAGTAAAGGTCTAATACTTCTTCTACATTACCTTCTAATATTCCATTACTCTTCATAAAATAAGCTAAAGATCTATTTCTATCTCCAGTTTCTTTTTCACTTTCATAAATTTCTTGGTTTACATTTATATCTTCATTATTCGTAGCTCTTCTAATAAAATTTAAAATTCTTTCAAGTTTTCTTTCCTCTGTTTCTCCATATATTAATGAAGTTGTTACAATAGCACCTGCATTAATCATAGGATTATAAGGTTTTTCATCTCTTATTTCAAGATTAACTATACTATTAAACCCCATTCCTGTAGGTTCAACATTAACCTTTTTAAATACAGCATCTCTACCGTTATCACTAAGTGCTATAATAAGTCCTACAACCTTAGAAATACTTTGAATCGTAAACTTAACATCACACTCTCCAGCCCAATACTCTTCATTATTTTTAATATCTACAACATATATTCCTAAATCATCCTTATTGGCCTTTAAAAGTGCTGGTATATATGAAGCTAAAAAACCTTCTTCTGTATATTTTTTATTCTTATCTACTAAATTAACTAATAAGTTCTTCATCATTTTCTCCTCTTTACTATTCTTGTAGTAAATATTATATTTCTAATAATCTATTCTTACAAGGTAAAAACTGTTTACTCATAATTTTTTTATGTAAATTCGTAAAATTTTATTTTTTCTAATTAACTATGATATAATACTAAGTAAATTACTAAAATTTAGGAGGACATAGTTATGAATAATGATTTATTAAAAAAATATGCAAAACTTGCTGTAAAAACTGGCGTAAATATCCAAAAAGATGATGTTCTTGTTATAAATTCGCCAATTGAAACTGCAAACTTCGCAAGACTTATTACTGAAGAAGCATATAATTTAGGAGCTAAAGATGTAGTAGTTCATTATGGAGATCAAAAGCTTACAAAAATTAAGCTTGATAATAGCTCAATAGAAACTATATCAGAACAACCAGAATGGTTTGGAGAAAGTTATAATTACTATGCAAGAACAGGTTCTTGCTTTATTTCTATAGCTGCTAATGATCCGGATGGTCTTAAAGGTGTTTCAGTAGATAAAATTGGAGCTTATCAAAAATCTAGAAGTTTAGCTCTTAAAGAATATTACGAAAACTCAATGAGTAATAAATGTCGCTGGTGTGTTATTGCTTACCCAACACTTCCATGGGCTAAAAAAGTATTCCCTAACCTTTCTGACGATGAGGCTTTCGAAAAACTATATTACGCTATTTTAGAAGCTAGTAGAGTTACTACAGAAGATCCTATAAAGGCTTGGGATGAACATAATTTAAACCTTCAAAAAAGTCTAGACTTTTTAAATAACAAAAACATAAAAACTCTTCATTATACTAGCTCTAATGGAACTGATTTGACAATTGAATTACCTTATAATCATAACTGGGCAGGTGGATTAGAAGAAAGTACTTCTGGTATAGGATTTAATGCAAATATTCCTACAGAAGAAGTATTTACATTACCTAAAAAGACTGGTGTTAACGGAATAGTATATTCATCAAAGCCTTTAAGCTACGGTGGTAATTTAATAGATAACTTCTCCCTTACTTTCAAAGATGGAAAAGTTGTAAACTTCACTGCAAAAGAAGGATATGATGTGTTAAAACAAATGTTAGATAGTGATGAAGGTGCTAAATACTTAGGAGAAGTTGCACTTGTGCCATATGATTCTCCAATATCAAACTCAAATTTAATATTCTTTAATACATTATTTGATGAAAATGCTGCATGCCACCTTGCACTTGGAAGAGCTTATCCATGCTATAAGGATGTAGAAAATCTATCTAAAGAAGAATTAGAAGAAAGAGGCACTAATGACTCTAATATTCATGTAGATTTTATGATAGGAACAAAAGACTTATCAATAACTGCAGTAACTAATACTGGAGAAATAGTTCAAATATTTAAAAATGGTAACTGGGCATTTTAGAAAATTAAAAATGATGCATTATTATTGATTTTATAATTTTAGCTATAGTAATCTTTGTTATTAATAAGAACTACATATACCCAAAATTAGTATATGTAGTTCTTATTATCATTACTGTCTAGAGTAAAGTTAGTTTTTATTTTCTTTTTTATTTCTTTCTTTTATTATCTTATCCTCTAGTGCTTCTACAGCCCCATTAAGCTTTTTTTGAATCTTTTTCTTTGCTGTCAAAGATTGAAAGAAAAATCCTATCTTATTCATTATCCCATAAAGATCTTGACTTTCTGTTAATAGTATTTCTGTACATCCATCCCCAGCATCTTTAAATTCATATCTACTTTTATATTCAGAACTTAAAAACATAGTTTTTGTTTCATAAGCTTCATTTTTTATATAATCAGTAACTGAAGTTTCCATATAAATATCGCCACTTTTAGTTTTTCTTGCAACTCTTTTGCTTTTTGCTCCAATTGGATTTTCTTCATTAAACTTATTAAATGGTTCTTTAGCTAACTTAATAAAACAACTAAAAACCTCTTCTATCGGATATGCAATAATTGTACTTACTGTAAATTTACTCATTCTAATCAACCTACCTTTTAAAGCTTTACATAATACATTATGACAGAAAACCCGATAAAAATCTATAAACAAACTATTAAATAATTAAAACTTAATAACAAAGAGTTAAAAATTAAGTTTTACACTAATTTTTAACTCCTTATTATTACTATATTTCTCTCTTTTTAACTACCTGTTACATTTAACTCTTAACTATCTAAGCCTGTGATTCTGGTTTTCTTGGTTTATCTTTCCCTAATTTTCTTGATTCTTTAGAATATCCTATTTCATTAGCTGTTTCTACTTTCATTTCTTTTAACTCTGCTTTAGTCTTTTTTCCTGATTTTTTATTATCTTTTGAATTTTTATTATTTTTGTGTGCCATAACTTTCTCCTTTGCTTAATAAAATAGATTTCCATAGTATTTTATGTAATATTAATGTTTTTATAATTGTTAATATAAGTAAGTTATAAATATATATCTCTAAATAAAAAAAGTGAGAATATTATTCTCACTAATTTTCATCCATTTCTTTATAATCTACATCAATAACTTTCTCATTTTCATTATAATAGTCTGCTTGTACATGTGAACTTTCATGAATGTCTTCATTTCTATTATAGTTATTTGAATTATTATTTTTATTATTAAAGTGATTTCTAAACTTTACTATTATATATATTATTAACCCACCTACTAATAGATATGGCACTATACTAATGAACAACCAAGATATCGCAAAAAATATAGCTAACCCTATTAAAGTAAATATTACAGACCTAAACGTACTATTCATTACATCAACCTCAATCCAAAATTATTTTCTTATGTTATTATACTATGATTTTATTTTTTTTGCAAGATAAGTTATTAATTATTTCCTTAAACAGTTTTTGTTACCACATCATTTCATAATACTTCTACCTTTATATCTAAATTTAATTTTACCTTAATAATATTATATGTTCTAAATATATATATATCAGAATAAGTTTTAATAAGTCTACTTATTATGGAGGTAAAAATGAAATACTTTAAATTTATTATAATAACTCTTCTTATTTTATCTTTACAAGGATGTGTATTTGATGATCCTAGATACTTAAATATAAAATCTAAACCTAATGATTATTATTACTCAAGTTTAATATATAAAAACTTAAAAAATGATGAACCTTTTACCTTAAAGGTATTTGATACAGATTTCTATAAATATTATACAGTAGATGAAGAAGATAAAGATATCTTATTAAACTTTTTTGAATCGTTAAATAATAACAATTATCTAACCGAACTAGAAACTTCTGAAACAGCAAAATATGAACTATGTATAGAGTTTTCTAAAGAAAAATATGTAATTAACATCTATGATGATTCATCAGTTACTCTTTATCCTTGGGATGGTCATTTTTCAGAAGATAAAATCACTATGGAAGGGGTTTCAACATATAACAACCTTTATTCCTTCTGCTCTTACGTAATAAATAAATCTCACCAAAGGGAAAATAATTAAATTTATATAATAAATAGGTGATACAACTAATAATTTTTACGTAGTATCACCTATATATATTTTCAGATTATCTTTTCAAATCGCTTAACAATTCAAAAACTCTCTTATTCATTAAAGGATGTAATGCATATGGTGCAATTTGATTTAATGGTTCTAATACAAATTCTCTTAAATGCATCTGCGGATGAGGTATTATTACAAAATCATCATTACTAACTATATTGTCAAATAGTATTATATCTAAGTCAATTGTTCTTGGTCCCCATCTTAATTCTCTAACTCTATCCAATTCTTTTTCAATGCTTAAAAGTTCTTTCATTAATTCTTGAGGAGTTAATAATGTTTCAACCCCTATAACAGTATTTAGGAAGTCATCTTGTTCTTCATACCCCCATGGTTTTGTATCTATTATTTCAGCTTCTTTTATAACCTCTACATATTTAACTTTAGCTATTTTCACTATAGCATCTTCTATATATTTCTTTTTATCTCCTATATTGCTACCTAATGCTATATACGCAATACTCCTCTTTCTTGAAGTTTCTACTGCAGCATAATCTAAATGTCTATTTATAGGTGCCCATGGCTTTTTTAGAAGAACTTTAACTTCTTTAACTATTTTGTACTCTTCTAAAACAAATTTCGCTATTTTATCAACTACAGTCTCAATTAAATCACAGCTTTCTTCTTGAAAAAGCTTCTCTACCTTATGACATAGCTCTCCATAATGCACTGATTTAGTTAAGTCATTATTCACAGCACTTTCCTTAAAATCTAAAGATAATTCTAATGAAAGAATAAACTTTTGTCCTAATACTTTTTCTTCTTTAAACACTCCATGATTTGCAAATATCTCAATATCTTTTAAATATACTTTATCCATTCTCTTACCCTACTTCGCCTTTAAAATTTTATCTGTCATAACTGCTGCTCTTTTATTTTCTAATACATCATGTACTCTTATAAATTCACAGCCTTTCATAATTCCCATTACTGTAGTAGCTACTGTTCCCTCTACTCTTTCATTAACAGGAAGATTTAAAGCTAATCCTATCATTGACTTTCTAGAAGTGCCAAGAAGTACTGGATAATCTAACTCTTTAAGTCTATCAACATTATTCATAACAATAAGATTTTCTTCATAAGTCTTTGCAAATCCTATTCCTGGATCTAAAATTATATTATCTCTTTTAACTCCAGCTTCTAATGCAATATTTATACTTTCTTTTAAGTCTTCTAATACATCTTCAATAATATTATTATAAGGTTTATCTTCTCTATTATGCATTAATATACATGGCACATCATACTTAGCTGCTACCTTTGCCATATTTTTATCTTTTTTAAATCCCCATACGTCATTAATTATATCAGCACCTGCTTTTATAGATTCTTCTGCAGTCTTGCTTTTATATGTATCAATAGATATTATTATATCTAAATTTTCTTTTATAGCTTTTATTATAGGAACTACTCTTGCTATCTCTTCATTTTCATCCACATATAAAGCGCCAGGTCTCGTAGACTCTCCACCTATATCTATTATATCAGCACCTGCTTCTACTAATTGTCTTGCATGCTTTATTGCCTCTTCTACCTCATTATACTTACCACCATCAGAGAAAGAATCTGGTGTCACATTAAGTATCCCCATAATATAAGTTCTTTCTCCTAATTCAAACTCCTTATTTCCTATTTTCACATTATCACCCCTTATATAATTCACAATTTTAAATTTACAATTTAAAATTTCAACTTAAGAATTAGTAATTAATTTTTAAGTTTTTCTTTTCATCGCTCCAATAACATTCATCAATGGCTTTACAGCTAAAGCATTCCCTTGAAATCTTATCGCTTTTATATATTATAGCACCTAACTCATCATCATTCTCTCTTCTATGTCCTTCAATAGATTTTAAAATTACCTCTTTCTCTTCTTCTGTAAAATCTATATCTTTTAAAATTTTTTCACTTAACTCTACACTAGCAATATGATGCGGAATTCCTTCTTCATATTGCTTTACTCTTCCTATATCATGTAATAATCCTATAGCATATATTAACTCTTTTGAGTATGATAAACCTTTTTCCAAAACCATAATATATGCAATTCTAGACATATCTATAAAATGCTTTAAATCATGCCTACAAAACTCTCTTTTTTCCTCATACCTTAAAAGCTTTTCTAAACTTTCCTTATATAAACTATTATTTAAAATATCATCTACTTTTTTCAAAGCAACCCCCAATCTAGTTAACAGTTAATAATTCACAAATAAAAGTTAATGTTAAAACTACTTTAGTAATTTTTAAAATTAAACTATATGTTTTTGAAATTTCCCAAGCAATTCTCAACTTAACTCTTCACTTTTAACTCTTAACTTTTAATTAACCCCAATACTTCTTTTCTTAAATTTAAGTCTTCTTTAAAAATGCCTCTATATGTTGTTGTAATAGTTTTAGCCCCTGGCTTTTTAACACCTCTCATGGTCATGCACATATGCTCACCTTCAATTACAACCATTGCACCTTTAGCATCTAAGTTATCCATTATTGCATCTGCTATTTCTGAAGTTAGACGTTCTTGCAATTGAGGTTTTTTAGAATATAATTCTACTGTTCTTGCAAGCTTTGAAAGACCTGCAACTCTTCCATTCGGTATATATGCAATATGCGCCTTACCATAAAACGGTATTATGTGATGCTCACACATTGAAAAGAATGTTATATCTTTTTCTATTACAAGATCATCATTATCTACTTCAAATGTCTTAGATAAAATCTCCCTTGCATCTTTACCTAATCCACCAAATATCTCTTCATACATCCTAGCTATTCTATCAGGTGTTTCTAAAAGCCCTTCTCTATTTACATCCTCACCTATCCCTTCTAAAATAAGCTTGGCTCCTGCTAATATCTTTTCTTTATCCATTTTATTTATACCTCCCTAACTCCTATATGCTCTTCATAAGTTTTTCTAATATCTTCAGTAATTCTACTTTTAAATTTACGCCCTTCAATTTCAGAAACTTTAATTACTCCTACTAGTGAATTAGTTAAAAATATTTCTTCAGCATTTAGTAGTTCCTCTTTTGAAATTTCTTTTTCATATACATTGAAATTGTCTATTACATATTTTCTTATAATACCATTTAATAAACCACACTTTTCTGAAGGAGTATAAATATTATTATCTTTTATTATAAAAACATTTGTTGTACAACCTTCAGTTAAGCAGTTGTTCTCATTTAAAAAAATAGCTTCGTTATATCCTTCTAAGTTTGCCTTTTCGTATTCTAATAAGTTATCTAAATAATTAATAGACTTTATATATGTTAAGATTGATTTGCTATTTCTTATGTTGTTAGCTATTTTCACTTTAAATCCTTTTTCATAATTGTCAGGTTTATACTTAAGCTCCCTAGTTGAAAAAATTATATTTTTCTCTGTTACAACTAATTTTAAAGCTAAATTATCTAACTTATACTCATTTATTTTTTCTAAAACAATATCTGACTTTATATGCTCCCCTAGCGACAATTTTGTAATTCCATCATTTAATCTTTCAATATGCTCTTTTAAAAAATGAGGTTTATTTTTTATTAATATCGTCTCAAAAACACCTCTTCCAAAAAAAGTTCCACTATCTATTAAAACATTATCTTCATTAAAAATTACTTTCCTCACTATAACACCTTCATTAATGCCTTCGCTTTATCTAAAGTTTCCTCATACTCATCTTCTTCAATTGAATCATAAGTTATGCCTCCACCAACTCCGAAGTAAGCTTTATTATCCTTCTTTATTATTGTTCTTATTGCAATATTAAAATCAGAATTTCCTCTAAAGTCAAAATACCCTATACATCCAGTATATATATTTCTCTTTAACATCTCTAGTTCTTCAATTATTTCCATAGCTCTTATTTTAGGAGTTCCTGTAATAGATCCCCCTGGGAAGCATTCTCTTATAAATTTAACTTCTGATATTTCATCCTTTAACTCTCCTTCAATCGTAGAAACAAGATGAAATACTGTAGCATATTCTTCTAATTTAAATAATTCAGTTACCTTTACTGTATGAGGTTTACATACCTTACTAAAATCATTTCTTTCTAAATCTACTACCATTAATAATTCTGCTTTATCTTTTTCACTATTAATTAATGCTTCCTTATTTAACAAGTCCTCTCTGCTATCTTTTCCTCTAGGTCTCGTCCCTTTAATCGGTCTAGTATGTGCTTTTCTATCCTTAATTTGAATAAATCTTTCAGGTGATGAAGATATAATTTGAAAATCATCATAATTAACAAATGCTGAAAATGGTGCTTTATTAATACTTCTAAGACTTTTATAGATTTTTATAGAATCCTCATTAGACTCACATAAAAATCTTTGAGTCATATTGGCTATATATACATCACCACTTCTTATATATTCTTTCAATCTCTTAATTTTATCAATATATTCTTCTTTAGAAAAATTTGAATAAAACTTATTATTTTTTGTTTTATCCATATCATTTTTGCTTATTAAATCCTCTCTTGATTTATATATATTAATATTTTTTTGTATAGTATCTAATATTTTTTTAATACTTTTATTAGAATCCTCTTTTACCCCCAAGGCCGTTAAATACTTTTTATTATTTATAAGATCAAATATTATTATATTATCATAGAATTTAAATCTCATATCCGGAATCCTAAAGTCTTCTTTAGAAATATCCTTGATATCTTCTATTATTCTACCAGCATCATAAGATATATACCCAATAGCACCACTTATTAAAGGTACTTCTATATCATATTTAAAGTCATACTTTTTAATAAGATTTTCTAAAACTAGAAATGGATCACCATTGCAAACTCTTTGTCCATTAATATAACTTTCCCTACCATAAGCTTCAAAAGTTAAAAATGGATTTAAACCGATAAATGAATACTTAGATAAATCCCTATCTTCTTTAGAGCTGTCTAGTAATATACTATTATTATCTTTAAAGCAACTATAAATTTCAAATATATTTAAATCTGTGGAAAACTCTTCTATCTTAAAATTCATTCATTAACCTCTCTTTTTATAGTTTTTACATATATCTATAAAATTTTTCAACATAGTATGTCCTTCCTCAGTCATTTCGGCTTCAGGATGAAACTGTAAACCATAAATATTATAATCCCTATGTTTAATTCCCATAATTACGTCATCTGTAGTTTTACTAGTAACCTCTAAATTTTCTGGAAGATTTTGATTTTTTACAATAAGAGAATGATATCTAGTAACCCTTAAAGGATTCTTTACATTTTTAAAAATACCATGTCCATTATGTTCTATATAGCTTATTTTCCCGTGTATTGGTTCTTTACCTTTAACTATATCACCGCCAAAATAATGACCTATACATTGATGTCCTAAACATATACCTAATATAGGTATATCACATTTAAATCTATCTATAATATCTAAACTTAATCCAGCTTCTTTAGGAGACTTTGGCCCAGGAGAAATTATTATTCCTTCTAAGTCCATATTTTCGATTTCTTTTATCGTTATTTTATCATTTCTATATACTATAATTTTTTCGTCAAGCTCTTCAAAATATCTTATAAGATTATAAACAAAAGAATCATAATTATCTATCATTAAAAACATAATTTCCTCCAAATTCTTCGGCATTATTTTATCTTTTGTGCTAAAATAAATAATGACTAAATTATATCATAGCTTTCTATGACAAAAAACAATTACTTGAAAGGAGATTACAGTAATTATGGTACTATGTGATTTTCACACTCATTCAACAGCTTCAGACGGCTCATTCTCTCCATCAGAAGTAGTTAAAAAATCTTTTGATAAAGGAGTTAAGTACTTAGCTCTAACTGATCATGATACACTAACAGGTATAGATGAAGCTAGAAATATGGCTGAAAGTTTAGGAATGATATTTATTCCCGGAATAGAACTTTCTACTTCTCATAACAAGGAAACTGTACACCTACTTGGTTTTTTTAAAGGTGATGATTATAAAAACATTGAACTAAATAACTTTTTACAAGAATTAAAAGATAATCGTATAAAAAGAGCTGAAGAAATAGTTGCTAGACTTAAAAAGTTTAATAATATTGAAATTAAAGTAGAAGATGTTTTAAGAAATGGTAAAGATACTATAGCTAGACCACATATAGCTAAAACTATAATAGAAGCAGGATATCCTTATGATTATGATTATATTTTTAAAAAATTTATAGGTGATGATTGTCCAGCATATATTCCAGCTAATAAAATGTCTACCGAAGAAGGAATATCTCTTTTGAGAAAATATAATGCTAAAATATTTTTAGCTCATCCAGTTTTACTAAAGAAGATATCCGTTCATGATATTTTGCCACTTGGAATAGATGGTCTTGAAGCAGTTTATGCATTAAATACTTCTGAAGAAGAAAAGAGATTTAGAAAATTTGCAAATAAAAATAACTTATTAATTTCTTGTGGATCAGATTCTCATGGTATGGAAGATGATGGAGGCCATGGTTCTTTAGGTTCTATGAGTCTTGATGAAGAAAATCTTGAAAAGTTTATAAGTGCAGTAAGATAAAAAGCTAGAAGGTTTAATCCTTCTAGCTTCTATTTATTCTTTTACTTTTCAACTAAGAAAGTTTTGTAACCTCTCATTGTTTCGTATATATCTACTTTACTTGATACTTCCCAAGGAGCATGCATATTTTGTAGTGCTACTCCACAATCAATAACTTCCATATTGTACTCTGCTAAAATATAAGCTATAGTACCTCCGCCTCCTTGGTCTACCTTTCCAAGTTCAGCTGTTTGGTATGAAATATCATTCTTATCCATTATATCTCTAAGCCAAGCAATAAATTCTGGATTTGCATCATTACATCCAGACTTCCCTCTAGCTCCAGTATACTTACTAAATACTAATCCTCTACCGAAATAAGCAGTATTTTTTCTTTCATACGCAGAAGCGTAGTTAGGATCAAAAGCAGCTGTTACATCTGCTGATAACATAGCAGAATTAGATAAAGCACGTCTTAGCTTCAATTCTGAATAGCAACCTAATCTATCCATTATTTCTGCTACTGCATTTTCAAAGAATCTTGAATGCATACCTGTAGCCCCTTGACTACCTACTTCTTCTTTATCAACCAATAATACAACAGAAGTTTTTTCAACCTTATCTAAATCTAATAAAGCCATAAGTGATGTATAGGCGCATATTCTGTCATCTTGTCCATATGCCATTACCATGCTTCTATCTAGTCCTAAATCTCTCGCTCTTCCTGCAGGAACTACTTCTATTTCAGCTGAAGTAAAATCTTCTTCTTCAAAATCATATTTATCTTTAAGTAATTTTAATATATTAGCCTTAACAGCATCTTTCTCTTCTCCATCAAGCGGAATATTTCCTACAAGAACATTTAAATCTTCACCATGAATAACTTCATTAGCTTTCTTTTGAAGTTGTTCTCCAGATAAATGAACTAAAAGATCTGATATTCCAACTACAGGATCATTATCATCTTCACCTATTATAACATTTATTTTAGTTCCATCTTTCTTTACTACAACTCCATGTATCGCTAATGGTAATGCTATCCATTGATATTTTTTGATACCACCATAATAGTGAGTATCCATTAAAGCCATTTGACCATCTTCATATAAAGTATGCTGTTTTAAATCTAATCTAGGTGAATCTACGTGAGAACCTATTATTCTCATTCCACTTTCTAACGATTCATTTCCTATTAAAAATAGTACTAAGGCCTTATCCTTATTGTTTAAATAGACCTTGTCTCCACTTTTTAAAGTTTCACCATTTTTAATTACTAGATTTAAATCCCTGTAACCTTTTTCTTCTGCCAATTTTACAGCTTCTAAAACGGATTCTCTTTCTGTTTTACATACTGACATATAATTTTTATAGCCCTCACAGAAATTAAAAATGTCTAGTCTTCCTTTTTCATCAAATTTTAGCCATGCATTTTTAGTTTTTTCTTCACTCATTTTTATACCCCCATTTAAATTTTAATCGCTATCTTTAGCCATTCTACTTTCTATTATATCTACTGGTGTTACATCAGACATTAGTGAATGTCTATAATTAACAGCTGCAGCTTCAATAATAACAGCAATATTTCTACCTGGTCTTATAGGAATTCTCAATTTCTTTACACCTACTCCAAGAATTTCCTGCATTTCCTGATTAGTACCTAGTCTATCATAATCTCCATCATCTTTCCAGTGTTCAAAATGCATTATAAGATTAATACCTTTTGATTGAAGTATTGAACTTACTCCATACAATGATGGTATATCAATTATTCCTATTCCTCTTACCTCTAACATGCCTATAGTAATTCTTGGCGATGTACCTATTAGCGAACCATCAATTTCTCTTATATCTACAGCATCATCTGTAACAAGTCTATGTCCCCTTTTTATAAGTTCAAGAGCTGTTTCACTTTTTCCTATTCCACTTTCACCTGTTATTAATATTCCAATACCATATACATCTACTAATACACCATGTAATCTAGTTTCTGGCGCGAACTTATCAGCTAAATATATTGTCATTTTGCTAATAAAATTAGTAGTAACCATATTACTTCTTAGTAGCCAAGTTTTATTTTTCTTAGCGGCTTTAACAAATTCATCATGCGGCTCTAGACCTCTTGTAATGACAATACAATTGGATTTAAAGCTAAAATACTTTTCAACTCTCTTTTTACGTAATTCTGGTTGCATAGCATCTATAAAAAACCACTCTGCTTTACCTATTACCTGTAATCTTTCTGGCGCAAAATAATTATAAAACCCAGCTAACTGTAATCCCGGTCTATTAATATCGTTTACTGAAATCTCAACATTTTCATCACCTTGAACTAAAATTTCTAAATCAAAGTCATTAATTAACTTTCCTACTGCAACTGACATTTTACTCTCCTTAAACTATTGCTTTTTCTTCAACTCAACACCTTCTAATTGAACTCTAAAGTTTGCTTTAACGTTATCAATATATCTTCTTCTTAATTTTTGTTGCTCTTCTTTTTCTTCTGCATTTAATCCTTCTTCTTTATCCTTTTTATATAACTCATTTATTCTTTTTATAACATCATCTATTGGTGCTTTTGTATAATCCATTCTATTTTCTTCCTTTCTTCTTGTGTATTTATTCTTATTTTACATTTATTTATCATTAATATCAACTTATTAGTTGTTTTTTATTTTAATCCACCTTTTTCGTCATATAGTCATATTTCAATCTTATTTTCGTACTTCTTTTAGATAAAATTTTCTTCCTTATTTTGTATGTTTTTGTAATATTTTGTATAATTGTTTTAATTTACATTTACTTAGAGTTTGATATAATTATTATACGGATGTAATATTTTATCAAAAGGATGTGAAAAAATGAAAACAAAGTCGCTACATAGAAAAATCAAAAAAAATAAATTTTATTTAAATTTTCTTCTTAATTATTTATCTCCAAGTAATATACTTATTATTTACCTTTCTCAAAACTTAGACAAACTAATTTGCAAAAAGCAAAAACGTATCTATATTAAATATAAGAAAAAATCTACAAGATCTGTAGCGAGATATAGAGCTGCTTAATTACTTTTACTAATTTACACCAGTCTAAAGTATTAAATTCCATAAGATAAAAAGAAAAACACCTCTTAACGAGGTGTTTGACTCTCAAATCATGTCCCAACATGCCGGTCACTTATATACTCACACCTGCAACTCGCAGGTGGGTTTCACGCAATTTACTTCTGCCATCTTCTAATGTTAAATGAAGCCCGACATCCATAAATTTATTGCAAATCCCGTAAATATAATGTAGGTTGAATATTATAAGCTAAGCGCACATCTCAGGATTTATTATGATTTAATTATATCAAATTAATTTATAAGTTCAATAGAAATTTAAAAATTTATTATTGAAAAGTTTATCCAATGTAATCCTTTACCACTTCTTCTATTGATATATCACTATCTTCATTTGTAAATAGAGCCATAAACTGTACATACTCTGCAGATTTATCTTTCATTTGAAAGGCCATAAACTCACCTGCAATATTAAGATCTTCGGTTATATCTTCAACTATAGATAAGACTTCATCGTTACAAAAATCATATAAGTATGGTAAATAATATTCTTTTTCCCACTCATCACTTGATTCATCTTTACACTCTTCATTAGCATATGCTTTTGCTGCTTCTAATAAATCTTGGTCTAAATCAAAATAGAAATTAACTAATAATAAATCTTTTTCTGATTTTAATACTTCTACATCCCCAAGTTCATTTTCATTTAAAAATTTAACTATTTCATTAACTTTCATTTGAACCCTCCAAATTAATAAAGTAATTTCTTATATTCTTTTTTGACTGCTAAAAACTCCTTATCATCTTCTACAAGATTTAGTTCTTCTTTTCCATCTACATCATCAATTCTAAAAACATAAACATCTTCTGACTCTTCATCATCAGCTGGAGCTAACAATAGATATTCTTGTTCTTCTAAAAATATTCTTGCAATAGCTTCAAATTCTACTTTATTCCCTTCTTCATCTAAAAAAGTCATTATTTGCTTTTCTTCTTGTTCTAAATTTTCTTTATCCATTCTTTTTCTCCTTTAGTTTAATTAATGGTATTATAATAATACAAAATATAAAATACTACAACTATTAAGCAAGTCTTTATTATATATTATTTAATTTATACTCTAATCTATAATTACAGCACTTAGAAACATATCCTTTTACCTTTCTTTCTGCTGCATCTCTTCTCTTATGTACACATACTAATTTTCCGCATTTTCTGCAGTAAATGTTATATATTTTAATGTTCTTTTGAGATATATCTTCATTCATAATCTTATAATTAAATGTTGCTTTATTGGTTATGCTACATTTTAAACACATGGATTTAAAAAACTTATTGTGTCCATTACTTATCCCTGTTTTTGTATCACAATAATAATGTAGATATTCATGTATTATAACTTCTTTTACTACTTCTTCTGGAAAATTACCATCAAGTAATCTTTTCGCAAATACAAATTTTAAAGGCTTTATTGTGTCTTTTTCTTTTTTATAAAAAAAAGCACCCATTCTCTTTGTAGCTCTATTGGAAATTTCAATCTTTAAATTACAAGGATAATCTAAAATTAACCCTATCTTATCAATCTCATCTTGTACTTCTTTTATAGTCCATTTTTTCATCGTTTATTTCTCCATTAACTATCTACTTTTCTTATATAGATAATTATAATTAATAATAATATTTCATAAATCTACTATTATAATTACATATATTAACTTTTCTATTATAGCATATTTTATCCAAATCTGTATAATGAGTGACAATTTCCATCTCTACATCTGTTGTATCACAAATATTTTCTTCTGGTAAAACAAATGTAAACATTCCTCAATTAATATTTTAAAACATCATTTTACTTTTTTCTCCTATATATACTTTTCTTGCCTTAAAACCTTTTAAAACACTATCCTGAAATACTAATATCCCTACTGCAATAGTCTTATTAGGTAAAACATTACATAACTTCACATTAACTATAAGTAGTCTACAAATACAAATTTCCAACAAATTGATCCTGTAGATTGCTGTAGGTGTATTAATTTGTATATCTTTGAGCAAAATTTTAAGAGACTATTTTTAATAGTCTCTTATATTATAATAAATACGTATTACTTGAAACTCATTTTTTAACATCAATACCATCCTAGCTTTTTTAATATGTCAATAGCTTCTTCAACAGATATATAACTACTTTGTTCTAAGATAGATGAAATTACATATTTGTTCTTTAAAACAATAGGCTGTTCTAATATATTATGATTTTTAATATATTCACTTTCCTTTTCAACTACTTTTTCATTTTTATCTAAAACAACTATCCAATTATTATTAAATAAAAATAATAGTTTTTTATAACATTGCCTAAATTCATCTAATTCACCTAGACTGTCTGGCATATATATGGCTGGTCCATTATTAACATCATTAGATAATACTTCTATACTAGGGTATACAACTATATCTTTAACTATTTCTAACATATGATTACTTTCACTAGGTGTATACCCTAACTGTGAATTAATTATATTGCATAAATACATTATATTAATAAATGGATTTATTTTTTTATAGCTTAACTCTTTTTTTAATAGTTTTTCAATATTTATATTATTCTCTATAATAATTTTAGCGATATCATCAAAACAACTCTTTAATTCTTCAAATTTATTTTTTTCCAAACTAACTAGTATCAAATTTTCTTCTATTTTATCACTTTCATTAAACTCTTTTATAACATCAATTAATACTGCTTTAGTATTTTTAACATTTTTTACTTTTTGTTGTAAGTGCCTAATAAAAATTGTATAAGAAATCCCATCAATATTTACATTCTCTGATGCTATCACTAAATACTTAATTGGATTAAAAGTAATATTAGCAAATTCGTGCCAAACCTCTATTAAATTCATATAGCAACTATCTAAAAGTAATACCTCAACTTTTTTCTTTGTTGTTTTATATAAATTGTAAAATACATTTACTAGCGAATCTAAGCTCATTAAATAAGGTCTTTCCTTGGTAAAATCTGTCATAGCTCCAATAAACCCTGCCCCATGTCCTGATAGTACTATCATTATATAATCTGATGGATAATTATTTATTCCCCATAAAAGAAAACTATAAAGAGTTTGGGAATCAGCCATATTTACATTTTCTAAAACTTCTACTTCATAAATTCCATGATTATTAATAAGGTATCTTCTTACTCCACTCCATCTTTCCTTCTGATTGATATATATAGGTCCTCTTAATTTTTGAACTAACTCTTCATTAGCCCTTGCCAATTGTATTACTATATTAAAATTATCATTTATATGCTCCATCTTAAGATTTTCAATAGCCTTAGTTATTTCAGGTTCTAATTCATTATTTCCATTAGCATATATTAACACTGTCCATTTATTAGTCCTCATATTCTCTTCCTTTATGAACTTCACTTTTATAATCCACTATTGTAGAATAACTTGCGTTAACACTTTTTACTATTATCTTTTTATCTTTATATAGCTCATACTTTATATTTAATACATAAATTCCATCTATATCGCTAAATGTATGACATATTGCCTGCATTTCATTTGCATCCTCATAAAAAGCAACTACTATAGCGCCTTCAATAGGATATCCATAACTATCAATAATTTTTCCGTATAATATTACATCTTTTACTGGATTTACTTCTATATTGCATTTTTTAGTACGTATATTTCTTTTATTGTTTATTTTTCTCCATCCATTAAAACTTGTTATTCCTATTACTTCATCTCTATAGCTATAATTATTAAATCTAAAAGAATAATTGCCCTTTTGGTCTGTAATGCATCGTTTTAATGGTATCTTTTTATTTTCTAATATACGAAATAGAACTACAATAGCCCCTTTAACAGGTATATTGTTGCAGAAAATTTTCCCATAAATATTAATTTCTCTACTATATCTATATTTATCTCTTCTTATCTTAATAATATGTTGTTTACTTAATTCTAGATAAATCGGTTCAAGTAATATCTTTTCGCCCACTTTTTCACCTCTTCCCTAATTTTAATAATTTAAATTTATTTATGAGAAAATCCCATAATAAGCCTACTTTTATTCTTATTATGGGTTTCTTATATACTCCCGTTAAAACTGCTCATCCATTATCTTATTAGTTTTAACTGCTTTGACCTTGATCTTCTTTTCATTAAATATTTCATAAGGTAAATTGACCATATACTCTCCATCACTATCTGTAAATACATGACAGTATCCTACTTCATTCCCATTATCATTTGTATAAAAAACTTTTACTACAGCATTCTCAACAGGATTGTTATTATCGTCATAAACCTTTCCATGTATAATTATATCTTCCACATCTTTAATAATAATATCTTGTATTTGAACTTCAGATCTTTCTTTTATTGCCTCATTACTTAAGTCTACTTCCACAAACTTTAATGCATATGACATTATATTCCTCCAAATAATATATATCTTTTTTATTCTCTCTAATATAATATATCTTTTTTTATTCTCTCTAATATAATATTAATATCAACAATAAATGTTACTTTTTCAAAGAATATATAATATTTTAGAAAATAATATTACTTCATCCAAAAGGTATATATTTTTGATAATTAATATTCTATTTCAACATTCACTTCTATTGCATTACTCTTGTTCTTATTTAGTCTCTTAATAGAACAATAATATTCTTACATCATATATTGTATTATGGATATTTTGTAATCTTATGTTTAAAAAGGAGATAACACCATGTTGATAAGAAAAATATATACATCTTTAGATGATTTTAGTGAAGGTATACTATCACCTGAACTAAACTATTCAAATTCCGAAAATAAACTACATCTATTAAATAAAGATATAACTTTTCCATTTATATGGATTCCAAATAATAATGGAACTGTTTCTAAAATTAATTCATTAACTGGAGAAGAGATAGCCCGTTATATTGTATGGCCATCAAAAGATAAAGCAACATTATATAATGGTCCATCCAGGACAGCTATAGATCTTGATGGTAATTGTTGGGTTGCTAATCGTGGATTAGGAACAATTGTCAAGATAGGTTCTAAGGAAAATTTACAATTTGAAGATAGAAATAAAAACGGCATTTGCGATACCTGCATAGATTTAAATAACAATGGTATTATTGATGATAATGAAGTGTTACATTGGGGAGAAGATGAATGTGTATTAAAAGAAATACTATTATTCGGAGATAATCCTGGTGCTTATATTCCTGGTACTTATTCTAAAGAATATAGTAACTCTATCTTTCCAAGAGCACTTGCAATAGATAAAAATAATAATCTATGGGTTGGAGCTTATGACTTAAAAAAATACTACAAAATAGACTGTATTACTGGTTCAATTTTATCTGTTATTGACCTAAATGATTGGAATCATCATCCTTATGGTGCTGTAGTAGATAAATACGGCTTTCTCTGGTCATCTAGTGGTCCTTCAGAAGAAAAAAACCTCATAAAAATTGATACCAATAAAGAAATTGTAGTTTCTAAAATATCTAATCTACAAGAATTAACGCCTTATTGTTTAGCTCTTGATAAGTTTGATCATTTATTTATATCTGGCTGGACTTCAAATAAACTTGCAAGACTTAATATAATAAATAATAATTTAGATTGGGTATATTCTGATAGTAAGAATCTTAATAACAGTAGGGGAATAACTTGCACATCTGATGGAGATGTGTGGATTGCTAATAGTGGAAATAATACAGTTGCACGTTATTCTAATAATGGTAATTTTATTATAAGTATTCCAGCTGCTAAAAATCCTACAGCATTATCTGTTGACAATATGGGCAATATATGGGTTTGTGGTCTGACTGATGAAAAAATATATATGATTGATTCTTTAGCAAACACTATAAACCTAGTTAAGGATATACCAAACAGTGATGGTCATAATGCTTATTCTGACATGACAGGTATTATATCAAGAACAATTACAAACAAAATTGGTAGATGGACTGTTATATATGATAGTAAATCTATTAATACCCTATGGGAAAAAATATCTTGGGATTCTGAAGAACCTACTGGAACATTAATTACTGTAAAAGTAAGAACTTCAATAGATAAAATAAATTGGTCAAACTGGAAGCTAATCTCTAATAACAGTTCCTTAAAAAGTATTTTACCTGGAAGGTTTTTGCATATAGAAGCTACATTTAAGATTATATCAGGTAATATTAGCCCCAGCCTCTCTAAAATAATAATAGGATTAATGAATGCCCCTGCTAAAGAAGAGTTAACTAGCACTAGTAATATCCTAAACTCATATGATTTATCACTTCACTCAGAAAGTGAAAGAATAATAGATATAAATTCTGATGTCCTATCCATTACAAATAAAGATAATAATAACTATATTAATCCACAAGATCAAAACGATAAGACTAGTATGTCCTCTAATTTGCCATCAAATAAAAAAATCAAACCAACTCGAGGTATAATCTTCTAAGTTATTAATCTGCATTTAAAATAATATAATTGGCTGTTGAGATAACAACAGCCAATTATATTATTTATACATTTTATTATAATACTTTTTATATTCCCCTAACTTTATATTATTAATCCAATCCTGATTATTTAAATACCATTGTATAGTTTTCTTCATTCCAACATAAAAATCCATTTTAGGATACCAACCTAGCTCTTCATTTATCTTGGTAGAATCAATTCCATATCTTCTATCATGACCTTTTCTATCTTCTATGAATTTTATTAAACTTTCATCAATGGTATAATCAACATTTTTCTTGAAATAATCTATAATACTTTTTACGATATCAATATTAGTTCTTTCATTTCTTCCACCAATATTATAAACTTCTCCTATTCTGCCTGAATTTATAACCATATCTATAGCTCTTACATGATCTTCAACATATATCCAATCCCTAACATTTAATCCATCCCCATATATAGGCAATTCTTCTTTCTCAATACAATTGTTAATTATCAATGGAATCAATTTTTCTGGAAATTGAAACGGTCCATAGTTATTAGAACATCTAGTAATATTTACAGGCATCTTATAAGTGTCATAATATGATTTAACTATCAAATCAGCACTAGCTTTACTTGCAGAATAAGGACTATGCGGGTCTAAATTGGTATCTTCAGTAAAATATCCTATATCTCCAAGAGATCCATAAACTTCATCAGTTGAAATATGAACAAATTTTACTCCCTCTTTCCACCTTCCATCCTTTTCCCATACTTCCTTTGCAGCATTTAATACTGTTACTGTTCCAAGCACATTAGTTTTTACAAAAACCTCTGGATTATTGATACTTCTATCAACATGGGATTCTGCTGCAAAATGAACAATATAATCTATAGTGTACTTTTTAAAAATTTCTTTAATCAATCTTTTATTACATATATCACCTTTTATAAAGATATATCTTTCATCATTCTCAACAGATTTAAGGTTATCCAAATTTCCCGCATAAGTTAATTTATCTAAATTTATAATTTTAATATCACTATATTTCTTTAACATAAATAAAATGAAGTTAGAGCCAATAAAACCAGCTCCACCTGTTACTAAATAGGTTTTCATAATTAATTGTCCCTCTTACTAATTTATGATAAATATAAAACATATCATCTAAATTTATTTAATATTTCTATCACATATTCTATTTCTTCATCTTTCATACCAATAAATAATGGAATACTTAACTCCTCTCTTGATATAGTCTCTGCAATTTTAAAATCTCCAACTTTATACTTTAATTCACTATATGCCTTTTGTAGATGTATTGGTATTGGATAGTGTATTAATGTTTCAATTCCATTTGATATTAAATAATCTTTCAATCTATCTCTCTCATCACAAAAAACAGGAAAAATGTGATATACATTTTCATCATTTTTAGCTTTTAGTGGTAATTTTATTCTATTATTTTGTATACCATTATAATATTTCTCAGCAATTTCTCTTCTTTCCTTTGTCCATATATCTAATTTTGATAATTTCACTAATAACAATGCAGCTTGAATCTCATCTAATCTTGAGTTTAATCCTTTTATTTCATTATAGTATTTTTTATTTGATCCATAATTTCTTATTGAGTATGCTTTATTAGCAACATCTTTATCATTTGTGGTAATTGCACCACCATCACCCAAAGCCCCTAAATTTTTTCCTGGATAAAAACTAAAAGCAGCAACATCACCTAGATTTCCGACTCTATTTTCTTTAAAATACCCCCCGTGAGCTTGAGCAGCATCTTCTATAACTTTTAGATTATATTTGTCAGCTATTTTTATAATATCATCCATATTAACAACTCTGCCATATAGATGCACTACTATTATTGCTTTAGTTCTTAAAGTTATTTTTTCTTCAATCAATTTGCTATCCATATTTAATGTTTTTATATCCGGTTCAATAAAAATAGGTTTTGCTCCTACAAAACTCACTGCTAAAGCTGTTGCAATATATGTGTTTGATGGAACAATAACTTCATCACCTTCTTTTATTCCATAAGCCATCAATATAATCCTTAATGCATCTAATCCTGAAGCTACTCCTACACAATATTTCGTACCGCAGAATTTTGCATACTCTTCTTCAAACCTCTTCAATTGTTCCCCCATAATAAACCACTGTGAATCTAATACCGACTCAAATCCATTTATTAATTCATCTCTAATCCCACCATGCATTACTTTAAAGCTTGTAAATGGTACTAACATAATTTATTCTCCTTGTAAATCTCATTGACTTCTTTTAGAAAAACATCATAATCTCTTAAATATTCAGACTCATCATATTTATCTGAACAAAGAACTAATAATACACAATCATCAGAGTAATCAAACATTTCATTCCAAATCCAAGGTCCTATCATCAATCCTTCATACTCATTATTCAATACATATACTTCTTCTTCTCTACCATTTTGTACTTTTACCTTTAAAGAGCCCTTTAAGCATATCAATATTTCATAAAGGCTTCTATGACTATGATTGCCCCTTTTTTTATCCTTAGGTACTCCATATATATAAAAAATTCTCTTTATTTCATATGGAATATCTATCTTTCCTTCAATGGGAATTAAATGTCCACATTCACTTGAAATATTCTTAAATTTAATTAAAGCAACATTATACATTTTATTTCTCTACCTTATTAAAGAATTTAATCTTTTATACTTCTTAATATTTTATTCTTTATCTTAATGAAGATAATATCTAAATTTCCAATCAGAAATGATATTTTTTTTATTATAGAATAATTATTTAATTCGAAACTTTTAATATAAATATATCTTGCTTTCTTATAGCTATAATAATCTAACTGCTTTTTATATTTAAATATCTCTTCATTGTAACATCTAATTATATCGTCAATTAGTACAGTGTCTTTTTTATCTTGATTGCTAATTCCACTACCTACCCTATACTTGATACTTACTATATTAAAAAAATCCATTTTGCATCCATTTCTAGTTACTCTAAGCCATAATGGTAAATCATTCAAATGAATATACCTTTCATCTAACATACCGTATTGCTCAAAAAAATCTTTTTTAAAAAACACACCTTGATCTATTAAAGTACCTTCAGCACATAATTTATTATAAAACTTTTTAGAATCATTACCTTCTATTAGTTTAGATTTAAGAGAATCCATAATATTTTCTGCATTAACTAAGGGCTTCATGTTAATATCACACTGTAAAAACTTCGTAGTAATAATAATACTGTCATTATTATTAAAATAATCTGCCACATTTGATAAAACATTTTTTGAGTAAAAATAATCATCTGAATCTATAATCTTAATATAGTTACCATTTGCTACTAATAATGCTTTATTAATATTTTTTACAATTCCTAAGTTCATTTTATTTTTATAAATAATAACGTTCTTTATATTTCCATTATTATTTATATCAATATACTTCTTAAATTTGTTTAAATCTATACCATCACTACAATCATCTGCTATAATTAGCTCAATATCTTTGTAATCTTGATCTATTACTGATTTTATTGTATCTTCTATATACTGAAGATTTTTATAAGAAAGAATTATTACACTAAATAATATATTATCCATCCCATCACCTTTTCGTCTAAATATGCTATTATTATTTAATAATATTACTTACTAGATTTACCCTATATCTACTCTTCAATAATACTTATAAGATATTTACCATACCCTGTTTTCATCAATGGTTTAGCTAATTGCCCTAACTTTTCTGCTGTAATCCACCCCTGCCTATAAGCTATTTCCTCTAAGCATGCTATATATATTCCATGTGTATCTTGTATTACTTCCACGAAATTGGCTGCTTTCAACATTGAACTATGCGTTCCTGTATCTAACCAAACCATTCCTCGCCCTAACCTTATTACTTTTAATTTACTCTCATCCATATACAATCTATTTAAATCTGTTATTTCTAACTCTCCTCTTGGTGAAGGCTTTAATTCTTTTGCCTTTTTTATAACTGAATTATCATAGAAATATAGCCCTGGAACAGCGTACTTTGATTTTGGTCTTGCCGGTTTTTCCTCTATTGAAATTGCCTTATTATCTTCATCAAACTCGATAACTCCAAATTCTCTCGGATCCTGAATGTAATATCCAAATATTACTGCTCCATCTTTTAAACTTGCTGCATCTAATAAATAATCAGTTAAATTTTGTCCATAGAAAATATTATCGCCTAAAATCATAGCTACAGTATCATCTCCAATAAACTCTTCCCCAATTATAAATGCATCTGCCAGCCCATTAGGCGTTTTCTGTATCGCATATTCTATAGTTAAACCTATCTCTAAAGAATCTTTAAACAACTTTTTAAAATAACCTATATCTCTTTCTGTTGAAATAATTAATATTTCCTTAATTCCCGCTAACATTAGTACAGATAAAGGATAATAAATCATTGGTTTATCATATATTGGAACCATTTGCTTTGATATTGCTTTTGTGATAGGAAAAAGTCTTGTTCCCGAACCACCTGCTAAAATTATTCCTTTCATCTCTTTTCTCCTCTCATCTTAAGTAAGGTCTAATCTGCACATTTCCTATAGTTACTTATTTACATATAAATATATTATTATTAAAGTACATAGTCTCATATATACTATATGTATCATAAATTAAGTTGTTACATTTTCATATAAAATACCCTATTATGTAGATTTTTGACCTTTACCAAAATTATACATAATAGGGCAACATGATTATCTATTAAATTTTTTCAATAATTTGTTTTGTATATTAAACTTACCGATAAGATACTTAAACTCTTTGCTTCTAAAAAATAGTAATAAAATTATTGTATTTGGAATTATAATACAGCAAATTCCTTTAAAGATGAACTCTACAAATAAATTATTAAAGGCTATAACTTTAGTTATAAAGATTACTAATCCAGTAATTACAAATAAAATAGATGTGTACCCTATATATTTAAAAAAATAATTTTTTATAGATGTTTTAAATATATAACGATGTACGTTAAATGGATCTATAATTAAAGTTACAAGCCTACTAATTGTCGTTCCTGCAAATACTCCCAGTGCACCTAACTTAAAATACTTCACTAGTATTATTGATGCAACTAAATTTAATACCCCTTCAACAATAGACCAATATTTCGCAAATGGATATGGACTATATAATCCTGCACCATTTTTTACAACTTCAACTGAACTTGTCATACTTTTTATATAAAAGTTATATACAATAAAAAATATCGTCACTATTGAAAATAACATATCTTCACCAAACACTATCTCTATAAAAGGATTTAATAACACAATTAATGAAACTGAGCAAAAAGTAGATATCCAAAAATTTACAAAATATAATACATTAAATATTTCATATGCTTTATCTAATGATTCTTCTAATAAAAAATTCCCAAAACTAGCTTGTATACCCTGAAATATCCGCGAAATTAATCCTTCTATAGTACTTACTATAATACTATAATTGGAATATATCCCTACAATACTTACCCCTAAGAAATAAGACAACAGTATATTGTCAGTACCAAAAACAAAGTAAGCTGCTATATTAATTACCAAGAGTGCTTTAGTATTTTTGATAATATCATTCTTAATTTCTTTTTTTAAAGGCTCTTTCAATGTTTCATTTAAATATGGATATTTTTTATTAGTTATTCTATAAATTTGTAAGTTTTGAATTAATACTAATACTATTTTTATGACTAAATATAATACATAATTCTTTGTTATTATTATTATTGCTATCTGTGCTATACTGCATCCGATTGAATATAATACAGAAAGTCTATTAAAAATATGCATCTTTTGATCTGCTAATAATATATTTCTACGATAAGTTAATATATATGATAAAGCTGAATCAATTACAAAAATAAAATAAATTAACTTAACATAGGACATAGAAATAGTTGTATTAACAAAATATTTTAAGAATGGAGTTATTAATACACCTAAAATTAGTACAGCAATTGCAATATATCTATATAATTTTTCATAAAGATTCATTATTGCATGAACTTGATTGTAATCTTTTTCTGCTAAAGGTTTATATAAACTATAAAATATAGCAGTTCCAACACCTAACTCTACTAAACTCAACATTGATATTACATTAGATAATAAACCATTTATTCCAAGCAACTCTATTCCCATGTAGCTTACAAAAACTTTTCTTGCAATAAATCCAAAAACTACTGTTACTATTTGCAATAGTATTCCTGTTGTGATGTTTTTTATTGAACTCTCTGTTCTCATTTGATTTTATCCTCATAACTTTTTAAAATGTTTTTTACTTTTCTAACTAATAATTCTATTTACAATTACATATTATTTTTATTTCTATACTTGTATGATTCTATTAATAAAAATACCTAGTGATTAAGTAAAATCTTATAATTATTCACTAGGTACAAATATTGCCTTTAAATTACTTATTTATAGATAATAGAAACTTTAGGAATCCTTCTTTCAACTCAGGATTTCTTAAAGCATACTCTACTGTTGCTTGTAGAAATCCTAATTTATCACCTATATCATATCTTTCTCCTATAAAATTATAAGCATATAACCCTTCTTTTTCTCTTAATATCGATAAAGCATCTGTTAACTGTATCTCTCCACCTTTTCCAGGTTTAGTATTTTGAAGAATGTTAAAAATCTCTGGTGTTATTATATACCTTCCTAATATCGCCATATTAGATGGTGATCTGTTAATATCCGGTTTTTCGACCATGTCATTTACCATATATACCTCTTTATCAATTTTTTTACCACTTATAATTCCATATTTAAAAACTTCATTAGCTGGCACTTTTTGAACACCTAAAATAGTCTTATTGTACTTATCAAAACAGTCAATCAATTGTTTTATACAAGGCTTATCATCACTATATACCACATCATCTCCCAAAAGTACTGCAAAAGGTTCATTTCCAATAAAAGCTCTTGCACAATATATAGCATGTCCCAATCCTTTAGGCTCTTTCTGTCTTATATAGTAAATGTTAGCCATATTAGATATATTATGAACCATTGTTAACAAATCATCTTTACCAGTTCTAGCTAGTTCAAGCTCTAGCTCTACTGATTTATCAAAATGGTCTTCTATACTTTTCTTATTTCTCCCTGTTATTATTATGATTTCTTCTATACCTGATTCAACACATTCTTCTATAATATATTGAAGTGTAGGTTTATCTACTATGGGTAGCATTTCTTTTGGCTGAGCTTTTGTTGCTGGTAAAAATCTAGTACCTAACCCAGCTGCAGGTATTACTGCTTTTTTTATTCTATTTCCCATTGCTTCCTCCTAAGCTAATAATTTTTTCATTGTAAGCTCTCTACTAGCAAAGTGTACTCTTTCATAATATCTCTTTCTTTAATAAGCATTATTATCTCCCAAAAGTACAGAAAATGTCTTAAATATTAGTTTTATATCTATCCATAATGTTCTTTCATTTACATATTTAACATCAAGTTTCATCCATTCCTCAAACCCAATACTATTTCTTCCCATTACCTGCCAATAACATGTCAATCCAGGTTTTACATCTAACCTTCGTAACATCCATAGATCAAACTTCTCAACTTCTTCAGGTAAAGATGGTCTTGGTCCAACTAAAGACATATCCCCCTTTAAGACATTAAATAATTGTGGTAGCTCATCTATAGATGTCCGTCTTAAGAATCTACCTATTGTCGTTATTCTTGGGTCATTCTTTATTTTAAACATTGGCCCTGTAGCTTCATTTTCTAGTATTAGTTTTCTTTTTAATTCTTCAGCATTAGCTACCATAGACCTAAACTTATACATCCTGAAGATTTCTCCATCTTTTCCAACTCTGTCTTGGGGAAAAATCACTCTTCCTGCACTTTCTACTTTTATTAATATTGCAACTACTAAAAATAAAGGTATTAAAATAATAAGAGCTAGTCCACTTATAGTAATATCTATAATTCTCTTTATAACATCGTAATTCCATCTCTTTTTTTTCATCTTTTTCTTCTCCTTAGTAAAAATATGTCCTTCTATCTGCTAATACATAATATTCATACTTTTTTTTTTGTTACATATTGCTACTTTTGACTAACTCACCATATACCTCTAATATTGTTTTTTATTTACTTAGCATTACTTTTGTTTTATATAAAATCTTTTTTATGAAATATAATATGGTTCCTGCTGGAATAAAAATTATGCATAAAAACTTTCTTCCAACTCCATTACATTCTCTTATAATACTTTTATAACTCATCTTTAATACTAACCCATCCCTAGTTAATCCAATAAAAGACTTTAGAAATAATATAATGTCATATATAAAATAATCAAAAACATCATTAATATAGTGTTTCCATAGATAAATATTCTCCTTCTCTCTTTTGTTATTAGAGGCAGTAGTCGCATTAGATTGATCCTTATAATAATATAAGAGTGGTTTATTTATATATATTGTTTTGTACTTTCTCGCTATCTTCTGCCATATAATTGCTTCTGGAAAAAATCTTAATCCCTTAACCTCTGGAAATGGATACTCTTTTAAAACACTTTTGTTCAATATTCCCCACATATCATATTTACATTTATACTTGAAAATAATTTCTAAATCATTTGATTCTAAAGGATCTTTTATGAACTTCTTTCCAATAGGTTCATTGCTATATACATCTAAACATCTACATGTTACTCCTTTAAATCCTGCTCTTTTGTTAATAGCTATTTTTTCCCATTCATTAACTAAAATCTCTAATGCCTCAGGTAAAAATCTATCATCTGAATCTGCGATAACAAATAACTCTCCTCTTGCTATTTCTACAGCTCTATTCATAGCAATATGCTTTCCTGAATTTTCTTGATATCTATATACAATGGGAAAGTTATTTTGTAAAATATACGAATTTACTAATTCTTTTGTATTATCATTTGACCCATCATCTATTATAATCCATTCAAAATCTTTAAATGTCTGTGCACATAAGCTCTCAAAAACTCTATATAAAACATTTCCTCTATTAAATGTAGGTGTAAAAACGGTTACTTTAATATTCATATTCAGCCTCCATTAATATAAAATTATTTTAAAAAGAGTGCCTAAAGCTCTACTATCAAAGATTTTATGGCACTCTATTTTACTATTTTTTTTTATCTATATTCACGCACTTATTATAAACTTCTAAAGTATCTACTACCTTATCTTTCCAATTATACTCACTTAAAACAAAACCTTTGCTCGAATCCTTATATCTAGCAACTAACCCCTTATTGTCTAGGATTTCATATAATACCTTACTTAACATCTCATCCGAACCTTTTTTGAAATACAGTCCATATTCCTTCATAGTTTCACAAATCTCATCTATATCACTTGCTATACAGCAATTTCCATAACTTAAAGCTTCTAGTAAGCTTATTGGTAATCCTTCTATTTCTGAAGGCAATACATAGACATAAGCATTACTATATAACTCCTCTAATTCCTTACCTTTTACAAAACCTGTAAAAATTATATTATTATCTGAACCTGCTAATTTATATAAACTGTTCACATAATCATTTGTATAACTAGATCCTCCTACTATAACCAACTTCTTATCTGTCTTTAACTTTTTATATGCATTAATCAAATAATGCGCTCCTTTTTCAGGCACTAACCTCGCTAGAAATAGTATATATGAGTCTTTAGTTAGCTGATACTTATCTGTAATAATATCCGCAGCAATATTTTTTTCTATATAAACTCCATTTGAAATGACAGTGCTGTCTCTGTTCCATTTTTCTTTAAAATGCTTTTTCATAGAATTCGTTAATACAATAATTTCATTAGCAAATTTCGCAATTATAAATTCTCCAAATTTAAGATATAACTTTCCAAATACGCCCCATTTTTCTCTTTGCCAGTCTAATCCATGTACTGTACAAACTACTTTTATGCCAAATAACCTCGGTAACCAAGCCATACTTGATGGACCTAATGCATGATAATGTATTACATCATAACCTAAAAATAAAGCATATATTGTGGCTAAAAATGTATACGTTATTGCATCTAATGATTTAGTGTTAATCGAAGGAATATACTTTATATTAATTCCTCTATATTTATCATTTATTTCATCACAATATGACTTTCTTGCATAAACATCAACCTGTACATCTTTTTCACATAAACCAGCTGCAATTTCTTCCACATGAACTTCCACGCCTCCAGCTCTTGACGGAATTCCCTTTTGACCAATCATCGCAATTTTCATTTTATCACCATATAATATGAATAATATTTCAAAAAACCTCTATTCTCTACCATATTATTCATATTAATATTTAATGTTCTATATTGTCACAAATAATTCCATTTACTTATAAACAATTATTTAAAACATAATAATTAAAGGAACTGCTTCAGCAGTCCCTTTAATTAAATCTTTATACTAATAATCTTATTAGCAATTTTCTAAAATTTTTAACTGTTATAAAATAATATTTCTCCTCACACTTAAATCCTGCATTCTCCATAGATTTTCTAGATGGTTTATTATACTTATCAACTATTACAAAAGCTTTTTTATATCCAGATTTCTTAGCCATATCACACCTTGCTTTAACAGAGAATGTCTGCACTCCTCTTCTTCTATGCTCAATAAAAGTATAATCATCAAATAAATAACATTCTTCATTATTTAAACGGATAATTTCATTCATCTCATAAATAAAGGTATCAGTATATGACAGACTAAAAATTCCACATATATTTTCAAAATTATCAATAACACAAAATATATCTTTACTTTTATCATTAATTCTTTTTAAAAGTAAATCCTGTTTAGTTTTATCTGACTCACTAGGATAAAAACTCCTTATTAAATCTAAATGATTAATATTTAGATTTTTTAGTTTAAACTCATACGAAATATCTGTATTTAAATTATCTAGATTAATTGCATATTTATATGCACAATGAATATGCTTCTTAATAAACTTCTTGCATAATTTATAAATTTTATTATCTATTAGCATAGATAACTTCTCCTTCATTTTTATCATATCTTGCTTTTAAATTTAATTAGAATTCTAATTGCATAAACATGATTTTATCTTCTTTCCTAACCTTAATAATATCTGTTTTTTTCTTATAATTGTATAATCACAAATATTAATTACACTATCTGTAGAATAAAACTTATACTCTTCATCACCTAATAGCATATCAATTAAATCATAGCTATTTTTATAGTGATTTATTACTTTCTTAATCAATATGTCACCCATAGATAACTTTTTCCAACTTTCATCATTATATAAATTATATCCATATACCTTATTACAGCATTTAAACCCTAAATGTCCTGAAATTACCTGATTATCATAAGTTACGTAAGAGAATTCTAGCTTTCCACGCTCATATAATTTATAAAATAAACTTTCATAGAACTGCACATAGTCTTCATTTTTTAATATACTGTCTTTCCAAGTATTTTTATGAATATCAACTAACTGATACCATATATCTTTATCCCACTTACTATCAATGTTAATATTAATATTTTCATTTTTATCACTAACTCTTTCTTTTCTTTCTATTTCTTTATATCTTTTTGCATTTCTTTTTTCTTCAAACTCACCAATATTAATATATGGTGCAATTTTTTCTACTTTTTTATAGCATATTGCCTCATCACTAAATCGCCCTATTACCTCACCTATTAATATAGATTGTTTTTCCCTATAACTTATATTATTTAATGAAATCATATCCCATCTCTCATCTTCAAATATTATTTTAAATAATTTCTTTAATACTGAATAATGGTTATAATCTTTTCTAATCAATATACATTGATAGTCTGCAGTTCTATCTACAATAAATTTTAAGATTCTTTTTTTTATTATTCCAAATTTCTTTTCCTCAATATATAATGGCGCTATTGTAACTATTTCCCCATTTTCTTCACCTACTACTACAAAAAGTTTAAAATTACTATTCTTAAAATGTTTTATATATTCTTCAATCCATATCCATTCATAAAAAATTTCTTTATTTTCAAGGTTATTATATAATTCACTCCAAGCTTCTTTTAAATTTTTAAAATCATTAATTTCATTGATTATCTTAAATTCAATTTTCCCCTTCATCATTAAAGTTTCTCCTTAAATTTTTTATCTTATGATCATTCCCTTAAGCTTAGTTGGTTCATTTACAGTGCAAGTAGTAATACTACAATGCCAATTGCCTTTTTTATCCCTGGCTGAATACATTATATATCTGTTATTATCTATATCTATAAATGTTGGTCTATATAAAAAATCTTCATCAAAAGCTCCTTCTTTACCCTTTTCCATAACTATTACTGGCATTGACCATGTTACATTATCTTTTGAGTAACAATATGCAATCTTTTGATTATCATATTCATCTAAAGCTGCTGAAAAGTACATCTCAAATCCATTTCTAGTCTTTTTAATGTCCATATGCCATACATATCTTCCTTCTATAGGAGCTATAATAATATCTCTTATAAAACACCAATCTGTCCCATCTTTACTTACATAATATTTTATCTTTTTATTTTTCCAATCTACAACCCAAATGCAATATTTATCATCTTCAATTATAACTACTGGTGACATAAACTGATTAAATGTTCCTTGTGAACTATTTAATACTTCTTCCTTACTCCAATTCACTCCATCACAACTTAATTTTCTTAAAATAACTTCACTATCTCCCAAGATTCCTCTGGTTCTCTTCCTGTACCATATTTCAAGTTTATTATTGTTAAATAATACCTGAGGATCACTATAATGATACATTTTCACATCTTCTGTAGATACCAATGGGTTTGTCCCCCTCTTAGGTTTATTCCAGTTAACTAAATCATTAGAGCACATAACACAAGGGTTCTCTAGTCTCTCATTTTCCTTTCTATATGGAGTTATTGCTAACCAATATTTATATCCATTCCATGTTTTGTAAAAATATATTAAAGATGGATGAACATTTTGATATCCAACTCCTATATATGGAGATATTTTAAGATATCCTATCCCATTTGCTTCAAAATTTTTATCTGTATATTCTTTTATATCTAGTTCTTTATTTAATAGATTATTAACTTTAATGATTTTCTCCCATAAAATCATTAAAATTATTACCAATACTATCCCTGATATTAAAATTAATGTATTAATTTTAACTCACCTCTTATCCTTTTATTTGGTCAAATATTTCCTCAATCTCATTAATTCTCATATTATATTGAAAAAAACTTCTTCTCTCTATACTCTTTTTTTCGTAGTATTGCAATAAGTTCTTATTCTGCAATATATAGCCTAAGCCTTTCTCTATCCCTTCCTCAGAGTTCTCACAAACGATTCCATTTTCTTTATCTCCTAATACTTCTACAGTTCCACTAATATCAGTTATCATCACTGGTTTTGCTAGTAAGATGGCTTCTGCTACTGCGACCCCATACCCTTCTGTTTTAGATGCTGATACAAATAAATTAGCAGCTTTAATGTAAGGATACGGATTTTCTATAAATCCCATAATCTCAACTGACCCATTAACCCCCAGTGTATTTACCAACTGCTCTAAATTTCTTCTTTCTTCGCCTTCACCTATAATAACTAACCTGTGAGGAAATTTTCCAACTAACTTAGCATGAGCCTTAATTAATCTATCAAATCCCTTAATATTCACTAATCTACCTACTGAAACTATTGTGAATTCATTATATGATATTTCTCTTTCATTAGATTTTGTTATAATATTTTCAATAATAATAGGATTGTATACTATATGCTTGTTTATATTATCATCATTAAATATCTTACCAAATCCTAAGTAGGCATCTTTAGATACAAATATGACATCATCAAATTTTCTATAGCAACTTATTTCTTCATCTCTTTTATACACATAATTTGTCCATCTATTCTGTGATAAATCAGTATGAACCCATGCGATTTTTTTACTTTCTTTATTTGTAGAGTAACTAATTATTTTAGTCGCAAATCCTTCCAAAAAAGCAATTTCAATATGAGATTCTTTAGGCATAAATAACTTATAAAATACCCCAGGTATATATTTCATAAAATTAAAAACTATCTTATTACCTATTCTTCCAAAGGGCTTTTTAATAATAGTTTTAACATTTATTTCTTGATCTAAATTCTTTATATTTACTCCCATTCCGAATAATAATACTAAGGTTATACTATATTTTTTTTTATCAATTTTATTTAATACATCTACAGCTACCTTTTCCGCCCCGCCCCCTTCAAGGTGTTCTAAAAAAAACATAACTTTTTTTTTCATATAAATACCTCTCTATAAACCTTGATAATAATATAATACTCACACATAAAAAATATGTTATAAATCATTGAAATTTTATACTTTCTGTATTTTTATAAAATTTCAAATTAATTTATAACATATACCTTAATCATCTATTCCATTATTAACAACTAATATAAGCCATAGAATTAATATTATTATACTTGAACTTATAATCGAACTATTATAAATAATAAAAATTACAGTTATTATTATACTCATAATATTAATTATTGATTTATCTGTTCTTTTCTTAAAATACATATAAACATTTTTTGCTAGTATATATATATATATTGATATCCACATTATTGTTCCAATTATTCCATTTTCAACTATATTTAGTGGTAATGTAAAAAAATGTAGGTTCAGATAATCATATTCTATTGCAACTGCTCCTGCTAAAACATTTATGTTACTAGGATTTGTAGTTCCTAGTCCAGTGCCAAAATATATCTTAAATTTATTAGTTAATACTGTACTTTTTAATAAATTCATAAATCCAAATCTATTAACTGAATCTACTCCATAGGCATTTTTTGCATAGTCTACAAATTCCTCACTACTTCCAAATAAATTCTGATCTGGATAGAATTTAATAAAACTTTTATAAGATACACTAATTAAAAGTCCTATTATTAATATCGCTAATATAGTTCTAAATGAACCTTTTTTCAAAAATATAGTCATTAAATAAATTAACGGTATTAATATAAAACCAATCTTTACTTCAGCTAATGCAGAATACATTAGTAATAAACTTACAAAAACAAATTGAAAATTTTTAATCTTAATAAAATTTTCCTTATTAACAATAATCAATACAAGGATATACAAAAAAATTTGAATTAATATTCCAGTCCCACTTTTACCGAATAATCCTGAAATATTATCTCTATTTGTATTTGAAATAAACTGAAAAATAATAAGTGGAAACTGTATAAGCGAATATACTAAAATTAATTTCATGTTTATATTTATATATTTCTTTTCTACATTCATATTAGTAAAAAATATATAAAAAATTATATATGAAAACTTCTTTAGAAAAGTAAAAGTAAGAAGTATTATATTGGTGTCGTAATTGTTATATATTAAGGATACTGCATTTATTAATAATAATCCAAGTGTTGTAAAGCCTAGATACTTATTTATGAATATTTTTTCTTTTGCTATAAACTTTTTCTCAAATATTTTAATAATTAGTAAAATGTATAGAGCATATGGTATATACGCAAATATCCCATTAATTTCTGCTAGCTTTGGTGATAATAGAACAAGCCAAATTGTAATAATAAATAATCTTGTTTCATTAATATATACATATATTCCTATAAAACTAATTATCAATATACCCAGTAAATATATTATTATATTTATTTTTAATACATAACTAGCTAATACTATACAAGCAATTAATATAGTAATTATAGCTATATTAATAATGACTTTCTGCTTATTATTAACCTCTATCCCCCCTTTAACTTCTTACTTTTTTCATAATTTACTCTTGGTTTCTGTAAAAACTTATCTCTTATTATTTTCTAATATATTATTAAAATACTTACCTAATTCTAGACTTATATTCTCCCAAGAATTATTATTAATAGTATTAATTATTTCTCTTCTACTAAATGATACTTTATTATTATATAGATACTCCAAAGCATCATAGAAAGCCTCTTCCGTATCATCTATTAGTATTCCATTTTTATTATTTACTACCTTTTGATTTTCAATTGTAGAAGTAGCTATAACAAACAATCCATTAAATAAATATTCATACGTCTTTGTTGCAGGTTGATTAGTAAAGTATTCTGTTATAGGAATAAATGCCACTCCTATATTACTTTCTAAAAAGTATTTTCCTAACTCTTCATTTTTTACTCTTCCTAAATACTTAATATTATTAAATTGATTTTTATTTATCTCTTCTAGTAGCATCTTTTCATCTATATCATTTTCAAAAAAACCTATTAATTTATATTCTAAGTTTTCCCCATTATACTTTTCGCTTAATTTATTAAAAGCTTTTACTGTGTCTATAATCCTTCGCCTAGTAAATGTTCCAACATATATTAAAGATATTTTCTTATCTAAATCTAAGTTTAAATCATCTTCTAGTTTTATTAAAGTTTTACCTCCTAAAGGTAATATATTACACTTATCTTCGGGAATCTTTAGTAACTTTCTTACTTCATCAGTTATTATAGTTATATTTTCAAATACTTCAGACTCCTTCAAGATTTTATTATTATAGCTTCTAATTTCCTTCAAAGTTCCAACAACTTGAGATGTTCTAATATCTAGTACGAACTTCTTATTTGAAAAAAGCTTCTTAATGATAGAACACCCTGTGAAATACTTCAAAAATATAATATCTGGATTTATTACAATTGTATAAAATATAATGTATATTATTTTAAAAATAAATCTTAAAGCTCTATTTTTTATCTGCGGTATATATTTAATATTTATATCTTCATTGACTATCTTTTCTAATCCTAAATATGGAGAAATAAAAGTAATACTAAAATCTTTATATAAATATAAACAATAGTTATAAGTATCTGTATGATATCCAAACTGCTCATATCCGTTTATAATTAACAATTTCTTTTTCATATTTCCCTCTCAAAATGCATTTAATCTACTTTTTAACTCCTTCGTATTTATTAATTACTTCTTCATAAATTTCCATCAGCTTATTATAATGCACTTCTTTACTATAATTTTCTTCAATAAATGCCCTATTCTTCTGTCCTATTTTTATAACCTCATCTTCAGTTAACTCAAAAATTTCTCTTATTATATTAGCCATACTATCAATATCATTATTTTTAAATAATAGTTTGTCATTGTTTATAAGTTCTGGAATTCCTCCTATATTTGATCCTACTACCACCTTTCCTAATGCCATACTCTCAATTACAGACATAGGATTATTTTCATACCAAATTGAAGGAATAACTATAAACCTAGCATTTCTAATTAAAGCTTTTAATTCATCCCCAATCTTAAACCCATCAAAAACTATATTCTGAATATTTCTTTCTTCTATATACTTCTTTAATTCACCCTCTATAGGGCCTGTACCAATTACCCTTAGTAAATATTCTTTATTTTTCTCAGCTGCTTTAATTAAATTAATTACCCCCTTTTCCTCTGATAATCTTCCAACATATATATAATAATTTTTAAAGTTATAATTAGGCTTATACTCTTCTATGTTTATAAAATTGGGAAGATATCTAACTTTATCTTCTTCATATCCAAACTCCACAAATTTATCTTTAAAAAACTTGCTTGGAGTAATTATTATATCTATATTTTGGTAACTACTAAAAATGTAGTGAATATAAGCCTCAAATGTATTTATTAAGCTATAAAGTCTTGATTCCTTTACACATTTATTAATTGTACAATTATAAAACCTATTACCTTTGCATTTTTCACAAAGACCATTTTTATTTAACATTTTATAATTAGGACATATTAACTTTAAATCATGAGCTGTATATACTATTGGTATGTTCATCTTTTTTAATGGCGATAATATTGATGGAGATAATTGATGATTAAAATTATTTAGGTGTGCAATATCAGGTCGTATTTCCTTTATTAATTTTTTTATTTTTCTTTTAGCCTCAAGATTATATATAATTTTAA
Source organism: Clostridium jeddahitimonense (assembly GCA_000753455.2). Classification (GTDB taxonomy): domain Bacteria; phylum Bacillota; class Clostridia; order Clostridiales; family Clostridiaceae; genus Clostridium; species Clostridium hominis. The sequence continues at coordinate 2,437,943 of LM994670.1, forward strand.
ATGCTCCTACTATTTTCTCTAGTAAATTGCTCTGATTATAATCAATATTCTTTATAAAATAATTTTTATATTCATTATAAAAATTTCTTTCGTGATTCATTGAAAAAGGGATTACTTTATTATTTTTCTCTTCTAATAATTTTTTTAATGAAAAATAATAGGTTTCACATCCTCCCTTAATATAATAAAATTTATTGACAAGCAATATTTTCATTTTCAATTTTTTATTACCTTTTTTTAATAAACCCATTGACAATATTTCCTCTCCTAAGAACATCTCATGCTATACTCCCATAAATATGATAAGAGAAACCTTTTGGTTACTTACTAAAATCTTATAAATATTTATATTCTTTGGAGGTACAATGAATAAATTTAAATACTTTAAACTTATTAAAGAAAAACTATCAATTATTATATTAATTACTATATGTTCAATAATTATCTCCACAATTGCAACGCTATTTTTTATTGATCCAACATATGAATCAAAAATCTCAGTGATAATAGGTCCAAATCAATCAATATCAGATGATTATTCCTCTTATCAAAGTTCTTATGATATTGTTATGTATCAAAAGATGGTTAAAACCTATTCAGAACTTCTGACTTCAAAAATTGTATTGCAGGATGTTATAGAAAATACTGGATTAGATTTAAATTTAGAAAGTTTAGCATCAATGATTCAAATTAAAACCACTACTGAAAGTGAATTTATAAATATCACTGTAGAAGATAAAATTCCTGAAGTTACAACATTAGTAGCAAATCAATTAGCACTTTCATTAAAAAATATCTCTTCAGAGATTAGGGGAGTAGATAATGTTATTTTAGTAGATACTGCGCCAATTCCCGAAAAACCTACAAAACCCAATATAATAATAAATATAACTTTATCGTTTATACTTGGATTAATATTTTCAATATCTTTAGTTGTTCTTATAAATTACTTAGACCAGCGTATTAAAGATAAGGATGAGTTAAAAGAATTGATTAACTTACCTATATTAGGTGAGATTCCTAACTTCTCATCAATAAATACTAATAATGAAGATAACTATCTTTTTGCTAATGCATCTCCTAAATCATTACCTACAGAAGCAATAAATATTTTAAGAACTAATTTGCAATTT
>LM994670.1:2439234-2812050 GCA_000753455.2 Clostridium jeddahitimonense
TTTTCTCTTCTAATAATTTTTTTAATGAAAAATAATAGGTTTCACATCCTCCCTTAATATAATAAAATTTATTGACAAGCAATATTTTCATTTTCAATTTTTTATTACCTTTTTTTAATAAACCCATTGACAATATTTCCTCTCCTAAGAACATCTCATGCTATACTCCCATAAATATGATAAGAGAAACCTTTTGGTTACTTACTAAAATCTTATAAATATTTATATTCTTTGGAGGTACAATGAATAAATTTAAATACTTTAAACTTATTAAAGAAAAACTATCAATTATTATATTAATTACTATATGTTCAATAATTATCTCCACAATTGCAACGCTATTTTTTATTGATCCAACATATGAATCAAAAATCTCAGTGATAATAGGTCCAAATCAATCAATATCAGATGATTATTCCTCTTATCAAAGTTCTTATGATATTGTTATGTATCAAAAGATGGTTAAAACCTATTCAGAACTTCTGACTTCAAAAATTGTATTGCAGGATGTTATAGAAAATACTGGATTAGATTTAAATTTAGAAAGTTTAGCATCAATGATTCAAATTAAAACCACTACTGAAAGTGAATTTATAAATATCACTGTAGAAGATAAAATTCCTGAAGTTACAACATTAGTAGCAAATCAATTAGCACTTTCATTAAAAAATATCTCTTCAGAGATTAGGGGAGTAGATAATGTTATTTTAGTAGATACTGCGCCAATTCCCGAAAAACCTACAAAACCCAATATAATAATAAATATAACTTTATCGTTTATACTTGGATTAATATTTTCAATATCTTTAGTTGTTCTTATAAATTACTTAGACCAGCGTATTAAAGATAAGGATGAGTTAAAAGAATTGATTAACTTACCTATATTAGGTGAGATTCCTAACTTCTCATCAATAAATACTAATAATGAAGATAACTATCTTTTTGCTAATGCATCTCCTAAATCATTACCTACAGAAGCAATAAATATTTTAAGAACTAATTTGCAATTTTGCAATGTTAATTCCGACTTAAAAAAAATACTCTTTACTTCCTCATCTCCTAGTGAAGGTAAAAGCACTCTTATCAGCAATTTAGGAATTTCTATGGCCTTAACTAATAAAAAAGTTATTATAATCGATTGTGATATGCGTAAACCCAAAATTCATCGTTTATTTTCATTAAGTAATATTATTGGCTTATCTCATATATTATCAAATCAAGCTGAATTAGAAGAATGTCTTCAATCATCAAAAATAGATAACTTATCAATATTGACAGCAGGGGTAATTCCACCAAATCCATCTGAACTTATAAGTTCTAATGGTATGAAAATGCTCTTAGATAGGCTATCATCAAAATTTGATTTTATTCTTATAGATTCTCCTCCACTACCATTAGTAGCTGACTCACAAGTTTTATCAACTTTTGTTGATGGTACAGTAATAGTAACTAAATTGGGTTATACAACAAAGTCTGCTTTAATAAATACTAAAGAAATACTAGATGGATTAAATACTAACGTAATAGGAGTACTTTTAAACAATTCTCCTATCAAATCATCTTCAAATTATTATTATAAAGAATAAAAGACTTCAGAATTACTCTGAAGTCTTTTCTCTAAACTACTCTGTTGTAGATGAATTTTCTACTGATGAGCTTTCAACTTTATTCTCTTTTAATGATAAGTTCTCAAAAGAATTTGTTATAATATATTTTCCATCTCCAACTTTAATAAACTTAAGAGAAACTTTATCTCCTACTTTTGTTAATGCAGCTTCTCTAGAACTTTCTGTTGATACGGAGAATATATTATCTAATCCTTTAATCTTAATATCATATATACTTGAACCTTCTTTTAGTACTAATCCAATTCTTTCAACTTCACCTTCTAAAACTTCTTCACTATTTGAACCTTCTAAAGAAATATTAGTATTGGTTAAAGCTTCAATATATCTATTTAATGTAGTCTGTAATGAATCCCCAACAGCAACAGTGCTATAATTTTTAACATTAACCATTGCATACTGTTTAACTAATCCATTAGAGTCCTTTAAAGTCATAAAGTATGTTGGCTCTGATTGAATATTTATTAAATATGGAAATGTTGCACTATATCCAAATTGTTGAACCTTACCTTCAGCTGATTGCATACTTGCAACCTCTGTAGCACCAGCTGTTTTATACATTGTAGTTTCTCCTGTTCTTGTATCCGTTAATGTAAATCCAACTAAACCTTCATCATTTCCTATAGAAGTTATTCCAGTATAATAATAACATTTATCATCATTAAATATTATGTTCATACCTTGCGTAGTCTTTAATTTATCTTTATCGCTAAAGTTAAATATACCGTGAACTAATTCCCCCCACTTATTTAAGTAGTTATTTATATATCCTGCAGGCTGAATTCTATCTACCCATTGTGGCGTATTTTCAATATCATAAACATTTGATTTACCAGTTTGAGCATCGATTATTAATACACCTATTGCCTTTTGCTCAGTTAACCCAATTGCATTATCGTATCTAGTTATAACCCAATAAGGATTTCCTTCATCATCTAATTCAAATGTATAATCTGCATGACCAGCTCTCATATCTCTTAAATATGCAGCTCTATCTAAATCACTAAAAAGATATGAAGACTCAAGATATTTTAAATGTATAGGTTGTCCATTTAACTCTGTAATTAATTGTACATCATTTTGATTTGTTGCACTTACTTTAATATAACCTTTTGTCCCTTCATTATTAGTCAACCATTTAAATAATGATGAATGTTCTAATGGTGCAACATAATATAATTGACCTGCAACACTCTGTAATGTTAAATCTCCAATTGTAACTTGACTTCCTAAGCTTGGTATTTCACCTAACTTTTTATCTGCTAACTTTGCTGCCAATTGTTTATCAATAGTAGGCAACTGCTTTAAATCTATATGTTCTATTTGGCTAGAAAATTCTACTTCTTCAATATTTCCTATTAAATTTCTATGTTCTTTTGGCATTATCAGAGGACTAAAAACTGCTAAAGCCACTACATATAGCACTCCTACTCCAATACCTGAAATTATATATTTCTTATTTAATGTTAAGACCCCATAAGCTATCGTACATAAAACAAAAGGTCCTACTAATAAGAATGAGCTCAATGTAAAATCTAATATTAATTTACTTTGAAATAAAAGAAATACCCCTATAGCAACATAAGCAAGTACTAACCACTTTATATATTGCGAAAATTTACTTTGAAAATTCATTTTCATCCCTCCATGGGATTATTATACTGCCAAACATCCTCAATAACAATACCCCTTTTAAAGTTTTTTCATATTTTATTATAAGTTATTTATTAACTTTTAGTTAACAAGTATAAAAAATTAAAAATCTCTAAGTGATGCAAATTACAAAAATAGTAATTCTATCACCTAGAGATTTAATTAGTTTCTAAATATTATATAAGACATATATCCGATATATAAAGCTACAAATAATATACCTTCTAATTTTCCTAATCTTTTTTCTTTACCTTTATGTGCAAAAATTAAAATTGCTATTAATATAGTAACTAAAATTAAGAATATAAAATCAACTACTAGCGTTGATGATACTAAAATAGGACTAATTATTGAAGATGCTCCTATTATCAATAAAATATTAAATATATTTGATCCTAATATATTTCCAAGAGCCATGTCCTCTTCGCCTTTTAGCGCTGCCATAGCTGATGTAACAAGTTCAGGGAGAGATGTTCCCATAGCAACTATAGTTAGTCCTACTAATTTATCACTCATTCCCCAAGCTGTTGCAATACTTGATGCCGAATCAACAACTATCTTACCACCTATTACAATACCTATTCCTCCTATTAGTAGAGCTATAATACTTTTAGGTATATTTACTTCTTCTATATCTGCATTTTCTATAGCCATTTCTGCAGCTATATCCTTAGCATTGTTAGTTTTACTTCCTTTAACGGTCCAAATTAAAAAAGCGATATATAATATACATCCGGCCAATAATATTAATCCATCAAATCTAGAAATGTAATTATCCTTGCCAAACAGTATTCCATTAAAAGTCAATAGTAGAAATAATGTAGTAACTGCTATATTAATAAAGAAATCCTTCTTTATAGTTGATTTTTTTATTATAAGTGGCATTATTATTAAAGTTACTCCTAATACCATAAGCGTATTAAAGATATTAGACCCTAATACATTTCCTACTGCTATTTCATTATTTCCTTGAAGTGATGATATAATACTTACCGCAAGTTCTGGAGCGCTTGTCCCTAATGATACTATTGTTAATCCAACGATTACAGATGGAATACCTAACTTTTTAGAAATCCTAGAAGCTCCATCCACAAAAATATCTGCACCTTTTATAAGTAGAAAAAATCCTATTATTAATAATATGTAGTTCATTTATTTTCCCCTTTTCTTTAAGTTCCTTTAATTATTTTACATTATATAAGGTTAAAACACAAATTAACTTAACATATTTTACAATCAATCTGTGTTACCTTAACAATCCAAAAAATCGTCAAACAATTCAAATAAAAATCCTAAACTATAAATGAAAATTCTCTAATAGAAATAAAAAAATAGAAACTGCCTAAGCAGTTTCCACATTAATTTAAAATTATATATTTACAATTTATTTATCTCATTAACTCTATAAACTCATCTAAATAATCTTCTGCCTCTTCATATTTCTCTTCTGAAGGTACAAAGCAGAATTTATATCCTGGAGCAGTTTTTATTTTTAAGCTTTGAAGTCTTTCTGTAAGCATAGGAACTCCTTCTCCACTCCAGCCGTAAGATCCAAAAGCCATTGCAACCTTATCTCTGTTTGTAATTGCACTTACAAGTGATAATAAATCCCAAGCCGGCTTAACAGCATCTTTGTTTATTGTTGGAGATCCTATTAAAAATCCCTTTGCTTTAGAAATCTTCTCTATAGATTCTTCTAGAGGAATAGTAGTTATCTCAGTAACATCTGCTATAAATCCTTTTTCCTCAAGCTTTTTCTTAAAGAAGTTAGCCATCATTTCTGTGTTGTGATAAGCAGATATATAGAAAATTTCAACCTTATTTGAATCAACTTCTACTTCTTTAGACCATTCTTTATAAAGCTCTAATATCTTATCTATTTCTCTAACATGTATTGGTCCATGACTTGGAGCTATCATATCTATTTGTAAATCTTTTATTTTCCCAAGTCCTAAATTAACATATTTAGGGAATGGTCCCATTATACAATCATAGTAATATTTCATCTCTGCAAAATATTCATCATTAAGCTCACATGTCATACTTCCCTCTGGACAGAAGTGAGAACCTGTAAAGTCACAAGTAAATAAAGTATTTTTTTCTTTTATATAAGTAAACATTGTATCTGGCCAATGTAAGTTTGGAGCACTTATAAAGCTTAGTGTATGATTTCCTAAATTAATTTCTTCATTAGCTTCTTTAGCATTAAACTCACAATTTAAAATATCTTTTAAGTATTTTAAAGTAGCTCTTGAACCAACTATTTTTACCTCTGGATAATCCTTTAATAAATCTATTAGAGCTCCACTATGATCTAACTCTGTATGATGTACCACAACATAATCAATTTTTTTATCACCAATTATATTTTTAATATTTTCTTTAAACTCATTATAAAATCCATTTTTCACTATATCAAGTATTGCTACTTTTTCATCATTAATTAAATAGGAGTTATACGTAGTTCCTTTTTTCGTTTCCATTATTATATCAAATATTCTTAATTCAGGATCCTTTACACCAATCCAGTATATATTTTCCTTTAACTGCTCTACTGCCATTCATTTAACCTCCAATTTACTAATCTATCTTATATTTTACCAAATTATATTTCAATCTTAAAATATAATTTATAACTGTTATAAGTCAAAAAATCCGATTATTGACCATTTCACTCGGAATTAATAGTTATTATTAATTAATACTTAATATTTCTACTTATTTCACCTTCCGCTATTACATATTGATAATGTAATGCTCTAGTTAATGCTACATAAAGCAATCTTTGATTTAACAAATTATCCTTATAGTTGCTCTCTAGTGGGTTATAAATAATTGTTCCATCAAACTCTAATCCTTTTGTTAGATAGGATGGTATTATTACTATATCATCTGGTGAATCTTTTTCATTTCCTTTTATAATCTGTATTTTCCTCTTGCAGTACCTTTTGATATTCTTCTCTAATTCTTTTGCTTCTTCTATAGTTCTTGTTATAATCCCTATACTACTCTTTCCTTTATTCTCTATCTCCTGTATTATTCCCTCTATTAGCTTAGCAGATTCTTTTTTATCACTAGACAATTTAACAATAGGATCATCACCGTGTCTTAATACCGGTTTTGCAGGAATTATTCCTAAATTTTGAGCTTCTAATGCATGTTTTGCAAAATCTATTATTTCTACAGTTGATCTATAACTTTGAGTTAAAGATATAAACGTAGCATTACCGTTAAATATTTTTTCCGTTACATCTTTCCAGTTTTTAATTCCTTTATAATAATAAATGCCTTGGGCTAAGTCCCCTACTAGAGTTAATGAGTTTCCTCTAGTCAAATTAGTAATAACCTCTATTTGCAATGGACTATAATCTTGCGCTTCATCTACTACTATATGCTTAAATTTAGATTTATCTTCAATTCCCTCTAAAAGTATGTGAATATATAAAAGTGCCGCTAAATCATCTTCATCTACTATTCCCTTTTCAAAGTTACCAACAACTTCTTCTTTCATATATTCTAAAAGCTGAAATGGTATTCTATTATCTACTGCTATATCAAATACGGTTTCATCTTTAAACATATTTAAGTATATATCTTTTGATGTAATACCTCGCCAACTCTTAAAATATTCATTCATTACTTTTTTAGAGTCTTGCTTTATATAAGCTTTTACTCCATCTCTTTCATCATATAATTTTCTTAACTCAGCCCTTCTTTCATCACTATCTTCCGAATTAGATTTGATTTTCTTTATTTTTAAATCCCACTCTCTATCTATATTAATTAATAAAATTTCTATCTTTTCTTTTAACTTTAAGTTAAGATATCTTTTTATCTCATCTTTACGCTTATTTATTGGATAGACCTTTAAATCTTTTAAATATAATCTAGTAATTTCTCTTTTAGAAAACAATGTATATCCACTTATAGTAATATCCTCTATTTCTAAAGAGCTACTATCTAAAAGAGCTATATATCTATCTATTATAGTTTTAAATATTAGATTTCCCTTTACCTTAGAGGAATTAACCATAAATTTTCTTAAACTCTCATCTTCTGTTTCAATAATATCCTTTAACTTATCATCTTTAGACCTTATCTTTCCTTTTAATTTTAATTCTTTAACAACTAAATCTTGAAAAGTAGTTTGGGCAACATCTTTACTACCAAGGCTAGGTAAAATTTCTGATATATAATCTAAAAATATTCTATTAGGTGCTAAAACTAATATATCTTTACCTTCCATAGATTCCCTATATCTATATAAAAGATATGCCAATCTATGTAATGCTATAGTTGTTTTACCTGATCCTGCTGAACCTTGGACTATAATAGGTAAATTTTTAGGCCATCTAATTATATCATTTTGTTCTTTCTGGATAGTAGCTACTACTTCCTTTAACTTTTTACCTTTACTTTCCTCAAGATTTATTTTTAAAAATTCATCTACAAGGTCTACTCCCTCTTCTTCAGCTATAAATAACTCATTTATACCCTCATCAAAGATTCGCTCAATCTCATCATCATTATAAAGGAATCTTCTCTTTAAATATAATTCACCTTCTATAACTCCTGATGGTGCTTTGTAATAAGCTTCTCCACCTGTCCCACTATAATAAAGATCTGCAACTGGAGCCCTCCAATCTACCACTACCTCATCTCCATCTTTGCTAGAAGATATTCCTTGTTTTCCTATATATATTTCCTCTAAAGCTCCTAATTTTTCTCTAAAATCAACTCTAGCAAAATAGGGAGTCCTTATAGCCTCCTCATAGCTTTCTATATCCTTTTTCAATACATTATATATTTTCTCAGTGTTTTCTTTCTCTTGGTCATAGCTTCCTTTTGCAGCTTTTGTTAAAGCTTTAAGCTTTGACTCTATTTCTTGCTCATATTTAAGCTTTTCATTTATTTCATGTAAAATTAATTCTTTTTTTTCTTTCAGCACTTGCTTTGCTTTACTTAAATCATCCATCCTTATATTATCCCTCTCAAATAATTACAATATGAAACAAATTATGAATACATTCAACATCACCATTCTATATAACTATTATAACTATAATTTGTTATCATTTACCATATACTAATTATTTTTAACATTTTAACTTAAAAATATAAGCATATAGTATATTTTCTTATATTAACAATAATATCATAAAATATATTTTCTTCAATTAAACATACTAAAAAATAGAGGATGGTGTTAAAATGACAGACAAAAATTTAAATAACAACTCAATACCTATATCTCAAGTTGGGAATTTTACAAAACATGCCATAGAAACCTTTGAGGAAAATATAGTTAATCAACATAATTATTTAGAAAAAGTGCAAAACAATTTATCAAATAAGAAATAATATATAAAATAGGCTGTACTAATAAGTACAGCCTATTTTATATATTAATTAAATGCTGAATATAAATCTTTTCTTTGAGCTTTAGCCATTGCTTTACATAACACAAATGATATAACAGCATCCATAGCATGATGTATTATAGTTCCTAACGCTACTACTACTAACATTTCATATAAATTAAATCCAAAAGGAATTACTATTAACGCTTCAAGTATTCCATGTAATGGTGCAGTAATAAGCATAGCTTTCTTAAAGTTTTTTTCCTTCTGAACAATTTTAGCTCCAATAAATCCTACTGGTGCATGCATTAATGCTCTCGCTGCAATATAAGGTGGTAACCCAGTAATAAAAAATCCTATTCCAGATCCTATCCCAACAACAATAGCAACTACTGGTGAAATAAGCATTGATAGGAACATAGGTACATGTGAACATAATGTTGCACTAAAAGGTCCTAATACTATCTTTAGAAATCCAAATTGTACCGGAATTATTATTGCTAGCGCTACTAATAAACCTGCTAAAACTATTTTTTTGACTCTGTTATTCATTTTAAATCCCCCATCTAAAAACAAAACATTTACACTATATATACCAATGTATATACACTAGTATATATTTATATTTCTCCATTGTAAATAGATGAATGTCATATTTCTTATAATTTACTTAATTTTTCTTTTATCTTTTTTGTATATCTTGGTGTAGTGCCACAACATCCACCAATAATTTTTGCTCCTTTTTTAATGCATTTTAATATTTCCTCGGAAAATTCATTTTCAGATATCTCTATAAAATCCTTTAAATTATCTATATAGCATCTAGTATTAGGTTGTACCATAATCTCTTTTTCTGTTAACTCTTTTATTTTTTCAACAATTATGTATATATCCTTTACTCCTGGTGAACAATTTATTCCTACTGCTTCTATATCTAGTTTATTCACTTCCTTTATTGCATTTTCAATAGAATTTCCATCAAAAAGTTCTCCATCCATATTTAATGTAAATGTACAAAGTACTGGTAATTTACTGTAATCTCTCGCAGCTTTAATTGCAGCCTTACATTCTTCTAAGTTAAGTATTGTTTCTATTAAAATTAAATCTACTTCATTTTCTTCTGCAATAATAATTTGCTTTTTAAAAATTTCATAAGCTTCATCAAAAGTAAGAGTTCCTATTGGTTTAACACCAACTCCTGTAGGTCCAATATCGTAAGCAATTAATATTCTATCATTACCATCTCGTGCTTCTTTAGCAATTTTAATTCCCTTACTTATTACCTCTTCAATATCATATTTATCATTTTTAAATCTAATTTTATTTGCTCCAAAGGTATTTGTAGTTATAATATCTGCTCCTGCTTTAATATAGTCTCTATGAATTCTCTTTATTGTTTCTTCCTCAGTAAAATTGTAAATTTCAATGCTGTTATTTATATTCAGACCATAACTTTTTATCATCGTCCCCATTGCTCCATCAAAAAGTAATACTTTATTTTTCTTAACCACTTGATAATTCATACCTAGCCTCCAATTTATTTTATTATTTATATATTACCATTTTATAGCTTAATAACTTCCTAGAATAAAGTAAGTAAACCATAAAATATATATTTGATCTAATATACAGAAAAACTCATAGATACCTTACATATCTATGAGTTACTTTAAAACTTAATTATTAAAATTATTATTGATATTATACTAAAGGTTAAACTTATTAAAGTTATTGAAGTAACTACTTCCGTCGTAGTTAATCCTTTCTCTTGTAACCTATAATGTATTTGACTTCTATCTGCTTGGTAAACAGGTTTTCCTTCTGAAAACCTCTTAAATATAACAAAAATATTATCAAAAATAGGAACTGCTAAAGCTAATATAGGTATTAACAAACTTAATATTGTAGCTTGTTTAAATGCTCCATCTAAAGCTATTATACTTAAAATAAACCCTAAAAAGTTAGCGCCTGAATCTCCCATAAATATTTTTGCTGGATATTTATTATATAATAAAAATGCTAATACACATCCGGCTGTTATAAGCGAAAATATTAGTGATGGCGGTTGAGCTAAAACAACTGCAGTAGCTGCAAATGTCATTGCAGATATAAATGATAACCCTCCAGCTAAGCCATCCATCCCATCAGACCAATTTATAACAGTTGTAACTCCAAATATCCAAGTAACAGTTAATATATATTGAACTAATATAGGTAACGATACATAGGCCTCTGTAAATGGATTAGTAAATCCGTTAAAAGATACTCCAGAAAAGAATACTATTGTAGCTGCAAATAACTGTACTATAAGTCTTGGCATAATTCCAAATTCTTTTCCTATACTCTTATAATAATCATCAACAAGACCTATTCCAACAATTAAAGTTGCTCCAATAAAAATTCCATACTTTTCATCAAATGGGTGATTCCAAAAAGAAATGAAATAAGCAATAAAAAAACCTATATACATAGCCATACCACCACACAACGGTGTTTCTCCTCTATGTATTTTTCTCTTTGTAGGCTTATCTGTAAAATTATATTTAAATGACATTTTCATTAGTATAGGTATAATAAAATACACTATAGAAAATGCAATAATCATCGCTAGTAAATAATTCATCAATAGTACTCCTTAATTAATTTAGTCTATAACTTTTGTCAATCGTCTATTGTATATAAGAATTATACTATTGTTTTCTATCTTTAGCAATTACAAAAGTGTTACAATAGAAAAAGCTGTGTTTCCACAGCTTTTAATTATCCTCTTGATTGAATCATGTCTTTAACCTTCATTAATCTAGTTAAAGCTCCTCTTTCATTTTCATCTAACTTCATTCTTATATATTTTATAGTTTCTTGAAGCTGAGGTATAGTCATATACTCAAGAGCATTAACTCTTCTTCTTGTCTTTTCAATTTCATCAGCCATAAGCTGAGTAGATTTTTCAACTTCTGCAAGTTCAAGTAATTTAGGTAATATTGTATATAATTTTGTTATAGCATCATCTAATTCACTTGAAGTATTTGCAAAACCATATGGGAATATACTTCCCTCATCATCTTGAAGTTGTCTACGGAAAGTCATTTCTGGAACATTAACACTCATTATATTCTTAGTTCCTACTTCAACAGATATACTTTCCTTAGGATAAGCTACTGCTTCCTCTAAGAATTCAGAGCTCATTACAGCACTTGCCATAACGAAATCTTTAAATGAACCCTCAAGTTCTTTTTCTACTGACTTTCTAAGTTCATTATTATATTTAACAAGATTAATAAATTGTCTCATTAGCTCATCTTGCTTATCCTTAAGAAGTTTGTGCCCTCTTGTAGCTGTAGATAGTCTTTTCTTCAGCTTTGTGAGTTCCATTCTAGTAGGATTGACATTTAATCTTGCCATATTCTACTCTTCCTCTCTTAACATATACTTTTCAAGATATTCATCTCTAATTCTCTTAAGCTCTGTCTTTGGAAGAATCTTAAGTAATTTCCAACCTAAGTTTAATGTTTCTTCTATAGTTCTATTAGTTTCAAATCCTTGAGAAACATACTCTTCTTCGAAAGCTTCTGCAAATTTAGCAAATTTTTTGTCTGTATCTGATAAAGCTGATTCCCCTAAGATAGCAGATAATTCTTTTGCTTGCTTACCTTGTGCATAAGCTGAGAATAATTGGTTCATTGTATCAGCATGGTCTTCTCTTGTCTTCCCTTTACCAATACCTTTATCTTTAAGTCTTGATAGCGAAGGAAGTACATCTATCGGAGGCATTATACCTTTTTTATATAGCTCTTTTGTAAGAATTATTTGCCCCTCTGTAATATATCCAGTTAAATCTGGAATTGGGTGAGTCTTATCTTCTTCTGGCATTGTAAGTATCGGAATTTGGGTTATAGATCCTTTTCTACCTCTAATTCTTCCTGCTCTTTCATATAATGTAGAAAGGTCAGTATATAAATATCCTGGATATCCTCTTCTTCCTGGTACTTCTTTTCTTGCAGCTGATACTTCTCTTAAAGCTTCTGCATAGTTTGTTATATCAGTCATAATTACAAGAACGTGCATGTCTTTTTCATATGCTAGGAATTCAGCAGCTGTTAATGCCATTCTTGGAGTAGCTATTCTCTCGATAGCTGGATCAGATGCTAAGTTCATAAATAGAACTGCATTATCTATTGCTCCAGTCTTTTTAAATTCATCTACGAAGAATTGAGATTCTTCGAAAGTTATACCTATAGCTGCAAATACAACAGCAAAGTTAGAATCTGAATTTAAAACCTTCGCTTGTCTTGCTATTTGAGCAGCTAATTGTGCATGTGGAAGCCCTGCTGCTGAGAACACAGGTAACTTTTGTCCTCTAACAAGAGTGTTTAATCCGTCTATAGCAGATATTCCAGTTTGAATAAATTCAGCTGGAAAATCTCTTGATACTGGATTTATAGCTTCTCCATTTATGTCTTTATAAACTTCTGGAATAATCTTTGGTCCTTTATCTATAGGGTTACCCATACCATCGAATACTCTTCCTAACATGTCTTCAGATACGCCAAGTTGAAGAGGCTTTCCTAAGAATTTTACCTTTGTACCTTTTAGGTTTATTCCTGTAGAACCTTCGAATAACTGAACCATAGCTCTAGATCCATTTACTTCTAGAACCTTACCTCTTCTCTTCTCGCCGGTTTGTATTTCAACTTCTACTAGCTCATCAAACTTTACACCGCTAACTCCTTCAACAACCATTAAAGGACCTACAACCTCGGTTACAGTTCTATATTCTCTAAGCATTTAGAACCCCTCCTTTGCTTATCAAATCATCAATAGCATCTTTAAGCTCTTCTGCAATTTCATCTGTTCTCTTTATATCATCTTCATTAATGTACTTAGCTCTCGCTATCTTATCTCTTACTTCTAATTCTAATATCTTATTTAAGTATACACCTGCTTCAAGGGCTCTTTCTGCTTCTTTCTTAAATAAAAGAACTAATTTTAACATTCTGTATTGCTTTTCTAATGAAGTATAAGTATCAATTTCATGGAAACTATTTTGTTGTAAATAGTCTTCCCTTATTGATTTAGCTACTTCTAATTTTAATCTATCTTTTTCAGATAATGCATCTATACCTACTAATCTAACTATTTCATCAAGGCTAGCTTCTTCTTGTAAAAGTGCCATAGCTTCTATTCTTAACTCTGACCAATCTTCAGCAACTTCCTTATTAAAGTATGCATCTATTGTATCAGCATATAAAGAATAAGAAGATAACCAGTTTATTGCAGGGAAGTGTCTCTTGTATGCTAATTGTGCATCTAATCCCCAGAATACTTTTACTATTCTTAAAGTAGATTGTGTAACTGGCTCTGAAAGGTCTCCACCTGGAGGAGATACTGCACCAATTGCAGTTACTGATCCTTCTCTACCATCTTTACCTAAACAAACAACTTTACCAGCTCTCTCATAATATTCAGCAAGTCTTGATCCTAAGTATGCTGGATATCCTTCATCACCTGGCATTTCTTCAAGTCTACCAGACATTTCTCTTAATGCTTCTGCCCATCTTGATGTTGAGTCTGCCATTATTGATACAGAGTACCCCATATCTCTAAAATATTCAGCTATTGTTATACCTGTATAAATAGAAGCTTCTCTAGCTGCAACTGGCATATTTGAAGTATTAGCTATAAGAACTGTTCTCTTCATTAAGCTTTCACCAGTTTTTGGGTCAATAAGTTCTGGGAACTCATTAAGAACGTCTGTCATCTCATTTCCACGTTCTCCACATCCAACATAAACAACTATTTCAGCATCTCCCCATTTAGCAATTTGATGTTGAGTTACTGTTTTCCCAGCTCCGAAAGGTCCTGGTACTGCAGCCGCTCCACCTTTAGCTACTGGGAAGAAAGTATCTATAACTCTTTGTCCTGTAGTCATTGGAACTGTTGGCTTTAATTTAGTTTCATAAGGTCTACCTTTTCTTGCAGGCCATTTTTGCATCATAGTAAGTTCTTTATCACCTTTTTCAGTTTCTAAGACACAAACTATATCTACAACTGTAAACTCACCTGATTTTATTTCTTTAACTTTACCACTAACTCCGTATGGAACCATTATCTTGTGTAATACAACTGTAGTCTCTTGAACTGTACCAATTATATCTCCTGAAGATACTTCATCCCCAACTTGTACTGTTGGCTTAAAATCCCATACTCTTTCTCTATTTAATGAGTTAACTGAAATTCCCTTCTCAAGGAAAGGAGAATTTGCAGCTTTCTCAAAAGCATCTAATGGTCTTTGAATACCATCAAACATTGATTCTATAAGTCCTGGCCCTAGCTCTAAGCTTAACGGTTCTCCAGTAGTTTCAACTGGGTCACCTGTACCTATACCTGTTGTTTCTTCATAAACTTGGATTGAAGCCTTATCTCCTCTCATCTCAATAATTTCACCGATAAGACCTTTTTCTCCAACTTTAACCATATCATATATATTAGCTTCATCCATCCCTTCAGCAACTACTAAAGGTCCTGAAACTTTAATTATCTTTCCAGTCTTCAACTCTCTAACCTGCCTTCCTATAATATATTGACTCCTACAGCTTTCTCCACTGAATCACTTATCCTCTTTGAACCTATATTTAAAGTTCCTTGATTGCTTGGAATTAATATTACAGCAGGAAGTACTTGTTTATTATAACGCTCTATTGTTTCTTCTATTGTAACTGCAACTTGTTCTGTTATAAATATAACTGCGTAATCATTCATAGCCATCTTATCTACTGCTATTCTAGCTTCATCTTCATCAACAACTGGAAATACATCTATTCCTAATGCCTTAAATGCTAAAACTGAGTCCTTATCTCCAACTACTCCTATTTTCTTATACATAACTATCACGCAGCCTTTCTCTTATTACTTCCTGAGAAATATTATTAAGCTTACCTACCATAATAATTCTAATAATTTTAATCTCTGTTTCCTTTGCATAGATATATGATAATATTCTATCTGGTCCAAAAGTAACTAATCTAGCACCTTTCATTAAATCCATAATATAATTATCACTTAACTTTTCTAAAAGACTTGCAGAGTTAGATTCCTTAAAACTTTCTATTCCTTCTTTTATAATATCTGAGTATATTGTAGTACTTAACTTAGTTATTATATTTTCAGGAGTTTCATTTATAATTGATATTAAAGTATCTTTATCAATTGCTCCACCAGATATTAATACTTTTGCTGCAAATTCTCTTCCTTGCCCTTGCTTCTTAAGTCTAATTAGAGTTCTAATATTAGTTAGATCGATTGTTGCTAAGACAAGTTTATCAGTAAATTTATAGTCTAATTTTTTCTTTATATCTTTCATCTCATCAAACATATATCTATCTACAATAATATCTATTTTTTGTGGATCTTTATTTTCCTCAAAATCTTTTACAACTTCAATAACAGCTTTTTTAGTATATCCTTTTAAATCATCAAAGTTATCTAAATCAATTATACTTTTTAATTCCTTTAAATCTTCTATCCCTAAATCTATTAAAAGATTAGATAAATCCTTTGAAAGAAACTTTCCTTTTAGTAATACTTTTAAGTTATGATATCTATATTTTACACTCATTAAATCTACTACGTCTTTAACTGGACAAAGTTCATACATTAATTCGTAAACTCTCTTTAATTCATAAGATAAAATATTTTCGTAATCATTAACTCTTTTTGCTTTACTTAATATATTAGAATATTCCGTTTCATTAAGAATCTTTAAAGCTTCTTCTGCTGAAGGTGCTTCGATCATTCTTTCAATTTTAGTTCTATCAAGGAGTCTAGTTTCAAATACCCAAATTCTTGAAAGAGCTTGAGTAAACTGCATTACATCCATAGTTACCCTCCTTAACTAAATAACACCTTTGCAACTTCAAATTCTAATTCATCTCTTAATGAGCTTATTAAAGCTTCGTATGTGTTATTAATTTCTATACCATTTTTTTCTAATATAAATCCACCTCTAAAACTTCCTTCTTTTTTAAGAAGTCTTATTTCACCCTTAAGTCCTTTATCCTTTAGGTCATCATTTAATGAATCCATAAATTCTAAGCCAATCACTTTTAACCCTTCATGGTTTAAAACTAAGTTCTCATCACCTTCTAAATCCATTGATAGAATGCTTCTTCTAATAAAGTTACTTAATTCATCTTCAGATAGTGTACATAATTTATTTAAAGCTTCATCAAAAACGCCATCTATTACTGATTGCTTTTGAGCTAGCTTATCATTCCTTACTTTTAATTTTGCTGAAGAAATTATTCTATCTTTTTTAGACTTTCCTTCTTGCTCTGCCTTAGATAATATTTCACTTTCTAAGGCTTTGGCACCATTAACTCTTTTAGAGATTATTTTATTCTTCTCATCCTCTGAAGCAGCTAAAATACTATCCCTTTCTACTTCAGCGTCCTTCAGGATCTTAGAAGTAATATTCTTCACATCTGACATAGCTTTCTATCTCCAATCCTAGAATGTTTTCATAACTAACATAAATGAAATAACGAATCCTAATAATGCATATGTTTCAACCATAGCTGATAATATAATACCTTTAGTGTTATGTTCTGGTCTCTTAGCTAATATTTGAATACCAGCAGCAGCAACTCTACCTTGAGCTATAGCTGAGAAATATCCTGCTAAAGCAATTGGAAGGCAAGCTCCAAAAATATATAATCCTTGAGAAAGTGTCATACCTGCTGATAATTTAGTAAATGCTAAAAATCCAACAACGAATCCATATAGACCTTGTGTACCTGGTAATAATTCTAGAACTAATGCTTTACCAAACTTTTCTGGCTCTTCTGTTACAAGCCCTGTAGCTGCTTCCCCTACTAATCCAACACCTTTTGCTGAACCTATTCCTGATAATCCAACAGCTAAAGCAATACCTAATGCTGCAAAAATTATTCCTCCACCATTTTCCATTAAAAATTGTATCCATGTCATATTATTCATTTTTTATTCCTCCTAATTATTCTTTAAATTAATATATTTTTCTGATGATTTAAATGGAGTAAATGGTTTTCCTCCACCTTCGTAGAACTTTGAGAAGTATTCTACATATTGTAATCTTGCTGTATGAACATAAGCTCCTAATAATCCTAATAAAAGATTAAATACATGAGCTAAAACAAAAATTATTGGTCCTATTATTATTGCTACTATTCCTTGTGGTAATTGTGCAATAAGCATATTTAATGCTCCTGCAATACTTCCACCAGCTAAACCTAACGCCATAAGTCTTGTATATGAAACTAAGTCTGATACATAACCAGTAATTCCATATAATGCATAAAGTCCTTGACCTATTTGTGCTCCCTTAGTTTTTTCTGTTCTACCACCAGTTAAAACTATAACTACAGAACCAAGTATTAATCCACCTATACTTACATATTTCATAATTGGCGGCCATTTAAGCATAATGCTTCCTGCTAATAGTCCTATTGATATTAAAGTTATAAGCCATGCACCTACATCATAGAATGCATCCCTCTTCTTATCAGCTTTTATAAGAACAAATGCTTTTATTCCAAGTCCAAAGAATATTTGAATTACTCCTAGGGCTATTGACATCCCAAGTATTGTATTAATATCCCTTGAAGGATCTATAAGTCCTGGTATTTTCACTGCATCACCAAAGAATGATCCATAGATAAAACCAAAAAATATAGTTGGAAAACTTAAATAGAAAAAGAATCTTGCAAAATCTTCATTTTTCTTTGTAAGCTTTATAAATTTCATTGCACAAAATGATGCTATTAGCATTACAAGGCCATATCCAGCATCTGCTACCATCATTCCAAAGAATACAAGGTAGAAGGGCACAAGTAATGGTGTTGGGTCCACTTCATTATATTTTGGATAACTATACATTTCTGTAACAGATTCAAATGTTCTACTTAACTTATGATTGCTAAGCTTTATAGGAACATCATCAATTTCTTCTTCTTTTACATCTTCAAAAGTTATATAATAATCATCTTTTAACTCTTCATTACATATCTTTTTTAAAGTTTCATTATCCTCAATTGAACACCATCCTTGAATTGTAATAGTGTTATTTGTTTTTAGGAAGTTTGTTGATACAGTTTTTCTTCCTAACTTGTTAGAATAATAATCATATACTAACCTTAATATCTTATACTCTTCCTCTAAAGAAGCTATTTCTTCCTTTACGAAGAAGATATCAGATCTTATTTTTTCAATTTCTGCAGTATAATCCATAACTAATTTTTGCGGACTATCCTTATGTTCTGTTTTAAATGGGCTAAATCCATATCCTCTAATAGTAGCTAATACTTCATCTTCCTTATCCTTATTGGTTATTACTAATATATTAGTACCATTTGAATTTCTAGATATTATCTCAACATATGAATCTTGTAACTCTTCCATTAACTTTTCTTCATATTGTTTTGCAATACTACCTAAAAAGTAAGATGTCTTTTTTAATTCTTCTAAAGCTTTGAAGGTTGTATCAAGTGGTTGCCATGGAGTTAATACCTCTATTTCTCCTTGAAGCTTAACTATTATATTTTCTAGAGACGTTAGCTTCTCTTCCTGTTCCTTCACCTTAGTATAAATATTAAGCCAATTAGATGATTCTACTTTTTTGTCTAACTCATCGATAGTCAAATACTCTTTATCATCTTCAAAAGCCTTAATTCCAGACCTTTTAGGCATATAGCTATTTAAGAATTCAAGAGCGGATTTAGCTTTTGATAAATTTTCCTCTAACTCTGCACTCTCAGAACTAATCTCATCCTTTGCAAGATCTTGTAACTCCTCATTTTTCTCTAAGATATTTTCATCTTGTAAATTTATAAATTCAACCTTTGAAAATTCCTGTAGTTTACGAAGAAGTTCTTCCTTATGCGATTTAAAAGTTAGCAAAGTGAATTTATTCATCTTAACTATTGCCATAACTCTTCACTATCCTCTCAACAACTATATTTACAGCATTTTCTTTAACATCATTAGCTATATTTTTAATAGCATTAACCTCTTCTGCACCTTTTTCTAATATAGGCTTAGCTTCTGAATTTCCTTCTTCAGTAGCAAGATTTATTATCTCATTAGCTTTTTCCCTTGCTTCTTTTAGAATTTCATTATACTTAGAATCAGCTTCACTTTTAGCTTTTTGAATCATTTCTGATGCATTTTTCTTAGCTTCATTAATCATTTCATCAGCTTTTTGTTCAGCATTCTTAATTTCCTTAATTGCTTCTATCGCCAAAATATCACCACCTTTTATTAACTTTTAATGATATAAATATTAATACTTTATATAGTATTAATTACTTTTTAATATTTATAATTATACACTCTTTTCCTTATTATTCAACTAATCTTTTGTAAAGAAATTATTATAATTCTTCAAATTACATAATAAGTAAACGATTTGTACTCTGTTTTTTATCGCTAAACTACGATATTTTATCTGTTATTTCAACACTTCCACCATTATATCCAAATAAATAATAAGTATTTTTGTTAATTATTGTGTTATTATTTATAAATTCTTTTATATCTATGCAGAAGCTTTCAATATAGTTTTCTTTAAATGAATAATATTCTCTTAGCTTATTTTTTATTTCTATTTCCTCCTCCTTAGTCATCCTACTTTCTAAAAATTCAGGCATACCTCTTCTTTTATTAAAAGTTAGATAATCATATTTAATTATATCTCTTAAAATAGAATTATCACTTTTTAACACTTTTTCATTAAACTCTAGGAACACTTTATAGTATTCGCTATTACCTATATTTCTATTAAAATAATCTTTCATTTCAAAAAATTCTCCTAGACTTAAGAAAAAATCAAAAGGTGTTTCAAACTTATCTATAAAGAATTTAATTACATTATTAAATTTTTGTGAATTATAATATTTATCAACCATATGTTCTACTTTTTTAAGCACCAATAATTCATCATATGAAATATCTTTTGTAGAAAGAATCTCATAAGGTGGATATGGTGAATATTTCATATCATAAAGTTCAGCTTCTTCCCTCATAGAAGAACCTCTCAGTAGCTTTAAGAAACCTAACTGAATCTCTTCTGGCCCTATACTATATACGTCATTAAATGATTTTTTAAAAGATTTATAATCTTCTCCAGGAAGACCTGCTATTAAATCTAAATGTTGTTTTATATTTTTTATAGCTAGTAGCTCTAGTACTTTTTCTTTTATATCACTAAAGTTTACAAATCTATTGATTTGTCTCAATACATCATCGTTAGTAGTTTGAACTCCAACCTCAAATTGGAACCTATCTTTTGGAGCTTTTCTTAAAATCTCTAACTCCTGTGGCTTTAATATATCCGCAGAAATTTCAAAATGGAATTGAGTTTTTGTATCACTATTAATTAAAAACTCCCATATAGCTGTGGAAAATTTAAAATTACAATTAAAAGTTCTATCAACAAATTTTACTAATCTTACTTTTTTGTCTATAAAAAATTGCAACTCTTTTTTTACTCTTTCTATATCCAAGAATCTAACTCCATGAGTAGTAGATGATAAACAATATTTACAATTAAATGGGCATCCTCTAGATGCTTCATAGTAAACTATCTTATTGTCTAAGTTTTCATCTTCTTTATAGGGGAATACTATTTCATCCATATTCATAAGCGGCCTATTTCCGTTAAATATTACATCATTACATTTTTTAAANTCAAATTACATAATAAGTAAACGATTTGTACTCTGTTTTTTATCGCTAAACTACGATATTTTATCTGTTATTTCAACACTTCCACCATTATATCCAAATAAATAATAAGTATTTTTGTTAATTATTGTGTTATTATTTATAAATTCTTTTATATCTATGCAGAAGCTTTCAATATAGTTTTCTTTAAATGAATAATATTCTCTTAGCTTATTTTTTATTTCTATTTCCTCCTCCTTAGTCATCCTACTTTCTAAAAATTCAGGCATACCTCTTCTTTTATTAAAAGTTAGATAATCATATTTAATTATATCTCTTAAAATAGAATTATCACTTTTTAACACTTTTTCATTAAACTCTAGGAACACTTTATAGTATTCGCTATTACCTATATTTCTATTAAAATAATCTTTCATTTCAAAAAATTCTCCTAGACTTAAGAAAAAATCAAAAGGTGTTTCAAACTTATCTATAAAGAATTTAATTACATTATTAAATTTTTGTGAATTATAATATTTATCAACCATATGTTCTACTTTTTTAAGCACCAATAATTCATCATATGAAATATCTTTTGTAGAAAGAATCTCATAAGGTGGATATGGTGAATATTTCATATCATAAAGTTCAGCTTCTTCCCTCATAGAAGAACCTCTCAGTAGCTTTAAGAAACCTAACTGAATCTCTTCTGGCCCTATACTATATACGTCATTAAATGATTTTTTAAAAGATTTATAATCTTCTCCAGGAAGACCTGCTATTAAATCTAAATGTTGTTTTATATTTTTTATAGCTAGTAGCTCTAGTACTTTTTCTTTTATATCACTAAAGTTTACAAATCTATTGATTTGTCTCAATACATCATCGTTAGTAGTTTGAACTCCAACCTCAAATTGGAACCTATCTTTTGGAGCTTTTCTTAAAATCTCTAACTCCTGTGGCTTTAATATATCCGCAGAAATTTCAAAATGGAATTGAGTTTTTGTATCACTATTAATTAAAAACTCCCATATAGCTGTGGAAAATTTAAAATTACAATTAAAAGTTCTATCAACAAATTTTACTAATCTTACTTTTTTGTCTATAAAAAATTGCAACTCTTTTTTTACTCTTTCTATATCCAAGAATCTAACTCCATGAGTAGTAGATGATAAACAATATTTACAATTAAATGGGCATCCTCTAGATGCTTCATAGTAAACTATCTTATTGTCTAAGTTTTCATCTTCTTTATAGGGGAATACTATTTCATCCATATTCATAAGCGGCCTATTTCCGTTAAATATTACATCATTACATTTTTTAAAATATAATCCTCTAATAGATTCTAATTTCTTCTCTCCTAACTTGTACTCTACAAACTCTCTATATGTTTTTTCCCCTTCTCCTTGGATTATATAATCTCCATTTAGCTCCTTTAATATATTAAAACTATCATAAGATACTTCTGGTCCTCCATAAAGAATTTCTATATTCTTATCTACCATTTTTATTAAGTTAGATAGTCTAGTAATCATCTCTATATTCCATATATAAGTTGAAAATGCTACTACATTAGGCTTTTCTTTAATTATCTCTTCTAATATCTTCTCTTCTCTATCATTTATAGAAAACTCCCTTATAGAACACTCATAAGATAAATCATCCGTAAATGCTTTTAGGTATCTAACAGCTAAATTGCTATGAATAAACTTTGAGTTTATAGCTGTAAGTAAAATCTTCATATTTCTTCTTCCTTTCTTTCTCACTGGTTATAGTTTTTCACCTTTTACAAAGTAAATATCTTCCCATATTTTTTCTTCTGTAATCTTGTAATTAGACTCTAATAACTTTTTTGTGTCTTCTAAGTTAGACTTTGACATTATATTTAGGTTTTTAAAATCAAACTCTTTAACATTTTTAGATGGTAACACAGCTCTTATTTTATTATTAAAGACCTTTCCTATATCTTTATTAATATCCCATATATAAACACTTCCACCTTTTTTAACGAATCTAGTTACATCGTCAATAAGTTTAGCTTTCCCACCTTCTCTCCATATATTGCTTAGATAAAAGAATATTGTACATGTATCATACCCTTCCGATAATAATATTTCTTTATTATCATCTTCTATATAATCTATAGCTAATTCATCAAAAGCTTCTTTAGACAGATTATATATTACTCCATAACTTTCACCAACATCTAAAATATCTCCTTCTAAAATCACATTAGATAAATTTAATATTATTGTTTTACCCATAATTTCTCATCCCCTTTAAAATAATTTTACTATAAGTGAAAATCTAAAGCTAGGATTTACTTTATTCTGTATTTTATAGATAAAAAGAACCAGCATTATTTGCCAGTTCTTCTTATCTTCTTATTGTATTTTATTACTTCAGTTATTATTAATGTTACAACGAATATTACTACAAATCCCCATATTATTAACGGCAAATTAAATATAGTAGTATTAACTTTACTTTCTAACTTATATAAAAATCCAACTTTACTATCTAAAACATATATACCATCCTTATAGCATTTAATAACCTCGATTTTGCTATTATCCCCTAAATCAACAATTTTATTAGCTACATTATTTTTTCCTAAAGAGTATAGATAATTCTCCTTATTATCAGCAAAAACTATTACATCTTCTCCTAAAACATCTCCATTTCTATCTACAGCTAATCCTTTTAAAGAAGATAAATTATAATGTTGATAAGTTGGTCCATAAGGTGTTTTAGTAGGAGGATTGCTTATAACTGCCTCTAATTTATTTTCGTTATCTGAAAATCTTGGTGAATTAATTGGATCCCCTCCACTATAATCTGGCCATCCATACCAAGCATTTTCCTTTATTTCATATATATAGTCTTTATCATCTTTAACAGCCCTACTTCCTTCATCTTCCATACCACCAACAATAGCAACTATGTTCCCATTATTATTAAAATCTATTCCTTCAACATTTCTAATCCCAGTGGCAAAGGTGCTTACCTTTCCAGAAGATAAGTCATAAGATATAATACTTCCATTGCTAATTATACCCTCTTTTATTTTTTCACCACTTTTGTTTTGTATTCCATATCCAACAAAAGCTCCTGTGTTATTTGCTCCATAGTTCTTACCTGTAAGAATCCATTCAAATGATGGTACATCACATTCTGTGCTATCTTTATCTAATATTCCAGAGTTTGTGTTTGTTCCTATAGTTATATAAAGTTTCTCATCTTTTACTAATAATTTAGTATACTTATTTTCTCCTAAATTAGGTAAATCTTTTATAAGCTCTACTATTTCATCATTTTCATAATTATACTTAACTATATCTCTACCTGTTGCAAGTATTATTTCATTTTTATAGATTACCATATCGTAGATATTAAAATCTTTTCTTTTTATTAAAGTTTCTTCTTTGTTATCTTCCTTTATAATTTTAAGAGAATCACTAAATGCTATGTATAAATTGCCAGCCTCATCAAACTCAAAACTTTTTGCATCTTTTATTCCTTTATGATTTATGCTCCATTCAATATTTTTATTTATTATGTCTATAGTATATTTATTATTTATTTCGTAGACTCCAAAGGATATTGATACAACTAGTATAGAAAATGCTAAAAACTTCAAAAATCTTTTCATAATAATTCACTCCCTCTCTAATTAATTTATATTTAGTTACCTATATAAATTATTACTTAATTTTCACTATAATTTATTTGACTTAACAAAAAAGAAACTGCCTATTAATAAACAGTTTCTTTTTTTGTTTTTCTTTTATTTACTTTTATCTTTATAATGAGTATGCAAAAGCTCATGAGCTTTTTTACTATTTGGTTTACCTAAATACTCATCATAAAGCCTTAATATTTCAGGATTTTCGTGCGATTTTCTTAGCTTCTTATCTTTATCCTCATTGTATAAAACTTCCATTCTCTTTTCTAAGATATCTATATCTGCTCTAATAAACGGTTGCCCACCTCCGTCTATACATCCACCAGGACATGCCATAATTTCTATGAAGTCATACTTATTATGTCCCTCATCAATGTCATCCATTATTTTTTTAGCATTGCCTAAAGAATTAACTACAGCTATACTAACATTTTTATCTCCAACCTTTATCTTAGCTTCCTTAATTCCATCTAAACCTCTAATATTTTCAAATTCTATTCTATATAACTCATCTCCAGTTATCCATTCATATGCAGTTCTTAGGGCAGCTTCCATTACCCCTCCTGAAGTACCAAAAATAACTCCAGCCCCTGTAGACTCTCCTAAAGGATTATCAAAATCCTCTTCCTTCATATTTCTAAGATCCATTCCAGCTTCTTTTATCATCTTAGCTAATTCTCTAGTAGTGATAACTATATCAATATCTTGTATCCCATCTCTTCCCATCTCTTCTCTAGAGGCTTCATATTTTTTAGCAGTGCAAGGCATAACTGATACTACAACTATTTTTTCTACTGGAACCCCTAACTTTTCTGCTAAATACGTTTTAGCTATAGCTCCAAACATTTGCTGAGGTGATTTACATGTTGATGGTAAATTTAAATGTTCTGGATAATTTTTTTCTATAAATTTTATCCATCCCGGACAACAACTAGTAATCATAGGCAAATTTTCACCTTTAGTTACTCTTTCAATAAATTCTTTTGCTTCTTCCATTATAGTTAAATCCGCTGCAAAGTCTGTATCAAAAACCTTTTTAAATCCTAATGCCTTTAATGCTCCGACCATAAGCTTTGTTACAGATGTTCCTGGCTTTATTCCAAATTCTTCACCTAAAGCCGCTCTTACTGCTGGCGCCGTACTAACAACAACATATTTATCTGCATCGCTTAATGCTTCCCATACCCTATCATAGTCATAAACTTCTCTTAAAGCTCCTGTTGGACACACTGAGACACATTGCCCACAATAGGTACATTCAGTTTCACTTAATGGTTTGGAAAAGAATGTAGATATAGTTGTATCAAATCCCCTATCTATAGGTGTTAATGCATGAACTTTTTGTATATCATTACATACCGTTACACATCTTCTACATAATATACATTTCTCCATATCTTTTACTATTGCAGGTGAAGAATAATCTCTTCCATAAGTATTTCTTTCACCTTCATATTTTATTTCATATACTCCTAAATCTGCAGTCATCTTTTGAAGTTCACATTTTAGATTTTTTTCACACTTTAAACAGTCCATTGGATGATTTGAAAGTAATAACCCTACGATATTTCTTCTTGCTTGAATTGCCCTTGGTGTATTTGTCTTTATTACCATTCCATCAAAAACTGGAGTTGAACATGCAGGAGCTAAATTTTTTCTACCTTCAACTTCTACAACGCAAACTCTACAAGTACCCTTACAATTCTCACTTTTACCATCTTGCATATACATATGACAAAGTGTTGGTATTTCTATATTCATTTGCTCTGCAACCTTTAATATCATAGAGCCGTCTTCTACTAAAATATTCTTCCCATTAATATTAACTGATACCATATTCATACTAACACCTCCTATTCTCTAACTATTGCCTTAAATGGACATATAGCTTCACAAGCACCACATTTAATACATTTACTTTGATCTATAACATGTTTTTCTCTTGGTTTACCTTTTATACAACCAGATGGACATCCCTTTGCACACTTAGTACATCCAAAACACTTATCTGTAATTCTATATTTTAATAGCTTCTTACAAATTCCTGAATAACACTTATGCTCTTTAACATGAGCTTCGTACTCATCCATGAAATACTTCATAGTTGATATTATAGGATTTGCAGCTGTTTGCCCTAGTCCACAAAGTGCTGTATCTTTTATTGATTCAGATAAAACTTGAAGTTTTTTTAGATCTACTAATGTAGCCTTTCCTTCAGTTATTTTCTGTAACATTTCAAGTAACCTTTTACAACCTACTCTACAAGGTGTACATTTTCCACAGCTTTCATCAACTATAAATTCCATATAGAACTTAGCTATATCAACCATACAGTTATCTTCATCCATAACAATCATTCCACCAGAACCCATCATAGACCCAATCTTTAATAAAGAATCATAATCTATTGGCACGTCTAGTAATTCAACAGGAATACAACCTCCTGATGGTCCACCAGTTTGAACAGCTTTTAACTTCTTACCATCTTTTACGCCTTCACCTATTTCATATATTATTTCTCTTAATGTAATTCCCATAGGAACTTCAACAAGCCCAACATTATTAATCTTTCCAGCCAAAGCGAAAACCTTAGTTCCCTTTGATTTTTCTGTTCCTATAGAACTATACCAGTCTGCACCTTTATTTAATATTGCAGGAATATTGGCAAAAGTTTCTACGTTATTAACTGAAGTTGGCTTACTCCATAATCCTGAAACTGCTGGAAATGGTGGTTTATTAGTTGGTTCACCCCTTGAACCTTCAATTGACTTTATAAGAGCTGTTTCTTCACCGCACACAAATGCTCCAGCTCCATATTTAATTTCAATATCAAAATTAAATCCCGAATTCAAAATATTTTCTCCTAAAAGTCCAGCTTCTTTTGCTTGCTTTATTGCAACTAACAATCTACTTACTGCTAAAGGATATTCTGCTCTAATATAAATATATCCATTTGAAGCACCTATTGAATATCCTGCTATTGCCATAGCCTCTAAAACAGAGTGTGGATCCCCTTCTAGTATTGATCTGTCCATGAATGCTCCTGGGTCACCCTCATCTGCATTGCAAATAATATACTTAACATCACTTTTACTCTCACGAGCAAATTTCCATTTAACTCCTGTTGTGAATCCTCCACCCCCTCTTCCTCTAAGTCCTGATTTAGTTATTTCGTTAATTACCTCAATAGGCTCATAGTTTTTAAGTACATTTCCTAAAGCTTTATATCCGTCTGCTGCAATATACTCTTTTATATTTTCCGGATCTATTACACCACAATTTCTTAATGCTATTCTCATTTGCTTTTTATAAAAAGGGATATTATGCTGAGATTTTATTTTTGAATTATCGCTTGGGTCTGTAAATAGCAATCTTTCTACAACGTTTCCATAGACAATATGATTTTTAATAATATCTTCTGCATCTTCTGGAGTAACTTGAATATAAAAAGTATCATCTGGTTCTATCTTTACTATAGGCCCTTTTGCACAAAATCCAAAACACCCTGCCATAATTACTTTCACTTTATCTTGTAAGCCATATTTTTCAATACTTCTATTTAATTCACTTAATATTTTGTCTGCATTCGCAGATTTACACCCTGTTCCTCCACAAATAAGTATATGTTTTTCTCCATTTTCGTTCACACAACTTTTATCTACTCTTAAACTTATATACTTTTTATATTTTTCAGCTTTGTCTAATAACTCCTCATAAGATGATATTCTTCTCATATTACACCTCCAAACGTTTATGCTCGTTTATAACTTCTTCAACATTTTTCTTAGTAAAATGTCCATAAACTCTATTATTCACCATAACTACTGGTGCAAGTCCACAAGCCCCTACACACCTTAATGTATCTAAGGTAAATAATCCATCCTCTGTAGTTTCACCTACTTCAATACTTAAGTACTTTTTAAACTCATCTATTATTTCTCCAGCACCTCTTACAAAGCAAGCTGTCCCAGCACATACGTTTATTACATATTTACCTTTAGGCTCAGTAGTAAAAAATGAATAAAATGTTATTACTCCATAAACTTTTGATACTGGCACCTCTAACTTTTCTGATACAAATAATTGTACCTCTTCTCCTAAGTATCCAAATAATTCTTGAGCTTTATGAAGTACTGCTATTAAGTCATTCTCCCTTAAATCATTTTTGTCGATATAATCTCCTAACTCTTTAAATTTCTCTTTGCTTACATTAGAAATACACATACTTTTTCCTCCCTTCATTTTATTAATTTACTATACGTTAATTTTATCACAATATAATATATATTTTCCAGTTATTGTAATAATATTCGTAATATTATGTTTATTATTAATGATTTTTATATTTAAAGAAAACTTTATATATAACATAATTATTAGTTTTCCAGAATATGTATTAAGGAAATACAGTATTCATATTTCTCTACAGAGATAAGTTCAATCTAATATATCTTAGATTTTGGGTTTCGTTTAATGTAAATCAAAGAGGTGAATTAATTGGAAAAAGATAATTTCTTTAAAAATTCGTTTTTTTTAACAGCAGCAAATATCACAACAGGTATCTTAGGATTTATCTTCTCTATATACCTATCAAAATTAATAGGACCAGAAGGAATAGGACTTTATGGACTAGTAATGCCTATCTACAATCTATTTATCTGTCTTATGACAGCTGGAATTATAGCTGCAATTTCTCAAAGAGCCGCTATATATACTTCTAAAAAACAATATAATAATCTTTTTAAGACTATAAATACTGTAGCCTTTTTTAATATTATTTGGTCAATAGTAATAGGTATTTTAGTTTTTATAGTAGCTCCATACATAAGTGAATACGGGGTTAAGGATATGAGAACCTTAAATGCTATA
Source organism: Clostridium jeddahitimonense (assembly GCA_000753455.2). Classification (GTDB taxonomy): domain Bacteria; phylum Bacillota; class Clostridia; order Clostridiales; family Clostridiaceae; genus Clostridium; species Clostridium hominis. The sequence continues at coordinate 2,469,126 of LM994670.1, forward strand.
AGAGTGACATGTCCTGCAATGGTATTTATAGCATTATCTAATATACTAAAAGGCTATTTTTATGGAACATCTAAAATTACTATGCCAGCATTTATTGATATCTTAGAAAAAGCTATGAGAATAATAACAATAGCATTGCTAATATTTATATTTAAAGCTAATACACTATCATCATTAGTTACACTTGCTTATGTCTCTTTAGCTATTGGTGAACTTCAAAGTCTATTATTGCTTTATGCTTATTACAAACATTTAATAAAAAAAATTCCTCCATCTTATGAAAAGACTGAAAGAAAAGCTCAATTACTTTTTAATGTTTTAGTAGTCTCATTACCTCTATGTTTAAATGGATTTATGGGAAATATATTTTCAACTATGTCTACTTTAGTTGTACCACGAAGACTTGTATCCCTTGGTTTTGAATATTCCACTGCTATTGGAATGATTGGTAAATTTAATGGAATGGCGTTAACAATAGTAACTTTTCCACTTATCGTAGTTAGCTCCATTAATATGCTTTTAATGCCTGACCTTTCAGAAACTTTAAGTAAAGGTGAATATTATAATGCATCTGTTAGAATACGTAAGGTTTTAAAAATTGCATTTTTACTTGGTATCGCTACTTGTATAATATGTTTAATTATTCCTGATTCTTTAGGAAAAATGTTTTATGATAGAGATGATTTAGGCTTATATATTAAGGTTTGTGCTTTATCTGCTCCTATATATTTTACTTCTAATACAATGTTTGGAATTCTAAATGGCTTAAATAGGCAAGGAATAATATTAAGAAATTCTCTAATTATTTCTTCTATAGAACTTATTTCTTTATATATACTTACAGGAATTAAAAGCATAAATGTATTTTCAACAGCTATAACAATATTTATTACTTCTATAATAAGCTTAGTAATTAACTTACATGAAGTTAAAAAACATATTGATATATCATTATCTTCTATAAATATTATAATTTTTTCACTTATAGGTTTATTAAGTTACCTTGTTCTAAGACTGTTAACTAATACAATACTACGTGACTTATTCATAGCTAAAAATATAATAATTATTCTATTAACCTTTGGACTATTTGCATACTTTAGCGGCTTTGGAATAGATGAAGACTAATATAGTTAATAATTAAGATTTTATTAAAAAAAACCAGCAAATGCTGGTTTTTTATTTTTTACTGAATCTTATAATCCTATATTTATATTTTTAATTTACATGTCCTAAATCTTATATGCTAAAATGTATTTATTAATATTTTAAAGGAGACATCTATGATTGCTTTTATTATTATAAGTTTGATTATTATTATTCTTTTTCTTTTGATAGGTTATGCCAATAAATTATGCAAAATAGTAGTTTATCCTAAAAAGAAAAGTTATGAAGATGGTTATGAAAATCAAATTAAGAAACTTAATCTTGAAGATTTTTATAACAGCTTAAAAAAAGAAGAAATAACCTTAAAATCTGATTATGGTTATGATATTAAAGGTATTTTTATTCCAAACTCTAACTCAAATAAATGTATAATACTATGTCATGGTATTACAGTAAATATAAATTACTCTGTTAAATATATAAAACCATTTTATAATCGTGGTTTTTCAATTTTTATGTATGACCATAGAAATCATGGATTAAGTGGCGGTGACTATACCTCAATGGGATATTTTGAAAAATTCGACCTTAAAACTTGTGCTAATTATATCTTCAACAAACTGGGAGATGATATATCTCTAGGCGTATTAGGCGAATCAATGGGTGCTGCAACTGTACTGCAATATTGCTCTATAGATAAAAGAATAGATTTCTGTATTGAAGATTGTGGCTACTCAGATGTTTTTGATTTATTTAGACATAGACTTAAAGAAGATTATAAAATAAACTTCATACCCCTATTGTATATAGCTGATATTCTTATGAAATTTAAATATAGTTGGAACTTTAAATCTGCTTCTCCAATAACCTTTATAAAAGATATTGATATACCTATATTATTTATTCATGGAGATAAAGATGATTATGTACCTACCTATATGGTTTATGACTTATTCAATTCAAAAACTACTGGTATTAGAGACATATATATTGCTAAAGACGCTAAACATGCAGATGCTTTAATCTCAAATCCAAATAAATATGATGCTGTAATAGGAAGTTTTCTTGATAAAATTAGAATGAGCTAAGATTAGAAAAAAATCTAATTTTAGCTCATTTTTTATAATTTTGTTAAATCTTTGATTATTGTAAACGATATGGTAAAATATAAGTACAAATTCCCATTTTTTAAATAATATTGAACCTATATTTTGATAAGGAGGATATTAAATGATCTCTTTAAATAGTAATTTATACTCATTACTTCTGAATGAAATTGAAAAAAATACATCAAGTGTATTTTTATTAAAAACAGCTAATAGAGATGCTTTAGAAAAACTTTATAAAGAGAAGAACTTAAACGAAAGTAATCATAACTATTTTTACAAAAATTATTCCTCTTCCTCTTTGTCAGAACCTTATGATCCTATAATATCACTAGTAAAAAAATATCTCTTTAGTGAAGATATCATTGATGAAGTTTTCAGCGATATAAATATATATCCATCTCATAAGGAGCTTCTAAAAAATTATCTAATTAATGGACAAACTAATCGAAACGAAGAGGTATTACATTGTGATTATCATTATGAAAAAAACAGGCTTTATTTAGGCTTATTTAATATATTAAATTACATTAGTAAAGATAGAACATTAATTATTTTTCTAGATAATCTCAATTTAGCAAATTACTCAACAATCTTATGGATTAAATGGATTTTATCTAATCAATTAAAGTCAAACTTTAAAATAGTAGCTTCTATTGATGACTATAATTACTATAACTCAGATTATCAAATTGAATTTGATAATTTAATCCAAATGCTTCAACTTAAAAGCTTAATTATAGAAACTAATAAAACTCATAGTACAAAGCTTGACTTAAATTTTAAACCTTCAGATGAGTTTTCAATAACCATAGAATATGCACATAACTTTTTCAACTTATTTGCATTAGAAGAAGCTATTGAATCTTATAAAAACTATTATAATCTACTAAAACTTAAGAATTCTCCTTTACTAGATTTCTCTGAAGTGATTTCTTATTTAGGAGATAGCTATTTTTTTCTTAATGACTTTGATACAGCTCAGGAATACTATGAAAGTCTACTTAACATAGGCTTAGATATTGATAGTACATATATAAGAATACTTGCCACTCAGAAATTATCAATGTTATTTATTATTAAAGGTAAATATACTATAGCTGAAAATTTAGCTAATCAAAGCTACAAATTAGCACTTAAACTTAACAACGAACCTTTAATAATAAATTCTTTTTTTCTTATATTTTTAATAAATGAAAAAGCTAAATATAGAACAACCATCAGCCACTATAACTTTGAAGAAGATTTTATTTGGTTAGCTGCTAAATATAATAAAAAAAATATGCTTTCATACTTTTTAACTCATACTTATAACGGAATCTCTTATGCTAGCCCTGATGATGAGAAAATAACTTATTACAATCAAGGTCATCACTTAGCAACAGAATTAGATAATCAAAACTGTATTATTTCAGCTCATTTAAAAACAGCTTTAGTTTATGCTGTTAGAGGATATTACAATATTAGTATTCAGTTTTATAAAAAGGTTGAAGATCTTCTTATTCAAATGAAAGATTACTTTAGATTAGCTCAGACATACAACGGAATTGGCTATTATTATTTAACTAATGGAGATTATAAAAATGCTAATATATATTATGATAAGGCTTTAAAAAATTTAAAGTCTAGTTGGAATTTTGATGAGATATGTATTACATTAATAAACTTAGGTTTAAACTCTCTTTTAGCTTGCAATTACAAAAATGCTGAAAATTGTTTTAATATTTTTCTTTCAATTGTGAATGAACTAAAAATCGATAGACTTCGTTTAAGCACTCTTTCTAGAATTTATGGAATTATAGGTTTAAATAATTATTATTTAGGCAATTATTATAGGTTATTTTCATTATTATCTAAGATGACACCAATAGATACCCCTATTAAAAGAAAATATCTAGAAGAAGATGATGATGAATTTTTTTTGTATAACTTTTTGCAAGGCTTATTACTTAAATCTGAAGGCAACTTTTTAGATGCTAGAAAATATTTCAAAAGAGCTGAAATTTACTTAAATCGAATAAAAGGGTCATTAAAATGTTTATATCCTAAGTTTTCTCATGAATATTGCTCTTTATTAATTTCCTTAGGATATACTGATGATGCTAAAAAAATAAAAACTAATGCAATAGATTTTTGCATTAAAAATAACTATAGTTTCTATCTTGATTTATTAAGAAATAATAATACTCCAAATCTATTTTTAAAAAATAGTACAACCCATTTACAGTGGGTTGTTGAAGCAGCAAGACAACAAGCTAATATAGATAATCTTAACTCAAAAATATCTGAAATTAACTTTTTAAATCTTTTTCAAGAAAACTTAAGCTCATCAGATAATATAAAGACAGTAAAAAAGCTTTCATTACAGTTGATTGAAAATCGTTTTGCATTAGATCATACAATATTAATATCTTTAGATGACTACAACGATACTTTTATCAAGTTATCTGAAGAAATAACTATTTCAAAGGAAAAATTAATTCAACTTGAAAATTCATTTAATAATATTAATACCTCCTTTATTAGCTCTAGAAAAGATTCTAATTATGCTATTTTAGATAAAATAGGAAGTATTCTTAATATTGAAATCTATTCCTTAGTATATATTCCAATAACTAAGGATAATGAGATTAAATGCTTTTTCTTAGGAATAACTAAAATATATAAAGATATATTAAGTAGCGAAATTATTATAAACTCAGATAACATAAGAATCCTTAACATTGCAATTAAACAACTTTTTGAAACAACTCAACGAATAAAAGGACAAGAAAAACTATTATCTGCTGCAAATACAGATGTTTTAACAGGCTTATATAATAGACAAGGATTTTATAATAATATTTCTTCATTTATAAATAATGATAAATCTAATTTTTCATTTGATCATCACTTTTTAATATATATAGATTTAGATAATTTTAAATTCTATAATGACACCTTCGGTCATAAAATTGGTGATAACATTTTAAAACTATTTGCAAATATATTAAAATTAAAGATCACCTCCTCTGACATGGCTATTCGTTATGGAGGTGATGAATTTATACTTTTTCTGAGTAATTCTAATAAAAACAGCTGTACTACTCTAATCAAAAGTATTTATGAAGAACTTTATATGAAATATGGCTTTAAATCAGAAATATCAGCATTATTAGGTAGAGATGTATCTATACCTGAAGATAGACTTCTATCATTTTCAACAGGCATTATTGATTTATCTTCTAATAAGAACTTAAATATATCGGAATTAGTAGAGATTGCAGATAAAGCTATGTATAAAGCAAAAAAGAACGGAAAATCCTGTTATATTTTTTCATAAAATAAAATCAGAATAACTTATTACGGTTATTCTGATTTTTATGCCGTCTATTTAGCTTTGTTTTTTATTGACGTTGTATTGAAGTTTCAACTTGTGATGTTGTATCTTTTATAAATGTATCTATATCTTTTATACTACCAGTTACATATGCATCATATTTTTCTTGGATTATTTCCCTAGCTGATTGTGCATTATTTACTGCTGGAGTAAAGTATGCATATTCTAAACTACTTTGTGCTACTGGATAAATCTTTGTAAATAAAGCATTTGGATCATTTAATGCATCTTTCATAATTTGTGTATCAGCTGCTGATTTACGAACTGGTAAATATCCTGTTGCTACTGCAAATTTAGCTGTATTTTCAGTATTAGTTGCATACTTAATAAATTCATAAGCTGCAAATTGTGCCTCTGGAGATACATCACTTGTTACAAATAATGATGCTCCTTGTTGAATAACAGCTTTGTTTTTCCCTTGGAATACAGGAACTTCTACTACATCAACTTCAAAAGTTCCATCTGTTTTGATATGAGCTGCACCTGCTGATGATCCTTGATACATTAATAACTTTTGATTTGAAAATGGCCCTGAAAGATATTTATCCTCTCCAGGAATACGGAAGTCACCTGAACCTACTTCATCTTTATAATAATTCATAAATGTTTTTACCCAATCATTATCGACATTTATTTTTCCATCAATAGTTACAAAGTCTAAGTTATCCATCTTTAAAGTAGAAATAAATGCATTAGAACTTGAATCAAACCCAAATCCTACGATTCCTAACTCATCTTTGCATTTTTTAGATATCTCAGCTAACTTTTCTACTGTTAGACCTTTTAAATCTTCCATTGTATATCCTAATTGTTCTAACATAGTTTTATTAACATATAAAACTTCTGTAGATTTAGTCATAGGAATACCATATACAGAACCTTTAGTCCATTGAGATACCTCATTTATAAATGTTGTATAGAAATCATTTTCTATATCACTTTTCATTCCTATAGTTGAATCATTAACATACGGTGCTAAATCGACTATTTTGTTTTGGTTTATTAATCCTGTGGCTATATCTGGGTATACATTTATTATTGCTGGTAAAGAGTTAGATTGTGAAGCTGTTATAACCTTCTTGTTTAAATCTCCAATATTACCTTGATTTACAGCACTTACTGTAATACCCATATTATTATTGCCGTTAAAGTCTTTTACTATTGAGTCTAGTACTTCTGCTTGTTTTCCATTTAAATAATGCCACATTTCTATAGAAATAGGTGACTTTAATTCAGTTATTATTTCAGCTGAAGTATTATTTTTTTTACCGCATCCAACAAACATCCCTATCCCTAGAGTAGCTGTTAAAATTGAAGCTAAAATTCTTTTATTCATTTCTTCACCTCTTAAATTTTATTTATCCTTAGTTTTTCTTAAAGTTTATCCTTTAATACCTCCAATAGAAATTCCACTCATAATTTTTTTATGTAGGAAAATATAAACTACCACTATTGGCATAGTAATTATTGTTGATGCAGCCATTAACAATTCATATTGATTTCCTGCATCAGATTGGAAAGCAGTTAATCCATTTGCTAATAACCTCATTCTTTCACTATTTGTTACAAGTAGTGGCCATAAAAATGCATTCCAAGAATTTATACCTACTAAAATACAAATAGTTATAATTGATGGTTTAGCCATAGGAACTATTATTCTCCATAAAAATTTCCAATCACTTGCTCCATCAACTTTAGCTGCATAATATAATTGTTTTGGTATTTTAAAGAAAAACTCTCTAAGCATATAAATATACAATACATTTGCCATATATGGCACAAATAGTGCTTGATAAGTATCAATCCATCCTAAGGAAGATATAGTCTTAAAATTGGTAACTATTAAAACTTCCCCAGGTATCATCATTGAAGCTAAAAAGATTGAAAATATCATATCTCTTCCTGGAAACTCCAAATGAGAAAATGCAAATGCAGTTAATATTGCTATTATTACAGTGCTAATTATACTTAAAATAGTAACTATAATTGTATTAAAGAAATATCTAGCAAAAGGTGCCATCTTTAAAGCAACATTGTAATTGTGCCACATTATTTTACTCGGAAATAATGTTGGAGGTGTTTGAATTACCTCAAATGATGATTTTAACGATGATGCTATCATCCAATAAAAAGGAAATAACGTTACTATTGCAAATAGTACTAATACTAAATACTTTAATCCTGTCCCTAAATTATTCTTATTCATTATCTCACCTCCTAATAATGAATCTTATTTCTTGAAGCAAACCTTTGTAACATTGTTACAGTTAATATTATTATTAACAGTACAACGGCTGCAGCAAAAGCTAATGGAAAATCTTGATCCCCATAGAATCTATCGATTATATATCTTACTACTGTAGATACAGCCCCATCTAAAGTTCTTCCCCCAAATAAAACATATACCTCTGTATAAACTTTAAATCCTGCTATTAAACTTATCATATATGTATATGCTATTATAGGAGACACCAACTTAACAGTTATCTCTCTAAATATAGTTCCCTTAGATGCCTGATCTAATTTAGCTGCTTGATAATACTGTGGGTTAATAGATGCTATTCCAGTTGTTAAGATCAAAGTATTAAATGCTAAGCTCTTCCAAACTGCAAATATTATAAGTGCCGGCATAGCCCATTTAGGACTTCCTAACCAATTTATTGGATTTATTCCTATAAAGCTTAACAAGTAATTTATTACTCCATATTCACTATTAAATAGCCATGACCATACTATTCCTATAGCAACTAGAGAAGTTACATAAGGTAGAAAGTATATACTTTGAAACATACCTCTTATTTTTTCATTTTTTAAATTTACCAATGTATTAGCTAGTAATAATGAAATAAATACAGATATTATTGGTACTATAGCAGCATAAATAACAGTATTAAATAAAGATGTTAAAAATCTCTTATCTGTAAAAAGATATTTATAAGATCCGAATCCAAATTTAAAGCCACTTGCTTTAGTTTCATCAAAACTAAAAATGATAGTATTTATTATTGGATAAAACACAAATATGCCTAGTATTATTAATGCTGGTAATAAATAAATATACCCTTTATAATTTCTTTTTAGCATTTCTTTAAAAACTCCTCACTATCTACATCAAAGACATAAGCTTTTCCTTCTTTAGGTCTTATCCTTATTTTTTCTCCTTCTGCAATATCACAAGTATTTTCAACCAGCATTTTATATTTATTATCTCTGTGCTTTAAAGTTAATAATCTCTCTCTTCCTAATATTTCTACAGTTACTACATCTACTTCAAGACCATCGTCACATAATTCAAGGTCCTCTGCTCTAAACCCTAAAGTGACTTTCTTCTTATTCTCAGGTAAATTACTTATTTTATGAGTATCTAAAAATGCTTCTCCATCTGAAACATCTACATCTATGAAATTCATCTCTGGACTTCCTATAAAAGATGCTACAAACTTATTTACTGGATTTAAGTATATCTCGCTTGGAGTAGATACCTGTTGAATTGCTCCATCCTTCATTAAAACAATTTGATCCGATATACTCATTGCTTCTTCTTGGTCATGAGTTACAAATATTGCTGTAACTCCAGTTTCCTGTTGAATCCTTCTTATTTCCTGCCTAGTTTCAACTCTTAATTTTGTATCTAAGTTTGATAATGGCTCATCTAATAACAATATTTCTGGATTTTTAGCTATTGCTCTTGCAATAGCTACTCTTTGTTGTTGACCTCCTGATAGTTGAGCCGGCTTTCGATCTAATAGAGGATCAATTTTTACTATCTTAGCAACTTCTATTACTCTATCTTCAGCCTTATTCCTATCCCACTTTAAATTCTTCAGTGGAAACATTATATTTTCTCTCACTGTCATATGAGGATATAATGCGTAATTTTGAAATACAAGTCCTATTCCTAACTTTTCTGGTTCTAATCCTGTTACGTCCCTATCTCCAAAATATATTTTCCCTGAACTAACTTTATGAATTCCTGATATAGTAAACAATGTTGTTGATTTTCCTGATCCAGATGGACCTAATAATGAAATCAACTTCCCTTTTGGAATTTCTAAAGTCACATTATTTATAGCAGTAAAATCTCCAAACTTTACTACTAATTTATCTAATTTAATTCCCATTTACTTTTCACCTCATCTTACGTTTACCCATAACAATAGGGTGTTTATTTTTTATCTTTTCTATTCACAATCTATTGAATTAATAAATAAAAAAGACAACTTATCCTTTATAGTTTAAGTTGTCTTTTGAAAAATTATTTAATTTTTTTACGTAAAATTCTTGGCATAATTTCGTATAATCTTGGTGATATTAAATCTAAGTCTTCTTTTCTTAATCCTTGAAGCAGAATCATTGCTATTAAATATACTAATCCACCTATAGCTACTGAAACAATAGCAACTATCCCCATAGCAATTCTTCCACCCTCCAAAATATTTACTAGTCTTAAAAGTGGTCCCTTACATATAACTACCACAACTCCCATAATTATTGATGATATTAGTGGAATCATTCCTTGTCTAATTATAGGAATTCTTATTTTAAATAACCTTTGAATTCTTTTATGATTTATTATAGCAGGTATTAAAAATGCAAATACTGACCCTATAACCGCTCCAAAAATATTAACATCCTTTATTCCTACTAAAATAAAATTAACTACAAACTTTATTAAAATTCCTATACTTGCAGTAGTGAGTACTAAATACAACTTATTAACTCCTTGAAGTATTGTATTTTGTATTGATGTAATAGACATAAATATAAGCACTATAGATCCATATGCAAGCATTTGATATCCATAAGAATCATTTAGTAAAAATAAAAATATCTCTTTGCTTAATACAGCAAGCCCTACTGCTGCTGGTATAGTTATTAGATAGGTTAATCTATAAGAATAACTTATTTGATTCTTAAGCTCTTTTCTATTCTTCTGAACATAAGATGCAATTATTCTCGGGAAAATAGCTGTACATAAAGCAGTAACAATAGTTAATGGTACATAGATTAAAGTATTAAAATAATTTAAAGTTCCGAATAACTCATCAACTCTTATTTGTTCGAATCCTGCTGCTAATAACCTACCTTTTACTATTATTGCATCTACTAATCCTGCTGAATTTTGAACTGCAGCTACCATAGTTATTGGTAATCCATATTGTATTATCTTATTTACTATCCTCTTTTTACTTATTCTCTTACCTTCTTCATTACTTCTAATAGCTTCGGTATAATAGTCATTTTTATTAAAAATATAAATAACATACACTATTGCAATTAATGCACCTATGGTTGTACCAACAGTTCCTCCAGCACTACCCCATTCTAAGCTAATATTCTTTAATAAAAATGCAAATATTAAACTAAATGCTACATTAAAAACCTGTTCAATAACTTGTGAAACTGCTATTTCTTTCATTGAGTCTACACCTTGCATATATCCACGATATGCTGCAAGCATAGCTGATAATAATATAGTAGGTGCTAAAAATTTTAAAGATAATGCCGATGAAGGTGAATTCATCCCATTGGCGATACCATCTCCAAAAGCTATAAAAATCACCATAAATGCAAAGCCAAAAATAGCTAGATAATTTCTAGCTATTTTCATAGCATTATAAGCATCCTTATGGTATCCTAAAGCTTTTAATTCAGCAACTACTTTAGTTATAGCTGGTTGTGCCCCCATACTAGTTACAGCTAATATAAAAACAAAAGCGCTATAACTACTAGAATATATACCATATCCTGCAGGACCTATTATTAAAGTTAAAAGTGGTATATATACAGCTGATAATATCTTAACTAGCACCCCTGCTAGTGATAAGATTAAAAAACTTCGTCCCACTGACTTCTCTTCCATAACTTTCCCCTTTTATACTAAATCGTAAATTTAAATACTTCGTTCTTTACCTTCTTAAACATTGGTGGAAGTGCTTCTACAACTGTCTTATTCTTTAAATACTCAAGTTTTCCTTCTCCACCTTTAAATATTAGCTTATACGCATACAAAAATTGATAATTTAACCCGAACTTATTATCAAAATATGAATTTATCTTTTTATCACCATATTTAAAATCTCCTATAATAGGATTTCCTAAATGTGAAAGATGGGCTCTTATCTGATGGCTTCTACCAGTAATTAAATCTATCTCTAGAAGTGAAAATGCACCATTACTTTGTAGCGTTTTAACTTCCATTGCTATTTCTTTTGTATTAGGAACTTGTTTATCATATACCTTAGATATATTTTCATTTTCATCCTTAGAAATATATCCTTTATATAATCCATCCTTTATTCTTCCTTTTACAAGAGCTTGATAATACTTCTTTACCTTACCTTCTCTTATCATCTCATTAACGCCTCTTAGCGCTTCAAAGTTTTTACCGAAGATTACTACTCCTGAAGTATTTCTATCCAATCTATTACATGGAGCTGGGGTAAATGTAATTTCCTTCTCTGGAATATAATCACCTTTTCCATTTAAATATGAAAGAACATAATCTGTAAGTGATGGTTCCGCTCCTTTTTGATCAGGATGAACTAGTACTCCTGGCCACTTTTCTACAACTACTATGTTATCATCTTCATAAGTAATCATTAATGATCCAGCATTTACTTTTATAAAACTGTCATCCTTTTTCTCTTTTTTACTTTGGATATATCTAATCTCGATAACATCTTCAATCTCTAATTTATAGTTCTCTTTTTGCTTTGAACCATTAACTCTAATATCCCCTTTTCTCATTGCCTTAAATATTGCACTTAATGGTACATCTTTTAAATACTTTCTTAAAAATTTATCTAATCTTTGGCCTGCTTCATTAGCACCTATTTCAATCTTCAAAAAAACAACTCCTTCTTTTGTGTTTAATTTACTTTCCCCATCTTATTAGATTAATATTGTTTCGTCAATTTGTCAAATAATCTAACACCATTTGACACTGAATAGCTACCCCTATCATTAAGGCATCTTCATCTATGTCAAACAAACTACTATGAGCTGGATGAATTATTCCCTTTTCTTCATTTCTACACCCTAAAAAATAAAATACTGATGGTATTTCATTTGCAAAATAAGCAAAGCTTTCAACACCCATATGAGGATATTCTTGCTCTAATACATTTTCTTCACCTATGACCTTTATTGCAGCATTCCTTAATTTATTAACAGAGTTTTTATCATTTATTAACACAGGATAAGATTCTTCTATTTCTATTTTTACCTTTCCTCTTAATGTTAAACCTATTCCTTTTGCTATTTCATCAACTCTTCTTGTAACTAACTGTCTATCCTCGCTATTTAAAGTTCTAATTATTCCTGTTAATGTAACTTTTTCTGGAATTATATTAGCACCAGTTCCTCCATGTATACTTCCAACTGTTATCACTGCTGAATTTAATGGATTTACTTCTCTACTTACTATATTTTGCAATGCATTTATAATATTACTTGATATTACTATAGGATCTATCGCACTAGAAGGATAGGCTCCATGTCCACCTACTCCCATCACCTCAACCTTAAATGGATTAGATGCTGCATTTACAGCTCCAAATTTAACTTCAACTTGGCCACAATTTATATTTTCATCCAAATGTAATCCACACATAATATCTACATTGGGGTCTGTTAAAACACCTTCCTCTATCATATATCTAGCTCCACCAATAGTCTCCTCTGCAGGTTCAAATATAAGTTTAATAGTTCCACCAAACAACTCTCTATTTCTATTTAAAATTTTTGCTACGCCTAATAATATTGCAGCATGTCCATCATGACCACAAGCATGCATTTTACCTTTTACAGTAGAGATGTACTCACATTTGTTATTTTCTTCTATCGGTAGCGCATCTATATCACTTCTTAAACCTATCACCCTATCTTTCTTTTCCTCTAAATCTCCTCTAATAATTCCACATACCCCTGTTTTAGCATAGCTTTCATAGCTTATTCCTTCTTTATCTAAATACTCTTTAATAAACTTTGAAGTTTCATATTCTTCAAATCCTAATTCTGGATTCATATGAAAATTCCTTCTTAATTTTATAATTTCATCTTTTATGCTTATTACTTCATTCTTTAAATCCATATTATCCTCCAAATAAAAATAGTATAGTGAGTAAAATTCCTCTCCTATACTATAATCATTTATAATATTAATTTATTCCTTTTATTTCTTTTTCTAATTGAAAAAGTCTTATTCTTTCATCTTGATTGAATTCTTCCTTTGTAGCTCTCTTTGTTATAAGCTTTGAATATTCTTCAAACTTAACATCACCTAATTTAGTTCTAATAATTTTTAAATCACAGTCTCTTATAAAATCCACATCTTCTTGGCTTAGTACTTGATAATTTTTGAGTTTATCTTTAAGTCCTATTAAACTTTCTCTTTCTTGTTCAGATAATGCTCCAGACTTATCTTCTAATATCTCATCAATCTTTATTACTTCTCTCGGCGATGAATATTCATTTATATTTAAAGTAGTTTCTACTTTATCTTCATATTCTAAATTATATGGAACTTCAGCAAAATTAAATAACATCATTAAAATTATAATACCTCTTATCATTATATTATACCTCCATACATACTGTAACTATTATTAGTATGTCTAAATTTAGGTAAAATAATTATAATTTCATCGAATAGTTTTTTAATTCTTCAATAACTAAGCGTTAGAATAGTTTATTTTTATTTCATAATAATTATCAAGTTATTCTCCATTAAAACTCTTAGTGAAAATGATCTTTCTTCTCCATCTTTAAACTTTATGCTTATTTTATCATCCTTCAATCCTTTAACTATGCCTTCAGCATAAGTTCTATGATATATAGAATCCCCTTTTTTAACTCCATATTCTACTTTAAGGCTCTCCTCGGTAAATTCACCTTCTGCAATAAATCTAGAAGGCTCATAGAACTTACCTCTTATAGTTTTAGGTGAAAATATGTAAAGATTATGTATAGCCCTTGTCACAGCTACATAGAACAGTCTACGCTCTTCTTCAATATTTTCATCTATAGAAGATTTATGTGGTATAGTCTCTTCATCACAATTTATAATATAGACATTCTTAAACTCCATCCCTTTTACACCATGAATTGTACTTAAAATCACTCCATTTTTGTCACCCTTTGACTTTTCTATCTCCTCTTCAACATTTTGTACATGCACTAAAAACTCTGTTATAGTCTTGAAGCCTTCAGCCGCCCCTTTAAACTCTTCTAGCATATCTTCAAGTTCTTCGAAGTTTTGTCCATATTTACTTGCATATTCTCTTAAGTAATCTATGTACCCTAAACTAGAAATTATATATTGTATGGCACTTCCTAAAGATATCTTATTTAAATATAAAATCTCTTTTCTTAATTCATCTAACTTTTTACATTGAAATGGTGGAGTATCTTCTTTATTTATAAGTATTTGAAATGGATCAATATCTTCTTTATAAGTATTTACATAACTTATATTAGATTTACTTATATATCTAAAAGGTTTGTTTATAACACTTAAAAATAACTCCTTATTCTTTATATCTATAGCTAGCTTAAGGTAGCTTATTATATCCCTTGATATGAAATGATTAAAAAAGTTATATCCCTTATCTAAAAGAATAAAAGGTATTTTCCTTCGTGTGAAGGTATCTATTAAACTTCTGGCTTCCATATTAGTTCTATATAATATTGCATTATCTGTATATTGACCTTCTTTAAAATTACCGATTATATTTGCAATCTCCTCACCTTGCATAAATTCATTATATGGAGTCAAATATCTTATTATCCCATCCTTATTATGAAACTCTTCAATTTTTTTGATGTTTCTATTTTTATTATTTAATATTATTTTTTTAGAGCTACTCACAATGTTTTTGCTACTTCTATAATTTATTGATAAATAAAGCTTTTTGCTATCTTTAAATGTTTCACAAAAATTCACCATATACTGTGGTTTAGATCCTCTAAAGGAATATATACATTGATCTTCATCTCCAACAGCAAATAATTCATTCTCTCCATTTATCAATCTTAAAAACTCTATCTGCAACTCATCGCAATCCTGGAACTCATCTACTAATACATATTTAAAAATATTTTTATATTTCATCAATATTTGTTTGTTAATTTTTAAAAGTTGAATAGCGTTAAGAGATAAGTCATCAAAATCCCACAGATTTTCTCTTTTTTTATAGTTTTCATAAGCATTAAAGCATTCTATAAATATATCTTTAGAAATACTAGACTTAAACTCTTCTATATTGGCTCCTGAAGTCTTAAATCCTGATATATTATTAACTACCTCTTTAACTTTATCTTCATTTACATCATCAAAATATTTCCCCAATACACCTTTAACTATATTGGAACATTTATTATCATTAATTATATTTATCTCATGGCCTTCCCTTAAAAGTATCTTATAAAACAATCCATGAAATGTTCCAAAGAATGGTGCTATATTTTTATTAAAAGTATTTTTGTATCTAGTTTTCATATTTTCAGCTGCTGCCCTAGTAAAAGTTATAACTATAATATTTCCAACTTTAGCTTTTCTATCTTCTATAAGATGATTTACTCTATTAATAATTACAGTAGTTTTACCTGATCCCGGTGCTGCAACTATTAAAGCATTTTTATATTTTGTATAAACAGCCTTCTGCTGATAGTTATCTAAGGTTATTTTCAAAATCTCTTCTCCTTCTTACACTTATATTTATCTAAAGTATTACCTTTAATATTTTTTCTATTAACTACTATATTGTAATAATTTCTATATAGATGTACAATATTTTTAAGAATTCAAAAAGGAGACTAATTATGGAAACTTTAATTAAATTTGATGTTCAGAATGAAAGAAATCTAACAATGCTAGTTGACTTCTATGAACTAACAATGGCAAATGGCTATTTTAATAAAGGTGTAGAAAACAGAATAGCCTACTTCGATATGTATTTTAGAAGAGTTCCCGATGGTGGTGGATACTGTATAATGGCTGGTGTTGAGCAATTAGTTCAATATTTAAGCAACCTGAAATTCACCTCATCTGATATAGATTATTTAAGAAGCAAAAATATATTTTCTGAAGAATTTTTAGAATATTTAGCAGATTTTAATTTCTGCTGTGATGTCTGGGCAATCCCTGAAGGGAATCCTGTATTTCCAAATGAACCTTTAGTAATAGTAAAAGGTCCTGTTGTTCAAGCACAATTTGTTGAAACAATGATTCTTTTAACTATAAACCATCAAACTTTAATTGCTACAAAGGCAAATAGAATATGTAGAGCTGCCGAAGGTAAAACTGTTATGGAGTTTGGTTCAAGAAGAGCTCAAGGTTATGATGGTGCTATATACGGAGCTAGAGCTTCAATTATAGGTGGATGTGATTCAACAGCTTGTACAATTGCTGATAAATACTTCAATGTTCCTGCTGTTGGTACAATGGCACATAGCTGGGTTCAACTTTTCGATACAGAATATGAATCATTTAAAGCTTGGGCTGAAACTTATCCAGATAACTGTTCTTTACTTATAGATACTTATAATGTATTAAAATCTGGTTTACCAAATGCAATAAAAGTTTTTGATGAAGTATTAAAGCCTCTTGGTAAGCGCCCGAAAGGAATTAGAATTGATTCTGGCGATATAACTTATTTAACTAAAAAATGTAGAAAAGCTCTTGATGAAGCTGGGTATCCTGATTGTAAAATAATTATATCTAACTCTCTTGATGAACATATTATAAGAGATGTATTAAACCAAGGTGCTTGCATAGATTCCTTTGGTGTTGGAGAAAGACTTATAACAGCTAAATCTGAACCTGTTTTTGGCGGTGTTTACAAACTAGTTGCTGTTGAAAAAGAAAATGTTATAATTCCCAAAATAAAAATTTCTGAAAACAATGAAAAGATTACTAATCCAGGTTTCAAAAAAATATACAGATTATTTGATAAGGATACTAATGTTGCTATAGCTGATGTATTAGCATTAAGTGATGAAGTTATAGACGACAGTAAAGAGTATGAAATCTTTGATCCTATACACACTTGGAAAAGAAAAAAAATCACTAATTTCTACGTTAAAGATTTATTAGTCAAGATCTTCGACAAAGGTAAGTTAGTATATACTTCCCCATCTGTTCTAGAAATAAAGGAATTTGCTAAAGCAGAAACTAACAAATTATGGCCTGAAATATTAAGATTTGAAAATCCTCATACTTATTATGTAGATCTTTCAACTAAGTTATGGTCATTAAAACAAAAATTATTATTAAATCAATCAAAATAATAAAAAAAGGAGTTGCTAAGATTAGCAACTCCTTAATTATCTTTTAATCATAATTTTTAATCCCCATATAAGCTAAATCATAAACATTACTTTGAGAATACCCAAAATCATCAAAATCATTTATACTTACTTTATTCGGATTTAAGTGCTCTATAAATGGACATACCTCGTCATCTTTAGATACAGGGTACATTGGGCACTCGTTATAACAATTTACCTTCTCTTTTTTTGTAGACCAAAATGGACATTTACTCACAAACCCCACCCCCAATGATTGTAATCGAAATCACAAGGCCATTATAATCTATTTCTTAACAAAAATAAAGCATTTTTTAGCAAAAATATAAAATATTTAATATTTTACAATTTTTTAATTATTATTTTTCTATTTTAAATGTATTTTTAGATACTGATATATTTATTATTTCATTTTGAAAAGCCTTTAGCAGTGCCTTTTCTAGTACCATTTCAGTATCAAAATTATCTACATCTAAGCATTCTGCAAAAACTTTATTTAATTTTCCATCTACATTTCTATAAGTTAATGTTATATATGGTTTGTCATAATCAACACTTATTATTTTTATTCCCCACGATATTTCTGCGTATTCCCCATCTACAACTAGCTTAGTCATATCTTTTAGCTTTTGTCTTTCCTCATTTGGGTCATTTACTATTATTAATTCATCTCCAACTTTATACTTAGACATAACATCTCCTCCTATAACTCTCTCTATATAATAATAAATATTATTTTTACTTGAACATATGCTTATAAATAGTTATTTTCTCAAATATTATTCAGTAATTGTATTCATTTAATTATTTTTTATCTATAAACTACTCTCTATTAATATTAATTATTGACAAATATCAATTTCCCAACATATAATATAATTAAATAAAATAGAAAGGTGGAAGTATATACATGGATAATATTACTTCTATATTTAAAGAAAAGAAGCTTAAACTTACTCCTCAAAGACTTGCTGTATATCAATACTTAATGGGAACTAAAGAGCATCCTTCTGCAGAAGCAATTTATAAAGCTCTTCAACCTGTATATCCTACAATGAGCTTAGCTACAGTTTATAAAGCACTTAAAACATTAGTTGAGGTTGAATTAGTACAGGAAATAAACGTAGGTGAAGGAAACTTTAGATATGATGCTACAGTAAATGATCATGCTCACATACAATGCTTAAAATGTGGTAGAGTTGATGATTTAGAAGTTGATTCATTCCCAAATTTAAATCAAATAGCAGCAGAAAATTCTAAGTACGAAATAAAATGGAATAAACTTTTCTTTTACGGTGTTTGTGAAGGTTGTCAGTAAGTATTGTTTAATACTTACTGTTTTTTTATTATGAATTTATATTAATATTGTCTCATATAATTTATTGAGGTGATATTATGGTAAAGCTTATTATATTAGAAAAGCACAAACTCTTTAAATGGATTTTTATAATTCTTCTTTTATTATTAGTAGCTATATCTTTTTCTGTTTTCTTAAAAAATGATTCTTTAGAATCCTTTATCTCATCAACTATACATAATCCAAACGATAAAGACTATGATGGAGATGGAACTGTAGATAGTATATTAATAGATAAAAAAAATTCTCATTATATTGTAAAAGTAAAAACTTCTAAACATGATTATGTACTAAAAAGTGAGTCATATGGAGATGCTTTAATCGATTTATATGATTCTGTATCTATAAAAGTTACTTCTTTAGATTTATCTAGAGATGGTATACCTGAGTTAATTTTAACTGGATATAAAAACCAAAAACCTATAACCTATATTTTCCAATGGAATAATGATGAATTTAAAGAGGTCTTTTCTTCCTCAAAAAATATTTTTGGTATTATTGACTCTCAAAATTCTAGAACTCCTAAAATATTATATTCTCTTTCAGAAAAAGGAGATGAATCAACAGAATCATTTATTTTTAGCGGTAAAACAATTAAAGATACTTCTTTTTCAAAACTTCAGATTCCAGCATTAGGTGTTATACAAAAATTTATTGATTTAATTCAGCTTACTTACGAAATAGAAGATGCTCCTGGCATTTTCACAGAATATATAGACTCTGAGGAACTAGGAATCCTTTGGAATTTAAGCAAAGAAAACTATAGATATTCATTCCAAATTGGATATTTCTACGATATAAATTGGGATAAAAATGCACTTCCCTCTTCTGTTATTTGGAATTTATCTTTTGAGAAGGTCAATTCAACGGATTCTTCAAAACCTAAAGAAGAAATCATTTTCACGGTAAAAACAGATATAAATCAATTTGGCGAATATAGAATCTCTAGTATAAAGAAACAAAATTAAAAGGCCGCTCAACGCGGCCTAAAAGGGGGATGGGGGGGTTTAGCTTTAATGAAGATATAATCTTCATTTGCTATAGGAGAATACTTCTCCGGTACAATTATATTATTAACCCTATTCCCTTCTTTTATACATATTAATAAATTAATCTTCAAATGCACCATCATTATATAACTTTATAATTTTATCTATAAAGTCTTTTTTCTCTTCTCCAACTATACTCCTAAAGGAATTTAACAATTGTATGTTGTCATCTTCATCATTAAACTCATCAAAATTTTGTTTATGATTCATCTCATTATTATTTCTTTGAGTATTTTGCTGCCCTTGTCCATTATTTTGAAAATTTTGCTGTTGTCCTGGATTTCTGCCCATTCCATTCATTAAATTTTGTATTGATCCTAAATTGAAATTATTGAAATCAAATCCATCTGCTCCCATAGATTGTAACATGCTATTTATTTGATTCATATCTATATTACCAAACATACTTAGTAATTGATTTGGATTAATTCCAAAAGGATTATTGTAATTCATCTGCTGTTGCCTATTATTATTGTTATTACTATTATTTGTGTTACTTACTTCTTGCCTCTTTCTATGTCTTTTTTTAGACATAAGCCCTCCTCCTAGAGATTTCTTTACTTTCATTATATGTATTTTAATTATTTATGTTATAATTTTAGATATTTTTTTGGAGGGCCCATAAGGCCCTCCATCCTCTATACTAGCAGCAACAATCGCTTTCGCAGCAACATCCGTCTCCACCGGCATTATTTGTTCCAAATAAATTACCGAAACAGCCTCCGCATAGTAAGAATAATAGTATTATCAAGAAAGATCTATTGTTTCTTAAAAGACCTGATCCACATGCTATCAATAGGAATATAATTGGAGAAACACAGCTGTTTAATCCTGCAAATTGACTTCCACAGCATCCATTTCCGCCATAACCAGCATTATTACTTGGGCAACAGCATACTTCTTCACAACAACATCTATTTTTTTTCTTTGACATTTATACTCTCCTCCTTCCTATAACCTAGCAGCATCCGCCCAAAGCATCAAAGCCTTGATCGAATCCACATCCAAAAGTATTACATCCTCCAAAGTTATTACCACAACCGCCACATAAGAATAAGATAACTAATAAGAATAAATATCCTCCACATCCGCTACCATATCCAGCGTTATTGTATCCACTATTTCCACAGCAACAGCAATCTTTTTTACGTGGCTTACAGCAGCATCCTCCGCCACCATAATTAGCTCCTTGATTAGTGTAGAATAAAATTAACAATATCCATATCCAGCTTCCAAAACCACAACCTGATACGCTATTGAAATTTGTACCTTGTAAGCCTGTTGGACAATCACAAGAATTTAATCCATCAATAATGTCATTCATTTGCATACTTACTTCCTCCTAAGGATTTTGTTTTTTTCTTTTTATACTATATACTATTCGCCTTTTTATAATTTGACACTAGTTTTATTTTAAAGAAAAACTTTTTAACAAAAAAAACTGCCTTTTTGGCAGTTTTTTTATTTATTCTTCTACTAAATCCCCGAATATATTATCTATTAATTCTTCTTTCCCATTTTTCTTTACTGATGAAAATAAATAGAATTCATCTTCTGGTCCTAGTTTTAATGTTTCTTTAATTAGTTTTTTGCTTTTTCCTATTTCATTGTTAGATAGTTTATCACTTTTTGTTGCAATTACTATAACTTTATACCCAAAATGCTTTATCCATTCATGCATAAGAATATCATCAGCAGTAGGCTTATGCCTAGAATCAACTAATAAAACTACTTTTTTTAATTGTTCTCTTTCAATTAAATAGGTTTCAATAGTTTTTCCCCAGCTCTCTTTTTCTTTTTTTGATACTTTTGCATATCCATATCCAGGCAAATCAACTAAATACATTTCATCATTAATTAAAAAGAAATTTATAAGTCTAGTTTTACCTGGTGTTTGTGAAACTTTAGCTAATTTTTTTCTATTAGTTAAAGCGTTTATTATAGAACTTTTACCTACATTAGATCTTCCAACAAAGGCAACTTCTGGTCTTACATCTACAGGATATTGATTTCTTTTTACTGCAGACGTAATAAATTCTGATGTTTTAATTATCATTATTTTCAACTCCAATTAATGCATTCTCTAATACCTTATCAATCTTATCAGCAAAGATTAAGTTTAATTTAGATTTAACTGATTTAGGTATTTTATTTACATGCTTTTCATTTTCTTTAGGTAATATTATAGTATCTATTCCTATTCTATGAGCAGCTAAGCATTTTTCCTTAACTCCCCCTATAGCTAGTACTCTTCCTGTTAATGTTATTTCTCCAGTCATAGCAACATTACTTCTAACCTTTTTATTGGATAATGCTGAAACTAGAGCTGTAGTCATTGTAACTCCCGCAGAAGGACCATCTTTTGGTACCGCTCCTTCAGGAACATGTATATGGATATCATTTTCCTTATAAAAGTCTTCTGGTATTCCATATTTATTAGCATTAGCTCTTACGTAACTATATGATGCTTTTGCGGATTCCTGCATTACAGATCCTAATTGGCCTGTTAAATCTAACTTACCTGAACCTTTCATAACACTAACTTCAACAGGTAATGTATCTCCACCATAAGCCGTCCAAGCTAGTCCTGTTACAACACCAATCTTATCCTCTTTATCTATTTTTTCATATTCAAATATCTTAGGCCCTAAATACTTTTCAATTTTAATAGTAGATATAGTAATACTCTTACTATTACTCTTTATAAGATCAGTTATAGCTTTACGAATTACTTTATTTATTTGTCTTTCAAGAGTTCTAACACCAGACTCCATAGTATAACTATTTACTATTTCTTTTATTACTGAATCAGAAATTTTAATAGTATTCCTATCTAAATTATGTTCTTTTAGAACTTTTGGTATAAGATGATTTTTAGCTATATTAAACTTTTCTTCATAAGTATAGCCTGATATCTCTATAACCTCCATTCTATCTAATAATGGTCTTGGTATAGTATCTAAAGAGTTCGCAGTTGTAATGAATAGCACATTAGATAAATCTATATCTACTTCCATAAAGCTATCTCTAAAGCTCATATTTTGATTAGGGTCTAATACTTCTAATAAAGCATCTGCTGGGCTACCTTTATAATCTTGACTTAGCTTATCTATCTCGTCTAATAAAATTAACGGATTGCTAGCCCCTGCTTCTTTTAAAGCATATGTAATTCTACCTGGAATTGCGCCAATATAAGTCCTTCTATGACCTCTAATTTCTGCTTCATCTTTAACTCCCCCAAGAGAAATTCTTGCAAATTTACGATTTACTGCATTGGCTACAGATTTTGCAATAGAACTCTTACCAACACCTGGAGGCCCTACTAAGCATAAAATTGGACCTTTTATACTCTTAGTATATTGTTTTATAGCAAGATATTCTAATATTCTTTCCTTAACTTCTTCTAATCCATAATGCTCTGAATTTAATACTTCTTCAGCCTTTTCTATATTGAATGTATCCTTAGTAGACTTATTCCAAGGAAGCGCTACAATCCAATCTAAATAAGTTCTTATATTATTACCATCTCCAGAATTAGATGTTTTTAATCTAGAAAGTTCATATTCAGCTTTTTCCCTAACAACCTTAGGTAACTTTAACTTAGCTAATTTTTCTTTATAATTTTCAATTTCATTTTTCTCTTCATCTTCACCAAGCTCTTCTTGAATAACTTTTACTTGTTCTCTTAAGAAGTACTCCTTATTAGCTTTATCAACTTTATCTTTTACTTTATTACCTATTGATTTTTCAATATTAATAATTTCGATTTCCTCAGTGATATAAAGAATTAACTTTTCAATTCTTTCGTAAACATCAAGCGTCTCTAAAATTTCTTGCTTCTTATCATCTTCAAGTTCAATAAAAGATGCTACTAAATCAGTTACTTTGCTTAAGCCTTCTTCTTTAGTTATTATTAAAGGTGCTTTATTCCCTTCAACCTCTGCTGCTTCTATATATTGATTAAATGATTTTGTTAAAAGATTTCTATATGCTGACTCTTTAGCATCATCAACTTTAACATTTTCATCTTCTATTTTAACAATATTAGCTTTCATAAATTTTTCTTCATCTACAATATCAATAATTTCAGCTCTCTCAATACCTTCAACTAACACTCTTGTAATTCCTTTAGGCATTTTTAATATTTGCTTAATTTTTGATATAGTTCCTATGAAGTAAACATCATCCTTAGTGGGATCCTCTATTTCTGGATCTACTTGTGATACTAAAAAAATCTCTCCATTTTCTTTCATTGCTTCTTCTATAGCTGCTATGGATTTTTCCCTACCAACATCAAAATGTATAATCATATTGGGAAAAATCGTAATGCCCCTTAACGGAATAACAGCTAAAGTTATTTGACTCTTTTCCATTTTCCCCCTCCATTCTTTCTAATAAAAATTATCTAACCAATTTAGTATACACATAATTATATATTTTTTCAACTTTTCTATTTATGTAAAAAATACAAAACCACCCAAAGGGTGGTCTTTAAGCTTTATTCAGCTTTTGCCGATAAAACATCTATATTTCCATTTAATTTTTGAGATAAAATAGCCAACTCTATTACTTCCTTAATATTTCTTACAGCAACTATCTCTATCCCTTCATAGTTTTCAAAGCTGTCATTCCAATTGTCCTCTGGAATTATAACTTTTTTAGCACCTGCCTTTTTAGCTGCCAATATTTTAGCTCCTACTCCACCAATAGGTTTAACATCACCTAATAAAGTTATCTCTCCAGTCATAGCGACCATGTTATCTATTGGTTCTTTCATTATACTACTATAAATAGCTGTAGCTATAGTAATACCTGCTGAAGGTCCATCTACAGGAACTCCACCTGGAATATTAATGTGAATATCATAGCTATCACTATTTATATTAAACACATTATTTAATGCAGTTAGAACATTATGAACTGATGAGTAAGCAGTACTTTTTCTTTTAATCTTTCTATTATTTGATGTAATCTCCTCTTCTTCAATAATTCCTGATATTTTTATTTCTCCTTTTCTAGTTGTAATCTTTTTAGCTGTAGCTTCTAAAGACATAATCATCCCTATATTAGCTCCATATACAGCTAATCCATTAACAACTCCAACCCTATTATGATTTTCTTTCAACTTTACATCTGGAATTTCTGAATATTGTCCGTTTTCAATTACCCACTTTATATCATCTTCAGATATCTCTGCTCTATTATCATTTATAGCCAATCCTGAACATAACTGAATTAAATTCACTACCTCTCTACCATTACTACAATATCTACTTATTATGTCTAAACCTTTGTCAGAAACAGTTAAACCAACTTTCTTAATTGAATTTTCAGCTATTTTCTTAATTTCATCTGTATGAAGTGCTCTAAAAAATATTTCTACACATCTAGATCTTATAGCTGGAATAATCTCTTCTGGACTTCTCGTAGTAGCTCCTATTAATCTAAAATCCGCTGGTAATCCATTATCAAAAATTTCTCTAATATAAGTAGGCATATTGCTATCTTCAGAACTATAATATGCACTATCTAAAAATACTTTTCTGTCTTCTAAAACTTTCAAGAGCTTATTTAATTCTATTGGATGTAATTCCCCAATTTCATCAATAAAAAGAATTCCACCATGAGCTTTTGTAACTGCTCCTGGTTTTGGTTGTGGAATTCCTGCTACTCCTAGTGATCCAGCGCCTTGATATATAGGATCATGTACCGAACCTATAAGAGGATCAGCTATTCCTCTTTCATCAAATCGTATTGTAGTCGCATCTATCTCTACAAATTTGGCCTCTGTTTTAAATGGTGAGTTAACTTGTTTTTTCGCTTTATCTAAAACTAATCTTGCTGCAGCTGTCTTACCTACTCCAGGAGGCCCATAAATTATTACATGTTGTGGATTAGGTCCACATATAGCTGCTTGTAACGCCTTAATTCCTTCTTCTTGGCCTATTATTTCACTAAAATCTTTAGGTCTACTTTTTTCAGTTAAAGGTTCTGATAGCTTTATTGATCTTAACTTAAGCAATTTATCCATTTCTTTTTTATTTTCTTTATCTATAACTACCGTTTTAGTTCTATTAGCCTTATTGCTATTAAATAAATATATTATGAAAAGCACTATCATTATTAATTGTAAAATCATCATTATTTGGTTCATATTTCTCTACTTTTAGCTACCTAAAAGTTTCTCCCTCCCTTTAATAAAACTATTTGTATTATTGACTTATTTAAATAGTAATATTCCAGAGATAATTTATATTATTATAATTTTTTCACTATATAAGAAATATAGTATCTAAAAATCAATCAAACAAAATAAAATAAAAAAATCACCCTAAATCTCGGGTGATTTTACTTATGCTGTTTCCATACCTTTTTTCTTTTTAGCCTTTTTTGGCTTTAAAACTAAACGTTTTTCATTTTCAGGTAATCTAACAACTTCAGGTAGTTGTTTGTTTTTTACAGTATCTTCCTGAATAATTATTTTTGATATATTTTCATCTGATGGTATATCAAACATAATTTCTATCATCATATCCTCTACTATAGATCTTAGCCCTCTAGCACCAGTTTTTCTTGCTATAGCCTCATCAGCAATAGCCTTAAGAGCATCCTCTGTAAACTCTAATTCAACATTATCCATTTCAAATAATTTTGTATATTGTTTTACAAGTGCATTCTTTGGCTGGCTTAAAATATTTATTAAAGCATTTTGATCTAATGACTCTAAAGTAACAACAATAGGTAATCTTCCTACAAACTCAGGAATTAATCCAAATTTTAATAGATCTCCAGGTAGTATTGACTTTAAAAGAGTTCCTACATCTTTATTAGCCTTAGATTTGATATCTGCACCAAACCCCATAGAACTAGATTGTGTTCTCTTTTCTATTATCTTATCAACACCATCAAAAGCTCCTCCACAAATAAATAATATATTTGAAGTATTTATTTGAATAAACTCTTGATGTGGGTGTTTTCTACCACCTTGTGGTGGTACAGATGCTGTAGTACCCTCTAAGATTTTTAATAAAGCTTGTTGAACACCTTCACCAGATACATCTCTAGTTATAGAAGGGTTCTCAGATTTTCTAGCAATCTTATCTATTTCATCAATGTATATTATTCCTTTTTCAGCCTTTTCTACATCATAATCAGCATTTTGAATTAATTTTAGAAGGATGTTTTCTACATCTTCTCCAACGTATCCAGCTTCAGTTAATGTAGTTGCATCTGCAATAGCAAAAGGAACATTTAAAAACTTTGCTAAAGTTTGAGCTAAAAGTGTCTTACCTGAACCAGTTGGTCCTAAAAGTAAGATATTACTTTTTTGTAGCTCTACATCATCTTCAATCATATTTGATTGGATTCTCTTATAGTGATTATACACAGCAACAGACAATGCCTTTTTAGCCTTATCTTGACCTATTACATATTGATCTAAATAGTTTTTTATTTCTGATGGCTTTGGTAACGAAGTTGTATCTAACTCAACATTTTCCTCGAATTCATCTTGTATAATCTCAGAACATAAGTCTATACATTCATCACATATATATACACCTGGCCCTGCAATTAATCTCTTTACTTGGTCTTGATTTTTACCACAGAAAGAACATTTTAATTGTTTTTTGTCATCAAATTTAGCCATAAACTCACCTCACTTTAGCTCTGGACTCTTTTAGCTCTTCTTTATATCATTTCTAACTATAACGTCATCTATTAAACCAATTTCTTTAGCTTCTTGTGCAGACATAAAGTTATCTCTTTCACACATTTTAACCATAGTTTCAAAGTCAACTTTTCCATTTGTTGATTCAGCCATAGCTCTAGTTAACGTTTCTTTAATTTTTAATATTCTTCTTGCATGTATATCAATATCTGTTGCTTGCCCTTGGAATCCCCCTAGTGGTTGATGAATCATCACCTCACTATTTGGCAAAGCAAATCTTTTTCCTGGTGCTCCTGCAGAAAGTAAAAATGCTCCCATAGATGCAGCCATTCCTATACATATAGTACTAACATCTGGTTTTATATAGTTCATAGTATCAAATATAGCCATTCCTGCTGTAATTGACCCACCAGGACTGTTTATATATAGATATATATCCTTATCTGGATCTTCACTTTCTAAGAATAACAATTGAGCTACTATTAAATTTGATGTAACATCGTTTACTTCTCCACTTAACATTACTATTCTATCCTTTAATAGTCTAGAAAAAATGTCATAAGATCTTTCTCCTCTTCCAGTTTGCTCGACAACCATTGGAACGTAATTACTCATGTAAATTCCCTCCTATTTCTCTTTAAACCCTTCCTTAATAATATATCCAAATAAATAAAAGTAATTATACTTAAATTATATCTAATTTACATTATTTTGTTAAAGAAATATTTTAAATAATTGCCAGAAAAAACTTTTCTGGCAATTAACTTAATACTTATTAATTATTTTCCATTAATAACTTAACAGCTTTTGATGTGATTACATCACTCTTTAAAGCTTCTCTTTGACTGTTCATTAATAAATCAATCATCTTTTCATCGCTATTTGCTGAATACATCTTAGCAACTTCTTCAGCTTTTGCTCTTAATTCTTCTTCTGTAGCATCTATGTTTTCTGCTTTTTCTATAGCTTCTAATACTAAGTCTGTCTTAACTTTTCTTTCAGCATTTTCCTTCATGTATTCTCTCATCTTTTCAGCATCACTACCAGTAAATTGGAAGTATTGCTCTAAAGTTAAGCCTTGGTATTGTAATCTTTGCTCAAGATTTTGAACCATTTTATCTATTTCTTTTTCAATCATTATTGCAGGAATTTCAACATCAGCATTTTCAGTTGCTGCTAAAATAACAGCTTCTTCAAATTCTCTTTCGATTCTTGAATTGTTAGCTTCTTCTAACTTCTTAGTTATATCAGCTTTTAAATCAGCTAATGTATCAAATTCAGATACCTCTTTAGCAAATTCATCATCTAAAGATGGTAATTCTTTCACTTTGATTCCCTTTATTGCAACTTCAAATTTAGCTGGCTTTCCGTTTAATTCTTCTCTTCCGTAGTTTTCTGGGAATGTTACATTAACTTCTACATTGTCATTAACATTCTTTCCTACTAATTGCTCTTCAAAGTTTCCAATGAAAGTTCCTGAACCTATTTCTAATTCATAGTCAGTACCTTCTCCACCTTCAAATGCTTCACCATCGATGAATCCTTTAAAATCGATAATAGCTATGTTTCCATTTTCTATGCTACCTTCTTCTTTAGTTTCAACTCTAGCATTCTTTTCTTGCATTTCTGTTAATTTCTTATTTACTTCTTCTTCAGTTACTTCGTAAGAGTTCTTTTCAACTTTTAAACCTTTGTATTCTCCTAGTTTAACTTCTGGGTAAACAGTAACTTCTGCAGTGTATATGAAATCTTTACCTTCTCCAACTTCAACAACGTCGATTTGTGGATAATCTACAGGTATTATATTGTTTTCTTTTAATACTTCTTTATATGAACTATCAATTGCAAAATTTATAGCATCTTCTAAAAGTACTTCTATTCCGTAGTACTTTTTAACTACTGCCATTGGCACTTTACCTTTTCTGAATCCTGGTACATTGAATTTATTCATGTTCTTTTTATAAGATCTAGTTAAAGCTTCGTTGAACTTTTGTGCTTCCACTTTTACTTCAAACTTAACAACATTAACGTCTTTTTTTTCCATTTTAGCTTCCATTGTATATATTCCTCCTAAAACTAAGCTATTGTATGCTTATTTCGACTAAGTTATTATAACATAAACATTTAAATATTTTCAAATATTTGTTTCACAAAATTAATTTTCCCAATATTATTATATTAATTTTACTCTACATACTTAATATTTCCATCTATTACAGCTTCTAATCCACCATCTAAGTTTTCTTTTAAAATAATGTTATTACCATTAAGCCCCCACATTGTTGTATGTTCTTTTGAGTATATATCTATAACATTTATAAATTGGCTTAATCCATAGCCAAAGTAAGGTAAATTGCTTACATATGCAATTTTGTTACTATTTAAAAACTTAACTTGTGAATGCCATATATAATCATTATAAGTTGATAATATTTCATCTTTTTTAAAAACCTCTCCATAAGGAGATACATATTCATTTAAAGTTAAATCTATTACATTTCCTTCTATATCACATAAAAATATATTTTGATCTTTATCTAATATAATTACTTTCTCTCCATAATTATCTATGCAATATTTTTCTGACTCTAGATTTTTCACACTATTAACAACCTTCTTACCATTATTTTCAGAGCAATTTAATTCAAATTCATTTCCATTTAACAATATTTTTATATTATTATCTAACTTTGCCGTTTCCATTTCTTTTTCTTTGCTTAATACTTCTTTTTCCTGTTCTTTTTCAATATTTTCTTCATCTTTCATCCAAGCAGTTAAATAGCTTTCCCCTTTCCCAAAATTGTATCTACTGATAAAAACAATAATTAAAGCCATAGATACAATTGATAAAGAAATTGAAGCTACCAATATTCTTTTACGTTTTCTCATTATTCTTTCGTAATCCCTACTGAATATACTTGGCTTTCTCATATACACCTCCAAAATCCGACTTATTTTTTCTATATATTTACACTGTAACAATTTACCTCGTGTTTTTTCGACATTCTATTTTTTTGTCTTACAACAACCATTTTTCTTTGAGCACCCATCACCTGAAGAACAACATCCTCCACACTTAAGCAATCCTAATTCCCTCATTTCTGCCACTGATAGCTTAGCTTCATTAACTGTGTATTCTTCATAGTCAGGTGCATCTTTTAAAATATCTTTGTATTTATCCATATACATTCATCCTCCTATTTCTTTTTTTCTATTATATACTCTTATATATATTTATCCATCTTTCTAGTAAAAAAAATGAATTTTATTAATTTTTTTCAAAAAACTATTTGAATTTGTTGAAATATGATGTATAATGTCATTGTAAAGTAAATTACATTTAACAAAAGCCCATACCACTCTTTAATAATTTTATTAAAGAGTTATAATAAAACCCCACATATGTTCGTTTATTCCCTTTCTTAAATGAACATAAACCCTTTAACCTGCACAATAGTGCAGGTTTTTTTTATAAAAAAGACTTTAAAGAATAAATATTTTGTCATCCTTTAAAATCTTAAAGCTAAGTAGTTATTTAGTACGGAATATAACCAAAGGGATCAACCGGTTGTCCATTAACTCTTATTTCAAAATGCAAATGAGGTCCAGTGCTCATTCCTGTCGATCCAATAAGAGCGACTGTTTCCCCTTGTTGCACAGAATTTCCTACAGATACAATAAGCTGACTTGAATGTGCATATAGAGATTTTATACCATCACCATGATTTAAAATTATAGTATATCCATACCCCTCTATCCATCCTGAGTATTCAACAACTCCACTTTTAGTAGCTCTAATAGCTTCTCCAGTATTACCTGCATAATCAATACCATTATGAAATCCTGCTTCAAATGTTACCGGATTAATTCTTGGCCCAAATTCACAAGTAATAACTCCATCAACTGGTCTCAAAAAGCCACTTTCATTACCACTCTCCGGTGTTGCTCCATTATCTGGTGAACCATTTTCAATATCTTCAAATATTCTATCTAATTCAGCTTGTAACTCCTCGTTGTAAGATAATAAATCTTCTATCTGATTTTGCAAACTATTCTGTACTCCTTCAAGCGAAACTATCAAGTTATTCTTTTCACTTTCTAAAGCCTGAAGTTCATACATCTGTTTTTCTTCTCTTTCTTTTATTACAATAAATTCACTTTGCTTATCTATTAATTCGATCTGTTTCTTAACAACGTCATTTTTACGAATCTCTTCTTCTTTTAAATATTCTTCTATAGCGTTTTTTTCTAATGTTATATTTTCTTCACTTTCCTTATTAGATTTCATAAGATCCCTATCAATCTTCATCAATATAGTAATATTATATAATTTATTCAATAGTTCAAAAATATTTTCACTACTTAAAATCATATACAAGTATTGATTTGATATATCCAACTTATAATAATTTCTTAATCTATTAGCAAGTAAAACTTTTTGTTTTTCCTGTTCTTTAATTAAATTCTCAATTTTTTCTTCCTTTATAGATATTTCTTCTTCTATTTTTAATATTTCGTCTTCTATTTTATCTACTTCTTCTTGAATCAAATCTATTTCATTTTGAAATACTTCTACCTCTTTACTAACTTTTAAAAGTTCTTCTCTTTTTTCTTTTATCTCTTCCTCTATCCTTTTCAGAGCCTCTTCTTCACTAAGTATTTCATCTTGTATTTCTTCTTTTTCTTTTTCTAACTCTTCTATTCTATCTTTATTATTGTCAATTTCATTTTTAATACTTTCATTATTTTCTGCCAATACTCTTGTAAAGCCAAAAGATATCGATATTATCAAAAAAGAAATACAAACTCTAACAAACCCTTTCTTCAACTTCATCCCCCTTTTTCTTTATTGTCAATCAACTAATACACTTCTATTCGTCATACATATTAAATCTTTGGATACTATTTGATACCCATTTCCCATCATCATATATTAAACCTACTAAAAATGTTTCCTCACGACTTTCCTTTACAAATGGTAATATCTTTTTATAAATATCATAATTAATCTTAACCACTATATTTCCTTTATAAATAGAATCTTCATACTTAAACTCACTTTTTTCTATATTCAAGTTCATATCTGAAATCTCATAATTATTAGTAAAGAATAATGTCTTTTTAAAAATATCATCATATATTTTATTTCTAGTAGATTCATCTGCATTTTGAATTAAAGTTTTATCCCCTCCATTAAGAGCATCAAAAACAGAATTAAAGAACGTATTTAAAGATATTTCAATTTCATTCATTAGCTTTTCATTTACCATATTAATATCTAATTTGATAATTCCATTATTATTTATAACCACTGATTCACTCTTTATTTTCCCCCAAGGAAAATCTTGTTCTATATATAGCTCGATATCTCTATTTAATGGAATAGGACCGAAATCAACTATGTCTGATACCTTTTTTTCTATATTTTTATTATCTATAAAAACATCCGCATCTTTATAAGCCGAATATAAAGTTATATTTCCAGCATCAACATGTATATTTATATTAGCATCTTCAGAAACAGTTACCTCTTCCTCTCCAGTAACCTCCCCAAACTCAGTATTTAATTTATACCTCGCTATATAAGTTCCTGGTATAATATCTTTTAAGGTTTCACCAGACTTAACACTTCTATTATCTATAAATATTTCAGTATTATTAAAATTCGATTTTACCAATACTGAAATTCTACTGACATTTATATAGTATTTTTCTCCAAAGATATTTTTTTTACTTTCTATATTTAGCATACCACTTTTATTTTCTGCTCTTAATTTTTTAGTTATATCTAGTAATGTATCTCTCTTATCATCATAATAATCAATTAACGGTACCAAGCTTTCCGAATCAACTTTCTTCCCATCAATTTTTAGAGTTTTTGACAGTAATTTTTCATCTTTATTTTCAATCGCTACTTTAAAATTGCTTATTACCTCTTCTTTTGTAGGTGCGCCATTCAAAATACCTACAGTAATNTTTCATCTTGTATTTCTTCTTTTTCTTTTTCTAACTCTTCTATTCTATCTTTATTATTGTCAATTTCATTTTTAATACTTTCATTATTTTCTGCCAATACTCTTGTAAAGCCAAAAGATATCGATATTATCAAAAAAGAAATACAAACTCTAACAAACCCTTTCTTCAACTTCATCCCCCTTTTTCTTTATTGTCAATCAACTAATACACTTCTATTCGTCATACATATTAAATCTTTGGATACTATTTGATACCCATTTCCCATCATCATATATTAAACCTACTAAAAATGTTTCCTCACGACTTTCCTTTACAAATGGTAATATCTTTTTATAAATATCATAATTAATCTTAACCACTATATTTCCTTTATAAATAGAATCTTCATACTTAAACTCACTTTTTTCTATATTCAAGTTCATATCTGAAATCTCATAATTATTAGTAAAGAATAATGTCTTTTTAAAAATATCATCATATATTTTATTTCTAGTAGATTCATCTGCATTTTGAATTAAAGTTTTATCCCCTCCATTAAGAGCATCAAAAACAGAATTAAAGAACGTATTTAAAGATATTTCAATTTCATTCATTAGCTTTTCATTTACCATATTAATATCTAATTTGATAATTCCATTATTATTTATAACCACTGATTCACTCTTTATTTTCCCCCAAGGAAAATCTTGTTCTATATATAGCTCGATATCTCTATTTAATGGAATAGGACCGAAATCAACTATGTCTGATACCTTTTTTTCTATATTTTTATTATCTATAAAAACATCCGCATCTTTATAAGCCGAATATAAAGTTATATTTCCAGCATCAACATGTATATTTATATTAGCATCTTCAGAAACAGTTACCTCTTCCTCTCCAGTAACCTCCCCAAACTCAGTATTTAATTTATACCTCGCTATATAAGTTCCTGGTATAATATCTTTTAAGGTTTCACCAGACTTAACACTTCTATTATCTATAAATATTTCAGTATTATTAAAATTCGATTTTACCAATACTGAAATTCTACTGACATTTATATAGTATTTTTCTCCAAAGATATTTTTTTTACTTTCTATATTTAGCATACCACTTTTATTTTCTGCTCTTAATTTTTTAGTTATATCTAGTAATGTATCTCTCTTATCATCATAATAATCAATTAACGGTACCAAGCTTTCCGAATCAACTTTCTTCCCATCAATTTTTAGAGTTTTTGACAGTAATTTTTCATCTTTATTTTCAATCGCTACTTTAAAATTGCTTATTACCTCTTCTTTTGTAGGTGCGCCATTCAAAATACCTACAGTAATAAATGTAAAAATCATAAATATAACTATAAAGATAATAACTATTTTCTTTTCTATAGTTAATGCATTGAATTTCCCTATTACTTTTTTTAAATACCCATTAAATTCAGATAACTTTTCTTTAAATTTTTCTTTCATTCTTAATACACCTATTCTAAAATATCAATTATCCACTTTCCACATTCTACACATTTATAAACTCTAATTATGAAGGGATCTAATCTAGCTCCTTCTATATTTGCACCACTTTGAATTAACTCTTCTTTTGTGTAAAACTCATCTTCATCATCTAAATACCCTTCAATTTCTACTATATAATTCTTATCAGTTTTACTACAACAATCATTATCACCTACACAGTTAATTTCTTCATAAGTTAAATTTTCTTGTAAATCTTTTATTATAGGTATTAAATCTTCAAATTCCTCAATATTATCTAAAAATTCCTCGCTATTAAATGCTAAATCTTTAATTTTAAATAATTCCATACTTCATTTCTCCTTTTTCTCTTTTGTTCCTTTTAATTGTATATCATTTCCTTATTTTTCATCAAGATATTTTTACTTTTTCTTTCAAAAGAAAAAACTATGCATATGCATAGCTTAATTTTTAAAACATAGGATTAGTTTTCTCAAAGAAATACATAAATATTATTAATCCTATCATTATTATAAATGGTAATACCATCAATATCATTCCTATTGGATGAGCTAAATTAACAGTCCATCCAACTCCTATACGCTTTTCAACCATTAACGCAGGGTCATTTTTATTATAGTATATCGAACCTAAAATATATCTATCATCATCATCTCTGTAATTTTCTTCTCCTTCTTCAGTTGTCTTTATGTTTCTTCCGCCTTGACCAAAATAATAGCTTATTAAAATAAATACTCCAATACTAATAAATAATATTACCATTGGAATAGTCATAATTTCAGTACCTAAATCAAATAATATAGAAACTTGAGGAAGCGACATTATAATTAAAGTCTCTAAAGCTAAAATCCAAGTGAATATAGAAATATACTTTTTAAACAAAAGCTTTTTCTCTATTGTACCTTTAATCTTTCCACTAAACAAATCCGATTTAGAGTTTACTGTAATTTTATTTATAAGCACAAAGAAAAATATCATCAAAACTAGCATAAAAGGTATACCGGCTAAATTCATATATGCCGCTGTTGTACCTTTTTCAACCACTTTATCTACAACTCCTGCAGCATTATAATGAACAGGAATTAATTCAGGTAATTTATTGTAATTCATTAACGTTAATATACTTATTACAACCGGTATAATTAAAAGAATTAAATAATGCTTAGTCTCCAAAGCTTTTATCTTCGAGTTTTTTTTAGGTTGTCTTAATCCTGTTTCAACAATAACTACATTCTTGCTTAACACCTTCCAACCTCTTTCATTTTTAATTCTCTTCATCTTTTTCCAATATATTATTGGTAATATCTGTGTAATTCCAATAGATATAAATGTATATGTTAAAAGCAACCACATCTTTATATTAAAAATATATAATATATTTAATAACATTATCAATGGTAATACAAAAATAATATTTTCCTTTTTATATTTCTTTTCTAATCTTAATATATCTATATCATTTTTATATTCTAGCGGAACTCTAACTCCAAAATATATGCCATTATTAGAAAATCTATTTAAATTAAACACTTGAATATATAGTGTTACTGTAATAAAAGGAAATATAAAATATTTAATTAAATCTTCCATCTTATTTCTTCTCCTTAAACAAACCATATTTTTCATCTATAATCTTATTTATATCATCTTTAGATATTCCTCTGTTGCAACACTCTGCAATATAATACTCTAATTCTTCTTCAAAATTTCTTTTAAACTTATTATTTGACTCTTCTAAATTTAAACTTATGAAAGCGCCTTTTCTTCTATCAATTTTTATATAGCCTTCATCTTTTAAAATGTTGTATGTTTTATTAACAGTATGCATATTAACTTCTATATCTGACGCTAATCCTCTTACAGAAGGTAATATTTCCCCTTCTTCTATTTCACCTCTAGCAATTCCCTTTATTATCTCTGTCTTGATTTGATTATATATAGGTATATCTGAATCAAAATCTATTTTAAGTAACATTACTTCACCTCTCACTTTACTTGTTATATAAAATATATAACAGCATCTATATTTTTTCAATATTTATCACATTTTTTTATTAAAGCCATTTTATTCATTTCCCTATTAGTTTTTCCTATTTTGGACACTTTTTTATAGTTTATTAAAGTCTTTTCTACGCAAAATACTACTGTAAAGCAAACAAGCTTTACAAAAATAAAATTTTAATTTATTAAGGAGGGTCTAGTATGTCACAAAAACTAGTTCCAGAAGCTAAAAACGGATTGGCAAAATTTAAGAACGAAGTAGCTAACGAAATGGGCGTTCCTTTCACAGATTACAACGGAGACCTTACTTCAAAACAATGCGGTAGCGTTGGTGGAGAAATGGTTAAAAGAATGGTTCAACAATACGAACAAGGAATGAAATAAGAAAAACTGAATAAAAAAATAAGATATCCTCTTAGAGGGTATCTTATTTTTTTACTGCAAAAACTCTTCTACCATTTTGTACCCCAATTTATTTCTTTTACCTTTTTTCCCTTTAATATTATAGTTTATTAAAGATTGAAATACGCAAAATATTATTGTAAAGTGAGATACACTTTACAAATACTAAAATATAAAGGAGATAATATTATGGCACAAAAATTAGTTCCAGAAGCAAAAAACGGATTAGCTCAATTTAAGAAAGAAGTTGCAAACGAATTAGGAGTTCCACTAAGCGATTACAACGGCGACTTAACTGCAAAGCAAAACGGTAGCGTTGGCGGAGAAATGGTTAAGAGAATGGTTCAACAATACGAACAAGGAATGAAATAGAAAAAACTAAATAAACATAAATTAAAGGATGATATCATTTGATACCATCCTTTAATTTATCTCTATAACATTTGGTGGCTTACCGGGGAATCGAACCCCGGACACCTTGATTAAAAGTCAAGTGCTCTACCGACTGAGCTAGTAAACCATATATGGCAGGGATAGCAGGATTTGAACCTACGAATACCGCAGTCAAAGTGCGGTGCCTTACCGCTTGGCGATATCCCTACACATGGTGCGTGTTAAGAGATTCGAACTCCTGGCCCACGCCTTAGAAGGGCGTTGCTCTATCCAGCTGAGCTAAACACGCATAAATAACATTATAAACTTTCGATTTGCTAAAATCTACTAACTATAACATTTTTCTTATGAAACAAGGGTGATAATTTTGTACACCTCTTGACCACGTCATTTAGTATATTATCTTTATCACCCTTTGTCAACATTTTTTTATATTTTTATTACTTATACGATTCTTTTCAAAATCTATTATAAATATAATTTTCTTACTCTAAAGGTTTTTCAGTTAAAGTTGCAAACTCAAAATTATGACAATGTTGATCTACTACTTTAGTTGCTCCCTTTATTGCATGAACATGCTTATCAGTTCCTCTAATTTTTA
This sequence comes from Clostridium jeddahitimonense, assembly GCA_000753455.2. Lineage (GTDB taxonomy): Bacteria > Bacillota > Clostridia > Clostridiales > Clostridiaceae > Clostridium > Clostridium hominis. Next base: position 2,507,947 of record LM994670.1, read on the forward strand.
TATCTAATCCTGTTCTAATCATTATAGGATGATGATGACCATCTGGGGCAGAGTCAGTCTTTGTTTTTATAAGATGGTAGTGACGTCCATTTTCTAAATACTTAGCTTCTCCTGTTATTCCTGCAGTACGATGGTTATGTCTATCTTCACCATTCTCTGCTAACTTTGTACTTCCTGTAAATTCGTGTACGTGTTTATCATTATAACATCCACTATATTCTTCAGTATAATATTCATTGCCTGAATTACTCATAACTTCTCCTCCGTATTTTATGATTTTAACTAATAATGCAAAATTCTCTTCATTTAATTACTTCGAAAGAAAATTCTCACTATCTGTTAGTCATAATACATAATATGCAATAGCCATAATATGTTGCATATTAAATATTAATATTTTTATATAAATAAGGCATCGTTAAACATATATGTCTAACAATGCCTTATAAAGGTATTTAAACAACTTTTATCTATAATCTTTTTTCAAAGTTACCTACTACATTCATGCCTTCATTAAAAATTATAAAAGCCTTTTCATCACTTTCGTTAACAATTTTTCTAAGTTGTCCAATTTCATATTTAGATATAACAGTTACTAAAATCAAAGTATCTTCTCCTGTATAAGCTCCATATCCATGCCACAATGTTACTCCTCGTCCAATTTCACTCATAATTCTTTTATCGATGTCATTCTCTTTAGTAAATATCATAGCCGTAGTATTAATATTTTGATAGTGAATCTTATCTACTATCAAGCCAAAAAATGTAGTATAAATGATAGAATATATCGCTGTTGGTAATTCAAATAAAACTGCACAACCTCCATAAATAATTGCATTTATTATCATTCCTAACTTTCCCACACTAAATTCTGAATACTTCTTAGCAAAATAAACGCCTAGTATATCTATTCCACCACCAGACCCACCAGCCTTTAATGTAATTCCAATACCTGTTCCTGTTATTATTCCTCCAATTAAACAAGCTGTTAATCTATCATCAATTATTGGCACTACAGGTATTGCTATAATTGAAAAGAATACTGTCTGAAAAACTATACTTACTACCGTTCTAACAAAAAACTTTTTAGAAATACTTTTATAAGCTATAAATAATAACGGTATATTTAATAAAAAGTTAATAATACCTGATATATCAAAATTATTTGGTATGGATATATAATTTCCTATTAATGTACGTATAATTTGAGATATACCTACAACTCCTCCATTATATAAACCAACTGGAACTATAAATAAATTAACTCCTAAACAAAAAATTAAAACACCTATAATTATAACTACAATTTTTTTTATCTCTTCTTTATAAAGCACTTCTTTTCACCCCATTAATAATAATTATCACAAAAAATAATTCTATCATAAATTTTAAATATATCATATATAAATAATCTAAAATTTTACACAAAAAAAAATAAGAAACTGCGATTAATCACAGCTTCTTATTTTAAAGTTAGTCTTGCTTAATATTAATTACAATTTGATCATTTTCTCCATGGATTATAACATTTGAACCATAAGTTATCTCTCCTGCAATAATCTTTCTAGCAAGCTTATTTTCTAGAGTATTTTGAATATATCTCTTTAAAGGTCTAGCCCCATATACAGGATCATATCCTTCTTGAGCCATAATATGTTTAGCTTCCGGAGTTATTTCTAGAGTTATATTTTTATCCTTTAATCTATTTGATACTTCTCTTAAGAATATATCAATAATCTTAGTAATGCCATTTTCACTTAAAGGCTTAAACATTATTATATCGTCAACTCTGTTTAAGAACTCTGGTTTAAATCTCATCTTCATTTCATTCATTACAGCTTCTCTTACTTGAGGCTCTACAGTATCTTCCGAAGTATTTTCTAAAAGATAGCTGCTTCCAATATTAGATGTCATTATGATTATAGTATTTTTAAAATCTACAGTCTTACCTTTGTTATCTGTTAATCTACCATCATCTAATATTTGTAAGAATATATTAAATACATCTTCATGAGCTTTTTCAATTTCATCAAATAATATAACACTATATGGTTTTCTTCTAACAGCTTCTGTTAATTGACCACCTTCATCATAACCTACATATCCTGGAGGCGCTCCAACTAATCTAGATACAGTATGCTTTTCCATATATTCTGACATATCTATTCTTATAATATTATCCTCAGAATCAAAAAGGTTTCTAGCTAATGTTTTTGCTAGCTCTGTTTTACCTACCCCAGTAGGCCCTAAGAAGATAAAAGAACCTATAGGTCTATTCTCATCTTTAAGTCCAGCTCTTGCTCGTAAAATAGCTGATGTTACGGAAGTAACGGCTTCCTCTTGACCTATTACTCTCTTACTCATTTCATCTTCTAATCTTAATAATTTTTCTCTTTCACCTTCTAAAAGATTACTTACAGGAATACCAGTCCATCTTGAAAGAATTTGTGATACTTCCTCTTCAGTAACTTCCTCTTTCAATAAAGCTCCTTCGTAATTTTCCTTTACTTCTACTTCCATAAGCTTTATAGCTTCTTCTAGCTTAGGTATATCACTATACTGAATCTGAGCTGCTTTATTATAATCATAAGCTCTTTGAGCTGCTTCAAGTTCTCCTCTTGCTGTATCAAGTTTAGACTTTAAATCCTTCAACTTTTCAATAGCTCCCTTTTCTCTTTCAAACTTAGCAGTCATTTCATCATTTTTAGCTTTAAGCTCTGCATACTCTTTTTCTAGTACCAAAAGTTTCTTTTTAGAACCTTCATCTTTTTCCCTTGATAATGCTTCTTTTTCTATTTCTATTTGAATAAGCTTTCTTCTAACTTCATCAAGCTCAGCTGGCAATGAATCAATTTCAGTTCTTATCATAGCCCCAGCTTCATCAATTAAATCTATAGCTTTATCTGGTAAATATCTATCTGAAATATATCTATCTGAAAGCTTTGCAGCAGCAACTATAGCCGAATCTTGAATTCTTACTCCATGATGAATTTCAAATCTTTCTTTTAAGCCTCTTAATATTGATATTGCATCTTCTACAGTTGGTTCATTGACTATAACAGGCTGGAATCTTCTTTCTAGAGCTTTATCTTTTTCAATATACTGTCTATACTCATCAAAAGTTGTAGCTCCTATACAGTGTAATTCCCCCCTAGCAAGCAATGGCTTAATTAAGTTACCTGCATCCATAGCACCATCTGTTTTACCTGCTCCAACTATGGTATGAATTTCATCAATAAATAGAATTATTCTTCCTTCACTACTTTGAACTTCTTTTAAAACAGCCTTTAATCTTTCTTCAAATTCACCTCTATATTTAGCACCAGCAATTAAAGCTCCCATATCTAGCGAAAATATGATCTTATCTTTTAATCCTTCTGGTACATCTCCATTAACTATTCTATTAGCTAATCCTTCAACTATAGCTGTTTTACCTACTCCAGGTTCACCGATTAATACTGGATTATTCTTAGTCCTTCTAGAAAGTATTCTAACTGCCCTTCTTATTTCTTCATCTCTTCCTATTACAGGATCAAGCTTATGATTTCTTGCAAGTTCTACTAAATTTGTACCATACTTTGCTAAAGCATCATAAGTTCCTTCTGGATCTTGTGTATCTACTCTCTGACTTCCTCTCACCTCTGATAGAACCTTCATAAAACTATCTTTATTTACATTGTATTTTTCTAATATTCTCTTTGTTGACCCGTTTTTATCTACATCCATAATAGCTAACATTAAATGTTCTACACTTATATAAGAATCTTTAAAATCTTTAGCTATTGAATCTGCTTTTACTAAAACTTCTTCTACTTGTCTTGTTATATAAACTGATGAATTGTTAGCTCCTTCGCCAGTTACTTTAGGCATGTTACTTAAAGCCTGATCTATATCATACTTCATCATTTTTATATTTATTCCCATCTTAGTAAAGATGTTTGGTATTAATCCATCCTCTTGTTCTACTAGAGCAGAGAACAGATGAATTATTTCAATTTGTTGATGATTGTGCTTAACAGCCGTTAAATTAGCATCATTCAATGCTTGTTGTACTCTTAATGTCATTTTTTCAACGTTCATATTCTACTCACCTCATTTAATGTTTTTACCTTTAATAAAATAATAATACAAAAGTCAAAGAAAGTCAAAGTAAATTTATATATTTTTCATTTTTATTTTTTACCAATAAAATCATAATAATAATTAATATATTCATTTGTAACTATTCCATTAATATTTCTCCCCCTTTTGTTTTTATACCTAGTTATTGGTATAATAAGTATCATAATAAAAACTTATAAGAATCTGAGGTGAGATTTTGAGAAGGGAATTTATAAGTTATCCATTAGATTTACCAATTAAAGTATCATATTTTAATATTAGAAATTATCCAATACACTGGCATAATTCTATTGAAATCGTATATGTGATAAAAGGTTCCATAGAGATAACAATTGATTCTGATTCCTTTACTCTTAATGAAAAGGAAGTAGAAATTATAAATGTAGACGAGGCACATAAATTTTATAGCAAAGAAGATAATAAAATCTTAATTTTCAATATAGACCCAAGCTTTTTTGAAAAATATTATAAAGATATTAAAAATGTATTTTTCTATACAACATCTACATCTAATCAAGTTGGTGAGGAATATGATGAGCTTAAAGGGTTTTTAGCTAAACTTCTATGTGAATACGTTCAAAAACTTGAAGATTACGACGAGGAAATTGAAGATATTTTAATTAATTTACTATATCATTTAATAAATAATTTTCATTACTTAACTACTGAGAAAGAAGAGCTTAAGGAAAAAACAGAACAATTAGATAGGTATCATAGAATTTCAAAATATATATTCAATAATTATAATAATAATATTACCTTAAAAGATATTGCTAAAAAAGAATTTTTAAGTCCACACTATCTTTCTCACGAAATAAAATACGCAACCGGGTCTAGTTTTACAGACTTAATAAACCAAACTCGTGTTGAAGAATCAATAAAACTTTTATTAGATAGTGATATAAGTATTTCAGAAATTTCTGATGAAGTAGGTTTTTCCCATGTAAGATATTATAATAAAAACTTTAAAGAGTACTATAACTGTACTCCTCTTCAATATAGAAAGAAATTTTCTCTTACGGAAAAAGAATTTGAACTTGAAAAAGTTCTTTACCCTTTGCCTTTAAACGAATCATTAGAATCTTTATCTCATACTTTAGAAAAATATAATAGATATAACTTTGAAAATAAGTTATGGAATATTCATATAGATATGGATGAGACATTAAAGATATTTAATCCAGACTTTGGTCATATAATAAATATAGGTGAGGCTTTCGATTTATTAATTGAAGATAATAAAGATATACTAGAAGAAATACAAGATGAAATACATTTTGATTACGGTAGACTTGAAAAAATGTTTCATAACGATATGGGAGTATTTATAGATTCTGAATTTTATAATTGGAATAAAGCTAAGGCGGTTTTAGAATTTTTAACAGATATATCTCTAAAACCTTTAATCCTCTTAGATTCAATAGAGTATTCACTAGAAAAATATAAAAATATACTTACTAGTTTCATAGATTATTTTTCTCAAATAGATTATTTTGATATAGCTGATTTTTGCTTTCAATTTTCATCAGATTTATCTACAGATATTAAAGAGGGCTTAAAGTCATTTATAACTGATAATTATGATCTTGAAGTTCAAGAAGAAACATTTTTCTCAATAAACTCTTTAAACCCTATTTATGATACCGCATATATGTTACCATATATTATTCATAATACTGTTTTAAAAGAAAAGCATCTAAACTTTTTAAGGGCTTTTGATGTTTTAGAGAAAGCTATGAACATAACAAATGAGGTCTTTATCGGTGCTCCAGGGCTTATTAATGATATGGCAATAAAAAAACCTTCTTATTATGCTTATTATCTTTTAAGTAAATTAGGAAGTGAAATTGTATCAATTGACGATGGTTACATAGTAACTAAAAGCGATGATGAGTATGCAATACTTTTATATTCGCATGGAAATGATATAGATACATTAGCTAATTATGAAGATGTTTACTCAAGTAAGGGATTAAAAAAATCCTTTGAAAAGAAATTTTCTCTTAACATAGTAAACTTAAAAAATGATGCTAGAATTACAACTTATGAAATTAACGAAAAGATAGGTTCATCTTATAATTATTGGCTATCTATGGGATCTCCAGATAGATTAAATAAAGAAGAGAAAGAGATTTTATATAAGGCCTCTTATCCTAAAATAGAATTTAAATATTCAAAAAAGAGTCTAGTTTTAAATATAATTACAGAATTAAAGGGGTACGGAGCTAAACTTATTGTTCTAAAAAACATAAAATAGCACATTAACAGTACATTTATATGTTATTTTTGTGTTTTCCATATATAACTTTTAAAGAATAATAACCTAATTGTACCTTTAAGTTGAACATCGATGTGAATATTTATGTTTAAGCCTTTCGTATATAATATAAATATAAAGAATTTTGAAAGGATGTTTTATATGAGAGGTTTATTCTTCAATTCAATGTTGTTAAGTGAATCAAAAAGCAAGTGGGCTCTATGGATTCAAATATATAATCTTTTTCACTAATTTTAATTGAATAATATTTTTTTGACATAATAAAGGGCTATTCAACTGAGTAGCCCTTATTTTAATATTAATTTTTCTCCAAATTCATTGCTAAAGTAAAATATTTTATAGCTTCTCTAGGCTCTCCTATATTATAATATAGCTCTGCCATTTCAGTATATCTTTTATATGTATCTTCATCATTAGCAGACTTTAAAAAGTAATCAGTAGAAATATTCATATATGTTTCTGCCTGCCTATATAATCCTTGTCTTTGTAAAATCATACCTTTTAAATAATATGCTCTCTCAATTAAACTTGTATCCTCGGAGCAAATAGACAGATTTAAGGCTTTATCTATCATTTCATCTGCTATTTCATATTCCTTATAAGTATAGAAAGTTTCAACACAATCTATTAAAACATCTATGTATTCATTACTTTCACCTTCACAGGATATTTTCATTGCATCTAATGTCTCTTGTTTCCCATTTTCAGCATTTCCAACTTGATAATAATATCTACCTATCCTTGACTTAATCTTAGATAAATAACTTCTATCACTTTCTAAGTATTCATAAGAAAGTTTAATATATTTCTCTGTATTAATGCTATATGATAATATACTAAGACATGCAAAAATATGATAAATAAGCCCCTTTAAAATTATGTCTTCTATGTATTCTATCTTATTAATAATATTTCCAACTAACGAATAAGATTTTTCTATTTCACCAATTTCCATATAACAAATACCTTGATTAAAAGATGCACGTATATAGTCATCACTATCTGAAAGATTATCTTCTTTTAATATTTCAAGTATTTTATCATAATAATTTATAGCCTCATAATATTCTTTTATTGTCATAAAAAATGTAGCCATATCCTTATAATAAATCAGTGTATTTTCTCTTATTTCATTTTTTATATATATTTCATAGTATTGAGATATTATTAATTGCATAAATTCTAAGTTATTATTATTTTTAAATAGTAAAAATAATTTATGTATAATTATAAAAGCTAAGTCATAATACTCATACTTCACCGAATAATCAAGTATATATTTAATTAAATCATATAATTCTTCTTTAGGTAAGTTACCTTTATCAATTACTTTTATATTTTCTTCTATTTGTCCCCTTATATCTTGAACTAAGTAGTCATAATTTACTTTTAACTTTTCTGCAATGTATCTCAGTGTATTTTCATCAGCTTTAATCTTTCCATTTTCAATACAACTCATTTTAGAAATTGATATTTTATCTCCACATAACTCTTTTAAAGTTATGCCTTCGTATATTCTTGCTCTTCTTATCTTGTCTCCTGTTGATAATATTTCCATTGCTACCCCCAGTAAATTAATTATTCAAAACGCCTAGCTCTTTCAATATATTTACACCTTGATCTAAATATTTAGCTGCTTCACTATCTTTTTTCCAATCAATATAGAATTTCCCTATCATAATAGCAACTTGTGCAGCCTTCTTTGACAATCCATTTGCTTTAGCTAAATTGAATGTATCTATAAGTATATTTTCCGCCTCTTTATACATCTCTTTTATAGTATATACCCTGTACCATAAAAGATTATATTCAATAACATTTTCTATAACATTTTCATCTATTACACGATTAATTTCCTTAAGAGTAATTTCACATTTTTCCATATTCTTAAGCTTTATATAGTTTTCGCATATATTAAATAATGTCTCAACTACTCTTTGATCTCTATTTCTCATTCTTAACTCTTTAGCTCTTTCTAAATGCTTAAATGATTCTTCAAAGTTTTCAAATTCATAAAACAATTTACCTAAATTATTTTCAATGTGCGCTATATGATTACCTTTATTAAGTTCTCTATATACCTCCAATGCTTTCTTAGAATACTTTATAGCATTTGATAAATCACCATTTTCGCTATATTTTTCTGATATACCAAGAAGTGTTTTGGCATATCCCTCCTCATCATATACCTGCTCAAATTTTTCTTTTGCAAGGAATGAATAATTCATAGCTTTTGATATGTTATCTATTTTAAAATATGCTTCTGCCATTTGATAATATATCTCTCCTAGCAATAAATCATTTCCTATTTCATTATCTAAATAAACTTTTTCAGCTTGTCTTAAATAACTAGTTGCAGAATGATATGCCTTTAACTTTAGAGTAATCTTCCCTAAATTAAGGAATGTATTAGTTACTTCCTCATATTTATTATTTTTTATAAATATAACATTTGCCGAAAGATATATTTGTTGAGCTAGAGCTAACTCTCCATTTTTCATAGCCACATTAGCTCTAATATATAAATTCTTTGCTTTTCTATATTCTAATCCAAATTTTTCAGCATAATATAACGCATTTTCAATGTATTTTTCTGCACTTACAAAATCTCCACTTAATACATATGATTCTGCAGTTCCTTCATAAAAAACACAAATTTTCTCTGCTTGACTTTCTTCTGACTCCATAAGATACTCAACAGAAGTTTGAAGATTCTCTGCTAAATACTCTAATAAATCCATAGATGGATTGGACCTTCCTGACTCTACTAAACTTATTTGACCTGGAGTAATTCTATTTGCCGCCAAATCTTTTAGCGTCATATTTAATTCTTTTCTTTTCCTTTTTATCTTTTCTCCTAATGAAAGAATCTCCATATTCTACTCTTCCCTCTTCTTTTTACAATTTATTGTAATTTTCAAAAAAATCTTTAATTATTTTTAATTATATCATAATTTTATTCAAAAAAGTATATATTTTATTCCACTTATAAGAAAACTGTTATGAAAAATATTCATAACAGTTTTTATACTATTTTATATAATGTAATACATTATCATATGCATCCCCTGCCATACAACACATTTTCTTTCCAGTTCTTCTTACAGCTCTTTGAGTCTTTCTATCAAGCTGTGGTAAAATAACAATAGCAGCAGCTGCTCCTACTACAATTCCGGTTGCAAATCTCTTAAACATATTAATACACCTCTCTTAATAACTTTATTAATATTATTATGTGTATTTTTTGTTATTCTAAACGTGTTAAAATTTATTTACTTAAAGCTTCCTTTGCAAGCATATCTGCCATATCATTGTACTTATCACCACTATGCCCTTTAATTTTTTTAAATTTTATATCAATAAAATTCATTTTTTCTTGCATAAACTTATTATAATCTTGAGTTATTCTATTATTTCTCTTCCATGTACCTATCGCCCAAGATTCAACGCCTTGATAATCATAAGCTATAGTAACTTCTTTGTAACCTTTATCTAAAGCAAATTCTACAGCTTTTTGTGCTCCAAGTACTTCTCCCGAAACATTTCTAAGTGCAATAGCCTCCTCATCAAAGCCTTTACCATTATCTTTGTGTATAACCTCTCCATCCTCTACTGCAACTAGTCCAAATGAATAATTTCCTTTTTCTATCATAAAGCTTCCATCTACATATATACATAATCCTTCATTGCAATTCTCATCTTTTTTAACTGTGCTTACAGATTTTACTTCTGCATTCAATGCAATAAAATCTATAGCTTCTTTTTCTGAAGTAAAACTTTTGTAGATAGCACCTTTAAACCCTATAACTTCCTTTTTACATTCATCCCAAGAATTAAAAATTTTAGGCGCTCCTGATTTTCCTCTATAAACCGCGTAATATTTCAAACTTTATCTTCCTTTCATTACTAAACAGATAAAACTTCTTCAACAAACTCATATAAAGTTTCAACATTTTGAGCTGCTGTAAAGTTTGTTATATATTCTATTAAATTTTTTATTACTAATATTATATCATTTTTACCTTGCCAATTTTCTAAAATTATATGCAAGGGAACATCTTTTACAATTCTATTTAAAGCAAAAAATGTAACTGCTAATTCATCTATTTTACCTATAAACGGTATCTTATCTGGAATTATATCTGTAGGTACAACTATATAAGCTATAGATCCAGATATTATTAACTTCGTCTTAAGTGATACCCTATTATCCTTTAACAATCTTGTTAATAAAGCTGCTATATCAGGTATTACAAAAATATAATCAGAATACTTCTTAACTTTTTCAGGAAGCTTTTCTGATAATTTTTCTCTTCCAACTGTATATATATCTTCAGTCTTACCTCTTTCCTCAGCTTCTCTTAATTCCTCTTCATTTTCCTCTTCCTTGAATAGCTTAACTTCCTTTTTAAGCTCTCCCCCTAAGGAAATAGAAACATTATTAACTCCAACAACTAACTTATCATCTAATAATCTTAAGTCATTTATCGCAAAATCTATATAAGGAACATCCTTTAATATATATTTATATTGAATATTAACCTTACCTTCATTATAAGTTATTCCTTTATCAGCAAAAGACTTTAATACATACTTTAATGCTATTTTTCTAAAGAATGATGCTATTCCTATATTTAACACCTTAAATTTGCATATTTCCCCTTGAATCATATCATTATCTGCTGAATTAACTCTTAATCCGCATTCAAAATCAATAGATAATCCTTTTTTAAAATTACCTTTTATAAGTATACAATCAGATATTTCTATACTATTTACAGTTAATCCTTCAACTGATACGAAATCATTTAATATGCTTAAAAGGTCTTCTCCTGTTAATCCAACAGCTACATTTGTTATATTCATTATTTTAGCCCTCTCCCCTAAATTCAATCTATTTTTCAAACAATTAAAATCTTACTTTAAAGTATACTTCATTTACTTCTATTTTTAAAGCTTGTCTTTATTCTTTGATAAAGTTGTACATAAGTTTAAAAATGTAACTCCCTAAAAAAATAAAAAAGGTCTTTAGCCTAGAAAATATTTTCTAAGCTTCTAAAGACCTTTTTGTATTAATTTTCATATCTCATTCTATTTATATAACAAGAATCACTTTCCATTATAAGGTACTACATGCGCTCTCTTAAACCCTCTTTTGTGCATATCTACCATTACATCAATAGCTTCATTGTAATCTTTATAATATCCAATACATACTCTCCAAGCTCTTTGCTGTGTCTCTTTTGGCTCAGTAACTGGAGTAAGTAATAACACCTTATCTACAATTGCCAAACATGCTTTTGCCACCATACGCCCATAACTTTTGCTATCAAATTTCTCCTCTACCTCAGCATTACTTAAGTACTCTCCATAAACTATAACTGACATAATAGAAACGTTATCATATTTTTTGCTCTCATCTTTCAACACTCCTTTTTCATCTGTTCCTAAATCACATAGTATTTCTTCACTTATAAGCTTTGCTAGCCTCTTATTATCATAGTTATCTTTACTATAAAACACCTGAACTCCTTTTGTACTTGTATCTATATGAGAATTCATATGAAAACTTACAAAAAACCTTCCATTATTTTTATCAGCTATGCTTAAACGTTCTTCTAAGGATAAATAAGTATCATCTTCCCTAGTCAGTATTACTTTTTCGCCATTTCTCTCTAAGTGTTTTTTAGCTTCTAATACTGCTTCTAATACTATATCTGATTCTTTTCTACCAAGCGTTCTTCCAATAATACCTGTGTCATTTCCACCATGACTTGCATCTAAAATCCAAACAGCCATGTTGTCATATCTCCTTTGAAACAATGCTATATATTTAATATATTAACTCTAAGATGCCTTTGTGATTAATTAATAGTTAAATTAATAATAAATGAATAAAGCCAGCAAAACTGCCGGCTTCAAATAATATTCTTAAAAATTCTTCTTAAGTTTTAAATATAATTTTTATTTCTAACTATTAATTATTCCTTGGTTAAAATACTGGAACAACTGCACCTTTATATTTTTCATTTATAAAATCTCTTACTTTATCAGAAGTAAGTGCTTCTGTCAAATCTTTTATTTTTTGAGTATCCTCAGTACCTTCTTTAACAGCTAATACATTTCTTCTTTCCTTTAATGCATCCTTATCCTTATCTTCTGCATAAAATGCATTTCCATTTACATCTAATCCTGCTTCTAAAGCATAGTTTCCATTTATTACAGCTATATCTACTTCTTCTAACACTCTTGGTAAACTTGCTGCTGTTAGCTCACTAAATTGTAAATTCTTAGGATTAGATGTTATATCAGTAATCTTTAATATATCTCCCTCTGCTAACTCTATAAGGCCTGCAGCTTCTAGAACTTTCAAAGCTCTTGTTTCATTACTAGAATCATCTGGAACAGCTACTGTTGCACCGTCTTCAATCTCTTCTACAGACTTATATTTATTAGAAAACACCCCCATTGGTTCTAAATGAATTTCTGCAGTATAAGTAAGATGTGTTCCTTTTTCTTCATTAAATGTATTTAAATATGCAATATGTTGAAAATAATTTGCATCAAGATCTCCTTCTTCAACAGATGTATTAGGTAATACATAGTCATCAAATTCAACTATTTCAACTGTATACCCTTTTCCTTCTAGCTCTTCTACAGCTTGTTCAACAATCTCTTTATGCGGAACTGGAGATACTCCAATCCTTATAGTTTTATCATCACTTGATGATGAATTGCTTCCCCCACAACCTATAAGTGATACTGCTAATGCCCCTGTTAATACTAATGATAAAATTGATTTTCTTTTCATATTTAATTGCCCCCTTATTTTTTTAGTTTTGCTTATTTCTAATTTAATTTTTTATATAAATAATTTCCTAAGCTTTGCAAGCTTTGAACTATTATTATCAAAATAATTACTGTTGTTACCATATAGTCTGTTCGGAATCCCTGATATCCGTATGTTATTGCAACCTTTCCAAGTCCACCTGCTCCAACACTTCCAGCCATTGCTGAATATCCAATAACGCTAATAATTGTTAGCGTTAGCCCTGAAATAATACTTGGAACAGCCTCCTTAAGCATTACTTTAAATATAATTTGACCATCTGATGCTCCAAAAGATTTAGCTGCCTCAATTACTCCTGGATCTACTTCCTTTAATGAAGATTCAATTATTCTTGCTACAAACGGTGCTGCTGCTATCGTTAAAGGAACTATCGCAGCTGTATTACCTATAGACTTCCCTACTATAGCTCTTGTCAACGGTATTATAAAAACTATTAAAATAATAAAAGGAAAGCTTCTTAGCACATTAATTATAGCATCAAGAATTTTATACACTATTCTGTTAGGCTTTAATCCACTTGGTGAAGTAACAGTTGCTATTATTCCAAAAACAAATCCTAGAATAGTTGCAAATAATGTTGAGAAAAACACCATATATACTGTGGCTCCTAATTCTTTTATTATTATATTTATCATTTTCGCATCCATACTATAGCACCTCCAATATAATATCTTTATTTGATAAATAACTCATAACAGCTTCTCTATCTTTATTATCAATATTTATAGTTAATGTTCCCAATACTTCATCTCTAAACTTTTCAAGTTTCCCTCCAACTATTGAGAAATCTATATTAAGTTCTCTTGCCATCTTTGTTATAAGCGCATTTTCTGAAGATTTACTTGGAAAGAATAATTTTATATTTACACCTTCATGAGATAATGTATCATCATCCTCATCTCCTAAGAACTTCTTTAATGAAACTCCTGGTCTTAAGAATATTTCCTCTGATTTACCTTCAGCCACTAATACCCCACCATCAATCAGAGCTACCTTTTGACATATTTGCTTAATAACCTCCATTTGATGTGTAACAACCACGATGGTAATACCTAATTTCTTATTAATATCACTTAAAAGAGATAAGATATCTTTAGTAGTTTTAGGATCTAATGCTGATGTTGCTTCATCACATAAAAGAATCTTAGGTTCTAAAGCTAATGCTCTTGCTATTGCAACCCTTTGCTTTTGCCCACCACTTAACTCATTCGGCTTATTCTTAGCTTTGTCCGTAAGTCCAACAAGTTCTAGTAGCTCGTCCACTCTATTTTTTATAAAATCCTTTTTATATCCCCAAACTTCTAAAGGTAATGAAATATTTTCAAATACTGTTTTTCTCTTAAGAAGGTTAAAGCCTTGAAATATCATTCCTAAATCTTTTCTAAACTCTCGTTTTTCCTTCTCTTTAAGACATTTAACCTCTCTTCCCATTACAATTACTGAACCTTCATTATAATCTTCTAATCCGTTTATGCATCTTAACAAAGTAGATTTTCCAGCTCCACTATGCCCTATAAGACCATAAATTTCACCTTCATTAATACTTAAAGTTATTCCCTTAAGAACTTTTACTTCTCCAAAACTTTTTTCTATATCCCTTATTTTAATCATTAATTTTCACCCCTTTTTTATAATCAAACTCCTTCTCCTATGGTCGAATGAGTATACTCTGTGTAACTTCAAGTATCCAAATTAAAAATTTAGATTTTCACTTATGAAACTCCTTTTACTAAATCACAGATTTAAATAAATATAGTCTTCTAAAAAATAAAAAAAGCACTTGAGAATAAACTCAAGTGCGAAACAAATCACTATTAATTTACCCTCTCATCTATCAGCTCTAAAGCTGCTGGAATTAGCACCACACTAACAAAATTAACAATTTAAAATTATAAATTAATAATTAATTATCCATTTATAATTCTTCATTATTAATTAATGAAGCAGGTTGCTGGGTTTCACAGGGCCAGTCCCTCCACCACTCTTGATAAGAAAAAATATTAAGTTTTAATTTAGTTGATGTTATAAATATATACTTTATTTCCCTTTATGTCAATATTTTTCTATAAATTTTAATAATATTTTTTAAAACTCTATAATTTCTTCTTCGATATCTATTATTTCCGCTTCGCAATTTTCTTCTACAAACGTGATTATATCTTCCTTTGATGCATGTAGCACATCCTTAGAGCTTGCTACTTGTGATATTCCAATTTCTATAATTTTATGGGTATCTTGTTCTCCAATTTCTCCCACTGATACATTGTATTTATTTCTTAATCTCTTACTTATACTTAAAAGTATCATTCTCTTCTCCTTTAATGAATGTACCCAAGATGCTCTCAACTTAATTTTCAACACTAAAACCTTCAAATTATCACCTCATAATTATTTTTCTACTACCTTCAGTTTTCCCTTTTGAAATATGCATATAACCTTTTCTCTAATTAATATTCTAAATTTTATAGTGTATTCTTTTCTAACAGTATATCCTCAACTCTAACAGATAAAATTAAAAAAGCGAGAAGTTTTTAGTTTCCCACTTTTTATCTATGTATAATTAATATGACTTTTAAAATATCATATGTATTAATATTCTTTTTTTATGCATAATCCAATTGCTCCTGGACCAGTATGTACTCCCATAGCTGAACCTATAGTTTCAAAGGAAATTTCACTAATATTATGTTTATTTTTAATTTCTTCAAAAAAAGCTCTCGCTTCTTCTAATGCTGCCCCATTTAATACCCAAACTCTACATTTTCCACCTTCTAAATAAGAATTAAGTATCTCCTTTAGCTTTGATATAGATTTTTTTCTACCTCTTACTTTGCAAAAAGGATAAAGATGTCCTTCATCATCTGATGATATAATCGGTTTTAAATGCAGCATCTCTCCAACAGTTCCTGCTACTCTACCTATCCTTCCGCCTTTTTTCAAAAATTCTAATGTATTAAAGGTAACATATCCACTTATACTTTTCTTTATATTAGGCAGCTTGTCTATTATTTCTTCAAAAGACGCCTTTTCTTTTATAAGCTTAGATACTTCTAAAGCAATAGCGCCAACTGGGAAACCTAAAGTTTTTGTATCAAAAAAATAATACATTAACTCTGGATGCTCTTCACAAAGAAGCTGTATACTATTAAAAGTTCCTGATAAGTTGCTTGATACACTAACTACTACAACATGAGTATATCCTTCGTCTTTTAATTTCCGGATAATATTCTCAGTGTATTGTAAATCTGGTAGCGAAGTGGTTGGTATAATTCCATTAGATAAATCTTCATATACTTGTTCTTCGCTTATTGTCACTTTATCTAAGTATTCTCTATCACTATAGATTATTCTAAATGGTAGTACTTGTATGTTATTCTCTTTAATAGTCTCCTGACTTAAGTCACATCCACTATCAGTTATTACTGCTATCTTTTGCAAATTACTTCCCCCTAGTTAAAACGATATCATAAATATATCATACAAAATTTGAATTAACCATATTAATTTTTTTACAATTCCTATTCTTATCTGCTTTTTTTGTGAATTCTATCCATATAAAAACTTATTATAAGTGTTAATGCATAATCAAATACTAAGAACACTAAGTTTGCTATTATTAAAAATAAAACAAAAGTAATCATCTTTGTATCACTGCTTATAAATCTCGAAAGAATTTCTTCAACACCTTTTATCACATTTATCCCCAATACATTTTGAAAAAGAATAAATCCTATTATAAATGCTATATTAAAAAAGCCTATTTTATATAATACTTCTAACTTACTCCTACTTCTTTCTGAGAAAAACTTAATAATACCATATATTCCAAAAAAAACAGCATAAAGTATACTTATATTGATTGGTACAATAAATAAGGCTATTAAAGCTGATGCTATATATACAAAAATAGCAGTTTTAATATCACTTCTTATAATACATATTGGTATTATTGCTGATGCTATAGTTAATATAGTTAGTGTATTTATAGGTATTAATGAAGTTGAATATAGAATAATACTTGTTAATGCAACCATTATCCCACCTAATGTTATTTCTTTAGATTTCATTTAATACCTCCTTTCATTAACTAAAAATATTTTTTCCTTACCTACTTTAATTCACTTATTTAAATTCTAAGTAAGAAACTTACTTTGCTAATTAACAACAACCTATTAAGTCTCCGCCCATCATCTCACAACAACAATCTGCACATATAAGATTATTGCAACAAGTACATGCATCAACTCCACCTTGAGCAGTTCTATATGGATTAGCATATCCTCCTGCTCTCATCTTCAACTGATTTAAACTTTGTCTATATTCAAAATTATTAGGATCCATTTGACATGCTCTCTCAATATTGTTAAGGGCTGAATCAAACCATCCTTTATTTAATTGAACTGCTCCATATAAGAAATGCCATTCAGCATCTCTATTTGACATAGCATTTAATCTTCTTTCTGCTTCTATATTATTTCTCATTTGAATAAGTCTTCTTATTTCAGCGTAGCCAGCTACATTATTGCTATATCCGCTATTATAACTTGAGTTTGAATTACTACTATAGTTGGAACTATAAGTACCTCCAGAGTTTCCTCCACCATTTTTTAACATATCATAAGCTTTATTTACTTCTGTTAATTTTTCTTGTGCTAAATCCTTAAGTGGATTATCTCCATATTGATCAGGATGATATTGCTTAACTAACTTTCTGTAAGCAGCTTTAATTTCTTCTTGGGATGCACCTTGCTTTACCCCTAGTACCTCATATGGATTCATTTTAAATACCTCTTTTCTTACTACTTTTACAATTACAATTTTGAACTATCCTAGTATACTTATCCATCATACCAAGACTAATTATATTTTCTAATATTTCTTTATTTCTTTTTAATGGCAACATATCTAAAGCTTCTTTACAGTTATAACCACAATTTAATATTGTGAATTCTATTCTTGGTTTTATTTCTTCAATAAATTCCTTATAACTTTTATTTTCTTTATTATATAAGTAATTTATAGGATTAAACTTATTATTATTAATATCTTCTTCTAAATCATCTAAAGCATCTATTACATAAATCCATTTTCCTATAGCATATCCTAAGTTATATAGATTACTTCTTAACACCTCAGAATCATTATCTATTTCTTCTGGATAAAGCTCTAATATATTCGCCACTATTAAGCTAAAAGGATCACATATTTCATCTATAGAGTTGAAATTTTTCTCTTTTTCTAATAAAGATAATTTATTTAAATTTTCTTCTATTATATCATTTACCTTTGTAACATTTCTATTAAATTTCTTTTTATATGGAGATAGTACTATTGCTCCCATTTTACTCTTTAAACTTTTATCATCATTTATATCATCTATTAGCTTATAATAAATTAAACTAACATTCATAGCTGCAGCATAAGAAAGTGCTTCTCCCTTTATAGCCATAGGCTTTTTATTATGTGGATGTGCTATACATCTTTTCATCTCAAATTTCGGGCCTTCACTATGAAGGGCATCTAGAAGTATTGCTAAAAAAGTCATATCATAATTCAAAGTCATTCTTGGTACATTCCCAAAGTTATCCTTAATGTGCATGCATACACCGCAGTAATATGCTCTAAAAGTTTCATACTCCCTTATTTTCATCTCTGGTTTAAGTGGAGTTACATATCCAAACAAAAAATCACTCCCTAAATATTTATATTAGTATTATAACTTATTATGTTAATCCATCAAATAAAATTTATACTTTTATCAGGTAAAATTCACAAAAATAGGTTATGCATAAGTTTATTGCATAACCTATTTCTAAAATTATTTAATTAGATAGCTATCTACTGGATTTGTTAAATCTTTGAGTATCCAAAATATCTTCAGCTCTATTTCATCTAAATTATCATTTTCAATCTTAATATATGATTTAAGCTCATAATTTTCACCATTGTCACTAGTAAGAGAGGTTCCATCTGATGAAATTATTAATTCTCCAGCTTCATCAAATACGCCTTCGAAAGTTAATCCTTCGATATCCTTAGCTTTTAAGATTAGAATATTATTTCTATACGAAATAAATTCAATATTGTAATTATTCTTTTCAATATATTCTCTTTCTAAATTAACCTTAATATTTCTATCATTTTTATTTGCATAATATACACCATCACAAGTGAATTTTAATGTTTTAATCCCATCATCTAATTCCCCTTCAAACTCTAAATACTTATTTCCAAGATCATCACCTGATATAAAAGAAGAGGAACTTACATATTTATTCCCTTTATTATCTACTAATGTTGGATTTTTAAAACTCATAAAATCATATATTTCACTTTCTAAATTAAACTTCATAACAATTCTAGTTTTAGATGTTTCTATCTTATCTATTACAATATCTCCAGCTTCTGTTTCTATTATATTATCAGATATTTCAATCTCTTTTAGTACATTTCCGAATATCTCTTTTTCTAATTTTATTGGAACATTAAAAGTTGTTATATAATCAATATTTTCTCTTTCAAAAAAGCTACTTTCATATTCATTTTCAGATAAAACTTCCCCTACTTTCGCTTCAGAATTTTTGAATTCTTTCTTTCCTACCTTTAATTCTAAATCAAACTCTTCAATATATTCAGTAAATCCTATTTCTAAATACGCACTTTCAGTTTCTTCCCCATTATAACCACTAAAACTAATCATACTAGGTATTTCTTCTCCTGTATTTTTATTAATAAATTTTGCCTCAACTATATAGTTGTCTGAGCCTATTAAATCATAGCTTATCCATAACCTTTTATAATCTCCAGCTAATCCATTAACTATTAACTTAACTCCATCTTTCTCTTCTATATAACTCATTTCTTTAGTTAATCCTTTATCTACTGCATTAGTAAAACCTTTATCAAAAGTTATTAGTTCTACAAGTTTATCAAGCCCAGGTATAAGGCTAGCTGCATAAGCTACTTTTGGAAAGATGTTAACTAATAATACAAATGTTAAAAAGGATGCCACTATCCCGCTGGTGCATTTATATATCATTCTTCTTTTTCTTTTTGCTCGCCCTTCTTTTAGTGTCTTATTAATCATAAAATCTAACTCTTCTGGTATATCTATATTTTCATATTCTAATTTTTCATCTTCAAAATATTTTTTAGCCATAACTAAACCTCCTTTATATCTACTCTAAGTAAACTTAACGCCTTATGCATTCTATTTTTCACTGTAGAAACTGAAATTTCTAATATATCAGCCACTTCATTTATTGTATATCCATGAAAATACTTCAAAATTATAATCGTCTTAAGTCCTGGATCTAATGCATCAATAGCATAACTTAAATTTTCATCTGCAGTTGTGGCTACTTTATCAACTATTATGCTTTCTTTATCTATAACAGTTTCTTTTGAACTCTTTCTTAGAAAATCCAAAGCAGTATTTATGATAATTCTGTTCATCCATTTATCTAGAGCTCTAATATCTTTAACTTTCGATAAATTAGAGTATCCTTTTAATATACTTTCTTGAAGTATATCCATTGCATCATGAGAGTTCTTAACATAAGTATAGGCTAACCTATAAAACTTCTCCTTATTGCACGTTACACACTCTTCAAATTTTATCTCTAGAGTCTTCCCCCTAAGTTTAAGCATCTATTTTATCCTCCTATTTTGAATTAACCTTATAAGCTTATTTACTAATTCACTATCTAGACGATTTTAAATATACTTTTGTTTAATTTCCTAGGAAATTTTTTATTTTTATATAAAAAATGATTGATTAAAGCTTTCACTCTTTAATCAATCATTTTTCACTCTATCTTATAACTCTCGAATTATCTTCAACGTCTATTCTATTTTTCTTACCTTGCTTAGCTATATTCAAAAGAACTCCCATAGCTACTAAGTTGATTAATAAGGAAGTACCTCCTGTACTTATAAAGGGAAGCGGAACTCCTGTAACTGGTATCGAACCAGTTACAACAGAAATATTTATAATAGCTTGAATTGCTATAACTAAAGTTATACCTACCGCAAGTAATCTACCATAAATATCTTTGGCTTGCATCGCTACCTTTATAGCTGAAATAATTAAAAATACAAATAAACCTATTACAAATATACATCCTAATAGTCCAAATTCTTCTGCAAGTATTGCAAATATAAAGTCATTATGAGGCTCAGGCATATATAATGCCTTTTGCATTGAATTACCTAATCCTTGTCCAGTTACTCCACCTGATCCTATAGCCATAAGTGAATGAACTAATTGATAACCAGAATCTGATTGATCTGCCCACGGATTTAAATAAGTCGTTAATCTTTCTAATCTATACGGCTCAATTATAATTAATACAAGCCCTCCTAAAAAACCAACAGGTATTAAACCTAATAAAACTCTAATATTTGCTCCAGCTACCATTATCATAAAATATGTAACCATTGCTATAACTACAGTAATACTTAAATTTTTCTCAGCTAATACTAATACGGCAAATATTGCTCCAATTGATAGTGGTAAAAAAATTCCATTTTTTATAGTTTTAATTTCTTTGCCCATTTTTACTATAACATGAGCCAATATAAATACCACTGCATATTTGGCTATTTCAGAAGGTTGTATTGATAATCCTCCAACCTCAATCCATCTTTTAGCACCATTTATTTCTTTACCTATAGCTAAAACTAATACAAGTAATCCTAATGTACCTCCAGCTAAAGGCCACGTAAACTTTCTTAGAAAATGATAGTCTACCCTAGCAAAAAGACTCATAAATCCAAGACCTATAATAGCCCACATAGCTTGTTTCTTTATAAAGAAGTATAAATCACCTTGCTCATATAATGCATAATAAGAGCTTGAAGTAAATACTAGTAATAACCCTATTAAAACAAGTAATATTACAGCTACATATACTCCATTATCTCTATCAATACTTATTTTAGTATTCTTTTTTTTCTTTTTTTTATTCTTATTATATTTAATTCTTTTTTTTAACTCTACATTACTCACCACTACACCCCTTAATACTCAGATTCTTTTTTAAGAGTTAACTTTACTGAAGAACCCTTATCTACTACAGTACCTTTAGGTGTACTTTGATAATACACATAGCCTTCCCCTTCAAAAGTACATGTTAAACCTAAATTTTCTAATAAAGCCTTAGCATTTTCTACTGTTTTTCCCTTTAAATCTGGAACTACAACTTTTTTCTCTATACTACTACCCCTTGTTGAAACTTCAACTTCTGCCCCTTCTTTAATTGTTGTTCCTGGATAAGGATCCATAGATACTATACTATCTCCCTTACCATTTATCTTAACCTTTAATCCATTTTCTTCTAAAACTTTTTCAGCTTCTACTTTATTCATTCCTCTTACATCTGGAACTATTATATCTCTAGCTAAGCTATATTCATTATTAGCAAGAGGAGATTCTATATAATCAAAAATCATTTTGAATAGTTCTTTTACTAATGGAGCTGCAACCTGACCACCATAGTATTTTCCTGTGCTAGGTTCATCCACAGATATAAATACAGTAATTTCAGGATTTTCAACTGGCGCTAAAGCTACCATTGAAGCAATATATTTAGTGGTTGAATATCCACCTATTTCTGGGTCATACTTTTCTGCCGTTCCACTTTTAGCCCCAATATCATATCCTTGTACAAACGAACCCGGTTCCCCATCTTGAGTTGCTGTTCTCTCAAGATATCCTCTAAGTATAGCTGTTTTATCTTTTGATAAAAGCCCCTTCTTTATTGTAGGCTCAATAATTTCATCTACTATTGTATTTCCATTTTTATCAGTATGTGATATTTCTTTTACCATATGCGGTTGAATTAAGTCGCCACCATTAGCTATAGCATTAAATGCAGTCATAAGTTGCATAGTAGTTACAGAGTTTGTTTGTCCAAAAGCTATTGTCCCTAAATCTATTTCAGATATCTCATCTGTACTTTTCACTATACCAACTGCTTCTCCAGGTAGATCTATTCCAGTCTCCTTACCAAAACCTAATTTCTTTATATATTCATTCAATTTAACTTTCCCTAGTTTTTCTCCTAACGCCATAAATCCTGGGTTACAAGAATTCTTTAATATTTCAGGCAGAGTTTGTACACCATGTCCATTTAAATTCCAACAATGTACAACTGTTCCCCCAAAATTTACACTCCCAGTACAATTGAAAGTATCATTTTCTGAAACTACGCCTTCTTCCATTGCAGCTATCATAGTTATAACCTTAAATGTAGATCCTGGTTCATAAGCATTACTTACAATATTATTTCTCCACATTGATTGTATTTTCTCATTATCATCCGCTCCCTCAAAAGACTCATAGCCCTCCAAAGGCTCATTAGGATCATAATCTGGCTTACTAGCCATCGCTAAAATTTCTCCTGTATTAGGATTCATAACAAGAACAGAAGCTCCTTTAGCTTTATTCTCGTCCAATCCTTTTTGAGCTATTTTCTCAGCAAAATACTGAATATTTTCATCTATAGTAAGTACTACATCTTTACCATCAATAGCAGGTGTAAATTTGTAAGGTACAAAAGGCATCGTATTTTGATTACTATCTACCCCTTCAATTTTCAACCCTGGAACACCTGCAAGATAATGGTTATATTCTAACTCAATTCCTGTTAACCCTTGTCCATCAGTATTTACACTTCCTAAAGCTTGTGCAAGATAATGTCCATTAGGATAATATCTTTTTACATCATTACTAACTGTAACTCCATATATATTAAGAGCTTTGACTTCATCCGCTTTACTTTGCTCAATACCTCTTATTAAGTTAGGATAAGGTTCTCCACTTTCAATTATTGATAAAACTTCTTCTTGAGTCATATCTAATGTACTAGCCAGCTTTTGAGCTATTTCTTTAACATCTATTTCTTCTTCTTCAGCTTCAGTTAAAAGAGCATTTATATCAAAGTCAACTCTATAAACTGTTGCAGATGCAGCTATATACTTACCATTTCTATCCAGTATGTTTCCCCTCTTTGCCGTAACTTGTATTTCTTGATTCCATTGAGTATCTGCTTTGTCCTTATACTCATTTCCCTTAACAAATACTATGTAGCCTAACCTCATAACTAAAAGTAAGAAAATTAAACATATTAAAGTTCCAATACCCGCTAGTCTATTCATTGCATTGCTTTTCACAACTCTTTTTTTCTTTCTTTCCTTAACTGTCTTCATCTTCTAACTCTCCATTCAATATCTTCCATAAGCATAATTAAACTGCCAACTATCACTTTATTTAACTATCTTATATTATATTGCTTTTTAGTAAAAATATAAATACCTAAACATAAAAGAAGAGATACTTTTTACAGTATCTCTAGTATTTGTTCTGGCTTGTTCACTATATAATTTGCTCCCGCACTTTCAAGTTCACCTTTTCCTCTAAATCCCCACTCAACTCCAACAGATTTAACCCCTGCATTTTTAGCAGTATTTATATCAATTTCAGAGTCACCAACATAAAGACACTCATCTTTATTTACCTTAAACTCATCTATCACTTCAAGTACTGCCCAAGGGTCTGGCTTTTCTTTAGTATTTTTTTTATGTCCATATACAACTTCAAATCTATCACCGAAGTAATTTTTAACTACTTCGGTTGTAAATTCATGTGGTTTATTAGATACTACTGCAATATTAATACTTTTACTTATTAAACAATCTAGCATTTCCATAATTCCATCATATGGTTTTGTCATATCTATCATATGCTTTTCATAGTAACTATCAAATAACTCTAATGCCTTTTCTATATTTTCAACACTTCGATTATCTTCTGGTAGCATTCTTTCTACAAGTTTGTATCTTCCATTTCCAACAAACGTCTTATATTTTTCTACCTCATGTGTTTTATACCCTAAAGTAGTTAAAGCATAATTACAAGCATTTGCCAAATCTTCTATTGTATTTAATAATGTTCCATCTAAATCAAATATAATACTATTAATCATTATAATACCATCCTTAAAATATAATCTTATATCATTTTAAAATTATTATATCACAAAGACACCTAATCATTTTTATCAAATTTTATAATAAAGACAACTGAGTTATCTTTATTATATATTTTATAGCTTATATTTTTATGTTGATCTAATATAGTTTTAACAATATATAACCCTAGCCCTGTACCTCCTGTTTTTCTATTTCTAGATTTATCAACTCTATAGAATGCCTCAAAAATATTTTCAATTTCACTTTCTGGTATGTTAACTCCAGTATTTTCTACTATTAATTCTTCATTAGTTAATTTTATATTTACTTTCTCCTCTTTAGGTGAGTGTATAATACTATTTTTTATTATATTTGTTATTGCTCTTGTCAATAAATTATTATCTCCTTGAATATGCACATTCGCTTCAATATATTTTTCTACAGCTATATTTTTATCTTCACAAAAATAATATAAATCACTTAATATATCTTCAATTAACATAGAAAGATTTATATCAGTAAACACGCATTTTAGTTTTTGATCTTCTCTCTTGCTCATATCTAGTAGTTCTTGTACAAGTTCTCTCATCTTTTGTACTACATCATAAGACTCTTTAAGATATTTATCCCTATCTTTATATCTTCCAATTTTGTAAATCATCCCCTCTATTTGTCCGCTAATAATAGTAATAGGTGATTTAAGTTCATGAGATATAGTTGCAATAAATTCTCTTCTTTGCTTTTCTATCTTTCTCTCAAGTTCTATTTCTTCAGTTAACTTCGAATTAACTATCTCAAGCTCCCTAAATGAATTCTTTAGATTTTCATTCATTAAATTTAAACTCTTTGAAAGTTGACCTATTTCATCATCACCTTTAATCTCTATTACATTGTCAAAGTTAAGCTCTGCCATTTTCTTAGCTACATAGTTTATTTTGATCAAAGGTTTACTAATTTGTATAGAGTAAAATGTTGAAATGGTAATCGCAATAAGTACTATAGCAATTATTGCAAAAGGAAAGAATAGCGCCACTATTGTAGCTGCTTCATCAATTGGACTTACTGCAACATGAACTATTAGAGAATACCTTCCTTTAAGGCCTTTTATACTTATATCATCTTCAATATTCAAGCTTCCTCTTTTATTTATTGGCTTATACACAGCTTCATTTACTTCTTCTAAGTTTAATCTTATACGTTTTAAAAGATGAGGCGGTATTTCTTCCTCTTTTAGAAATGGTATCTTTCCAGGATCATTTAACCATTCCCTAAAAGAACTGTAAACAACAGATACTATCTTGTTATCTTTATCTTTTTTTACTACAATTAAATCTAAATTATTTTCATAAGAAAATTTATCTAAAGTCTCTGATAAATCTAATCCATCAGTTTCTTCTAATGTAGTTTTTAAATCATCTATACTACGATATATCTTATTTAATTTATAGCTCTCATATACTTTAGGCATAAATAGATATATTCCACCGTATAACAATGTAAAAGAAATAATTATAATAAGAACACTCCATATAAAATTCTTCTTCTTTATGCTTAGGTTATTCCACTTGTTTTTCAAGAACATATCCTACACCCTTTATAGTTTTTATATAATCTTTTTGTATTTTCTTTCTTATGTTCTTCATATGAGCATCTATAACTCTTGTATCTCCAAAATAATCATATCCCCATATTTTTTCTATTAGCATTTCTCTTGAAACTACAATAGGGTAGCTGTTGATCATTAATGCTAATATATTAAACTCTTTTAAAGTAAGTTCGATTTCCTCTTCATTAACATAAGCTTTAAAAGTTTGCAATTCCAATCTTAACTTTTCAAACTCTAAAATATCGCTTTCTTCCTTTTCTTTTTTATGTCTTCTTAATACTGCTTCTACCCTTTTTATTAGTACATTAAATGAAAAAGGTTTAGATATATAATCATCAGCTTTGAGTTCAAAGCCTCTTACTTCACTTTCCTCATCTCCCAAAGCAGTTAAAAAAATTATAGAAACATTTTCATCTAATCTTTTTATCATCTTACAAAGCCCATAACCATCAAGCTTTGGCATCATTACATCTAATATAACTAAATCGTAATTTCCACTCTTAAACTTTTCATATCCCTCAATTCCATCTGATGCTGTATCTACAATATAGTCTTGTGATGATAAAAACTCCACTATTAATTCTTGTATTTGACTATCATCTTCTACTACTAAAATTCTGCTATTCATAACTTTCCTCCACAAAACTTTTTACATAGTTAATATTCTATCATATGATACTTATGTAAAAATAAATTCATCAAAATTTCATACTAAGTAATAATACTAGTCTACCATCCTAATCTGAATTTTTCCTGAAATTAATTAATACAAATTTTCATTTTTATTCATAAATTCTTATAGCATAGTTCATTCTTTATCTACATTAATAAATTAAAATACATATTACACACAACTTAGGAAGGATGACTAGCTTGAATAAGAAATATAGAATAAAAACTATTCCCTTATTAATATTATTGACAATACTTTTATTATCATCATTTTATATTTATAAAACTTTCATCTCAAAAGAAAATATACCTGATGAAAGTATTTTACTTAATGATAATATATACACTAAAATTATTACTAATACTCGATCTAACTATGATAGTAGTCCAACATTATCCCTAACAACTTCAGATTATGCCTCTTTATCTTATACAGAAAGATTAGACATGCTTTATGATAATAATTATTCTCTAGAAGATAGAATAAAAATATATTTAGCCGATGATTTAGATAATATTGGATTAATTTATTATAATTTTGAAAATAATAATACTATTAACATAAATGAAGATAAAAAGTTTATAGCTGCAAGTACATATAAGGTAGGTCTAAATCTCTATGCTTATTATTTAAATTCAATTGGTAAATTGGATTTAGATCAATATATAGAATATTTACCTGAAGATTACGAAGAAGGAACTGGTATTTTACAAGATCAATATTATATTGGATCTTATAAAATTCAAGACTTACTAGATTTATCAATTATATATTCTGACAACATTGCGACAAATATGGTCGGCCGTTATCTTGGTGGTCATGAAGAGGTACGTAAAAATTTATATAATTTACTTAAAATAGATTTTCCATCAGAAGAAAATATTATTACTCCTGAAATAGAATTTAAAATATTAAAGTATATTTATGAATTTAGTTATTATCCAAATTTCAGCCATATGCTATCAGTATTAACTCATTCGGAATATAACGATAGACTAACTAAATACATAGATTCAGATATAGTAGCTCATAAAATTGGTACTTATGATACTTATATACATGATGTTGGCATTGTTTTTAATAATAGCCCTTACATAATCATTTTGTATACTCATGATATTGAAGATGCTGAAGAAAAAATTGCTAACATATCAAATGCAATCTATCAATATAATAATTTAGCTTATTAATGTTTTAAAAGAAATTATAATGTATTATAATTTAATTATGGTATATTATGTAATAAAAGGAGCGATCATTTATGAGTAAAAAGAAAAAGAAGCTATCTAAACATAATGAAAAAGTAGAAAAAATATTATCATATGGAATTATATCAGGACTTGCTATAGGTGTACTTGCAGCCTTCATATTGTTTATTTTAACAGATAATATGTTTTGGATGGTACTTCCTTTAATAACTACCTTTGTGGGATTTGCTATTTCTACACTTATAAATAAAGGAAATTCTAAAACAAAACCTTCAACTAGTAAATCAAAATAATAATCTTTTAAAATTAATTTTAACTATACACAGTTTGCCTTTAAATAAAAAAGAAATCTCAAATCTAACTAGTACACTAGTAAAGTTCTGAGATTTCTTTTTATTTATATCTTTATTCTTCTACAAATTTAATAAGATCTTTACCTAACTTAGCTACTCTAGCTAAAGAGTATACATCATACCCCTTTTCATTTAGCATATCTCTTCCTGGTTGGAAAGACTTTTCAATAACTATTCCAATCCCTGCAACCTTTGCACCTGCCATCTCAACTAATCTTGCAGCTCCTAATGCAGCTTCCCCATTTGCTAAAAAATCATCTATAATAAGTATATTATCATCTTCATTTATATATTTTTTGGAAAGCGTTAATTCATAATTACTACCTTTTGTAAAAGAATGTACTAATGTCTGATATACTTCTCCATTTAATATTTTTGAACTTTGCTTCTTTAAAGTTACCATTGGTATTCCCATTTGTAATGCTGTCATAACTGTAGGAGCAATTCCTGAACTCTCTATTGTAAATATCTTCGTTACATTTTTCTGCATAAAATAATCTTTAAAGTATGTTCCTATTTCATACATAAGCTCTGGATCAACCCCATGATTTAAAAACGAATCAACTTTAAGAACATTTTCGCTTAACGCTTGTCCTTCTTCTAATATCTTTTTACGTAATTTTTCCATAATAAACACCTTCCATTTCTAATTTTTCTTCAGTTAATACTATTTAAATACTAAGGCTACTTACGCTCTATAATTAATATTACTGAAGAAATACTTATAACTACTATCTCTCATATAAATTCAATATTACTGTTTATATAAACGTAACTATAATGCTCTTAAATATTTAAAAATAAATTTCTATATATCTATTAAACAACTAAAAACAGACATCTCTGTACACTTTAATAAAATAATAAAAACCACCTCAAAAAAACTTGAGGTGGTTAATTTAAATCGCAAATCTCTTAATAAATAGAAATTTATACAATAAAATAACGTCCCTCGTAGTCTGCCAATTACGGTCAGCAGGTAGAAACTTTCGGACCAATTTCCGAATTTATACGAGCTTTATATTATAAACGAATTATAACATATATTTAACAAAAAATATATGTATTTATTTAATTTTCTAAAAGACAATTAAATTGAATTAATATATTCATCAATAGCTTCTGCAACTTTCTTAGATAACCTCACTGCCTCTACTACAGTCTTCGCTCCTGTAACTACATCTCCACTAGCAAAAACACCCTCTCTAGATGTTCTTCCACATTCATCTACGTGCACTAATCCTGAAGATAAAGTATTTATACCTTTTGTTGTTGAAACTATATTACTTCTTGGTCCTTGGCTTACTGCAATTATGACTGAGTCAGTATTAAATACGCCTTCTTTTCCCTTATCTATAGTTACGGTTCTATTTCCTTCTGCATCAAAAACTTCCTTAGTTTCTTCATATCTAATTCCATCTTCTAATATCTCTAAAGGATTTTTATAATAAAGGAACTTTACTCCATCAAGCTTTGCATATTCTACTTCTAATTTTTCTGCTGGAGCATCTATTTCACCTTTTCTATACATTACATATACTTCTTTTGCTCCTTTTCTTATAGCTGTTCTAGCAACATCCATAGCTGCGTTTCCAGCTCCTACTACAGTAACTCTATCACCTAAGTCATAGACATCTGGGTTTTTCAAATAATCTATACCATAATGAACATGTCCAAGAGTCTCCCCCTTAACATTCAAGGTTCTCGGATTCCATACTCCTGTTCCTATAAAAATAGCCTTATATCCATCTCTAAACAAATCATCTATAGTTATATAAGGGCCTATCATTGTATTAGGACGTATTTTAACCCCCATTTCTACAAGCTTTTCTTTTATATTATCTAATATATCCCTAGATAATCTAAATTCAGGTATTCCATATCTTAAAACTCCTCCAATTTTATCATGAGCCTCAAATATTGTTACATTGTAACCTTTTTGAGCTAATAAAATTGATATTGTTATACCTGCTGGTCCTGATCCTATAATAGCAACTCTTTTATCCTTATCTATTTTTGATTTACTAAAAGCCTTATGTATATAAAAATTAGATATATAATTTTCTACATCGCCAAAGTGGACAGGATTCTTTTTAGCATTTAAAACACAATTACCTTCACATTGCTTCTCATGAGGACATACAAGAGAACATATTACAGATAATGGATTATTATTAAATAACTTCTCACCTGCTTCCTCAATTTCACCATTTAAAAATAAACTTATTACTTCAGGTATTTCTGTACTAACTGGGCATGCAGCTTTACATCTTGGTTTCTTGCACCCTAAACACTTTCTTGCTTCTTCTAATACGTGATTACTCAAACTTTCTCCTCCTATGTTTCTATATTAATTTAAAATAATTATATCATCTTTGCCTAAAAATCCAAGTCAATGATTTTATTAATTTATATTTACGTATAATTAATTATTTAAATTCAAACACTATTTAATGATTTATTGATATTTTTATAAAATAAGGAGAGATTTTATGTCAAGCTATACAGGTACAGTAAAATGGTTTAATCAAGAAAAGGGATATGGCTTTATTTCTGCAAATGACGGTCAAGATATTTTTGTACATCATTCTCAAGTTAAAGAAAAAGGGACTGATAAGGATTTGCACGAAGGAGAAAATGTATCCTTTTCAATAGGTGAAGGGGAAAAAGGCCCTATGGCTATAAATGTACAAAAAATTTAAAGCACGAAACACTTTATTGGGTTAAAAGTTAAAGGTGTAAAGTTAAGAGTTTATGAATAAAGTCAGCTAAGCTGACTTTAAATAATTATAATTTTAGAAACTACCTAGAAGTTTCATCCCTAACTTTTCACTTTTAGCTCTTCACTATTAACTAAAGAGTGCTTCGCACTTTATTTCATTTAAGTAATTATCTTAACATTTCTAATAATTCTTTAACTATAGATTTTGCTTTTGAAGGCAATTTATCCAATTCTTTTTGTCTCTTTTTTTCATTATCGATTTGAACAATTTGCATTACTCTTTGTTGCAAACCTGGTATAGAATTTAATTCCTCTGCTAATTGATTAAATCTACTTGCAAATCTTGGATCTTTCATTTTTTGTTGAAGAAGCCCTATTAATTGATAAGCGTCCATACATTCCTCCACTTTATATCTTTTACTGTTATAATACGTTTGTAGTTATGTATGTGCTACCACTTTTTAATAGCAATTTAAAAGACGTTGCATTTTGTCCTGCAACGCCCCATAACCACCTATAACTTTAATAACAAAAGTTAGTTGGCTACAATACTATTATATGAAATTTCATTTTTATTATACATAACTTGCTCAGGTTTGATTAAAAGCTATTCATTGCCTTAGCAAACTTTTCAATATTTCCCCTTTCAATCATATCTACAAATTTTTTCATATCTATTTTTTTAAATTTTTCATTAGTTTTAGATAATGATTTAGCTACTTTTCTTATTATAAATCTTTCTATGAAGTTCATATCTTTAAAATTAAAAGCGCCTCCAAAATACCCTTGTGTAACTGCACCAAATAATAATTCTTCTGGAAAATTATCTTTAATCTGTGCTTCAATGTTTTCCTCATTCATACAACATACGTATAATCCCACTTTTTTATCTTTTAAATTCCCATAATAGTTTTCACATACCTCTGTTATTTCCTTTTGAATTTTCCCCATGTAGATGGAACCACCAATTATAATTTTATCGTAGATATTTAAATCAAGTGTTACATCCTTTCTTATATCCACTATATCTACTTCTCCTTTTAACTTTCCCTCTAAAAGCTCTGCACATTTTTTTGCACATCCATGATTGCTACCATATATAATTAAAGTCCTCATTTCTCTAATCACCCCATAGTTAATTAATTTCATTATTTATTTATAAAATCCTTCTAAATAATATAAAAAATCCTAAAGATAATTCTATTGATTATTATGTTTGCTAATATTATAAAATTCCTTACTTATACAATTTTTTACAATATATAAACAAAAAGGTTATTGCACTTATTAACCATGCAATAACCTTTCATCATCATATAATATTAATTTTCTTGTAACTTACCATCCTTTAAATGCAAATCCATTTGTGGATAAGGTATACTTATATTTTCTTCATTAAATCTAACCATAACTTTCTCTAATAAATCAAAGTAAACTGTCCAGTAGTCTGATGTCTTACACCATGCTCTAACCACAAAATTTATAGAACTTGCACCATGCTCATTTATAGATATAAATGGCTCTGGATTTTTAAGTATTAACTCATTAGCGTCTACAACTTGTGTAAGAATTCTTTTAACCTTAAATATATCGTCATCATAAGATACACCAAAAACTATATCAACTCTTCTTGTATCTTTTGAAGAATAATTTACTATACTATCATTAGCTAATGACCCATTAGGAATTAGTATTTGTTTATTATCTGGAGTAACTAAACATGTGTAAAATATACTTATCTTTTCAACTGTTCCTGAATGCCCTGCCCCTTCAATATAATCTCCTACATTAAAAGGTCTTATTAAAAGAATAATCACCCCTCCAGCGAAATTTGATAAACTACCTTGTAATGCAAGCCCTATCGCTAAACCAGCTGAAGCAAATATAGCTGCTATCCCAGTAGCTTTTATTCCTACAAACTCTAACACTGCCATAATTAGAACAACTCTCAATACTACTTCCACTAAAGCATCTAAGAAGTTTCTTAGAGTTTTATCTACATTATTCTTATCCATTAAAACATTCATAATTTTAATAAGTTTCTTTATTAACTTCCATCCTATAGACAATACTATAAGGCCTATAACTAATTTTACACCATCAGTTAATACCCAAGCTAAAGTTAAATTTAATATTTTTTCAAGTTGTGTCGTCATATTTCCTCCATTATACTTTATTTAATCTCCTTTTATACATTAATTTAAAATATCCTCTTTTTCAATAACAATTCCTTCCAATATAATAATTTATATAAATTTATTGATTAAATAAAGATTTAATTTCTGAATTTATCCCTTCAATATCTATATCATTGCCTATTACTTTGTTGTTTACATTATATTTATCCTTTAACTTTAGAATTCTATATACACTTTCATCTATTTTTTCTTCTGATATAATTTTACTATTAACTGCATCTTTCACAGCTACTATTGAGTTTATAATATCATCATATCCATGACATACAAGTACAAGATCACTTCCTGCATTTATAGACATAATAACTGCATCTGCCAAATTATAATTATCTACTATAGCTCCCATAGTCATATCATCTGTTGCTATTACTCCATCAAAACCTAAGCTATCTCTCAAAATATCAGTAGTTACTTTCTTTGACATAGTAGCCGGATATTCATTATCTATACTTTCTAATATTATACTAGAAATCATCACTACATCAGCGCCATTATCTATTGCATTTTTAAAAGGAATAAACTCTAAATTTTCAAGTTCTTCTAATGTTTTTTTTACTATAGGCAATCCATAATGTGAATCCACATCTGTATCCCCATGCCCTGGAAAATGTTTCACTACAGGGATTATTTTACCATCTTTTATACCTTCCATAGTCTTGATTCCTAGCCTTGAAACTATTTCTGAATTATTACCAAATGCCCTTTCTCCTATTACCGTATTATTGGGATTACTATCAATATCCAATACTGGAGCAAAGTCCATATTAAAGCCAAGACTATTTAATTCCTTTGCAATAATCTTACCTACATTATAACTTAGATTCTCATCATTAAATTGTCCTATATACCCACTAGAAGGAAGTTTTACAAACTCTTCTGGAACTCTCGAAACAACACCGCCCTCTTCATCTACAGATATAAATAACGGAATATCTTTTTCTATAGCTTTTATTTCATTATTCAAGTTTATTATTTGATTTGAATCTACAATATTTCTTGAAAAATATATAAGTCCTCCAACTTTTTGATTCTTTACTAAATCTACTATTTCATCATTTATTTCTTCACCCTCAAATCCCACTATAAAAAGTTGACCTATCTTCTCCTCCAAAGACATAGATTCTACTTTATCCTTTATTTTATCTACCTCTTCAATTTCATTATTGTTTTCACTAATATTATTATCCTCTTCTTGTACTGAACTGCCGCTACAACCTGTGAAGAACAACATAATTAGAGCATATATCATTAAAAATTTAATATTTTTCACTTTTCTACCCCTTGCAGTTAATATCATACCTTTTTTAATATTAACATCTTATCCTTGATTTAATCAAAAAATAGGTGTACCTAGATATCTAAGTACACCTTTTGTTACTTTATTTCAAATTAATAGACCATAATCCATGTAAATTACAATATTCTCTTACTGCAACCACATTATTATAATCTACATTAAATATACCTTCTGGCTTATCTCCAGCTTTTAAGTTCAATCTAATAACCTCAGTATCTGTTAGAACTTCTATCCATTGTATATGGTGTTCTTGAATCATCGGATGCTCAACTTCTCCAACCTTAACAAATACTCCATCTTCTCTCTTCTCTACTACTGGTAGATGTTTTTCTCCTACTCCATCTTTAGTTCTCTCATCCTTTAAAGTCATTGGTTTTCCACAACATACTAAAGTCCCTGCAGCCTCCTGTAATACTTCAACGATATTTCCACATATATCGCACTTATAAATAGCGTTTGTTTTTGTCATTTAATTACCTCCCTTAAATTCTCTCAACTTATACTATATATATTAATATTGTTATAATATAATGCTAAATCTTATTATTTTCAACTAGTTCATTTATTAATGCACAAATATTTTTAGAGGAATCATTTTTATCAAATGATTTGCATGCTTCTTTCATATTATTTAGCTTTTCTTTGTTTATTAGTAATTCTTCAATTAACTTATCACAGCTTTGTCCTTTTTCTAATTTAATTGCCATATTATGATTTATTAAGAAATCTGCATTCTCTTCCTCTTGCCCTGGTATTGCATCAAAAATTGCCATAGGTATATTTGATGCTAAAGCTTCTGTAATTGTTAAACCACCTGGTTTAGTTATTATAATATCTGCAGCTTGCATAAACTTATTAACTTCGTCTGTAAAGTAAATTAATTTAGTTTGCTTTTCACTCTTATTTATAACTTTAGCAAATTCATCATATAGCTTTTGATTTTTCCCAGTAATAACAATCACTTGAAAATCTCTATTTATATTTATTATATCTTCATAAATCTTAAAAACATTTGTTACTCCAAAGCTTCCTGCCATCATTAAAATTGTAGGCAAGTTAGGATTTAACTCTAATTCATCTAGCACTAAATCCTTGTCTTTCTTTTCAAAGAAAACTTGCTCTATAG
The DNA here is from genome assembly GCA_000753455.2 of Clostridium jeddahitimonense. Classification (GTDB taxonomy): domain Bacteria; phylum Bacillota; class Clostridia; order Clostridiales; family Clostridiaceae; genus Clostridium; species Clostridium hominis. Next base: position 2,544,353 of record LM994670.1, read on the forward strand.
GTATTCCATAAGGGTATATTACTTCTTCTTTAATTCCAATATTACTCATCTCTTTAACCATATCGTCATTTGAAACTATATAAGCATCCACCTGCTGGTTTACCCATGTCTTATGTGGTGCGTAATCTGTCATTATACATACTAAAGGAATATTTACAAGTTCCTTTGACTTTAATATAGAAACCATCTCTGTTGGAAATGGATGTGTTGTAATTATAACGTCTGGCTTAAATTCATCAATTAATGGTAATAGCTTATTTGCAAATAAATAGTTAAGTCTACTCACAAAGCTAATCCAACGATCTTCTTTGTTTGTTAACTCATAAAGTTTTCCATATATTTTGGGTGTCTTGGTTGCTAAATATACATATCCACTTGTTACCGTCTTATTTAAAATTGGATTAATATATAGTAAGCTATCTACAATTTTTACATTTGCACTTTCATCATGCTCACTCATGTAATTTTCTATAGCTCTTGAGGCTCTCATATGGCCTCCCCCAGTGGATGCTGATAAAATCAGTATATTCATTTTCTACATACTCCTTCTTCTACTTACATATGACTACATTACTAAAATTATGTCTCTAGCAATTATACTTTCCATTATAAGAAATATTCGTTTGTATATTATATATTATTTTTAGTTACTTTACTATTTTTTAATATATGACCATACTTTTGACTCTTTAACACTCTACCTATTATATCATCTTAACCCACTATTTTCTTTAAACAATATCTTAATAAATTCTTAAAATATACTAAAATTCTTCTTTATTTATACCAGTTTATTTTATCTCCATCACAAGTAACTACATTATACATTAGTGCAGGGCTATATTTATAAGACTTTATTATATTTTTAATTATCAAACAAGCTTCATCATCATTTAGTTTCGAATCAAAATATAATTGAACTCCTTTTCTGCTTTTAAAAGAAAATAAATTTTCATCATTAACTTTATACTCTTCTATTAATTTAATAATATCATTTTGTTTTAATGGACAACTTACTAATACCATGATCTAACTCCTCATATGTTTTATTATCCTAATTATAACATATGAATATAATTTTACTAAATATATATAAGCTAATAACTTTATATTTAAGTTAAATAATGTTTAAATTTTTTTAAAACTCATATTAAAACAAAAATGTACTTCACTTCAATAAAATAATAAAAATATAAATTATTAATCTAGTGAAGCAAAGTACAAATGTTATCCTTAACTATTAGCCTTTGTTTTATTAAATAGTTTGCTTACTTCCATAATCAATGCTGCAAGCAATCCAAAGCCTAAGCAAATTAAAAAGTTAAACATACCAAATTCATTTGGTATATCAAATATACTTCTAACTCCTGGAATTAGTACTATACAATATAACAAAAGGCAAATTATTATAGCTCCAATGGCATAGATATTTTTAAATACACCCAATTTGAATGCTGTAACTTTGTCTGATCTTGCAGGTAAAGTTTGAAATATTCTAGCTATTGTTACTGTAGAAAATGCCATTGCAGCGCCAAGTTCTGGTGATACTTTATTCCCTATATATTGAGCTAAAATTACAACAATCCCTATTATAACACCTCTTAAAAGTACTGCTTGCCATGTTCCACCTTGCAATATTCCTTCATTAATATCTCTTGGCTTTTCACTCATAATATTCTTTTCTGCCGGTTCAAGCCCTAAAGCTATTGCTGGAAGTGAGTCATTTATTAAATTAATAAATAATAGTTGTAATGCTGTAAATGGATTTGACCATCCAACAAAAACTGCAAATAGAATAGCTATTATAGCTCCTAAATTACCTGCAAAAAGATATGTAATAGATTTTTTTATATTGCTATACACAGTCCTTCCTACTTCAACTGCTGAAACTATAGTTTTAAAATTATCATCTGTTAATATCATTGCAGCTGCATCTTTAGCTACATCTGTTCCACTACCCATTCCAATTCCTATATTAGCTTGCTTCAACGCTGGGGCATCATTTACTCCATCACCAGTCATAGCAGTAATATATCCTTTTTCTTGCCAAGCTTTAACTATACGAATCTTATTTTCCGGTGAAACTCTTGCATAAACTGTTATATGCTCTAGCTTTTCTTCTAATTCCTTTTCGCTTAACGCATCCAATTCTTGACCAGTTAATGCTATATCTCCATCTTTCATTATTCCTATTTCTTTCGCTATAGCAGCTGCCGTAGTTTTATGATCTCCAGTAATCATAACTGTTTTTATTCCTGCTCCAGTTGCCTCCGCTACAGCTCCATATACTTCTTCCCTTGGAGGATCTATCATAGCCATTAATCCTACTAAAGTCATATCTACTTCGTCATCTAATGCAGGAACAAAGTTCTCATCAGGCACATCCTTTAATGCAAAAGCCAATACCCTTAATGCTCTATTGGAAAAATCCTCATTTTGTTTTCTATATTTATTTAAAATTTCTTCAGTAATCTCTACTTCATCACCATCATCTAAAGCTTTAGATACACGACTAAATACTACATCTGGCCCACCTTTAGTAAACATTATAGCATTTCCATTTATTGAATTTACTGTAGACATTAATTTTCTATCAGAATCAAAAGGAATCTCACTCAATCTATCATATTTATCTCTTAACTCTTTATAATCTATTCCTCTTTTATTTGCAAACCTTAAAAGCGCTACTTCTGTAGGATCTCCAAGTTCCACTCCAGCCTCAGTAATATCGGCATCATTACATAATGTTGAGCTTAAATTCATAGCTTCAACTTGTTCTGATGAGTCGCCTTCTGCCTTTACTTCTTCTTTTGTTATTCCATACATAAAGAAATCTACAACTGTCATCTTATTTTGCGTTAATGTTCCAGTTTTATCAGTACATATAACACCAGTAGACCCTAATGTTTCAACAGCTGGAAGCTTTCTAACTATAGCTTGTTTTTTTGCCATATCTTTAGTTCCTACAGCTAATACTATAGTTACTATTGAAGATAAAGCTTCTGGAATAGCTGCTACAGCTACCGCAATTGCAAACATAAACGAATCAAAAATTAGAGCTTTTAAATCACTTCCAGCTAAATATCCTCTTATAACTTGAATTGCAAATATAGCAGCTGCCAAAATCATTATAATTATACCTAACTTCTTACCAAAATCATCAAGCTTTTGTTGAAGTGGAGTCTGTTTATTTCCTGCTGTTTCTAAAAGCGCTGCTACTTTTCCCATTTCTGTATTCATACCTGTTTGAGTTACCACTAGCTTACCTCTTCCATAAACAACAGTAGCTCCACTAAATACCATGTTCTTTCTATCGCCTATTCCAACTTCCTCATCTATTTTATCTGTATGCTTTAATACTGCCTCAGCTTCTCCTGTAAGCATACCTTCGACTACTTTTAAAGTCTGTGTTTCAATAAGTCTACCATCAGCTGGTATATAATCTCCTGCCTCTAAAAATACTACATCACCAACTACAATTTCCTTAACAGGAACTGTAACTTTTTTACCATCTCTTAACACTTTCGCACTTGGTGCTGATAGTTTTTTTAAACTATCTAAAGAACTTTCTGCTTTCCTAGTTTGAGTAACTCCTAATACAGAATTTAATATTACTACTAAAAATATAATAAGTGATTCTACAACTTCACCTAAAAACATTTGTACTATAGCAGCTATAAGTAACACAATAACTAATGGGTCTTTAAAACTCTCTAAGAACATTTTCCATAAAGGAACCTTAGATCCTTCTTTTAACTCGTTATACCCATCTCTTTCAAGTCTATTTTTAGCTTCACTGCTTGTAATACCTTCAGCATTGCTTTCTAATTCTTTTACTACATCGTAATATTCTTTTCTATAATACATATAACTACTCCTTTTATTAAGTGAATAAATTTATAATTATAGTATTATCTTTTAAAAATATTTTATTTAATATAATGAACTTTACTGTAATAATTATATTTTTTTATAATACATAGTATTATAATTGTAAATATTAGGAGGTATGAAAATGATTAATAAAACTTGTCCGCACTGTAATTATAAATTTTCAACTAAAGATATTTTTTTAAGAAAGTACTCACAATTTATAAATTGTCCTAAATGCAAAACAAAGTTAGTAGCATCTATAAAATCTAAATTTATATTTAGCATTATAATGCTATTTACCTTCATAGCTTGGGCAGTTATTGTAAATTCATCTAATATAAATATTGGCTCTTGGGCAAAATATCTTTTAGCATTCATTTTATTTTTTATACTATTCTTTATAATAGAACCTTTAACTTATAAATTTGAAATTTCTAAAGACTTATCAAAAAGCAAAAGATAAAATAATATTAATTGAAAATTTAAGAATTATTTAAGTTTTTATCAATTGCTTTATTTGTAAAATATAGTATTATAATAAAATATATACTAAATTTTTTAATATAGGTGGTTAATATGAAACTAAAGGATAATAAACTAATTACAATTATAACTTACTGTTTTTTTCCTATTTTTATTGTATTAATTACTGAATTTAATCATATGCAAAACTTTAGCAAACTATCAGATTTTGTTAAATATAAATTTCCAGTATTTTTATATAGTGTATTATTAATTTCAGTTCTATTTTTTGCAATACTTTTCTTTACAAAAAAGAGCCATATAGCAGTAGGTATTTTAAGCATAACTTTATATATACTTTCTACAGTAGAATATTTTAAATATACAACTAGTGGAACTCATCTAACTTTAAGTGACTTAGTTATGACTCAAAACATAGGGGATGTAGGAAAATTTGCTAAATTGAACTTCACTTGGCCTTTAATAATATGCTTAATATTAATTATTGGCTACATTGTCTTATGTAAAAAATACACCTTTAATCTTCCTTATACATTTAAAAGAAGATTCGTAACTAGTTCTGTATGTATTTTAATATTACTTTTAGGTATATTACTTCCAAAGCCTTCAACTAATATTTATGCTGCTTTTAATTTAGATAACGAAACATCAACAAATATATTTGCTATAAACGAGAGCTTCGATTCTAATGGTCTTATAGGATTTTTATCTCAGACAACCTCTAAAGAATTCACTTCAAAAGTTCGTAAGCCTGAGAACTATTCTGAAGAGCTTGTAAATAATACATTATCAGAAGTAAATACAACATCTGATAACTATAAAAAACCTAATGTAATTTTTATAATGTCTGAATCATTTGGAGATTTTAGAACTTTTGAATCTTCTTTTGATTTATCATATTATTATGAAAGTTTTGATCAAATTGCAAAAGAAAACTTTGTTGGTAACTGTGTAGTTCCTACTTTTGGTGGATATACTCCAAGAACTGAATTTGAATTATTATTTGGACTACCTGTGTATTCTTTAAATACACCTTCAATACCTCATAATCTTTTTACTGATAGTAATCTTTCTAATTCTATACCATCTTACTTTAAAAGCTTAGGATATACTACAACTTATATCCACCCTTTTAGTGGTTCTTTCTATAGTAGAAATTCTATTTATGGAGGCTATGGATTTGATAATCTTTTCTTTGAAGAAGATATGGAAGATGAAAGTACTCGCTTTAAAAGATATATTGATGACTATTCAGTATTTGAAAAAATAAAGAAACAATTAAAACAAGATAATGGTCCAAGTTATATATTCACAACTACTATGCAGAATCATCAACCATATTATGACGATGAATCAACTGTAGATGTTACAGCTAATACAAATGAACTTGAATATTATCTTGAAGGTGTTAAGAAAACTTCCGATGATTTGAAGCAATTTTTAGAATGGTTAAATAATTTTGATGAAGATGTAATATTAGTTTTCGTTGGGGATCACTACCCTTTCTTTACTCCTACATCTGATATATATAGTCACTTTGGAATTAATTCTAATACTACAGAAAATTTATATAATCAAAAATATATACTTTATAATAACTATAACAAAGATTTTTCATATTTAAATGACCAAACAATATCAACATTCTATCTTCCATATGTTGTTATAGAGTCATTAGAAACACCTTTAGATAATTTCTCATCAACTATGATAAATCATATTGAAACAACACCAATATACTCTCCTAATATTCAAAGTATTAATAGTAGGGATACCATATTGGATGTGTTAACTTATGATAGAGTTGAAGGAGAAAACTACTCTAATAAATAAATTGTTCGCTAGACTCACAAAGAGAAATGTTGCCTTCGGCAAGAGAAATATGTAACTACAGTCACAGACAAATATTTTGCTTATGCAAAAGAGAAATCTATGTCTACGACAGAGATAAATATTGACTTATGCCAGGATAAATAAATGCCTACGGCATGAATCTTATATCTGCCGTAGGCATATTTCTCTACACTGAAAGTGTACATTTCTCTGACAAAGTCATATTTCTCTTAGCGTTAGCTAACATTTCTTGCGACCTTTTCTAGCAATATTCCCCAATTAGTATCTCTTCGCATATCCACATCTCTTACAAAGCTCTTCAACTGCTTTTCTATTAGAAAATCCATTATAAATATCTCTGGCTCTCTTCGATGATATTATTTCTCCTAATGGAGTTTTAAATATATTTCCTAACGGAATATTTCCTTCGCTATCCAAACAACAAGGAACTACTGTCCCATCAACTAATATCCCAATCTGATCTCTTAATCCGTAACAGAATACTTCTACTTCTTCATTTACTAAATTTATATTTGGCCATTCAAACTTTTCAGCCATATTTACATATAAATTTTTTCTTACTTTTATTCCTGGCTTTTCTTGTAGCTTTTCTCCTAAACTAAAATCTATATTTAGTTCTTCTTCAAGAGTTTTTAATATATTACTATTTAAGCTATTACAAGCCTTTAATTCCTCTGTATCCATATTCCATAATCTTATAGAACAAATTATATTTGACTTGTTATTAGCTTCGTTTATAAAGTTAGTTATATTAGTTATATATTCTTCTAATGTCATCTTACTATCATTTGCCTCAAAGCTATGGAGAGATATATTAACTTGTCTTAATGCTTTAGACTTAAGTAACACTTCTTTAACATTATTAATCAAAGTACCATTCGTAGTTATATTAACCTTTAGTTTTGCCTCTTCACAAATTTCTAAAAACTTTTCTAAGTTTTTATTTAAAAATGGTTCTCCCATAAGATGAAAATATACATAATCAGTATATTGTTTTACATCATCAATTATTTTCTTAAAACTTTCTACATCCATAAATGTTAATTCTCTCTCGGTTTTAGGACAAAAGTTACAACTTAAATTGCATATATTGGTTGTTTCTATATAAACCTTTTTAAATCTTTTCATTAGTCTACCTCTATTAATTTAATCTATAATTATTACATTACCATAAAATATTAACTTTATCCAATGGTACACTTTTATTAACTATATCATATATTAATAAAGTTTCTATTCTCTATACTTTTTATTAAAGCTAAAGAATATATAATAATATAGCTTAATGGAGGTTATTATTTTATGAATAAAAAAAGATATGTAATTTTAACTTTTGTTATTATCGCTATTATCCTATGTTCGAACTCTCTTTACAGCATTAATAACTATGCTGACCCCATAGTAGCTGAAGATGATACTCTAGATACCGAAGTTCAAGAAAAATTTGATTTAGAGGAATTATATACTTTTGATTATGATTATAAAGATGGCTATATAAGATACTGTACAGAACATGCTATTTTTTATTCTCAATCTGATTACTTAAACGAAGATGAGATAAGAGAATTTGCAAAAAGAGTTGATACTGGGATTATAGAAATAGAAACATACTTAAATATGAAGTTAGATTCAGATCATTATATTAACTCTAGAATTTTTGTTAATATAAATGACTCTATGAATGAGCCTGAATTTAATAATGAAAATAATGATATAGAACATACTGCAATAATATCTGTAGATAATATAAAAGAAAAGAAAGCTCCATATATCCATGAACTAATTCACTTAATAGCATGGGAATATAGCTCTACATGGACAAAAGAAGGGTTAGCCATATATTTAAATGATATGTTTAATGGTGATCCTACTTATCCTAATAATGGCTATGATATCGATAAACTATCTCTTCAGTTTTATAATAATGGAACACTTGAAAGCCTGAAAGCTTTTGATTTACTTGGTGAAAATGGTTTTCCTAATTATGAAGATGTTGAAACTGAAAAAATATTTTATATATTTTCAGCATCATTTGTTAAATATATAGAAAATTCTATCGGAACAAATGACTTCATTGATATTTATAAAAGTTCAGATACTAAAAATTCCTTAGAAAATATAACAGGGAAAAGCATTCAAATATTAAAGGATGAATGGATAAATCATCTTAAATTAGAGGTAAAATAGTTAATTATAACTTTAGTAACTCTCTAAAAAGTACGGAAGGTTTTATAAAAATATATAACTTCCCGTACTTTTTAATCTTATATCTTATTTAATTTTAATGATTCTAATTTACTACAAATTTCTTCTAATGATTTATCTAAACTCATTTCAATAGCTGCTATTACAGCTCCCTCAACTAAAGCTGCATCGACTATTTTTATCTTCTCTCTTCCATCTACCTCAAAAGATTCTTGCACTAATTCTGCTGTTAGATAAGAGCTTCCTAAGTCAAATAAAACTAAAACTCCATCATCAGAATAAATATCTTCTAAAGCAGTATATATCTTATTAAAATCATTTCCGAGTCTTCCATCAAAAGTTCCACCTACAGCCTCAATTTTAACTTCCTTAGCCATTTCTTGTGCTAATTCTTTTATTCCCTTTGCTAAATTCTCGCTATGAGATACAATCAAAAGTGATACCATAATTAACTCCTTAATTCATTTACTGTATCAAATACAACTTCTAATATCATTAATGAAGATGTAGCCCCTGGATCTTGATGACCTATACTTCTATCTCCTAGATAGCTTGCTCTACCTTTCCTAGCAGCAATAAGCTTAGTATATTCAACTCCATTTCTAGCAGCTTCAACTGAATTCTTAAGAGTATTTAATTCAGATAAATTATTTTCTATACCATAGTTAACTTCATCATATGCTGGAATTAATGCATCCAACATAGTTTTATCACCTTTTTCACCTTTTCCTCTCATCTTAATTCCATCTATTGAAACTTTTAATATATCTCTAAAATCCTCCATTGTAATTTCTGTTTTTCCTTTTCCTAGCATTGAAGCTTTCATAAAAGCAGTTCCATAAAGTGGCCCAGATGCACCTCCAACACTAGATACAATAGCCATTCCTACTGTTTTAAATATTTCACCCCAATCTTTAAAATCTCTATCCTTAATCTTCTCTTTTGCAACTCTAAACCCCTTATTTAAGTTTATGCCATGATCTCCATCTCCAATAGCTGCATCTAAGTCAGTTAAAAACTGCTTATGGTAAGCAATTTTGTTTTCTATTTTCTCAAAAGTATACAGTATCTCTTTTAATGTTAATCCCATAATGTTCACTCCTATTCTTAAAGTTGTTTAAATGCAGGAGTATCAGCCTTTGCATCTAAAAGAACTTTTAATTCATCATCCAATTTTAATAAACTAATTGAAAAGCCAGCCATTTCTATAGAAGTCATATATTCACCTAATATGGTTTTATAAATATTTATCTTCTTTTCTTCTAAAATCTTATTAACTTTTCTATTTATAATAAATTGTTCCATTAATGGAGTTCCACCTAATCCATTAACTAAAACGGCTACTTCATCACCTTTTGCTAAATTCATGTCAGCTAAAATCTTGTCCATTAAATGAGTAACAATCTCATCAGCAGTTTTTAACTCTTCCCTATGTGTGCCTGGCTCACCATGAATGCCCATACCTATTTCCATTTCATTTTCATCTAAAGTAAAATTCGGCTTACCTGCTGCTGGTACTGTACATGGTGTAAGTGCCATTCCCATACTTCTAACATTATTTATTACCTTTTCTGCTACAGCTTTAACTTCTTCTAGTGTTGCTCCTGTTTCTGCTTTAGCTCCTGCTAATTTGTGAACAAATATAGTACCTGCTATTCCTCTTCTTCCTATTGTCCATGTACTATTCTCAACTGCTACATCATCATCAACAATTACAGAATCAACCTTAATACCTTCCATTTCAGCCATTTCTTTGGCCATATCAAAATTCATAACATCTCCAGTGTAATTCTTGACTACTAATAATACTCCTGCATCATTTGCTACAGCTTTAATAGCCTCATAAACTTGATCTGGTGTTGGTGATGTAAATACAGCTCCTGCTACAGCTCCATCAAGCATTCCATATCCAACAAAACCACCATGAGATGGCTCATGTCCACTTCCACCACCACTTACTAAAGCAACTTTATCTAATTTACTATCTTTTCTAACTATCACATTAGCATTATCTAACTTCTTTACATATTGAGGATATGCATATGTCATACCTTCTAACATCTCTTCTACAACGTATTCAGGATCATTAATAACCTTTTTCATAATAATAACACTCCTTACCCATCTTACTTTCCCACTCTAATTAACTATTGGCTATATTAAATAATATTATTTTTTTTAGTACTTAATACCTAATTTAAATAATTTTAAACATTTACATCCCCTGTTTAACGTGAATAAAAAAAGTTGAAAGTTACTTTATATGCAACTTTCAACTTCATAAAAAACTATCTTTTATTAATTATTCTATCTACTAAGTTCTAATTTTAAAGGTATAAAAAATGTTTCTTCTTTTACATCACTTATAAATCCACCAATATTATATACGTCATTAAGTAACTTCATATTTATTACTTCTTCTGCTTTTCCTGAATTAATAACTCTACCCTCTTTCATCACTATTACATTATCGCTATATTTAATCGCTTGATTTATATCATGCAAGACCATAACAACTGTTAATTCTTCATATTTATTTAATTCCCTAACTAATTCAAGAATCTCTATCTGATGATAAATATCTAAATAAGTAGTAGGCTCATCTAAAAATAATATTTTACTTTTTTGAGCTAACGCCATAGCTATAAAAGCTCTTTGTCTTTCACCACCGGACATACTCATAACAGTTTTATTTTTAAAGTTTTCAAGGCCTGTTTTTTTAATAGCCCATTCTATTATTTCTTTATCATTATCGTTATTACCTTGGAAATACCTCTTATGTGGAATTCTTCCGTATGAAACTAGTTCCTGTACTGTTATATCGCTTGGTACATTATTTTGCTGATGAACTGTAGCTATTTCTTTAGCAATATATTTATGACTTAATGTCTTAAGATATTTTTCATTCATTATAATATCGCCTTTTTTAGGTTTATTTAGCCCCGCAAATATGCTAAGTAACGTTGATTTACCGCTTCCGTTAGGTCCTAATATAGTGGTTATCTTACCTTTTTCAATTTCAACATTTAAATTGTTTATAAATCTTTTATCTTTTTCATAAGAGAACTCTAAGTTCTTTGCTTTTATCATTACTTTAAGTCACTCCTTCTTAAAAGATATAGGAAAAATGGCGCCCCAAAAACACATGTTACTACTCCAACTGGTATTTCATTTGGCCTCATAGCCATTCTTCCAACTGTATCTGCAAATAATACTAAAAGCGCTCCAACTACTCCACTACAAGGAATTAAATATTTATGGTCTGAACCTACTACTATTCTACATATATGAGGTACAACTAATCCCACAAAAGATACTACTCCAGCTATAGCAGTTGAAATACTTGCTAAAAATACTGCAACTGCTGTAACTATAATCATATAAACATCTGAATTAAACCCTAAGCTTTTAGCATTTTTGCTTCCTAGAGCTAATATATTACATACCTTACTTAATGCTAAAGCTGATATTATTCCTATGACAGAATAAATAAGTATAATATGAACATTACTCCAATTAACAGTTGCTAAGCTCCCCATCATCCATTTTTGAATATTACTTGCACCTAAACCTGCACTTACTGTAATCATAGATGAAAATCCACCTAATAAAGCATTACAAGCTGCTCCAGCAAGTACTATTCTTATAGGTGATAACCCTTTCTTATACGCCATAAAATAGACCACTGAACAAGCTACTAATCCACCTAAGAAACCAAAAATAGGTCTAATTGTGGTAACATTAGGAATAAACACCATAAAGAAAACTGTGATTGCACAAGCACCTGAAGATATACCTGTTATATAAGGATCTGCTAGTGGATTTCTTATTACTGATTGTAATAAAACCCCTGATACTGCTAAATTAGCTCCAACTAAAACAGCTATAATAACTCTTGGCATTCTTAAATCTTTAATAATACCTATATTCCCCTCTGTTTGTCCTGAAAATAGTCCAGTTATAAGTTCTCCAAAAGTAATATTAATACTACCTACTTTTAATGATATTAATATGGTTGCTATTAACACTAAAAATATTGCTCCTATAAATACTATTTTAAATTTTTTATCTGAAACTTTCATATTTATTCTCCATAGTTGTGTACTATATCACTTAACATATCTAATCCTTCAATTACTTTTAAATTTGCACTCATTCCAAAATATGTATTGTCTAGATACACAACTTTCCCTTCTTTAACAGCATTAATTCTTTGCCAAGCCGAATCAGTAGCCATTTCTTTCTCTAAGGCAGCCTTTGTTTCATCTGGAAGAGTATGCACCATAACTAAAATCTTATCTGGATTAAGCATCGCTAAATCTTCCTTATTATAAGTAACAAATGATGTACTATCATCTTCAATTATATTTTTCCCACCAACTAATTCCAATAAGTTCCCAATATATGATTTTGATGTTGCTATCATAGTTGATCCAGGCGCTGCAAATAATATTAAAATTTCCTTCCCTTCTAAACCTTTAGCTTTATCACTTACTTCTTTTTCTTTATTTTCTATTTCACTTAATAATGAAGTTGCTTCCTCAGTTTTATTAAATCTTTCTCCCAAAGTAGTTACTGCTTCCTTTAATCCTTCTAAACTTTCTAACGAAACAAACTCACTTGGAATATTGTTTTGTGTAAATAACTCTATATAATCAGCTCCTAAAGTATCTACTGATACTACTACTGTTGGATTTAACGATTTTATTATCTCTAAATCTGGATTCATTGGAGCTCCAACCTCTGTTGCACCTTCTGTACTTTTAGGTAATTCATATGATGTTTTTGGAACTCCTGATACCTTTACTCCTAAGGCATCTAAAATTTCTGTAACTGCAACAGAAGTTGCAACTACTACTTCTTCACCATTACTTTCTAATAAAACATTTGAATTTTCTTTTTTTCCACAACTAACTAGTGAAAATATCATTATCCCACTAATAATTAAAGACATAATATTTTTATATTTCATAATTAATAACCTTCCTAAATTACCTAAATAACTTATTATCTTTTCTTAAATTTTATAAGTATTACTATTCCACCTATTAAAACAACAAGTATAGCTATAGCGACTCCTAAAGTAGCTATTATCTTACCTGTACTGACAGTTGTTGCTCCTGAAACAGCTTCTACCTCTCCACTTTCTGCCCCTATAAATTCAGAAGAATCTAGTGAATTTTCCTCTTCAATAACCTCTTCCTCTATAGGCTCCACTAAAGTTAAAGTATCCATCTTAGGAATAACCTTAAACTCTACATCTCTTTCCATAGGCGCTACATAAATAATAGCATCCATATCTGCATCCACTTTATCAACCTCAACTTTAAGACTTACTATTCCCTCTTCATTATTATCTTCAATAACTTCTACTGGAACTTCTTCACCATTAATCTTTATTCTATAGTTTTCCATATACTCACTTCCTGAAAAACTAATAGTATAAACTGTGCTATCTCTTCTAACTTCAACAGACATTATTGGTACTAAATAGCTTCTAGACATTGCCATACCTGTTTCCGACTCATGATAGACATCATTTTCTAATTCATATATACCACTTGCAATATCATTTTCTGTTGCAAATGTAGTTTTATTTCCTAATGTAAAAAACACTCCTAAAGCCATTACAGCTACTAATATATTTTTAAATTTATCTAATATTTTCATAATCTTTCTCCTTAATAATTAATGGGAGGTAAATAAATAGCTCACTATTTTCTTTACCTCCACCATTTTAATCTCTTACTTTCTTTTTCTAATTAAAACTGCACCTGCCGAAGTTAAAATCAATCCTAGTCCTGCTACTGCTGCAGAGCTTGTCGCAGCCCCTGTATTTGGTAATGTTTCTACTGTATACTCTTTAATAAATGTTAATGTATCAACTAATAATTCTACCCCGAACTCAACCTCTCTTGACATTGGAACTATATACACTTTAACCTTAATATCATCTGTTAAGCTGGAAACAGCAAATCTTATATTAGTTTCATCTCCATTTGTAGTTCTTGTTACTGTTACTGCACTACCATTTACATATATCACATGATTTTGCATAAAATCTGATCCAGCAAATGTTAATGTAACATAATATTGACCTTCTATTTCTTCAACCTTTGAAGTAGCATTTAAATATTTTCTTGCCATGGCTACTCCTGTTTCACTTGTATGAGTAACATTATTTTGAATGGAATATAATTTTCCAACAGTTATTTGTGGTTCTTCTTCCTTTTTTGTATCTTCTGATGTTCCTGAAGTTTGTCCACCTTGTGTATCTCCTTCAGTTGTACCACCTGTTGTATCATCAGTAGTTCCATCTGTTATTCCTTCATCATCATTGTCCACTTCTACTAATGTTTCTTGTAATACTTTAAGTCCAAAAGAAATTCTCATTCCACTCATAGCACTAATTTTAGCTGATATTTCTATTGAATCATCTAAGCTTCCTAATTCAAAACTTAAACCACTTGAAGCTGTTCTTATATATTTACTTTCAACTTCTTTACCATTTACATACACTATGATATCATTCATCTGCGCTAACCCAAAGTCAGTAAATGTTATAATTGCACGGTATTTTTCACCTATCTTTTCTATTTTCATATCTTCAGATAAAGCCTGTCTAGCCATTGCCTTACCAGCTTCACTAGTAGAAGTTATTTCATTTTTGGCTGTATAAGTTTTATCTGTTTGAGCTTCTCCATCATAGTCTGAATCTGTGCCTCCTGAAGGTTTTTGTGTTGCTCCTGTACTTCCATCAACATCTCCGCTACCTGTATTTCCAGAATTATCATTATCAGGTGTTTCTGGTTTCACAATAGGATTGTCTATATCACCATCTTCAACCTTTATTAATTCTCCATTGTGTAATATCTCCATATCTACTGTGTGTAATCCACCTGGAGCAATAAACTCTGGTATAAATTCATTATAATAAGTTAGGTTAACAGTGATTCTTGAATATAATAAATCTATTGATCCAATATCAAAGCTTATACTTTTTTCATCATTTGTATTAACCTCTACTTCTTCGCCATTTATAGTAATGTAATTTATTTTTCTTACTGTATCAGTTTCTAACTCTAAATCAGTATACTTTAAAGTTACAGTTATTTTGTCATCTTTTACTGTTACAATAGAATTTGTATCTATGTAATCCCTAATTCCACTGTTATCAGTAGTTCCTACCTTAAATGTATCATTTGTTATCTTGTAAGTTCCATTCGCTAAAACTTGTGGAGTCTCTGGTTTTACACTATCATTCTCTTCAATCTTTACTAATTCTCCACTATGCACTATTTCCATGTCTACTGTGTGTAATCCCCCTGGAGCAATAAACTCTGGTATAAATTCATTATAATAAGTTAGATTAACAGTAATTCTTGAATTTAATACATCTATTGATTCAATTTCAAAGCTTATACCTTCTTCATCATTTCTCTTAATAGCTATTTCTTTATCATTTATAGTAATACAATTTATTGTTCTTACTGTATTAGTTTCTAACTCTAAATCAGTATATTTTAAAGTTACAGTTATTTTTCCGTCTTCTACTGTTACAATAGATGTTGTATCTATATAGTCTCTAATCCCGCTGTTATCAGTAGTTCCTACCTTAAATGCATCATTTGTTATTTCATAAGTTCCATTAGCTAAAACTTCTGGTGTTACTTCTGGAACACTAGTTGATGCTTTCGATACACCATCTATATTATTTATAGTAGAAGCCTTAACAACTACTCCTGGAGACCCTAAAACTGTTGTTGACACCATTATTACTGCTAAAAGTCCAGTTATTTTTTTTCTTAACATTGTATATTCCCCCTAAAATTTATTTATACTATTTGACATTTTGCTAATTCTATTTCATAATTGATACTGATTATCACTTCCATTTAATAATAACATACTATTTTTAGAGAATTTTTAACTATATTTATATTTTTTAAAACTATATTTAGTTAATAAATAAAAGTATCATTTTATTCGGAGGACAACTATGCTTATACCTATTACAAATCCATTATCGGATTTTTTTACTATTTTTAAAGTTCCTACTTTAATGTTAAATAATAATTTTGAAATTTTATATTCTTGTAATCAAAATATAAAATCTAATAACAAGAAATATATCTCTTTAGCTATAGAACATTTAAACAATTACGAATTTGCTCCAGGAAATATAACTATAAATATTGATGATAAAATTCAATTCACATCAATTCAGTTTTATCATTACTCAAATACTCCTACTCATATACTTATAGGTCCTTACATACTTGGTAATATTAATGATAATAACAGTTTAGTTCCTTTAATAAGTGAAGATAACCTATCTACCTTAATACAGATGTATAATTTCATTATAAGCAGTAAGCAATGTACTAAATCTACTAATGAAATAACAATTAAATCCCCTTGCGTATCTAGGGCTCTTGAATATATTGAAAATAACTATACAAATGAAATATCCATAAATGAGCTTTGTTCAGAACTTAACATTAATAAATGCTATTTTTGTAGTATTTTTAAAAAGGAAGTTGGTACAACATTTATTAACTATTTAAATGAATATAAAGTAGAAAAAAGCAAAGACTTACTAAAAAACTCTAATTTATCCCTGCTTGATATTGCCATTTCTGTTGGTTTTAATAATCAAAGCTATTACAGTAAAGTATTTAAAAAGATTACTTCAAAAACTCCTATTGAGTTTAGAAATGAATTGTTAAACTCTTGAATATTAATCTAATAAACTTAACTATTCATTGTATTAATAAAAAAGCCCCACTAAATATATAATCTAGTGGGGGTTAAATTCTCTATCTTACTTTGTTTAATAAATTTAATTATTATCTATATGTTTCAAAATAAATAGTTATCTATGTTTATCATCTAAGTCAATAAGACCTAATAATTTAAGTATCTCAACTGCAATATTTCTCTCTTCACCTTTATATGGATAAGAGTGAATATGTATTGCTGGATTAAAGTTTAATTCTATTATTGCATATGATGAATCTTCATCCTTATAATCATCTATCATCATATCAACGCCACATATTTTAGCCTTTACTGCCTTAGTAGCTTTTACTGCTATATCTTTAAACTTTTGAGGAATATTATCAGTATAATCTATACTATCTCCCCCTGTACTTATATTAGAATTTTCTCTTAAATAAACTATCTCATCAACTCTTGGAATATAGTTAAAATCTATGCCTCTTTGCTTTAAGAAAAGCTCTGCATTTTTATCTAATATAATCTTTTCTAAAGGAGTTTTATATCCCTTTCCTCTAAGAGGGTCTTCATTTTTAATCTCAACTAGTTCAGATATAGTCTTTATACCATCTCCTACTACATTGGCTGGAACTCTGTGTAATATTCCAAGCACCTTATCTCCTACTACTAAAAATCTATACTCTTTACCTTTTATGAACTCTTCAATTAAAACAGTTTTATCATTTTCAAAAGCTATTTCAAAAGCTTTTATCATATCGTCTTTACTTGCACCTTCTGTAAATATCGCTACCCCAATACCAAAGTTTGTTGACTTTGGCTTAATAACTATTGGTTTTCCTATGAATTTAGAGCTCTTACTAATTGCTTCTTCTAGCGAACTATACTCTTCACCTTTTGGTACTTTTATATTATTGTCTTCTAAAACTTTTTTAGTAACTACTTTATTTTCCATAATTAAAATAGTTACATAATTATCTTTTGAAGTTTTGGTAGCTTGAACTACATATTCTTTTTTATCACATTTTTTTAAGGATATAAAGTTTTCACTTCTATCTAAAACTTCAACTTTTATTCCTCTCTTAATAGCTTCCTTCATTAATATTTGAGTTGATAACTCTAAATCTTCATATCCTTCAAGTTTGAATCTATTTTTATATGATATTTTCTTATACTCTTTAGCTAAGTTTAAATTTGCATCTACAAATCCTTCCTCTTTAACTTTTTCAAGAATTCTATAAGCATAAGTCAGCTTAAAATCTTCTACTTTTTTCATCATATTTAAAATAGTAGTATCAGGTATTAAATTTAACTCATCATTTATATTTTTAATATAAGTTAATATCTCTAAAGCCCATTCTTCCTTAGTTATACCTTTTCCATCCTTCTTTAATGTAATATTACTTAATCCAAATTCAGCAATTAGTTTTTGATTTTCTAATGCTTCCTCTTGCCATGTTTCATAACTACTTTCTTCTTTTACTAATAAAAATATATTAAATAACTCTAGGAATTTTAAATCTTCTAATCCTATTCCACCTTTTTCAAATGGATTAACATCTAGACTTCTATATTCTAGATACTTTATTCCGTCCTTTTTTAAAGATTCTAGGAAATTATCTATATCTGCAGCCTTTAATCTCACTTGACTATATAGTTCTTTATGACTTTCTAAAACTTTATCTTTAACAAAGGTATTCATACTATCAACATATTCATTAACAGAATCATAGTTAGGATAAAGATCTATATTATTTTTATATCCATACTGACTATTTCTATAGGATAACGCACCATCATTATAATATGTATCTTCATTTAATTTATTTAAGCTTTCTACATATTCTTTTTCAAAACTATCATGAATAACATTTGATCCACATAAAAGATAAATTATTAACCATCTATATCTTAAATAATTTCTAACGAGCTTTAAATAAACATTATCTTTAAATTCCCTAAATGACTCTGACGTACCTATACTATTATGAAGCTCTACTAAAAACTCATCTTGGAAAGAAAAATTATAATGAATTCCTGATATTAATTGTCTCTTTCCACCATACTTTTTCATTAATTGCTCTCTATATCTTCTTGCATTAATTCCAATAGGGCACTCACAGAATTCTGCAATAGGAATTTCTTTATCCTCTGGTAAAATACAAGGCATAGATATTGGCCATAAATATTCATCACCAATTTCTTGAGCTACAATATCATAAAGTACATTTGTAAACTTATAACATTCTTCTACTGTATTGAATGTTGGTGTAATTACTTCTATTTGGCTTTCGGAAAAATCTGTTGTTATATATGTATTACATATCTTTTTTTCGAAAACCTTTGGGTGTGGAGTTAACGCTAGTTTTCCGTCCTTAGTTACTCTCAATCCTTCCCTCTCAATACCATAGCATCCTATTTCTTTATTATTTATCATTATATCTTTAATTTTATCTAACATATTTATACTCCTTGCTTACCTTAAACTTATAAATTAAATAAGCTGATGCTCCTTTTAAAATACTTGATATAGCTATACTCCACCATATCCCATTTATCCCATAACTCTTCATTAATATTAACGCCATAGGAATCCTTAACACCGTAAACAATATACTTATTGTTGCTGGTATCTTCGGTTTTCCAAGCCCTGTAAACAATCCATTTGATACCATTTCTATTGTACTAAAAACTTGTGAATAAGCTACAGCCTGTAAATATCCATAAGCTATTAAACTTGTATCTACATCTCTTATAAATAGTTTTATTATTGGCTCTTTAAATAATATAAATATTAAAGACATCAATAAAGAATAAACTATCCCAATTATTAACGCAGTATTATATCCTTCGCTTATTCTTTTAAATTTATTAGCTCCAAAGTTTTGTCCTGTAAAACTAGCTATAGCTCCATTCAATCCACCTATAACCATATAGGTTATAGATTCAATCTGTAACCCTATTTTCTGAGCTGCTATAGCATTTGTACCAAAAACTGCGATAATTCTTGCTAATATTATGTTTACAACCGTAAATAGTATTCTCTGAAATGCCATAGGAAATCCTAATATTGCCACTTCTTTTACTTTTTCATAATCTAACTTTATAGATTTATCATATTTTAATAATCCTTTAGCTTTGATCTTATATAATATATACATTATTATATTGGCAATTAAAGTAGCAAAAGCTGCTCCAATAACCCCTAATTTCAAAGTATAAATAAATATAGGATCTAAAACTATGTTTACTATTATACCTACTGCGTTAATCTTTAAAGCCTCACTATTATTCCCAAAACTTCCGAAAATCCTTGAGTAAAGAAAATTGAAAAATGAAAAAAATAATATTGGTCCATTTATCGCAAGGTAATGATACGAATCTCTTTCAACTCTAGGATTACCTAGATTTAAAAATCCTATAAAATTCTTTCCTAAAAATATTAAAATTAAAGCATATATTATTGCTATAAAAAAATTAATAGCTATTCCAGTATTAATATATTCTTTTACATTACTATTATCTTTCCTACCTATAGCATGCGATATCTTTATCCCAGCGCCTATAACAACTAAGGAATTTATTGAATATCCAAGTCCAACAAAAAAGCTTGATGATCCAATACTTGCTACAGCATCACTACCGAGTCCCCCAACCCAAAGCATATCAATAAGATTATATGTAAATTGTAATAAGGAACTTCCCATTATCGGAACTGCTAATGCAGTAAGCACTACTAGCACTTTTCCTTTAGTTAGATCAACTTTCCTCATCTTTCCTCCATAATTAATTATTTTTATCTACTTACTATCTTTTAACACTACTATTTCCTCTAAAAACTTAACTAATTCATCTGTATTTTGTTCTATTAAACTATAATGATTCCAAGTTCCTGCTTTTCTTGAATATACTAACCCACACTCAATTAATACCTTCATATGATGAGATAATGTAGGTTGTGTAAAATCAAAATGCTTTAATAATTCACAGGCACACCTTTCACCATCAGATAATATATGTAGAATCTTCAACCTATTTTGATCGCTTAGAGCTTTAAATACTTTAGCATTTTTTTCATATATATCTTTCATAGCTCCTCCTATATAGATACTTATCTATGTATTCAATATAGTTTACATCTTTTCTATTGTCAATATACAAAGCTTAACTAATATTTTTTTATTTTTTAATTATAATCTATTAGCTTTTATTTGCTCTGTTTTACTTACAGTTATAATATCAACTTCTTATTAATAACTATTATTTTTTAATATTAATTGTAATTTTTTCTTTTAAACCCTCATATTATAAAATATAAATATTTTCTCCCTTAAATGTATTGATTTTATGTTGCAAACTATTATAATAATTATCAACTAAATAAAAGGAGGCATATTAAATGCCTCCCATAAATTATTATTAACTTATTACTATCTAAATATTCCTGAGCAAACTAACCAATTAAATAACTGTGCTGCTATTATAGCACCAACTATTGGCCCAACAACTGGTATCCATGCATATCCCCAATCAGAATCTCTTTTACCTTTTAAAGGTAAAACTGCATGAGCTATTCTAGGAGCTAAATCTCTTGCAGGGTTAATAGCGTAACCTGTAGTACCACCTAAACAGATACCTATTACCCAAATAATAGCTATAACACCTAGTACACTTAAACCTGGAGCCATTTCTGTTTGGCCAATACCTAATATAGCAAATACTAAGAAGAATGTAGCTATAATTTCACATAACAAATTAGTAACTGTGTTTCTTATAGCAGGTCCAGTTGCAAATACACCTAACTGAGAATCAGGATCTGATTGATTGAAATGATCTTTGTATTGAACATAAACTAAGCAAGCGCCTAAAAAACCACCTATCATTTGAGCAGCAATGTATAATGGAACATCAGCCCAAGCAAATTGTCCAATAGTAGCAAGTCCAATAGTTAAAGCTGGGTTAAAATGAGCTCCAGATGCAGTAAATATAAATGCATTTACTCCAACTGCCATTGCCCAACCAGTAGTAATAACAATCCATCCTGAGTTATTACCTTTAGTTCCCTTTAGTACAACGTTCGCAACAACACCATCACCAAGTAAAACTAAAAACATTGTGCCTAGTAATTCAAGTACGAAGTTATTCATAAATAATTCCTCCTAAATATATTAAATTTATTTAGCCCAACCTAAAGACCTATTAACAGCCTCATGCCATCCAGCCAATAATTCCTCTCTCTTTTCATCTTCCATTGCAGGAGTAAACTCTCTTGAAACTGCCCAGTTCTTAGAAACTTCTTCTTTATTTGCCCAATATCCAACTGCAAGTCCTGCTAAATATGCAGCACCTAAAGCTGTAGTTTCTATAACTTCTGGTCTATGAACTTCAACTCCTAATACATCTGATTGGAATTGCATTAAGAAGTTATTAGCACATGCTCCACCATCAACTTTAAGTGCAGCAAGCTTAATTCCTGAATCCTCTTCCATAGCCTTTAATACATCATAAGTTTGATAAGCTAGAGATTCTAAAGCAGCTCTTATAAAGTGTTCTTTCTTAGTTCCTCTAGTTAATCCAACTATAGTTCCTCTTGCATATTGATCCCAATATGGTGCTCCAAGTCCTACGAAAGCAGGTACTAAATATACACCATTTGTATCTTCAACAGCTTCAGCATATCTTTCTGATTCCGGAGAAGTCTTTATCATTCTTAATTCATCTCTTAACCATTGAATAGTAGCACCTGCTACAAATATACTTCCTTCTAAAGCATATTCAACTTTCCCATCAATTCCCCAAGCTATAGTTGTTAATAATCCATTTTTAGATTCAACAGCACTCTCTCCAGTATTCATTAACATAAAGCATCCAGTGCCGTAAGTATTCTTAGCTGTACCAGGAGTATGACAAACTTGTCCAAATAAAGCGGCTTGTTGATCTCCAGCAGCTCCAGCTATAGGAATTGCTCCACCTAATATTCCATTTGCTGTATATCCATAAACGCAGCTAGATGGCTTAGGAGTTGGTAGCATTGATTCTGGTATATTAAATTTTTCTAATATTTCTTTGTCCCAAGCCACATCATGAATATTAAATAATAATGTTCTAGACGCATTTGAGTAATCGGTTACATGAACCTTACCACCAGTTAAATTCCATATTAACCATGTATCTATGTTTCCGAATAAAAGATTTCCTTTTTCAGCTTCTTCTCTAACCCCTTCAACATTATCAAGAATCCATTTTACCTTTGATCCTGAAAAATATGCATCAGCTATTAACCCAGTTTTTTCTCTTAAAACCTTATCATACCCTTCAGCTTTCAACTCATCTATATATCCAGCAGTTCTTCTGCATTGCCAAACTATAGCATTATATACAGGCTTACCAGTGTTTTTATCCCAAACAACTGTTGTTTCTCTTTGGTTTGTAATACCTATAGCAGCTATATCTTCTGCTTTTGCACCAATCTTAGCCATAGCTTCTTCTGCCACACCTATCTGAGTTGCCCAAATTTCCATCGCATCATGTTCAACCCATCCAGCTTTAGGATAAATTTGAGTAAACTCCTTTTGAGCTACACTTTCAATAAGCCCCTGTTTGTTGAATAGTATACATCTTGAACTAGTTGTACCTTGGTCTAAAGCCATAACATATTTTGCCATAATTAATTCCCCCTATTTTTCAATAATTTTTAATATATTAGCTTAAAAATCCCATAAATCTCTAGATGATGTAGAGACACCAAGTACTCCAGCTGCTAAAGCTTTAACTGCATCTTTTTGACTATATATAAGTCCACCTGTTATAAGTGGTTGACTTACTCTATTCTTTATTAGCTCAACAGCTTTATAAGCTATACCAGGTAATATTTCTATAGCATCTGGCTTTATAGTTTTTGCTATACTTACTCCAGTTTCTATTGATACTGAATCTAATATAAATAATCTTTGTATCGTAAATAATCCTAAATTTTTGGCATGTTTTAATACATGACTATTAGTAGATATTATTCCATGAGGTTTAACTTTTTCTTTTATAAACTCTATTCCAAACTTATCTCCTCTTAACCCTTCTATCATATCTAAATTTACAAATACGATTTTGTCATTTATTTTAAGTTCATTACATATCTCTTGAATATTTATTATATTTCCATATAATACAAATACCATCTTTACATCACAGTTTATAACGTTTTGGAAATCCTTTTCATTTCTGATAGCTCCAATTACAGGATTATCACTTAAGACTTCAGAAAAGTTTATCATTTTCTCATCTCCCCTCATAATAATAATTATGATTTTGTAATTTACTATATAACTAAATTACTTTTTATTTCATTAAATTAATTATTTAACACTCTCTTACATTTCTAGTAGCTATGATATTAACATTTGTCCCTTCAATATCTTTATAAATTACATCCCCAATATTTATTGGAGCTTTAACTTCTAAATCTTTTAATGCCCTTAGACAATCAAATATTTTATTTTTAGGAATATCTTTTTCACTCTTAACTGAAACTTGATTATAATCTCCTCCAATAACCTTTACTGATGTTGTAATTACTCTAGTTGGATTAGTGAACTCCTTAACTCCATAATTTTCACCTATCTTACAGCTATTACCTGTTACTGTAATGTTATTATTTGAGTCTAGCTCAACAAGGAGAGCACAACCCATAGGACATCCAATACAAGTGAATTCTTTCCTTTCCATTTCACTAGCTCCTTTCAACCTTAAACATTATTTTATTAATTGAATTATACTTATCAAATGTATCCTTTTTAACCTTGATTTCTTCCATCTCTCCTGGTGTTAATATTTTTTTCTTTCTATGAATTATTAGATTATCATCAAAATATACAGATATATGGCAATCCTTATATACATCTCCTACCCTAAACCTAAAAATAACTGAATCTTCTATAGTTTCTAAATTTAACTTTTGAGGAACAACATATCTAACTCCATCAATACCACTAATTTCTATAAGACGTTTTTCCATCTCAAGTCCTTTTATATATCTAGAAGCATTTTTGCCTGCATCATAACTCTCTAAAGTTACATTATCAACAAGATCATGTACATGAAGCACATTCCCACAAGCAAATACTCCTGGCACACTAGTTTCTAGTGTATTATCCACTATTGCTCCACCTGTGATTTTCGATAAATCCACTCCTATTTTTCTTGACAATTCATTTTCAGGTAATAGTCCAACTGATAATAATAAAGTATCGCATGGTATATAACTTTCAGTTCCTTTAATAACTTTTCTATCTACTCCAACTTCTCCTATAGTCACACCTTCAAGCCTATCTCTGCCATGAATTTCACATACAGTATGACTAAACATAAGTGGTATATCATAATCATTTAAACATTGAACTATATTCCTCTTTAAACCACTTGAATATGGCAATAGCTCAACTACTGCTTTAACCTTAGCTCCTTCAAAAGTCATTCTCCTAGCCATAATAAGACCTATATCTCCAGAGCCAAGTACTACTACTTCTTTTCCTGGCATATAGCCTTTTATGTTAACAAACTTTTGTGCTGACCCTGCTGTCATTATTCCAGAAGGTCTACTTCCAGGTATTGTTAATGCTCCTTTAGGTCTTTCCCTACATCCCATTGAAAGTATAATTGCCTTAGCTTTAATCTCTAATAATCCTTCTACTGGATTAATAGCATAAATATTCTTTTCTTTATCTATATCAAATACCATTGTTTTTAATTTATATTCAATCTTATATTCTCCAACCTTATCTATAAATCTCTGCGAATACTCAGGTCCGGTAAGCTCCTCCTTAAAAGTATGAAGCCCAAATCCGTTATGAATGCATTGGTTTAGTATACCACCAAGAACCTCTTCTCTTTCAAGTATAAGTATACTGTCAATTCCACTTTCTTTTGCTGATATTGCCGCTGCAAGACCTGCTGGTCCCCCACCTATTACAACTAAATCATAATTTTTCATTTTATGTCTCCCCTCCATTAATCTAAGCTAAAGATATTCTTTAGGCTTTCCATCTAAAATATTAGACCTTCTGCCAAACTTAGTTATTTTACTTAGAGGTATCTTCTTTTCACCATTTAATATCTCCATAATTCTTGTTACACAAAAACCACATTGACATCTACCAGAACCAGCTCTTGTTCTTCTTTTTATTCCATCTAAATCTGTTGCTCCAAGAGGTCTATTTATAGCTTCTAATATCTCTCCTTCTGTTACCATTTCACACCTACACACAATAGTTCCATAATGAGTATTATTCTTTATAGCTTCTCTTTTCTCTTCTATACTCATATCATTAAATCTTTTTATCGCATTTCTCTTTGGATTAAAATTTTTATTTTCTTCTGGCTTTAATCTTTCTATAATAATATCCTTAACCATAATTGCTATTGCTGGTGAACTTGTTAAGCCAGGCGACTCTATACTTGCCGCATTGACAAAACCTTTAGCATCTTTAGGTTCTCCAATTATAAAATCATCTCTATCTGTCCTAGCTCTTAATCCTGTAAATGAAGTTATTATAAGGTTTCCAGGTAATGATTTGACGCTCAATAAGGCTTTTTCTATAATATCATCTAAACCTTCCCTAGTAGTACTTAAATCTTCTTTATCACAAATATCAACAGCATTTGGTCCTACAATAATATTTCCATCTACAGTTGGACTTACTAACACGCCTTTTCCTAACTTTGTTGGTAATTGGAATAATGTACACTTAGCTATATCTCCTGCATATTTGTCAAATAAGTTATATTCCCCTCTCCTTGGATTAATAGTAAATTTATCTTCAGAAACAAAGCTATTAATAACATCACTATACAAACCTGCTGCATTAACAATCATCCTTGTATCTATCTCTTCATCATTAACAAATACCTTAAAGTTACTTTTGTCTTTCTTGATATCCTTTACCTTAGAATTAAACCTAAACTCTACTCCATTAACATTAGCGTTTTCAGCTAGGGCAATAGTTAAATTAAAAGGACATACTATCCCTCCTGTAGGGGCATATAAAGCTGCAACCACATCATCTGTTACATAAGGTTCCATTTCCCTTACTTCATCACCAGATAATACCTTCAGATTTGGAACCCCATTATCTTCTCCTCTTTTTTTTAAATCATAAAGTTTATCCATATCATTTTCATCAAAACATAGTACTAATGATCCATTTCTCTTAAAATTAAACTCTAATTCTTCTGCAAGTTTATCAAACATCTTATTAGCCTCTGCATTTAGTTTTCCTTTCAATGTACCTGGCTTAGCATCAAATCCTGCATGTATTATGGCACTATTGGCCTTACTTGTTCCTGAACATACATCACTTTCTTTTTCTAATACTAGTGTCTTAAGCTTGTACTTTGAAAGTTCTCTAGCAGTTGCGCAACCTACAACACCTGCACCAATGATTACAACATCATACATATCACTACCTCCGTTTTATTAAAAAAAGCAAAAAGAACCCTTGGTGATCTTCTACGATCCCAAAGGTTCTCACAATCTCAACCTCTAATATATTTATTTTTTCTTATCTCTCATTAATAAATATATTATACTATGTTATATTTTATTCTTTATTTTCAAAAAAATTATTTTACTTCCTGAACTCCAGTAACTGTGCTCTTATCATCCTTCTTAAATGAATCTTTGTATTCTTGTTTTGAGAAATATACATTTCCTTCAACCTTTGCATTTTCAAGTTCAAATCCATCAGATTCTACATATATATCTCCAACAATTGTTCCACCTTCAATTTTAGTATCCTTACTCTTTACGGTAACTTTTGGTGTTGTTAATGTATAAGATTTTGTTGTGTTATTATCACCATTTTCATAAAGAGCTATTGTACGTCCAGCAGGAACCATCTTATTTGAATCATTTTTATCTGGTTTAGTGAAATCGCCTTCTACGACTATGTCTTTGTCAGTTGTTATATCATTTTTTACCAATACTATCCAACTATCCTTTAAAGCTTTTTTAAGTGTTTCTTCATCACTTGCTAAAGATGCTGAACTTACTACGTCTGTATCCCCAGGATTCTCTGTAGTTAAATTCCCTTTATCCCCTGTAGTTATACCATTGTTAGTTGTATTATTTTGATTTTTATCCTGTGTATTAGTCGTGCTACAACCAACTAATACGGCTACTCCTAAAAATAATGCCACTGCTAATGATTTTGCTTTCATCATTTGTCCTCCTCAAACTTAATTTTTAAACTTTATCATACTTATTACAATTGATACTTTTATTATTTCACTAAATAATTTAATTATTACAAAATATAAATAACATCCTAGTAATAAAAAAGTACTATATAATAATAAAAAGGTTGTATCAAAATTTGATACAACCTATAATAACTAACAGTTTCTACCGCTTCTAATATTTCTACAACCGTTACAGCTTTCTAGTACTTTCTTTATAACGCAGTCCCTACCTTTTCTAAATCCTTCATTAAATCCAGCTCTAAAACCTTCTCTAAAGCCTTGTCTTAATCCTGCTTCTCTACCTTCTTGACGACCTACTTCTCTTCCTTCTTCAAAGCCATTTCTAAATCCTTGACGTTTTCCAGCTTCACAGCCTTCTCTGAAACCAATTCTTCTTCCTTGCTCGAATCCTCTTCTGAATCCTTCTCTGAAACCAACTCTCCTACCTTCTCTGAAGCCAACACATCTACCTTGCCTAAATCCTTGCTCTTTTCCAGCACAAAAAGCAGCATTAATAGCATTAAGGCATTGTCCACGCCTAGAGTCACAATCTCTATCCCTGTCTCTATCGCAATCTCTATCTCTATCTCTATCGCAGTCACAATTTCTATCTCTATCTCTGTCTCTGTCTCTATCGCAGTCAAAGTCTATATCGCAGTCAAAGTCTTCATCGTCAAAGTCCCTATTACCTCTGAAGTCTCTATTACCTCTGAAATCTCTATTTTCTCTGAAGTCTTCATCATCAAAATCAAATTGATCAAAGTCAAATCCTTCATTATTTGAGCATTCGCATTCATCAAAATCATTAAAACGTCTTTCGTCCATAACTTTTATCTCCTTTGTATAATTTATTTTATACTACATTCTATGCATTATGGATATATATGTTAATGATTTTTTATATTAGCTTTTGTTATTTTTTATTTTCATAAAGGCATAATCTATAGTCGCTTTTAAATTATTTGAACTTTTTCCTCCACCTTGAGCTAAATATTTACTTCCGCCACCTCTTCCATCAATTAAGGTAATTGCATCTTTAAGAAGTTCATTCATAGATATATCATTATCTTTTGATGAAGCAAAAATTAAATTTGATCTATCATCACTTTTAACAGCAAAAAGTGCTATAGTTTTTTTATTTTCTGCTAGCTTTTCAGCAAGCTTTCCAATATGCTTTAAATCAGACTTTTCATAAATCTTCTTAATAATAGATATATCTCCAATCTTATCTGCAGATTCTATCATTTCCTTTACTTCATATTTGCTTAGTTCTGCCTTTAGCATTCTATTTTCATTTTGATATTCTTTAATTTCATCTGCTGATTTACTTATTATGTTTAGTATTTCACTTTCTCCACATTTCATCGACTTACAAATAGTAGAAATTATACTATCTCTCCTTAAGCTATCATCTATAGCTCTTTTCCCAGCTAGAAACTCTATTCTAGTTGCACCTTTATGCTTTTCCCATCTTCTAATCTTAATCATTCTTAAATCTAAGGTTGATTTAGGGTGTACTCCACAACAAGCATTTATATCAAGATCACCGATTTTTACTATTGTAATAGCATCATCAGTTTTAGGAAGTGCTCTTCTGATTTTAATTTTTTTAAGTTCTGATTTGCTTGGAGTTAAAAATTCAACTTCAATGTCTTCATTAATTATTTCATTTGCAAGCCTTTCAGCTTCTCTTATTTTACTTTCATCTAAGAAACCTTCAATATCTACAGTACTACTTTCACTTCCCATATGAAAACTTACAGTATTTGCATTAAATAATGAATAAAAGCATCCCGATAGTACATGTTGTCCTAAATGCTGCTGCATTCCATCATATCTCTTTTCCCAATCAATTTTACATTTAACTCTATGTATTTTTAATGGTTTCTTCTCTACAACATGATATATTATTCCTTTATCTTCATATACATCAATAACTTTATTCTCTTCGATACTTCCTGTGTCTGCTGGCTGTCCGCCTCCACCAGGAAAAAATGCACTTTTATCTAAAGCCACATGATATCTTCCATCAACTTCTTTAACTTCTAAAACTTCAGCTGTGAACTCCTTAATATATCTGTCTAAATAATATAATTTTTCCACTTATATTTCCCTCCATTTTTTGTCATAAGACAAATCTTCTCCTAAGTAATTTTTTTATCACTTATAACTTAAAAGATTTATAATCTAAATACTTAACATATTTCTTATAAAAAATAACTATCTTTAAATATCATAATTACTTCCTAAAACCCATGTTATTACATACTCAGTATTTCTAGGTATATTTTCTATTTCTGGATTATCTTTAATAAATCTTCCTTCTAATCCAATTTCTCTACATGTTAAGTCAAAGTGACACATAGCTATCCCCATATCAATCCTATGAATATCAAAAGTTAATTCACCATTTTTTATCTTAGATGAATTAATATAGAAATGAAATTTATTACTATCTTTTACTATTCTCCACGGCTGTTTATTTAGTGCTGATGGAGCAAGTCTAACATTTTCTAATACTTCTTTAAAGTACCCTAAATTAATTACTGGTGTCAATGGCATAGAAAAATCTCTTAAGAAAAAAAGTTCACACCATTCTTTTCTCTTTTTTGATTTAGCAAAAAGCTTCATAGCTCTCTCTATAAAACGCTTCTTCTCTTCACTTTTTCCTATTGGAGTTACTATAGGTAAGATCTCATTACTCTTTAAATCCATAGCCTTTGAAAATTCACTTTTATTAAAAGTTCCTCCAATCCAGCAAGTACCTAATCCAAGAGACGTTATATAAAGAATCAACTTTTCCATTTCATAACCAACTTCTTCTAAGGCCATCTCTCCATTTTCATATGCCACAGCAATAAATATATTTGCACCTTTTATAATACCATAGGTTCCAATCTTTTCTCCTTTTGACGGTTCTTGTGAATTTATTATTCTAAATCTTACCTTTTCATAAAAAGGTCCTTTTAAATTATTTATAAAGGCTTCTATTTTAACGATTTTCTCTTCATCTATATCATTTTGATTATAAGTTCTTACAGAAGTTCTCTCTTTAATTATTTCAGATATTGTTTTTTCAAAACTACTACTATTATTCATCATTTATCACCCCATATACACCACTGATATTATTTATACCTAAAAAAATATATGCATTACAACTATTATATCATTACTACATATTTTTTACATATTTTCCTCAATCAAGTGCAAATTTGCATCTTATTATGATTATGTTATATACTAGGTATGTAACCATTAGATACTAGGAGGTATATTTTGAATAAAAAATTAAAATTAATAGCTAGCGCTTTAGCACTATGTGTTACTTTTAATGTTTCTTTTCCAGTAATGGCAGCTCCTGAAAATGCATCTATTGATGAACATAAAGTTAAGTATCAAGAACTTAACACGGAAATTAAACAAATTAATGAAAAGATCTCTAGCTTAGATGTTGAAATTGAAGAAATTAATCAAAACCTAGAGGAAAACAACAGAAAAATCGAAGATACAAAAATAGAAATAGAAAACATAAAAAATCTCTTAATTCAGAACGAAAAAGAAATGGCTGAAGCACAAGATAAACTTAATATTAGAGTACGTTCCTTATATAAAAGTAATCTTAGCTCAAATATTATCTTGTTTGTTCTTGATTCAGAAAACTTTTCAGATTTATTTAACAGAATACACGCTGTGTCGAAAATAGTATCACTTGATAAGGAACTTATGAAAGATATTGATGAGAAGAAGGATAAACTTGAAGAAACTTCAGAGTCACTTAAGAATAATGAAGATACGCTAAGTTTACTTAATGATCAAATTTCTAAAGACTTAGAAGAAGTTGAAAGTAAAAAGGACGAGCAACAATTAGCTTTAAATCAACTTAATGAACAAAAAGATGAAATTTTTGCAATAATCGAAGCTAATGAAAAAACGCTTGTTGAACATCCATTATCAATTATTAACTCTTCTAGTTCTTCAATATCTCAAATTCAAGACGCTGTAAATACTCTTGAAGGATTACTTCCACAATTAAGCAGTCCTTATGTAATTGGACTAGCTCAGGATGGAATATATCAAGGTAATGTTCTAATTGAAGAAGCTAATACTCCACCTGCTGCGCCTCCATCATTAAATGAGGATGGTAAAGCAACATATCAAATGGAATCAACAGCTTATACCGGTGGTGGTTTAACTGCTATGGGGCTTAAACCAGTCCATAATCCAAATGGAATAAGTACAGTTGCAGTTGATCCAAATGTTATTCCTTTAGGTTCAAAGGTTTATGTATCAGGATATGGAGTTGCAATAGCATCAGATACAGGTGGTGCTATTAAAGGAAACATAGTAGACGTATATTTTAATACACATAGTGAGTGTATTAGCTGGGGACGTAGACAGGTAGAAGTTACTGTACTTGCTTACCCTGGGGAGTGGTAAAATATTTTTCTAACATGAAAGTTAAAAGCTTGGATAGAAATAATTCTGTCCAAGCTTTTTTTATCTGCCAATTAAAGTCTTAACTTTTATACTCTAACGTTACATAACCTCAATCATAAAATATATTTGATGTATATAATTAAATCAAAATATCTTTTTTACTAAAGTTAATATGTGCTATTGCATATGCAACTATACTTGTGATTATCATTACTATTATTCCATTTGTAACTGTTATATTAGGATTTTGCATCATCATAGCACTACTTCCTGTAAATACGCTTATTGAGTCTCCAAAGTTCAAGAATACTAAGTGCGCTATCTTTCTTAATGCTGATAGATTATAGCTTCCTATAGTTAGAAATACAGTTACTACCACTGAAATTGCCATAGTAATCATACTGCTTTTTATTAGTGTTGAAATCATAAATATTACAGCACAGGCCGTTATTATAAATAACCCTTGGAATAGCATTGACTTTATAAATAGTTCTAAGTTTGTTCCCATATGCCCTGAACCAATTACTTTAGATAACATTGCCGATCCATCTGGATTTATTATTTTCTCATACAATGTTCCTATACTCACTGGATAGCTTGATGAATTACTATTAGATGTTAAATTAACAAATAAGAATCCTAAAAGTTCACCTCCAAGTATCATTGAAAGAACCGTAATAGTTACAGCTATAAACTTTGATAATAATACCTTGCCTCTAGTTACTGGTTGGATAAGTAAGAACTTAAGTGTTGCAGGAGTACATTCCCCTGATACTATATCACTCATAAATACAGCTATCCCAGCTACTAATATCGCCATTCCTAAAAATTGCATCAATGAACTCATGTAGTTATAAGCATCATATTCCCATCCATAAAGTGGTTGAATATTATTTTCCTTTAAATAAGTAAATTCTTCTAATCTTTCTTGCGCTTGCACTATATATTGCTTTGACCACTCGTCATCATACTTTTCATATCTTGCTATATCTTCTTTTGCATATTTAATTTCTTCATCTAATTGCTTTTTCCACTCATCTTCATTTACACCATTTTTAATTATGTCTTCATAACTTTTTATCTGCTCTTTAGAATATTCTATTGATTCTTCTAGCGATGCTATATAATCTGGGTTAGCATCAGAGTTTTTGTTTAATTCAAGTTCATTATTATAATAATCTAAGTTTTCTTTTGCCATTTCTAACTGTTTTTCAGGTGACTGCCACATTCTCATATTCTTATCTTGGCTATATTGTCCAAAAATTGTTATTCCAATAAATAAAGCAAAAAGAGCAAATACTATCCACGTTTTTCCTTTCTTTAATAATTTAATAAATTCATTTTTAATAAGTGTAAATAACATTATCTTATACCTCCTTCAACTAGCTCCATATATCTTTGCTCTAGTCCCTTTCTTTCCTTGTAAATCTCTTCAACATTAAAGTTATTCATAGCTAAATGCTTAACTAGCTTAGGAGTAGAGTTACACTCCAAAATTATCTTTAAGCCTTTCTCTCCTTCTTTACAAGATGAAATATAAGTTAACTTATTTATTTCTTTGATTAAATTATTTTTGTCATCATTAGATACTAAGCATACTACATCTTTATCTGTATCCATAGTATTTGTTCTTTTATTTATCTCCTCTACAGCTTTAATTACACCATCATTAATAAATGCAACCTTATCGCAAAGATTTTGAACTTCTGATAGAATATGTGAAGATACAAATACAGCCATATCTCTTTCTCTTGCAGCCTTTTGTACTACCTCTCTAAAGTCTAATATCCCTGATGGATCTAATCCGTTAGTAGGCTCATCTAATATTAAAAGCTTAGGTTTAGATAAAAGCGATGCTGCAAGTCCTAATCTCTGTTTCATTCCTAAAGAATACTTTCTAACCTTGTCATCTATTCTATTTTCAAGCCCAACAAGCTTAATAGTTTCTTCTACCTGCTCCTTTGATATCTTTCTTATTCTAGCTATTTGCATCAAATTCTCTCTTCCTGATAAGTATTTATATAACTCAGGATTTTCAACTACTGCCCCAACCTCATTTAATGCCCTGCTTGTATCCTTTTTTAAATCATGACCACAAATCTTAATTTCACCTTCTGTAGGTTTAATTAAACCTACTAACATTCTTATAGTTGTAGTCTTCCCAGCTCCATTAGGTCCTAAGAAACCAAATATCTCTCCTGAATTTATCTCAAAGCTTACACCTTTAATAATTTCTCTTTTTCCAATGGTCTTTTTTAAATTATTTACCTCTAAAACCTTCATTTATCTTTCCTCCAATATTTGTCCATCATATTTCTAATTATAGACAATAAATCTTAATATACATTATGAAATTTCTTAAGATTTCCTTAAAAAAGAAAATCCCCCAAAAGTTTTTGACTTCTGAGGTCTATTTTTACCTATAAACTTTTTCTATATTTTTAAAATTACATAAGAAATATATTAAGCTTACTATTGTTAAACATCCAAATACGGCTACCATTAATCTCATATCATTATCTATATCAAGTCCTAATTTATAGCCAATAAATATTCCACCATATATTAAAACTATATTTAATATTATTTGAATTGGCACAATTACATACAATTTTATGTTTTCAGAATAGCTTTTTATTATACTTCCTACTGCTTGAACACCAAATGCTAAAATCAAAATAGAGCCTGATAATAAGTATATTAGTATATCTATTAAAATACTACTTAAAGCGCCTGCTTCAACTTTACTTTTATATAGTGAATATATAAATGGTGCAGTAATAATCCATAATGGATATACCTTAAGCCATAATTTTACCCCTTTCCAAGCAAGCTTTTTTTTACTTAATGGCAGATGATTCGTTTTTACACACCCTGCCCCATCATAAATTTTCTCACCTGCTGGAGTAATAGTTATTAATGCTAATATAGGAATAAGAGAAATAATAACAGTTCCTACACTTGTTAAAGATTTTAAAACCGATGATGAAATAAACCAATAATTTTCTCCATTATATTTTCTAGTTATTAAAAATCCAATAAAGAAAACTGCTATTATTGCAAAAAACACTGCTACTATTCTCTTAATTTCCATAAGCCAATCTCTTTCAAACTTAAACATATAAATACACCTTCTTCTATAAAGTTTATTTTATCTATAAACTTTTTCTATATCCTTAAACGCTACTATAAAATATATCAAGCTCGTAGCTAATATTATTATAAATAACACTACTAACCAAGTTATATCTTTACCTGTATCCATAGTCAGACTAATTAAGAATAAACTCCCCAAGATTACCACTATATTAATCAATACTTGTATTGGTACAATACTATACCATCTTATATTTTTAGCAAACATAATAATCATTGTTCCCATTATCTGCATATCATATATAGAAAAAAATATTATTAAAGCTATACTTTCTGAAATACTTCCTAATATCATATCACTTAAAGCATATGAGCTAATCCTATTTTCAAATAATATATTTACAAAAGTTGAAGCAATTATTATCAGTGGTAATACCACTAACCACATCTTAATCCCCTTCCAAACTATCTGCTTTTTACTAATTGGCAAAAAACATGTTTTTACTTTTGATCCAAACTTATCTGGATTCAAAGGACAAGCTGATGCAACCGATATAATTGGTAACATCATAATCCAAGCTGTTAGCAAGTTTGTAGCTGTCTCTACTATACCTTTGGAAACTTCCCAGTATACTTTATTAGAGATATTAATTGTTAATCCATACATAATTAAAAACATCATAATACTGCTAAAGGATAATGTTATCAATATTTTATAATCATAAAGCCAATCCTTTTTAAACCTGAACATACCCATACACCTCTTTGTATAAATCTACTACAGATTTTCCTTCTACTCTTAAATCTTCAACTAATTTATTACATATAATCTGTCCATCCTTTAAAAGTAGTACCCTGTCTAGCATCTTCTCTATATCTGATACAAGATGACTTGAAATTATTATTGTACTTTCTAAACTAAAATTATCTATAATCATCTTAATAATTTCTTCTCTTGCAATTAAATCAATTGCAGCTAACGGCTCATCCATTATATATAAAGAACCATTTATTGATAAAGCTAATGCTAAATGATATTTTTCATTTTCACCTTTTGAAAATGTCTTTATTTTTCTATCTAAGTCAATTTTAAAATACTTAAGCATATCCATACATTTCTCGTAATTAAAAGTCTTAAAATATTCTTTATAGTAATCTACTCCATCTATTGCCTTCCATCCCTTTGGAATAATAGGCGTATCATTCATATATCCAATCAATTCTTTATGCTTATAATAAAACTCTTCTCCATTAAAAAAATATTCTCCACTATCAAAGGTTATATGTCCTCCTAGTATCTTTAAAAGAGTACTTTTCCCCTCTGCATTAGGTGCTAATAACCCTATAATTTCACCTTTATTTATCTCTAAATTAAAGTTATTCAGTATTACCTTGTCACCATAAGCTTTATTTATATTTACTAATTTAATCATACTATTCTCCCCTAATCAACTTTAATATTTTCAGCATTTCTAAATATATAAATAGTCTGAAGTAATATAATTACTAATACAACAATAAAGAATATTATTTCATTTATAAATAGTACTCCACCTATAAACTGCAAAAAAAATCGTAGTCATAATCATAGTTGCTATATTCCAACTGACATCCAAGTTCCACATAAGTAATCATCTAAATAAAATTTCTTTATAGATAACCGATCCATTTTCTACTCCTCCCTTTTTATTATTTCTATTGCTTCATCTTTATCTATACCTATAGCTTTCATATCTTCAATAAACTTTTTCACTAGCTGCCTACCCATATCCTCTTTTAAATTCATAACTTCATTCTCTCCTTCACTTATAAATGAACCCATACCTCTTTTTGTATAAGTTATCCCTAACCTTTCAAGCTCTCCATATGCTCTTTGAAGTGTATTAGGGTTTACCCCTAATTCCTTTGATAACTCTCTTACCGATGGTAATTTCGTTCCTGGAGTTAATAGTCCTAAAGCGATATTCTTCTTTATAAGCTCAATTATCTGAAGATATATAGGTTCTTTATTATTAAACTCAAATCCATCTATACTTAATATCATTCTTCTCCTCCGTTATACTGTATTAATTAAATAGTACACCAACACTTCCAATTTGTAAATACTTACCTTGTAAATTTAATGAAATATTTTCTATTTATTTCTTATATAAGTTTATAAAATGAATAAGGACCTGCACACCGCAGGTCCCATCTCTTATTACTTATTCTCTATTTATTCTTAATTATCCTAGGTCTTTTTTATTATAAACGATATAAGTTACTAAAATGGAAATAATCATCACTCCAATTGCTACTATCAGATACTTAGCTTCAAATCCATCATTTAATACCATTGATGGTATAAAATAATCTGTAGGAGATAAGTATATTAACCACTCTAAACCGTCCTTCATCTTACCAATAACACCCATGAAAAAGCTTAAAAAGAACACTCCTAAAGATATTGCTGTAACATTGGTCCTAGCTTTTATTAATACTGAAAGCATAAATCCTAATGCCATAAAAGTATATGAAATAAGCGCCATACCCATATAAATTATCTTAATATCCATTAGCAAATCTATAATTTTCAACTCTTCAGGCTTTACCATGATACCTACTGCCATAGTTACCACACATACAATCATTATAAATATAAACATTATAAGTGCTGAAGCTGCTAATTTACATGTAACTATCTTACTTCTTGTTACTGGCTTTGAATACAAAAATTCTATTGTACCTTCCTTTTCTTCTTTACTTAAAGCTGATACTCCAAGAATTATTCCATATATTCCTGATGCCATTACTATATATTGAAGGCAGTAGCTCATAAAATCCTTTATATTTGAAAAGTCCATCATTCCATTTATATTAAAAGCTTCTAACATCGCTGGAGGTAATGCATTCAATTTGTCTCCTACTAAATCCTGCATTCCCATATCCTTCATGCTTGGGAAAAGTGCCATAAATAATACAACTAGCGCACTACATACTATAGTCCATATTATAAGTGATTTAAACTGCCTCTTAAATTCAAACTTAAATATATTCACTTTACTTTCCCCCTTCTCTTTCATAATAATTCATAAATGTATCCTCTAAGTTTTGTTCGTGAATCAGAATTTTATTAATACTATATTTAGATAACTCTTTGATAAGCTTGTCTGCACCATTAGAGTAATTAAATGTTATTTCTTTATCCTTAACAGAGATTACTTCACCATTAATAGCTTCAATATCTTCTAT
The DNA here is from genome assembly GCA_000753455.2 of Clostridium jeddahitimonense. GTDB lineage: Bacteria > Bacillota > Clostridia > Clostridiales > Clostridiaceae > Clostridium > Clostridium hominis. The sequence continues at coordinate 2,583,503 of LM994670.1, forward strand.
CTTTAACTCTTCTGCTTCTACTGTTACTTTTAAACCTAGATTTTTAGTCAATTTACCTATCTCAATTGTATCCACTATCTTACCATCTTTAATAATAGCAACTCTATGGCAGAAATTTTCAACCTCAACTAAATTATGAGAAGATAAGAATACCGTAGTTCCAGTTTTATTCTTATCTAATAATATTTCAAAAAGCTTCTTTTGAATCAATGGATCTAATCCATTAGTAGGTTCATCAAGAATAAGTATTTTAGGATTATGAATTAAAGCCTGTACAATAGCAACCTTCTTTTTGTTACCTAAGCTTAGTTCTCCCATCTTCTTTTCAACTTCTACTTCAAGCTTTTTACAAAGATTTTCAATTTCTTCACTGCTACATGAACCATAAAAACTAGCAGAGTACTTTATTATATCACTAACCTTTACATCGTCATAAAACTTAACTTCACTAGGTACATATCCCAAGATTTTTTTTATTTCTGAACTTTCTTTAACTATATCTTTTCCGAATATCTTCCCTTCTCCACTACTTGGAAATATGAAATTTAATAAAGTTCTTATTGTAGTTGATTTACCTGCTCCATTAGGACCTACAAACCCAAAAATTTCACCTTCTTTTACAGCTAGGTTTACATCTACTATTCCCCTGTTTTTCCCATAACTTTTTGTTAAACTTTTAGTTTCGATTGCGTACATCTATTTCCCCTCCATTTCTTCACTTTTCTTTAATTCCTTATATACCTTTAATTTTTCATTAAATCTTTCACCTGTTAACTTTGTATAAGTACCTATAGCCCCTGCCATAATTATAAAACATACTGTAAAAATAGTAAGGTATATAAATATATTATTTCTATTATTTAAGTCAAACCAATTAAAGCTCTTTGCAAAACCATATCCTAAAACTATTAATAATAAATAATGAATTAAAACTTTAATTCCCATTTTTACATTACTCATAAAATTAAATGTGTATAATACATATTGTAGTATTGTTAATATTATTGATATAGCTACCATTTGCCATATAAGCGAGAAAGAAATACTATTAATCCCCATAAAAGAACCTATTAAAGCATACATTATTACTTCTCCAGCAAAAAACAAACAGCATAACTTTTTTATTTCGTAACTATTAATAAAAAGTGTTCTCATCCAACCTACCTCCTTAAAAATTAAGCTTTCTCTTCAATAAAGGTACATATTGCCTAGATACTACTAGTTTTTCGTTATTTTCTAAAATTACTTCAAGCCTCCCACCAAATATAGGAGTAATAACTTTTATTTTAGAAAGATTTATAATAGTTGATTTTGAAGCTCTAAAAAAATCCGTATTTACAAATTTCTCTTCTAATTCATATAATCTTAAGCTACTTTCATAAACATCCTTATCTAGATAAATAAAAGTCTTTTTATCTACAGATTCAAAATAGTAAATAGCATCAACATCTAATACAAAAAGCTTTCCATCTCTTGTACCTGTTATCTTTCTATCGAAGGCTCTAATTGCAGCTATCATTTTAAGCAAATTCTCATCTACTCTTTTACAGTTAACTACAATTTCTAAATCTTCTATGTCTTCTGATTCATTTATAGTAATCTTCATATAAAGCCTCCTTCATATTTTTCTATATTTTAAGTATATGGCTTGTACTTCCTTAGGACAATAAGTTTATACCAAGTTGTATAAATTCAATACTAAGATGCAAAAAGTAACATTTTACAAATATTTCGTTGCGCTCGCAACAAAATTATGGTATTTTATTCATTGCGAATAAATTAACTTTAGGAGGAAAATATGTCAAAAGATAATAATAGACAAGATTTAGGAAAAGATAGTATATTCAAACTTTTAATTAAATTCTCAATTCCAGCTATTATAGGTATGGTTGTAAACATGCTATACAATGTAGTTGATAGAATGTATATCGGTAATATACCAAATATCGGTGGATTAGCAATTACAGGTGTAGGAGTAACAATGCCAATTACTCAAATAATAACAGGACTTGGAATGCTAATTGGTATAGGTGCATCTGCAAGTATATCTATTGCCTTCGGTAAAAGTAAAAGAGAAGATGCTGAAAAATATTTAGGTAATGGATTCTTAGGTATAGTCATAATAAGTTTATTTGTAGCTATATTGGGTAACATGTTTGCAAAACAAATTTTAGGATTATTTGGAGCAAGTAAAAGTACTATGCCTTATGCTTTAGCATATATTAGACCACTAATGTTTGGTACTATTTGTAATCTGGTTGCATTTGGTTTAAACCACTCAATTAGATCAGATGGTAATCCAAAAACTAGTATGTACACAATGGTGTTAGGTGCATCTATTAATATAATTTTAGATCCAATATTTATTTTTGGCCTTAACTTAGGAATCAAAGGTGCTGCTTATGCTACAGTTATTTCACAATTCGTTGCTTTATGTTGGGTATTAAGCTATTTTACTCGTAGCAAAAAAAGTTCAATTAAACTTTCCTTAGCTTCTATGAAGTTTGATTCTAGAATAATGAAAGGAATTCTTACAATAGGTATGGCGCCTTTTGCAATGCAGGTAGCTTCAAGTATTGTATCTGTTATTGCAAATAAATCATTAATGGCTTATGGTGGTGACTTAGCAATAGGTGCTATGGCAATTGTTACATCTATATGTTCAATTTTTATAATGCCTATATTTGGGCTTAATCAAGGTGCGCAACCTATTATCGGCTTTAACTATGGTGCTAAAAATTATTCTAGAGTAAAAAAAACATATATGTACAGTCTAATAGGTTCAACTATAATACTAGTTTTAAGCTTTGTATTTATACAAGTTTTTCCTCACCTTGCTGTAGGTATGTTTAATAAAGATCCAGAATTAACAGATATAACTATATCAGGTATGAGAATTTTCCTTTTATCAATGCCTATTATAGGTATACAAATGACAGCCTCTAACTACTACCAAGCTGTTGGAAAATCAACTAAAGCTATGATAATAGGATTAACTAGACAAGTTATTTTCTTAATACCGTGCTTTATTATTTTACCAAAATTCTTTGGCCTAACCGGTGTTTGGGCTGCTGGCCCTATAGCTGATACTCTTGCCGTTATAGTATCATTAATAGCAATAATAATAGAAATGAGAAGTTTAAAAACTCCTGATAAACTAAATACTGAAGGTGAAATTGCTATAGCTTAACATATTAATTTTGTGATAAACTTGTTAGGATAAATAATTTCAAAAAGGTAGTGATTTTATGAAGCTTTATGAGACAGAAGGCATTGGTAGATATATTGGTTATTTTCATCGATTAGGTGCCACATACTTAACTAAAGAGTATGAAAAGTATGGGATAGGAGTTGGACAATATCAATTTTTAATTTTATTATACTTAAAAGATGGTATTAGTCATGATGAGCTTACCGAAAAGGCAGCAATTGATAAAGCAAATACTACTAGAGCTGTAAAGAAACTTGAAGCTGAAGGTTATGTTAGACTGGAAATTAATGATTCTGATAAAAGAAAATTTAAAATATATCTTACTGATAAAGCTTTAAAAATGAAAGATGAGCTTCTTAAAATATCCTTTGATTGGGAACAACACTTGTTAGAACCATTAAACTCTGATGAGTTAGATTCATTATTTTTCCTACTTAGAAAAATAGCTAGAAATCAGCCTGGATACTTTTTTAAAGAAGAAGAAAATAAATAAATTAATCCCCGGTAAACCTAACTTTACTGGGGATTGTTTTAAGCTATATCTTTAACTTTTTCTTTGTTTATAACCTTAAACATCATAATGCTTGATATTATAATTAAAGCTCCATAAATTATGTGTAATAAATATTTAGGAAATAGTACGTATGTAACTTCATTTATACCTAATGCTTTTACAAAAGCACATATTATAAATAATATAGGCAGCTGAATTCCTATTAGCGATATATATGTTTTAGCTCTGCTGCTTACATATATTGATATTCCAGTAACTATAAAGGCAAGTATATAAAGTATAATTATTGTTAAAATAATATATTCTCCAAAGGTAATATTAAACCATGATGTAATATCACTAAAAATACCATTTATACTGCAATTCCAAAATTGAAAACTATTATTTTTACTATACATAATAAGTAACGCTATTATTTCTACTGTAGTTACAAGAAAGCTTGATACCATTGCAGCTATAACCTTTTTACCTGCTAATTTTCGTCCTATCTTAGAACTGTATTGAAGATAATTTGTCTTAGACTTTTCATCATCTATAAATATAGGAGAAACTGCAAAAGCTATAGTTATTATAACTATTATAGCAAAGTAACCTATAATCGAATTATAATTTCTAAATACTGCAAAGTTAAAGACAGAATCAGAATCTTCACTTTCTATAACTTCCTTCATCCTAGCTATCTGCTTTTCATTATTCTCAAAAGATCTATTTGATAACCATACCTCTTTTTGTGAATATCTATCAATTAAGTATTCCCTATTTTCTAATTCCCAAAATAAATAATTCTCCTCTTGAAACATTATCCGACTATGAATTTTATCTACTTTATCTTTATATTCTGTTTGTGAATTAAATCCTTTCTCAAATCTCGCTATAAACTCTCTATATGAAGTTATCCCTATATCTTTTGCTTCTTTATCATTTTGTAAATATTCATCTGCTTCTCTTTCTAATTCTTTCGTATCATTTACAAAGCTTTCCCACTCTTCTTCATCTATAGTTTCACCGTACTCTTTTAGCATCTGCTGGCTTAAATTAAATTGAGGAAGCTCTGGTAACCCCTGTGGGAAATATTCAATGTAAGAACCTATAAATAAGCTCCATATTATAAAAAATATAGCAGTTATCATTAGCATACTTTTAAAATTTAATATCTTCTTAATTTCATTTATTATTACTCTCATATTCTTCTCCTTAAGCTATATTTTCTTTCTTAAATCTCTTAATACACCAAATACTCATGGCTATAGCTAAAGCTCCATTTGTAATTAACGTAATAACTTCATAATATTTATCCGTCATAAATGGACCTGCTTCCCTAAACCACATATGTGGATTTAACGTCATAATAACAACGTTATAATGACTTCCAATTAGCATTCCTGAACTATTGCTTATAAACTTCTGCATTATAAATACTAGTCCAAATAAAATGAAAAATACAAAGAAAGTCTTATAGCTATTTTTTAAGATACTACATATAACAAATGATATTAATGTAAAAATAATAGCTAAAATAAATACTACTAATATGCTTAAAGCTAAATATTCTCCTACTGAAATGTTAAGCCATGAAATCACGGGAGTTAATTCCCAATTTAATGCACTACTTATTGGCACGCTTAAAACCTTGCTATAATCAAAAACTATAAAATACATAATTAAAGTTATGCCTAATATTACTGCAGTTCCAATTATGGATACTATTAATGCTACTAACAGTTTGTCCTTTATTAAATTACGACCTCTTCTAGTAGTACAAACTAAATCTATAGTCTTATTATCTCTCTCATAATTAATCAAATAAGAAATCACAAGAATTACAAATATAATTATCTCAAATAAAACCTTAACTATTATATTTCTATAAAGTAAACTGTGAGTTTCATAGATATATCCAACAAAATATATATTCTTATGTTCTTTATTTGATTTTAGTTCCTCAAATCTGGGCACTAGCTTACTATATATTTCTCTTACTTTCTCTGCAGCCTTGCCACTTAATCTATAATCATGTATACTTCCTTCAGCCATCTCCATAATATCTAAGCTTTCATAAGCTTTAATATTATCTATAGCTGCATTTTTGTATAAATTCATTATGCTTAAATCATTTAACAACTCTATTTCTTTATCAGAATAACCTTCCTCACTATATAAAACACTTTCATATTCCTGACTCTCTAAAAACTCATCAATAGATGAAAACTCTTTATTGAACCTCTCTTTTGTTATCTTATTTAACTCAATCATCTTACTTTCATAAACATTTGAAACATCAGCTATCATTTCATCGTTTACTACGTAACCAAACTTCTCTATAAAATCATTAGCAAGGTTCAAATCTTCTCTTATATAAGAATTGCTATAAATAATAAATCCATTATATATAAGAAATAGAATCGTTAGTACTATTAATACTGGAGACTTTAATACTTTTTTAAACTCATTTAATTTAATCCCCATATCAATTACCCTTCTATATCTTCATCTCTATATTGATATAAAAATACATCTTCTAAATTAGGAAACACTTCTTTAAAGTTTTCTTCTTTTTCCTTAGAAATAAATCTTATAGTCATTTTTCCATCTTCATTTTTTTCTGAAAGTGAAAAATATTTTCTTCTAAAGTCTACAGAATCTTCTATTTCTACAGCTGTTTCATAAATCATCCCATTTAAGCTTTGGCATATATTTTTTATGCTATCCTTATATAAAACTTTATGGTCCTTTATCATAATTACTTCATTAGCAATAGACTCAACATCTGAAACTATATGAGTTGAAATTATTACTATCCTATCTCTTGATAAATTGCTTAGAAGATTTCTAAATCTTACTCTTTCCTTTGGATCTAATCCTGCGGTTGGTTCATCTAATATTAAAATTTTAGGATCATTTAATAATGCTTGTGCTATTCCAACTCTTTGAATCATTCCTCCTGAAAATTCCTTCATTTTTTTATTAGAAACATTTTCTAAAGCAACTAGCTTTAATAACTCTTTTACTTTTTCTTCTGCTTTATTCTTTTCAATTCCCTTTAAAGCTGCTAAATACATTAGAAATTTAGTTGGAGTGTAGCTTTTGTAATATCCAAATTCCTGTGGCAGATACCCTAGTATATTTCTATATTCATAATCTAAAGTAATTACATCTGTTCCATCATAAAGAATCTCACCTTTAGTTGGAAAGATAAGTGTTGTAAGCATTTTAATCAAGGTTGTCTTACCAGCACCATTTGGAGCTAATAGACCATATACGCCATTTTGAAATTCTAAATTTATATCATCAAGGACTAAAAAGTCTCCGAAATTTTTACTTATATTATTAAGCACTAACATTTATATCTCTCCCTTTTCTCTTCTAAAATTAATTAACTTGTTTAAATTTCTAACATACAAGGCAATACATATAGCTGTTATAATAATATGCATATATATAGGTGCTCTCGTTAACAATGTATTATAAATACTACTATTTAAATTACTTAGAAATATATTTATTACAATCCACCCTGCTATGATAAAGCTCTTAATTACTCTGCTTCTAAAAGCTATTAAGACGTATAAAAATATAGTAGAAAATAAAAACAATCCAGTTATAGATACGCAAACCAGCCTTATTACATCTAACTCCTTATTAAATAGACTCCCTATAAATATAATAATAGTATTAATAATAGCTGTTACAACACTAAATATAAACATCCTTATAGCACTTAATTGATATAAATTATATTTACATGTCATCTCTATCTCAAAGGCACCATTTTCCTTGGAGTTATAAAATGAAAATATAGATGTTATTAAATATAAAATTGGAGCTATTAAAAAAACAAATTTATATGTATCCTCTATACTTCTTTCAAAATAAGATGGTAAAGTTAAACTTAATATTATAAAAGTAATAATTATTATAAAGAGTTCATTTTTATCATGAAATATATTTTTAAAACCTAATTCTTTATAAACATTCTTTAAATATTTTAAAAATGATACTTTATTTCTAACTCCTAAATCAACTATCTTTTCCATATCATTAAAATCTAAATCTGGAATCTTTATATCATCTTTCATCTTCCTTCACCTCCAAAGCTTTCTGTACCTTTTTAATTGATGAATAATATCTAGTTTTAGCAGTAGATTCTGATATATCTAAAAGTTTACCTATATCTCTAAATGTTAGATCCCCAAAAACCTTTAGTCTAACTATCTGCTGCAGATTAGAATTAAGTCTATTAACTACTTCCATCACCTCTGCTGCATCTTCTTTAAGCTGAAATTCTTCCTGAAGGTCATACTTATATGCAAAATCATAACTTTCTATTTCATCAATTAAATTTGAGTATTTATAATGTTTAGAACGATAATAATCAATGATCTTATTACTGGCAATTTTATATACCCAGGTTTTAAATGATGCTTTTTTTCCCTCAAAGGTAACTATTGATTTTAATACTGCTATAAATATGTCCTGTGTTAAATCCTTAGATAACTCTTCATTCTTAGTCTGACGAAAAACATATGTATAAACATCCTTATAATATTTTTGTATCAATTCACTAGCAGCTTCTTTATCACCTTTTTCTTTTACTCTTTTTATTAATCGCGATTCAGTAAACATCATTCACCACCTTTTGCTTTTGCTTAACTAATTAGCTTCACATAGTCTTATTCGAAAATACTTTAGCAATAGTTTTAATTTATCACAGAAAATTTTATTCACCAAATTTTACAAAATAAAAAGAATGTATAAAAATACCAAATTGTATTATTATACATTCTTTTATTAGATAGTCTTTTTTAACTTTATGACAACATTATATTTTAAATTTATGCTACATCTCTATATAAACTTCTAATAGAAGTTTCTTCTTCACTATATATATTAATAGCTAACGGTACTACTGTACTTAAAGCCATTAATGCTAATAACATAACCACACCTAAAGCTCCAATAGTTAACGCAATATAAATATTGTAAATTACAGGTACATACATAACTATAATAAACATTATTGAAATTATCATCATATTTTTATTTCTTAATTTTCTACTTAATAATAATGAAGCTAAAGTCATAATTACTGGCCATAAGAATAAATAGCTTCCTCCTGGAAGAGCTATCATAAAGATTACAAGTAAAATTTCATTAAACCATAGGCCGCCATACAACATAGCCTCAAAATCTTCTCTATTTCTAGCCAATTTCTTGGATAAAATAGCTACTAAAATAGAAATTAAAACTACGGCTGCTAAAGCAATAAGGTCAGATCCTGTAACTCTAGGCATATAGGTTATCTTAAACTCAATCCCTGTTACTATTGAAATTATATATGATAAAGCTACTCCTATTGCTGCTACAGCTAACGCTAAACCTATCCAAACAGTTGTCCATTTAACTACTAATTTAACATTTATTTTTAGTCTTCTCATAATTAATAGTAATACTATTAATGAAAGTACTGCAAGTATTGTAGCTATAAGTGAAGAATAATTTATGAACATGTTAGGTAGCAGTGTAAAGAATATACTATTTTCATTTGACTCAAAATAGTCAGCTTGTCCGTATTTTGAATTATAAACATACTCTTGTACTACAGGAAGCACTTGTTCTCCATAATGCTGAATAGATGTATCACTTATATTATCATAATTATCATTTTTGGTATGATAATAATCTAAGTCATTTAATACTGCAAAGTTTATTCCAGCTAATCCTGCATTTTTAAACTCAGTAAAATCTGAACCATTAGGCATCTTATTATAAACATCTGCTGCTAAAGAGTAGGACACCGGTAAATTAGCTTTCTTATATAAATCTATAACTTTTTTATTATTACTACTAGTTTCAAACATTAAAGCTGGTCCTTTTATTCCACGAGCTTCTAAGTTAACAACAAAGTTTACATTTTCATATAAACCAAAGTTGTTGTTCATCTCTTCCTTTGCACCCATAAGGCCCATTTCTTCTCCATCAGTAATTAATATCTTTATTCCATTTTCTAACTTTTGTCCACTTTCTTTTATCACTCTAACTATCTCTAAAATAGTAGAAACTCCATATCCAGCATCAGCTGCACCTTTTGATTCGCCATCCTCTCCTGATCTCTTCTTTGGAGATGAATCATAATGAGATGCAAGCATTATATAACTTCCATCCTCTCCATTCTTCCCATCAATCTTTGCATATATGTTATTTATATCATATATACCACCCTTTGAACTTTCCACATCTTCATAAGTAAATACTTCAGGTTCTAATCCTAATTTCTTTAATTCATTAACTAGGTATTCTCTCACTCTTCCTAATGCTTCAGGCTGTTGTATACTATGAACCTCCCTTGAAATTTCCTTTATATGTTCTTTAGCAATCTCTGTAGAAAAGCCACTTTCTTCACTTTTAGGCCTAGGCGTATATAACGATGTAATACCTAGAACAACTGATAAAATAATTGATAAAAATAAAATAATTCCTTTGTTTCTCATCTGTTTATCACCTTTCTATCCCTCTTTGGAGATATTTTATAAAATATAAAAATTATAATACAGATATAATAACAGATTTTATTTTGATAATCAAACATTTTATTTGTTAAAGTAAAACTACCCTAAAATTTAAGGTAGCTCATTTAACTTACACTCTCAGTTCTGTTTATATTCTCTTTATCCTTAATATTCTTTAATATATTATGGAAAATCATTGTTAATATTGGAAATATTGCTGCTATAAGTATTGCTATTCTTAAACCTAGCTGTTCTGAATTCATTGATGAACTTGATACTACCTGCCAATTATTTGTAGCTATATCTGTGATTTTCCCAACTATCCACGGTCCTATCGCAGCTCCAACATCACCAGCTGCTGCAAGTAATGCAAACATTGATGCTCCAGCTAATGGTAGTCTACTAGATGCAACTACTAAAGTTCCTGGCCATAATAAACTTACAAATATACCACAAATACCGCATGCTATTATAGATAACCAATTGTATGGTGATATTGCTACTACTAAATAACATAAAGCAGCTGCTAATGAACCCAATATCATTACCTTATTTATATTTACTTTAGAACCATATACACCATATATAGCTCTGCCTATTCCTAACATAATTGCAAAGAAACACATGCCTAACATATCTCCAACAACTTTAGGGATTAAGAGCCCTCTCTCCATAAATGTTGCCGCCCATTGATTCATACTTACCTCTGAAGCTGCCCCTAACATTATCGCAAAAAAAGCCACTATAAATATAGGATTTTTTATAAGTTCTCTTATCTTCATAACCTTAGATTCATGTACCTTTTGAGTTAGTGGCACCTTCATAAATATAAAAAAGTTTATTACTGGTACTATAGCCCAAATCATCATTATAATCCACCACTTATCTATCCCAAAAGAGAATAAGAAAATTGTAGTTACAATAACTATGGTTACTTGCCCCCAAGCATAAAAAGAATGTAATAAGCTCATAGCTGTTGCCTTGTCGTCTGATGGTATAGAATCAATAATAGGACTTATAACTAATTCTAATAATCCTCCCCCTCCTGAGAAAATTATAGTAGAAAGTATAAACCCTCCAAATATATTTCCACTAAATATTCTTGGAATTAATGCAAATAGTATTAAACCTAAAGCACAAATTCCATGAGCAATTACAACGAATGGTCTAAACCCATATTTATCAACAGGTTTACTAAATACTACATCAAAAATAACTTGAGTGACAAAGTTTATAAGCACTAACGCCCCTAATTCAGAATAAGATAACCCGTAGCTCTCTCTTAACGTTACAAATAATATTGGTACTAAATTTATTACAGTTGCTTGTACAAAATATCCTATATAGCAAGCAATAATTGTCCATTTATATGATTGTTTATCCCCCATATTTTACTCCTTACTGTTTTAATCTTATAAATTATACCATATTTATTCCATATTAACTTTATTCTTTTTTTATAATCTCTGTTATTATCATTTACTCATTAATCACTGGAACTTATTATTTATATTTTACACTATATCTCCTCTTAAGGATAAAATATACTCTTTATATTTTCCTTACTCTAATGTTATTATGTAAAAGGTTATTTTCATATAATAGCTATTTTAGAATCTTTTATTAATGAAAGGATAGAATATGACTGAAGAAGATTACGAAAGATTATTAAATATAGAGACTAAAAAAGAACAAAAGAATTTTCACAAATCATTTCACTACAATAGATACGAAGCCACTCCATACTCAGCTCTTGAACTCTTATTTACCAAGTATAAAGTAAATAAATCTGATTCAATAGTTGACTATGGCTGTGGGAAAGGTAGACTTTTATTTTATATTAATCATTTCTTTAACGTTAATGTCACTGGTATAGAAATGGATAAAAACTTCTATAATAATTGTTTATCAAATACTAATTCTTATTTAATTAAACATAAAAATTCTATAAACCAAATTAACTTTGTAAATGATTTTGCTGAAAATTATAATATAAATGAAAAAGATAATAAATTTTATTTTTTTAATCCATTTTCTATACAAATATTTATGAAAATAATAGATAATATATTAGAATCTCTTGAAAAAAATAATAGACCAATAGAAATTATCCTCTATTATCCTTCTGATGATTATATATATTATCTTGAAACATGCACAACCTTCCAGCTATATGGAGAAGTTAAAATTGATAAATTGTACTATAAAGATCCAAGAGAGAGATTTGTAATTTATAAACTCGATTATACTTACTAACTTATATAAAAATAAAGTGGAGAATTTAATTAATACTTCTCCACCTTATACTTTCTGCACAGATCCATGTAAAATCATCGTATTCTCTTATATCGTGTATATCAAAATTTTTACTATCAGCCCAATATATCTCTCCATCAAAAATATCCATAAATGCATCTAATATAACACAATCATACCTTTCATCTACTGGAGCTAAATTTAGCTTGCTTATCTTCTCAAAGATAACTTCAATAGTTGATGGATTACTCTCTTGCCTCTGAAATACAACTGTAACGTTACGCCTTTTATTTATAGCATTCATCTCTAAATCTTTATTTACGTAGGCACCACTAATATAATGTACTTCCTTTATGCAACTATCATGAAAATTTCCAAATACATTCATCAGTTTATCTATATCATCTTTTGTATTAATACTATTCCATTCCATATAAATCCTCCAATAAAACTCTATATCTTAAATTATTCCATAAAACTTCAATTTAAATCATTCTATTATATATATTTAGCTTGCTTTAATGAGAATGACTATGATGAATATCTTGAGTATGTTTATGAGAATGAACAACTTCAGTATGATAATGTACATGACTATGATAGCCTTTTATTTCATTTTTATGCAAATGTTTATGATGCCCATCATTATGACAGTGGCTATGTTCATGATTTAATTCCCTATGTTTATGGTTATGATTATGAACTTCTGTAGATGCAAAATATGTTCCAATTATCATAATAATCAATGCTATACTAAATAATATATTAGGTATATCCCTAAATATTATAAAAGATAATGCCACCCCTATAAATGGTGATATAGCATAATACGTGCTAGTTTTAGCAGCTCCTAAATCTCTTTGAGCATAAATATAGAAAAATATACTTAATCCATATGCAAAAAAGCCTAGTATCATAGCCATAATTATATACGACATATTAATTCTTCGCTCACCAATAATAAATGCAATTAATAACGAACCTATACCAGAACCAAACCCTTTAATCACTACAATTTCTAAAGGATCTTTTATCGCTAGCCTTCTTGTACAATTATTTTCAATCCCCCAACATATACAAGCCATTATTACTAAGATTGATCCAAAGGAAAAAGATACACTACTAATATCCTCCACTGTTAGTAATATACTTGATAGAGTTATTAAGCTTATTGATACCCACAATCTTTTGCTTATTGCTTCTTTAAAAAACATTAAAGCAATTATAGATGTTGCCACTATTTCAAAATTATTTAATAATGATGCATTAGCAGATGAGGTATATGTTAAACCTATCATTAAAAAAATTGGTGCTAAGATATCTAATAATACCATAGCAATAGTATATGGTATTTCATTTTTAGTTAGCTTTGCTTCCTTCTTGTTTACCTCTGTTTTTTTCTTAATTAATCCTAATATTGACATACCAAGTCCTGCTCCTAAGTATAAAAAACCTGCCATCAATGTAGGTGAAATTTCTTTTAATAACAATTTTGATATTGGCGAACTTACCGCATATAAAATAGCTGATAACATCGCAAAAATTGTAGCTTTAATCTCTCTTAAATTCATATACTCCTCCTAATAATAATCCTAAATACCATAAAAATAGTAACCTTAATTTTCTTATGTGAGAAAACTTTTTATAGAGATTTATTAAACCTCTAAATTACTTCTACTCATTGCTGTTGCTATAAGAACTAAAAGAGTTGAAAAAAAAGCTCTATAAGCTGTATTTATTGCTTTAATATCTCTTTGTTCACCTTGCACTGAGTCTAGCTTCTCATAATTGCTGTAGTTAATCTCTAAGAAAATAGCTGTTGCATATAAAAACATTGCATTACTTATTCTAGGTATCTTTGTCCCATCTATTAGCAACTCTGCACACTTAGTATTATTAATAGTGTCTAATACTTGTGTTCTTGTATAATAAACATAGTAAATATTTAAAAGTATAGCTGTTAAAATAACTAATAAAGTATCAAAAGATAAATTTAATTGATTTACTTGTGCAATTAACGCTTCATAATCAATTTCATTTTCTGCGGAATTACCAGTTGTCTTACTATTAGAAGAGTTTTTATCCATACTATCTTTATTTATTTCCTCTTTAGAATTTTGGCTATCTTTACAGTTATTTTTAGATTCCTTTTTCATATAATAATTCCTTAAAAGATTAATATATTATCTATTATATGTTTATCTACTATATTTGTTTTTATATTACCATTTTTATACATATTATATTATAATATTTCTCAATATGCAAAGCCAATAAAACTTTCAAAAAACGCTCTATTGGCTTCATCTTATATTTTTTTAATTTTTAAATACTTAGCTGGCACATTAGTTGAAAGATAAATATCATCATTTGCCTTATAAAATTTTATCCCTCCATCATATGCTTCTAATGTGTCTATCTCTAAAACTATATGAGTTTTATTTTTCCTACGTCTTGCAACCATAAGCGCAGTTTCTACTGTTGATGATAAATGTACATACTGTCTTTTTTGATGTTTTAATCCTTCTTTCGATATAAATTCAGTATAAACTTCCAAAGTTGTTCCATGATATAAAATATTAGGTGGAGTAATTTCATCATAAATAATTCTTCTCTCAAAAGAATGTCCATAAACGGCTCTTATTCTTCCTTCTATTAACTGAAACTTTCCTTTTACATCATTCTTAACAATGTATTCAATATCTGACACTGTAATATTCTCATAATAACTCTTTAAACTTTCTAATAAATCATTTACTTCACAAAAACCATTCTCATCTAACTCGAGTTTAAATTTCCATGGCTCGTGACGTAATGCATAACATATAGTATAACTTATATTTGATTCAAGCTCTTTATCCATATAATTCAACTCCTCCTAAAAATGTTATCACTATATAATATGACTTCATATAATATTAGAACACTTTATTTATTTTGAGATTCTATAAAATTTTATTATCTATATATTGAATAAACTACTATCCATTGAGTAACCATAATAATTATTAACATATTAATTTGGAGGATTTACAAATGATGAAGTCGATCAAAAACAGTTTTCTAATTGCAATATCTTTCTTGTTTATCTTTACGCTATTTTCATATTCACCTAAAGCTATGCTAGATGTGAATATTAAAGAAGATTCAAGCAATACAAAAACTCTCCCAAAAAATTTTCGTAAAACTAGTGATTTAAGTTCTATTGAGAATATTAACTATTTAAATTTAGAAGGATTAGATACTTTAAATATTTCTGGTAGTGAGCAATTTACCGAATTTAACCTTCCTTTATTAAAAGAAAATATAAATAATGACTTTAATATAGTTGATATAGACTTGAGAGAAGAATCTCATGGATTTATTAATGGATTTGCTATTAGTTTTGCTAATTCAAATAATAGTGCTAATAAAGGTCTTACATACAATGAGGTTATAAATAAAGAAAATGAAGATTTATCATCAATTAAAATAGGCGAACCATTAATCTTTTATAATAATAATAAAGAAATTATTCCTAAAGTAGTTCAAAATGAAGAAGAAGTTACTAAAGCTAAAAACTTATCTTATTTTCGTATTCCGGTAACTGATGGTGGATTGCCAAATGAAGATATGGTTAACCGCTTTGTATCTTTTGTAAGTGAACTTCCTGAAAATACTTGGCTTCATTTTCACTGCAAAGCTGGTATAGGTAGAACCACTACTTTCATGATTATGTATGATATTATGAAAAATTATGATAATGCAAGTTTAGATGATATAATCGCACGTCAAGTTTTGCTAGCTAACTTAAATCCAAAAGAATCCATAGACTTTTTTATGGAACGTAGATATACTTTTCTAAATGATTTTTATAACAAATGTAAAAATGATAAATCTATAAATACATCATCAAACTCTATTATTAGTGCTAATAATTTAATTAGTACTAATAATAGTTCTTATATAAAAAATTCTAAAGTACAAATTGTGACTCCTGAAAACTTTATGAGATTAATAGAAAGAAATGTTCCTCACATTGATGCATAAAAATAAGGCTGTATAAAAACAGCCTTATTTTTATATAATTGTTCTGTTTTTATTTATGCCACCTTACTTTCAGTAGAAATTTGCTTTTTAAATCTTTCTAATGGAATGAAAGCTATTACTACAATTGATAAAATCCCTTCTACCCCGGCAGTGGTAAAATTATATAAGAATGAATATAATGCTACTCCCATGCCTGGCGGTGCAAACTCTCCAAAAAATACAACACCTGATAAAAAGCTTACAAACACTGATACGATGACTGCTAATAATGATCCCATTATTGCTTTAACTTTACTCTCACTCCCAAATACATCGGCTAATCCAAGTGCCATAGTTGCAAAGATATAATCTAACAAAAATTGAACAGGATGTACTACATATGCTCCATTTAGTAATGATAGTAATCCAAAAATTATCCCCCCAGTAAGTCCTGCTGTTCTTCCATACAGCAATGATAATAGCATAACTGGCATCATTGAACATAACGATATCCCTCCATCTTGAGGATATCTAATAAATTCTATTAAACTTAAAATAAATGCTATAGCACTAAGCATTGCTATAACTACCATTTGTTTTGTACTTATTGGATTTTTCTTTAAATCTATTAAATATAAAATTAATATAATAGTTGATGCTATTCCTATAATAGTTATCAATATACTTCCTCCTTAAATTATCTTATTCTCCATAAGCCATATTCCAAAACTCCATCTCATATAAACTTGATTTTATAAATATATCCTTTAATTCTTCCTTTTCTTCCTTAGAAATATTTTCACATAAATAATCTATATAATTTATCCATGCATTAGCACATTCTTTAAATTCAACTGATGAATATTCTTCTATCCACGGTTTATAAAAATTACTTTCTAAGGTATCACTATATGTATCAAACAAATTTTCACCTATATAATAATAACTCCAAGTGCAAGGCATTATAGTCATTGCGATTTCCTTAGAGTCACCTTTAGTTGCTATTCCCAACATATAATTAGTATAGCTAGCTGTAGTTAGCTCACATCTATATCCCTCTACCTCTGCATCACTTAATCCAAAATATCTTAAATAATTAGTGTGAACTTGAGTCTCATCTTCTAATGTCCCCTTAATAGCTTCGCAATAAAACTTCATCTCTTTCATAGTTTTAGCCTTTACTAATCCCATAGCAAAAACTTTTGCATAATCTTTTAAATATAAATAATCTTGTATAAGATATTTTTTAAATTTATCTTTATCTAAAGTTCCATCACCTATCCCCTTTACAAATGGATGCTGTAAATACTTGTTCCATAATTCTTTTACTTCTTCAAATAACTCTTCTGAAAATTTCATTTTACTTAACTCTCCTAACATCTTTCAATTATCAACAAATCAAATTATTACTTAGCACTTTACTCATTGAATTTGTAAAAGTGATTTACTGGACCAACACCTTTTCCTATATCAAAACTATGCCTTATAGCTTCTGTAATGTACTCTTTACTTAATCTAACAGCCTCTACTATATCGTATCCTAAAGCTAAGTGTGATGTTATAGCCGATGACAATGTACATCCTGTTCCATGAGTGTTTTTTCTTTCCAGTCTTTCTTGCTTGTACACTTCAAAAATATTCTTTCCAATTAATACATCAACAGCATCACCTTCTAGATGCCCACCTTTCATAAGAACATATTTAGGCCCTAATTCTAATATTTTTTGTCCAACCTCCCTCATATCTTCAACTGTATTAATCTTAATTCCTACTATTTCTTCAGCTTCAAGAGTATTTGGAGTTATTACATATGCCCTAGGAATTAACTCTTCAATTAAGCTCTTTTTAGCCTCTGGCTTCAATAATGAATATCCACTTTTAGATATCATAACTGGATCTACAACTAAATACTTTGGTTTATACTTATTTAAACTAGTTACAATGCTATTTATTATCTCCGGACTAGATACCATACCAATTTTTACAGCTGCTGGCTCTATATCTTCAAAGACAACCTCTATTTGTTTCTCAATTATTTCTTTACTTAAATCTTCTACAAGAAATACTCCTTGTGTATTTTGGGCAGTTATAGCTGTAATAACGCTCATTCCATAAGTTCCTATTGCACTAAAAGTTTTTAAATCCGCTTGTACACCTGCACCACCTGATGAATCCGATCCTGCAATTGTTAATGTTGGTATTCTGTAGTTTCTCATTTATAAAATCCTCCTAATATTTTTAGCACTCACTTCACCTGATCTTGATAGAATTTTAGGAAAATAAAAAAAAAGCTATATTCCAGCAGAATATAGCTATACTTATATACAAAAATACTATTACTTATTTTAATATACTACGATGCTTTCCTCCGCTGGTATTATCCAGATCAGGTACAAGGGTTAATAGCAAAACTATCTCTCAGCCTAAATAAGGCACCCCTAGCAAATTCTATTATTTTATACTTTTATTATATTACTTTGTTACAAATTGTCAAACCACTATATAATATTTCTATTATTTAATTTCATAACTTATATATCTAGAGCTCAACTTAAGACCTAATATTTATCGAACTATATTTATATACTAATTAAAACTCTCTTTCTTTATATATTTCATAGGGTCTACTTGAATAAACTCTATAACTAATATTCCCATCAAAATAAAGCATATCTCGTGCTCTATCTAATAGCCATGGTTCTCTTATCATTTTTAACATTTCATCTTTAGCAAACCAACCAACCTCTACACTTTCATCACTACACTTTAAATGTCCACCTATCGCTATTGCTAAAAAATCAAATATAACTTTTGTCGGAACTATAGTTTTATTATCCCATCCTAAATATGATTTTGTATTTGAATATACCCCTACTAACTTATTAACCTTAATATTAATTCCAGATTCCTCAAATACCTCCCTTGTGACACCCTCTATTAAATCCTCACCGTTTTCAATTTGCCCACCTGGAAACTCCCATCCTCTATGTGGGTTATTTACAAGTAAAACCTCATCCCTATCATTTGTAACTAAAGCTCCTGCTGCTACAATATGTGTTGGAAACTCCATCTATATCCTCCCCCTTTATACAATATACACTATCAATATTATACCACTTAAATATCTGTAATATATTCAACTAGAAATATATCAAACAGACATTTTCTTATACTCCATATAAGAGGATACTATCTTCTCTAAATAAATAGAAACTGACAAAAGTCAGTTTCATAATAATTATTGTCTATTAATTTTAAATCATATTAGTATTGTCTTTTATAAATGATTGGTGATTCAAACCCAACAATGACTCTATCTCCTTTTTTAAGTATTTCATTAACTTCAAATATATTTTCACTTAATGTTTCCTCTAATAAAAATGTAGTATCTGGTCCAAAGTTACTTAAGCTTCTTCCATGAAATCCTACACCTTCTTTATATTCATAAATCATAGGATTAAACTTCTTAGATACTCCTAGTTCGTTATAATCCATTCTTAAACTTTCATTTGAGTTTGTAAATTCTGATTTACTAATTGATTTAGGAACCTCATATGATATAAGCTTTACTTTTCCCTCTTCACTTTCTTCAAAAAGAAATAAATGTGGTAATACATTAGTTTTTTCACTTTTAACATCTGTATAATAGCTTTCTTCAATTACAAAAATCCCTTTAAAATCATTAGGTAGATTATCTATTTTATCATTACATATCCTGTTAATATGTTTAGCAATGGGATGAATAACTTTTCCTTCATGTTTCTCTTTTTCAATCTGTTCTAAATTATTAAACTTTCCTACAATAACTTTTCTAAACAACTCGAATTCTTTCATAACTATATCTCCCCTTTATATAAATTAAATCTAATCTATTATTTCGTATAATTATTATCTCTTTCTTCTGTGTCACTTATGTGTCGATTGTAATTTAAAATCACACATTTATACAAAGCTGTTTTCTTTCATTAAAAAAGCTCTTATATGAAATATATGTAGCTATAATTGCTGCTATAGATGATGATGAAAGAATCATAAATGTTACCATTATTTGAAACTTTATAGCTGTAAGAGGGTAGCTTCCTGCTAGAATAAGTCCAGTCATCATCCCAGGAAGTGCTACTATACCTAAAGTTTTGGCAGAGTCTATAGTAGGAATCATAGCTAATTTTATATTTTCTCTCAATACATCTTTTGAAGATTCCTTTATGTCCGCTCCTAAAGATAGCTTTACTTCTACTTCTGCTCTTCTGTTTTTAAAGGAGTTATTTAAATTTCTATAACATAATCCTATTGCAACCATAGCGTTACTTACAATCATTCCTGCAACAGGTATTACTTTATCAGCTGTAAACTCTATAGCTCCACTAGCTATTAAAACTACCATCGTAACGCTTGTCCCAATAGCAATTGAAATAAATGATATAAATACTACATTTTTTATGTTTTCTCCTCTTTTTTTAGTATTCATTGCTGCGTTAATAATCATAATAAATACTAATGCCACTGTAAAAATTGATCTTTCAAGCCCAAATATTACATCTAAAATATATCCTACAACTACTAACTGAACTATTGCTCTTAAAATGCTTATTACAATCTCCTTTTCTAGCCCTAAGTTCTCTTTATATGATATAAAAATTGGTATTAATATCAACACTGATGCAATTACTAATGATGTAGTCTCCATTATGCGCTCTCCTTAAAATCCTCAATTTTCTCTATTAGGCCATTTGATATAATTATTCTCTTATTAAATATACCCTCACTTTGATCTAAACTATGAGTTATCCATAAAACAGTTACACCTTCATAATTTAATTCTTTTATATATTCCTCCATTCTCCTTGCATTTTCTTTATCTAAAGCTGAAGTGGCTTCATCTAATAATAGAATATCTGGTTTATAAATTAAATTTCTTATTATAGCTATTCTCTGCTTCTCCCCACCAGATAAAGAATTTACTTTTTTACTTAAATATCCTTTATCTAAATTAAATCTTTCTAATAATTCATCTATTCTATCATAATCAACTTCGTCATTTCTTATTTTAAAAGGAAATACTAAGTTATCTTCTACTATATCTCCAAAAAGTTGTGGTATTTGAACACAATAGCTTATCTTTCTCCTTAATTTTATAGGATCATAATTATCGTAGCTCTTTCCTTTAAACTGAATACTACCTTCAGTTGCCGATATTAAGTCTGCAAATAATTTTAATAAGGTGCTTTTTCCACTTCCAGATGATCCAACTATAGAAACTAATTCTCCACTTTTAATCTCCAAAGATATATTATCTAATATTTTAGTATTATCAGCTATATAGGTTAAAGCTTTTATTTTTAATATACTCATTTTCTACTCCTTATTTCTCTTTTCAATTATACTCATTTACGCTTCTTGTTATATTATCATATATCGATATCGTAATTCGATATTATCATATAAAAAAATATTTTTCAATAAATTAATATTAAACTAAAAAACATACTAAGGTATAATCAATTTACCTTAGTATGTTATCATCCATTAATTCTTTTAAATTACTCTTTAGATCTGCTAAAAGTTTTGCACCTTCTTCAGTTGTCTTATAATACTTTCTTATCTTTCCATTAACATTTCTATCTTCTTTTTCTATTAATCCCTCTTCTACCATAGACTTTAATACTGGATAAAGTGTTCCAGGGCTGACTTTATATCCATGCTCTCCTAATTCTTCTATCATCCAACTACCATAAAAAGCTTCCTTATTTCCATGGTGCAATATATGAATATAAATTAGTCCATTAAATATTCTTCTTATAATTTGTTCCTTCATATCTTCACTCCTTAAAGAATTAGCAATATAATAATTATAATATTTAATAATTAACTTATCCATCAAAAAATTACATTTTTATTGACAGTGTTATTTACTTATAATAAAATTTCATTATACCAATTACGAACGATAAATATTTTTTTTATTATTTTGTACGACTTATTATCGAAAGGATGTGAAGATTTTTCAATAATATTTCTGATAACTTTTTTAATATTATTGAATAATAATTTATGATTAAAGATTTACTTTATACAATACCTAAAAATAAACACTCTGTTGAGGACTTAAAGTCTATTTTAACTCTTCATCCACAAATAAAATTTGTATCACTTGTAGGAGTAGATCTTTCAGGGAATGATACGGACGAAAAAATTCCTGTAAGCCTTTTCTTAGATGATATAGATACTTTTTTAAATGGAGTAGCTGTTCAAACTGATGGTTCTTCAGTTGTACTTCCTGGTATAGCTACTTTAAATAATGCAAAAGTAGATATGGTTGCTGACTTAAACTGTAATTGGTTCGTTGATTATAACTATGATTTTATTGATCCAATCTGTAATAAACCGATAGGAACTTTAAGAATTCCTTGCTTCCTATTGCACAATGATGTTGCAGTAGATTCAAGAAATATCTTAAAATCAGCAATTACTACTTTCAAAGAGAATTTATGGACAATATTTAATTCTAATCCTGAAATTTTAGCTAGTTATAAAATTTCAAAGGATGATATTGAAGAAATAGTTATAACTTCTGCTACTGAATTAGAGTTTTGGGTTAAGACTCCAAACAATATAGCAGAAATTGAAGAACTACATACATCTCAAGCTCTTCATGAACAATATTGGACTAGAACTAAAGGTGCCGTTCGTACTGCTATGGAAGAATGCTTACTTTTAATGGACGAATATGGTTTTGAACCTGAAATGGGCCATAAAGAAGTTGGTGGTGTTAAAGCTAAGCTTGATTCTTCAGGTAACTTTAATCACATAATGGAACAACTTGAAATCGACTGGAAATTCTCAGATGCTGTACAAGCTGCAGATAACGAGTTATTTATAAGAATATTAATTCAAGAAACATTTAGAAGAAATGGTCTTGAAGTTACTTTCTCAGCAAAGCCATTAGAAGGTGTTGCTGGATCTGGAATGCACACTCATTTAGGAATAAGTTTAAAGCTTAAAAACGGTAAGAGAGTTAATCTATTCCACACTGATGAAAATCATTTCTTATCAATTATAGGTTATGGAGCTCTAATGGGTGTTCTTAAAAATTATGAAGTTATGAACCCATTTATATCTTCAACTAATACTTCATTTAAGAGGTTAAAACCTGGCTTTGAAGCACCTGTATGTATAGTTACTTCATTAGGTTTAAGTCCTGATAATCCTTCAAGAAATAGAACTATACTTATTGGATTAATAAGAGATTTATCAAATCCTTTAGCAACAAGATTTGAACTTCGTTCACCTAATCCACACTCAAACACATATATAACTATGGCTGTTTCTTATATGGCTATGTTAGATGGTATGCTTTATGCTGTTAATAATAATAAAACTCAAGATGAATTATTAGCTGAATTATCTAAAGGCTCTGGTGAAAAAGCTGAATATTTAGAGACTGATAGAGCTTATAGAACAGAAGAAGATGTATTTGAACATTTCTCTGATGAAGAAATAGTAAAATACTTTGGGAATCCACCAAGAACAGTTATTGAAAATATTTCAGCTTTAGATTTATATCCTGAAAAATTAAATATCTTAAAAAGAAATAATGTAATGAATGATAGCTTAATAAATAGTTTTAGAATAGCTATGACTGAAAGATGGATGACTGAAATTGGAAATAGAACTATAAACAGATATATGGATGAAGTTAGAATGTGTAAATGCCTACACTCTTTAGATAGGGCTCTTGATTTAGATGTTTCTAATTGGATGAAAATAAATGATTTAAGACACTATATAATGAAAGATACTTATACAACTAAGAGCTTATTTACAAGAATTAAAACTGCCCTTGCTACAAATAATCTTCAAGTTGCATCTGATCTTTCCCTAGAATTAGACGAAAAGATGAGCCTTTTAAGAAATCTTTATTCTAACTACAAAAAGAATTTATTAGATATATAGAGGTACTTATTTTGAGCTGGATTAATAATATAAAAGATTATATTCCTTATAATGAACAAGAATCTAAGGATAAAGAACTTATTTTAGGTGCTATTTCTAGTTTTGACAACTTACTAACTAGAGAAAATTCAGTTATGCATATAACTAGCTCTGGTTATATTGTAAATAAATCTAGAGACAAGGTTCTTATGATTTATCATAAAATATACAACTCATGGGCTTGGACTGGTGGTCATGCTGATGGTGATGATGATTTACTTTATGTTGCAATAAAAGAAGCTAAAGAGGAAACCGGTATAAAGAACGTAACCCCTGTTGTTAATGATATCTTTTCTTTAGATGTCATAACTGTTAATGGTCATATTAAAAGAGGTTCTTATGTATCAAGTCATCTTCATCTTAATGTTACTTATCTTTTAGAGGCTGATGAGAATGAAGAGCTTATTGTAAATGAAGAAGAAACTGAAGGATTTAGATGGTTGCCAATAGATAAGCTTTCTGACTTCTGTACTGAAGAATATATAATTGAAAATATTTATGATAAGCTTAACGAAAAAATAAATGCTTTAAACTAAGATAAAAAAGTAGCATCTATAACTCAAATCAAGTTATAGATGCTACTTTTTAAAGTTATTTTGCTAACATTTCCTTTGTATATTTTCTCCTGCTTACTAAATAGAAAATGCTTTGGATTATAAATCCACCAATAAATATTAGCAATGATTTCTTCATTAGTAATTCAGTCATTCCAGAATTAGATACCATTATATAAAGTAAATACATGCCTATTCCTCCACCAAATAATAATGGTACAAAGAAAGTTATTGATAATTCTTTATTTATTATTTTTTCAATCTCTTTTGTAGTTATACCTATTCTGTTAAGTGAAATTATTCTCTCTTTTTCAGAATCTATATCAGATAATACCTTATAATATAAAACAACTCCATTTGCTATCATAAATAATATTCCTATAAATATCATTGTAAAGAATATTATTCCACTATCTTCTATTTTTAATCTCACAAGTTCTTCTACATATATTGGTCTAAAATCTTCTATCTTAGCTCTTTCATCATAACCACTTATTCCCCAAAGGTTCCCATTATTCCAGTAAGAGTTGTCTAAGCTGTTCTTTTCTCTTAAATAATCTATTAGTCCGCAAAAGGCCTTATCTCCATTATCTAAGTTTATTAAATGTGCCTTTTTACTATTGTTTTCATTTATCATACTTTTTACTACATTATAATCAGAGTCATCTAAAACAATAGCATTTCCAGCTGAGCCAGCTAATGTATATCTATAATTAATAAAAGGAACATCTTTTTCTTCTTTTATATTTTCTTTATTAATTTCTATTAAATTACTATTTCCCATTATCTTATTAAAATCTTCTTTTGGAAGTTGATAATTATTTTCTGCTGAAATTTCTTGAATAGCCTCATATTGCTTTTCAGTTAACGAAGTTAAAATCAAATTAGGGTTGTCATACTCTAAAGTTTCATTTGTTACAGTTATATCTATTGCACAATTAGGCTTTACATCAATATTAATCCCCATATGCTTGTTATAATTGCTTTCATTTATAATGCTCTTACTATCAGTCCAAAATGTTAATCTATCTCCCTCATCTTTAAACACAGCTATCTCTATATATTCTAATACATTATAAGCTTCTAATTTACCCCCATTATTCTTTATTACTTCCTCTATTTTACCTTCTTCCACTTTATTAAATTCATCTGTTTCTATAAACATAATGTCATATGGATTATTAAGCTCTATACTTTCTCGACTAGCAGTATATATCGAATAGCTATATCCAACATAAAACATTGATCCTGCTAATAATATAGAAAGAATGTATAAAATATTTTTATAAGCTAAAAATCTATGTGATAAATTTGATACTACTAATATGTTTTTATTATATAGTCTAGGGAACTTAGCTATTATAAATTTAAATACAGCTATCCCTGAAGATATTATTATATATGGAGATAATATTATAGTTGCAACACATAAAGCAATTACAAATGTACTACCATCAAATATTTCTTTAAACATAGTCTTAGGTAAACAATACATAGCTACTACAAATAAAATTAACGCTATTATCCCAAGTACTACATTTGCTTTCCCAACTTCCTTTTTCTTATCGGATTTTATTGCATCTATTATAGATACTCTTTTTATATAAATAATATTAAATATTACATTACAAAGAAAAATTAATATAAAAATACCTGTACTTAATAAAAAACTCTTAAAATTTATCTCATATGTAATATTAGTAAACTTTAATACCTTATTTAATCCCATATAAAATAATCTTCCCAATAATACTCCTGTCATAACCCCTGTTGCTAAGGATGCTATCATTACTCCTAAGTTTTCAACTACTATAAGCTTGCTTAAATCCTTAGTTGTCATCCCTAAGGTTAAATACATACCAAATTCCTTCCCTCTATTTTTAAGAAATGATATATTGGTATAAGTAATGAAGACTATTGAAAATACTATTAGTCCCATAAGTGAAATATTTATAGTTTCGTAAAATGCTGTCTCACCAATAGTATCTAATATGCTTTTATTAAACATCAAACTTCCATACATAAAAAGCATTGCTATAATTAATGAGTTAACAAAGTAAAATGATATATACTTATTAAAATTATGAGTAAAATTCTTTCGTATTATAGAAGAAAATTTCATTAGTTTTCCCCTCCTATAACACTTTGAACTTCTAGTATCTTATCAAAAAACTTCTTTCTATCTCCTCCTGAAGTAATTTCCATCTTTATTTTACCATCTTTAATAAAGATAATTCTTTTGCAGAAAGATGCTGCAAATGGATCATGAGTTACCATAAGTACAGTGCTATTTATCTCAGTATTCATCTTGCTTATAGTATTCATTATATTATCAGCTGATTTAGAATCTAAATTACCTGTTGGTTCATCTGCAAATATTATAGCTGGGTCATTTATTAAAGCTCTTGCAGCTGCTACTCTTTGCTTTTGCCCTCCTGATATATGATAAGGATATTTATTATGTAATTCTCCTATATTAAAAAAGTTCATAAGCTTAATTACATTTTTCTCAATTGCCTCTGGATTCTTTTTATCAAGTATAAGTGGTAATGCTATGTTTTCCTTTAATGTTAAGCTATCTAATAAATTAAAATCTTGGAATATATACCCTATATTCTTTCTTCTAAACAAAGCTAAATCATCTTTTTTCATTCTACTTATATCTTTACTACTTATTAATACCTCACCTGAAGTATTTTTATCTACTCCTGATAAAATATTAAGTAAAGTAGTCTTCCCACTTCCACTAGGTCCCATTATACCTACAAATTCACCTTTATTTACTACTAAGTTAATTCCGTCTAATGCTACAACTTCCTTTGCACCTTTATATGAACTATAAACCTTAGTTAAACTATTTACCTTTAAAATCTCCATCTTTAATTTACCTCTCTCCTACTATTAATTATAAACTATCTTCAATATACAAAGTACATTACTAAACCTTTCATTAATAATTATAAAAGGGAATCCAATAATCTCTAATGGATTCCCCTTACATAACCTTACATTTTTGCAAGGTTACTTATTATCAAAGATTTTGTTTATGTTAAACTTAATAGTAAATACAGTTCCTTCTCCATACACTGATTCTAAATTAATATCATGTCCTAGCCTTTCTGATATAAGTTTTACCATATAAAGCCCTATTCCTGTTGAAGACCTTTCATTTCTTCCATTATTCCCCGTATAGAAAGATTCAAATAACCTTGGTAAATCCTCTTCTTTTATTCCAACTCCATAATCCTTTATTATTAACTCCACATATTCTTCATGTTCTTTTGCTGATATTTCTACAATATCTCCATTTTTCTCTTTAGAATATTTAATAGAATTATTGATTACCTGCTCTATCATATATGTAGCCCATTTTTTATCAGTATAAACATATATATTTTCATCAATACTTACCTTAGGAAATACTCCTTTGTAAATAAAATCTCTTTTTTTTAAATTCACTACTGAGTTTATTACTTCCTTTAAATTTATGCTATTAGTAATATAATCTCTTGAAAAATCATCTAATCTTAATATATTTAAACATTCTTCTAAGTTCTTTTTTAAAATTTTATTTTCTTCTTGTATATCAGTAATACACTTATTTTCTTCACCATTTAAAATATTTTTCTCACAAGCTAAATCTATAACTGTGATAGAGGTCTTCATATTATGAATCCATTGAGAAAATAAAGTATCTCTATCGCTTATTTGTCTTTTTAAAACTGTTATATCACTAATATACTCTTTATGAAGAGCCATAACTACACTTAATACCTCTTCCTCCATATACGTTAAATCTGAATTACTATAATCTGGACTTCTTTTACTATCTAATAATTTTTCTTTAAAATTCTTATATTTGATTACCTCAATAACAAAATATATAGATATTATAAATATACTAAGCATCAATGGATAGATAATTTCACTATCATCAAACAACAAATAATAAAAAAGAATTATAACTAATGTGTTTATCATAAGTACTATTAGATCTCTACTCTTTATCTTTGCAACACTAACTATCAAGTCCATTAAATACATATCCTACACCTCTTTTAGTTATAATTGCATTTTTAATACCTAAATCACTTAGTTTCTTTTTAACTCTTGTCATATTTACCGTTAATGTATTATCATCTACAAATACAGCATCATCCCATAAGGCTTCAAGTATCTCTTCCCTTGTAACAATTTGTCCTTCTTTAGTTAAAAGTATATTTAATATTCTATATTCATTTTTAGTTAATTCAATAATATCTTCTTTATATCTTAATTTCATACTTTCATGAATCAAATATAAATCTTTTTTATCATCAGTTAATTTACCTTCATCTATATACTCATTAACTCTCCTTAATAAAGCATTAATCTTTGCTAAAAGTATTCCTACTACAAATGGTTTGGTAATATAATCGTCAGCACCAAGCTCCATACCTCTTATTTGTTCACCTTCATCACTTCTAGCTGAAAGTATAATAACTGGTGTTTTACTCTTATTTCTAATTAGCTTTAAATAATAAAATCCATCAAATTTAGGCAAGTTTATATCTAATATTATTAAATTAGGCTTTATTTCCTCAACACTTTCCATTACATTATTAAAATTATCTATTGTATAAACATTATAATCATATGCACTTAAATATTCCCCTATGTATTCCTTCAGTTTAATATCATCCTCTATTAGTAATATCTTCATCCTATCCTCCAGTTAGTAAACATATCTAATTCGATTATACTATAAAACTAATCTAACTTCTTCTAAAGAATAAACAAGAATCTAAGGATATAGAAGAGGAATGCTATTAACGCATTCCTCTTCTACTATTTGGCAAAATATTTTACTAGTATATAATTAAAAATCCAAAATAAAACCCCATAGATTACTCCTACAAGTGTTACAACTATTATAAATGTAATCCAATCAACAAATGGCTGAGATAACATTAAATTTAATCTTACAATCAATATTAATGATGAAATAGCAACACCACCTATAAGAAAAAATATAGTATTATCTATAAATGATTTCTTTTTATCCCTTCTTAATTCTATTAAAAAACTTCGTAAATATTTATACTGGATATAATCTAGTACCGCAATTAATATTGCCATCCAAATATAACCTGATGGTGGTGGAAAGTCTGCTCCTAAAAGCATTATCCCATTCCATCCTATGAAAAAAAGTATTGAATTTATTAAAATAATTTTAGAAGTATTCAATATGCTACCATCTACTTTCTTTTATAGATATTTATATTACAACTTTTAATCAAATCTATTAACTAATACTATCTGGGCCTAACTTAAGTTTATATATTTAAGTATTGAACTTATTCCTTTAGTTTGTAAATAAATCTGTAGTTATAAAATCAACTCCATACTGTATTAACTTTGATCGCATTTCAATATCATCAATAGTCCAAACATTAACTTTTACGTCTTTCGAATGTGCATAACTAACTAATTCTTTTGTCACAACTTTATATGATGTATCAATATCAAAATTATTTTTTTTACAGTAATTAATATTATCTATTGTTATATCTATTATAGCTTGTATATTAATATTTTTATTTATATTTCTTATATTCTCTAATAATTTTCTGTTAAAAGAGATAACAATACATTTATCTTCTAATCCATACTTCTTTATTAAATCAACGAATACAATTGGATTACTAATATTTTTAATCTCTATAACAGGTACCATGCCATATTCTTTACATACGATAAAAAACTCCTCTAATGTTGGAACTCTTAACCCTGGATACTTGGATACATTAGCTCCAAAATCAATGGTTAATTCTTTTATCTCTTCTAATGTCAATTGTGATATTAATCCTGACCCTGTTGTAGTTCTATCAACAGTTTCATCATGCATTAATATATAATAACCATCTTTTGTCTCATATACATCAGTTTCAGCCCCATAGAATCCATATTTTCCTGCCATTTTATAAGCAGGTATAGTATTTTCTGGGGCTATATTGGAGTATCCTCTATGAGCTATTGTTTTACAATAATTATTCCTACTTATAACCTCTAAATCAAACGTCTTTTCAAAACAATTATTTAACCCTTTACTTAATAATAGTTTCTTTTCACAGACTTTTATATTTTCATTTAATTCTTTATACACTCCATTTTCAAACAAATTTCTATCTAAATTATCTATATGTTCTAAAGTAATATATAACATCATTATTAGCATAATAATTAATGAGGCTTTTCTTATATATTTCATCATTTTCTCCTATAATTTTTTAGCTTTATAGCACTTATTAGCTAAATATTATAATGCTCAAATCACTATAGAATAATACAGAAACCTTTATTTTTCATAATAAGAATTCAAAATTATATAAGTAACCTATATAAGCTAAGGAGTCATTTTTATTAGACTACTTAGCTTACATCTTAACCTTTAAATTTATTATATATTACCAGCTACAAATTCCTTATCGTTCATTATTTCAATATAGTCATCTAATAACTCTTTTTTTAACTTTTCTTTATAGATATTAAAATTAATCAAATTTTCTTTAGATACCTTCCCGAAATCAACTATTGAAAATTTTATTTCAGAAAAAGGAAGTGGAATTATATAATTATCCCACCTTCTTGTCAATGTTATTTTTCTTTTAATATCTATCTTTGTGGCTAAAAAATTCTTCTCTGATGTATTGGCAAGCTTAAAACCTATTTTCTTTGGTTCATGTAAAGGTCCTAAAGGTCCATCTAACGATATTACTAAAGTTGAATTTTCTTTTTTACTTTCATCATTAAGCTCCCTCAAAAAATACTTCATTTTAATTCCATCAGGCATTCTTAAGGCTCTCATATTATAATAATTTAATGTCTCCTCTATATAATCTCCTCTTTTATCAGCAGTTACAACAACAGCTACATCTATCTCTTCTTTAGATAATTCCTTCATAAGTAAATTCATAACGTAGCTATCACCATGCCAAAATCCTATAATACTATTTTTTACAATATCTCCATTATTTAATTTTATTTCTATTTTACTCGTTTTATATACTAGTTCCAGATATTTTATATATACTTTACTTATAAACCTTCCTAAATCCAAACTCATAACTAAACTCTCCCCCTCTATTTCTATATAACTCAATAGCATCTATATAACTTTTCTCTGCTATTTTAGCTATTTTTTCACTTGAATAGTTTAAAGCTGTATTATATGCTCTAATACTCATTTTTTTAAAGCTCACTTTATTATTTAATAAAGATGCTATTTTATCTGACCACTCATCTATATCTTCATCAGTAATAAATCCATTAACTTCATTTTCAACAATATCTACTACTCCTGTACCTCTTACTGCAACAACAGGATTTTTTGCTGCCATTGCTTCTATTAAAACTATTCCTTGCGTTTCAGACTTAGATGCAAAAAGGAACAAGTCACAAGCTCTATAATAATCTCCAATATTTTTATTAGGTATATTATTTAAAAACTCTACATTGGACTTTATCCCCAAATTTGAAACCTTCTCCTTTAATTCTTCTTTTAACGGACCATCTCCTATAATTAAAAGTTTAAATATATCTCCTACTTTTTCCTTTAATCTTTTTATACCATCTATAATAAACTCTACATTTTTTTCCTTAGTTAATCTTGATACTGTACAAAATAAATACTTTTTATCATCTATATATTTATCTCTAATTTCTCTTGTTCTACTTTCATCTCCTATAAAATGAGTATCTTCTAGTCCTGTAGGCATTACATTAATCTTTGTATTAACATTTATCTCTTCTAAGTAATTTTTTATTTCTTTAGTTGGTGCAAAAATCATATCGCACATATTTGAAAAAGTTTTTACGCCTTTTGGAACTAATGTTTCTTTTGTAAAAGTTAATATATCATTTTCTATATTATTTAATATTCCTTTATCTCTATTTTTTCTATTATCTAAAGCATCATATAATTTAATATTATGCAAATATTCTTCATATCTGGTATGGTAAGTAAACGTTACAGGTATATTATATTTCTTACCTAAGTAAATAGCTGTCCATCCTATTAACATTGGATGATGAACATGAATTATATCGATATTAAGTTCTCTAAATTTTCTTTCTATGTTTAAATCAAAAATATTTGGCACTGCAAACTTTCCAGTTATTTTATTATTCTCTTTTAGCGACTTATATCTTACAACATTCCCTTCATCAACTTGATTTTCATAACTTGGAGCAAATATAAATACTTCATGCCCTTGTTCTCTTAAACCATTAGCTAACCTTTCTATAGATATAGGCACTCCTCCTATGAAAGGTTTATAATTATTAGTTAACATTGCTATTCTCATATTTCTCACCATTCCCTTTCTACATTAAATTTTTTAGTACTATATCACCAAAAATGTATCCAGCTGACATAAAAGCTCCATTCCATATTAAGATACCTAACGCTGAATAAATACTATACTCTAAGAAATTTAGCCTTATAACACCAGCTGGTATTGAAATTAATGTCCTGACCATAGGAATTAACTTACTTATGAATACTCCTAAGTTTCCCTTACTTCTTAAAAACTCCATTTTTCCTTCAATATATTTACCTTGCTTTGGAAATTTATTAACATACTTCTTAAGTAAGAATTCTCCTCCAAATAATCCTAATCCATATAATGCGCAGCTTCCTATAAGTCCTGCCATCACTGATATTATTAATGCTGTTATAAAACTATGATTACTATTTGCTACCCAAATCCCTGCTACCGGTAATATAATTCCTGCTGGAAAACCAGGTAGGTTTAAATATTCTAATAAAATAACTATAAATAAAAAAATCATTCCATAATTAGATAAATAACCTATAACTCCATTAACATCCATATATAAACTCTCCTTATCTACTAATCGTTATATATTTATAGTAAACTTAACTTCTTAAGTTAAATTCCATATAAATCTAAAGAAATTCTTAAGTAATTCTTATAAAAATAAACAAAAAAATAGAGTGATATAAAATCACTCTAATCTATTGATATACTTTTTACATATTAATACTGTTTTCTTTTTAATTTGCCATATCAAATAATATTTGACTTTCTTTAGATGTTACTTCAATAATATTATAGAAAAATTCCTTCTGAGAACGACCTTTCCTACTAATTACTTCATTTAACTCTTACTTTTTTGAAATTCCATTAAATTCTTATTATAAATAATATTAAAAATGTTAAAAACCACTGCAACTGAAAGCATAATAGAACAAATAAAAAATAAACTTTGTTTTTTATCCGATTTTAATGTCTTAATTGCAAACTTCTATACTCCCATCTCTCATCCCCCTGTAAACTTATATATTGATTTTAGAATGTTCAAGTAACTTATCCACATAATTTTAATTAAATCTTTTTAATATTTTATAAAATATAAGACTGACTCCATTTAGAGTCAGCCTTATAAACTAAGATATTTTATCGTCTTTTATTTTTTTACTTTAACTGCTTTCCTTAAACTATTTAATATCACAATAAAATATTATAAACATAAACTCCATCAGTTATGATAATACTTTTAACTCCTTTAATAATTCTTCATAGTTCTTTTCATATTCTTTCTTCTTTTCAGAATTATTTTCTATAGAAATTAATGAAATAGTCTCCGCAATTTTATTTTTTATAACCATTGCTCTATCTTCTTTATTCTTATCTACTTTAGATATTGTTGGTTCATTTATTTTACTTATATATTCATTATAAGAATATGGATAATAGTTTAATTGTTTATTATCTATAATTAATACTTCATCACAAATTTTACTTATAAACCTTCTATCATGAGACACTATAATCATAGTTTTATTACTATTTTTCAAAGCTTCTTCTAAAGCTTCCATAGAAGTTATATCAAGATAATTCGTAGGTTCATCTAAAATTAAAAGATTATTATCACTTAAAATTATTTTACAAAGGGAAACTCTAACTTTCTCCCCTCCACTTAATACAGAAACTTTTTTGTAAACAGAATCTTCCTTAAATAAAAACCTTGCCAAAGTTATTCTAATAAAAGTTTGATTAAAACTTGAATCTTCCATAACATTTTCTAATATAGTTTTGTTTTGATTTAGAATATCTAACCCTTGTTTAAAATATCCTATTTTTACTCTATTAGCTATCTTAATATTTTTATTTTTATCTAATATAGCGTTTATCAATGTTGTCTTGCCACATCCATTCTCTCCAATTAATGCTACCTTCTTATTCTTTTTAAGCTTAAATGAAGCTTTTTTTATTAATACTTTCTCTTCAAATTCTAGAGTTATCTCGTTTATATCTATAGGATACTTAGCATAAAATTCATGTCCTTCAGCAATATCAACCTTTATAATTTGCTCTTTTTTAGGTTTTTCTTTTTCTTCTAATCTATCTATTCTACTAACTATTCCTTTTATAGCATTTTCCATAGATTTTTTAGCTTTCTGATCACCCATCTTGCATAATCTTGCTTCTGAATTACCAAATCTTGTTGGAGCTTTTCTTACGGAATCTCTTAAAGAAGATTTTACTTTAATTGCTTCCTCAAGCCTTCTTTTCTCTTTTACATATTGATCATATTCGAATTCTGCTCTATTTATTCTTTCATCCTTTTGTATAAGATATGAAGAATAATTTCCATCATAAACTGTAACCTTACCACCTTCTAACTCAAAAATCTTAGTGCATATATTATCTAAAAATTCTCTATCATGAGATACTAGTAAAACAGCTCCTTGATATTCTTTAAACTTCTCTTCGATATATTTTATAGATTTACCATCAAGATTTGATGTTGGTTCATCTGCAATTATAAGTTCTTTATTTTCATTTAAAGCTTTAGCAATTCTAGCTTTAACCTTTTCTCCTCCACTTAAATAACTATTATACTCATTTGGTATTTTTAATTCCTTTGATATTTTACCTATTTCTATATCAACAGCTTCTTCAAGTTGTGTTATATATGAAAAATTATTATTTATATGAATGTTGCCTTCATCAGCTTCTACAACTCCACATATTATATTAAGAAGAGTTGTTTTGCCTCCTCCATTTGCTCCAACTAACCCTATCTTTTCTCCTGCAAAAATCTCTAAACTATCAATATCTAAAATTAATCTATCAGCATAATATTTCTTTATTTTATCTATCTTAATTAAAAGCATAAAAAAATCCCTCCTTCATCTTTGGAGAGATAATCACTTACTTAATAACCTTTTTAATATAACTAATTAAACTATACAAAAGCATAGTTTAATAAAACTCACTCCTTCTATAAAATGAGTTAATAATATAGTTAAATTAATCATCTGACATTCAGATGAACTTTAATTAAAGTTATATCAATTTAAAAGTAATGTATCTCTCAACTTTAAATAACACAAATAAAACCTTAGCAAAAATATTTTTCTACTATTAGGTTCCTTTTATATTTTAATTGTCATCTAAATAGAAATTACATTACATTCTCATCTGCTTAATACCTTTACCTTTCTTTAATTTAACTTTCTTACATTTATATTATATTACATTTCCTAAAATTGTCTATTGTTTTTTTAATTTCCCCTTCTTACAAATATTTTTCACTTTTACTTTAACAAATCTCATACTTCTTCTATGGTGCATATCCCTTCTGATTTTCTCAATACTTCAATAACATGATCATATGATGTTCTCTTAGGTGAAGTTATAGTGAATATTCCACCTATAATTGGCTCATTTATATTATTAGACTTTATAAGCTCCATATCACTTACTTTGAGTCCATTTTTTTTAATAAACTTAAGAAATTTACCAATATCGATAATATTTGAAAATTCAACATATAAAGTCATTTCTTTAGTTTTATACATCAAATTCTTTTCTAAACCATGCAAAAACTCCATAGCTACAAGTATCATCAGACATCCTACTATGGCTCCTGAAAAATACCCTATTCCTATAGTCAACCCAATACATGCTGATGCCCAAAGTCCAGCTGCCGTAGTAAGTCCTTTAACTCTATTTCTCCCTGTAACTATTATTGTTCCAGCACCTAAAAAACCAATTCCACTAATAACTTGCGCACCCATTCTTGATGGATCCCCACCATACTTTGTTGCTATATATTCATTTGTAATCATGACCATAGCTGATGCTACACATACCAACATATATGTCCTAAAACCTGCTGGCCTGTTTTTTCTTCCCCTATCAATTCCTAAGATACCACCACATATTAATGCTAATAAGAGCTTTAAAAATGTATCTATTATACCTAATTCACTTAATAATTCACTCATTTCACACCAACTTTCTATTAACATAGTATAACTTTATTATTCCTCATACATTTTATATCTACTATATTTATATTACTTTTAATATATTATTGTTACTCTATGTCTTATTAATCACTTTATAATCTTATTTTTTCTTAGTTCGCTCAATGGATAAACACCTTACATAGCAATTAATTTCATTACTTTAATTTACAATATTGTAACTTTCTATATTTATGCTATTATTAAATTGATTATATTTTTAATTATGGGAGGGTATTATATGATTATTAAATGTATCGATAATTCACTATGTTCAACATTAACATTAAACAAGGAGTATTTTGTTTTAGAAGAGGCTCCTGAGTATTATGTAATATTTGATGATGTTCACGAAGAAATAACTTGTAAAAAATCTAGATTTACAATTATTACTGATGGAGATCTAACAAAGAAATGTAAAGCTACTATAAATGAACTTAACTACCAATTAAGTAATGATTTTAAAGATATAAAAAGTTTCTCAATCAGAAAAAATTCCAAAGGTGAAATAAAAGAAGTTTCAATAAAATTCAAATATTAGTCACATAAAAATAGTGTCTTAATCATAAAGATTAAGACACTATTTCTGATATTTCATTATAAACTCTAGTACATATATCTTTAAACTTCCTATTTAATATTTTAGATAATTCCTCTGAATAATCTATATGTGATATCTCTATACCTATAAGATATCCTTTAACATCTCGCCTTTCTTTTCTTAGTAAGCTTAATAAACTTTCCTCATGTGGTGAATAATCATAATTTATAAACTCATCACACCTATCTAAAGATTTTACTGTTACAGCTCCTGGTCTAGTCATAAAGTATGTTGAATCTATTATTACAACCTCATCATCTTCTTCTATTTTATTTATACAATACAGTACATCTGTTTTCCCAATAATCACCTCTATATCATCACCTAAAGCTTCAATCTCTTCTTTTAAATTTTCTGCTACTCTAACCCCTATTCCATCATCACAAAGAAGAATATTTCCAATGCCAAATACTTTAATCATAACTACTCCCCCTAATAATACCCTCTTGATATTATTAATGATTTTAGGAAGTATTTTATGACATAGATAAATCTATAATTATCACTTTTATTATTGTCAAATCCTGCTTTAGATTAATATACTATCATATATAGTATTTTTGAAAGTGATGATATGCGAATATATGTTGAATTGGAAGGTTGCAAACTTCTTGGCAGTGGCGCTGAAGGCTCTGTCTACTTAAGTCCTGAGGGATATGTCCTTAAAAGCTTTAAAAATAAAAAAGCTGCTGATAAAGAAGCTTTTATACTTAACTGTGCTAAAAGCAGTAGATTCTTCCCCAATGTTATTCTTCAGATAAGCACATTAATAGTAAGAGAATATGTTGGTGGGGAAAATCTTTATGAATATCTATCTGCTAATGGCTTATCTTATAAAGTCTCTACTGAAATTATTGATTTTGTAGAAGATTTAAAAATACTTAAATTTAAAAGATTAAATGTTCGAAATGCACATATTTTTATAAATAAAAAAGAGGAATTAATGGTTATTGACCCTAGGAAGTCTTTTTCTAAAAGCACACCTTACCCAAAAGATATAATAAAAATCTTTCTTAAACTTCATCTTTTCGATAAATTTTTAGAAGATTTAACCCAGTATAAACCGGATCTACTCACTTACTGGATTGACTCCTATAAATATACAGCTAGATTTAATAAAGTATCAAGATATGGGTAGTCTCTTGTAACAAAAATGAAAGTTTTATTTCTTGTAGATGAAAATACTGCTCCAACAGCATAAAAAATTAATTAAATTTAAGCTTAAAATATTAATGCCCAAAGTCTAAGTTCTAAGCTCACTTTACTTTGGGCAATTAATTTTTTCAACTATTTACTATTATTTATCTAACTCTGAGCTTTCAGTTATTATTTTATTAACTATTCCATAATTAATAGCATCATTTGCACTTAACCAATAATTTCTATCTGTATCCTTTTCAACTTTATCTAAGCTTTGACCAGTAGCCTCACTAATTATTGTATTAATTCTCTTACGCACTCTTAATATTTCTTCTGCCTCTATTCCTATATCTGTAGCCTGCCCATTAAATCCACCTAACGGCTGATGAATCATATATCTAGTATTAGGCAGAGAGTACCTATTTTCTTTATCCGCAGCAAGGTAAATTGTAATACCTGCACTTGCTACCCATCCTGTTCCTATCATTATAACCTTTGGCTTTACAAACTTTATCATATCATGTATTGTATCACCAGCTTCAACATGACCACCTTGGCTATTTATAAATATTTTAATTGGTTCATCTCCCATTTCTTCAAGAATTAATAATTGTGTAACAACCTTTTCTGCTAAAGCTTGATTTATTTCACCTGAAATAATTATAGTTCTTGACTTAAATAACTTTTCCATAACTATGTTTGGCATTTCTTTTGTTTTTTCGTTCTTCTCTGCTTTCTCAGTATCATTCCCGTAAAATCTCATAAAATTCTCCTCCTATAAAAAAAAGTATATAAATACATTATATACTTTTATAAATTTTAAATACAATTAAATGTATAATATTTATTTTTTATATCTATTTATATTCTTCCGTAGAAATAGGTAATCCTTTATCTTTCAATCTCACCTCTACAGTTTCTTTAATAAGCGAGTAAACTACTGCAAATATTGGTACTCCTACTATCATACCTACAAATCCTAATAATTTTGAGAATATTAAAAGTGAGAATAATATCCAAAAAGCTGATATTCCTATTGTATCTCCAAGTATCTTAGGCCCTATAATATTTCCATCGATTTGTTGAATTACAAATACTATAAGAACAAGCCATAATGCCTTAGTTGGTGATACAAATAAAACAATAATTACTGATGGTATAGCTCCAAAAAATGGTCCAAAGAATGGTATTATATTAGTTATACCTATAATTACTGATATAAGTAATGTGTATGGCATCTTACATATTGATAATATACAGAAAGTTAATACACCTATTATAAGTGAATCTATAATCTTTCCTACTAAAAACTTTCCAAACGTATCATTACTTATTCTTGCAATTCTTAAAATAAACTTAGCTCTTTCATTCGAAGAAAATGCAAAAACTATTTTTCTACATAAGGCCAAAAGTTTTTCCTTATCTATAAGCATATATATCGATACTACTACTCCTATAAATATTGAAAATAGACTTGAACTTAATTCTAAAACCCAATTTCCTATAACAGGAACCATATTAGTTATAATAGTAATTATAGTATTGACTAAATCATTCCACTGCTTCATTAATACATCTATAAACTGCGGATCTAAATCAACTTTACCTATTAATTCATTAGTAATATTGCTAAGTTCTTTAACATATTGAGGTATACTGTTTGCTAATCCTAATATACTATCTAATAATTGTGGTAATACAAATTGTAAAAATAAA
Organism: Clostridium jeddahitimonense; assembly: GCA_000753455.2. GTDB lineage: Bacteria > Bacillota > Clostridia > Clostridiales > Clostridiaceae > Clostridium > Clostridium hominis. The sequence goes on from LM994670.1 coordinate 2,624,323, forward strand.
TATAACATAATACTTGCTGATATATATGTAAGAACTAACCCTACTGATCTTTTTACCTTTTTAGATTGTTTATCAAACTTATCCCATTTAGACAATAAATTTTCATAAAACTTCAACATGAAATTTAATATATATGCTATTGCCCCACCTATAATAAATGGTCTTAATGTTGCTATCATCCCACTAATTTTACTTGAAAATTCACCTGCATTAGATATAAACATATAAAGAATTATACTACAAGCTATAACAGTGAAAGAGTATACCGCTATAGTTGTATATCTTTTATTCCATTCTACTTTCATTTTAACCCCCGGCTTTTATATTTTTATTTAATTATAGCATGATATTTTATTATTACATCAGTATTTAGAAAAAATTAAGTTCCTTAATAAAAAATTAAGAGCTGATAAATCAGCTCTATAATTACATATCTTTTTTAATTATTTTGTCTATGATCTCTACTCTTTCATCGCCTAAATATTTCGATATATTTACATTCATATTTTTTTCTTTATATATTCTGTCTTTATTAGCCTCAACTATAGCAACTATTTTTTCTTCCATCTTTTCATATGTCATAAGATCTTCTAAATAAACATCTACTATATCCTTTAAACATGTAGCTAATTCTCTAGGATTTCTATAAACTTTTCTCATAATAACTCCTTGTAAGTTCTTTTCTGATTTTTCACCTATATTATATATCAATAATTATATTATGTATAGTGAGTGAGCTTCTAAATCTTTAATTTAGTCAAGCAACTTACTCCTACGAACTTATGTGGGTAGTGAGTTTCCTTTAAGATATTTTAAATCTTTGATTTACTTAAACAAACTTAAATGAATAAATAAAGTTGTTATGATAAAAATACTATTATATAAAACAAGTTTGGAGGTAACGAAATTGAAGAATTTTATAAATAAACTTACTCTATTTACATCTACTCTGATTCTACTTTTAAGTGGATCCATTATTCCTTCTGCATCTATGGACAATCCTCCTGAAATGACAGATAGTAATAGTAAAAAAGTAGTGTACTTAACTTTTGATGATGGTCCTAGTGAGAATACTACTAAAATTTTAGATATATTAAAAGAAAATGATGTTAAGGCTACATTTTTTATAATATCACCTTATATTCCTAGTCATAACGATATAGTTAAGAGAATTTATGAAGAAGGGCATGCTATTGGAAACCATACCGCAGACCATGAATTTAATAAGATCTATACTTCTGAAGAAGCATTTATGAAAAGCTTCAATAAGCAACAAGAATTCATAAAAGAAATGACTGGTTCAGAATGCAGAATCTTCAGATTTCCCGGTGGCTCTAAAAATACTCTAGTTAGAAACGCCCGTGGAAAAGACTTTACAAAAAATATAATTGTTAAACTAGAGTCAGAAGGATTTCATTGCTATGATTGGAATGTTGATTCAGGTGATTCTCATGCAAGCAGCGTTCCTGTAGGTACTATCTGCAATAATATTTTAAAAGAAATTAAAGATAAAGATGGTAATTTAAAAAATCCATCAATAGTACTTATGCATGATTGCTTAACAAAAAAGACAACTGTTCAAGCTTTACCTGAAATAATCAAGATTTTCAAAGATAATGGTTATGAATTTGATACACTTAAGTAATAAATTGCGCACTAAGTGTGCAGTCCAAAAGTCGACTTCGTCGAGTCCAATAGTGCCTACGGCAGTCCAAGATATTTACTCCGTAAATATCCACAAGCCTTTTTAATTCTAAGCAATTGCTCTTGGACTTTGATGAAGTCAAACTTTTAACTCTTACTAAATAAATAATTATTACATAGAAGAAAATGATAAAATTAATAGTGTAAGAAACATAGAATGAGCTTTAGAACTTTAGTCACTATCGTTGTGAAAATGCGTTAAGAAATTTAAATGTTTGAGCATAGCGAGTTTTTGCATAAGATAGTGGCTAAAAGTTCTTAGCGAATGGGTCAGTTTCTGTAGCTGTCAATTTTATCATTTTCTATGTCATATTATTTCGCACTTTATTTCATTTCTTCTACTTATTTATATATCCCTATTATATATTTTAGATATTTCAATCTTGTTCTTACATATAAGAATTAATGCTCCTACAACTCCGCAGCAACCGAAAACTGCTCCTGCTATAGGTAATGAAAATATCTCCCCTAATACTCCTGCAACTAAATTCGCTAAAAACATCCCTCCAAAAACTAATAATTGAAAAAATGAATTTACTCTTGCCCTTTTCTCCTTTGGAATATAGCTTTGAACTGAACTTTCTCTTATATTTGCAGAGTTAACACCTAAAAAACCCTCAATAAATCTCATTATTACCATTATTGGAAAAGCTACAAACATTAAAACACCATCTAATACATCATAAATAATATAAACTTTTGATGCTATTGCATATCTTTTTTCCTCAGGTATTTTAATCATATAATGTAATACTCCTCCAACAGTTCTTCCAATAGTTTCGGCAGATAATAAAAGTGAGTAATGAGTCGTATTATATACCATATGACTTTGAAAAAAAGGTACTAGCAATAACGATACTCCTTGACTAGCAAATATAGTTACGGCCATATAAAGATAAATAAATAAGATCCCTTTTTCTTTTTTTAAATATAACACGCCTTCTTTTATATCAGTAAAATATTCTTGTAATTTATATTTGTCAGCTATTCTATTACCTTCTTCGTATTTTATAAATAACTCTACTGAAGCACATATAAGCAAAAGTACCCCTTCAATTATAAATAAAATTTCAATTCCTACACTTTCATAAACTATAGCTGCTATTGGAGTAAAGCTTGCAGCTATAATTGGATATATTAAAACTGAAACCGAATATCCTTTTTGTGCAAAACCTTCTGGTATAAGATCTGGAAAAAGTGAGTTGTAAGCCAAGCTATAAATAACTCCAATTGTACTTGCTATAAATCCGACAACTATAAATAAATAATAATTAAAATCTGTACTAATTAAATACACTCCAAAAATAGTATAAATAGCACCTAATAAGTAATCTAAAAATACTATTATCTTTTTTCTTGATATTCTATCTATATACGGTGCTACTAGTACGGGGAATAAAACCTGTGGAATTATAATAACCGCATTATATATACCTGTAAGCATAATAGAGCTTGTATTGTTATATACAACTATACTTAATGCAAAATTCAATCCAATGCTTCCTATTGCTGATATAATAGTTCCTATTGTTATTATAGTGAAATTTCTATCCCATAATTTACTCCTATTTTTCATAATACTAACCTCTCTTTCATTCGTTAGTATTATTATACAAAAACTACTAATCTATAATAAACCTAGTAGTTTTGAGAAAATTATCTATATTATTGTATACTAAAACTATATTTTATCTATCTAAAAAGAAAATATTTCTTCCATAACCTCTAAAGCTTCCTTATACTTTCTATTTGACTTTAGCCATTCTACATAATAGCTTGCAAAAAACAATTTAAATCCATAGTGCATACTTCCGTCTTTGACATAAAAAAGCTTACTTAATACGTCTCCATACTCAACATTTTTAAGATAATTATTATCATTACAAATTATTTCTAACATTCTAATCATATGCTGAATATATGTATCATTATCTAAATATTCATAATGAGCTGCATATTTACTTTTTGCTAAATACTTAATAGCCTCTTCATTATTTCCCAAATCTAAATTTACAATAACTAACTTTTGATACAAGTAAAAACAATCTATGCCATAGCCTATATCTTCAGCCATTTTTAAATACTTAAGAGACTTCCTCGAATCCTTCTTAATATAAGTTGCACCTAAATTATAATATATATTTCCTTTAACATTATCATCTATATTTTTAGATAACTTTAAAGCTTTATCATAGTACTTCTCCATAAGTGGTATTGAGTTTAAATTAGAATATGTATTAGCTAAGTAAATACAATCAATTACAGCATCATCTATATTTCCTAATTCTATCTCTAAGATAAAGTCTTTATTGAAATACTCTATTGCTCTATTATAATCTCCATCTATATAGTAACTTACCCCTATATTAAATAATCCCTTTCCTTCTGGATTAATCATATAAGCTTTTTCAAAATAGAATAATGCTTTTTCTTTATCATTTATAAAATCTAAATAAAACTTTCCTAAAACCATATAAAAATAATATAACTGTTTTTTATCTGCATAATTTTCATAAGCTAAGAATCTTTTTTCATCAACTGATTTAAAATCTTCATTTGCTTTCACTATAAATTCTAAAATTAAATAAGTTAAAACCTTTCTTGAATAAATCATACTACTATATTTATCTAAAATTTCTTTTGCTCTATCAAATTTAAGTTTCTCTATAAAAATATTGTCTAAAGCACTATATATTTCCCCTTCTTTCTCTTCTGAAACTACCTCACTAAAAGTAATTCCTAGCTCTAAAAAAAGTTTACTTATTATTTCCATATCAGCCTTGACGGAACCATTCTCTATCTTACTTAAATAAGAAACTGCACATATACCGTGACATAATGATTCTTGACTCATATTTTGTTCTAATCTATTTTTCTTAATTATAAGTCCTATTATCTTTTCCATATACTCTCCCTAAATCTTATAATACAATTATCATTTCACATTAAATATATCATATTTTTCTATAATAACCTTAATTTTCTTATAATTGTTGAAATCATAAATTTATTGAACTATAATTTCAATAAAGATTGAATATGAAAGGAGCTAGTTATGCCAAGCTTAATATTAGAAGGCGGTACTTTCAGGCCAATTTTTAGTGCCGGAGTAATGGATGCACTTTTAGATAATGATATAATGTTCCCTTATTGTATTGGTGTTTCTGCTGGAATTACTAATGGTGTATCTTATATTTCTAAACAAAAAGGAAGAAACCTACAAGTAATAAAAACCTATCGTAATGATAAAAGATATTTTGGAGCAAGTAACTTTTTAAAATGTAAAAGTATATTTGGATTAGATTTTACCTTTGACGAAATTCCTAATAAATTAAATGTTTTTGATATGAAAACTTTTAAGAGCTATACTGGAAAATTTTTGGTAGGAGTAACCAATGCTAAAACTGGCAAATCAGAATATCTAGATGGAAAAGACCTTGATGACAAGGCTCAAATGCTTAGAGCTACTTGTGCTATCCCAATATTCTTTCCTGTTATAAAAATTAATGGAGAAGAATATTATGATGGTGGTTTATGCGATCCTATTCCTATAAGAAAAGCCATTGAAGATGGTAATGAAAAACATTTAATAATCCTTACTAGACCTAAAGGCTATAAAAAAACACTTAGTAAAAATAATAAGGCTGTTGCAAGAATGCTTCGTAAAAAATATCCTAATCTCGAAAATATATTACTTACTAGGCATGATCTATATAATGAAACCGTTAAGCTTTGTGAAGAATTAGAAGAACAAGGAAAAGCTATAATAATACGACCTACTTCTGAAGGTGCAGTAGATAGCTTTGAAAAAGATACAACTAAACTTCATGCTGCTTATGATCATGGTTATAATATGGCTATTGAAAACTTAGATAAAATTAAATCTTTATTTAAGTAACTATTACATTTAAGATATTAAGTAAATTTATCATCTCCATTGATTCGTATTATTGTACTTTCTGTATCTTAAAGATAGTAAATATAAATTTGGACTTTCAGTTAAGTTCAATCAATAAAATCACAAGTTCCCGTATGGGTATAGATTTTGAATTTTACTTATATAATTAACTAGAGACAATTAATTATATTTGTCTTATAATTAAACAAACATTAATAAATAAATGAAATGGAAGGTTGAATTGGTATGAATTTAAATAAAAAAGTTGCGTTAGTTACATCTGCAACAAGAGGTATAGGTTTTGCGAGTGCCTTAAAACTAGCTGAAAATGGTGCTACAGTTTATATGGGAGTAAGAAGATTAGAGGCTACACAAGAAATAATTGATAAATATCCTAATCTTAAGATGATCCCAGTATTCTTTGATGCATATAAAGTAGAAAGCTACAAAGAAATGGTTAACACAGTTATTGAAAAAGAAGGTAAAATTGATATTTTAGTTAATAACTTTGGAACTGGAAGACCAGATAAAGACTTTGATCTTGTTAATGGTGATGAAGATGCCTTCTTTGAAATAATTGAAAGTAATCTTGGCTCTGTGTATAGAATCTCTAAGTTAGTAGTACCTCATATGATTAATAATGGTGGTGGAAGTATAGTTAATATATCTTCTATCGGAGGAAGTGTTCCTGATATTTCTAGAATAGGATATGGAGTATCTAAAGCTGCTGTAAACAATATAACTCAACAAATAGCTATACAATATGCTAGAAATAATATAAGATGTAATGCTGTTTTACCTGGGTTAACAGCTACAGATGCTGCAATAGATAATATGCCTGAGGACTTTAGAAAATCATTCTTATCACATGTTCCTCTTAATAGAATGGGAACTCCTGAAGATATAGCTAACGCTGTATTATTCTTTGCAAGTGATATGTCTGCTTATATAACAGGAGATATCATGGAGGTATCTGGAGGATATCATTTAGGAACTCCTCAATATGCTGACTTTGTAGGACGTAAAATGCAAGAGTAATGAAAAAAGCTTGTAAGTTTGAATTTAACAACTTACAAGCTTTTTAACTTTCTAAAAAAGTTTCTAATATCTCACTTTTATACGCTCTTAAATAAACTTACAATTGAAATATTAACCATTTTAATACTCATATCATATCTCTTTTGACATACAAATCATATCCTCTATAGTATTAAATCCTTTTCTTATATAAAATCCTTCTGTAGCTTCCCCTCTACAAGTATTTAATATTATTCTTCTAATTTCCTTATCTTTTAACCTGCTAGTAAACTCATCTAATAATATAGAACCAATACCTTTACCCTTTATATTTTTATCTACACAGAATTCTTTTACTACAAAGTCAATTCCATCATAATAATACTCACAGTTTCCTAGAATTAATCCTACTAACTTATCTTCACTATAAGCAGCCAGTCCATAAAACCCATCACACCTTATCATTTGCTGTAGCCTTTTAGAAGCACTATCTATTGTCCACTCATCATTCCAAGGCTCGGAGTTAAATGCTTCTATAAAGACTTCTACTAAATCATTTAAAAAACTTATATCTATCTCTTTAAATATCATATAAATCCCTCCATTATTTTCTTATATTCACATTATACAATATTAGAATCCTAATTTTTCAATGTTAATTTCTTAAAACTTTATAACTAAATAAAAAAGATATAGGTTATTAAGTATAATATATTGTACTTGATAACCTATATCCTTAATATTTCATTTAACTTAATAATTTTTTATCCTAAATATCTTTAATTTTATATTATAACAGCCTGCTTAGTATTTGAACTCATCATTGATCTACTTTCCAAACAATCAACCTCTACCGGTTCACTTAAATAGAATCCCTGTATAAGAGTATATCCATAATCCCTTAGCATTTCTAACTGACTTTGATTTTCTACCCCTTCTACAATCACTCCAATATTCAATTCCTTTGATAAATTCAATATATGTTTTAAAATAACTCTCGCTCTATAACTCTTCTCTAATTGAGAAGTTATACATCTATCTATTTTTACACAATCTGCATTTAAATCAATTATTCTATCTATATTTGAATATTCTTTTCCAAAATCATCAATGGCTATTTCTATTCCTAGTTTAGATAATCCTTTTAATATTTCTTTATATTCACATAGATCTTTAGTTTTAGAATTTTCAGTTACTTCTATACATATTTTATTAGGTGATATATTGTATTTATCTAATAATTCTTTAGTATTATTGATAAAGTTGCATTTTTCTAAGTGTAATAAAGATACATTTATACTTACTCTTCCAAAGTCAACTTTATTAGCAATTAATTTTTTTATAGTTTTACAAGCTTCTTTAAATACTATATCACTAATTTTATATAGTAAGTTGTACTCTTCAGCAATAGGAATAAATACATCTGGTGAAATTATCCCAAACTTACTTTCTTTTAATCTTATCAATAATTCTATTTTTTCCATTCTACCTGTTTCTATATTATAAATTGGTTGATATAAAAATCTAAAACTATTATTTCTTATAGAACTTTTAATTATTTGTACAATCTTAACTTCACTTATTTCACTCATCAAATCACCACCTAGAATATTATAAACTAATAATTATCTCTTCTAATTTATATGCCACTATGACTTTACTTTATTCTAATTAACAACCTTATCAACATTCCCCATTACTATCTTTGTTTCAAATAAACAATTGCTATACTTTCTATAAACTACTCCATCGTATTTATCTACAATTTTATTTATGTGTGAAATTCCCCTACCTAAAACTCCATTTCTCTTACTACTATAATACTTATTTCCATTAAAGTTTATATTCCCGTCCATTGAATTTTGTATAACTATTATAAGGTTACTATTTACTGAAATAATTTTAATATTTATAAATCTCCCTCTTTCAATTCTTTCACAAGCTTCAATAGCGTTATCTAGCAAATTCCCTAGTAATCCACATAAATCTAAGTCGTTAATATATATATGTTCTTTTATATCAATAGTTGTATTTACATTTATATTATTATCTATAGCAATAATTATTTTAGAATTAATTATTGCTTCTAAAATAGTATTATCACTTTTTATAAAACTCTTATATTTTCTATCAAAATTTATACCTTTTGATATTCTATATAAGTATTCATATGCTTCATCATTTCTCTTTTCTCTTAACATGTATATTGCTATATTAAGATGATTTTGCCAATCATGCTTCCATTGACTCATTTCATTATATATTGTTCTAATTTCTTCATTATGCTTTAGATCAGCTTCAAGCTTATTTAAATTACTTTCAGTAATAATTAACTTTTTAGATTTTTCGTAAGATATATTCAAAATAATTATTAATAAAAAATGTGAGAATAATATTGTTATTGAAACAAATAAACTTTCAACACCAATTCTTTTACCTACAATTGTAAATCTATTCATTAATAAGTTAGCTGCACTAGCCATAAGCATATTACTGACTGTTATTACTGGTAATATTGTATTATCCTTTAGTTTTATATATTTAAATATGATTGAAAAAATAAATAATCCAATTAGGTATGCAATAATTTTAAGAGTTCTAATATAGTTCATACTTAAATCACTATATAGTAATACATTTCTTCCACATAACTGCATAATAGAAACATAATCATTCCCAAATAATATATTTATAGTAGATATTAGAATTACATATGCAGATAATAGATATAACTTTTCCCATATAGAGCCTTTTTTACATATTAATAAATAAATAAAACTCGGTATTAAAGTAATTAATTCCGTAGGCATTATTACATTTACTATATTTAAATTTTGCCATAATATATAAGTAGTTATTAATATTACTGATATAACAGCAATATATCTATTTATTTTACTAATATTTCTTCTAAACTCTAATCTACTTCCTAAAAACCAATTTATTGTAATAGCATAAATAAGTAAATTTAATAGGCTCAAAAATTTATCATTATCTAACATCATTATGTTTTCCTCTCTAAAATGTCACTCACATGCTTCTTGTATAATAGTTAATAAAAGTATCATAGGTATCATTCATTCTAGTTTTACTTATAGGAATTTTGATTTGATTTTCTAGTACCAAACTATTTTTATTTATATTTTTAACATATTTAATGTTTACTATATAAGATCTATGACACCTCACGAAATGGTCTTTAGGTAATAACTTTTCTATTTCACTAATCTTCCTATTAAATGTATAGATATCCATCTTTGTATGTATATCTATATAATGATCAAAAGCAATAATATAAAATATATCATCATGATCTATCTTAAAAATATTTTTACCTTTTGATAAAATTAAATTTTTTTTATTTTTTATACATTTTTTTATTTTTTCTTTTACCTTATCTAAAACACTAAAAATTTTTTCTTCATTAATTGGTTTTAAAAGGTAATTTAATGCCTCTACACTATATCCCTCAAATACATATTCATCTATCCCAGTAATAAAAATAATTATTACTTCACTATCTCTTGCTCTTATTTTCTTAGCTAGTTCAATTCCAGACATATCACCCATCTGAATATCTAAAATAATAACATCATGCACTTCTTCATACTCCCAATTAAATAAGAACTTTTCTGCTGATTGAAATATATCTATTCTGCATTCAATATTATTTTTATTTGCCCATCTTTTTATATAGTCTTTATTAATCTCAGCTTGAATCATTTCATCTTCACATATTGCAAATTTTATCATACCAATACCCTCTTCTAATAAAAACTTTTTATTTATATAAACTGTACCTTTACAATTTATATATACGACATTTTTCAATAATCTTTTACATTTTTCTTTATTTTTTATAATAAATTAATTCTGATATAATAGTCAATTTTGTTCGTGTAATACTTTTTTTCATTCGTAAATTTTATAATAAAATCATAAACATTTCATATAAGAATTTACTTCACCTAATTATTATATTAACTTTATCTTAATCCTACTCATTATAATCTTAAGATTAAGATTATAAAAAAAATAGATAGCTTCTGCCACCTATTTTTTTATTAGTATTTAATTCATTTCAAAATATTATGGTAATTGATTACCTGCAGCCCTATATAATTCATACCATTCTTCTCTAGTTAATTCAACTTCTGAGGCTTTACATATATCTCTTAATCTGCTTGTATTTGTAGTCCCAACTATTGTTTGAATTTTAGCTGGATGTCTTAATATCCATGCTGTAGCTATTGCCGAATTGGTTACTCCCTTTTTCTCTGCAATTTCATCTATTTTCTTATTTAACTCTGGGAACTTATCATTATTTAAAAAGACACCTTCAAAGAATCCATATTGGAATGGTGACCATGCTTGTATAGTTATATCTTTAAGTCTACAATATTCTAATATACTTCCATCTCTATCTATTGATGGATCTACCTTCATATTAACATTTATTCCTGAATCAATAATCCCTGTATGCATTAAGCTAAATTGTAGCTGATTTATCATTATCTTATTTTTTAAGTACTTATTTAATAATTCTATTTGCATTGGATTATGATTACTTACTCCGAATTCTCTTACCTTTCCAACCTTGAAAAGTTCATCAAAAGCTTCTGATACTTCTTCTGGATCCATCAATGTATCTGGACGATGTAGTAATAATATGTCAATATATTCAGTACCTAATCTCTTTAGAATTCCATCTACTGAGTTTATAATATGTTCTTTAGAATAATCATAAAATCCTTTTCTTATTGAACATTTACTTTGAATTATCATTTTTTCTCTTATTGATGAATTCATTCCTATAGCTTCAGAAAATATTTCTTCTGATTTCCCTCCACCATAAATATCAGCATGATCAAAGAAATTAATACCTTCTTCTAAAGCAATATTTACTAGTTTATTTACCTCTTCTTTTTCCATATTAGCAATTCTCATACATCCTAATCCAATATTAGATGCTTGAATATCACTTGTCCCTAAAATTATATTTTTCATCCTTTTTTCCTCCCATTTCTCTATCATGATGTTATACCTATATCTCTCTTCACCATAACATTGTTTCTATTTAAACATGAATTTTATCAACAAATCTGATAATACTATATTATCATTTAAACATTTTCATAGTCAAATATTAATTTGTAAACTTAAAGTAAATAAAAATTATATTTATTAACTTTTCCCTTAATTCGTTATATAATATTTAACATAATCTTGAAGATAAAATACAATGTGGGAGTGGGGAAATGTAATGAATAACAAAAATAACAAATCTCAATTAATTACTTTAGCATCGATAATGATATCTTTCCTAATCATGATGTTTGTAAGTAAAATAATAGGACTTATCTTGATTGCTTTAGTTATAGGTTTTAATATTTATAAACAAAGCTATCTTCTAAACGTAATAAAAGGTAATAAAGCATATGCAATTAAAGATTTTGATACTGCATTAGAAAAATATAAAAAAGCTGTATCTTCTAAATTTGTAAATGCGGGAGTGATAAGAGGGTACATCTTAATAGAACTTAAGCATGGTAATGCTGAAACTGCCAATAAAGTATTGACAGACATACTAAGTACTAGAACTTTTACTTCACAAGAATTACTAGCTTTAAATGTATCTAGAGCTTTAATACTTTGGAAACTTGGAAATCTTGATAAGGCTATATATACTCTTAAAACTCTATTAGAAGATGAAAAAAGTACTTACATTTATGAAACTTTAACTACTCTTTTACTTATTAATGAGAATATTGATGAATCTCTTGATCTTATTAAAGAAGGGTTAGATTATGATGAAAATAATACTATTTTAAAATCTAACTTTGGTGAAGCTAACTATAAATTAGGTAATGTAGATTCAGCAGAAGAGGTTTTCTCTAGTCTTATTGAAGAAAATGTTTCATTTATTGAACCATATTACTTTTCTGCTTTAATTGTTAAAGAAAAAGGAGAAAATGAAAAGTCTATTGAGTTATTAGAAAGTGGCTTAGCAACAAATGACTCGTTACTTACCACTGTTTCAAAAGATGATGCTAAAAAACTATTAGATGAATTAACACAAAAAAACTAATTTCAAAATTAAAAAAGTGACGAGTTAATTTTAAAAACTAAAATCAGTTTTTTTACATTAACTTATCACTTTTTAATTAATAAACTTTACTATCTCTTTTGTTTAACAGGTAAAATAATTGTAAACTTACTTCCTTTTCCTACTTCACTTTCTACATAAATTTCTCCACCATGTATATCAATAATTCTCTTAGTTATAGTTAATCCTAATCCACTTCCGCCTTTAACCTCTGCATTTTTATCAACAACTTGGTTAAATCTATTAAATATCAATTCATGATGATCCTTATCTATTCCTATACCATCGTCTACAACTTCTATTTTCACAAGATTATTAAGATCTTTTATAGTAACCTCAATATTACCTCCTGGCTTTGTGAATTTTGCTGCATTGCTAACTATATTAACTATACAACGTTCTATTTCAGTTTGATCAGCTTCAATTATTTTTTCTTCTACCTCTGGATCTACAATTAAGTTAATCCCCTTTTCTTCAATATATTCTCTTAAAGAAAGTGCTGCTTCTTCTACCAAGTAAACTATATCCACCTCTTTTATATCTATTCTATAGCTTCCATGTTCAATCTTTGAAGAATCAATTAAATCATTAATTATCTTTAATAACCTTTTTGTATTATTTCTCATAATCACCATATACTTATTTAGCTTTTCTTTTTCAATACCTCTTTCTCCTTTATTTAACTCTCTTATTAATTGCTCTGTAGAGTAAATAACGTTTAACGGAGTTCTTAACTCATGAGACATATTTATTAAATAATTATTCTTATTCTTTTCTAAATCAATTACTTTTTTAAACAACTCATTATTTCTTTTCATCTCTTCAGTTAAAGCTTTTGTTCTTTGTCCTACTAGTTCATCTAATTTTTTCACTTTATATTTATGATTAAATATAATAAATATAATAATTAAAATGTACATGAATACAGAATATTTGCTTGCCCAAAAAGGTGGTGATATTGTAAATGTTACCTTAGCACTTTCACTAATACTTCCATTATTATTCCTAGCCCTAATATTAAATACATAATCTCCAGGAGATAGGTTACTTAAAGTTATTGAATTTGACTCCATTAGTGTCCACTCATCGCTTCCACCTTCTAAGAGATAATAATATTGTATTCCATTAGGATTTATGTAATTGGGTAAAAAAGCTTCAATATATATATTATTTTCATCATAATTTAACTTCTTAGAATCTAAATTATTTATATCTATTCCATTTACTTTAAATTCATCAAAAGTTATTCCGTATGTTGATTCAGCCTCTTTAATCTCTTCCGGTTTAAATATATTGAATCCATTTATCCCCCCAAAGATAAACTCATTATTTTTATTTTTGAAATAAGCTTTTCCATTAAATTCATTGCTTTGAAGTCCATCAGTTATATCTAAATTAATAACTTTACCAGTCTTCTTATTTATCTTAGATATGCCCATATTAGTACTTACCCACGGATTACCATATGTATCTATTAATATTCCATAGATATTAGCATTTGCCATACCATCTTTAGTTGTATATCTTTTAAACTTCTCAGTATTCTTATCAAACTTGTTTAACCCCAGACTAGTCCCTATCCAAATTTCACCTTTCTCGCCTTCTGTTATTGTTCTTACAGAATTATTGCTTAAAGATTTCTTATTCTTTTCTTCATTTCTATATGCTTTTATTTCTTTTGTCTTAGGATTAATTCTAATTAATCCACCTTGTACAAAAGTAGCTATAAAATATTCTCCATCACTATCTTTGTACACATCTCCTATATACTGATCTGATGGTGAATATTCCTTTATAATATCTGTAATATCTATAATCTCATCTGTTGCTAAATTTAAAATTGATAATCCTGTTGGTGTTCCTATCCAAAGATATCCTAAGTCATCATAATAAATACTTTTTACTATATTATTAGGTAACCCAGTACTTTCATCATAGACTTTACCTGTTTGAGAAGATTTATCAACTATAGCAATACCTTTATCAGTAGCTATAAATACCTTTTTATCATTACCCGTTATATCATATATGCAATCGCTTGGTATTATGTCACTTGGATTACCTTCTCTTAGATTTTTGATTCTATCTGTTTCTCTATTTAACAAATCTATCCCTTCATTTTTACTACCAATCCATAATATCCCCTCTTCATCCTCATAAAGAGCAGTAACCATATTATCACTTATAGTCTTACTATCAAACGGATCATTCTTATAATGTGATATCTTTCTATCAGGATTAAATATACTAATTCCTGAATAAGTTCCTACCCATATAAGGCCTGTCCTATCCTGAATTACTGAAAATATATTATCATCTATTAAGGAGTTTTTATCATACATTTTATTCTTATATGTAGTAAAACTCTTATTATCACCATTTAATTTAGATAATCCTCCATCAGTACATATCCATATATTTCCTCCGGAATCCTTTAAAAAGTTTTTAACAAAACTTCCACCTAAAGCCTTATCATCTTCATCTTCACTATAATATCTTGTTATTTCATCAGTTTTTATATTTATTTTAAATGCTCCGCTATTATATGTTCCCGCCCATATATAGCCATCACTATCGTAATAAACCTTATATATATTATTTTCACTTATTGTATTATCATTGTTGCTATCGTATGTAAAACTCTTTGAATATCCAGTTTCTAAATTAATTTTACTTATCCCATTTTCTGTAGCTACCCATATGTTTTTTTCATTATCTTCTGCTAATGAATTTATGTATTGCTCCGTTAACTTATCCCCTTCAAATATTCTTTTAAAACTATCTGTATCCTTATCATATATATTTAACCCATCAGCCGTTCCTAACAATATCTTATTATCACTAGTTATAAGTATAGATGCTACATTAGCATGAGATAAATTTCCTTCTTCATTATTATCTAAATAATTAGTTATTGTTTGTCCATCACTATGTATTTTACTTAATCCATTTGCTGTAGCTACCCATATATTACCTTCATTATCTTCCTTTATGTCTAATATATAATTATTTACTAAGCTATTTTTATTATCTTCTTCTACCCTATATGTTTTAAATTGATATCCATTATATCTATTAAGTCCATCATTAGTTCCAATCCATATATACCCCTTACTATCTTGAAACAATGCCTCTACAGTTCCTTGTGTTAGCCCTTCTTCTATAGTTATATTTTTAAAATTTATCTGTTCTTTTGCACTTACATCATAGTTAAAATTTATTAAAGTTAGATTAACAATAATCGTTAACAAAAAAATCTTAAGCATTATATTTTTTCTCATATTACTCTTCCTTCGATACTTAAGAATTAACAATTAAGAATAAAATTTATAAACTTTATCTTAACCATTAATTCTTATCTTTAAATTTCTACTTTTTTACACTGCTTATAATTTTATCATTATATATATGTAAATACAACCAACATAAAATTTACATTGCTTCTAAGTTGTTCTATTTTTGTGATAATTATAAATATAAAACGGAACTCCTAAAAGCATTAAAATAAATCCCCACATAACGATTTCTGCTCCTGAACCATATATAGTCCAAACTGTATAGATAAAAGCTAATAAAGGTAGTATAGATTTAGCAACAAACATTCTTATACTTATTTTCTTTTCAGTTCTAAACATTATCATAATTTCCGCCGAAACTGATAGTAGATACACTGGTAAGTAAGAAAGTGTTGCTAGTATTGTTATAAAAGCAAAAGCAGAAACCATACTTCTTTGATAATTTGTGAGCAATAAAATATTTACTAAAGCACTGCTTATAACAAGAGAATAAACAGGGGTATTGTATTTTGAACTTACCTTGCCAAATATTTTAGGAAATACTCCATCTTGTCCTGCTGCATAAGAAACTCTTGCTGTAGCTAATATCCATCCTATTGTTGTTCCTAAGATTGATACCACTACTATAGCTGATATAACTATCCCTACTGAACTACCTAAAGCTTTAGTTAAAATATCTGTTAATGGTGCTGTACTTTTAGCTAAGACTTCATTTGGCATAGCTCCCATACTTGCAATACTTATAGCTAAGTAAATTACAGCAGAAATTACTAATCCATATATAGTACTTCTCTTTACATTTTTTTCAGGATCTTTTATCTCTCCTGCAGCTACTGTAGCACTTTCTAATCCTATAAAGGCCCAAAGCGTTGTAGTCGCTGCTAAAGATATTGTTTCTAATCCTTTGTTTTCTGGTAATAATGGTATTAAATTATTTTTATCAAAATTCAAAAAAGCAACTATTATAAATAAAGCAAAAAATACTATTTTAAACACAGTAGTAAAACTTTGTATTTTCCCTGCTTGTTTCACTCCAACTATATTCAGTATAGTAACTGCCCAAAGTATTGCACTAGAATAAATTATTGAATAAATTGGATGATTTAAAAAAGGAAATATGGCTGCAGAATAACTTGTTAATGTCACTAAAATAGCTGTATTCCCAATCCAAGATCCATTCCAGTATAACCATGCACTTAAAAATCCAGCAAATTCTCCAAAAGCTTCTTTTACATATTGGTATGCTCCCCCTGTTTCAGGAAACTTCGATCCTAAATTTGCAAAGGATATAGCTACTAATACAGAACCTATAGTAGTCAATATCCATGCTAAAATTGTTGCAAGAGGCCCTGAAACCTCTGCTAAGGTAGCTGGAAGCATAAACACTCCTGATCCTATCATATTTCCACATACTAACATTGTGGCCATAAATAATCCCATATCTTTTTTTAAATTTTTATTTTCCATAAATACACCCTTCATAAATCAAAGTTAAGAATTTATATAAAATTAGAACATTAAGCTTTATAATTTAAAACTCTATCATTTCTTAAATTGTAAAATTCTTTTCATTTATAATTAATTTGCCCAACCTTTTCCCATTTATCCAAATGCTAAAAAGTTAGAAAGATTAAAATTTTTAATTAAGTTAATACTAAGTAAGAAGCAAATATTTGCTTTGATATTACCTTAAAATTTACTACTTAATAGAATATGAAAGGAGTGATTTTATGAAAAAGACTTGGACTATTGTTATTGCTATAGTTATTTTATTATCTATTCTTATTATTCCTGTAGTAAGTAGCTATAATAACTTAGTCACGCTAGAACAAAATGTTAATATTGCAGAATCTAATATTGATACACAACTTCAAAGAAGGTCAGATTTAATACCCAACTTGGTAAACACAGTTAAGGGGTATGCTTCTCAAGAAAAAGATATATTTACTGATATTGCTAATGCTAGAAGTAAACTTGCAGGTGCTACTAATGTAAGCGAACAAGCTAATGCTGATGGTGAATTATCGAATGCCCTATCTAGATTATTAGTAGTAGTTGAAAGGTATCCTGATTTAAAATCTAATCAAAATTTTCAAGATCTTTCTGTTCAACTAGAAGGAACTGAAAATAGAATTGCTATAGCTAGACAAGATTATAATACTGCAGCTACAGCATATAACACAAAGAGAAAGAGTTTTCCTACTAATATAGTAGCTTCAATCTTTGGCTTCCAAGAAAAATCTCTTTATAAGGCTAGTGAAGGTGCACAAGACGTCCCTTCTGTAGATTTCTCAAGTTAATATGTATAAAAAGTCAAAATCTTTTTTTAGATTTACTTTTTCTCTTTTAATATTTTGTTTATTGTTTACCACTAGTGTATTTAGTAGTGAAACCTTTCCATCTCCAACTAATTATAAATACATTAATGACTATACTAACACTATAGATAAATCTACAATAAAAGAAATAATTTCTATAGGAAAAGAATTAGAAGATAAAACTTCAGCTCAAGCCATTATAGTAATCATTGATAGCACTAACGGCACTCCTATAGAAGATTATTCAAATAAACTATTTAGAACATGGGGAATTGGTCAAAAGGATAAAGATAATGGCCTCTTAATTCTTCTAGCACTAAATGATAAATCTTGGAGAGTAGAAGTTGGACGAGGTTTAGAAGGAGCTATCCCTGATGCTTTAAGTAATAGAGTAATGCAAGAGATAGCAAAACCTAATTTTATAAATGAAGATTATAGTGAAGGATTATTAAATTCATATAGCGTCTTTTCTGACTTCATTGCATCCGAGTATGGTGTTACTTTAGATAAATCACTAAATATTACTTTACCTAACGAAAGCAATCTTAATGGAAGAAAAGAAGGTAAATTTGCCATAAGCTTACTTTTACTTCTAATATTTGCAGATATATTTCTAAATAGAGGTCGAGTTTCATCTTCTATTTTACACCTTTTATTTTGGAATAGCTTTTTTAATGGAAATAGTCGTGGCGGGCCTGGTGGATTCGGTGGTGGTTCCTCAGGAGGTGGCGGCTTTGGAGGATATGGTGGCGGATCTTCTAATGGCGGTGGGTCTTCAGGAAGCTGGTAATCGCACTGACAAGTGACAAGTGACAAGTGACAAGTGACAAGTGACAAGTGACAAGTGACAAGTGATTTTAATGAATATATATACTATCCATCAACAACTTTAAGTTAAGTATAAAACATAAAACAGATTATATTTATTTATATACAATCAAAATAAATATAATCTGCTTTTATTATAATTTAATTTTCAATAATAAACTTTACTCTTCCTACCCTTTCTTGCGTTGGTGAATATGTATTCACCGACATTCCATTGTAGCTTATTCCATTTATAATAATTTCTATACCTGTCACATCAATATCATCCTTAGTTAGTTCTCTTATATTATTATCTTTATCAATTAAGAAAGTAGTTGTTTTTTCATCATATGAATACTCATCTTGATTGGATACCGAAATTTCATAATCATCAAATTCCCTCAATGGCTTTTTAGTTTGTATTAAATGAATTGTTTCAAATACTCTGTCACATTCTACCGCACTTTCAATATATTCTTCTGAAAAAATATATTTACTTCTTCTTACGAGATAGTTATTTTCATTTACATCTTTATCATATGAAATATAATACAATACATTTTCCACATACTTTTTACCACACAAGGCAATACGAATTTTCCTAATCTCACCATTATTTAAGTATTCTACATTAAACCAATCTAATTTTAGTATATCTTTTATATCAAACTCCGCTTTAACTCGCTCTAAATCGTCTTTTAAATTTAAACTTTGAATCATAGTTGAACTTATAGGTATTTCCTCACTTTTTTCATATGGTAACTGTCTCATTGTTGGTGATATAGTTATATATATAATAAGTATAAATCCAAATAATGCTGATTTTCTTTTTATATGCCTATTAACTTCTGCTTTGTATACTATTAAGTGTATTATAAATCCTATTGGGAGTATTATTTTTTTAATTGGTATAACAAAAGCGCCCATCATAAAATAACCTATTAATTTTAAAAATATGTTTTCTTCTGCTTCATCCTTATTCTTATATAAACCTATTATACAAGTAATGAAATAAATAGATATTAATAGTATAAAACCTCCCATAACCTCACCCTTACAAAAATTATATATTTCAATTATATACTTTTTGTAAACTTTATCCAAACTTTATATGAATAACAAATTATAAATTATTTTTTTTGTTAATATTATATATAGATTAAATTTACTTAAGAAATAATTCTGATTTTTTAATTTAAATCATTTTTCTTATAACCAAAATTAAGCATAAATCATATATTATTTTTTGATTGATTTTTTTTACAATAATTGTATAATAGTTTATAGAATTTCTAATTTTTGTTACGGAGATGTTTATATGAAAAACTTAGCAAAAAGGGTATCTTCACACCCAATTTATACTTGTATTTTTACTGCAATATTTATTAATCTAATAATTNACAAGTGACAAGTGATTTTAATGAATATATATACTATCCATCAACAACTTTAAGTTAAGTATAAAACATAAAACAGATTATATTTATTTATATACAATCAAAATAAATATAATCTGCTTTTATTATAATTTAATTTTCAATAATAAACTTTACTCTTCCTACCCTTTCTTGCGTTGGTGAATATGTATTCACCGACATTCCATTGTAGCTTATTCCATTTATAATAATTTCTATACCTGTCACATCAATATCATCCTTAGTTAGTTCTCTTATATTATTATCTTTATCAATTAAGAAAGTAGTTGTTTTTTCATCATATGAATACTCATCTTGATTGGATACCGAAATTTCATAATCATCAAATTCCCTCAATGGCTTTTTAGTTTGTATTAAATGAATTGTTTCAAATACTCTGTCACATTCTACCGCACTTTCAATATATTCTTCTGAAAAAATATATTTACTTCTTCTTACGAGATAGTTATTTTCATTTACATCTTTATCATATGAAATATAATACAATACATTTTCCACATACTTTTTACCACACAAGGCAATACGAATTTTCCTAATCTCACCATTATTTAAGTATTCTACATTAAACCAATCTAATTTTAGTATATCTTTTATATCAAACTCCGCTTTAACTCGCTCTAAATCGTCTTTTAAATTTAAACTTTGAATCATAGTTGAACTTATAGGTATTTCCTCACTTTTTTCATATGGTAACTGTCTCATTGTTGGTGATATAGTTATATATATAATAAGTATAAATCCAAATAATGCTGATTTTCTTTTTATATGCCTATTAACTTCTGCTTTGTATACTATTAAGTGTATTATAAATCCTATTGGGAGTATTATTTTTTTAATTGGTATAACAAAAGCGCCCATCATAAAATAACCTATTAATTTTAAAAATATGTTTTCTTCTGCTTCATCCTTATTCTTATATAAACCTATTATACAAGTAATGAAATAAATAGATATTAATAGTATAAAACCTCCCATAACCTCACCCTTACAAAAATTATATATTTCAATTATATACTTTTTGTAAACTTTATCCAAACTTTATATGAATAACAAATTATAAATTATTTTTTTTGTTAATATTATATATAGATTAAATTTACTTAAGAAATAATTCTGATTTTTTAATTTAAATCATTTTTCTTATAACCAAAATTAAGCATAAATCATATATTATTTTTTGATTGATTTTTTTTACAATAATTGTATAATAGTTTATAGAATTTCTAATTTTTGTTACGGAGATGTTTATATGAAAAACTTAGCAAAAAGGGTATCTTCACACCCAATTTATACTTGTATTTTTACTGCAATATTTATTAATCTAATAATTGAAATTTTAGGCAGAAAAACTTTTTCAGACTTTTTTAATTATATATTTAAAAGTCCCATAGTGTTTTTTTATAATGCTTTAATAATATTATTTACTTTATCTTTTAGTTTTTTATTTAAAAGACGTAAATTTGTCCTTTTTATAATTTCAGCTGTTTGGCTTGGGTTTGGTATTACAAACGGAATTATATTGCGTTGTAGGGTCACTCCCTTTACTGCTACTGACTTTAGGTTAATAAAAAATGGGCTTGAAATTGCTTCATCATATTTATCCCCATTTTTTATGGTCCTAATAGGTATTGGATTGCTAGCTTTACTTATCTATTTAATTATTTTATATATTCGTGGACCAAAGCTGAAGTCATCAATTAATTACAAAAAAAACGGACTAGCTATTATAATACTTAGTCTATCCCTATTAATAAGTACTAAAGTATTAATTTCCACTAACATTTTAGCTGACTATTTTGGGAATATTGCCTTTGCTTATTTAGACTATGGTTTTCCTTATTGTTTCTCAAATACCTTGCTTAATACAGGTATTAAAAAACCTAGCAATTATTCAAAAGAAACTATAGCTAATATTTTAAATAGCGATATAGCCAAAGAAGATCCTATTTTAATAGCATCTAATGGCAATAAACTTACTACTAAATCTAATGAAGATTTACCTAATATTATAATGATTCAATTAGAATCATTTTTTGATCCTACATTAGTTAAGGGATTAAGTTTTTCAGAAGATCCAATTCCATATTTTAGGGAATTAAGCAACAACTATTCCTCTGGATATTTAAATGTTCCTTCTGTAGGTGCTGGAACTGCAAATACTGAATTTGAAGTTATATCAGGTATGAGTTTAGATTTTTTTGGACCTGGTGAATATCCTTATAAAACAATTTTAAAAGAAACAACTTGTGAAAGTGTTAATTATACCTTAAAGGATAATAATTATAGCACCCACGCTATTCATAATAATACTGGTACATTTTATGATAGAGATTTTGTCTTTTCACAACTTGGATTTGACACCTTTACTTCTTTAGAATATATGGCTAACACAGATACTACCCCTACTGGTTGGAGTAAAGATTATATTTTAACAGATGAAATATTAAAAGCTTTAAATTCTACTGATAAAAAAGATTTTATTTATACAATATCAGTTCAAGGTCATGGTCACTATCCAAGTGAAGCCTTGTTAGATAATCCTAGAATTACTGTAAGCGGACTTGAAAGTGAAGAAGATACTAACTCTTTTACCTACTATGTAAATCAACTTTATGAAATGGATAATTTTATAAAAGACTTAACAGATGTATTATCAAAGCTAGATGAAAAAGTTGTTTTAGTAATGTATGGAGATCATCTTCCAACTTTCGATCTTGAAGATGAAGATCTTTTAAATAACTCAATATTTCAAACTGAATATGTAATTTGGGATAATTTTAATTTACCTAAAGAAGATAAAACTTTAGAGGCTTTCCAACTTACTTCCTCTTTATTAAATAGAGTAGGCATAGATAATGGTATTTTAAATAGATATCATAACAATTCTAGTAATTCATTAAATTATATGGTGGATCTTGAGTTGCTTCAATATGACATGCTCTACGGTGAAAAATATATTTATAATGGTGAAACACCTTTTATAGCTACTAACCTTAAAATGGGAATAGATACAATCTCTATTACAGATGCTTTTGAGGAAAATAAACAACTTTTTATAAGAGGAGAAAATTTTACCCCATTCAGTAAAGTATATATAAATGATGAGGAATTTGAAACTATATATATAAGTCCACAGCTTCTTAGAGTAGATGAATTAACTCTAGAACCTAATTCTACCATAACAGTTCATCAACTCACAAAGGGTGGTACTAGTTTAAGCTATTCAAAAGAATTTATAATTAAATAAATATATAAAAAACACATGTGAAGCTTATATCTGAAATCACATGTGTTTTTTGCTACACCCGTATTTGTTATTTTATAAACAATATTTATACTTTGTAAATATTTTAAAGCACAAAGAAAGACATAAAAATATCAATGTATTTTTATGCCCTCTTCTTTTAGGGGATATTAACTCAATTATAATATACTATTTTAAAGTTATATTATAATAAATCAATATTTATTTGTTAAATTATTAGCTAAGTAAATTTTAACACAATGTTTTAATTTTAACAATTGTTTTTTTCAAAATTTCTGTTAATTCTATGTTAAAATGCTATTTTGCATAAAATAAAAAGAGTTGTCTAATAGACAGCTCTTTTTATGTATCTTATGCGTTTATAGCATTCTTAGCTATAACTACTAAATCAGCAAAAGCTTTTGCATCGTTAATAGCGATTTCAGATAACATCTTTCTGTTCATATCAATTCCAGCAACGTTTAATCCGTTCATGAATCTTGAATAAGACATTCCGTTCATTCTAGCAGCTGCATTGATTCTTACGATCCAAAGTCTTCTGTAATCTCTCTTCTTTAATCTTCTTCCAACGTAAGCATTTCTTAACGCTCTGATTACTGATTCGTTAGCAGTTTTGAATAATCTGCTTTTTCCACCGTAGTAACCTTTAGCAAGCTTTAATACTTTTTTATGATTTTTACGCGAATTAACCGCTCTTTTAACTCTAGCCATTGTTTAAATCCTCCTAAACCTCTATCTTATAGGTATGGTAATAATTTCTTCATTGCTTTTTCTTGTGTAGTTGAAACGTAAGAAGCTTTTCTTAAGTTTCTCTTTCTCTTTGAGCTCTTCTTAGTTAAGATATGGCTCTTGAAAGCCTTAGCTCTTTTTAATTTTCCTGTTCCAGTCTTTTTGAATCTCTTTGCTGCACCTTTGTGCGTTTTCATTTTTGGCATAACAAATTCTCCTCTCAGTCTATGCTTTTTTTGGGGCTAAAACCATAGTCATATTTCTACCTTCATGTTTAGCACCTTTTTCAACAATGCAAACATCTTCTAGCATTGAAACAAACTTATCTAGGATGTTTTTTCCTAAATGACCAAGTGTTGCTTCTCTACCTTTAAATCTGATAGTAACCTTAACTTTGTCCCCATCTAATAAGAACTTTCTAGCATTTCTAGCTTTTATTGCAATGTCATTTTCCTCAATTGTAAGACTACATCTTATTTCTTTCAGAGCAGTAACCTTTTGCTTTTTCTTAGCTTCTTTTTCTTTTTTAGATTGCTCGTAGATATACTTCCCTAAATCCATGATTTTGCAAACTGGTGGGACAGCAGTTGGAGAGATCATTACTAAATCTAATTCCTTCTCATCTGCAATTCTTTGAGCTTCTTGAGTAGAGATAACTCCTAATTGACTACCATCAGCATCAATTACTCTAACTTCTCTCTCTCTTATTTTTTCGTTACAAGTATAATTTTTACTTATATCATTCACCTCCAATAAGTTTCGATGAAAAAACACATATAATAAAAGGACGGCATAATGCCGTCCTCTATTATCTATCACAGTCTAGATATACAAATCTAGATATAATTCAAATAATCTAACCCTACTAAGCATTGCCGTAAGGTGAGAAACGGCGGTTTCTTCTTTACACAAGTTATTTTATCAGCTATCACTTATATTGTCAACAATTAATTTAATCTATTTTTTAACTTTAATTGCTAAAAAATAAGTAATACCACTTTTCATTTTTCTATATCATTATAATTTATTAAAAGCTATATGTAAAATGTAATTTATAACATAAAATAGTATATTTTCATTTCTAAATCTAATTCGTTGCCTTTCTCCTTATGCTCATTCCTTTTATTGTTTTCATACTATCTAGAACTAATGCTACAACAAATAAATACCAAAAACTATTCCAATATTGTTTTACACTTAAATAGAAAGTGTCAATTAAATATTCTTGAATATATTTCACACCTATAAGTGATAATATAGTCCATATCAACGAAAAAGATAAGCATATTATACCTTTATAATTATACTTTAAATCTGAGTAATCCCAGTAATCCTTTTTAAAATATATTCTCATTATAAGGCCTGTAATCAGTTCTACAAATGTAGGTATTATTAAACAGAAAGTAATTAAAGTATAATTATCTATATTATCTACTTTAGAACATAAAACTAAAACAGACATGGCTATAGCATACATGGGTTTAAGTGGTCCATATAAAAAACCTTCCTTTTGCATGTGACCTGTTTTAAAATAACTAAAACAATTTTCTAATATCCAGCCAATAAATCCATAAATAAAAAAATTAAAAGTAAAATATAATAATAAATCCATAACTTCCTCCTAGCCAAACTATTATTTAAGCACTAATTACTATCTCTTTATAGGTTTTACCTTTAATTAACATAGTAACATTTAATATTTCATCTAGTATTATTTGGAATATTTATAGATTTATACTAAAAATGATAAATTTCTTTAAATTTCTTTCTCTAAAACTCTACCATGTATATTTATACACATATGTAAAATCTATGAAATTAGCATTCTAAATCTCACTTACTACTTTTCCTTGTTCTAGCGATTTAGCTACATTTATAACTCTTTGATTTTCTGATCCTCTATACTTTAGATTAAGATTTCTTAAATCTACTACAAATCTTCCATCTACAAGCACATCAACACACTCTAATATTTCTCTTTTCTTTTCATCTTCAATTATATTTTCATATGTAAATCCGGACCAAAGCCAAATGCTCTTTCTTGTCTCACCTTTAATTCTTTTTAATAATTCAACTAAAGATCTATCCATAGTCTGTTCCATAGGTTCTCCACCTAAAATACTTACGCCCATAACATTAGGGCTTTTAACGTAAGATAAAAACTTTTCTTCCGTTTCCTTATCCCACTTCTTCCCATAATTAAAATCTTGTTGATCCTTGTTAAAACACTCAGGACAGTTATTAGTACATCCACTCACAAAAAGAGTTGTACGAACTCCTGGCCCATTTGTTACATCATACGCTCTAATTTGAGAATAATTCACATACATCACTCCATAAAAAATTATTTAAAAGCCAGCTTACGCTGGCTTTTTCATTAATTCTCAACTCTTCACTTTAAAATTTTAACTACTATAAGTGAAGAACTCTATCTCCAATTTCCGCTGTTCTTCCCTTGTTCCAGAAATTAGTACCTATATATCCACAAGTTCTTCTCATAACTTGCATCTTATCTTCATCTTTATTTCCACATGATGGGCAGTACCAAGTTAATGATTCTTTATCTAACTGAATTTCTCCTGTATATCCACATTCATAGCATACATCTGGCTTAGTATTTATTTCAGCATATTGAATGTTATGATATATAAAGTTAATAACAGCTTCTACAGCTTCTAAGTTTTTACTCATATCAGGTACTTCAACATATGAAATACATCCACCATTACTAATTGAATGGAATTGAGATTCAAATTTTAATTTACTAAACGCATCAATATTTTCACATACATGAACATGGTATGAATTAGTATAATATAATTTATCAGTTACATTAGGTATTTCTCCATATCTTGCTCTATCTAGTTTGCAGAATCTATAAATTAAACTTTCTGCTGGAGTTCCATATAGACCAAAACCTAATCCTGTTTCTTTCTTCCATTCATCACATTTATCCTTCATATGATTCATAACTTCAAGGGCAAACTTCTCTCCTTCTTCTGAAGTATGGGAAACTCCAAGCATCGCTTGAACCATTTCATGAATACCAACATAACCAAGACTTAATGTTGAATATCCATCTTTAAGAAGCTTATCTATCTTTTCCCCTTTCTCAAGTCTTCCGATAGCTCCATGTTGCCAATGTATTGGTGATGTATCTGATAAAGTTCCAAGAAGCATGTTATGTCTAATCATTAGAGCTTCTTTACACATCTCTAATCTTTGATCTAACATTTCCCAGAATAGTTCCATGTCTCTTTCAGCTATGATGGCAATTTGTGGAAGATTCAAAGATATAACTCCTTGATTAAATCTACCATACCACTTATAATCTCCATTTCCATCTTTCCATGGACTTAAATGTGATCTACATCCCATTGGTGGGAAAGTATTTCCTTCATAATTCATTCTCATTATCTTTGCAGATTGGTAATCTGGAACTAATCTCTTAGCAGTACATTCTGCTGCAAGCTTAGTTATGTAATCATATTTTCCACCTTCAAGACAGTTATGCTCATCTAAAAGATAAACTAATTTAGGGAATGCTTCTCCAATTACTTGACCTCTATAATTCTTCATTCCTTCTAATCTTTGTTTTATCATTTCTTCACAGATTAAAGCCATTTCCTCTTCATATGGATGACCTACTTCGACTTCTAAGTAAATAGTAGAAAAAGGCGCCTGTCCATTTGTAGTTTGAAGTGTACTAAGTTGGTATCTTATCGTTTGAACACCATCTCTTAAATCCTTCATTTTCATATCCTTAGCAAGCGATTTTGCTAATTCTTCATTTTCGTATTTATCTAAATAAAATTTATATGCCTTCTCTTCTGTAACCTTTAAGTACTTAGCTAAATGTTTTATAGTGATACTTTGTCCACCATATTGGTTAGATGAAACTTGAGCTATAATTTGTGTAGCTACTGTACAAGCTGTTCCAAAAGACTTTGGAGTTTCAACTAACTTTTCATTTATAACTGTACCATTTTCAAACATATCTTCTAAGTTAACTAAACAACAATTAAATATAGGAGATAATGTATAGTCCATATCATGCCAGTGAATTGCACCTTCATCATGAGCTTGAACTAGATGAGCTGGTATAAGCTTTCTTCTTGAAATATCCTTAGATACTTCTCCTGCTATTAAATCTCTTTGAGTAGCTGCTACTACTGGATTCTTGTTTGAATTTTCCTTCATAACATCTTCATTATTTCTATCTAAAAGATTTAATATGCTTTCATCTGTAGTATTGGTATTTCTCTTAAACTCTTGAACCGCTCTATATCCTTCATATGCTTTAGCAGTTACTCCTTGCCCATAATGCACTAATCTATCATAAACATAGGTTTCTATCTTATATATAGTCGCCATTTCCTTATCTTTATTAAAGTGCTTTTCTGCATCATTTGCTATAAGCCTCGCTATGTCTGGCATAACAATACCGCTACCATTTCTCATAGACTTCATTATAGCTTCACGTATCTTCGATTTATCAAATTCAACGATGCTGCCATCTCTTTTCATTACATCCATGCTTTGTGTATCCCCCTAAACCCATTTTCTTTTCTTAATAATCGTAAATAACTATTTAATAATCACTTAAAATATTATACTCCAACAACTAAAATTCTGCATATTTGTTCAAGTCCAATTTTAACGAATTTTCTTTAAAAAATCTCTGCTTTTCTATCTAAAGCCTTTGTTTTATACACTATATATATGTTTTTTATTTAGCATATATACAATATATAGACAAACCCTCTATTTTCCTCACTTTACATAGTTTATTCAATGTAATAGATATTTCCGACATAAAACATCCAATTTTGTCAAGTATTTTCCTTACTATTTCCCATCTTTTTTACGACAAAACTAAGTTGTTATAGTTTTTCATTTTATCTTATTTAAAATTCAATATTTTTACATAATAATAAATAAAGTGGATAATTTAAATCTATCCACTTCTTTAATAAATTTTAATTATTAATAACTCTCTTTTACAGTTATATTATTTTGTATAATAACTAGCTTGAGCATTCCACAACTTAGAATAAATATTATCTTTATCCTCCATCAATTTATCATGGCTACCCCTTTGAACTATTTTTCCATTATCAAAAACCATAATATCATCACAGAATCTACAACTACTCATACGATGTGAAATATAAATGCTGGTTTTATCTTTAACTAATTCATTAAACTTTGAATATATTTCATATTCGCTTATAGGATCCAATGCCGCTGTTGGCTCGTCTAGTATTACAAAAGGTGCATCCTTATAAAGAGCTCTTGCTATTGCAATCTTCTGTTGTTCCCCTCCGCTACACTCTACACCACCTTCATCATATTTAAATAAAGGAGTTTTAATATTAAGAGGCATTTCATCTACTACATCCTTAACTCCAGCAAGTTCAAGGGTCTTCCATACTCTCTCTTCATCTACTTCTACATCTGTAACAACATTTTCTTCCACTGGAAATGCAAAAAGACTAAAATCTTGAAAAACAACGGAAAATAGTTTTAAATATTCCTTATAATCATATTTTTTTATGTCTACTCCGTTTAAAGTAATATACCCTTCAGTAGGATCATAAAGTCTTGCAATAAGTTTTATAAAAGTGGTTTTTCCTGCACCATTTCTACCTACAACAGCTAACTTATCTTTCATGTTAATTTTGCAAGAAAGTTTTTTTAATATCATTTCACTACTTCCAGGATAAGCAAAAGATACATTATGAAATTCAATTTCATACTCATTATCTAACCTTTTCTCTACAGGGATTGTACCTGTTTCCCTCTTATTTTTTAACTTTATGAAGTCAGAAAATGTCTTTAAATACTCACATTGTAATCTAATCTCATCATTAACTTTAACTATTTGAATCATTCCATTATTTAATTGTGTAATAGCTCCTACATATTTAGTTAATCCACCAATAGTAATCGCACCTGATAACACTTTAAGCATAACAAACATATAAGAAAACATTAATGATACTCCAGAAATTAAAGTTCCTGCTCCTTCTACAAAGTATTTAACTGGGAAAAACTCCTCAAAAACACCTGCTACAAAATCATTCGACTCTCTAAATCTCTTTCCTATTATTTCCTTCATATCATAAAGACGTATAACTTTCCCCTTTTCGTAATCATTATAAACTTGCTCTATATAATAATTCAAAGTTCTTTCAGCCTTAATATGCTTATTGAAAAGCTCTAAGCTTTTATTGTTATTATATTTTGTAACTATAAAATTGCTTATTATTGTAACTCCAAATAATATAACTATAAAAATTATCGAAGCAGTAATACTTGTTAAAATAGATAATACGCCTTCATCTTGAACTCCAATTTGAAAACATAGATAAACTACTAAAGATGTAGATGCTATTATAGAGAAAATCCCTTGAAATATTGAACAATAATTTTTAAGTAAAACTGCAAATCCACCTTGAAACTGCATAGAATAAACTGCACTATTTAGTTTTTCTAAGGTTTTAGCATCTTCAAGTGTTTCATAATCAATTTCTAATGCCTTTTTCCTTATTTCTAATGTAGTTAAATGTCCTATCTTACAACCTTTATAATCATCTACTCGCTCTAATATATCTTGAATAATTCCAAAAACAAAATTTCCACCTATAAGTGCTAAAGCAAATATTATAGAGTATTTAAAATTTCTTTCTATCAAAGAATCTATTATAAAAGCTCCTAAAAAAAGAGTAATATAAGGGTATAATGCTTTTACTAAAGCATGTAAAAGGGTTATTGGAATAGCAGATGAATCCACTTTGTGAATCATCTTCAAACCTTCTAATCCATCTTTATGGAAGGATAAATAATTCTTTGATTTAGCACACATCTGCTTCCACCTCCTCTTGATAATAGTAAGCTTGTAATTCATACATATTTGCGTACTCACCTTTTAACCTTATTAACTCTTCATGACTTCCATCCTCAATAATTTTTCCAGCCTTTAAGAATATGATTCTATCGCAAAACACTGTTGAGCTTAGCCTATGAGATATAAATATACTTGTTTTCCCTTTAATAAAAGAATTATATTTTTGATACATTTCAAATTCCGCTATTGGATCTAATGCTGCTGTTGGTTCATCTAAAATAACTATAGATGATTCTTTATATAAAGCTCTGGCTAACATTAACTTTTGCATTTCTCCACCAGATAGATTTATCCCATCATCTTCTAAATCCTTAAGCATATTGCTACAAATCCCATTTGGCAAAGAATCTATTTTATCTTTTAATCCAGCTACATCAATACACTCACTTAGCTTTTTCTCATTATAACTTTCACTAGTACTACAAATAATATTGTCTATTATAGGAAATGCAAATGCAAAAACCTCTTGAAACACTACAGAATATAATGAATAATATTCTTTTAAATTAAACTCTTTAATGTCAATTCCATCTAAAAGAACCCTTCCCTTCTGTGGCTTATATAAACCGCATATAATCTTAATAAGTGTACTTTTCCCTGACCCATTCATTCCTACAACAGCTAACTTTTCACCTTTTTTAATAGTTAAATTTAAACCTTCAAAAACAGGCTCTTCAGTTCCAGGGTAAGTGTACCAAATATCTTCTAATGTAATAGTATGTGTTTTTTCTCTTGGAAGCTCTTTATCTCCACCTATTTCCCAATAATCCTTCTGCTCCATATATGACCTATAATCATTTATTATCATATTATTATCTAAAAGTTCTCCATAGCTATTAAATATCTTTTCTACCCAACTACTAAACCCACTAATTATCCCCAAATATAATGTAAACTCTGCAATATCCATCCCTCTATATACTCCATAAATTAAATATCCATAACAACAAATATCACGAATTAAACTCACTATTCTCTCTACTGATTGCGAATTAAATTTCCTTATTATTTCTTTTCTATTCCAAGAAAGTCTTTTTCCAATTAGCTTATTAAAACTCTTTACAAACCAGCCTTCTATTTGGTACATCCTAATATCTTTTCCATGCTTAAGATCAAGACATTCCTTTTGAAGATATCTTATTTTCACTTCTATAGGTATCCAATCTTTCTTATGGTTTTCTTTCCATTTTCTATTTATATTTAAAACAAATAACCTTGCTACAGGACATATAATTAATATCACCATTAAAACTGGATGTAAGCTTGCTGTTATTAAAGCATAGACTATTAACCCTAAAACTCCAACACCTAGCTTAGCTACTAACATAATCATGGCTTCTATTCCAACTTCATTACCACTATAAATAGCAGCTATAGCCTTTTGAAAACTTTCCTTTCCCTTAGGACTTTCTACATCTTCATAAGGTATAGATATACTTTTAGCTGTAAACTCCTTAGCAATACTTACACGGAATAAAAAAGTTTCATTTATTGCTACAATTTCTAATCTCTTTAATAAAAACTGAAGAATACATACTATTGATATAACCACCATAACAATACTAATCATTTTAAATATATCAAATTTGCTTAATAAAATTTTTATCACTACGCTAGGAAGTACTGCAATACTTAAAGGAACTGCTACAGATGTTAATACAAATAGCGGCACTAAAATAAAATACTTTCCCCCTCTATACTCCTTCAGTTTTTTATGACAATATATTATATTTTTAATTAATCCATATTTCTTTTTCAAGTTATCTCCTATCATATCTTATTTACCTCTCTCAAAATTTATAAGCTTTAATCACTATATAACTAGTGTATAACTTAAACAAAGCTATTAAAAAAAATCGCACGAAATGTATACCATTCCGCACGAAATGCACATTGATAATTTAATTCTATCTATATAGGTAATGTTACCTCCGAAGCAAAAATCCCTGGTTCATTTTGTAGATTTAAAAAACCATTATACTTATTTACTAATATATTTACCCTCTTCATACCAAGTCCATGGTTTCCTCTTTTATTAGTTATATAATTCCTATCATTAAAATCCAACTCCTCTTTAGCTGAATTTTGTATAGAAATATATAGTTGTTTCTTAATTATTGCCACATAAATTCTTATAAATTTATTTTCATTTAGTTTCTGGCAAGACTCTATTGCATTATCTAAAAGATTTCCTAATATAACACATAAGTCTATATCACTAACAGGTAAATCTTTATTAACTTCAGCCTTACACTTTACTTTAATACTATATTTTTCAGCTATAGCAATCTTACTATTTAAAATGGCATCTAGCATTAAATTCCCCGATCGAACTCTAGAATCAATCCGTTCAAGCTCCCCCTCTAGTTCCAATAAATATTCATCTACTAAATCTAATCTATCCATATACAAATGAGCTTTTATAACTTGAATATGATTATGATAATCATGTCTAAACCCTCTCATATTCAAATATACAGTCTTAATCTCTTCATACTGATTTATTAGTAAATCTTCTTGAAATTCAGATGTCTTTCTTTTAAAAATTTTGTTATAACCTAATAATATACTCTCAAAAGCACCAAATGTACTAACTACAAGAAATAAAATAACATAACTATATCTGCTATTATTAAGGGAATAGGCAAGAAATATATATGATAAATATATACTTATTACAATTACATTAGTTTTACTAGATATTAATTTACGATAACTACTCAATAATATATACATAATCAAAAATATAGCTATAATAACAACTACTTCTGTAAAATTTTTAAAAAGCTTATGTAAAAGAAATAAGGAACATACAGCTACACCAAAAGTTAAAATCCATTTATATTGTTTATGGAAACTTTCTTCATCATAAAATAAATCAAATAAAATAATTATAATCGTACCTAATACTGCTCCTAAATATTCTTTAACAAAAATCGCACTAACTATGGTACATATACTCATTAAAATAAATACAACTACTTTCTTTAACTTACCAGCTTCTATACTTCCAATCTGGCATACGTAGTATAAATATATAGCTGGCAACATAATCATAGATATTATCCACATATTACACCTCTATAGAAGTCTAAATAAGCTTTGTTTAAAGCTTCCCACTTCCCTCTAGCAATAGGAACATTTAAGCCATCTTCTAAGATAACTTCTCTTTTAGATATAGTCGATATTTTAGATAAATTTACCAAGTATGATCGATGACAGCGGTAAAAATATTCTTTCTTTACTTCATTTTCTAAAAGACTTATGCCTTTTTTACATACGATTTCTTTATCTATCATATGTAATATACTTTCATGTCCAATACTTTCAATGCTACATATATCTAACTGTCTAATCTTATGCTTAGCTCCATTACAGTTTACAAAAAGAAAATCCTCCTTTTTTTTAGTACATTCACTAACCTTATCAAGAATATTGAACAATCTCTCCTTATTAATTGGCTTCAATATATAATCTAGTGCTTGTACCTTATATCCTTCAAATACATAATCCTTATCACCTGTGATAAAGACTATTATCATATCTTCCCCAAAGCTTCTTAGCTTTTTTGCTAAAGCCATTCCATTAAGCTCCCTCATCTGTATATCAAGAAATAATACCTCATAATCTTTTACATCTTCATAATTAAACAAAAATTCTTCTGCACTTCTAAAAATATCTATAATGCAAACATCTTTTTTACTCTTGCTCCATTCATTGCAATATTCAGATATTAACTCTAATTCTACTCTTTCATCATCACAAATCGCTATCTTCATTAACTGCTACTCCAATCAATCGTTTTTTATAAATCAATTTCTTCTATTAATTATAAAATATTTACCCTTATAATTCCATATATTAATTTTTATGTAAATTAAGTCATATCTCCACTTAGCTTCCCTATCAAGCTTACTAACTTTCACCCTTTTGTGTTAGCAAAACTTTTTACCTACCATAAGCACCTTTCCCCATTGACGAAGTCAATATTTTTATATTCATGCTAGCAAAACCTTTTTGTATCGATACACTTGCATTATTCCATCATTATCCTATTATAATATTATGATTTAAAATTCAACTAACAATAAGGGGGCTTTAATTTTATGAACACTAATTCCAAATCAAAATTTAACGCAAAAGAAATAGCTATATATGGTTTATTTATCGCTTTAGTATATATAGCTACAACAATCAATATTCAAATCGGATCTACCAGTGGAGGATTATTTCATTTAGGCAATGTTATGTCTTTTACTATAGCTATGGTATTTGGTAAAAAAGCTGGGGCTTTATCAGGTGGTATAGGTATGGCTTTATTTGACATCCTAAGTCCATATGCAGTTTGGGCTCCATTTACTTTAATAATAAGATTAATCATGGGATATGCTATAGGGTACTTTGCCTTCAAAGCTTCTAACAGCAAAAAGCAAAGCATTATAAACAATAGCATAGGATTAATTATAGCTTTTATAGTTATGATAGTTGGATATTATGTTGCTGAAGGCCTTATATACGGAAACTGGATAATCCCTCTTCAATCAGTATTTGCTAATGCACTTCAATGTATTGTCGGAACTTTAATTGCAGTTCCAATATCAACAGCTTTAAGAGCTGGTTTTAAAGTAAGACATATAAAAACTGAGATATAATTAAAAGAGAATTTATGGAGGGTAAAAGCTATGGAAAAACTAATAATGACACCTGGCCCAACGTTTATAAGAGAAAATGTTAGAGAAGCTATGAGGAGACCTATAACTAATCCTGACTTAGATTTAGAATTTTATGATTTTTACAAAAACACTTGTGAAAAACTTCAAAGCATAATGCATACCAAAAACCAAGTTTTAATCTTAGATGGTGAAGGTATACTTGGTTTAGAAGCAGCCTGCGCTTCACTAATTGAAGAGGGAGATAAAGTCCTTTGTATTGAAAATGGTATCTTTGGCTATGGTTTTAAAGACTTTGCTGAAATGTATGGGGGAAATGTAACATTCTTTCATGGAGAAAGAGATCACGGAATAAACATTGAAAACCTTGAGAATTTCTTAAAAGAAAATCATGATTTTAAGGTTGCTACAGTAGTTCACTGCGAAACTCCATCCGGTATAACAAATCCAATAAAAGATATCTGTCCGCTACTAAAAAAATACGGTATATTATCAATAGTTGACTCAGTATCAAGTATTGGTGGTGAAGAAATACATGTTGATGAATGGAATATTGATATAGCTCTAGGTGGCTCTCAAAAATGTCTTTCTGCTCCTCCTGGATTAACTTTCCTAAGCATTAGTAAAGATGCCACAGAAGCTATGAACAACCGTAAAACTCCTATTAGAAGCTTCTATGCTAACCTTACTATTTGGAATGATTGGTATGAGAATAAATGGTTCCCATATACTCAACCTATTAGCGATATTTATGCCTTTGATAAAGCTATTGATAATTTCTTAGATGATAAAGATGCACTTCAAAGACATGAGCGTTATGCTGAAGCTTGTAGATATGCTTTAAAAGAATGCGGTTTAGAACTATTATCTAAAGACTGTCACTCTAATACCGTTTCAACAGTATTAGTTCCTAATGGAATCAATTATAAAGATTTATTTAACAAGCTATATTCTGAGCATAATATTATAATTGCTGGAGGCTTTGATTTTCTACAAGATAGGATCTTTAGAATAGGTCATATGGGCGAAAACTGCTATGAAGAAAAACTTTATATTACACTTAAAGCTATCAACACAGTTCTTAATGAATTAGGCTTCAACCTTAAAGGCGACCTTCATAAGAAATTTGCAAACTATCTAAGTTAATATAATATGACATAAAAATAACCAGTCAACAAGACCGGTTATTTTTATTTATATTAATTACTTAAACTATTGAAGTGAATTTTGTTGTTGAGATTTTTTGAAGTTCTCAATATTTTGGTCTATTTGAGCCTTGCTTTGCATTTGACCTTGGCTTTGTGAAACATTATTCATTCCTGACTGCATTGATCCTTGGCTTTGATTGCTCATAGCATTATTCTGCATAGAATTTTGTTGTCCTTGTTGTTTGCTTTGGTTTGCGTATTTGTTCATAAGATTTCCTCCTTAATTTAAATTCATTATTATCTTGTGGAAATCTAATTTTAAAATACCTGTCAAAAACTTCTTAAGACAACTTGTGTAGAGATGGCCTATATTTCCTAGGTTGTCTAATACTTAAAAATAAAAGGACTATCACTATTGGATAATCCTTTTAATCTAACTATTTAATTATGTAGAAATATGCTAGAACTATAATACCAAGTACAATTCTATACCATCCAAACACTTTAAAGTCGTGCTTTTTGATATATGTCATTAAGAACTTGATTGCAATTACTGATACTATAAAAGCAACAACAAGACCTACAACTAATAGTATAAGTTCATTTCCTGTAAAGCTAAATCCAAACTTAAGTAGCTTTAATGCACTTGCTCCAAACATAACTGGTATAGCAAGGAAGAATGTAAATTCAGCTGCTACAGTTCTAGATACACCAATTAATAACGCTCCTACTATAGTTGCTCCTGAACGTGAAGTTCCTGGGAATACTGCAGCTATAAGTTGCCATATACCAATTATTATCGCAGTAGTATATGTTATATCTGCTAAGCTATTAATAGTTGGTCTCTTACCTTTATTATAATTTTCAACAACTATAAATAAGATACCAAATACTATTAACATTATAGCAACCGTTGTTGGGTTATAAAATAATGCATTAAGCTGATCATCAAATAAAAGACCAACTACTGCAGCTGGTAAACAAGCTACTACTATCTTAAACCACATAGAGAAAGTATCTTTTTCTATATGCATTCCCTTATTATCAAAGGTAAAGGGAAATATCTTTTTCCAATAAAGAATAACAACAGCTAAAATAGCACCAAGCTGGATAACTACTAAAAACATCTCCATAAATTCTGGTGACACATTAAGCTTTAAAAACTCATCTACTAATATCATATGCCCTGTACTACTAACAGGAAGCCATTCTGTAATACCTTCAACAACTCCAAGTATTATGGCTTTTATAATTTCTAAAAATTCCATTTAATTACCTCCAACTAAAAAAGTCTTTACTTAACCCCTTCCCTATTATATATTATTTTTCCAATTTATAATAGCCAAATTACATATTCTTAATTATAATTTAAGAATATGTAACCTTATTTCCCCACATTGACTTTATTGCTAACCTCTCTATAATAAATTAAATCTATATTTTCTTATAAAAATATTATCTCACTATAAACTTAAACCATTTTTCTACTATATACCTCCTTTAAAGCATAATAAAATGATTCTGGTTCATCCATCATAGTCATATGCCCTGCATTAGGAACCATGTATATCTCCTTATCTGGTGCTGATATACTTTCAAAATACTTTTGCGCTATTGGATAAGGTGTTTGCCAATCCTTTTCTCCTAAAATATAATATACAGGAACTTTATAGTCTAAGGAATAAGAGTTCAAATCATATTCCCATAAAAAATAATATAAAGTTTGATTAGCCATAAGTGACTTTATCAAAGATGATATATCTGAAAATTTCATAATTGGACTTTTTAAAACAATTGATATAATTTTAAAGTTTAAGCTTATAGCCAATTTATATTTATTTTGAAGTCTACGTAGCTTTCCTATTTTAATAAAAGTATCATTTTCAAACTTATCTCCTGGATAATCCCCAAGAGCTTCTAGTGTTTTTAGAGACTTTTTATCATCAACTTCTATTATTAGCTCCTTCACCTTTTCATAGCCTACTCTCTCATTTTCAATCATATTTACAACTTGCCCTACTCCAATATAATACTCAACCTCTTCAGGATGATTTAATACAAAAGTACTCCCTAAAACACTTCCCCACGAATGTCCAAGTAATATTATCTTACCTTTATTATACCGTGCCTTTAAATACTGAATTATTTGATATAAGTCTTCAAGCATCAAATCCATAGTAGGGAAACTATTTGGATTTTTAGTAAGAGTTTTTCCTGCCCCTCGCTGATCCCAATGAACTACAGTATAAATTTCTTCCCATTTTTCTTGAAATGAATAAGCAAAAATAGACTCTGCCGAACCAGGCCCACCATGTAAAAAAAGCATAACCGGATTATTTTCATCAGTACCTGCATGGAATAAATATTGGAGTATACCATTTATATTTATATATTCTTCATCATAAATTTTTCTTTTTAATTTATTTTTCATACAATCCTCCATTTTCTAATTATCACTCTCTTAAAAGTAATAATTACAGTACTTATAAACATTAATCCAATTTGAATGATAGATAGCTTATTTATTAACTTGCTTGTGCAAGCAACCTAAACTCTTCTATTATATATTTTCTTAACGTACTCTCTTCCTCTATACATTACAAATAACACTTCTAAAATATTAAAAATAGAGAAAATTACAGTTACACTTCTTTCACTAATAAATTCAGCCATTCCTCCACCAAGAAGTTGGCCTAATATTCCTCCTGCTGCACATATCATATTAAATATTCCATTAAATCTACCTCTTTTTTCATCTGGTACATAGCTTTGTGTTGCAGAAATTCTTATATTATATGAAGTAACACCCATTATTCCTGTGATGAAGAAGCATATCATCATAACATTTACAGGCATAAATAGTTGAATACCTTCAATTACAGAAATACTCATATAAACAGTTATAGCAATTAAAAACTTCTTACTTACAGGGTACTTAAATTTATAATGAATCATTCCTCCAATAAGCCTTCCTATAACTCCACAGCCTGTTACAAAAGTAAATAAAGTAACAACATCTACAGGAATATTACTAAATAATCCCGGATTATTCTTGAAGAATGGTAAAAGCACCGTCTGAGTAGCACCTCCTGAAAACATAGTTAAACAAAAATAGATAGTTATAACAAGAAGACCTTTTTCAACCCATATATAAGATAATCCTTCTTTAAAGTCATCCTTATATCCTTTAAAATCAAATTTCTTATACTCTTCATTAGATATATGGGTTTCTTTATATTTAATACTTGCTTCAAAACAAGCTGCAATAAAAAACGATATAGCATTAAACAAAAATAAGTATGCTGCTGTTCCCATAGAATTATATATAAAGGATGCAACTGGAACCATAAAAGCAGCTAGTGGATATATCATACTTGAAATTGAATAAGCCTTAGAAAAATTACCTTTCGTAATTAGGTTAGGGTAAAAACTTTCATACGCAACCGCATAAATTCCATCAATAACTCCTATTAAAAGACTTACTGCCATTAATATTCCATAGTTAAAATATCCCCCACTAATAAAAAGAAAAATCCCAAAGTAAATAATAGAAGATAAAAAGTCTAAAGTATAAATAACTTTCTTCCTAGAGAATCTGTCTAAATACGGCCCCGCAAATAAAGGCACTACAATCTTAGGTAAATTATATACAACCATAAATAATGCATATAGAAATGTTGAATTAGTATAATCAAGTACTACTAGCCCAATAGCAAACCCTGATACTGAATTCCCCAACATTGATATAATAGATCCGATAGTTATAATGGTAAAATCCCTTGTCCATAGTTTATTTTTAGTTAATATTTTTTCATTCATAGCCTTTGCCCCCTTTAGCTAATTATTTTACCAATACTGTTAATTATATCATTTAATTACATATATATACTATAAATTTCTGTATTTATAAATAAATCTCTTTTAGCTAAACTATTTTAACCAAATATAATTTTAAAACCTTAATAAAGATATTTATAAAAAAACTTTCATATACTCTAATAAGATAATTATACTTGTAAAGTTAAAGGGGATGGAAAAGGTATGAAGAAATTTTTAATAAGCTTAATATTAGGAATATCCGCATCAGCATTGATTTCTTGTAGCAATACTGAAGTAAATCAAGACAATATCCCTAATAAATATTCTATTAATGAATTCACTGAAAAAGGAGCTACATTACAGGAATATGAAAAAACAGGTTCTGCTATTATGATAGATACAAAAAGTCAAAAATTTTTTGCATCTTTTAATAGCACTTATAAAGTACTATTAACTTCAGATGGAGTTTTAATGCCCTTAATTGTAGCTAATAACACTCCTTATTATTATGACTTTAAAGAAACTAAGAACGAATTACCTGAAAACTATAAAAAGACTGGAATATCATTTTTTAGTGGGAATAGCGAAGAACTTATAGGTGAAAAAGATAGTTATAAGTTTACACAATTAGTGACTGCTTATATAAATAAAGAAGATAAAAGTTCTATTTACTTAAAAATTAAAGATAAAGATGAATATCAGCTTTGGAAAAGCTACGACTCTTTAGCTAAATAACACAATCATAGCATACTCAAAAGAAAATGGAGCGTAAATTTACGCTCCATTTTCTTTTAGTTCATATATTTAAAATCAACTTTTCTATTTAAATCAAACTGCATATAATCTGTATTAAATAATAATTTATTTAATTACTATAGTAAATTCTTCACCAACTTGCTTATAATCATGTCTAATCTTACCACTTTTCTCTGGAAATGCTACTGAATATGGTATTAATGTTAATGTACTACTCCATTGCATCTTCGATTTTCTTTTTATCGAAACCTACGATGATTTCTCCATCAATATCAATTACAGGAACTGTTCTTTGTCCTGAAACTCTCATTACTTCTTCCCTATCTTCATGCTTGTCAGCAACGTTTATTTCTTGGTATTCCCATCCTTTCATTTCAAAAAATCTCTTAGCCTTTACACAAGATGGGCACCATGATGTTGAATATATTTTTATCATTACTTATCTCTCCTTTTTTCTACTATATACTTCTCTGCTGCTAAACTAGCTATTGTTCCATCGGCTACTGCAGTAGTTATTTGTCTAAATTCTTTTTCTCTTACATCTCCAGCTGCAAATACACCCTTAACATTTGTCCTCATATTTTCATCTGTAACTATATAGCCAGTTTTAGTAGTTTTTATATAATCTTTAAATAATTCTGTCTTAGGCTCAGTTCCTATATATCCAAATACAGCTTCAAGATCAATTTCTCTTTCAGTATTATCCTTAGTATTTCTTATAATAGCCTTTTCAACAAAATTGCTACCTTCAACATTAACCAAATCTTCATTATAAAGAATTTCTATCTTAGGATTATTTTCTACTGCTTCTAGCATAGCTTTTTCACCTTTGAAGTAATCATATCTTCTTATTATATATACTTTACTAGCAAACTTAGTCAAGAATTCCGCTTCTTCTAAAGCTGAATTTCCTCCACCAACTACAGCTACAACTTTATCTTGATACATTGCACCATCACAAACAGCACAATAGTGAACACCTTTTCCTGAGAATTTCTCTTCATTAGGAATAGGTAGTTTCTTTGGACTTGCTCCTGTTGCTATTATCACTGCTTCTGGCTTGTAAATATAATCTCCAGTTTCAACTATTAGTTCTTCTCCACTAAAATCTACTCTTTCAATCACATCAAATTCATCTATTTTCGCTCCTAAGCTTTCAGCTTGGTCTTGCATAATATCAGCAAGTTCACTCCCGCTTACCTTCTTAAATCCTGGATAATTCTCTATTGTATAACTATTACGTACTTGTCCGCCTAATATTTTATCTTCTAAAAGTAACATATCTAAATTAGCTCTTGCTGCATATATAGCTGAAGAAAATCCTGCAGGACCCCCACCTATAATCATTAAGTCTAATTCTTTAGTATTCTTTGCCAAAGCTATCAACTCCTTTCTTAGCTTTTAATTAAATATATTATATATACTTTTCGGAAATTAATCAATAATAATTATTATTTAATATATTTTGTTTTAATCTTTCAAACTCTTATAATAAGTATATTCTACTTTACTATTACTTTTCACTATATATTATTCTTTATTTAGCTTTATTTTATTTAACATAAAGGTGTCATTTATAAAGTAATTCTTATACTATAATGATTGTACTTATTAATTCTACCATTATTACTATCTGCGAGTCAAAAACTGGAAAGTCCTTATATTAATGAAAAGAGACCTTGAATAAACAAGATCTCTAAAAACATATTAACTACTCCTCTCTTTCTTTTTTTCAAACCTTGATACTATGAAAGCCAATACTATAGACAGAAGTGAAGCTGCTAAAATAGATACCTTAGATGCATTTAATTCTTCTGCTGTACCTTTAAATGCTAACTCAGCTACAAATATAGACATAGTAAATCCTATACCTGCTAATACTGAAACTGCAAATACGTCAAACCAACTAGCATTATTAGGCTTCCTAGTTATCCCTAGTAAGCTCGCTATATATGTAAATGTCATAATACCTATAGGTTTTCCTATTACTAGTCCTAAAACTATACCTGTCATAAGAGGATATTCCTTAAACAAATTAATTGATCCACTTAAGTTTACACCTGTATTAGAAAAAGCAAAAATCGGTAATATAAAATAGTTAGTAATAGGTTCTAGACTATGTTGCACCTTAAGACTTAAATCATTATCTTTATGTCCATCCTTAGTTAGTGGTAAGCTTAAAGCTAAAATAACTCCACTTATTGTTGCATGAATTCCACTAAAATATATAGCAACCCATAATCCCAAACCTACTATTATATATGGCCACAATCTATTCTTCTTATTTAAAGTCTTTATTAAAAATAGTATAGCTGTTAAAAATACTGCTGCAATTATCGCTGGAATATTAAACTTAGAAGAATAGAATATTCCTATTATAACTATGGAAAGTAGATCATCTACTACCGCTAAAGTAAGTAAAAATACTTTTAAAGATAAGTTTAATCGCTTACTTAAAATAGTAAAAATCCCTATAGCAAAAGCAATATCTGTTGATAATGGTATTCCAGCTCCTATTTCAAATCCACTATTATAATTAAATAAGGTAAAAATTATTGCTGGAGCAACCATACCTCCTATAGCTGCAATAACTGGAAAAGATGCTGCTCTAATATTAGATAACTTGCCAAAAACAACCTCTCTTTTAATCTCACAACCTACAACCAAAAAGAATATAGCCATCAAGAAGTCATTTATGAATATATGAAGATTAAACTCTCCAAAGCCTATATCTTTAAGTATAAATTCATAATACTTATCTAATGGGGTATTAGCTAAA
This sequence comes from Clostridium jeddahitimonense, assembly GCA_000753455.2. Classification (GTDB taxonomy): domain Bacteria; phylum Bacillota; class Clostridia; order Clostridiales; family Clostridiaceae; genus Clostridium; species Clostridium hominis. Next base: position 2,668,981 of record LM994670.1, read on the forward strand.
ATAAGCGCTACTACTGTTGCTATAACTAAAAGAATTCCAGGAAAAGCTTCCGATTGGATAATACTATTCTTTTTCTTTTTATTATTATATTCTATGTTATTGATATGTTCTTCCATAACCTAACCTCCAGTTATGTATTTTATCTTTTGTTATAACATTAGTATTCTATAAAACAATCAATAATATTAATTTAAATCATCAAATAGAAAAACTAGTTATAGCTAACCGCTCTAACTAGTTTTTTCACGAGTTTTTTTATAATTATCTCCCCATTGTACCATAGCATCTAAAATAGGCTTTAAACTATATCCAGTTTGAGTTAATGTATACTCTACTCTTGGAGGTACTTCTGCATAAACTTTTCTTGTTAATACTCCACTTTCCTCCATAGCTCTTAAATTTGAAGTAAGAACTTTTTGAGTTATAGTTCCTAGCGACTTCTTTAGTTCTCCAAATCTCTTAGTTCCATCTAATAAATCACGAATTATTAAAACTTTCCAACGATCACCTATCAGACTTAAAGTAATTTCAACTGGACATATCGGTAAATTTTTATTCATCTTAATCCCCCTTAATTTCACAATAGTATCCAAAAGTATACTATAGCACTTTAAAGTGCTTACTATACAATTGATATCATTAAATTTATTATAATATTGTAATATAAAAAATACAACAAATCACTTTTAATAGGGGGAATTCATAATGAATGAAATAGTAAATTTTTTAAATGAAAATCCAGTACAATATTTTTCTAGCATAGGTATAGATGGTAATCCTAAAGTTCGTCCATTTCAATTTATGTTTGAAAAAAACGGAAAGTTATATTTCTGTACAAATAACCAAAAAGATGTATATAACGAAATAAAAAATAATCCTTATATAGAAATCTGTACATCTTCTCCTAATTTTGCTTGGATTAGATTAAATGGTAAGGTTACATTCACTAATGACTTAGAAATTAAAAAAGCTATAATAGAACATAGTCCATTAGTTAAGTCTTTATACCAAAATGCTAAAAATCCAATATTCGAAGTATTCTATCTTAAAGATGCAAAAGCAACTATTGCAGACTTTAGTGGAAACCCACCAAAAGAATACAATATTTAATTAGAAACTCTCCTTTATTGAAATAAAATTAATAAAGGAGCATTTTTATTGTATTATAAATCTTTATTATTCATCACTTTTTTATCAGCATATAGTTTCCATACAGAAACAATAAATGTTAATAGTTCTGCAACAACAAAAGATATCCAAACTCCGTTCATATTGTAAATGTTAGCTAGAATGTATGCTATAGGAATTAATAATACAAACCCCCTAAGCATAGAAATCATGAAAGCTGGTTTTACATTACTAGTTCCACTTAAAAATGCTGCTGATATTATATTTATTCCAACAAAAATAAAGCCTACAAAGTAAATTTTAATACCATTTATAGCTAACGTAGTAAGCTCTTCAATATTTTCACTATTAAATATTGCAACTATTTCTTTTGAAAAAATATTTGCCACAATATATATAACTATTGATATAAATACTGATAATATAATAGAATACTTTAAAACTCCATTCATTAGTTCCTTATTTTTCTTCCCATACCCTTCACTTACAAGAGGCTGCATTCCCTGAGCTATTCCTGTAAAAATTGCTATTATAACAAGAGATATATTAGCTACAATTCCATATGCTGCAACTCCAATATTTCCAGAAATATTTAATATTATAAGGTTAAAAACCATAAGTACAACTCCTGAAGATACTTCTGTAATAAAAGAAGACATTCCAAGACTTATAATTTTAGATACTATCTTAAAATTAGGTTTAATAAGCTCTAACTTAAAGTTATTTCTCCTCTTAATAAAGTGTATTGATAGAACTCCTATACTTATAATTGGGGCAAGACATGTAGCAAAGGCAGCTCCAAACATTCCCATAGATAATGGGAAAATGAAAATATAATCAAGTATAATATTTGAAAAACTTCCTACAATCATTCCTGTCATTGATAATCTTGGATCTCCATCATTACGTATAAAAGCTAACAAAATATTATTCGAAATGAAAAATGGCGAAAAACAAAGTATAGTCTTAAGATAGACATTTGACATATTAATAGTATCTGTATCTGCCCCAAGAATCTGAGATAATTTTCTTGAAAATATCAGTCCTATAATTGCTAAGATGAAACTTACTATTAATCCAATAGTCAAAGCATTGGAAAATACTTTCTTTGCTTCTTTGTCTCTATTTTTAGATCTTAAGATTGTGTACCTAGTAGCTCCCCCAATACCTATCATCAATCCAAGTCCCTGTATTATACAATATATTGATATTGAAAAATTAAGGGCTGCAAGTCCATTTGCACCTAAAGCCTTAGAAATAAAAAACGTATCCGCAAGAATATAGCAAGATAAACCTATCATCCCAAGTATATTTAAGCTTACATACTTGGCAAACTTTTTTAATATTTTTTTCTCCATATAAATTCCTCCAATCAAAAAAGTGCTTAAACATATTCCTTCTATGACCTACTGGAATATACCTAAACACTATCTTATTTACCCGGTGGCAAATATTATTTCTTCATATAAATTTTTATTTATTATACCATAAAATATTTCATTTTTAAACTATTTACATTTAAATAATTACCTTCCAAAATCAAAGCATTAAAATTTATTCTATCTTATTCATAATATCTTATATTATTTCACTTAAATATGAATCTATATAATAATAATAATAATAATAATAAATTTTCATATTTTATAATTCAAAAAGGGAAGTTGTTTTTACAACTTCCCTTTATATCAAACTAATGTCTATAAATTAAACATTAGTGACGAGGCATTATGCTTCTATTTTCTTTTTTAATGCTGCAAGCACTACCATTCCAACTACTGAACCTATAGCTATTGCTGCTAAGTACATAAGTGGGTTTGATACTATTGGAGTTACGAAGATTCCACCGTGAGGTGCTTGTAATCCACATCCAAATGCCATTGATAACGCACCTGCTGTAGCTGATCCAACTACACATGCAGGTATAACCTTTAATGGATCTGCTGCTGCAAATGGAATAGCTCCTTCTGTAATGAATGATAATCCCATTACATAGTTAGTTAATCCTGATTGTCTTTCTCTTGGTGAGAATTTATTCTTGAAGAATGTTGTACATAAAGCAATTGCTAGAGGAGGCACCATACCGCCAGCCATAACAGCTGCCATTATTTCAAATTGTCCACTAGCTAATGATGCTGTACCAAATACGTAAGCTGCCTTATTGAAAGGTCCACCCATATCTATTGCCATCATTCCACCTAAAACTGCACCAAGTAATATCTTACTGCTTGATCCCATACTCATTAGGAAGTTGTTCATCGCAGTATTTAAAGCTCCTACTGGAGGGTTAACAACAAATATAATTATCGCACCAATTAGTAATATACCAAAGAAAGGATATAGTAATACAGGTTTTAATCCTTCTAAGCTTTGTGGTAACTTACCAAATAATTTCTTTAATCCTACTATTAAATATCCAGCTATGAAACCTGCTGCTAATGCTCCAAGGAATCCTGAACCACCTTCATTTGCAAGCATACCACCAACGAAACCAACTGCTAATGCTGGTCTATCACCAATACTCATAGCGATATATCCTGCAAGAACTGGTAACATAAATCCAAATGCAGTTCCACCTGTGGTCTTTAAGAATGCAGCAAATGGTGTATTCATACCAAAGTTTGCTGGATCTATACTATAATCATCAAATAAAAATGCAAGAGCTATTAGTATACCTCCACCAATTACGAATGGTAACATATGAGAAACACCATTCATTAAGTGTTTGTATATTTGTCTTCCAACACTTTCTTTTTCTCCAGAATCTGAAGCTTCTTCTCCTCCACCAGTATGATGATATACAGGAGCATTTCCACTTATTGCATCATTTATTAAGCTTTCAGCCTTATGTATTCCATTAGCAACCTTAGTTTGGATAACTTTCTTACCTTCAAATCTAGCCATCTCAACTTTCTTATCAGCTGCAACTATTATACAATCAGCATTTTCTATTTCCTCTTTAGTTAAAACGTTCTTAGCTCCACCTGAACCATTAGTTTCAACCTTTATAGATATTCCCATATCTTTAGCTTTATTTTCTAAACTTTCAGCAGCCATAAATGTATGTGCTATACCTGTTGGGCAAGCTGTTACTGCTAAAACTCTATATCCAGTATTATTTGCTTTTGCTTCTTCTTCTTTTTTATTTTCAGCTTCTAGCTTATCATTCTCTTTTGAATCAATAAGATTTAAGAACTCATCAACTGACTTAGCACTTATTAACATATCCTTAAACTCTGGATCCATTAACATCATTGATAATCTTGCAAGTACATCTAAGTGAAGGTTATTTTCTCCTTCTGGTGCTGCTATTAAGAAGAATAGTTTTGCTGGCTCTCCATCTAGAGAAGCATAATCTATTCCATCTCTTAATATCATTGCTGCAAGACCTGGCTCCTTAACTGCTGTAGTCTTAGCATGAGGAATAGCAATATTATCACCAATTCCTGTTGTACTTAAGCTTTCTCTTGTAAGAACTGCTTTTTTGTATTCTTCTTTATCACTTAATCTGCCAGTAGCGTCCATTAGATCTACAAGCTTGTTTATTGCTTCTTCCTTAGTTTTAACTTGAGGATTGATAGCAATACCGTTTTTCTTTAGTAAGTCTGTTATCTTCATCTTTTGTGTCCTCCTATGTTATTTTAGTTCAGCTAATAACTCTTCTACTTTATCTTTAGTTGCTAAACCTTCTGAGAATGCTGAAGCACTTCCTGTAGCAACTCCCATGATAAATCCATCTTCTAATTTTTCTTCTTTAATAAATCCAGCTATAAATCCAGCTACCATTGAGTCTCCAGCTCCAACCGAGTTTTTTAGAACACCTTTTGGCACTTCACTATATATAGCTTCTCCATTTGATTTAATTAATATAGCACCATCTCCAGCCATTGATATAAGAACATTTTCAGCTCCCATTTCTTGAAGTTTCTTACCATATTCAACTATTTCTTGCTGAGAATTTATTTTCACATTGAAAAGTTCAGCTAATTCATGATGATTTGGCTTTATTAAAAATGGTTTATAATTTAATACCTTTAATAGAGATTCTCCTGTAGTATCAACTATAAACTTAACACCTCTATCTCCATACTTTTTCATGATTCTTTCATAAATATCTACAGGTAAAGTCTTTGGAATACTTCCTGCAAGAACTAATATGTCTCCTGACTTTAAAGCATTTAATTTTAAGTAAAGCTCCTCTAAAGCTTCATTAGAAATATCAGGTCCTCCGCCATTTATTTCACTTTCAACATCAGCCTTCATTTTAACATTTATTCTTGACATACCATTTTTTAATCTAACGAAATCAGTATCACAACCAAACTCTCTTACTCTTCTCTCTATCTCTTCACCAGTGAATCCAGCGATAAATCCAAGAGCTTTATTTTCTACAGATAAGTTGTTTAAAACTATTGAAACGTTTATTCCCTTACCACCAGCATAAACATCTTCTCTAGTTGTTCTATTAACATTCCCTAACTCAAACTTATCCATCTTAACTATATAGTCTAATGCTGGATTAAAAGTAATTGTATAAATCACTATTTGTCCACCTCCACAATTTCTGTCACTTTTCTATATTTATTATTTTCTATTTTTGTAGTAATTATTTTACTATTTTCAAGTTTTCCAAAATTTATTGAGCTTACTTCACCAAACTTAGACATATCTGCTAATATATATGAAGTTTTACTTCTTCTTAAAGCCTCTTCCTTAACCATACCTTCTCTTAAATCAGGCGTTGTAAATCCTCTCTCTACATCGATTCCATTAGTTCCAAAGAATCCTTTAGTAAAATTGTACTTTTGTAGACTATTTATAGCTTCTACACCAACAATTGCTTCTGTTTTAAGTTTTAACTCTCCACCTAAAATATATGTAGTCAAGTTTTTATGAATAAGCTTTTTAGCATGACTAACTCCATTCGTAACAAATGTTGCTCCTTTTGCTTCTATATAATCTATCATAAGCTCTGTTGTCGTTCCTGAATCTATATATACAAAATCATCATGCCCTATTAAACTTGCCGCATATTTTGCAATTCTTAGTTTTTCCTCTTTGTTTATGCCTTGCCTTACTTCAAAGTCAAAATCTTTCGTATTTATAAGACTACTATTTAATGATGTAGCTCCTCCATGAACCTTCTTTAATAATCCAGCTTTGTCAAGCTGATTTAAATCTCTCCTTATAGTAGACTCTGAAGTTTCTAACACCTTAACTAAGTCATTCACATAAACAACAGATTCCCTTTCCAACTTATCTAAAATCAATGCATGTCTCTCTTGAGTTAACATTTACATCCCTTCCTTGTCCTTATAATACTCCAAAAAAAATCATCAGTCAATCACTTTCATTCATTTTCATTCATTTTCAGTCATTTCACCAAATTTCTTGCTAATTCATTCTTTATATTACATATTTTATAATATAAAAACTCCATAATCCACCAATATCATTCACATTTGTGCATATATTTACTTTACCCACTTTCCTTTATCTTTAATTATAATAAAATTATCTCTTTTAGTACTTGAAGCTATATACTATATATAAAAAATAAACATAACTATAAAATAAAAAAGAGATAACTTGTCTCCTCTTCTTATAACATCAAGCATATTTTCCCATTTATCATTTTTTAACCTAAGCACATAAAATTCTTCTAAAAAATGTATACTAACAATATCTATAATTTAAAGAAAATAAATCTTCATTGCATTCAGATCTGTAAGTTCAAATAACTAAACCGTAGATGCACTTTGTAAAAGTTTAATTAACAAAATTAAACTTTTGAATTTCATTTTTAGATTTTTATTTATGGGAGGAAAATATGAACAGTAAATATAACGATTTATTTGATGACTTGGTTAAGTCTTACTATATAGGAAACTTTGATGAAACACTTCATATGATAATGACATGTCATGATAAATCTCCACAAGAGACTTTTCAAATAATTACATCTCTTTGTGGAGTAGATATACCTTTTGATAATAACTTTGTATATAACTTAAAAAAGGCTATAACTAACTATGCAGTAAATAAGCGTATTGTAGCTAAACTTGAAGACTGTAGTACTAGTTGTACTCCAGATGAAAATCATAAATTTAGATGTCAAGCTACTTGTCCTTTTGATGCTATTAAATATGATGATAAAAAACATACAACATACATAGATCCTAATACTTGTGTTGAGTGTGGTTTATGTGTAGATGCATGTAAGGATGGTAAAATATTAGATAGAGTTGAATTCATCCCTATAAAAGATCTTATAGATCATAATAAAACAGTAGTAGCTGCAGTAGCTCCATCAATAATAGGTCAATTTGGTCCTAATGTAACTATGGATCAATTAAGGGCTGCTTTAATGAAAGTTGGTTTTACAGATATGTTAGAAGTAGCCTTTGCTGCTGATATGCTTACAATAAAAGAAGCTGTAGAGTTTAATAAACATGTTAATGGACCTAATGATTTAATGATAACTTCTTGTTGTTGCCCAATGTGGGTAGGAATGCTAAAAAAGGTTTATAAGGAACTTGTTCCAGATCTTTCTCCTTCGGTTTCACCTATGATTGCAGCAGGAAGAGTTATAAAAGAATTAAATAAAGATGCAAAAGTAGTATTTATTGGTCCCTGTATAGCTAAAAAAGCTGAAGCAAAAGAAAAAGATGTAGCCGGTGCCATTGACTTTGTATTAACATATCAAGAACTTGATTCAATATTTAAAATATTAGATATACACCCTGAAGAGCTTCAAGGTATTCCTAGTGTTGAATATGCATCAAAAGGCGGAAGATTATATGGAAGAACTGGTGGCGTTTCAATTGCTATTAACGAAATGGTAGAAGAATTATACCCTAATAAAAGCGAACATCTTAAAGCTGTTAAAGCTGATGGCGTTAAAGGCTGTAAAGAATTATTAGATAAAGCTATGAAAGGTGAAATAAACGGAAACTTTATAGAAGGTATGGGATGTGTTGGTGGATGCGTTGGTGGTCCTAAAGTGCTTATTCCTAAAGAAGAAGGAGCTATGGCAACAAATAATTTTGCCTTCTACTCACCTATAAAGATTGCAGCTCATAGCTCTACCTTAGATGATGTATTAAGTGAATTAGGCATAAATTCCCTAAAAGATTTTGAAGATGCTGATAAAATATCAATACTCCATAGAACCTTTTAAATAAGTTGTTCGCAAAGATAAATATTGCCTTTGGCAAGAGAAATATGTAGCTAAAGCTACAGAGAAGTATTTTGCTTATGCAAAAGAGAAATATATGTCTTCGACATAGACAAATATTCGAAAATCTGAAGATAAATATACGACTAAAGCCACAGATAAGCATAAGCCTACGGCATGGGTAACTTATCTGCCGCAGGCATATTTATCTTCATCATAGGTGAATATTTCTCTGTCCGAAAGGCATATCTCTCTTAGCATTAGCTAACATTTCTCTTGTAAGCTTTAGCTAACAATATCCTTCTATTTTCCTTCAATCTTGTTTAGTATATTTCTTAACGACACTATCATCTCATCCATATCTTCATCATTACAATTAATAAATATATTTTCAAAACTCTTACTCATATTTTTTTTGAAATTATGAGCAAATTCTAAACCTTTCTCTGAAAACTTTATATAAGTATTTCTTTTATCATCTTCTCTTTTCTCTTTTTCTATATAGCCTAATTTTTCCAATCTCTGAACTATTCCTGACATTGTTCCTTTCGCTAAAGACATCTCTTTACAAAGCTCAGTTATTGTCATTTCATTTCTATGAGCTATTAGTTGAATAACCATACATTGTTGATGCGTTAGCCCACTATCTTTAAGATTGTCACTCATTATATTAGTAGTTTTGGAATATAGCTCCTTAATCATCATAGCTGCTCTGAATGCTTTATTTTTTCTTTCCATAATCCAGTCTCCTGATCTCAATTTAATTGTCAGTTAAATCAATTATATGACTGAGAATTTTCAAAGTCAATTATGCCTGTGGTAGATATTTTGCTTTACTCCACAGGCATATAATTTATTTATTATGTAATTATATATTTTTCTAACTTTTTTAACACTTCTCTATTGTCTATCCATATATTTCCATTTGTTTTAATAACCTACTAATTTCCTCAAGCTTTATTTTTTTAAAATCTCTACTTTTTCCATATGACATAAGTATAGCGTATCCTATCTCAATTGCATCAAAAGTATTATTATCAACAAACCTATCTACCTCTTCATCTTCATATTGTAAATTTCTAAGATATAGTTTTTGGTTTAAAAGAGTTAAATGAATTATTATATCTCTTACAATATGAATATTTCCTTTATCTTGTAAGTATAATTCCCCTTCTTTAACTAACATGTAATTATATCTTTCTATTTTTTCTTCAAGTTGTTTTATTCCATCTTTTAATTTATAAGGATATATAAATTTATTTGCTAGGATAACTATTAAAACACCTATTATTACATATGTGATTCTATATACTAAAAGCTCATTAATATTATTACTTAAAGACGCAACGCATATAGATGCAATAGCCGCAAAAAGAGATATCTTGTGATATTCTTTAAATCCATAAAGTAAATATAATGATGCTATTAATATAACTATAGTCACATACCTATTATCCATAATATTTATTACTACTCCAGTAAAAACAATTGCTATAGTGTTTCCTACTACTCTATCCTTAGTTTTCTTTAATGTTTCTTCATAATAAGGTTGTATTACTGACATTATGGTGATTATCGCCCATATTATCTTATAAAAACCTAAAAGTTCTCCTACAAAAAGCGATAAAGTTAATGTTATTGCCATTCTCATAGCAAATTTAAATCTTATACTATCTCTTCTAAAATACTCCTTAAAAGTATATCTTGTTTTATCTAAATAGCTTCTTTGCCATCTTTCATACACCTTATTTATATCTTTTTTATTTATATAAGCTAATGAAGTTATATTTTTGCTTAAATTAATTAAAACTACTGATATTTCATATCCATACTTTGCTTCTTTAATATGCTTATTCACATATCTATTAGTTTCATTAACTACATTATCTACACGTATCTTACCATCAGAAAATTCTATAATTTGCTCAAGTAAATTTATTAACTCTTCAATTTCTTCCTTAGCTATATCTTTATGAGAATAACCTTCTTCAATTTTCCTTAAAAACAAGTTTAAATGCTCTATATCCATAAATATTTTAAACTGAATTTGCCCTAAATTAGTAGTAAGATAATCCCTATATCTAGATACATAAATCTTATAAGCTAAAGATCTCATAATATTGGTACATTCAACCTCTTTTTCTTTACTATAATTCCCCTTCAATATATCCCTTAAACTCTCTACTATCAGACTTAGTGACTTAGATATACTTTTACCTAATAAGCTTTTTTCATTTATCTCGTTAATCGCCTTATTACAGATTACTATTATTAAAACGCCAAATATTACAGCTAAATATCTATTTGGTATTTGATTTAGAGGAACCCAAGCATATTGTGTAAATACATACAACATAACAAAAGGCTTATAGAAGGTTGGATCATATTGATTCGTTATAGTATACATAATTAAAAATATACTTATAAAATTTATCACTATTCCAGTTATTAAATTTAACCTTGATATATATGCAAAAGTCACAATAATTAAATCTATTATTATTATGCCTAAAGTCTTATTAAAGGTTTTTACTCTAAAATTTTGTCTTCCAAGTACTGCTGATGTTAATGCAATAGGAAATGCTAACATAATATTCTTTTCTCCAAAAAGAATTGCTACACCAAACATTGTAAGTACAGCTATCGTTCCGTTTCTAAGCATTCCATAAGTATTAATTCCTTTAAACATAATGCTTTCCCCTTATATATGAATTGTAAAACTTCGTTCAGTAGATATTCTTGACAATAATAAATAATAACTTTCACATTTTCAAATAATTTATATATTTTCGATAATTTTTCTCTTTTTATGCCACTAAATTACATCTTTTGTATATGATATAGTATATATAAATTCATTTAAGGAAGGTTTAGTAAAAAAAATGAAAGTTAAAAACCCTAATTTGACTAATAATGAATATGCAAAAGCATGTATAGCACTTCAAAAATATGATAATTTACTCTCAACTACTGAAGCTTTTAAGCTAGGTACAATATTTAAGGATCTTCTTAGTTCATATGAAGAGACTGAAAAAGTAAAAAAATATAGAGGTGAATATTATGTATGATAATCCATTATTGATAGATATCATGAAATACATGTTTTATGCTGTAGACCTCAATTTATATCTAGATAATTTCCCTGAAGATTCCAAAGCTACAAAAGATTATAAAATGGTTTCAGAAAAACTTGATTGTTTAATCCATCAATACGAACAAGCTTATGGCCCATTAACTAACTTTGGATCTTCTTCTATAGAAGATCCAGAAAAATGGACATCATGTCCTTGGCCTTGGGAAAATTAATAGGAGGAGATTATATTAATGTGGTATTACGTTAAAACATTGGAATATCCAATAAATTTAAAATCAAAAGATCTTAAAATGGCTAAATTTCTTGTTTCTCAATATGGTGGCCCTGATGGTGAATTAAGTGCCGCCCTTAGGTATTTGAATCAACGTTTTACAATGCCAACTTGTAAAGCAAAAGGATTATTAACTGACATAGGTACAGAAGAAATGGCTCATGTTGAAATGATAGGAACTATGGTGTATCAATTAATGTCAAATGCTACATTGGATGAGCTAGTAGATGCAGGTCTCGGTGGCCATTATACAGATCATGGAAGAGCTTTATTCTACACTGATGCAACAGGTAACCCTTGGACTGCAACTTATATTCAAGCTAAAGATGACGTAGTTGCTGATCTATATGAAGATATGGCTGCTGAACAAAAGGCAAGAGCAACATATGAGTGGCTAATTAACTTAACAGATGACCAAGATATAAAAGAAATATTAAGATTCTTAAGAGAAAGAGAAGTTGTTCATTTCCAACGATTTGGCGAAGCCTTAATGAATGTACAAGATCACTTCTCATCAAATCCAAATTACTGCTGTGAAAAAAGAACTATAGTAACTGCTGATGACTATATAAGATAAACAAAGTGCGAAGCAACTTTTTGAATTGCTTCGCACTTTTTAATAGTCACTTCCTGCTAATGTGCCTGTTGAGAATGCAATTTGAAGATTGAACCCTCCTGTTTCTGCATCTACATCTATCACTTCTCCTGCAAAATAAAGACCTTTAATGAGTTTTGATTCCATAGTTGAAGCATCTATCTCCTTAACAGCAACCCCTCCTGAAGTTACCTGAGCAGCTTTTATAGATAAAGTTTCACGTACAGTAAGCCTCATCTCTTTTATATATTCAACAAGCTTATTTTCATCTACTTTTTTTAGTTCCGCTGCCTTTGTAGCAGTTAAATTCAAGCTTTCTATTAATTCTTTTAAGAAGCTTTGTGTTAAAAGACCTTTCATATTATTTAATATAGTCTTATTAGGATTACTTCTTATTATTGATGAAATCTCTTCTTTACTTTTATTTTTTAAGAAGTCTAGTCTTATTTCCATTTCTCCATTTTCTAAAGCTTTATTTATATATGATGAAAGAATTAATACTCCTGGTCCTGATAACCCAAAGTGAGTAAATATCATGTCTCCAGTAACTTCAATATTTTTTTTCTTAATTTTAGTTTTGAAAACTACCTCTTTCATAGATATACCTTGTAATCTCTTTACAAAATCTTCTTTTATAACTAAAGGTACTAAAGCTGGATATAATGGATTAATCTTATGTCCATATTTAGATAGTATTTCAAACATACTTCCATCTGAACCTGTGACAGGGAAGCTCTTCCCTCCTGTTGTTACTATAACCTTATCTCCATTAACTTTATTATTATCATTAGTTACTACGCCTTTGATAACTCCATCCTCAACTATTAAATCTGTAACCTGCTTATTATAAAGAATTTTAACTTTAGATTTAATCAAGTTATTTTTTAATAATTCTATGAAATCCTCTGCTTTATCAGTACTTGTATATACTTTATTATAATTGTCAGATTCTATCTTATATTTAAAGTTACATTCATCAAGATAAGCTAAAAGATCTTCATTAGTAAAGTTATAAAATGAACTATATAAGAATTTACTATTAGTTACTACCCTTTGGAAAAACTCTTCAATATCCCTTTTATTAGTGATATTGCATCTTCCACCACCTGTTAACTTTAGCTTTTTACCTATCTCATCATTTCTTTCTATTAATATAACTTCATTATTTTTAGCTGCATTTAGCGCTGCCATTATCCCTGCTGGTCCAGCCCCTACTATAATAACTTTTTTACTCATCTTAAGTTCCTCCAGTATTTTTTCTATCTATAATTATTTCTTATATTTTATTTATTATAACATTAAGACAGGAAATTTCGTATTATAAATACTTCTATTCTTCATTTATCATATTATTTTTACTTATTTTTAAAACTTAATATTTTCTTAATTTAATTTTCTGTATTAATTTGGTAAAATATTTGTAACAATATTTTCTAAAATCTATTGCAAATGGTATAAAATACTATTATAATAAGTTTTAAATTACCACTTTATAAGCTTATTTTAACCTCAATTTAAAATTGCTAAATAAACTAAGTAGGTAATTTCAGAAAACAAATCTAAGATTTGCATTTTAACTTAAACATTTAAATTTTCAATTATAGGGGGTAAAAATGAAATTAGAAGTAAAAGATTTACGAAAAAGCTTTGAAGAAACCGAAGTACTTCACGGTATATCATTTTCTGTTCAAAGTGGAAAAGCACTAGGATTGTTGGGGAGAAATGGAGCTGGTAAAACTACTACTATCCGTATTTTAATGGATGTTTTTAAAGGAAACTCTGGTGAAATATTAATTAATGGTAAAAAGTTTAACCCAAGAGATTATCAAATAGGTTATCTTCCAGAAGAAAGAGGACTTTACCCAAAGAAAAAAGTTACAGAACAAATTGTATATCTTGCTACATTAAGAGGTATGAACAAAAAAGATGCTAAAGAAAGTACAAAAAAATGGTTAAAGAGGTTAGGTGTCGAAGAATACGCAAATAGAAAGCTTGAAACTTTATCTAAAGGTAATCAACAAAAGGTTCAGTTAGCTCAAACATTAGTATGTAATCCTGATATAGTTATATTAGATGAGCCTTTTAGTGGTCTAGATCCTGTTAATTCACAAATTCTTAAGGATGTTGTTAATGAATTAATAGCAGAAGATAAATTAGTTATTTTCTCAAGTCATCAAATGAGCTATGTTGAAGAGTTCTGTGAGGAAATTGCTATCATAAACAAAGGTGAAATAGTTTTAGCTGGAAATCTTAGAGCTATAAAAAAGGATTTTGGTAAAAACAGACTTGCATTTAGTGCAAATAACTATAATCTTGAAGACCTAAGTAACTATTGCAAAGAAAATTTTAACGATATAGTTTCTATTTATGAAATTAAGAAAAATTTTATAGTTTTAGAACTTTGTGAAGGCTTCACAAAAAATGCTTTACTAAATAGAATTTTAAAAACAGATATAGATATTGAACATTTCTCAATTTATGAGCCTACATTAACAGATATATTTGTATTAAAGGCAGGTGACGAATAATGAAAAAGTTTCTTAATGTTTTAGGATTTGAATTGACTAACTATTTTAAGACTAAAGGATATATAATTACTACAATATTAATATCATTGATTTTAGTAGTTGGATTATCCTTGCCATCATTCTTTGATTTGTCTGGTTTAATTCCAGGCTTAGGTAAATCTGATAGCAATATCGAACAAACTCAACCTGAAGAAACTTCTAATAATGAAGAAAAAGATAATTACGTCTTATTTGATAAAAGTGGTCTCATAAGTGATGAAAATTTCGATTTGCTTAAGAGCTATTTTCCTAATGCAAACATAGATAAAGTAGCTAGCGAAACCGCTGCAGAAAATCTTGTTAAAGATGGAACTGCTAATGCAGGTTTTGTATTAGAAAGCTCAGTTAAATATAATTATTTAGTCGAAAATACAAACTTTGTTGATATGAGTCAAATGACATTCCAATCAGCTCTTTCTGCCATCAATCGTAAAGAGTACGCAGAAAAGAATGGAATAAATTATCTTGAACTTGAATCTATAGTTAATCTACCAATCCAATCCGAAACAACAGTTTTAGGAAAAGATGGTGCTGGTAACTTTGGTTATGTTTATATTCTTGTATTTGTAATTTATATGATGACAATTCTCTATGGACAACTTGTGGCAGTTTCAGTTACTTCTGAAAAGAGCTCTAGAGCTATTGAAGTATTAGTAACTAGTACTAGTAGCACTAGCCTAATATTAGGTAAAGTAATTGCAGCTACACTTGCAAGTATTATACAAGTTGGAGTAATGCTTTCTGCTGGAGTAATAACATACTCTATAAACAGAGATTCATGGAATGGAATGCTTGATGGTGTTCTTAAAATGCCTGCTAACATACTTATAACCTTTGCATTCTTTGGCGGTATAGGATATCTATTCTACTGCTTTATATTCGGTGCTTTAGGTGCATTAGTATCAAAAACTGAGGATATAAGTTCAAGTATAGGATCAATAACTATGGTGTTCGTCATAGTGTTCTTTATAAGCATGTATGGAATGATGGGTAATGCTGATAGCTTAATAGTTAAGATAGCATCCTTCGTCCCATTCAGCTCGGCTATGACAATGCTAATTCGTGTAGCTATGGGAACTGTAACAAATATTGAAATAATAATTTCATTTGTTATACTAGTTATTTCTACAATATTAGTTGCGTGGGGAGCTATTAAGATTTATAGACTTGCTACCTTAAGATATGGAAATCCAATAAAATTAAAAAATGCACTAAAATGGTTAAAAAAAGATAGTACTAAAATATAACCTTAAAAAGGTCTCACTCTGAATATTTAAATTCTAGAGTAAGACCTTTTTATTTTAATAAAATATCAACTTTTTAATAAATTATATCTAACTACAAATACGAATCTATCGTTCATACCTATTTCAAAACACTAAGTAATTCTTCTATTTCTTGATGTTCTCTCATTGCTTCCTTTATTTCTTCAGATGTTATTGCATAATCATATTTACATTTTTCTAAAAGTATATGATCTAAATTCTCTAACTTTTCTATTATTTCTTTAGTATTATCCTCTGTTAAAATTCTTTTTTCCATTTCCACACCTTCATTTTATATTCTAAAGAATCTTATACTATAAGTTATTCATTACCATAGAAAATAGTACATCATTTTTTTACTTAATAAATAATATTGCTAAATTTACTTATATAATTTAAAATGTTATATTTATTGCTTTCTTTCATTTTTGTATCTTGCATATCTATTAAGATATACTCTCATAAGTCCTGCTACTGGCATTGAAAGAATCATCCCTAATGCCCCAAAATAGCTTCCACCAATTAGTACAGCTATAAGTATCCAAACTGGAGATAACCCTATTTGGTCTCCTACTATCTTAGGCTGAACTAGATTTCCATCAATTTGTTGATATAGAAGTAATAGTACAGCACCCATAACTCCTAATGGTATACTTGTAAATATCCCAAAGAAAAAAGCTAAGGCTGCACCTATAATAGGTCCTACATATGGAATTACATTTGTTATACCTGCAATAAATCCAATAAGTACCGCAAATGGATGCTTTATAATTAAAAGTAGTACTGTTGATACTATTCCAACAATAGTTGAATCTAATATCTCTCCTACTAAAAATCTTCCTACAATATTATCTAAATCATGTAAAAAAATAGTTAATGCTGTACCAACACTCTTAGGTAATAAAACATCTCTAACCTTTCTTATTTGTCTAACTAAAACCTCTTTATATATTAAGAAATATATAACTAATATTACTGTAACAACAAAATTAACTAAGAATGATGATAGATTACTAAGTACGCTTACAATACCGCCTAATATTTTCTCAGAAATTACACCTATCCTATCTATTATCTCTTTTGATAACTTTCCTGTATTTTCTATATCAATATTTTTGCTATTAAGCCTTTCCACAGCTTCATTCACCCACATTATTAACTTTTCTTGAAATTCTGGCAACGACGCTATTATGTTTTTTATATTTTGCAGTATAGGTGGAATTAAATAATTATATACAATAATTAATATTATAATAGTAACTATAAATACTATTGATATACTTAAAGTTCTTACTAATCTACTATAATCTTTATTCTTTTTATTTTTACTTGATATTCTCTTATTAAGATATTTTTCAATAAACTTAATAGGCTGATATAAAAGATATGCTATTAAAAAAGCATATATCACTGGAGTAATTATAGATATAAATCTATTGATAGATCTGATAGTCCAATGAAGTATCTCTTCTCCATGAGTAATAGTTTTTACAGTTAACACCACTACAATTGCAATAAAAATTATTATTATTCCATATTTAATATAAAATTTATCTTTCTTTAGTTTATCAATCATTTTATTCTCCTAATAATTCTATATAACTACATATACATTATTTACATTTACTTCTCTACTCACTTCTTTATAAATTTATTATCTTCATATTATTTACAAAATATAAAGAAATAATTATAGAAAAAAGTTCCACTCTATATAAAAATATAAAGTAGAACTTTTTCCAACTAATTATAAGCAATTTAAATTTTTAGCCTAATTTATCTTACTATATCACTCTAGTAAGCTCTTGTAGAAATTCTTTTTCTTTCTCATTCATGAATGGAGATAACTTATTATATACGGTTTCGTGATAATTATTTAGCCACTCTAGCTCTTCTATACTTAGCAATTCTTTAACTACTCCATTTAAATCTATTGGACAATATGATATTGTATCAAACCTATAAAAGTCGCCAAACTCTGTAGTTTCATCTTTAACTACTACTAATGTATTTTCAGTTCTTATTCCATATTTACCTTCTTTATAAATTCCTGGTTCATTAGTTAATATCATTCCTGGCTCTAAGACAACAGTATTGTTTTGAGGCGCAATTCCTTGTGGCCCTTCATGAACGTTAAGGAAAAATCCCACCCCATGTCCTGTTCCACATTTATAATCTATACCATATTTCCAAAGAGGTCCTCTTGCTAGAATATCTAAATTTACTCCTGTTGTTCCTCTTAAGAATTTTGCCATAGAAAGATTTATATGACCTTTAAGTACTAACGTAAAGTCTCTCTTTTCTTCTTCAGTTATATTTCCCATAACAAAAGTTCTTGTTATATCCGTAGTTCCATCTAAGTATTGTCCACCTGAATCTACAAGGAACATTCCTTCATTTAATATTTCATAATCAGACTCTTCATTGGCTGAATAATGCATCATAGCTGCATGCTCTTTGTAGCCAGCTATAGTGCCAAAACTATCACCCTTTGCGTATTTACCATCTGCTCTAATGCTAGATAATTTTTTTGTTGCACTAATTTCAGTTACTCTCACATTACCAACAGACTCTTTAAGCCATTTGATAAATCTAACCATAGCAACTCCATCTCTTACTTGGCAGTTTTCTAAATTTTTTAACTCAATCTCATTCTTTATAGCCTTTAAACTTGTAGTAATATTTATCCCCTCTATAACTTTAATTTCTTTTGGTATAGCATTAAATATACTTGCATTTACCTTTGCCGGATCTATATATACAGAATCTGTTAATGTTTTTACATCAGATATAATTTCTTCATATCTCTTTATGGTAATATTTTGAGATTTAAATTCACTTATGATTTCATCGGTAACCTTATTATTATCTATATATAAAGTAACTTCATCCATTTTAATAATAGTATAAGCCATAACCACAGGATTAAACTTTACATCATTTCCTCTTATATTGAAAAGCCATGCAATATCATCAAGTGAAGTTAAAATAAAGCTTTTAAGCTTTAACTCATTCATCTTCTTTCTAACATTTAATAACTTATCATTCCTACCTTCCCCACAGAAATCAATATCATGTAAAATCATTTTATCCTTTGGAACGGTTGGTCTATCCTCCCATATTTCATCTAATAAATCATTATTTATTTCAATTTTAAAACTATTTTCCTCTGATAGCTCTAGTAGTTTCTTATAGGCATTTGTTGAATAACAGTTACCATCAAATCCTATAACTTCTCCTTTAGTAACATTTTCTTTTATGTACTCTTCTAGTGTAGGATATCCTGTAGTCCTCATTTTCATTAAATCTATTCCAGAATCCTTAAGCTCATTTTCAGCTTGAATGAAATATCTCCCATCGGTCCATAACTTTGAACTATCATTTGATACTAATAACGTTCCTGCTGAACCTGTAAACCCTGAAACATAAGCTCTTCCCCTATAATGCTCTGCTACATACTCACTTTGATGTGGATCATTACTAGTTATAATATAATGATCTATATTTTTATTTTTCATAACTTCTCTTAACTTATTAACTCTTTTCATAATTGCCCCCTATTAAGTACTTACTAAAAAACTTCTTATTACTAAGTGTAGCAAAAATGTAAATATAATGAAATATATTTTTTAAAATAAGAATATATTTATTTTATGTTAAGAAAATATTAATTTTTCGTTAATGAATTTGTGATATTATGGTATTATTATGAATAAAATCATATTTTTATAATATTTACAGAGGAGGATTCATTTTGAAAATTAAATCATCTTATAAAAAGATATTTCAAATTTCACTTATATCTATAGTTTTATTTATTGCATTAAAAGAATTTTATTCAATATTAATCAATATAGACAAAAGACTCTTGTATCTATATGCAGATAAATTAACTCTTGATAAATTACTAATAGTTGCAGCTTTGGGAATAATCTCTTATCTACCTTTATCCTTTTATGATTTATTGGTAAGAAAGAGAGTTAAAATAAATCTTAGCCTTCCAAGATTATATAAATATTCTTGGATTGCTAGTTCAATATCTAACGTTGTTGGGCTTGGTGGCAGTTCTGCTATTATACTTAAAAATCACTTTTATTCTAACTATACTGACGATAATAAAAAGCTTACTAAAATACTTTCTAAAATAGTCGTGTTTAATCTTAGTGGTTTTGCTATGGTATGCCTTGTATTTTCAATTTCAAACTTAATAAAAGGTAATTTTTCTGGATTAACTAATATTGCTGCAGTTGTAATATCACTTTATATACCAATAATATTAGCAATATTAATTCGTAACTATTTTAAATCAAAAGATTCAGGAGAGTTCTTATTTTCAATTAATGTATGTTTAATATCTATATCTGAATGGATAACTACTATAATTCTTATATATGGATTAATGCTTATATTAGATGTAAGAATAAATCCAATTGATTTTCTATCAGTTTATGTATCAGCTATAATTGTAGCAATGATAAGTATGACTCCTAGTGGTGTAGGAACTTTTGACTTAGCATTATTAGTTGGACTTGGAAATTATGGAGTTCCTTCCGAGCAAGTATTACTATTAATACTTTTATATAGAATTAGCTATTACTTAGTACCAATGCTTATAGGAATAGTACTTTATCTTTTGGATTTATACAAAAAAGTTAATTTAGAAGCAAAAGAGTTAATAAAAAATATATTAGCTACAACTTCACATTTTATTTTATGTACATTTATTTTTCTTCTAGCTTTCTGTATGCTAATCTTTTTTGTTCATGATTCAATAATACCTGCTAAAATTGCTAATTTAGGTAATAACTTTACCTTAATGGATAGACTTTCACCAACATTAACTATAACACTATCCTTCCTATTAATTATTTCAGGAAGAATATTATATTATAAATCTATAAAAGCATATTGGATTAACTTTACTTTACTTATAATAGCATCCCCACTTATTATCTTCTCTTTTGGAGCAGGAGAAATAATAGTTCTAATTACAATTTTATTTTTATTAATTACAAGTAAAAGTAAGTTTTATAGAAAAGGATTTATAATGACATGGTCTCATGCTTTCCAAGATTTATTTATCTTTTTAAGCATACTTACAATTAATTTGTTTTTATTAAAGTTTGGTAAAATAAGATTAGGCATATTATCAAAATTTAGTCCTTCTCTTTTAGCAAATCAAAAAGAATCCTTTACTGCTGACTTATTCTTCGCGTTAGGAATTTCTTTAATATTCATAGTTATATTATTCTATAATAACTCTAAAAATAAGTTTCCTAAACATCCTCTAGATAAAGAGAAGTTAAACAAACTAATCTCTACTTATGGTGGATCAAGATTAATACATTATGCATTTTTAGAGGACAAGTATATTTATATGAACGAAGCTGAAACTGTAGCATTACAATATCAAATTTCATCTAATAAAATTGTTGTGTTAGGTAATCCTGTTGGTAATAAACCTGATTTTATTAATTGTATAGAGGAATTCTATAGCCTAGCCGATATTTATGGATATACTTTAATATTCACAGCTATAGATGAAGAATTAATACCAACTCTGCATGAAATGGGATTTGAATTTATGAAACTTGGTGAAGATGCTTTTGTAGACTTAGAAAGCTTTTCCCTAGTAGGTAACAAGAACAAAAGTAAGAGACAAGCCGTTTCTAGAATTGAAAAACATGAATATACTTTTTCAGTAGTTAGTCCTCCGTATAATAATGAATTTATTGAGGAGCTACGCTCTATATCAGATGAATGGCTTAAAGGACAAAATGAAAAGGGATTTTCTGTTGGCTTCTTTGATGTAGATTATCTTTCTTTATCAGATATAGCTATAGTAAAAAGTTCTGAAGGTGAGATTAAAGCCTTTACCAATCTAATGCCTATGTATGATAATAATGAAACTATCTCTGTCGATTTAATTAGATTTAAAGAAATAGAACTCAACGGAATAATGGATTTCTTATTAGTTAAGATATTCGAATACGGAAAAGATCACGGATACAAGAAATTCAATATGGGACTAGCTCCACTATCAAATGTCGGTGAAAGTAAATATGCCTTTTTAAGAGAAAAAATAGCCTATCAAATATTTCAATACGGAAATATGCTATACTCATTCTCAGGACTTAAAAACTTTAAAAAGAAATATGCTTCAATATGGGAAAACAGATATATAGCATATAGAAAAAACTACTCTATTTTAAGTTGCGTTTCTAACGTACTACTTATCGTTTCTCGCCCTACCAAAAAGATACCGGTTGAAGAAAGCATAAAGAAAACGATAGAGGAAACACTTAATATATAAAGTGCGAAGCACTTTGGAGAAAAGTTTAACTTTGTCAAAGGGGAAATGTCAGCTGAAGCTGAGGTGAAAACATTGCCTATGGCAATAAGGAAAAGATCTCTAACGAGATGAAATATCTTTTTCTGCTACTATAGTAGAACTTTCCCCTTAACGTAGTTAACTTTTCCCCGCTACGTAGTAGCCTTTTCACATAGACAAAGTCGACTTTTCACTTGTGGGCCTTAGCTCGCACCTTATTTCAATTTCTCTTTTAAATTCTTAACCCCTGTTTCAAGAATTTCCATTTGTAATAGTGTTTGTTCATCTGTAATAGTTTTTTCTTTTCCATTTATGATAGCTTGATATAAATCATCATAAACTCTTCCGTAATCACCATTTACAGATTTAACTTTTTCTTCATGAACAGTGCCTTCTTCATCAATATAGGTTAATATACCATAATGTTGTTCTTTATCAATCCCAAAATCATCATTATCTGGCATATAAAATTGTTTTAAATGTTCTTCTTGACGATCTTTTGTTTGCTTAACAAAGCATCCCTTTTTACCATATACAACAAAGCTTGGTCTTTCTTTTATTCTAAAATAACTAGATTTAACAGATACTTTTAATGTTCCATAATATAAATCTAAATCAAAGTAATCGTTCATTCTGCCATCACCTAGTAATTGTCTAACATCATAACTTATACTATCTGGTTTTCCAAAATAACTAATAACTTGATCTAATGTATGACATCCATGACCATATAAATATGACTCAGAAGGAACAAATCTCTCTACCGATTCTGGGATTTCTGGACGATAATAATCAAAGTGCATTTCTAACTCTAATAAATCACCTAATTTTCCATCCTGAATTACTTTTTGTACTGTTAAAAAATCACTATCAAACCTTCTATTTTGATATGCTTGGACAATTAATCCCTTTGATTTTGCAAGTTCAAATATTTCTTTTGCCTCTTCTGAAGTTTCCATAAATGGCTTTTCAACTAAGCAGTGTTTATTATGCCCTAATACTAATTTAGCATATTCATAATGACTATCATGTCTTGTACAAACTACTATAAGTTGAATTTCTTTATCATTTAATAATTCATCTAAATTAGATGTATACTTTACCCCTTCAATTCTATCCCACTTTTCATTTTTAGGATTTCTTTGATATATCGTTTTAACCTTTATATTTTCTCTTTGCATAACAAATGGTAAATGATATCTATTAGTGCTTTTTCCATTTCCTATATATCCTATTGTAAGCATTTAATTACCCTCCCTAATTTTATGTATACATTTTCTATTTTTAAGTTCCATCTTATTTTTATACATTGCATCATCTGCTCTTGAAAATACTTCTTCAAATGATTTATCATTAGTACTATCATAAGTAGCTACTCCATATGCTATACTAATTTCTCTATTATTTAACAAATTAAATTCTTCTAATTCATCTATAAACTTATCTATTAACTTGTCCCACTTGTATGTATCAATATTCTTTAATATAACTACTATCTCATCTCCACCTATCCTATAAACATCATTCCTATTAAATACACTAGAAATAATATTACAAGAATCTATTATAAGTTTATCTCCAGCTTCATGACCTAACATATCATTTACTTTTTTAAGATCATTTACATCAAATACTATTATTGAAAATATTGATGTACTAGATAAATCTGATTTTAACTTTTCAACTTGTTCTAAATATGCTCTTCTGTTATTAATACCTGTTAAAGCATCTTTATATGCAATTTCACGTAATACATCTAACTTCGCATTTTCAATTATAATATTTTTTATATCTCTAAGTATTCTTATAAATTGAATGCTTAAAAAAATAACAAAGCTTAGCCTAAACCAAATAGCATATGGCATTATCTCAGTTAAATTACAAATAGCATCGGCTAAGACTCCAATAAGGAGAATTACACTATATATAGATAGTTTTACAATTTCCTTCTCTTTAAAAACACGTGCCTCATAAACTGTACAAACTAATATAATTACTGAAAAACTTCCACATATTATTTGAATAAATTTCAAATAATCATAATAATCATTAGCTCCTATAAGTTGCATTATTGTTGAATATGTAATAAAAATTAATATAGCTTGAGCTAATCCCAATAATACATTTTTTCTAATATCAGTTAAAAATAATGCATAATAGCCTAATGAAAAAAATATCATAAACAATAATGCTAAAACATCAATACTATTATTAAACACCGGATATGGTGTAAAGTATCTTTGTAGATCAAAATCTATAAAACTCCAAATTCCTGTTGATATAGATAATCCTGAAAAACATATAAGTTTTAACATTGATCTTTTCATCTTGAATAAAATATAAGAGATTACACTTACTATTATTCCTAAACATATAAGAAAAATAGATATTAAATAATTAATAAATTTCCCTTTAATATTGTCTACTATTAATATACTTTCATAACCAACATATAAATTATCTAAAAAACTAGTAAATGTAAACTCTACATGGTCTGTATATGCATTATATAACTCTATTATTACATTATCCTCCCTTGAAATCCCTGGAGAAACAAAACTATTCCAGCAATTACCTGGAGATTTTGAAAACCGTGTATATGTTCCTTCTTCTCCAAAACCAAACACCTTCTTATTATTTACAAATATTTTCACTTTCAAATTATCAGTTCTCATCATTAGCATTTTATTTTTAGGAATATCACTGCTAAAATGTCCTTTGATAACAATCTTATTGTTCCCTTCTAACTTTAGGCTATTATTGTTATTCAAAGTATACTTTTCTTTACTATCATTGATTGTATATTCCCCTAGTATCTTGACTTTTTCATTCTTTTCTTTATTATTAGTATATTTTTTATCACTTCTCAGAATTATTCCAAGAGATATTAATGTTAATACTACTGTTATTATAATGGAAAGAACAAAAAGCTTTTTAAATAAGTTTTTTTTCATAAGATAACTCCTATAGAACCTCTTCTCTCTAAATTATAACCTTATTATATTATGTACTGTATAACATTACTACAAATATACATATTTTTTAATATTTATGATAACTAATTTAAAACATAACTGTCATGTAAATTTATATGACAGTTATATATTATTTATCGCTTATGTCTTTTTGATATTTTTTTAATTGTTGGTTCAATCTATCATCTTCTTCTTTATTAGATAAATCTATAAAGAAATATACAAATAAATATATTAAGGTGAAAGAGCCTACAAATATAATTATATACCATATATTATTCCAATCTCCCCACCTAAATAATATTGCCCAACTTACAATTATAGTTACTAGAATTAGATATTGTATCCAAACAAAACAATCACTAGCTAATAATTTAATCTTATTGCTTAAAGAATCTAAAGCTGTTAATACTACAGCAAATATTACTGCTAAGCCTAAACACTGTAAAAATCCTCTATGAAATATTTCATCTAAGCTGGTAAATACGTTAAATATACCATATGTTATAGTAATTACAGTAAACATTACACAAAATTTATAAAAAAATGATTTCATACTACTCATATCTCTTATTAACCCCCAGCTTCTCTTTAAATAAAAATACATTAGCCCTTGAAATAATTACTTTTTCATTATTATCAAGATTAGCTTCCATTTTCCCATTAAGTAAAGACTTAATGCTAACTATTTTTGAAATATTTATTATCATTGACTTTGATGCTCTAAAAAAGTATTTACTTGGTAACATCCTTTCTAGTACGTAAAGCTTATGACTTATTTCATATACCCTATTTCTTGTATATGCAAATACTTTATTATCTATAGTTTCAATATAATATATATCAATTGGATTTAATATATAAGATTCTTTCTCTAATACTCCCCAAATCCTCGTATCCAAAAGTTTATATTCGTTTATGAATTCTAATATTTCCGATGATACAGATTCACATTTTATGTTTATCTCTGTTTCTCCAAATCCTTCTATTTCCTCTATATTGATCTTCAAAACTATACCTCATTAAATATATTTTTTATGAAAACTCACTTAGTTTTAGTTTAGGATAATAATATGATATTATCAACCCAATTATAGCTAAAAATTGAGATACATTACTTAATGGTCCTGCTATAGAAACTTTTATAATAAATTGAATTAAGAATATTCCTGCCCATAATAATGTCAACTTAATATTTATATTTTTAAATAAATTAGTCTTTACCATTCTCTTGTTATAAGCTTCTTTAGCATAATCTTCTGTTATAGGCTTTCTAATTAAAGCTGAAATTAAAAATATAAGTATTAATGCTATATTTATCATATATTTACCTTCCATCTTAAAAATATCTGACATTAAGTTATAAGTTAATCCATACATCGCAAAAGTTACAAGTGTTAAACCTTCTAGTTTAGTAACTTCCTTTAACCTCTTTGGCTTTATAAATAACATCAATACAGATGTATATAAAACACTTCCTAAAGCTATTACTGAACCATTAATATAATAATCACTTATAATATCTGTTACTATCCATGGCAATAGTGTTAAAGTTAACCATATTAATATATTAATTTTACTTGTCTCATCTTTTAAAATATTATTAGCTTCTAATTTTTGACTACCATCTTTGCTTTTAGGCCCCTTCTTTAAAGAGCTCGTGCTAAAGTACTCCGGTATTTTTAAAAAAATATTTGAATTTCCTAACACCACTAATTTTCCATCAAACATAGCCCCTTTACCATCTAATCCACAAAATGCTATATTAAACCAAACCTTATATGACGTTTTTATAGTTACATCTATCTTATCTTCTGTATTTTCACGAAGTAGCCTTGCTTTTTTATTTTTTATTTGAATATAATATTTACTATTATGGTCAAATATAAATTCTAATAATATCTTCTCCCCTTTAGAAACAGTTTTTGAATCAAAGTTTGCTGCCATTCCAACCATAAAAGTATTTATATCCATATCAGGAACTACTAAATCATCATTTTCTTCGGTAACCTTAACTAATTTATCTAGCGCAATTTCCTCTTCTCTTAACAACCTTTCAGCTGTTAAAATTCCACCAGTAATAGCTCCTTCAAATCCTCCCCCAGGATTGGTCCAAGAACCAGCTAAATATACGTTGGTAAAATCTGCTTTATTAGATAATCTATTAAATCCACCTTGTTTTATATTTTGTTCAAACCCATACACAGCACCTTGTGAATTATTTGTATAACGTTTCATAGTGTGTGGTGTTCCTAGTTCTACTACCTTTATATGATCTTTAACATCTGGGAAATACCTATAGACTAACTCTAATAATTCTTCTTTTACTTCTTCTTTTTTAGCCTTATATTCATCACTTTTATAACTTGGCCAATTTTTTATATGATCAGCTACAACTACTACAAATACTCCTACATCTTTATTCAAATCAGGATCTAATATATCATAACTTGTTATTCCATAGCTTGTATTTGAATAATCTCCTTTTAGTGCACTTTCATAAGACACTTCATGATCTGCTGTATTTATTAGGTAATCTCCCTTTGTTATTCCGACTTCCGTTGTTTTACAATCAAGCCCGACATAAAGCTGAGATAAACTAATTCCTATATCATTATTTTCAAGCTTATTTTTATAACTTTTTACCACTTTATTATCATCACTCATTAAATTTGTAAGATGAATAGGGTCACAAGCAAATATAAATTCATCTGCCCTATACTCTTCACCACTTTTAGTATGTATAGCAGTAACTTTTTTACCTTTAACATCTATCTTAACAATTTCGCTTGATAAATAAATATCCCCACCATTTACTTTTATCTCTTCTGCGAAGGTATCAGATAACTTTCCAGCTCCCCCTTTAACATAGAATGTACCACCAATATGGTAAGATATCCACGCTAAAATATAGTATAATGCATTTAGCTTTTTAGGCGGTAATCCATAATATAACCATAAGAAGCTAAACTCATTAATTAATTCATCATCTAAATTAAAAGATTTTAAATAATCATATAAGCTTATATTTTGCAATTTTTGATAAATCATTGGAATTTTTTTTGATCCTAATTCTAATTTCAATTCATTTATCTCATAAAATAATTCTCTAATCCCTTCTTCACAATCTTTATATTTATTAATTAGAAGGTTTAAATACTCTTCAAAATCGTCTGGAATATCTATTTCCTCATTCTTACTAAAAATTGTTGCTGTTTCACTCTTTCTTAAAAACTCTACTTTATCAATCATATCTATACCTTTCATATGATTGTAAAAAATATTGTCAGGTAATAATCCCCCTATTCCATGTAAAGCTACATCAAATACATATAAGTTTCCATCCTTATCTTTTCTCTTGAAATTAGTAGCATATCCACCTATCATATAATGCTTCTCAAATACAGCTACCTTCTTTCCATTCTTGGATAATTTTAATGCTGATGATAATCCAGCAAGTCCACCGCCAACTACAATTACATCGTATCTCATACAAATCCTCCTTTGAAAAAAATCTATATGCTATTTTTACAGCATATAGATTTATCTATCAATATAAGAAACGGTATGTTACATTTTTAATATTGTAAGTTGCATAAATTAATATACGAAAAGCATAAAAGTTTATTTTAATTTGCCTTCTCATATCTAATATCTACTTCACCACTTCCAATTATACAGATTGTATATCCTTTACTAGTTTCTTTTAATATTCTATGCAATCATCTAGAATTTTTATAAACTTTTTCTCGCTTAATACTTCATTGGTTATAAACTTTCCATTATAAAATAAAGAATATGTTGTAAATGGTGATGGTGCGTTTTGAGCTTGACTCTTATTTTTATATTTATTTATTTTAATCTTTAACTCTCTACTATCTGCTACTTTTTTTATTATTTGAACATATTTTTCCGTATGAGGACATTGATTAGAATAATTTAATACCAATCCCATTTCTTCTATGTCTCCATTTTTTGCACATTCTTTTATTGAAGGTGCTACTTCATCTTCATTAAACGAAATATATAACAATTCATAATCTGGCTTAGCAGTATCTGCTACTTTAAAGCCCTTATATTTAAAATAATTTCCATCACTTAAAAATGGCTTTTTATTTTTTGATGACAATACTACAATTCCTCTTTTTCCTTGTAACTTACTATCATTAATACATTCTTCTAATAATAAATTTGATATACCTTTTCCTTTATATTGCCCTGATACCCAAAAACAATTTATAACCATATACCCTTCTGCATTAAAAGGAAACCATGCACTTTCTGCTGGAATGTACTCTATAAAAACCTTTCCTCTAACATTTAGCTTTTTAAATATTAAGCCTTCCTTCAGTCTTTCCCTCATCCAATCCTTTTTAGACTGAATGCAATTTTCACCCTTCTTTTCAGCAATTGAGCAACATATATGTTCAGTATCAATATTGCTTTCAGTTATTTTTATAATCTCCATAAATTATTCCTCTCATTTTTATCTCACCCTATATCTTAAAACAGTCTTTAATTTATCAGTTGCTGTCTTTCTAAAATCTGATATATAAATTTCTCTATGAACCAATGTCTTTATTTCTAAATTATTGTCATTGCAGAACTTTTTCATTACTTCAAAAGTCATAGCTTCATCATCAAAAGATCCTATATGCATCATTTGAACACACTTTCCTTCTTCTCTACTTTCAAAGTTAACATTATCTAATAATCTATGAGGCTTTTTCTTTTTAACTATTTCCATAGCTTTATTAAATACTTCTTCAGTAACAAAATCAGGTTGTCTTATCATTAATGTATAGACTAGCTTATCTTTATCTAAAACTTCCTTACCTCTTGCTTCTTCTTTTAAATCCCATAAACCTTCTAAAGGATATACTACGTAATCATAATAACCATCTATATCTATACCATTTCTAGGCATCATTTTTATTGCATATGCTAATGAATATAAAACTCCAATAGCTTCAGAAAACCCTTCACTATTTGGATTTCCTTCACCACTTAATTGAATAAATTTAAACTCCTTAATATCAACTACTTCTGGTTTTGATTTTGGCAGATAATATTCCTTCTCTTTTTTTCTCCACTCATACTTCATAATTATTTCTCCTAATCGTCTATAATCTATTTAACTCTTTAACTTACTATAACTAAAATAATATGACATCTATATGTCATATTATTTTAAGAAGAGTATATTTTTATCATTTTCTCTAGTCTACTAGCTATAACATCTCTTATATAAGCTGGTTCTAAAACCTCTACGTTACAGCCAAAAGAAAGAATATATCCATAAATCCACTCACTTTCAGGTAGTTCCATGCTTACTTCATATGTATAATTACCTTTATCAACTACATCCTTACTATCAAACTCATCAAGAATTCTATATAAAGCTTCTTTATTAAATAATAACTTTAACTTAATTAAATTTATATTTTCTTTCTGTGCATTATTAACCTCTATTTTATCTATCTCTCTTCTAATAAACCCTTCATTAAGTAACTCTAAATCCTTTATTCTACTTATTTTGAACATTCTAAGGTCCTCTTTTAATCTACAATATCCATATAAATACCAAGCTTGACCTTTATATATAAGTTTCATCGGCTCAATAATTCTTTTTGATTCACTTGCAATACTATTTACATATGAAAACTTAATTAACTTATTATTTAATATTGCATTTTTTATATAAGTAAATTTATCACCTTCATTAAAATTACTTCCCCACCTTGAAAAATCTATTTCTACCCAATTTTCTAATTCCCCTTTATTAAACATAAAACTAATTTTATCTATTACAGAACTAACTTCAGGATACTTTATAGATTGTAAAGTTTTAAGTGCAACTATAAGACTTTGTTTGTCGCTATCAGATAATATTGTCTTATTTATTGAGTATCCTTCTAAAAGTGAAATTCCTCCACCTTTTCCCTTACTCATATATACTGGTATTCCAGAAGATGACAAAACTTCAATGTCTCTGTATATTGTTCTTGTAGATACTTGAAATTTTTCTGCTAGCTCTTTAGCTGTAACAATATTTTTATTTAAAAGTATCACTGTTATCTCTATCAATCTATTAATCTGCATTTTATTCTCCTTTTAATTCGAAATAGCTAGTACTGAATAAAATTCCTTACTAGCTATTATAACTTTACATCATATATACTTAAATAACTTCCTCTAACCTCACTTATTAGGCTTTATCTTTACCTATTTTTATATTCTAATGGCGATAACCCAGTATATGTCTTAAATACTCTACAGAAATAATGATGACTTGAATATCCAACTATCTCAGCAACTTGCCCAACCATTATATCTTCCCTTTCGCTTAATAACTTCATAGCTTCCTCCATCCTTAGCTCAGTTATATATGCAGAAAAGCTTTTATTTACTTTTTTCTTTATTATTCTAGTCATATAAGATTCACTAACATGAAACATTTTAGAAAGATTGCTTAAATTTACTTCAGCATCTTTATAATTTTCTTTAATATATTCAATAGCCTTATTTGCTATAGATCTACCATTGTCTAATTTAGATTTTGATACATCTACAACATTGCCTATATCCTTCTCTTTTATATTATCTATAGCTTTTTTAATAACATCTATAAGTTGCTTTTTATTTATAGGCTTTAATAAATAATCAAAAGCCCCTAATTGCAAGGCTCTTTGGGCATATTTAAAATCATCATGTCCAGAAATAATTATAACTTTTGAATCAGGAATATAAGGCTTTACCATCTCTATAACATCTAACCCTTTTATCCCTGGCATATTTATATCCATTAAAAGTATTTGAGGTAAAAACTTCTTAATAGTTTCTAAAGCCTCTTGTCCATTTGCTGCAGGTTCTGTAATATTAAGTGGTAAATCAGAAACTTCTAACATTTTCTTTAATCCGTTTCTTATAACTCTTTCATCATCAGCAATTACTGTTCTTATCATCTATATACTCCTTATTTGTTATTGGAATTTTTATTAATACAGTAGTGCCCTCCCCTAAGGTACTGCTTACTTCTACTCCTGAATTTTCACCGTATACAAGCTTTATTCTTTGACTCACATTATATAATCCATATCCAAACTTTTCATTTTTTATATTTAGTGATGCTCTAAGTTCATTTAATGTTTCTTCATCCATCCCTACACCATCATCATATACTGAAATATATACATAATCATTTATCTCATAAACAGATACCTCTATATTTCCACTACTTAGCTTTGGCTTAATTCCGTGATAAATGGCATTTTCTACAATAGGTTGAATAATAAGTTTTATTACTGTAATCTCACTTAAGCTTGAATCAAAATCAATAGTAAACTTTAAAATATCTTCATACCTCTTCTCTTGAATAAACAAATAATTTTCAATATGTTTTATTTCTTCGCTCAAAGGTATAAACTCTTGTCCATTACTTAAAGATATCCTAAAAAAGTTTGATAATGCTTCTACCATCTCAGCTATTTCAAGTGCATCATAATCATAAGCCTTCCATTGTAAATTGTCTAAAGTATTATATAAGAAATGTGGATTTATTTGTGCTTGTAACACCATCAATTCTGCTGATCGCTTTTCTTTTTCCTCTTCGTATATCCTATCCATAAGAAATCTTATTTTACTTACCATGCTATTAAAGCTTCTAGAAAGATTGGAAATTTCATCATTGCTATTAATATTAACATCACAATAAACCTCTAAATCCCCATCTTCCATCTTCTTTATGGCCTTTGTTAATTTATTTATAGGATTAGATATAGACCTACTAACAGCAGTACATAATATTATTGATATAATTAACATCCCTCCCCATATAAATAATACTGTATACACTAATCTATCTTTATCCCTAGATAGCTCTTTAGCAGATACCATGCTACAAAGTGACCAGCCTCTAGTATTTGGGATAGTTGTAAAAAATACAACCTTGTCTACTTTTTTGCCTTCCATTATGTCGTATGAACCCACTCCTGTATTAGGATAAGTTCTAATTATCTCTTCTAATTTATTAATATCTTCTACTAAAATATCATCTGGTTTTTGAGCTGAATACATATTCCCCTCACTATCCATTATCCATGATGTGCAATTATAAAAATCTATACTTCTTGCAATTTCAGAAATCTTCTTTAAAGAAATAGCGCCATTTATAAATCCAGTCTTTATTCCATCTTCATTATATATAGGATAACAAATAGTAACTATTGGAGCCTTATCAGTATGAGAAACTATAGGTGTACTAATAACATACTCAGCATTAGTTGACATAGCCTCTTTAAAATATTCTCTTTCTGAAATATCTATAGTTAATTCATCACTTACCCATCCTAGGCCATTGGTACTTCCAATAGCAAAGGTCCCAAAATCATTACCATAAAGTTTGCTTAACCTATCATTTAGTCTATCTATATATGGCTTTATTTTCTCCATATCCATATTCATAACTTCTTCAAGTTGACTTATAATTCTAATCTCACTAATCCTCTGATTTAACCATAACCCTGCATCAAGTGCCTTGGATTCAATTACATCAGTATTTAAATCGTAAGTCATCTTATTAACAGAATTAATTATTTTCGATCCTGCCAAAACAAGAAAAACTATTAGTACAACTGTTACACAAGAAGTAAATAAAATCGTTATCTTTGTTCCTATTTTCATTTGTAAAATCTCCCCTTTTATACCTTGTTAGTTCGTAAAAGTACAACTTTGTGAAAACTTTTGCAAATACTTTTTATTTGATACCTATTATAATATAAACATGATAATTAATATAAAACAACAATAAAATTGTTTTTATTAGCGAAAGGATGATAGTAATGGTTAAAAAGAGAGTGTTAGCATTAATTCTTTGTGCTGCAATGAGTATGTCTGTAGTTGGATGTGGATCTACTTCTTCATCAGATTCAGGAATTCCAGATGGAACTTATACTGGAGAAGGTACAGGAAAAGGCGGAAAGATTGTTGTTGAATTAACAATGAAAGATTCAAAAATATCTGATATAAAGGTAGTAGAACATGGTGAAACTCCTGGTTATGCAGATGCATTAGAAAAAATGTCTGCTGAAATGATAACTAAAAATACTTTAGAAGTTGATATGGTAAGTGGAGCTACCTTAAGTTCTACAGGTATACTTGAAGCTGTTAAAGATGCTTTCAATAAAACTGGAGCTAGTACAGACAAGCTTGTAGCTCAAGAAGGTGAAGTTTCAAAAGAAGAAAGAGAAGCTGAATACTCTGCTGATGTTATCGTACTTGGCGGTGGTGGTGCTGGTTTAACTGCTGCTATCGAAGCTGCTCAAAACGGTGCCTCTGTAATATTAGTTGAAAAAATGCCTATGGTTGGTGGTAATACCTTAATCTCTGGTGGAGAAATGGCTGCTCCTGGAAACTGGCTACAAGAAAAAGAATCTATTGAAGATAGTAAGGAGCAATTCTACCAAGATATATTAAAGGGTGGAGATAATGAAAATGATCCTGAGCTTGTAAGAGTATTAGCTGACAACGCTACTACTGATGCTGAGTGGCTTAAAAATGAAATAGGAGTAACTTTCGAAGATTATATGCTATTCTTTGGTGGACACTCTGTTAAGAGAAGTCTTGTTCCAAAAGATGCAAGCGGTGTTGAGTTAATTCAAAAATTATCAGCGAAAGCAGAAGAGGTTGGAGTTATAACTCATTTAAATACTGCTGCTACTGAATTAGTACAAGAAGATGGAAAAGTTGTTGCTGTAAAAGCAAATTTTGATGGAAAAGAAATCACTTACAAAGCTAGCAATGGTGTAATATTAGCAACTGGTGGATTTGGTTCTAACTTAGATATGAGAATTAAGTATAACGAAGAAATGAACGAGAAAATTCTTTCTACAAACTCTGTAGGAAGCACTGGTGACGGTATCACTATGGCTGAAAAATTAGGTGCTCAATTAGTAGACATGGAATACATTCAAACATATCCAACTTGTGATCCTGAAACTGGTACTTTACTTTATGTCGGTGACGTAAGATTAGAAGGTAGATCAATATTAGTTAACAAAGAGGGTAAGAGATTCGTTGAAGAATTAGAAAGACGTGATGTTATTTCTAAAGCTACTGTAGCTCAAACTGATAGCGTATCATACATGTTCTGGGATGAAGCATCTATGGAAGCTAGTAAAGTAAATGTTAAGCATAAAAAAGAATATGATAACTTAATTGAAAGAGGTATTTTAGTTAAAGCTGATACTATAGAAGACGCTGCAGCTCACTTTGGAATTGATGCTGAAGAGCTTAAAAAGACTGTAGCAAACTATAATGAATATGCCGCTA
Source organism: Clostridium jeddahitimonense (assembly GCA_000753455.2). Classification (GTDB taxonomy): domain Bacteria; phylum Bacillota; class Clostridia; order Clostridiales; family Clostridiaceae; genus Clostridium; species Clostridium hominis. The sequence continues at coordinate 2,704,713 of LM994670.1, forward strand.
ACGGTAAAGACTTAGAGTTCAATAAAAGAGGTGAACTTGTAGCATTTACTGATGGTCCATACTACATCATGAAATCTAGACCAGCTATACACCATACAATGGGTGGAATTAAAATCAATACAAATGCTGAAGTTTTAAATACAGCTGGTGAAGTAATTGATGGTCTTTACGCTGCTGGTGAAGTTACTGGAGATATCCACGGAACAAACAGACTTGGTAGTGATGCCATTGCAGATATAACTGTATTTGGTAGAGTTGCTGGAAGAAATGCTGCAAAAGCAGAATAATAACATGTTATATAAATCTATTTTTATATAAACCCCTAAAAAAAAGACAGTAGTTACGTTTCTAGTAACTGCTGTCTTTATTTCTAACTTATCTTTTATTCATTTCCACTTAATTCACCAAGGATTTTATGAATATGTATCATTAAATATAACTCCTCTTGTACTGGAAGTTCCCTTGAAAATTCAGTATAGATATAAGCTCTAATCTTTTTAATACATTCATATTCTGCCTTGCAATTATTACGAACTTGCTCATAAATAAAATCCACTTTTTCTTTTGTTGGCTCATTAGCTAAAAACCTTTGAGCAAAAGCCTTTAGATGCATTACAAAACGTTTATAATAAAAAGAGTCCTTATTATAAACAATTGAAAAATGGTAATGAACAATTTGTAAGATAGCGTTAACTATTTTAGAGCTGCTCTTATTTCTATCACTATAAGGATTATCCTGTTGAGCATTTATAAAATGACCTGCAATATTGCCAATTTCCTCTTCAGGAAGCTCTAAATCTAAATACTCTTTAAGAACTTTAAGTGCATAAACTCCAATATCATATTCCTTAGGATTTAATTCCCTCATTTCGTCTAGATAGTAATTTTCAATTAATATGCCATCTTTAAAACGTCTTACTGCAAAAGCAATATGATCAGTTAAAGCTAAATATATATGATTCATAAGCTTTAAGTCATACTTTTCTACTGCATACACAATTATAGTTTGAGCTATATTAAAATATTCTACATCTATTTCTGATGCAAGCTCAACAATATTCCTCTTTATAGTTTCATCACGAAGAACAAATGTCTTTTCAATATCTTCTTTATTTAGCTCAGAGCCTATTTTATAATTATGTCCTATACCTTTTCCCATCAAAATTATTTCTTTTTCATTAGCATCCTTTGCAAGTAGCAAGGAATTATTTAATACCTTTGTAATGTACATGCTAAAAACTCCAATATAATTATTATCTCTATTTTGTTACACCATTATTTTTAATAACTTCTTTATACCAATAGAAGCTATCTTTTTTTATTCTTTCTAAATCTAACTCTTCGTGGTCTGTTCTATTTACATAAACAAGACCATAACGCTTCTTAAATCCTTGTGCTGAACTCAGAAGATCCATAAATGACCACGGACAATATCCAAGCATTTCAACTCCATCCTGAATAGCTAGTTCACATGCATTTATATGATCTCTTAAATAATCTATACGATAATTATCATGAACTTGCCCCTCTTCTAGTACATCATGAGCACCAAGTCCGTTCTCTGTTATTATAATAGGTAAATGATATCTTTGCCAATATTCATTTAATGCCACTCTTAAACCTGATGGGTCAATTGCAGCTCCATATTCTGATGCCTTTAAATTAGGATTCATTGACATTCTAAATAATCCATAAATACTATAATCAACAGTACCTTCCCTTAATCCAAAAGGATGCTCTTCATCAACTGGTAAAGCTTCAGCACAATTTGTTCTATAGTAGTTTATAGCTATAAAATCCATTTTAGCCTTCTTTAAAACTTCTTTATCCTCTTCTGGCATATATGGCATTATATCTCTCTTTTTAAGATACTCCATATAGTACCCTGGATACTCACCATGGTAATGCATATCAAGAGTTGAATAAACCTTAAAATTATCATTCATTCTTGCTGCCAAAACATCTTCTGGCTTAGAAGTAAGTGGATAAGTTACAGATGATGATACCGCTGCCCCAATTTGACTTCCAGGAATCATTTCATGACAAGCATTAACTGCTAAAGCATGTGCTAAACATAAATTATAATCCATTTGTGCACGCATTTTATCTATCTTCCATGGATCTGTTTCATCATAGATATTTATTCTCTCTTCAACTCTTACAATTAAGTTATGTTCATTATGAGGTTGCCAATATTTCACCCTATCTCCAAAGTTCTCAAAGCATACCTTTGCAAATCTCTCAAATGCATATACAGTTTCTCTGCTTTCCCAACCATTGTATTTTTCTACTAAAGCAAATGGTAAATCAAAGTGATATAAAGTTACGAATGGTTCAATACCACATTCTATTAGCTTGTCTATTACCTTATTGTAAAACTCTATACCCTTTTGGTTTATTTCACCTTCACCATCTGGAATTATTCTTGCCCATGAAACTGAGAAACGGTAAGTTTTCATCCCTAACTCTTTCATTAGTTCAATATCTTTTTCATAGTTATGATAAAAATCTGATGCAACCTTAGTATCAGCTTGAATATTAGATTTTTTAAATGAGTTGTAGTCTGCAACTGTCATCCCTTTACCATCTTCATCCCATGCTCCCTCTATTTGAAACGCTGAGGAAGATGCTCCCCATAAGAATTTTTTTGGAAATACTGTATTCATATTATGACTCCTTTTATATCTAAATTTTCGACTCTGTAATAGCTAAAACTTATCTTATTTTATTTAAATTACAGAGTCTTATTTCTAATTTTTCTAAGCTCTTTAATATTAATTGTTTACTAATGAGATTATTGTATCATTAGTTGATACGTAGCTAACTTCGCATGGTACAACATTAGCAAAATCAAAAGTATTGTTTACTATAACTGGTGTTGTAACATCGTATCCTGCTTTTTTTATTTTCTCTATATCAAATGATATAAGTTTTTCACCCTTTTTAACTAAGTCACCTTGGTTTACATGTTTTTCGAAATATTTACCGTTTAATTCTACTGTGTTAATCCCAACATGAATTAGCATTTCTGCTCCATTATTAAGCTTTAACCCTACAGCATGTAATGTAGGGAATAATGAAACTACTTCACAATCAGCTGGTGCTGTAATAACTCCCTTTTTAGGTAATACAGCTATACCATCTCCCATAACTTTTGATGCAAAAACATCATCTTTTACTTCTGCTAATGAAACATAATTACCTTCTACTGGTGAAGTTATATCAAGACTTACATTATCACTAGAAAGCTTTACAGTTGAAGTTTCTTCATTTGAAGCATCTTCAATATCTTCAAATCCAACTATATACGTTAATACAGCAGATCCAACGAATGCTATAGCACAACCAGCTAAGTAACTTAAAAATCCCATTGTTCCAGCTTCAGCATATACAGGTATTGTTAAAATTCCTTGGTTTGCAAATGCATTACCATAAGCTCCACCTATACCCATTATAGCACCACCTATAGCACCACATATTACAGCACAGAACATTGGCTTTTTAAGTCTAAGGTTAGCACCATATATAGCAGGTTCAGTTATTCCAAATAAAGCAGTGATTGTAGCAGACATAGAAATTGTTTTTAAACCATTATTTTTAGTTTTAAAGAATACCCCTAAAGCAGCTCCAGCTTGAGAGAAGTTTGCAGCTCCAGCAAATGCTAAAAGATTTTGTCTCCCTGTTTGAGCAACATCATTTATACCTATTGGTAATAAAGCTCTATGAGCACCAAATATAACGAATACGCACCATAGTCCTCCTACTAATGCACCACATAGTGCAGGACTTAATTGATAAAGATATTTATAAGTAAAATTAATAGCGTCCCCAATATATATTCCTATTGGTCCAAATAAGAAAAGTGTAGCAGGTAACATTATAACTAATGCTAATGTTGGAACCATTATTATTTTAACTACTTCTGGTATATACTTTTCTAATACTTTTTCAAGGTAAGAAAGTGCCCATATAGCAATAATTATTGGAATTACTGATGATGTATATGTAGCTTTTGTTACCGAAATACCTAAGAATCTAACAGCTTCTTCCCCTGTCATCAATGCTATGAATGCAGGATAACAAAGTGTAGCACCAAGTACCATTGAGATAATCTTATTAGCCTTAAATACTTTAGCAGCAGTATATCCTAACATAATTGGCATAAAGTAGAATATAGCATCAGCCATTGCATTAAATATTATATAAGTTTGAGTCTCTTTTATATTAACTCCATGTTTATTTAAATAGTACATTGCAAGAACTGATAAAATACCTTTTATCATACCTGATCCTGCTATAGCTGGTATAATTGGTGTAAATATTCCAGCTACTGCTGAAAGAATAGAATTCATTATCCCTTCTTTTTCATCATCTTCAACATTACCTGTACCCGCGTTTTCTGGTACCAACTTAATAACTTCTTCATATACCTTTTTAACTTTATTTCCTATTACAACTTGTATTTGACCCATACTTTCAACAACAGTTATAACGCCTTCAACTTTAGATAACTTGTCCTTATTTACCTTTGAAGCGTTTTTAACTTTGAATCTAAGTCTTGTCATACAATGAGTTACTTCATTAATATTTTCTTTCCCACCGATATTAGATAGGATTGCTTGTGCAATATCTTTATAATCCATAAAATAATTCCTCCAATTTTCAATTATAGGCTTTTTGTTTTATGGCCAATCAAACAAAAAAAAGACCGAAGCAATTAGATAGATTACACCTATGTTAACCTATAAAAATTGATTCGATCTTGCCTGCATTACCAGTAACACGTCTACTGTTATAATATTCAAATTTGTATTTTTATATTATCATAAACGTTTTCAGAAATCAACCATAAAATTTAAAATTTTTTCATATAATCTTTATTATAAAAATTTATCCTATATAAAAATCGTAAAATACTTGATTAAACTTCACAAATGGTATATTATTCACTTTATAAATATACCATTTTGGAGGTAAAAGATGAAAAAACTACTTAATCAAAAGCTATTATTACTTATTATCGTTGTGTTATTCTGGTTTTCACAATATGTATACATACCTTTTCAAACACCTTATTTAAATGCCTATAATGTATCTTCTAATATGATCGGTATAATAATAGGAGCTTATGGTGTATCTCAATGTCTATTAAGACTTCCTGTTGGCCTTTTTGCTGATTCAATAGGTAAACATAAACTTTTCATTTTGTGTGGAATTGTTTTTGCTGGTTTAGCATCAATAATTAGAGTCATTTTTCCAGGAGGATATGGCTTCCTAATAGCTAATATTTTTTCTGGAGTTGCATCATCAATGTGGATTTCTTACATTGTTCATTTCACTGAATTCTTTTCTTCAGAGCAACAACAAAAAGCTACAAGTACAATAATTTTAGTTAATAACTTAGGTATGTTAATTGGATTTATTGTGAGTACTCTATTTTATGAAAAACTAGGAATGAAATTCCTATGCATCATGAGCGTAGCTTCTGGAATAATAGGTACAATCTTAGCACTAAATATAAAAGATCATAACTTAAAAGAATCTAATGAAAAGTCATCATTTAAAGATTATTTATCTATATGTAAAGATAAAAGACTTATATTTTTCTCACTTCTTGCATTAATTCAACAAGGTATTCAAATGTCTACTACAATGTCATTTACTAATCAAATACTAGAGGATTTAGGTGCTAATTCTATATTTGTTGGATTGTCATCAATATTTTATATGTTATGTGCAGTAGCATCATCTTGGTTTGCCTCCTCAAAACTATGTAGCAAACATGGTCCAAAGTTTTGGATTCCAGCTGTATTCTTTTTAATATCAGCTTACTGTACTCTTGTTCCAACTATACAAAACATATATATAATATTTTTACTACAATCACTCCCTGGAATGTCTACAGGAGTCCTTCTTTCATATTTAACCAGTGAAGCTATGAAAGATGTTCCAAAAATAAAAAAATCAACTGCAATGGGATTCTTCCAAGCGACTTATGCTATCGGTATGTCAGTTTTTCCAATGATTGTAGGGAAAATTGCTGGACTTATATCAATTAAAGCTAGCTATTTCACTTTAGCTTTTATCTCAATAATAGGAATAGTAGCGTCTTATTTCTATTATAAAAAATCGGTTTTAGTTTCTATTGAACATAACTAATCACTTATATATTGAATTAATACTAAGTTCTGGGCTATTATAGTAATAGAAACATTAGTGTAGGAGTTTTTATGTCTAATTTAAGTGCTACTAATCAAATTATTAATTATATAAAAGAAAATATTTTAAGCGGTAATTTTAAAATTAATAGCAAATTACCTAGTGAGAGAAAAATTGCTGAACAATTTAACATAAGCCGTATTCCAGTACGAAAAGCTATAGAAAAACTTTGTGATGATGGAATACTTATGTCTGTTCCATATTCCAGTCCAATAGTGAAAGGTTTCAAAAAAGTCGATTTATTTAATGATAATGAAATATACAAAAATCATAATATTCAAGAGTTTTATGTTGAATCATTAAGAGCTAGACAGTTTATTGAAAGTGAAGCTACTAAATTAGCTGTTTTGAATGCAAGTGATGAAGAAATAGAAAGAATAAGAGTTGCTTATTTAAAATCTATAGCTGAATTAGATAAAGTTGCTAAAGGTTTAATAAAAGAGTGTAGTGATGCTGATTTAAAATTTCATAAAGAAATTATAGCAGCCTCACATAATCCATTATTTTATAAGTATTATGAAATAATCCCTAAAACGATATTTTCTAATCAATATTTTGGATTTAAATATAGAACATCACTTAATGATATGATAGAACATCACGATAAAATAATGGAAGCTTTTGAAAAAAGAGATCCTATTTTAGCTTACAATGCAATGTATAACCATTTAGAAGATGTAATTCAATTATTTCAAAGTAAATAATTTTACAATATTTAAAATGATTTATTCAACATAACCGCCCCTCCTGAATATCATATAGTATTAAACTAATGATAGGAGGATACGTATATGTCAAGAAGATGTTGTAGAAGTTGTTGTAGAAGTTGTTGTAATTCCCCAAGACGTTGTGGATGTAGTGGTTTTGGTAATGGCTTTGGTTGTGGAGGTTTTGGTAACGGCTTCGGCTGTGGCGGTTTCGGTAACGGCTTTGGCTGTGGTGGCTTTGGCTTTCTTCCACTACTACTCTTATTTGGATGCTGGTAAAATATTGTTTATTAATTAGATAAATTTCAGCTAGTAAAACATTTATGTTTTACTAGCTTTTTTTATTATATTAAAACAAATAATGAAAGTCTTTGAGAGCAAATTATCTGATTTAACTTACATATTAATGTACACTCTATTATAATATGTAATTCTATTATTTGTTAAAAATAATTTTAAATATTATTTGCGCATAACGTAACATAATATAACATTATGAATACTATATAGTATAAAACAAATAAAAGGGGGAGATTTTATATGTTAAGTGAATTCCGTAGAAGATGCTTCAGAAGATGTTTAAGAAGATGTCGTAGAAGATGCTCCAGAAGATTTGATAATAGAAGCTTTGATGAGTTTAACAGATTTAATGACTTTGACCTATTTGACAGTTTTAATGAATTTGACGAGTTTGGCAGATTTAACAGATTTAACGACTTTGACCAATGCGACGATTTTGACGACTTTATTTTCTAGTACCACTTCGTTACCTTTTAATATTTCCAATAATATTCCTATTAGCTAAGTAACTTTTGGCTAGGAAAATATTTATGTTTTCCTAGCCTTTTTTATTAATTAAGATAATAATTTTCTTTGATTTTCAGTCTTACTTATGGTACTAATCTCTTTCTATCTCTTGGAAATAGTGTTGCTTCTCTTACATTTTCTAAACCTAAGACTTTTGCTGTTATTCTTTCTAATCCTATAGCCATACCACCATGCTTAGGCATTCCATATTTAAATATTGATAAATAGTTTTCATAATCTTCTATCGTAAGACCTTTATACTTCATATTCTCTATTAACATATTATAGTCATGGATTCTTTGCCCTCCTGTAGTTATTTCTATTCCTCTAAACAGCAAATCAAAGCTATGAGTTCCAAACTCTCCCTTAGGCATTGTATACATAGGTCTCTTCTTCCTTGGATAATTAGTTAAAAAGATAAATTCACTATTTAACTTTTCTTTAGAATATTTATAAAGAAGTTTTTCTGCTTCTGGATCTAAATCACCTTCTAAGTCAGTCTTATTATATTCTCTCTTTAATATTTCAAGTGCTTCATTGAAATCTAATTTAGGTATTTCTCCATTTATCTCTGGTATTGAAACACCTAAAATTTCTACATACTCTTTTCCATGTTTTTTTAGAGATTGTATTATATACTTTAATAACTCTTCCTCCATAATCATGATATCTCCCTCATCTTCTATAAATCCCATCTCTAAGTCCATACTTACATATTCATTAAGATGCCTATTTGTATTATGCTCTTCTGCCCTATAAGCATGACCTACTTCAAATACTCTTTCTAATCCAGCTCCAACCATCATTTGCTTATAAAATTGTGGACTTTGAGCAAGGTATGCCTTATTTTCAAAATATTTCACTTCAAAAACTTCTGTACCTCCCTCTGCTCCTTCTTTGACTATCTTAGGAGTATGAATCTCTGTAAATCCATTATTATTTAAAAATTCTCTAAAAGCGTTTACTATGATATTTTGAACCTTAAATATTGCCGTAACCTTTTGATGCCTCATGCTTAAAGCCCTGTTATTAAGCATTGTATTAAGATTTACTTCTAAGTTTTCTTTATTAACCTCTATAGGAAGCTCTTCATAAACTTTACTTATAATCTCTAATTTTTTTACTTCCACCTCGAAAGGATTTAATGTGTTTTTACTCTCTTTAACAATTCCATTAATAGATATTACTGACTCATTAGTTAGCTCTAATGTATCAAACTCAGTATTATTTATAACACATTGAACCAATCCTGATCTATCTCTTAAGATTATAAAAGTTATAGATTTTAATCTTCTAACCCTATATATCCATCCTTGGATACATACATTTTCATTTATATAATACTTTAATTGATTTACTAATTTTCTTTCCATAATAATTTACCTCCAATAAATTTTTCTTATAAAATTCGCTTTTTATATCTTTATAAAGCATTATGCGCATTCAACTTTTTTTATAGATACAAAAAACCCCTTGAGTAAAAACCCAAGGGGCAAAATAAATTTTCGCGGTACCACCCTTTTTAATAATGTAGCTAATCCTGTACAATAAATCTTCTTTTTCCTAATCAGAATACAAAAAGTTAAGATTTATATTTTTATTTAATGTATATTATAAAATCAGAATAGTTTAATTTCCATCAATTTATACTCTCATTTATAAGATGAGCTCTTTTCCAATAAATAAGATTTAAAATAAAAAAGCTTTCACTCCATAATAGGAGTGAAAGCTTGATTTCACGGTACCATCCTAATTTAATAACTAATTAATACAGCATTAATACATTATCATCTCAAGTCCCTATAACGGAGGATAACCGACTTAACTTAAGTGAATTTCAAATCTACGATTTAGTTATATTAACTTACTTATAGAAATATAGAGAATAGTAAGTTTACTATCACCTTCAGATAAGCATCTCCAGGATGTCCTTCAATATTTCTTTTCTCATAGGCTTTCACCAACCCTACTCGCTTTGGATACTTAGTAAATATCTACTCTTCCCTTCAAAGATTTTAATTTTATATACATATTACACTTATCAAAATAAATTGTCAAACCATTTTTTAATATTTGTAATTTTTTTATATCATCTGTTTTTTATAGTTTAATAACAAAATAAAAAAAGTAGCTAATTACAAGCTACTTCGACTTTGGAGCGGGTAGTGGGAATCGAACCCACCTTTCCAGCTTGGAAGGCTGGAGTATTACCGATATACGATACCCGCAAATTATGGTGGAAACAACAGGGATCGAACCTGTGACCCTCTGCTTGTAAGGCAGATGCTCTCCCAGCTGAGCTATGCTTCCATTTTAAGTTATACTTTGGTGACTCACCGGGGAATCGAACCCCGGACACCTTGATTAAAAGTCAAGTGCTCTACCGACTGAGCTAGTGAATCACAGTGGTGCGTGTTAAGAGATTCGAACTCCTGGCCCACGCCTTAGAAGGGCGTTGCTCTATCCAGCTGAGCTAAACACGCATCATAAATCTTTTGTACTTTTCCCAAGCACAAATAGTATGATATCTCATTTTTCCTAAATGGTCAACACTTTTTTATATGTAATTTTTACCACACGTTAAATTGCTATAAATTCAGCCATATAAAATACAGATTATAGTAGCCCAATTGTTATCAAAAAAGCAATAAACTAACTGTAATAACTACCATACCAGCTGCAATTCCATCAATAGATAAATTATGCTCACTATCCTCTCTAGCAGCCGGCAATAATTCATCTAATGATATAAATACCATTATTCCTGCCGCCATTGAAAATACTATTCCCGACACTTCATCATTAATAAAAGAACGTAATATTATATAGCCAACAATCGCTCCTAAAGATTCTGTTAATCCTGAAGCAAAAGAATATACAAAAACTTTTTTTACTTTAGCTCCTGCAATAGTACAATTTATTAAATCCCGAAGAAGTTGTTTTCTTTTAATGACTATTTATAAATTCCTCTATATTATATCCATATTTAATTTTTTATTTATGTTTTACATTTTCATACAAAATAGAGTAGCAAAGCTCTTATTATACAAGATTTTTTGCTACTCATTTTAAATTTTTATTTTTATTGTATGTTATCATATAACCTACTTAACATAACCTTCTTAATCTATAATTTTTACTAGATTTATTAAATGATTCTATTTCTAATTTTCTAAAATTTTTTAATCATACCTCATTTACTTAAAATTCCATCATCAAGATATAATATCTTATTGCTCTCTTTAGCAACATTAGCATCATGAGTAATCATTATTATAGTGTTTCCAGCTTTATTTAACTCTTTAAATAAAGATAAAATTTCTCTTCCAGTTGTTGAGTCTAACGCCCCTGTTGGCTCATCAGCTAAAAGTAATGCCGGTTTTGTAACAAGTGCACGAGCTATCGCTACTCTTTGTTGTTGCCCTCCTGAAAGTTCATTAGGCCTATGTTCTATTCTATCCTCTAATCCAACTCTTCTAAGATTTTCTTTTGCAATTTTCATAGCTTCATTACGCGACATACCTCTAATTAAAAGTGGCATCATTACATTTTGAAGAATATTATATTGAGGTATTAGATGATACTTTTGAAATATAAAGCCTATATTACTATTACGTACTTTAGCTAATTCATTGTCATCACATTCATGTATTGCAATATCCTCAATAAAATATTCACCAGTATCAGTAGTATCCATACACCCAATAATATTCATTAAAGTAGATTTACCAGAACCTGATGCCCCAAGTATTGCAATAAAATCACCTTTTTCAGCTGTAAAATTTATATCTTTAAGTACATGTAATGAATTTTCTCCTATGCTATAAGATTTATTTACGTCTTTTAAAGTAATAATATTATTCATATGTTTATTCCACAATCTCTACATTTGAAACTACAGGTGATTCTTTTGTGCCAGTTGCATATATTCTTATGACTGTTCCCTTTTTGATTGCGCTAAGTTTTGATTCACTAACTGTTCTTGAATCAAGTATTGTTGCCCCTGCTGAAATTGTGAATGTCTTAGTTTCTCCTGTATATTTTAATTCTAGTTTTGGAGTATTAGACTCAGGTAACTCTGCATTTCCGCCTCCACCATTTCCTCCGCTATTTCCATCACCTTCATTTGGATCAAATAAAGCATCGTTAGGAGCCGTATCTGTTGCAGAAAGTCCTGCACCTAATTGTCCAGATATTTGTGCTTGTTTATCATCTTCCTCATTATTTCCATCTTGATTTTCTGCAAGCTCTAATTCAATTTCATTACCTACTATACTTTTTACCTTTCCAAAGTACATAATACGATCTGAATTTTCATTACTTCCACCATTACTTGAATCATTACTTTCTACATTGTTATTTTGCTCTACTTTTGGTGGATTATCGTTCTTTGAAGAACATCCTATAATTGTTACTGTCATTACTGCGCATATTACCATTGCTAAAACTTTTTTCATTTTAAAATCCTTCTTTCTTTTTCAATTTTTTATTTATTCATAATTTAAAGCTTCAATTGGTTTCAATTGAGCTGCTTTGTATGCTGGGTATAATCCAAATACTGTACCTGTAACAAGTGCGAAAGCTAATGCAATAATCTTCCCACTTAATGATGATGATACAGGTACATCTGTGTATTTCATAAGTGGCATTAGATAATTACTAATTAGCACACCTACAATTCCTCCAAATAAACTTATAATTACTGACTCTAAAAGAAACTGAAGCATTATATCTTTCTTTGAACTTCCAAGAGCCTTTAATATTCCTATTTCTTTCGTACGTTCTTTTACTGATACAAAGAGAACATTCATTATTCCAATTCCACCAACTACAAATACTATAGTTGCAACAGACATAAGTAATAAATTCATTGTTTTGGCAGATTTTGTAGCTGCCTCAATTCTGCTCCCTGCATCGCTTAATTCATACACACTACCATCTTCTAAAATATAATTAAGTGTATCTTTAATTTCTGCCATTCCTTTTTCAACTAAAGATATGTCTTTTGCAAGCGCTACAATCTGAGGAGTAATTCCTTGATCAAATATAAAAGCAGCTGCTGTTGAGAATGGAACAAATATACTATCGTCTGGACTTATACCTTGCATTCCATCTCCTGTTCTTTGGAGTACACCTATAATAAAGTAGGTTCTATTTTCTATTCTAATTTCACTTCCAATGGCATCTTCTGGTTTCATAAAATACTTACTAGCAAGTTCGCTTCCTATTACTACAGCATTAGTACCATCTTCAACATCAATATCTGTTATATCTTCTCCATATTCAATCTTTAAATTTGATACTTCTGAATATGACTCAGTCACTCCTACAACTGAAAGTTGTTCTTTTTTCCCATTTATCGTGGTCTCTTTATATGAATTCCCTCTGAGATAAATTGATGAAAGAGTGGTACTTTCCTCTAGAATTTGCTTCATATTCTCAATTGTAAGTTTAGGTATATTATCCATATCAGTTTCAGCGCCTAAAGCAAAGTTAGGATTTACATATATGGTTTCTGCACTTAATCCACTAAACTGTGACATTACCTCTTCTTCTCCACCACGTCCTATTGCAATTACCATTACAATAGTAGCAGCCCCTACAATTATTCCAAGAGAAGTTAAAAGGACCTTTGCTTTTGTTTTCATTATATTAGTGTATACGATTCTTAAAATTTCAGAGAATCTCATATTATTATCCTCCAATAACTACAGTATCACCTTCGTTTAAACCACCAGTAATTTCAGTATTTTTACCATCTGAAAAACCTGTTTGAATTTCTACTTCTGTAGTACTTCCGTCTTCATTTTTTAACTTTACAAATTGCTTTCCATCTTTTAAAACTATTGCTTTATTTGATAACATAATTACATCTTTTACTTCTTTTATAATGAATTGAGCTGATACAGTCATACCCTCTAAAAGTTTATAATCAGTTGGCTCTAATTCTACAGTTGCAGAATATGTTGTTGAGTTACCTTGTGAATTAGGTTTTAAATTTAAATAAGTAACTTTACCTTTGAATTTTTCATCTTGATATGTTGATATCTCTAAAGTTACCTCTTGCCCTACTTCAATATTTACAATATCATTTTGTGAAATAGTCAAGTCGGCAGTAACCTTTGCAGACTCTCCTATATCTACAATTGAAACTCCAGCACTTATTTTATCCCCTACCTTAGCATTTATAGCAGAAACTATTCCATCAGTATTGGCATAAAGTATTGGTGATTCCTTTAATTTGTTAATTTTATTAATTTCCTCTTGGACTTTATTTACTTCCTCTTGTGCAGAAGCAATAGCCCCATCTAAACCATTTAGGTTAATATTATTTATCTCGCTATTAGCTGCATATTCATTTGATTCAGATTCAAGTTGTTTTTGACGGTCAGCTTCTAAATTACTTAATCTCTTATTAGCTGAATCTAGCTCTCCTTGAATAGAACTTTGTTCTGAAATTAATGCAGATTCTTTTACCTTTAATTCCTCAATTTGAAGATTATTTTCTTCACCTTTTGCTGATAACTCATCTATTTGTCTTCTTACTTCCTCAAGTTGAGTATTAACATTTGCTAATCTATCATTTAAATTATTAATATTATCAACTAATTCTCTTTTCTGACTTTCATATTGTGATTTAGTTCCTTGTACTTTCTCGTTCCATGCTTTATCATTGCTTAACACTGTTGATCTCTTACTACCTTCTGCTTGTTCAAGTGCTAATTGAGCTGTATTTAAAGCCTTATTTAACTCTTCAAGTTTTTCATCTAAATACTTTTCAGAAATACTTACTAACTTATCACCTTTTATAACATTTTGCCCATCCTTAACAAATACCTCTCCGATAATTACTTCCTCATCAAAGTTATGCTTTACTCCTTCAAACTTTAATGAACCATTACCCTTAACCCCTGCTGTTATATTTCCTCTTGTTACTTTATACTCTCTTTCTCTTGTTTCAAATTGATTCGCTTCATTTTTCTCTTTATAAGAATTAACTCCTACATATATGGTCCCTGCTACTATTACTAATCCGGCTAAGATAATGCTAATCGTTTTTTTTGATAACATCTTACCTTTCTTAAACATCTTCATACTATCTCTACTCCTCCATACAGCATTTCTATAACTAACTGTCCTGTTGTTTATGTTTCAATCTTACATAAACTCTGGTTAAGAAATGGTTAAGAAAATTAAAATATAAAAAAAGAGTCAGTGTAAAGTAATTCACCAACTCCTTTTTATAGCTATTTATTTCTTAAATGTAAATCTTATTACTAATATGTTTTTAATTTATTAAAGGTAATGTTATTTCAAATATACTTCCACCTTCTTCATTCGGGAAATATCTTATTTCTCCACCATGCCTATTAACAATATCTTTAGTTATTGCAAGACCCAATCCTGCCCCTGCTATTTTACGTGAACGAGATTGATCTACACGATAAAAAGCATCGAAAATATGCTCTACTTTATCTTCTAAAATACCAATTCCATTATCTCTAACTCGTATTATACATCTACCATTATCCTCTTCTGTAGATATAAATACATTTCCATATTCATTATTATACTTAATGGCATTTTGTATAATATTACCTACTGCATGAGTAATCATAGTGTAGTTTCCCTGTATCGAAATATTATTTTTACTATAAGTAATATTTATATTCTTATCTTTTATTTCACCTCCTAGATCTCCTATAATTTCTTCAATCATAATATCTAAGTTTACTATGTCGTTAAATTCATATTCTTTTTGTGCTGATAAAATAAATAAGTTATTTACTAAACTTATCATTCTTTCAGTTTGTTTTCTAAATATTGCTACTGTTCGTTTATAATCCTCATTACTAGGTTCTTCATCCATACTTAAAATATCTAAATTAGTTTTTAAGGCTGTTAGAGGTGTCTTAAGTTCATGAGCAGCATCTGATGAAAATCGTTTCTGACTTTCAAATGCTTTATCTAATCTATCTAACATAGTATTAAATGAATGTGCTAATTCACTAATTTCATCCCCACTATTAACTCCAGATACTCTTTGTGAAAGCTTATTTTCATTTATTATTCCAACTTGACTGCTTAATTCTTTTACTGGCTTTAAAATTTTCCCCAAAATTAAATATATAAATATTGAACCTATAATAATAATTATTACCATATATACAATTGCAGTTGCTTTAAACATATCTACGGCCTTAACTGTTTCTGTCACACCTTCAGTAGGTATTTTACCTACATCACCCCTATTATTAAATGGGCTTATTAATGAACTTCCCCAATCATAAGGATTTTTGACTCCACTCTCACCATTACCATCATTTATTACTTTATCTTCTGCCATATCTTCTGATCCATAACTAGAATCATAAGTTAAATTATCAGTCCTAGCCATTATTCTACTAAAACCTACGTTTGCATTAAACACTGATACTACTGTTAATACTACAGATATAACAATCATAATTATAGTTGTTATAAAAGTAAGCTTAATCCTTAATGATATATTTTTAAAGGTCATTATCTTCCACCTCATTTATTATATAGCCTGCTCCTCTTATATTAGAAATAATATCACTATCTGAATACTCACTTAACTTTTTTCTTAAATTACTTACATGTACCTTTATAGAATTTGAAAACATACTGGCATCTTCTCCCCAAATATGCTCTATAAGCTCCTCGGTACTTACTGCTCTTCCCTTATTAGCAATTAAATACTCAAATATGGCAAACTCCTTAGGTGCTAAATCTAACCTTTCATTTTTATCTGAATATACAGCTCTAGCAGAAGTATCAATAATCATATTTCCACATTTAATCTTAGATGTACTTTGAGTAAATGACCTCCTTAACAAAGCTCTTACTCTCGCTACTAACTCCCCAAAATCAAAAGGCTTCACAAGATAATCATTAGCTCCCATATCTAATCCCTTAATGCGATCTATATACTCAGAACGAGCTGATAAAATTAATATCTTTATTTCTTCATTATCTTTACGTATTCTAGAAAGTATATCTAACCCATCTATAGAAGGAAGATTTAAATCAAGAATTACTAAATCATAATTATTAATATATACAAGTTCTAAACCTTCTTCTCCATCACTAGCAGTATCTACTACATATCCAAGCTTTCTAAAACCATAATCTAATGCATTTAATATATCTTCTTCATCTTCTATTATTAATAACCTCATATATATCACCTTCATTATCTAATATTCACATAATATCATATCATTATTAAGGTTAAGGATTAGTTAAATTCTCTAAAAAGTATATTTGCCAAAAGGTAAAATTTATATTTGATAATAATAATTATTAACTATATAATATTATTAAATAATCTTACTGAAAGGATATGAAAAGATGGAAAGAAAAGATTTAAAAGATAAAAAAGAAACTGTTGAGGTTCAAGCACCTCAAAAAATTAAATATCAATGCTTGCATACAGAAGAAGCTAGAGAGTGTACCTGCATAAGAAGTAAGGGATTAGTTTTAAAAAAATAAACCTTCCTTAAATAAATATTCATTTTATTCAATAATCACTCTAAAATGTAAGGTGTGGATTTATCCACACTTTACATTTATGTAGTCCCTATTTATTAACTATAAACATTTTATATCTATAAAAAAAGTATAGTTTAAACAAAAACTATACTTTCATATACTAATCCTGACGTACTAAATAGCTATTTTCATCTTGATCATGGAACGTAAACATACTTCCGTATGGCATCTTCATTATATCCGTAACTTTAACTCCATTATCTTTTAGTTCTTTATATGTAGCATCTATATCATTAGTACTTAATATAATTGATGGATGACCTAAATTAGCATTAGGATTTTGTGTTTTCATCATATTTTTATCATACAATACAAAAGTAGTAAACTCATCATTATTAGGTGCTACCTCAACCCATTTCATATTAGGTCCCATTGCTTGCTCAAATTTTACTACAAATCCAACTTTCTTAGTCCAGAATTTTATAGCTTCCTCTTGATTATTTACATATATAGTTATCTTCCCTATTTTGTTTATCATAACATTGCCTCCTATTTTTATTAAATATAGATTACTAAATTTATATTTAATATTTTAATATATTGCTTGGTATTTTCATAATAATATTCTTTAAACTTTTTTACTACAATTATTTTATTATATAAAATTTGAGGATATCATATAGACACCCTCGATATACATAATTGTATTTAATTATTACTGAGCTGACTTTGCAGCTTGAATTACTGCATTAATATATCCAACAGTATCTGCAAGAGTTGCTCCTGATACAGCATCTGTTACTTCTTCATTTGTCTTAGAAGTTGTTTCTTCTAGTTCTGTTAAAGTCTTTCCATCTACAAACTCTTGAATAGCATTTAAGTTATCTGCAAACTTTACAGTTGATCCAGCTTTTTCAGCCATTGTAGCCGAATACTTATCACTATTTTGACGTTTTGAAGCTAAAACTTTACCTTCTACTACGTTTTCTGCTAACCCTTCTGTACTATTTGCAACACCAGTAGTTCCATCTGCAGCCATGAATTGATATTCATCTATGTATGATAATATAACTTTATCTTTATCAGTTAATGCTGAAGCTACAGCAAATGATTTTGTTCCATGAGCTGCAAAATATGTTTGAGATAATTTTAAATCTTCAACATTTCCATCAAATTCAACTCCTGTTGTTCCTTCCGCTTGCTTTGCAGCTTCTAAAATTGCTTTAATATATCCTGAAGTATCAACTAATGTTGCTCCTGTTACGGCATCTGTTACCTCTTCATTTGTCTTATTGTTTACTAAGTCTTCTAATTCAGAAATTTTCTTTCCTTTAACAAAATCTTGAATAGCTGCAAAGTTATCAGCATACATAACAGTTGACCCAGCTTTTTCAGCTATAGTTTTAGAGTATGACTCATTATTTTCAATCTTTGAAGCTAAAACTTTACCTTCTACAATATTATCAGCCATTCCCTCACTATTTACTACTCCTTGAGCTGAATCTGCATTCATGTATTGGAATTCATCAAGATACGCATCTACTATTTCATCTCCACTAACTACTGCTGTTACTAAAGCAAAAGCCTTTGTTCCATGTGCTGCAAAGTTAGTTTGTCCAATCTTCAAAGTAACCTTTTCTGATGGTGTTTCTGTTTGAACATTGCTAGTTGCATCATTTTTAGAACCGTTGCTTTGACAACCAACCATTCCAATTACTAAAGCAGCAGCTAAACATAGTCCAATAATCTTTTTTGCCTTCATTTGTAAACCCCCCTAAAATATAATCATTATATTTTTTATTAATTCTTACTACCAAATTATACGACTATAACATTTATTAGTCAATAACCGCTATTACTTAACTATAATTTTCCACTAATCTTTGATATTTTTTATTAAATGATTTGTTTAGTAATGTTGGATAAGTTAGTGCAATAAGTAGCGTCGAAACTCCCCAACACAAAGGATTAGTATATGTCATACCTGTAAATCCTAATGGATAAATTAGATAATAAGCCGCAAGTGCTCTAATAAAGACTTCTAAAATACCTACTCCTAGAGGAACAATCGCTTGTCCAACTCCTGTTAAAACAAATCTAATTACAAAGTTCACACCTAAAATAATATAGAAACAAGAGGTAAATCTTACATATTGAATACCTAGTCTTATAACTTCACTTTCATCTTTTCCGACAAATAAAATCATAAAAGTTTCACCAAAAAAATAAACTATTAAGGCTGTAATTATACTAATCGTAATAGTAATTTTTAGACAGCTTTTAGCGCCTTGTTTCACCCTATCAAAATCATTACTACCATAATTTTGTGCAGTAAAAGTAGATATAGAAGTACCAAATGCTGATAATATTTGTAGCATTAAAGTATCCATCTTATAAGCAGCTGTATATGCAGCCACTTCATTATTGCCAAGAGTATTTAAAGCTGATTGTACAAATAAGAAACTTATTGATAAAAGTGATTGAAAGAATGCCATAGGCATACCAACTCTAATTTGCTCTTTAATTAATGACATATCTAATTTATAATCATCTTTTTCAAAAGTTAATACATCAAAAGACTTACGCATATAGAAATAGCACAGTATACAGGATATGAATTGTGCTAATACAGTTGCTATCCCAACCCCTGCAATACCTAAACCTAAAGACACTACAAAGAAAATATCTAATACTACATTTAATACTGATGAAATAATTAGAAATACTAAAGGAATAAAACTATTTCCAAAAGCTCTAAGAACTGCTACTTCATAATTATAAATTGCAGTAGTAATAGCTCCAATAAATAAAATACTAGAATAAACTAATGCACCATCTATAATATCCTCTGCAGTATTGATAAGTTCAAATAATGCCCTATTTAACAATAAACCAAGAACAGTAATTATAATAGAAATAGCAATTGTTAAATATAATCCGTTTATAATGCTTTTTCTAGTGAGCTTTTTTGCTCCAGCTCCAAACTTTTGAGCAACTACTACAGATAATCCACCAGTTAATCCAACTATTAATCCAATCAATAATTGAACAACAGGGCTTGTGGCTCCCACGGCTGCAAGAGCATTAGTTCCTATAAATCTCCCAACAACCATTGTATCAACCATGCTATATAGCTGTTGAAAAATATTTCCAATCATTAATAGTATTGCAAAAGCAATTATAACCTTATATGGCTTACCTTTAGTCATATCCATTGTTGATGAATTAGTAAACCTATTTTTTATTGTACTTATCATTTTATAATTCCCTCCTATTTATGGAATTCTTCAATTTAATTGAAGCACTATTATTACCATGCTATAATTAGGATAAACTTGATAGTTAACTATCAGTCAACACAAATTTAAAGTGAGGAAAATTAAAAATGTATTATACAGTAAACGATATTGCTAAAAGAACAGGACTAACGCCTTATACTATTAGGTTTTATGCGAAAGAAGGTTTATTCCCTAATATAAATAGGAACGAAAATGGAGTTAGATTATTCGGTAGCAGGGAACTTCACTGGATTTATTTAATAGAGCACTTAAAAAGAACAGGTATGACTATTAAAGAAATAAAACAATATATTGATTGGGTTACAGAAGGTAATAAAACTATATCTAATCGTGTTGACTTCTTTAAAGAAAAACGTTTAGAAGTAGAACAACAAATCCAAGAGTTAAATAAAACTCTTAATTTCATTGTTTATAAAGAATGGGAATATACTAAAGCATATGAAGCTGGAACAACTGATGTAATTGAAGATATATCTGATGATATGATAACTGATGAACTACGTAAAATTAGAAATACTATTAATATTGAGCGTGAATATTTAGAAGATAAAGGAGCTATATAGATATGCCTCCTTTTCTACTCTTTACAAAGAAAATTTCTGACACTAATTATCCATTACAAATATTAAAATAACATTGTAATAATTTAACCTTCTATTTAAGTTACTTCTGTACAACTGATTCCCTAGTAAGTAATAACACATTAAAAAAATTTAAAAATTCAAACTACACTATTATAATTTCAACCAATACAATTATGTAAAAAAAGTGCAATCTCTCTAAAGAAATTGCACTTTTTATCTATCTTAACTACTTATATATTCACTTAAATAAACTTCCCCTCTCAGATAAGCTGACCCTTCATCTTTTCGAATGAAATCATAACTTAACCTCAGGTTAGCATAAACCTTTTGCTAGCAAACCTTCTCTTCACTTAACGAATCTTTATCATTTTTATCTACTTCATCTGAATCAACATCAAGCTCTGCTTTACCAGTATATAATTGATAGTATCTTCCGCCTTCTTCTAATAGTGAATCATGGTTTCCTCTCTCAATTATTTCACCTTGTTCAAGAACCATTATAGCTTTAGAGTTCTTAATAGTTGAAAGCCTGTGAGCTATAACAAATACAGTTCTTCCTTCCATTAATTTATCCATACCTTCTGCTATAAGTTTTTCTGTTCTTGTATCTATAGAGCTCGTAGCTTCATCCATTATTAAAACTGGTGGATTAGCAACTGCTGCTCTTGCAATAGCAAGTAATTGTCTTTGACCTTGAGATAATCCTTCACCATCACCAGTAATAACAGTATCATATCCATGTGGTAAATGTTTTATAAATGTATGGGCATTTGCAAGCCTAGCTGCTTCCTTAACTTGTTCATCAGTAGCTTTTAAATTACCATATCTAATATTATCAGCAATAGTTCCTGTAAATAAGTGTGTATCTTGAAGAACTATTCCTAATGATCTTCTTAAATCGTCTTTCTTAATATCTTTAACATCTATTCCATCATAAGTTATAGTTCCTGAATTGATTTCATAGAATCTATTTATTAAGTTAGTAATTGTAGTCTTACCTGCACCAGTTGAACCTACGAATGCAATCTTTTGACCTGGTTTTGCAAATAGACTTATATCCTTTAATACAGTCTTCTCTTCATTATATCCAAAGACTACATCTTTAAATCTAACATCACCAGTAAGCTCTCTAAGCTCAAATCCATTAGCCATAGTAGTTCTATAAATAGCTTTTAAATTTCCATCGATATCAGCTGCTACTTCATTAACTGGAATCTTCCAAGCCCAGTGTCCTGTATATTCTTCTGACTCCTCTAAATTTCCGTTAGCATCAATTTTTACTCTAGCTAAAGTAACTTGGCCATTATCTACTTCTTCGTCTTCATCTAAAGCGGCAAATATTCTTTCGGCACCAGCAAGAGCTGCTAAAATCATATTTACTTGTTGAGAAACTTGAGCTATTGGGTTAGATACTTGCTTTGTATATTGAAGATAAGATACAAGTGAACCTATATCAAACATTCCTGCAATGGTAAGTAATCCACCAGCACAACAAGTTACTGCATAATTTATATGAGAAAGGTTACCAAGCATAGGCATCATAAATCCAGCAAAAGTTTGAGCTCCAGTTGAAGCTTTTCTTAGTTCTTCATTATGCTTTTTAAAGTCTTCAATAGCTTTTTCTTCATGACAGAACACTTTAATAACTTTTTGACCTTCTATCATTTCTTCAACATAACCATTTAACTTACCTATATTCTTTTGTTGCATTCCAAAGTAATATCCACTCTTAGCTCCAACCTTTTTAACTAAAAATATCATCAATCCTAAGAATGTAGCTGTTATTATACACATTACCGGACTTAAAACTATCATCATAATTATAGTTCCTATGAAAGTAAGTCCTGAAGCCATAATATTGGTAAAACTATTATTTAAAGCTTCGTTAATATTATCAATATCATTAGTGTAAAGACTCATTAAATCTCCATGTGTATTTCTATCAAAATATTTTAATGGAAGACTTTGCATCTTATTAAATAAATCTGTTCTTATTTCACTTATAGTCTTTTGCGATATATGAACCATGATTCTAGCATATCCATAAGCTGCACCTGCTCCAATTAAGAAAATACTTCCTAGTAAAACTAACATCTTAGCAAGACCTGCAAAATCACCTGGTAATATATAATTATTAACAAGAGGCTTTAAGAAGTATGAGCCTGATACCATAGCAACTGAGTTCATAACTACAAGAATCATAACTAAGAATAATAATCCTTTATGTTTGCCTACATACTTTAATAAAGTTCCTATAGTCTTTTTCATATTTTTAGGCTTTGGTCCTCCTGGTACTTTACCTCCTGGCCCCATCTTTGGACCACCTTGTGGCATTTTATCCTTACTCACGTAAACCCACCCCTTCCTGTTGAGATTTGTATACATCTTTATAAATTTCACTATTTTCCATTAACTCATCATGAGTTCCAATAGCACTTATCTTACCATCATCTAAAACTATAATCTTATCTGCATCACATACAGATACAACTCTTTGTGCAATTATAATCTTTGTAGTATCTTTTAAATCCTCAGAGAATGCCTTTCTAATCTTAGCATCTGTAGCAGTATCTACAGCACTTGTACTATCATCTAAGATAAGTACCTTAGGGTTTTTAAGAAGAGCTCTTGCAATACAAAGTCTTTGCTTTTGACCACCAGATACATTAACTCCACCTTGTTCAATGTGCATTTCATATCTACCTGGTAATCTATCTATAAACTCACTTACACAAGATGATGTAGCTGCGACTTCTATCTCTGCTTCTGTAGCCTCTGCATTACCCCATCTTAAGTTTTCATTAATTGTTCCAGAGAATAAAGTGTTCTTTTGAAGTACCATCGCAACTTCATCTCTTAGAGTTTCAATATCATAATCCTTAACATTAACTCCACCTAAATAAACTTCACCTTCTGTAACATCATAAAGTCTTGGTATAAGCTGAACTAAGCTTGTCTTACCTGAACCTGTTGAACCAATTATACCAACAGTCTCACCTGCTTTAATAGTGATATTAATATTATCTAAATTGTTTTCTTCACTTTCATCTTCATACTTGAAGTTAACATTTCTAAATTCAATATCCCCATTTTTAACTTCCATTATTGGATTTTCTGGATTCTTTATATCTGGTTCTTCTTCTAAAACTTCTAATATACGCTCTGCTGATGCAACTGATCTTGAAATCATCATAAGGACCATTGCAATCATCATAAGAGACATTAATATTTGAAATGAATAAGTCATAAAGCTTGTAAGCCTACCTACTGTTAATGTGCCTTCATTAACCATGTGCCCACCAAACCAAAGAATACCTATGATACTAGAAAATACAACAATTTGCATTATTGGCATGTTTAAAACTACTAATCCAAAAGCACCTTCAGCTGATTTAATCAGATCATCATTAGCATTCTTAAACTTTTCTTTTTCTTTCTTAGCTCTAACAAAAGATTTAACAACTCTAATACCAATTAAATTTTCTTGAACTATAGTATTCATGTTATCAATTTTCTTTTGCATAGCTTCAAATCTAGGTCTAACTGCTTTTATAATAAGGGCTATTGATATAGCTAAAATTGGCATAGATACTAAGAATATCATTGCAAGTTTAGGACTTATTGTAACCGATAATATACAAGCACATATAAGCATCATAGGCGCTCTAACTAAAAGCTTAATTCCCATTGTTACTGAGTTCTGTATAGTGGTTACATCCGTTGTTAAACGAGTAATAAGTGATGCTGTACTAAACTTTTCAATATTCTTAAAAGAATAACTTTGAATCTTTATATATTCAGCTTCTCTTAACTCAGCACCAAATCCTTGTCCAGCTTCTGCTGCAAACTTAGATAGTCCTAATCCAAAGCATAGTGATACTAAAGCCATTCCTACCATAAGTAATCCCATCTTAATTGTGTACCAGCTATCACCAGAAGATATACCAATATCGACTATATTTGCCATTACTAATGGAATTAATAATTCGAATATAGATTCTAATGCTGCACACATTACTCCTAAAATTAAAGGAGTTTTATACTTCTTCATATACGGAAGTAATTTCTTAATCATTTAATTCACCTCTTCTTTACTAACTTTTAGACTCCACCATTAACTTTATTTATTATTAAATATTATTGCTACCTTTAAGCTTAAAATCCTCCTTCTTAAATCTCTATATCAGTGAAGTCTTTTATAATAGGAGATTTTATACTTTAATATAAAATCTTTATAATAACAAGCTAACAATACATAGCAAGCTATGTATTCAAGTAAAAATATAAAGTTACTCATCCATATTATTAATAACTTTATTTAAAAGAGTCCTTAAAGTATTTAATTCGTCTTCAGTCATATTTTTAGTTAATTTCTTTTCAATATAATTAACTCCAAAATCCATGCATTCATGAATAATTCCTAATCCTTTATCTGTTAATGTCAGACTTTTATATCTTGCATCTTGAGAACTTGGGATTCTTGTAATCATTTCTTTTTCTTCTAACCTTTTAACTATTCCTGTCACTGTTGGATTACTTAAATCTAATTCCTTTTCAATATCCTTTTGAAAAATGTCTTTTCCGTTATCTTGCCAACGAAAAATAATCCATAGTACCTTTTCTTGAGTTGCTGTTAAGTTAAATCTAATAAGATTTTTGTTAATATCTTTTATTATTTTATTGTCTATTAGCTTAATAAGAAATCCTATATCATTTCTTCTTTTACACTTTCCCATAAGAATCCTCCAAGAATACATAGCATACTATGTATTTTATATCACTATATTATTAAAGTCAACGGATAATGTTACTCCAAATTATTAACAATTTGATAACTATTTTCTAAACGCTTTTGCTATATCCAACAGTAAACTTTTACACTCCTTTTTAATTTTAATTTGTATTTTTTATAATATACCCTTTATTCTAATGAACAAAAATATTAAATTCTAATTAAATAAAAACTCCATTAATTAATAAAATTAACTGGAGCTTTTCTCTTTCTTAATATATGCTTAATAAACAAATAAATAAATTCCAAACCAATGAAGTATAGCACCTATCATAACAAAAAAATGCCAAATAAAGTGAGAATATTTTTTATCTCTTGTAAATGGAATCATTCCAATTGTATAAATAACTCCTCCAATCAAAATCATCCACAATAATGGCATATTATTTTTAAACCAATCTGGTAGAAATATTAAGCCACTCCACCCAATTATGTAGTATAAAGAAAAATGTAACCATTTAAATCTTCCTGGTCCAAAAATACTAAGCATTGTAATGCCCCAAATAATTAATGCCCATTCTATACAAAAAATTACTATACCAAGTGCATTTCCCCAATATACTAAATATAACGGCGCAAAAGTACCTCCTATCAAAAGATAAATAGAAGAGTAATCAAACCTTCTCCATAAACGTTTTACAGTAGAACCACTTTTAAACGCATGATATAAAGTACTCATTAACATTAAAATAATTAAACTAATTCCGTAAAAGCAAGTTGCCATAATCTTAAGTCCGGTATCCGATTTTAATAAAAGCAAAATGAATCCTGCTATAGCTAGCCCTGCTCCTACACCATGAACTACTGCATTACCAACTTCCTCTAATATTGTAAGCTTTGGTGGCTCATTTAGTGTTTTTATATATTCCTTTCTATTTTCTTTCTCTTTATTCATCCACATATTCTTCTCCCTACATCATATTGAATATTACATATATAGCTATTTAAGCTTAACTCTACCTAAATTATATACAATTACAATTTTATTATGAATAAAAAATATACCTTCCATTATTTAATTTACAACTTGTAATAACATTAATTATAAATTATAATAATATTTCTTAATTAATAAATTTGGCATAGTAAAATACTTTACTATGCCAAATTCTTATATAATTATTTATTACATTTTATAATTTAAAAAATCATCTATATTTTTATCTTTGTAATAAGCACCTACAATAATGAAGGTTATAATTAAAATTACCGTTACAATAATTCCACCTTCAGGTCCAAAAGTTCCTCCATTAAAGAAACTATTACCTATGTTATCCAACTGGTATATTCCCATAACATCGTTTCCGCTTACCTGAAATCCTAATACATATCCTTGGAAGTAATTCCATGTAATATGGAAGCCTATAGGCATCCATACATTACCCGATTTCATAAACATATATCCAAAAAGAATTCCTACTAAAAATAGATTTATTAAAGCTAAAAGACTTATCCCGCTATTACCCAAATGCATTGCTGCAAATATTACTGCTGATCCCCCTAAAATTATATATTTATTTCTTGCTTGTTTTAATACTGACATACAGTAAGCTCTCCCAAATATCTCTTCACCAAAACCTACTGCAATAAAAGCTATTAACCCACTGAATAATTCATATGAAATATTAGGCTTTGATAAAGAATTTACTAACCTTACCTCACCTATTAAAAGCAAAACAACACCTACAATAGTTATTGTAACAGCCCCTAATAATAATCCAACTCCAAGTTCCTTATAACCTTCTTTTAAATTTGTTAACCCCATAAAAGTAATCCTCTTCTTTTCAAAAGCTTTCCATATAATCATACTAGATGCTATTAAAGCAAGATTTTGCAATATTATAGCTATAGAAAAGAATAATGGACTATTTTCAATAGCAGATAATTCTACTATGTCGCCCTTTGTTGATACTACTATCCCAAGTATTATCCCTACAAAAATAGATACTACATTCATCAAAGCAAACATTAGTATTAATGTTAACGATATTTTCCATCCACTTCGTACTTCTCCGTACTTATTTTTAAACATTCTCATATAACCACCTCTTTTTATCTATAACTCTTATTATGAACCTTTCATAATAATAATTTTACTATATTTACCAATAAATTGGTATAGTTTTAGATTTATTAATTCTAACGTCTACCCTTCTAATAACCCCCTATATACTACATCCAAATAATTCAAAAGGATGCTAATAACTTAGCATCCTTGATTTTTTAATATCATCTTTTTAATCTTTTATAAAATTTATTCGCTATAAAAATAATAACAACTAAAAATAATCCTATAAATATAAATTTGTTATTATCATTTTTCCCAGCATTTTCAACACTTTCACTTGCTATAGTATTACTTTGCTCATCCTCAATTATATTTTCTTCTATATCTTTCTCATAAGCAATAACTACTTCGTCATTATCCTCATTAATAATATCTAAATCATTCTTATAATTTTCTTCATCATTTATATTGTTTTTATTATAAATGTCTACCTCTTCTATTTTTTCAGATTTATATGAATTATCTAAGTATAATAACTCTATACTTTTTTCTTTTTTCTCTTCACTTATTTCTTTTTCTGTAATATTTTCATTTATATCTCTATTATCTTTTAAATTTTCTTCAGTAGAACTATCTAATTTTAAAGTTTCGTCTTCTGCATATAAATTTACTTCATTATTCTTAACTATAACTTTACATGAAGCAGTTTTATCTAAAATAGTTGCAGTAATGATTGATTCTCCTTCTTTAACAGCCATAACTTCTCCATTATCAACTATAGCTACTTCATTATTAGAACTTTCCCATAAAACTTCTGAATCATTTATGTAGTCTTTTGGATAATAAACTAGATTTAATTTGTACTTTTCTCCAATTTCTAAAGTTATTTCATCTTTATCAATTAATATATTTTCTAAAGAAACTTTAGGTAAAGCTAAAGCCATATTTGGTACTCCACTACCAAAGAACCAATCTACTCCTTTTTCTCCTATATCAATAGAATATTCTTTTATAAAATTTTCAATTTCAACCGGCTTCAAATCTGGATTATTTAGTTTTAACATGGCAGCTATTACTGAAATATGTGGTGCTGCCATAGATGTTCCATTTTTATACACATAACTTCCACCTGGTGCTGCACTATATATCCCTACCCCTGGTGCTGCTACATCTATACTAGGTCCATAATTAGATGTATATGCTTTATGATTATTATTGTCTATAGATGATACTATTATTGCTTGGTCTATATGAGAAGGACATGAGTTTATTGTATTAGCATTATAATTTCCTGCAGCATTTACAACTGTAACTCCTGCCTCAACAGCCTCTACAATCATTTCTTCTATAAGCTTTGAGTGAACTCCTGTAATAAATCCTAAGCTTAAATTTATTATATCTACATCAGAGTCAATTGCATATTTTATACTATTTCCTACACTTGATATAGTGCCTCTTCCAATAGAATTTAACGCTTTTAAAGGCATAATCTTAATATTGCTTATATTTCTTGTAGCATCAGCTATTATACCAGCAACATGTGTTCCATGTCCTTGAAAATCATCATCATATGGATCATCATCATTATTTACAAAATCATAGCCTGTGGTTAATAGCTTGTCCTTAAAAATTGGATGGTTATAATCTATACCACTATCAATTACAGCTATAGTTATTATATTATTCTTATTCTCTTCTTTAATATACTTACTATATTTATCAATAGCTAAATATTCTATCCCCCACGAGTTATATGTATTATTTTCTTCTTCCCTACCTTCAATTATGTTGTCTTCACTTATATCTATGTACATATCTGGTTCTACAAATTCGATATATTCTTTATCCTTTAACTGCTCATAACAATCAATGGCTTTATCTATTGAATCAAAATGTAAAGTTACTATTTCATCATCAATATGACTTGAATCTATAACACCATAGTCATTAAAATTTATCAATTCATCTGTTTTAACTATTAATGACTTACTTTTAAATTCATCATAACTATAAATATGATTATGATGCCTCTCACTTTCTATTGCTTTAACATTTATTGTTGGAAAAAGCATAAATATAAACATAATTGAAAGTAAAAATATACTCCCCCTTGTCCACCTTGTCATAATTTTCACCTGATTCCTTATTTTATAAGTATATTTTAATAAAATAACTCATTTAATGTCAAATAAAAAGAAGATCTACTTAGATCCTCTTTTCTTTATTCACACTATTCCTTTGATTTCACTCCATAAATGACCTTATCCATTATAATGAATTACAGCATCAAAACTTTTTATAAATTTCCAACTATTATAAATATCATTACTTTCGAATAAAGCTTTCTTGTTAGAACCTTCTCCTTGTCCTAAAGTTAATTTATAAACTCCCTCTTCAAAAACTACAGAATCTATTTTACTTAAATATTGTACATCATCAATCATAGTATCCCATGGAATATTTATCTCTTGCCATGTTTCCCCTCTATCAATAGTAGCATATAGAATTGGATTATTAGACTCAGAACCTCCATCAAGAGAGACTATTCCTTTTTCAATATCTGCAAACTTCAATCCTGTTAAAGTATTACTTGTATTCTGCAGTGGCATATCTTTTTTAGTCCAATTAGCTCCACCGTCACTTGTAACATATAAAACTTTTCCTTCTCCAGTTCCCATGCTCCAGTCAGTTCCAAAAGCCATATATCCCTCACTATTGTTGATAAATCCAATACATCTTCTTGTAATAGGCTTTTCTAAATCCAGAGTAAAGTCAATATTTCTCCAGTTAGCTCCATCATCTTGAGAAAATAAAATTTTAGGATCCTTACCATAGATAAAAGCAATAATTCCACCTATATCATCAGAAATATAAAAACTATCTTCTGGTATTTCTATTCCCATTCTATAGAAGTCTAATGTCTCATTAATATCTTCTTCTGACAGGGGTATCTCAATCCAATTCTCTCCATAATCACGACTTACTTTTACATTAGGTCCATTAATATAATAATCCTTTTTCATATAATTATTTTTATTACCATATAGATCTTCTGAATTAGCAGGAGAGCAACTATACATAATTCTGCTGCCACCTAAGTATAAGTCAACACCATCAGATAATGTAAATATTACTGCTGTATGGCCATCACTTATTCCACCTTTTCCTGATTTATATTCATCAAAAGTCAATATAGGAAAAACTTGATTATTTCCTTCTTTTATAATAGGTTCACCTTCATCAGGTTTTGTATTAGCACTATAGCTTACTTCATATTGTGGAAAGTCTAATTTTGAAATTTCCTGGGAAATAGGCAGTTTTTTTAGTTCTTTATCAAGATAAGAAATTACAGAGTTTTCGTTGAATGTTTGTGGTAATGTAGTACTTATACCTGAAGCTGGGCCTGCATAATTAACTACCTTCCTTTTCGAATCATATGTAAACCTATATGTCCCAATATATTCCTTTGATTCATCATATCCATAAATTAGAAGATTAAAATCATCAAGAATACCTTCCTTAGATACACTCCCCTCAAAACTTTCTATAGATAATGTACTAGGTAAAACAGTATGTTCTCTAAACATCTCTTCTAAACCTCTAAATCCTTGTTTTTGCAAATTATAATCTTTTATCTTAAACTTATTATCTCCTTCGACAAAGGTTTTATCTTTATTTCCACAAGAAACAAAGCCTAATAATAAAATACTTAAAGTCAAAATTCCAAGGTATCTAAAATAACTTCTCATTCCAATCCCTCCTTTATAATTTGGTATCATTGAAGAAGTCAATCTTCTTTCATCACACTAGCGCCTTTTTCCTATTTACGTAAACAAATCCTTTCCTCTGCTATCATGCACTCTTCGTCATTTACGAGGTGAATCCTTTCACTTTTGCTCATTAAACTTATCCAGTGCTTCTATAACTTGCTTTTGTCTTTCCTTTGCTTCTTCATAATGTTCTCCAAGTGCATATGAACTTGGCGCTTGTGGAAGCCCTGCAAGTAATGTACTTTGTTCATAATCTAAATCTATAGGCTCTATACCAAAATAATTATTACTAGCTTCCCTTATTCCATAATTATTATCACCATAATAAATAATATTTACATAAAGCTCTAAAATATCATCCTTACTATAGTTTTCTTCTAAAGCAAAAGCTAGAAACATCTCTGCTATCTTCTTTAAAAAGTTTTGATCGTTATCAAAATATAGATTCTTTGCAACTTGTTGAGTTATGGTGCTTCCACCTTGAAGTAATTCTTTTTCTTTAAGATTAACTAATACAGCCCTTAACAACGATTTAAATTCTATAGCTCCATGAGCATAAAACCTTATATCTTCTATTGCAACTATGGCATCCTTAAAAGTATTGCTTATATTATCAATATTTACATAGGTTTCTGAACTCCTAACTTCATTAACCTTATCAACTAAACTTATATCTCCTATAGCTTGTTTGTATTTGCCATATCCTGCTCCTACTATCATAGCTCCTATTAAAATTATCACCGTTAATATAATTCCTATTAAAAAACTTATAAATTTCTTCATACTTATCTCCATATAACCCATTTTTTATCTCTATTTTACCATATTTTTTGTTTTAATAATATTATAGCTATTTATACCTTTACTTATCTTGGCTATAAGTTCTTTTGCTTCCTCTCCACCATCTATCAGAGGTATCTCTTCTCCACATTCTACACCTTCTAAGTTTTCACTTAGCTTTCCTATATCTTTTGTTAAAACTACTAAGATATAAGGATTTTTCTCATATATAATTCCTCCATCATGAAAGTATCTATAATAGTTACCAAACTTATGAGCTATAATTTCTCGTTCTAAATACTTATCTATCCTATCATGACAACAGCTTTCTTTAAGCAAATCAATTATTAATGAATACTTATCATCTGAATAGAGCTTATAATAAATTTCCCCTTGCTCTCTTGCTGTAGTTAAATTTCCAACGGTTATATCTTCTCCTGTTAATCTAGATATGTATTCATTAATATCATAACCACAAACTCTATTCAACATATTATTAGCTATATTATCTGAATATCTTAAAGATAACTCTAACGCTTCCCTTACTGTTACTCCGCCTATTTCTTCATTATATTTTAATATTCCTGTACCCTCTTCATAATCTTCCTCGCAATATTCTATGACATCATATAAATTAATTTCTCCCTTATTAACCTTATCTATTACCTCCATAGCTTGTGGAACCTTCGTTAGACTTGCAGCTATAAATCTTTTATCATTGTTAAAATAATATTCTTTACTTCCATCCAACTTACAATAATATATAGCAATATTGTTCTTATAATCACCTGCTATCTCTTCCACCATATTTTCTATATCCTTATTAAAATTTTCAACTTCTATTTCATAATTAATATTAAAACCACTTAAATTTAAACAAAAAAATAATGGGCATAATAACAATTTAAATAACATAATATTACCTCACTTATATTATTTATATAATTATTATTCCCATCTTATTTTACAATACATCATTTAAAGTATATTTTGAAAACTCTTCTATAAAATTTTTAAGTGCTCCTGCGGATATAGCCTTAAGCTTACATCCTGATTGCATAAATGGACATAGTTCCGGTTTATTGAAACATTCAACTATATTTAAGTTATCTTCCGTGAATTTTAAAACTTCTCCAAGATTAATATCTACTGGTTCTAATCCTAATTGAAGTCCACCACCTCTACCTTTTGAAGATATAATATACTCTGTTTTAGCTAACTTATGTATTACTTTTTTAATATGATGCTCAGATGCGTTTAGTTCTTGAGCCAATTCTTCTACAGTACATAATTTACTTCTGTTATTTGCTAAATATATCAATGCCCTAAAAGCATAATCAGTAAATTTTGATAATTGCATTTTTATCTCCTCTTCCTTTGCTATTTCTTCATATTATATCATATAAATTTTTTTATAATTCTATTTACTTAAATTAAAATAAAAAAAGCTATATGTATTCTAAATTAAATTCCACACAGCTTTTTTATCTATAATGCTAACTTTGATATTCCAAAACCATTATGTCTTGACATATATCTTATAGCAATATCTTCTACATAAACTTTTATATTTTCACTTACTTTAACATAATAACCCAACTTTGATTTCTCCATAGATAAAGATTTTTCACTATTATATTATTGCTATGTAGATATATTTGTGATTCAAAGATTTAAGTTAACATATCATATTCATACTGACTTTATTAAAATCTAACTCTTGTATTTTAGCTTATCACATGGCCTTTTTCATCTTATCAGTTTTTACCTTATTTCTCTTCTTATACATCATTCTTTTTTTATGCTTCCATAAGAAACGCTGAAAAATAATCCTTACCCTTTCTGCCATATCTATATCTCCCCTTTTACTATCGATATAAAAATTTATTAATATATCTTAGTATCTATATAAAGTTATTATACTACATTTTGTAAATATTTTCCATATAATATTAATTTTTTATTTCCACCTTATAAGATCCTAGATTTTACTAATTATTTTTCACATCGTATGTAAAAGCTACACTAATCCAAATTAATTATCACTATATTTCAAAAAAATAATTATTAATTTGCTTTTTACATATAAATATTATAGTATACAACTATAAATAAATTTACACACAATAGAAGGAGTGTTTACTATGTCAGTACATTTAATTACTTATTATATGCAACAAACTCATACTCATCACCATGATGATAACTGTGATTGTAGCGAAAGTCACGATCATAGCAATAGCTGTAGCTGTGGTGAAGATCATACTCACGATCATAATGAAAGCTGTGGTTGCGGTGAAGAGCATCATGAACATGATGAAAACTGTGGCTGTGGTGGAGATCCAGATTTTGATTTAGTTTGTACTATAGAAACTTTAGGAAAATGGGCTCAATTTACACCTACTGGATTCTTAGTAGTTTCAGACTTAAATTCTGACCAAATCTTAGAAAAACTAAGCCCAACTGTAGGTGCTAGAGATATAATATTTGTAACAAAAGTAGATCCTCACGATGTAGCTACAACAATTCCACAATGTAAAGAATGGATACTTTCAGTTACTGAATAATGATAAATAATCCTTCGGTTATTATTTTTAACCGAAGGATTTATTAAAGTTAACTTAAAACTAATAATGACTTCGGTAGTATTACTTTTCCACCAAAGTCATCTCTTTCTCTTTACTTATACAATTTTAATCTAATCCTTTTTTACTCCAATAATTAAACGCCTCTTCTTCTAACTGTTTAAGTCGTGTATAATAATCTGGAAATTCCTTTAAATGTGCTAAAGCTATTTTTCCTGTCAGTATTGGATCATTTTTAGTTACGTTACATTCAGAATACTTTGTTCCATGTTCTAACTCAATATTAACGCCAACTGTAAATTCATCTAAATCAAACTTTTCTTTAGTAAAATCAATCTTCAAAGCTCTAGCTATAAGTGCTGCATCTTCCTTAGTAAATGATGGCTCATTATTAGATTCTCTTTCATACTTTAAGGTATATGATATCTTTTTTCTAATCTTTTTTACTTCAGACTTAGTTTTACTCATTTTAAATCCTAATTAAAATTTCTTATCATTACATCATATTCCTATAAAATACTATTGGTACATTATTCCTAAAATAACAACTTCACTTATTTAAACCTTTATCTTATCACTAATTAACTCCTCTTTTATTGATCCCAAACAATATGTTCTTAATATAAACATTATCTCACTATAATTTTTACGCTTTGCATAAATTGTTTTATTCCCTTTTTCCATCTCTAACTCAATCTTTATTGATAATTTTAAAAATGCCTGCTTTAGTGTAACACCTTTTATCTCATTAAACTCAATAACTTCCCCATCACTTAATAAAATTCCTTCTGATGAAATCCTAGGTTTTAATATAATCTTAGCTATTATTTGTATAAAAAGTCCAACAAATATAATTAAACCTAAATAGTTAATAAATCTCTCATCACGGCTAAGGCTATTAAGATAATCAAAATAATTATTTATCTGCGATTCTTCTAAATAATATTGATAGTACTTTTGTTGTTTATAATTAGAAATGCTAGACATTATAAAAGTTCCAATACATATTATTTCATTATATATAGGTTCTCTCCTTAGGTTTATATAATTTGAATTTATTAATTTACTATTATCAATCCATCTAATAATGTTCTTCATAAATATCATGCCTAAAGCAATAACAGCACATATCCCAGCAAAAAAACTATATGTGCTATTATAACTCCCAAACATTATTAATACACATACTATTAAAATTCCATACAATACTATATATCTTTTATTCATACTACCTCTCACACTAAATTAAATTTCTGATCTACATATAGAATCTTCCTCAATATAAACACAGGAATTTGTCACTAGTATATTTCTTATCTCTGCATATTTCTCTTTTGTGCTTTTTACTATCCTATACCCTTTATCAAAATATATTTTAATCTTTCTTGTATTCCCTATCATAGATGATTCAACTTCAATTTTTTCTATTCTATCAAAAGTAACTAACATACCTTCAGTAAATAATATTCCCTCTGATGATATCTTTGATGGACAAATAAACTTACTTATAATCCCAAATACTATAATTAAAATCATAACAACTATAAAGAGTAATATAATTATAGACAAGACATTTATATTGCTAATAAAATAAATAAAACTATCTAATCCTTCTTTTCCTGTTTCTCTATATATAAAAGCTTTCTCAAGAGAATATAAACTTAAAACGCCCCATCCTAATACAAGAAAAAGAATTATATCTACAGCCATATTTTTCTTTAACTTAATATATCTATCCCCTATAATTTTATTATTTTGAACCCATCTTATTCTATCCTTTACTAAGATTCCAATAAAAATAATAGTGGAAATAATTATAAAAGCAGCTTTTATTTTTTCATTTTTAATATACCCTACACTCATTCCTACAGCTGCTCCTAGTAACCCATAAATAACCCTTTTAACCTTTTCTCTCATAATAATTTTCTCCTATTTATACCTCTATACCATTATTTTCTGAGTATGACTTAATGTTATTTCTGTTTCTATAATATCCCCATTTAACAGCTATAACAATAAAAACTAATAAGATTAAAATTGCTCCCCCACATATCATAAATAATTCCTCTGGAAGAGCAATTATAATTGGGTCAATCCTAGGATCAAAAATCCAATAATCATTTCTAAAAAATATCTTATGAAACATTGTAAATGCCCACGAAAAATCTATAAAATAAAGAACTACTATTCCTATAAAGAATATTATTAATAGATTTGCACTATTATTAAAGTTCTTTAGTAACCCTCTAATATTTATCGAACCCTTTTTATATTTATTAAAAATAAACCATCCAGCTAATGCAATTATAAAAATAGCGACAATTATCATTAAAGCTATAAATATCTTCTTAACTTCATAAAAATGAACTTCGCCATAGGTACTCATAGCAAAATTGTCAAACCTAAGCTTGTCTACAAATGGATTTTGAAGATAATTAATCAATCCCCTATATTCCCTCATCAAAGCTTGTTCACTTAATCCTGTTATAGTAGTTAAATCATACTTTTTAACTACTAACTTATATATCCATGTAGAATTTATAATTGTTATTGCAGCTATACATATAGCTGCAATACTTGAATATATTATCCAAGCAAATTTCGCCAAGTTTTTTATAATACTTTTTTCTTTTTTTATTATATTAACATTTGATTTTTCCATACTATCTCCCTATACTTCTTTCATCTGTTAACATAATTATATCACACTTACCACCTTAATCCATTTTTTCTTTAATGATAACATTTACATTTGCCTTGATTATAAATTTTTAATATCCTGGATATTTCATCCACCAATCTCCATCATCAGAATATCCTGTTAACAAATCATCTGCAACTTTAGTTATGACATCATATAATTCTAACTTACTAGTCCATTTTCTAGGAATTTTATTTAAACCTAAATGTGCACCTACAATATTTCCTGTCATAGCTCCTGTACTATCACTATCTCCACTATGATTAACTGCTGCCATTATTGCTCCTTCAAAATCATCCTTATATCTCAATGCGCAAAAAACTGCTATGGCTATTGCCTCTTCAGCTATCCAACCTTGTCCTAATTCTTTTATGCACACTTCGTTACTTTTTTTGCCCATAGATAAATTAATAGCTTTTTTTAACAAATCTACTATTTCCTCACTGTTATAATATTTAGAAAGTTCAATTAATGTATCTTCGACCGAATGAGCTATATCCATTCCAGACATTATACTAGCTATAATATAAGCAAAAGCTCCTGCTGATAAGTGTCCTATAATATGTCCATGTGTTATTGCTGAACACTCCATTCCTTTATTAAAAGCAAACTGTGGTCTATAAAATAGTCCTACTGGTGCTACTCTCATTACACACCCACATCCTTTGCTGTCATTTAAAGGATTATCAACCGTTCCCATTTCCCTATTTCTTAATGCTGTTAAACAGGTCATCCCTGGCGCTCTTTTTACATATAACTCTTTTTGCTTAATTAAATAACCATCATATATATTTAAAGTATCATCTGCTGGATCACCTTGAGTATATAGCCACCTTAAATAAGCATTATATACACATTTTCCAGTTTCACTTACACCTTTGTTATATCCTCTAGTTTCACCTCTTAACAAACCTTCCGCAGTAAATAAAGTCATCTGAGTATCATCAGTTACTTCTGCCCTTCCTCTTCTTCCTATGACCAGAGAACTTATTCCTCTATTCCCATACTTACTTTTTATCTCTTCTAAGGACATAAATTCAACAGGCCATCCTAAAGCATCGCCTATTGCTCCTCCGATTAAACATCCTCTATAATATACCTTTGTTTTTCGCACTAGATTTTCCTCCTTTTTTTATTGAGAGTTTATTAATATGTACTTATATGTCATCTACAGTGAAGAGAAATATCTAACTTTATTTAAGGAAATTATTTCTCTTCACTTTTAAAACTAATTAATTTTTTCAAAAAACCTTTTAATATATGGATATGGAACAAACTCTCCTTTTGTTATCATTTTAAAAATTTCTTTTTTGGTAGCCCATTTAATTTCACTAACTTCTTCTACTTGAAGTACACATTCATTTAAATCTACCTCTTGATGAACTAACCAAACATCACAAAAATTATCACCTCTATCTAAG
The DNA here is from genome assembly GCA_000753455.2 of Clostridium jeddahitimonense. Classification (GTDB taxonomy): domain Bacteria; phylum Bacillota; class Clostridia; order Clostridiales; family Clostridiaceae; genus Clostridium; species Clostridium hominis. The sequence continues at coordinate 2,743,902 of LM994670.1, forward strand.
GTAAACATAACTTTTCCATAATCCATATTAGGTTCTATTCCAAGTTCTTCACCAACTTCCCTTACACATGTTCTATAACTATCTTCCCCTGTTATTGAGGCTCCACTTGTTAAAGACCACTTGTTAGGGTTGTACAACACTGTACTAGCTCTTTTTTGAATTAAAAATTGTCCTTTACTATTCATTATCCAAACATGTACTGCTAAATAATATTCTCCTGGGGTAAGCTTATCTCCTTTTAGTACGGTTCTTCCTAACTTTCTTCTATCTTTGTCATAAACATCCGCATATTCCATTAACAAGCCCCCTTTTTAGTATTATTATTCAGTATAGTTTCAAATATTTCCTATTATTAATCCAAAAACTTAATTTAATAACTTAATTATCTATTTATCCGAAATTCTATACATTAAAATAATAAAATAGAAATGCCTTCAGCATAGATATCAATCTATGCTGAAGGCATTTTTTATATTTCATCTATAATATTATTTGCTAATAGTCGTTTCTCCATCACATTCCCAATGAAGTTGATATTTACATTTTTCGCAAGTTATTATTCCTTCTGATTTAACCTCGGCTCCCTCTGTTACTATCTCATTACATTTTGGGCATATTACTTTATCCATAAACTATTTCTCCTTTTATATACATAACTTTTTTCTTTAGCTTAATTATTGTCCACATTTAATTAATTCTATACTAAGTATATAGAATTAATAGTTTTTATCTTTATAAGGTAAATCTATAATGTCCTGTAATTGGTTGCCATAAGGTATATTTCACAAGCATGTTTTCCTCCCTAACCGGTTGCCCACCATTATGAATTATGTATGGTACACCATCTTTATTTCTTTTATCAGAAATTATTGCTATATGAACATATTGTTCACCATAAATAACTATGTCTCCTGGTTGCCACTCTTCAATATCATAAGGATCTAAAGTTAAAGCTTCAGCATATCTATCAAAAAACACTTTTAAGTTAGGTACTCTTCTAAAGTCTATATTTTTATCTGGAACACCTTCAACTCTTGGATATAATTCAACATTATCCTCAATATCTTTATCAACCATGTCTTTTAAAGAGTAACCAGCATTTTTGAATGCTCTCCATATAACATCAGTACATACCCCCTCTTCATCAGGTGGATATCCACCCTCATAATATGCACTATGATATTTAGGTTTATTTTTAGCATCAATTCTTGCACCTGTAACTATATCTGTGTAATCATCAATACCATTCCTATTATAATCATTATTACTTTTTATAGTCTCTATACTAAAATCTTCAGCTGTATAACTTTTTTGAGGCAATAAGTTCAAAAAATATAATACTCCTAATATAATAATAGAAATAATAAATATAATCGTAATTGTGACATATTTTATAATTTTCTTCACATTTAAAGTAATAGCTCTCTCCTCCCATGAATTGTTATAACTTTCCTTATTTACATTATATATTAAAATAACGCTTTTTAACGTTACAGAATTATTACAATTTATTAGTTAACAAATTTGCTTATTTTTGAGTATATTTTATTACTAGAAAGTGTTTTAATTAATTATTCATTTGTAGTTTAGTTTACCTTTATCTATTATGTTTTTAATGTTTCTTTTGCTATTTGTAAGTTAAATTTCACTATGTTATAATAAATTAATTTATTTTTAAGGGGGAATTTTTCTAAATGGACGGTAGCCCGAGTGGTAACTTTATTCTTATTTTTATCTTAGTTATGATCAATGCATTTTTCGCATCTGCTGAAATGGCAATCGTATCTATTAACAAAACCAAAATAACTTTATTAGCTGAAGATGGCAATAAAAAGGCCAAGCTATTATTAGGTCTTTTGAAAGAACCTAGTAATTTTTTAGCTACAATTCAAGTTGGTATTACTTTTGCAGGCTTCTTTGCATCTGCATCTGCTGCAACTTCAATCTCATCTAGACTTGCTGATTTTTTATCTAGCCTAGGTGTGCCGTATAGCTCAAATATAGCAATTTTATTAATTACTTTATTGATTTCTTATATCACATTAGTTCTTGGTGAGTTACTACCTAAACGAATAGCGCTTCAAAATGCTGAAAAAGTTGCTATGTTTACTGTAATGCCTGTTATCTTTATTTCAAAGCTTACTAGACCATTTGTGTGGTTCTTATCTGCATCAACAAATTTACTTTTAAAAATTTTAGGTGTCAAAACCGAAGGCCTTGAAGAAAAGGTATCAAGAGAAGAAATCAAGAGTTTAATCGAGCTTGGTGAAGAGCAAGGAGCTTTAAATGAAACTGAAAGAAATATGATTGATGGAATAATTCAATTTGATGATATATTAGCAAAAGAAGTTATGACTCCAAGAACAGAAACATTCTGTCTTGAAGTTAAGTCAAGTATTAAAGATAATATAAATACTATTTTAGAAGAAAGCTACTCTAGAATTCCTATATATGAAAATGATATAGACAATATAGTTGGTATATTATATATGAAAGATATATTTTCTAATGTAGTTAATAATGGAATCGAAAATTTATCTATAGAATCTATAATGAGAAAACCTTATATGGTACCTGAAACTAAAAATATAGATCATTTACTTAAAGAATTAAAATCAACAAAAAATCATATGGCTATATTAATTGATGAATATGGTGGTTTCTCTGGAATTGTTACTTTAGAAGACTTAATAGAAGAAGTTATAGGTGAAATTTCAGATGAGTATGATGATAATTATTCAAGGATAAAAAAACTTGACGATAAAAACTATATAGTCGATGGACTAGTTACCATCTCTGATATAAACAAGTATTTAGATCTTAATTTAGAATCTGAAATTATAGATACAGTAGGTGGATTAGTTCTTGAAAGTCTAGGTGTAGTTCCAAATGGTTTTATAGATAAAGAAATAACTATTGACTCTATAATATTTAAAATACTATCTCTAGACCATAAAAGAATTGATAAAATTCAAATTACACTAGCATAAAAATTAGAAGTTGCCTTTAAAGCAACTTCTTTTTAATTCATATTACTATTTTTCATTACTTATAAAATAACCTATAGAAATTAAAAACCACAAAGTTTTAAACAATTTTCACTGTTAAACCTTTGTGGTTAAGACTTTTACCTACTTCTATTAAACAAGCTTTACGCTTATAAATTAATTGTAATCCCTATATTATCATATGTCAATATTAATTATCTTTTATTTTTTTATCAATAAAGTTAACTAGACTTTCAACTTCTCTATCTGTTCTAGTAGAAACCCTAAATATATTAGAATTTTTATTTATACTCATAGTATCCTCAACAACTTTTTCATCATTAAAATCAAAATATTCCATCATATCATACTTATTTAAGACTAATACATCACTTTCAGCAAATAACAGTGGGTATTTTTCAACTTTATCGTCTCCTTCTGGAATACTTAAAACAGCTATCTTTAAATTTTCTCCAATATCAAATTCTGCTGGACAAATAAGGTTACCTATATTCTCAACAAATATAATATCAATATCATCTAAATCAAAATAGTCTAGAATCTCTTTTATTGATAATGGTGCTATATGACATGCCCCACCTAGATTTAATTGAACTACAGCTATACCAAGTTTATCAATTTTCTCTGCATCCACTTGACCAGCTATATCCCCTTCAATAACTGCTATTTTATACTTTTCTCTTAATTTTTCGATTAACCCTATTATTAAACTGGTTTTTCCTGTTCCGGGAGATCCCATAACATTTATTAAATATATTTTTTTCTCTTTTAATATGTCTTTAATCTCATCTGCGCATTCTTCCGTATAATCTATCCCTTGATGTACAACTCTTATATTCATATATATCTCTCCAATGCAATATAATAACCTTGTGGTTATATTTTACTTTAATTCCATAATATTATATACTATTATATAGCCTTATATTTATAAAAACAACTAAATTATTACATAGTAATTATATCTTCTATTCTTAACTTTTTATGGAGGTACTATAATGATCGTTGCTATACTTGATACAAATGGTGCTGGCTTAGGGCAAAGTATAATAAAAAAAATCAAACAAGAAATATGCGCTGATATTAATATAATAGCCTTAGGCACAAATACCTTTGCCACATCTAAAATGGTCAAGAGCGGTGCACATGTAGGAATTAGTGGAGAGAAGGCTATCTGCGCTTTCTGTAAAAAAAATACTGCTGATTGTATAATAGCTCCCATAGGTATTTTATGTAATGGCGAAAAAGATATGGAGCTTTGTCCTTGTATATGTAAAGCAGTTATAAATATGGACTGTACTAAGTATATCCTTCCCTTACAAAGATATAATTTATATATACCTGGTACTCGAGAACTTTCAATAAAAGATATTGTAGATGAAATAATAGACGATATAAAAAGTAAGTTATAATATTATAGACTATATCAAAGCTAATTACTATTTGATACAGTCTATTTATTTAACTCTTATCTAATATATCCTACCATGTTCATTGCTTTCATTTCTTTCAGATTAAATGATTTATAAAACTTATTATCTACTACATCATCTATATCTGTTATAACCATAAACATTCTTACGTTATAATATTTTTGCATAATTGTTTTAAAAAGATATGTTCCAATACCCTTCTGTTGATATTCTGGATCAATAATCAAATCTTGTACAAGCAGCACATGTTCTCCATCACCAACACATCTTATAAAACCAATTAATTTATAGTCATCAAAAGCTCCAAGAAAATATAAAGAATTATCAAAAGCTCGTACTAATTTTTCATCATCTTTTAAGTAAGAATTCCAAGATTCTTTTTTATATATTTCCTTTATTTCTTTAATCATTGTTGCGTCAATTTCTTTATACTTAATCATTCCGCTCCCTCCTTGCCAAATCAACTACACCATTTGTAACATAGATAAACTAATTACAGCACTTCCACAAAGTAATACAAGATCACTTAAATGATATCTCTTATGCACAAAGTAAAGTGTTGCTATAGCTAAAATCATAAGAGGTAATGATATAATACCAGCTATTCCTAACCCTGCAGTTACCTTCATACCTTCTATCATCATACTTAACGATGTTGATAGAAGCATACCACATACAACAGGCAATATAAATTGTTTTACCATAATAAGTGCTCTTGAATCTTTTAATGCATCATACCCAAGTAATACTACTATTGAAATTATACAACAAGCTCCTACTGCTACAGACATTGCAAATATAGCTAATAGCCATCCATATAATACTCCACTTAAGCTTCCACCTAAAATAAAACCTACACCTGCTGCTATCTTAACTAGTATAGGTCCAGGAAGTGCATTTGCTATCGCAACCACTTTATTATAAAAGTCTCCAGCATTAACCATTCCGCTTTGTACAAATATTCCATCTGCTACTGAAACATAAGCTTCTCCGCCCCCAAATGATGTAACTGTTGATATAGCAACATCCCCTGCAAAAGTTCCTATATTCCCACCTGAAGGAGCTAAAAACATTAATACACTAAATAACACAACTGGTATAACTATAAACAATGCAATTGCAATATATGCTTGTTTGCTTATTTTAAACTTTGATTTTTCTTTTTTTTCAATTTTATTATTATCTCTTACTATTGCATAGCAGGCAAAAATCGCCATAGCTACTATAAGTATCTTTGATATCATACCACTATTAGTAATAAATCCGTTTTTACCATTTATAAATGCAAAAACTAACGAAATACTTGTCCCAATTATTATTGAAGCTTTAGTTCTTATTAATCCTACAAAAAGAATCATAAAAAATGATATTATCATCAAATTTATAGTTGATATATCGAATAGGATAAAGTTAAGTCTTCCTAAATCTTGTCCTAAAAATGATGATATAAGCTGTCTTATTTCTTTTCCACCAGTCAAAATGAACGCCACTATACAAATCATAATATAGTAATTTTTTATACCTTCTTTTTCACCTGTTTTAATTACTTTCAATATGTAAATCAAAAGTAAATTTATTATAAATACAGATATCCCTACTGAAGCAAACTCTATATAATGAGCAATCTTCTCACCTGCTATTGAAAAAAGCGTTAAGAGTACTAAAGTTAATATTACTCCTGGCAGTGTAACTGCATACGCGCCTAATATACTTCCTACACCTCCGCACCTTTCATATCCGGCAACTGCTCCAAGTTTTACCGGAAGTGCTCCTGGTGTAATATTAGCTATAACTGTATGTTTAAGATAATCCTCTTCATTAAACCATCCTTTATCTTCAACTATCTCTTTCTCAACTACTGGTATTAAAGCACTACCCCCTCCAAAGCCAATTATACCAATCTTAAAAAAAGACGCAAAAATGCCGATTAATTTCTTTAACATTTTAGCAACCATCTCCTCTGCAAATAAATCCTCACTCAATCCTTCTCCAATTATATTTTAATATATTTACTATTTTTAGAATTTCATAATATTAGGTTTTATTGTTAATATATTAGGAATTTACAGAATAAAAGTGAAAAGTCGACTTCGTCGAGGTGAAAAAGCTACTATGTAGCGGGGAAAAGTTAACTACGTTAAGGGGAAAATGCTACTATAGTAGCAGAAAAAAGCATTTCATCTCGTTAGAGATCTTTTCCCTATTTCCATAGGCAATGTTTTCTCCTCAACTTTAGTTGTCTTTTCCTCTTTGACGAAGTCAAACTTTTCACCAAAGTGCTTCACACTTTATTTATTTTAGATATCTAGCCTTCATATCTTCTAAAGTAACCTTTTCTATTTTAGGAGAATATCCTACTGACCCAAAGTGTACAGTAAGACTTCCTAATATCTCTTTAACTCCTCTTTCCATAAGTTCAACTATTGTCTTAACATCATCACTTGGAATTTCTCCACTTGTCATAGTTTCCATTATTGGAGTTAAATACCCCCTTGGATCAAACCCGCTTGGTTTTTCAGTTAATATTTGATATATCTCTTGTAAATACTCTACTTCTCGCTTTTCAGGATTATTATAAAAGTATTCTCTTATATTTCTTGTTACCGCAAGTCTTATATCAGTATCAACATTAATCTTAGCTATTCCACAAGGTATAACCTTTTTTATTTCATCTACAGAAATACCTCCAGCATTTTTAATATCTCCACCATACTTATTAACTTCATCAACTATATATTTAGGAACTGTTGATGAACCATGTGAAACTAAAGCTCCTATAATTCCTTCGTGTCTTAAATTTTCCATAGATGCTATAGCTATTTCTTTTCTTAGCTTAACATTCTTTCCTTTATTAGCACCATGCATAGTCCCATAAGATATAGCTAAAGAGTCTACTCCTGTTCTTTTGAAGAATTCAACAACCTTTAATGGATTAGTATAAGTTGATTCAGCTGAAAATACATTATCTTCTACTCCAGCTAATACTCCAAGTTCTCCTTCAACTGTTACTCCTCTTTCATGAGCATAGTCAACCACTTTCTTTGTAAGAGCAACATTTTTCTCAAAATCTAAGTGAGAACCATCTATCATAACAGAAGTATATCCTGCATCTATAGCTACTTTAACAGAGTCAAAATCCTTACCGTGATCTAAATGAATAACTATTGGAATCGGAGAATTTTCTCCATATTTTTTCACTGCATCAACTACTCTCTTTGCTCCTCTTGCTTTATCCTCTAAAGTAGAGTTAAGAAAGTCACATCTCCCCCCCATAAAGCCATTTGCAAAATCAGCTCCTTGAATTATAAGAGGTGACCTTAAAATTTCATGAATTTCTATAGCAGCTTTTATTTGGTGTACTGAATTCACATTATATGCTCCTTGAGCATATCCGTTTTTAATACAGCTTTCTAAGACTGGTCTTAATGGCATTATTGGCATAACTTATATTTCCTCCTCTTTCATAGCAAGATGAACTGCTGCTGTTTTAAATGTTAATGGAAGTGCCAAAATATTGGGGTTATCTCCAACATATTTTCTTGCATCTCTTAAAGCTTCTTCAAAGGTAGCCCTAGTCTTCATTCCCATTCCTCTAGCATATCCAGGCTCTTGAGCACCTACTATATATATTGCTGATGTATTCATTTCTGCAATATGTCCACAAGATATCATTGAAAATGCATGGAAAGGATGGTATGCATAAGCATATCTATATTTATCTATATATTCTTTTTTAGTTGCTAAATACTCACCGTATTGATTTAAATCTGGTAATGTATTTGCATAGTTTTTTTGGAACATTTCATAAACTTCTCTATATGCTGGGAATTCTTCATCATGGAAATATCCATTACAAGTTGAAGAACATATAACAACACAGTTATCGCTAAGTATCCTCTTATGTCTTATAATTTGAGCTGATATTGCTTGCATCATAAGAATTGGATTAGTTCCCATACCATTACCATAGTGGAAGAACTGAGGCATACCAAAGACTAGAACATCATATTTCTTTTCTGCCCAATGCACATAAGTACGTTTATTAGCAACCTCCCAAGATAACTTTTGAATTTCCTTTGCATATCCTGTAAATACATCTATTTGTCTTGAATTACTATCTAAAACTGCATCACAAGTAAAGAACTTTTTACCCATACACTTTTCCATATGTTGTCCAATTTCATCAAACTTAGTTCTCATTAAACTCTTATTGCTAACCGGAGTAAAATCACTTCCATGCATTACATCTGGTACATGATGAGATGCTATACTTCTCCAATGAGTTATCCCAGTTGAGCAGTGTTTATATCCTCCTGAATATCCTCCATATGGATTGCCTTGAGCATGTCCAATTAACACTGCTAAATCTGCATCAAAAACTTCTTTATTCATTATTACCTTATCACCACGCTCTGTGCATCCAATGTCAACCAAATTATCATAATTTTCACTATCGTGATTAACTATTTGTCCACTATACCAAAAAGCATTAAATACTTTATCTCCTAAAATCCCCCTTATTTCTTCTTTAGTATTTTTTCTATGAAGGCCATTACTGCAAATAAGCTTTATATCTCTCTTTTCAACTCCAGCCTTTAAGCATTCATCTATAATTATTGGAATAGATACCTTTCTATGAGCATCTTCTTGAGTTCCACCCTTAACTCTATCAGGGAAAACTATAACAACCTTTGAACCTTTTTTTACTTGCTCACTTATTGGTGCGATTCCTATAGGATTTAAAATTGATTCCCTAGTTCTTTCTTCTATATTATCTATTGGTTCAGGATCCTTAACTGTAACTCCTGGTATAAATACATCAGTACTATCTGGTAAATTGGCTTCCATAACTCCATGACCATATTCAAATTGTAACTTCATAAATTCTCCTCCTAAACTTTATCCATAATTATATTTAAATTTATTTTTAACCCTTACTTAAATACTTCTCAATTGACAAATTCAATTTTATCACTTGCTAGAGGTACTTTCCCCATAAACTCTACTGGCTAATTATATTTATCTATAATAACTCTTAAATCTTCAACACTAAATCCTATGTCTCCAGTAAATTTAGTAAGTGCCACAAGTCCACCATCTATAGTTTCTATCTCAGATATCATCTTTGCATTTTCTTCTTTTAATCCTCCACCATAGACTACAGCTAGCTCTTTTCCTAAAATCTCTCTTGTAACCTTTTTTATATATGATGAAACAAAAGCTATATAATCGCTATCTGGCGGAGTTTTTCCTGGTCCTATTGCCCATATAGGCTCATAAGCAATAACTATATTAGTACTATCTAAATAATCTTTAACTCCGACTAATCCTCTTTCAAGTTGACCTTTTAGTACTTTTTCAACATTAGGCTTAACTTCTTCTAAAGAACCTAACCCTCTCTGCTGAGCAGTTTCACCTATACAAAGTAATACATGCATATTTCTCTTTAAAGCAGCTAGAACTTCTTTATTTATCAAACTATCTACTGCATTAGCTAACTTTTCCCTTAAAACTTCATTTCTAGTTATATTAGATTCGAATGCTTCTATTATCTCTTGCTTATCTCTTCTCTCTTCACAGTGTCCTATTATTACTCCTTTACATCCTATATTAGCCGCAGCCGCTGCTGGTAAATGAGTTGTTAGCGCTCCAAAGTTACCACCCTTTTCTACATCAGTTCTATAAACACCTTGAACTCCTATACCTAATGTTCTTATTCTTTCATCAGGATATCTTTTTAATCTATCAATAGCTGGTATTATATAAGCTTCCGGCAACATATATACAACCATCATATCCTCTAAAGTACCTAATCCAAGTTCTACACTTTTATCCACTATCTCCTCAATCCAAGCCTTTGGATTATCCACATTACAAACACCACCTAAATCCTTAGGTACATCAAACCTTTTAAGATTTACGAATATTTCTCTCATATCTTCTTCCTCCTTTAAATTTTTTCTTTCCTTGCTCCTAAATTAAAGTCTGTAAACTCTTGTATTCCTCTACCTATAAGAGGCTTACACCAGTCTATAAATCTTTCAGTTACATAGTTACCTCTTTCATTTATAAACTCTTTAGGCAACGCTTTTTCATACATCATAACTTCATTTATAGGAATTAATGATGTCTCACACTTATACGGTTCTGTTGAAATTCTATTAAGCCCTACCATATACCCTGTCTTTCCTTCTACTGCTGCTTTTACTGCAGCCCTTCCTGCTTCTATTGCCTCATTAACATCTACTTCTGACTGCATAGTTATTGATGCTCTTCCTAAAATTCCTGGTTTTTCACTTCTAGCTTTTATTCCTAACTCTTTTATAACCAAAGTGGCAAGATGAGTTCCTACATCGCCAAAATAAGTTGCCCTTTCAGTTTTAAATATAGGCTCAACTATAGGATTACCATTTTCATCTTTTAATCCCTCACTAGCAACTACAACTACTCCTCCATATTTCTCATGTAATCTCTTTACATCTGCTAAAAACTCTTCTTTTACAAATGGTCTTTCTGGTAAATAGATAAGATGTGGGGCATCTCCTTCTTTCTTTCTAGCTAAAGCTGATGATGCTGTTATCCATCCTGCATTTCTTCCCATAGCTTCTATAATTGAAACATGTATAGGTAACGACTTAACATCTTCACCAACTTCCTTCACTGATGTTGCCATATATCTAGCAGCACTACCAAAGCCAGGAGAATGATCTGTAATTGCTATATCATTATCTATTGTCTTAGGAATACCTATAACGTTTATTCCTGATTCCTTTGCTACTTCGTATATCTTTCCACATGTATCCATGGATCCATTTCCACCATTAAATAAAACATATTTAATGTCATATTTCTTAAACACTTCTAACATTCTTGCATACTCTTTTTCATACAATGGAAATCTTGAAGTACCCAATGCTGATGCTGGTGTTTTAGGTAATAAATTTATTTCCTCTTGTAATTCATCCCTAAAATTTATAAAATTCTCTTCTAATATTCCGCTACTTCCTCCAATTGCACCGTATATAGCACCTATCTCATCATACTTCTTAGCCTCTTCTATTGCTCCATACAGTGATGCATTAATAACTGCTGTAGGTCCTCCTCCATGAGCTATAAGCATATTGCCATTCATATTTAATCTCCCTTCTACCATCTATATATTAGATTATTTTCTCACCTCTATACTGTAGGTGAATAACAATTAATAATCTTTAAATTCTCCCCTTCTAATGCAAAACTTCTGTTATATTCTGGTATGAAAATTTCATCACCTTTTTCTAAAATCATATCTTTATCTAAATAAGTTAATTTACCTTTACCATCAATAACTGTAGCTATACAAAACTTATCTTTCTCTATATAAACCTTCTTATTTATTTCAAGCTTTTCCATAGTAAAGTACTCTTTATATTTATCTCCTATTAATTCAATCTTTTTAAAGTTTTCTTCTAAGGTTATTTTTTCTTTCAAAAAATATCTAACCCTTAATTCATCCTCATTTATCTCTTCATAATTAAAACAATCTAACATTTTTTCAATGCCCAATCCATTATGAATCATCTCTTCTGAAATTTTCATACCATCTAATCTCTGTCTTTCAACTCTCATTGTAAAATCCGTTGGTTCTTGAATTTCTATAACAAGACATCCTCCACCTAAAGCATGAGGTACTCCACCAGGAATAAAAATTGTATCTCCCTTATTTACATAAATTTTATGCATCATACTAATCATTCCTTCTATATCTTGTTCTAGAAACGCTTGTCTCCATTTCTCTCTTGTTACTCCTTCTTTGAACCCTAAATATATATAAGCCCTATCCTTTATATCTTCTCTTATATCAAGTATGTGCCAAGCTTCGGTCTTTCCAAAATCTGAATTTAAATACTTTTTGGCATAATCTTTATTAGGATGAACTTGAATTAAAAGCCTACTAAAAGAATCAATAAACTTTACCAAAACAGCCATTTCTACTCCGAAGCTCTTTATATGCTTTTCACCTAAAAACTCCTTAGGATATTTATTTATTAAATCTTTTAAAAGATAATCCTTATCATTAATAACACACTTACTTAATCCATAATTACTATCTTTTTTATCATTAAAAACTTTAGTTGTAGATGCAATCCACGATTCTGACATATATCCATCTCTTGGACTTTTTACTAATTGCAGCTTATCTAAAAGATATCCTCCCTTAAAAGGTCTTTCTATTCTATTATGCTTTAACTTTATAGGTTCAATAGACAACATCTTTATTCACCTCTATGCATTTTCAAATAAATGCTCTATATTTAACTCTCTTATTTGTTTTACTATTTCCTTAGTTCTACTTAGTCCAAACTTCTTTAACAAACTTTTTATTTGAGTTTTTACAGTTACAACTTCAACACATCTTATCTTTGCTATCTCATCTATTTTCTTATTTTTTAAGAATAATTTAATTAACTCTCTTTCAGCAGGAGTAAGCTTTGATATATTATTTATAAAAAATAACAAACTCTTTTCAGTTCTACTTAATCTAAAAAGTTCATCTCTCATTTTAGTTTGTATTCTAGCTTCTAAAATCGGCTCTCCTTCATAAGCTTTTCTTATATGCTTCAAAATAGTATCGTACTCAGCAGACTTAACAACATAATCTACAGCTCCACTAACCATAGCAGTTACAATCATCTCATCAGTATCATGAGCAGTTAAAAAAATTACAGGAATCTCTGGATCAAACTTATGTATTTCCTCTGTAGCTAAAATACCTGAGTTTAAAGCATCCATCTCGATATCCATAAGTATAATATCTGAACTAACCTCTTTAGCTAATTTAACTATTTCAGCCTTTGTATCAGCAGTGCCTACTATCTCCATATCATCTTGACTTTCTATAAGTTCACAAAAATCATCTCTTATGATTTCAAAATCTTCTGCAAGTAATATCTTAATTTTAGACTCCATATTTCCCCCTCCAGATCTTATCTACCATACTTTGGAAGCATAATATAAAATGATGTTCCTTCACCTATTTTGCTTTCCACCCTTGTAAATCCAAAATGATACTTAGCTATTTTTCTTACATAATACAATCCCATCCCCCAATTTTGATTAGTATTTTTATCTGTAAAAAATGGTTCAAATATCTTCCTTTTTAATTTATTATCTATACCTATACCATTATCTTTTATAACAATAACGTTATATAACCTTTCAGATTGAATTATAATCTTAAGCTCTTTTCTCCTATCATCTTCACACCTTAGAAGTGCCTCATAGCCATTAACCATTAAGTTATAAACTGCCTCACTTAAATGATTAATATCTGCTAATATTGTATTATTAGCCTCATATTTAACTTCAACATCTTCTGTTGGATATTTTTGCGCAAACTTTCCATATGACCTATTAATTACCTCCTCTATTTCAATAGGACATAAGTTTATACTCTTAGACTTAAAAGATTTATGAAGTTCTTCCATTCTCTCTGTCATCTGCTCTGTTAAAGAAGATAGTTTTCTTGAGTTATCTCTTAACTTTTCAATATCTATGTCATTTATATCCTCTACATTAACTAAATTATTTATATTTCTACTTAAAACCTTAAGGGCTATAAGTTGATTTTTAATCCCATGTATAAAAATACTAACTACTTCACCTGCAGTATTTACTTTTCTTTTCATAAGCTTGTCTTCATCTTTATCATCATAATTAATATGAGTATTAACTAAGTTTATAGCTCCGAAAATTAATAATGCAGTAACTATACTAGAAATTATTATCCAAATTGCAAAGGGTATTCTCGGATTAATATAGCTATATTTTCCCCAAAGATACTGATATCCATAAGGTTGATAAATATATACTGGACTATCTATCGCAAATAATATATAAAATATAGTTATACTTATTTGAGCTATAACTATATAAGCAAACTTACGCTTTATGAATCCTATAGTTATTTTTCTATACTCATGTATAAATAAAAATAATGCTATCCCTATATATATAAATATCCAAAACAAAGTTAAATCATTTAAAAATTTTTGTAGCTGTAAATGGCCTTTAAACCATACCCTATAGTTAGCTGGATAAAATATAATAAGAAAAAATATTGATGGCAATGTAGCTAATTTGTAAATATACCTATTACTTCTAACCCATTCAATCATTGAATAATTAATAGCTATTAATAGTAAGAATAATGGAAAAAGACACCTTCCTAATACTACTAAATATCCGATTGTATCTAATGATATCGCAGTAAATCTTAATCTATGTTGAATAGCTTTAGTTATAAACAGAAATATTTGCTGGTAACTAGATAGTCCTCCTGATTTTGCAAAAAATAAAATTAATCCTATAAACATCAAAATGCAGCTTATATATAATCCTGCTATAAGAAAATATAATTTATTTCTATCTAATATAATAATTGATACAGAAATTATTGCTAAAAGCATTAAAATTATAATTAACATACACAATACCCCATATTATTCCAAATTATATAATATATTGTAACACATATCTAAAGGTTTTCATATGTTAGTTATAAATTTAGCACTTTATGTATTAATATAGAGTATGGCTATTAACCACACTCCATATTTAAATATTATTTATTAATTTAATCCTTCATAAGCTTCAATCATTATGCTTGAATCAAAGTAATCTGTTACTGGAACTTCTTTTTCAAGCTTTCCATCTTTTATGAATAAGTCTTGTTGTGCTTTATACCATTTTTCAACTTGCCCATCTTTGCATCCATCATATACTTCTTTAGAAGTTAACCAATTACCTTCTCCAGTAGCTGCAAGAATCGTAGCCTCTTCTACATCAATTAATTTTGCAACAAGCTTAGCGCTTTCTTCTACATTACCATTTCTATAATCCATAGCTTTTAATAAACCTTTAGTAAATCTAACTAAAAGATCTCTGTTTTCACTAGCATACTTTTCAGTAACAACCCAACTTGATGGGAATACAAAGCTTTCTATAAAGTCTGCATTACCAGCAAGTCTTATTATATTATCAGCACCTAATTCATCCCTAACTGTAATAGTATATGGTGACCATATAGATACAGCATCAACTTGTTTAGATACGAATGCAGTAACAGCACCTGCCATTTCCATATTAACTACATTAACATCATCTCTAGTTAAACCTACTGACTCAAGTGCTAAGTTAAGAATAACTTCTCCTGATGTACCTAATTGTGTTGCTATAGTCTTTCCTTTTAAATCTTCGATTTTTGTAATTCCTGACTCCTTATTAACTAATAATTCATCAGCTAAACTTGTACAATCTAAGGCAAATAACTTAACTTGTCCTTGACAAGCTAAAAGATGGGCACCATGTCCAATATAACCAACATCTATATCACCTGAAACCATAGCTGAAACTTCTGGTGGCCCTGCTGTAAATTTAACTAACTCGATATCAATTCCCTGCTCTTCAAAATATCCTTTTTCAATACCTGTAGTAATTGCAGAAGCTCCTCCCATATTTGGATGGTAAGCAACCTTCATAGTAACTTTTTCTAATGGTTTTTCTGCTTCACCATTAGTTTCTTGATTTTCTTCTGTTGATGGCTTTTCTGTACTTTCTCCACTCTCTTTATTAGAGCTTGAACATCCTGCAAATAACCCTGTTGCAATTACCCCTACCGCTAATAAACTTAATAGCTTTTTAATTTTCATTCTCCTTTTCCCCCTTAAAATACTCTTTGTTTTTTTATTTAGCATACTCAAGATACTCATGATATACTTGAGCCCAAATTTCATTTTTTAATTCAATAAATTCTGGCGTCATCTTTGTTTCTTGATTTCTTGGGTATGGAATGTTTACATCAATTACAGACTTTATACGTCCTGGTCTTGCACTCATAACTATTACCTTAGTTGCTAATATTATGGCTTCTTCAACATCATGAGTTATAAAGAAACATGTTTTTTGTTCTTTTTCCCAAGTATCTAATAACTCTTGTTGAAGTTGAGTCCTTGTTTGTGCATCAAGAGCTCCAAAAGGTTCGTCCATAAGTAAAACCTCTGGATTAACTGCATAAGCTCTTGCTATTGCAACTCTCTGTCTCATACCCCCTGATAACTCTTTTGGATATGAGTTAGCAAAATCCTTAAGACCAACTATATCTAAATATTTTGCTACAGTTTCATTTATTTCTTTCTCTGGTAATCCTTTTAGCTTCAATCCAAAAGCTACATTTTTTTCAACTGTTAGCCATGGGAATAATGCATACTGTTGGAATACAACTCCTCTTTCAGGACCTGGCCCCTCAACTAGGTTACCATCTACATAAACTTCACCTGAAGTTGGAGTATCCAAACCTGCCAATATATTTAAAAGAGTGGATTTCCCACAGCCTGATGGTCCAACCACACATATGAATTCGTTTTCCTTTATTTCAAAAGAAACTCCATTTAATGCAACTACTTCTCCTCTTCTTGTGTTAAATACCTTTTTAACATTATCTATTTTAACTTTTACGCTTGGTGTGTTTCCTGCCATCCTGTTAGTCTCCTTTCTAAGAATTTAACGAACTTTTCTAAAGTAATCCCAATTACTCCTATTATAACTATTCCAAGTAAAACTATATCCATTTGGAAATATAAACTTGCTTCTTGAATCATTGTTCCAAGTCCAGCTTGAGCTCCAGTAAGCTCTGATGCTACTAAAGTTGTTAATGCTGCTGCTAGTCCTAATCTTATTCCTACTAAGATAAAAGGAAGTGATGCAGGAACAACTACTTTTAAGAATATAGTTGAGTCTTTAGCCCCTAAAACTCTTGCAGCCTTTATAAGTGTTGCATCAACATTTCTAACACCTTGATAAATTGATACAACCATTACTAAAAACGAAGCAATAAATATAACTATTATCTTTGATGATTCACCAATACCAGCTCCAACAATTACCAATGGTATATATGCTATTGGTGGGATAGTTCTTATAAACTGTATCCAAGGTTCCACTATATTTCTAAATACTTTGTACCATCCCATTAAGAATGCTACCGGAATTGCTGCTATAAGCCCAAAAGAAAATCCACCTAAAACTCTAAATAAACTTTTACCGATATGTGTCCATATCTTTCCTTTTTGCATTTGAGTAATTAATGCACTAATTACTTCTGTTGGTGATGCAAATATAACTCCTCCTGCTTCAGTCATTGAGATAAGTTGCCAAACTAATATTGCTAATAAGAAAGATATAAGCACCCAAATCCTATCATCGATCTTATTTATAATTGTTGAAAATTTGTTTTCTGAGCTTTTACTCTTTTTAACTGTCATATCCATAACTATCCTCCCTTTTAATTATACTGACCCCTTTTTTGTAAACATTTACCTTGTGGTTTAATTTTACAATTGCATACCATTTGGGACAAGTATGATATTTTATCATACTTTCTCCCCTAAGCTATTTTCCTAATCTTTCAAACATTCTCTTCTTATAATTTTCTACTCCCATCTGATCAAAAGGATTAACTCCAAGAAGCTTGCCAGATGCATAACAGCTTATTTCAAACCAATAGAATAATTGTCCTAAAGAGTATGCATTTAATTTTGAAATATTAATGTTAACTATGGAAACTCCGCCATCTTTATGAGCTTCAATAGTTCCTTCATATGCACATCTATTAATACCATCTACTGTAAATGAATTAAGGTAGTCAAATTTATCCTCTATATTACTTTTAGGAACATCTATATCAACATTATTTTCTATAACATCAATAAATGTTTCCATTAAATTTCTCTTTCCAGATTGAATATATTGCCCCATAGCATGAAGGTCTTCTGAATAATTACATGAACTTGGGAATAGTCCTTTATTATCCTTTCCTTCACTTTCTCCAAATAACTGAACCCACCACTTTCCAAAATATCTTAGACCATGCTCAAAATATGATAATATCTCTATATCTACATCTCTCTCACTTAGATAATTCCTTAATGTTGCATATATAAAAGCTTCATTTTTATCGTAAGATATACTCTCAAAATGCTCTTTTAAAGCTTTTGCCCCACTTAACATTTCTCTAATACTAATACCGCTAACTGCAATAGGCATAAGTCCTACAGAGCTTAAAACAGAATATCTCCCACCAACCTCTACTGGAAAAGGTAAAAAAGTATATCCCTCTTCTATGCTAAGCTTATAAAGTCTTTCTCCTATTGTTCCAGTAGTTATTATTCTCTTTGACATTTCTTCTTTAGAATAAACACTTTCCATATAACTTCTAAGTATCCTAAAACCCAATCCTGGTTCTAAAGTTTCAAAGTTCTTTGCAATAACATTAATATAAATTGATTTGCCCTTGATTTTCTTTAACATATGATTTATATAGTTAGGTGATAAATTATTTCCCATATAAATAATCTTAGGATCCTCTCCTTTATATAGAGCTTCTATGGCAGCTCTTGAGCCACCATTTGAACCTCCTACACCAACAACTATAAAAACATCGGCGTTTTCTCTTATTTCTTTAGCTTTTGCTTCAATTTTCTTAATAAGTTCTTCCTCTTGAAGCTTATCAATATCCATCCATCCTAAAACCTTTTCTTTATCATCTTTATACGAACATATTATAGGTTCTAAAATCCCTTTACTCTCATTTAAATACTTTTCAAAGCTCTCACTACTAATTATTTCTTTAATATAGCTTGTATCTAATGAAATATTTATATTATCTCTCATATACAATTTTCCCCTTAACTACTGTACAAATTGGAGTTAACTTATTATCTAAAATAACAATATCCCCATCCTTACCTACAGCTATTTCTCCCTTATTATCTAAACCAAGTACATTAGCTTGATTTTTAGTTAAAAATCTAATTACATCTTCTAACTTTCTGCCTGTAAATTTAATTAGATTTCTTAATGCTCTATCCATAGTTAATGTGCTTCCAGCCCTTGTTCCATCAGAAACTAGCTGAGCATCTCCTTCTTTAACAACTATGTCATTCACTCCTAGCTTATACTCCCCATCACTTAAGCCAGCTGCCATAATAGAATCAGTTATTGCTAATATTTTTTCATCACCCTTTACTTTAATAATAAGTCTAACTATTCCTGGATGAAGGTGGAATCCATCACATATTATTTCTGAGTAAATGTCAGATTCTAAAGCAGCTCCTATAGCTGATGGTCTATGTTGATGAAGTGTTCCCATTGCGTTAAACACATGAGTTGAACTTGTAACTCCAGCATTTATACAACTTAAGCACTTATTATAATCTGCTCCTGTATGTCCCATGGAAGCTACTATGTTATTTTCTCTTAAGTAAACTACTAATTCCTCTACCCCTTTATTTTCTGGAGATATAGTCATATATTTAATATTATTTTTACTAGAATTTATATAATCCTTTATATTTTCGATAGATGAATCTTGAATTAAGTATTCTGGCATGGCACCTTTATATTGAACACATAAGAATGGCCCTTCCATATGTATTCCTAAAATCTCTGAACCATCTGTACCTTCTTCCTTTGCATCAGCAATTTCACTTAATAATTTACACATAGTTTCATGAGTATCTGTCAAAATTGCTGGTAGAAAGCTTGTAACACCACAACTTGCAAAAAACTTACTTAACTTATTTAAATCGTCTTTTGATGCATGATTAATATCAATTCCATTTCCTCCATGAGTGTGAATATCAATAAATCCAGGAACTACAACTTGTCCATTAGCATCTATTACCTTTAATTTATTTCTATCAACTTGAAAATCACCAATTCTACTTATAACTCCATTTATTATTTCTAAATTTCCTTCAACGTACTCTTTTCCTACTAATATTTTTCCATTCGTAATAATTAAACTACTCATAAATTCACCTCATTAAACTAGTATTGCATCTTTGCCGCATTTGAAGTTAGTGTTATTTCAACATCAGCATGATCTCGTAATAAAGATAATGGACACGCTGCTGTTCTTTCTCCAAATATCCCTTCCCTAACTATTGCTCCATGCCAATCTCTAAAGCAATATAGTTTAATCTTTCTTGCGCTTAAAATTTCCTTCATCCCTATTGTAATACACATCTTAGGCATATCTTGAATAGCTCCTCCTAAAGAGCCAACTGCATTAATTGTTCTAGTTTCTCTTGAAATATTTAATACTCTTGTAGTACGATTTTTAAACTCTTCAGCTGTACACACTTCATTTGGTTCTGGTGGTTCATTAAATGCTATATGTCCATTTATTCCTATTCCACCAAAACATATATCTACTCCACCTAACTTTTCGATTGTTTCCATAACTTTTTGCTCATTCCCTACCTCTGGGAAAATCCTTTGATTTTCTGGCATTACCAAATCCGAATCTATCTTTGAGTAAACTGACTTTTCCATAAATCCTCTAAAGCTTAATTCATGATCTTTCGAAATAGGAGTTTTTTCATCTATCATATACTCGTCCATATTTATAAACCACACATTTTTCAAACTTATCTTATTCTTATTTACCAATCTAACAAAGATCGGATATTGACCTGTAGGTCCTACTGGACATATAAATACCGTTCTTCTTCCTTCTTTATTATTTTTATTTATTTCCTCTATCATTTCTAATGCCATTTCATAAAACACTTCTCCAGCATCCCCTAAAACCTTTACATTGATGACATTATTATTTACTAACTCTTCAATACTCTTCTTATACATAAATATCCCCTCCATAAAACTAAATATATCCTATAATAAAATTGTACTATAGTCTCATATTAATAAAAGTAGTAACTTTTTTCATACCTTTTTACAAAATAAAACAGACTAGCTTATACTATATTAGCTAGTCTGTTTTTTACAATATATTATATTTTTATGGAGTATTTCCCTCTGGTGGTATTGTATTATTATTTTGGTTTTCTCCTAAATTAGAGTTAGATTCTCCACCTTCATTATTTCCATTATTAGATGTACTGCTATCTTCCGAACCATTAATATCCCCAGGATTATTTTCATCAACTGGAGGTACACTATCATCTGATGGTTCCTCTGGATTAGCTGGTAATTCCGGCTGTACTACTTCCTCTTCAACTGGCTCATCTATTACTGGTTCATAATATTCTTCTTCATAGTAATAACTCTCATCATAACTAGTACCAAAACCATCATATTCGAAATAAATACTTTCATCTTTTTCTGTAGATCTATTTAGTATAAAATCTGGTAAATAATCTTCAAAAATGAAATCATTAAGTATTACAGCATTTTGGTATCTATCCATTTTTATAACCCAACCTATTCCTTCAATCTTCTCATCAGAAGATAGTTCTGGAACTGGTATACTTAATTGTTCTGTAACTAAGCTTGGGAACTTAAATACCGTATAGGCTAAATCAAGACATTCATAAATATCGATATTCGTTCTAATGTAATTAAGCATCTTACTTGCTATACCAAAATATTTAATTGGATTTGTTTTCTGTAGCTTTTCAGCAACTTTAAAAAGAACTTCTCTCTGCCTTTCTGTTCTTTCAAAATCATCTCCAACACCTTTTCTTATTCTCGCATAAGATAATGCTTGCTTACCATTTAATATCTGAAGTCCCGTTTCAGTTACTGGGCAATCATTACCTCCAGTAGCTTCTCCTATGTATTTGTTTAATTCATGTAATTGATATTGCTGAACATCAACCTCTATTCCACCAATTTGATCTATAATAGCTTCAAATCCTACAAAGTTAATCATTACATATTTTTCTATATTAATGTCATAATTATACTTTATAGTCTCCATTACAAGCTCAGGTCCACCTAATGAAAAAGATGAGTTCATTTTATTTTCTCCATAACCTGGTATATAAACTAAAGCATCTCTATAAAGTGATGTTAACTTAACTTTTTTATTGTTGCTATCTAATGTTGCTATTATCATTGAATCTGACCTTTGATCTCCTGAATCAAAATCTAATCCATCAACTCCTATTAATAAAACATTAGTAATCCCATCAACTGTCTTATACTCAACAGTTTCTTCTTTTTCAGGATTTTTATTTTCAGTCACAGCTGACTTTTCAACAGGCTTAGTAGCCCTATATATCTTGCTTCTTACATAAAAATATCCTGAAGCAACAAACACTATTAAGGCTAATAATGCTGAAAAAACACCTATTATAACCTTTTTTCTATTACTTAACTTCCTTTTCTTTTTTCTCTTACTATCCTTTGTTTCTTCTGAATCCAAAGTACCCCACACCTCCACATTTCATATACCTTCCATTTTATACTAACTTTATATAAATATACAATATTTTTTTTTAAATTTCAAATTTAATTCACATAATAAATAATTTGTTCGCTACGCTCATAAAGGGAGATATTGCCTTTGTCAAGAGAAATATTTACTTACACAAGAATAAATACCTACGGCATAGATACTAATCTGCCGTAGGCATATTTCTTTAAAATAAATATTAACCTTCATCTGTCCGAAGGACATATTTCTCTACATTGAAAATGTACATTTCTTCGCTGTAGCATATTTCTCTTAGCCTTAGCTAAAATTTCTCTTGTAAACAACGGGAACAATATTTTTCTACTCTGTTCTTAATGCTTCAACCGGATCTTTTTTTGCTGCAATTTTAGATGGAATTAATCCTGCTATTACAGTTAATACCATACTTATAACAACAAGTATAACGCCTCCTTCAACTGGAAGTTTAGAAACATCTGATATATTAGCAACTGACTTTATAATCATATTTATAGGTATGTTTAACAGAACTGTTACAAGGATACCCATTGCTCCTGCTGCAAATCCAACTATTAATGTTTCTGCATTAAACACTCTTGAGATATCTTTCTTTGATGCACCTATACTTCTAAGAATACCAATCTCTTTAGTTCTTTCTAATACTGAAATATAAGTTATTATACCTATCATTATAGATGATACTATTAATGAAATAGCAACAAAAGCTATAAGTACATAACTTATTATATCTATAATAGAGGTAACAGAAGACATCATAAGTCCAACCATATCATTATAAGTTACTACATATTCATCTTTACCTTGGTCAATCTTTTCTTCGTTATAATCTGATATTATATCTTCTATAGACTCTTTAGCTTCAAAATCTTTAGGATATATATTTATAGTTGATGGGTTGCTTAAATCTACACAACCTAATAAAGATAGATTATCTTCATATGTTGCTTTAGTTGAATTATTTTGTTGTTTCATAAGCGCTGATAATTCTTCTTGAGAAAGGCTTGCTAAGTATGCTTTCTCTTCGTCTGTTAATGTAGACATATCTATTTGTGAATTTGTAGAATCATTTTCATCTGTTTCAAACTTTAATCCAGTAAATACATTTACTTCTGGGTTATCTTTTTGCTCTTTTACTATCTCACTATCATTTATATTATTAACAACATATTCTGTTAAATCGCTTGTATATGCTATAGCTCCATTTATTGATGCTGAAACAGCTTCTTCTGAAGGCTTAACTATCCCAACGACCTTTAGTTCTAAAGCATTATCTAAAAGTTTTTTCATATATATAGAGTTTTCACTTTTATCTACCCATATATTATTATCTTTCTCATAATAATCACTATTTAAAACAAGTTTATAAGTAAGATTTAAAATATCTTCATAACTGTAACTAGATACTTCAGTAGTTTCTTCGACTGCTTCTCCATTTTGTATCTTATTCATCTTATTTTCTAACTCAGAATCATCTAATAAACCAATTGAATAAAGATAAGCATCACTGATTTCATTATTTTTGTCTACAACTAAAAGTATTTCATCATAATTTTTGGGCCATGTACCTGCTACAACATCATATTGAGATTCTAAAAGAGTTTGATTTCCTAAAAGCTCTGTCCATACTTTAAATCCACCTGTTGCTCCAGACATTGGTGAATTACTCATACCTCCAAAACCTAGCTTATCATAAACGCTTTCAGGACTAACCTTAACTATACCGTTACTTGTATCTCCCTTATAAATTTGTAATCCTAAATCATAACCATATTGAATTACATTTGCATAATCATCTATATTAGTATTTCCAGTTTCTAAATATTCCTTAAAAGATTTTAAATCATTTTTGCTCATTTGAGCGCTCATAGATTCAATCATTCCAGTCATAATATTTCTTGAATATACCTTATCTAAATCATTATTCTCTTCTTCTCTTCCCATCCCCATCATATTTTCCATCATACTTGTCATATCTACAGTCTGACTTTCTATAGATACCGGATAAGATGAAAGCGTATCTTCTTGAACCTTTGCTATATAACTTTTAACACCACTTGATAAAGATAATATAAGAGCAATCCCTATAATTCCAATGCTCCCTGCGAAAGCTGTCATTAATGTTCTTGCCTTTTTAGTTTTTAAATTATTTAAACTTAAAGATAATGCTGTCCCAAAAGACATAGAAGTTTTAGAAAGCTTTCTTTCTCCTCTTTCTTTATTTACCTGAAGTTCCTCAATCCTACAAGGATTAGAATCATCTACTATATTCCCATCTCTTAATTTTATGATTCTATTAGCATACTCTTCTGCAAGCTCTGGATTATGAGTTACCATTATTATAAGTTTATCTTTAGATATTTCTTTTAATAAATCCATAATTTGAACACTTGTCTCTGAATCTAATGCTCCCGTAGGTTCATCTGCTAGTAATATATCTGGATCATTTATAAGAGCTCTAGCTATTGCAACTCTTTGCATTTGCCCACCTGACATTTGACTTGGTCTTTTATGGAGTTGTTTTCCTAATCCAACTCTTTCAAGAACTTCCTTAGCTCTCTTTCTTCTCTCAGTTTTTGATACCCCTGATAATGTTAGTGCAAGCTCTACGTTAGATAAAACTGTTTGATGAGGAATTAGGTTATAACTTTGGAATACAAATCCTATAGAGTGATTTCTGTAAGCATCCCAATCTCTATCTTTAAACTCTTTAGTTGATTTTCCATTAATGATTAAATCACCTTTATCATATTGGTCAAGACCACCAATAATATTAAGCATAGTTGTTTTACCTGAACCACTTTGCCCTAAAATAGCTACGAATTCGCTTTCTCTAAAATTTAAACTTACTCCATCTAATGCTGTTTGCTTTAAATCGCCTGTTTCATATACTTTGTATATGTTTTTTAATTGCAACATCTTTTACTACTCCTCCTACTATTAATTTCTATTTTAAATACTAAAACAGTAAAATAAACTGAAGATAAACTAAAGTGTATTTTTAAATATTATCTATTAATAATTATTAACCAATTATTATTAGTTTATTTTTATATGTTATTTTGCTTATGATATAATAAACTTACTTTTATTTTGGAGGTAATCTATGTTTCATATATTAATAGTTGAGGATGATAAAAATACAAGAAAGCTTATGAACGCTATTATTAGTAATGAAGGGTATAAAACTTTTACTACTGAAAACGGAAAGGATGCCCTTGATATATTAGATAAAGAGCATATAGATTTAATAGTTTTAGATATTATGATGCCACAAATGGATGGATATGAATTTACAAAGACTCTTCGCTCCTGCAATAATAACCTTCCTATACTTATGGTATCAGCAAAACAGCTACCTGAAGATAAGAAAAAAGGTTTCTTAGTAGGTACTGATGATTATATGACAAAACCAGTAGATGAAGAAGAAATGCTTCTTAGAATAAAAGCGCTTCTTAGAAGGTCCTCTATAGTTAATGAAAGGAGATTAACTATAGCATCAGTTGTTCTAGATTATGATACATTAACAGTCAGTCGTGGTAATGATGTACAAGTTCTTCCTCAAAAAGAGTTCTATTTATTATATAAACTTTTATCTTACCCTAATAAAATATTTACAAGGTTACAGCTTATGGATGAAATATGGGGAATGGATTCAGAAACCTCTGATACTACATTAAATGTACATATAAATAGGCTTCGTAAAAGATTTAAAGATTACTCAGAATTTAGCTTAATTGCAGTTCGTGGATTAGGATATAAGGCGGTAAGAAATGATGAAGTGTAAAAATAAGCCTAGCTATGGTGGTCTTAGCTTAATATTAACAAGCATAGTATTTATAATAATTTTTTCCACTATGTGCATTATTGGATTAATTATATCCTTTTTATATAACAATAATCTATTTTCACCTATAGATGGACCAAAGCCATTATATATATTAATCTTTATAGCAATCTTAAGTATCATTATTGGTTCTGTTCTAACCTTTATTTTTAGTAAGATACCATTAAAGCCTATAAATAAATTAATAACTGCTACAAAAGAGCTTTCAAACGGTAATTTTGATATAAGAATAAACTTTGACCATCCTAAAGAACTAAAAGAATTATCAAATAGCTTTAATAATATGGCTAAGGAACTTGGTAGCGTTGAATTATTAAGAAATGATTTTGTAAATAATTTCTCCCATGAATTTAAAACTCCAATAGTATCTCTTCGTGGATTTGCGAAACTACTTAAAAATGATAATTTAACTAAAGAAGAAAGAGATGAATATCTAGATATTATTATAAGTGAATCAGATAGACTAGCTCTACTTGCAACAAACATACTTAATCTATCGAACATTGAAAATAAAACTATAAATACTTCTAAAAGTAATTTTGATTTATCTGAACAAATAAGACACTCTATTTTACTATTAGAGTCAAAATGGTCAAGTAAAAATATTGAAATAAATATTGATTTAGATGAAACCAAGTATATTGGTAACGAAGAACTACTAAAACAAGTTTGGGTAAACTTAATTGAGAACGCTATAAAATTTACTAATAAAGAAGGAAAGATAGATATACAGCTTATGTCATTTGAAGATAGTAAAGTCTTTAAAATAAGAGATACTGGCATAGGTATGAATCAAAAAACTAAGAAGCATATATTTGATAAATTTTATCAAGGTGATACTTCTCACACAATTGAAGGTAACGGCCTAGGCTTAACCATGGTAAAGAAAATAATAGACCTGCATAATGGAATAGTTGAAGTTAAAAGTCAACTTAATAAAGGTACTATAATTACAGTTACTCTTCCATTAGATTAATAATAAATTAATATATTTATTATTCAATCATCATCATTATTTTCTATACTCTTTAGTTCATAAAGCACACTAAACATATCTTCTAAATCACTTTTCGAGATATTATCAAAATCATCCAATCTATATTTTATATCATCAATTACTTCCCTTTTATAAGATTTATCTTTTTCTCTAACTATATCTTTTCTTAAAAAATAGCTTGAAATTGTCCCTGTTAATACCCCAAAAAAACTTATTCCAGCAAGCATAAGTATTATAGCAACTATTCTTCCCAAATCTGTAGTAGGGGCAATATCTCCATATCCAACAGTAGTTGCAGTTACCAAACTCCACCAAAGAGCATCTTTAAAGTTTATATTTTCAAAAATAGACATAAAAGTTGCAGATGAAAATATCAATATTACAGTAATAAATACAACAAAATAAAAAACATTAGTTTTAAGTACTCTCAAAATCTTCTTTGCAAAATTATTTATGTAAACAGTAGCCCTTAAAGCCTTGATAGCTTTTAAAAACTCTGTTACTCTCAAAAATCTTAATATTCTAAGAGACATAAAAAGTTTACTAAAAGGTATTATTGTAATTAAATCTATTTTGTTATTCTTTATAAAATCTAATTTTTTTTTGCTTATTATAAGCCTAGTAAAATAATCTATTACAAATAGTACATATATAAATCCATCTATTTCATTTAATAAGTTTAAATTATATCTGCTTAAATTCATTGTCAATTGACATATAGTAATAGCTACAGCAATTAAGGCTAATCCCATCATAATTAACTCATAGTAAAATCTTTTTGATTTTATATCCATAGTATCAGCTCCTCTGTTGTAATTATATCCAAATAAAAAGAGTGTAAATCAAAAGTTATTTTTGCTTTTAATTTACACTGAACACCATTCTATTTTATTTTAAATTTTCCATCTACATTTATTACTTTTATATCTAAAGCACTCATTAATTTTTCCATGCTCTTTACTTGATTAACATATTTTATATTACTCTTTTCTACTAACTTCTCAACCATTTCTTTTATAGCTATTTTATCTTCTCCAGTAAGATAAATCTCTCTCTTTATATATCCTCTATTAATATACGTAATTGTATTCCATATTTGTTCATCAGTTATATTATTAATATTAGCAAGAACTCTGGTAAAGCCTTTACCTCTCATCTTAGCAGGATATGCCAATTTAAAATATTTAATAAATCCATGTTCTTTTTTAGGATCTTTATCGCTCACAAATTTACCCAATTGAGATTTTAATGCATTCATAAGAAATATAATAGTATTAGTCTTAACTTTACCATTCATTTTATCAATACTATCATAAATTAAATTGTAAGTTTCCTGGACCTTATCTTCATTAATCTGAGGGTTTCTTAATACTTTTACTATTTCAATATATTCTAATACAGTTTTCTTACTCTCTAAACTTTTACCATAGACTCTTTGTAAAAGTTCCTCTGCACTTATTTCATTAATTTCATTTATAGTTAAATCCATTTTAAAATTGCTCCTTTTATATTTAGTTAGTACATTATATCACTTAATTAATTATTAACCAAAATAATATTACATATTTAATTAATCAATCCACATATCATTTATATAAAAATTCTTTCATATATATAAAATGTATAATTATATAAAAGGAGTTGTCATATGAATAATACTATATCTAAAAAGATTAATAACCTCTACACATCCCTTGAACCACTTTGTAAACCATCAAAGTTTGATTGTTTTATATACCTATTAATCCCTCTTTACTTAATACTATTTCTTTTTAAGAAGCTTCCTCCATTTATACCTCATATAGATATGCTTTATATTAAATTTCTTATATCTTTATTCGGAGTTACTTATGCTTATAAAAACTTAAGTCCTTATATACGAAATATAACTAATTTTAAAACAACAGTAACTGTTTCAGCAAAATTATTTGTTGTTACTTCAATCTGTACTTACTTAGCTTTACTTGTTGTTGGTCGTGATCCTCAAAATATAGGAAACCTAAGTCTAACTAATACACAATATTATTTATTACTTTTAGATTTACCTTTTACTGCTATAGGAGAAGAAGTATTTAAAGTTCTTATGCTTTTAGCTTTTTTAAGATTATTTGCTCCACTAAAAAACAATAAATTTATAGTTTCCTTATTATTATCAAGTTTCATATTTGGATTACTTCATATTAATTATAATTACGCTTCATCATTAAAGATAATTTTTGCTATAGGAGTTACAGCAATACCTTCATTCTTATTTTTCTTATATTACAAAAGTATATATCCGTCAATTATTGTTCATTTTTTCTTAGATTTTATGGCATTCTCAAATGTATCTACTAACTATTCATTTATAGTTTTATTCTTTCAATTGGCTTTATGTACTGCTATATCTCTCTTATTATTAAGACAATTTTTTAATTTAGCATTCAATAAAAATAAAAGCTAGGTATCTCCTAGCTTTTTATATTCTCTATTTTAGCATATAATAAAATAAATATATTTTACATAATTTTTAGGAGGTAAATAAATGTTTAAATTCTTTACAATCTTAATTCACCTCATAAACTTTTTTACAATAGTTTACATGGTTTTTAAAGAAAAACGACCTGCTAATAGCATTATAGCTTGGACATTAATTTTATATTTAGCACCTTTTTTGGGATTCATAGCTTTCTTACTAGTTGGTAGAAGATTAAATAATGCTAATATGTTCGGTGTAAAAGATTCAGAAATTAAAATTTTCAAAATATATAATGACTGTATTAAGGAAAGAGAAGTATTAAAAAGCACTAATAAAAATTTAAAAAACTTAGATATGATAATGTCTCTTGAAGCCATAGATTTCTCTCCTTATAGAGATGATAATAATATCGAATTATTTTCAGATGGAAACATATTCTTCGAAGAGTTATTAGATAGTCTAAAAAAAGCAAAAAAGAGTATTAATATTCAATTTTACATATTCAAAAGTGATGATATAGGATCTAAAATATTAGATATATTGGAGGAAAAAGCTCGTTCTGGCGTAGAAGTACGCTTCTTATATGATTCAGTAGGAAGTAGATCTCTTAATAAAGCTAAGGTTAGAACATTAGTTGATGCTGGAGGTAAAGTTGGAGAATTCTTTCCTTCGTGGTTAAAGATCATAAATTTAAATATGAACTTTAGAAATCATAGAAAGATTGTAGTTGTAGATAATAAATTAGGTTTTGTTGGCGGTTTTAATGTTGGTGATGAGTATTTAGGAAAAAATAAAAAATTTGGTTACTGGAGAGATACTCATATAAAATTTGAAGGCTCTGCAGTAAAAGATTTAAACTTAAGATTTTTAGCTGATTGGAGATATGCAACTAAAGAAGTTATTGATTTAGAAAAAATACTTGTTTTAGACCAAACTGAATTAAGACCTGCTAATGATGGTATGCAAATAATATCAAGTGGACCTAATTTAAGCGATAATTATGAAATTAAATTAGGCTATTTAAAAATGATTCAAAAAGCTAAAGATTATATATATATACAATCACCTTATTTAATTATTGATAAAAGTATTTCAGATAGCTTAAAGCTAGCTGCTTTATCTGGAGTTGATGTAAAAATAATGATTCCTGGAAAAGGGGATCACCCTTTTGTTTATTGGGCAAATCTCTTCTATGCTGGTGAATTATTAAATTCTAATATTAAAATATATCATTATGATAAAAATGCCTTTCTTCATGCAAAAACTGTTGTAATTGATGATGAAATATGTTCTGTTGGTACTGCTAATATGGACACAAGAAGCTTTGAATTAAACTTTGAAGTTAATGCATTTATTTACTCTGAAAAAATTGCTAAAGAACAGAAGAGAGAATTTGAAAAAGACATATTTAAGTCAACTCAGCTAACTTTAGAAACTTATAATAATAGAGGTAGGTATGTCAAAACTAAAGAAGCTTTCTCAAAATTATTTTCCTCTGTATTGTAAACAGCTATAATATTTATTTAAACAATTAATATCCTTATAGCTTAAGAGATATTATAAAAGCAAAGTTTTAATAGATTCATACATATTAAAACTTTGCCATATTTTTATTTCTTAATGCTATCTTTTTAAGGTTCCTATAAGCTATTCTAATAATTAACTATTAAATTTTAAAATGTGGTTAGTAACTTTTACTACCACATTTTAATCTATTTATATTTTTCTATTGGAAGTTCTATATTAAATTCTATGTAAGAATCTTCAACATTGAAATATATATTCCCTTTATGCTTATCTAATATACTTTTAATATTGAATAATCCATATCCTCTATTAATTCCTTTAGTAGAGTATCCTTCTTTAAACATCCCTTTTATAGATTCTTTTTCTAAATCTTCTATAGAATTTTTTAAATAAATTATATATTCATCATCTTCTTCATATATATCGAGCTCTACATACTTTTCTTTACATAGCCCACTACTCTCTATAGCATTATTTAATAAATTTGCCAATAATACTGTTAATTCTGAATTATCTAATGATATATTCTCTAAACCACTTTCAATGTTATACCTAAATTCTACCTCATAACTTTCTGCTAATTTAACTTTACTAAATAAAATAGCTTTAATAATAGTATTATCTATCCTAGCTATTTTACTTAATTCATCCTCATTAGAAGTTATACTTCCAACATAATCTTTTACCTTTTCCTTTAATTCACTTTCATTACATACCTGAACCATGCAATAAAGCATATTTAAATGATTTTTATACTCATGTTCCCTAGCTCTCATTTTATTCATAAGATCATCTATTAAAGGATCTATATTCTTTTCTATCTCTTCTTTTTTACTTTTTCTATTCCTTTTTACTATACTAATAAAGTATAAAGAATTAATTACTATTAATAACGATAAAATTACTACTATTTGAAGCATTATATTCATTTCTATAACAAAATTCATAACAAATAACTTTACTAAAAACACAACAAATATAATATTTACTACTAATATATTTATCTGTGGTTGTTTGTTTATAATTTCTTCTAGGTTTATCCTTAATACTTTTGTTAACTGTCCTAAAAATAGTACTAAAATGAACAATATTATCATTAATGGAATAAAGATACTATTAGTATAAGCATTACTTCCAACAAACACATATATAATTAGTGAAGAAATAAACTGAA
Source organism: Clostridium jeddahitimonense (assembly GCA_000753455.2). Taxonomy (GTDB): domain Bacteria; phylum Bacillota; class Clostridia; order Clostridiales; family Clostridiaceae; genus Clostridium; species Clostridium hominis. Next base: position 2,776,584 of record LM994670.1, read on the forward strand.
GTACAATAAGAATTAAATGTGAAACACACATTACGAAGAAAACACTAATTTTTTCTCTTTTATCTATTCTGCTTACAAATATAGTAAAAATAAATATCATAATTAATGCTAATATCGCCCCACTAAAGTTTGACTCTAATATTGGGGTTACTATTATTCCTAAAACAGTAGATATTAATAAATATTCTTTTAAATTTTTTACTACATTATTATTAACCAAAATATTATATATAACTAGAACACATAAACTTTCGAGCATCGGTAAAATTATAGACAAGATTTTCCCCCCCAACCATCATATCTACATTATTTTACCATATATTCTCTTTATTATCAATTTTGCTAATAAGTTGTATTCAATACTTTTTCTAAATCAATTGTAACATTTATCTTTAATCCTGCTTTCTCAAGTGAAAGTTTGTTTATATTTACCCCTTTAAAATTTTCTCTATATACGACCACGTTACCTTTATTAAATTCTAACTTTAAATCTCCATCACTTGGAAACCAATCTTTAACAAAACTATTTAAAGCCAAGTTTACTATCCAATCAGCAATCTTTATATCTAAAAACTTAACTTCCTCAATATTAATTACTAAATCCCCACTATCATTTAATACGGGATTAACTTTCACTTCTATAGGAGTTTTAATCATTTTATTTACTTTATAATTTACATAAATACTTAAAAAGTTGTCACCTATATCTATCTTTAAATCTTCCATTTTCTCATTATTCGTATTAGCTAAATAATAGTCAACACCATTTTTTATCGATTCTTTCGGTGCATATAACTCCCCTGTAAAACCTACTGGATTATTTATTATTTCAGCATCTATTGCTTTAACCCCTGAAATAGATCCCAAAAATTCTATAACCCCCTCTATATCACTTTTATTTGAATTACTTATCTCCTCATTTTTAATCTGATTATTACTATTGTCTACAGGTTTATTAAAGTATGTGCATCCAATTATAACTGTAATAACTACTGACAAAATTAATAAAATAATTACTATTCTTTTGTTTTTCATAAAAATACCACCTCTTCAAAAGTTAAAAATACTCTTATATTAAATTTATTTATAACTCTATTATCACACAGTATAATAAATAATAATATCATCAATAAATTTTTCCATAAAAAATAAAGATATTATAATCATCCATACACTGATTATAATATCTTTATTTTAACTTTTTACTATAAAATGCAATCCTTCCGCCTTGACTATAGTCAATCTTTCATCATTGCCTAAAAACTTATTATCATTACCTAAAGTAACTATTCAAATTTACTCTAGCTAACTTCTAGTATCCTTGAAATACAGCCATTGCTCTAACTAAACTTCCCTCTGCCTTTATCTTTAATGGTTGTGCAAAAACTGAAAAATTCTCTTCATATATTAATTTATCTAAATTAGTTAAGTTTTCTAATATAAAAATATTATTATTTAGAAATATACTATGAATTTCATAGGGACTTCTATCCGGTGAAGGCATATCAAATCCTACCATTTTCACTTTCTTTCTAACTAAAAATTCTGCCATTTCTTTGCTTATTACAGGATGATCTTCATAGTACTCCATTTCCCCATACTTTTTGTCAAACCCAGTATAAAACAATACTATATGATTTTCTTTTATGGATTTAAAGTATTCATCCTTTAAATTAATTTCCTTTTGATCCCTTACATCAAGTAATACACCTTTTCCAATAAAGTTTTCTAAAGAATAATCACAAATATACTTATCATCTTCTGTCATATGCATTGGTGCATCTATATGCGTTCCTACATGCATATTGCCTGAATAAGTAATAGATTCATATCCATCCTTATTAAGCTCTGCTATTTTCTCTAAGTTTATCTCTTTATCTCCTGGATAAACTGGCATACCGTTATCAATTTTATATGATAAATCTAAAAACTTCATATACCCTTTCCTCTCCTTTGCTTTTAAACCCCACATAGTTTTTAGGACTAAATATCTAATATATTATTATTCTATTCTTTTACCTTTATAAACCTATAGTTGCTTTTCATAACCATAACCTTTTTTAAGTTAATGTTGTGATAAAACATTATTCTATTAAAATTCATATAGCTAGTTCTAGAATTTCTTTATAATAAGTCCCTAAACCATATATATGTTGCTATATCCATTATTATGTTTTTCTCATCTATACACCTTAACTGCCTATACACAATATATGAAGTTATCCTTCGTGCTTTAAACTCATTATATCGTATTTTTTACTGTTTTGTAATATAATCTTATATTCAAATTAATACATAAAATAACACTCTATTGTAGAATTTTGTCTTAATTTAACCTTATTTTTTTATTACCTCTGTCGCTATAGAATATTCAACAACAGTTTCTCCTTGTAAGACTTTATGTTGAACACAACCTAATCCTTCTGAATAATAATAAACCTTAATATATTCAATGCCATTATTAACTTCTTTCTCCCAAGTTTTTACGTATGCCCCTTCTAAAGTTAAATCTCCTAACTTTAAATTTTCTCCGACTTCAACGATTTCTTTATTATCCCATCTAGTTCCTACTGCTATTGGTTCATTTAACAAAAATACCTCTTCAGTATTTTCTCTCTTATCAAGATAATTTATAGTTTCTACACTAGCCATTTCATCCTCTGTCAAATCTCCAGTAAACACTCTATAAAGTCCATTGTCCTTAGCTTCATACACATTAACATAAGGCCCCTTCCCATTAGTTCCAATAACTTGATATGCTGAACCATTACCTGATACATAATCATTATTGGATACTAGGTCACTAGCATCATATTTTATTTCATACTTTCCATTTGGAATAAACATTCCTACTGTTAATTTATTAGTAGCTTCACTACCCTCTTTTACTTCAGACTCAGCTTTTTCTTCACTATTAGAATTATTTTGAATATCTATTGTTAAATATTCAATATTAGGATTTCCGTCTTTTAAATCTTCAGTCAAATAGTATTCTAATTCCCCTTTACTATTACTAAACTTTATCTTATAGGTAGGTGTCCCTTCTGAACGACTTGCTTGTACTTCAACAACTGTATTTTTTTTAATAGCTGTGATTTCACACTCTAACTCTTTTTCTACAAATTTATCATTATCATATTGTCCTGACCAAATTTCAACATTAGTATTATCTTCAGCTGATACTATTAAAAATTTATCTTTACTCTCTTCTTGAAGTATTACTTTAGTTGTTTCGCCTAACGATTTATATTGTTCTTCGGTAAACTTATTTACAATAATAGCAATAGTATCATCTGTCATATCACTTTCCCAAAAGTAATTAGAACTTGTCCCACTTTGTTGGTTTAAAGCATCTGTTATACTTGAAGATAAATCTTTTTCTTTATCTTCTCCATCTTTTTTACTTTCACATCCAACTGAAAATATAGCTGTTGCAGCTATTAACATACATAATATTTTTCTTTTTACTCTCATAACTACACTTCCTCATATAAAATAATAAAATTATGTCTCCTAACTCATTTTACCATATTTTTCAATTAATTTTATTATTTTCGTTCTAAACTATTCGTTAATATCATATACTATTCGATATATTTTTTAACATTTCAACTATTTTTGTAAAAACATTAACCAGACTTGCTATAAAACAAATCTGGCTAATTTATAATTCATATATATTTTTTTCTTAGATAACAACTTATTAATTATTAACTTATCCAAGCCATATCACATTTTTTAATTTTCCACTCATTCTCTACTTTTTCGGCTTCAAAAATAAATCCAATAGCTCCCATGCCAGATGCCCATTTCCTACCTTCTAGGGATATTTTATCTTCAGAGTTTTTAATATATTTATCTATACTAAAAACTATTCCATCCTTAAAAGAAAGATCTTCGATATATCCTTCATCTTTAAGCTCATCCATAGTCTTATCTAAAATTTCTGCATCATACTGTTCAGCAAGATATTCAAATAACTGCTTTTTATCTTCTTCATTAAATCCATCAAAAGTTCTTGTATCAACATTAATATAGCTTACCCCACTATTTAATGCACTATCTATGTCCCAAACCATATCAATCATCTGTCCATAAATCTTTGCATTAGAAGTTTTTAATATCCTTTCAGCAAGCTTCTCATCTCTAGTGTTTTCTACAATATAGTACCCTTCATAATTCTTAATTTTAACTGAATCTTCAGCTAAAACCTCTCCACTTTCACTATCTAAAACCTGAAGCTTTACTTTTCTTTCACTATAAGCTCCTGGAACATAACTCACCTCTGCATATACTCCAAATGATACTTCTTCACCATTATTAATTATTTCTGTAACTGGGCCTTCTTCGCCTACTAACCCATCAATAAAATCTTCTTGTTCCTCTGAATAATCTATAGTCCATCTATATTTAACCTCCTTTGTACTACTCCCTTCAAGTTTTGGAATAAAAGCTACTCCGCCGTTAAAAAATCTCTTACTTCCTTTGGTCTTTATCCTCACATAAAGTTCATCCTTATCTTCTCCTATATTGGCATCATTTTTATCTTTTATATTCTCTTCCCAGCCCTGTGAAACAGTAGTATTTGTCCTCTCTTCTTTTTCTGAGTCAGTACATCCTACAATTATAATACTTACAGCTAACATTAAAATTAATATTAAAGCTATTCTCTTCATAATTTACCTCCCTGCAATTACCATTCTCACACTCTAATTATCTATAAATACCTTAAACTCTATCTTCTTCAATATAAATCAATACTTAAGTCAATATTTTCAATATCGTCTAATGTACCAACCTTTATCTTTTCAAGAGTATTATTAGGCTTATACTCGTACTTAAACACTTCTCTAGTATTTGGATTTACATATAGAGTCTTATAAACGCCATAATCATAGCTTTCCTTTTGTCTTAGCTCTGGATGTTCCTTATAATACTCATTATTATCAAGTGAGCTTACATATACTAAAACGTACTCCCCTTCTCTATACATTGGTATTCCATCTCTTAAATCTATAAACTTCTTAGATTTATCTTCAACCTTGTCATATCCAAATTTCTCAACTCTCATAGGGTCAATCTGTGAAATATACTCATCGTAAGTCATCTCCCCACCGTGAGATCCCATTATAAAAGTGTCTCCACCCTTAAAATCACCTTTATAATCCTCTATAACTTCAATTGTCATATCACTATAAATCATTGATCCAAACTTAACATAGCTCTTAACCGAAGTAACTTTTCCATATACTATATTTTCTGAAATTCCTAGATAATCAATACTATTAGGATCTGCTGCATAACTATTTTGATCTCCAATGTTTACTATAATTTTATCCTCTAAAAACTTCTGAAGATTTAAATCCTCTAAAAGCTCACTCTCTCCAATATTGTCATCAAGAGCAAATTCATCAACCTGATTGCTCTCACTTGTATTTTCACTATTATCTTCAGCTAAGCTTTCATTTTTTTCTTCATTGCTTTCTTGCTGCAAAGTACTATTTGCAACCATCTCTACATTACTATTTATAAAATTCTTTATCACCATACTCACTACTAATAAAGATATAAATGAAGCAACAATAATAATGTTTCTATTTCGTTTATTCTCCTGCCTTGTACCACTTATCCTCTGAATCTCGTATTTATCTTCTAGTCTACACTCTATTTTATCCCATAAATCTGGCATATCATTCTTTGATTCTTCTTTTAATCTATCTTTGAAATCATTATTCATAAACTCACCTCTACAAAGTAATTTTCTCTTTAAGCTTTTTAATCGCTTCACGATATCTCCATGTAACTGTACCTAAAGGTTTATCTAAAATCTCTCCGATACTTTTAAAAGTCAAATCAGATATTGCATGTAAAATCACTACTTCTCTCTCTTCTTCTTTTAATTCTGATAAAACCTCATTAATATGAATTTTTTGATTTACCTCTTCAACCATATCCTTATCTACAGCTATATTAAACTCATCTATTATATCTTCTCTTTTATATTTTCTTAAATAATCAATAGACGTATTTCTAGTTATGGTCATTATCCAACTCTTCGGATTATTAATCTTTCTATACTTATCACTATTATTCCACACCTTAACAAACACATCTTGACATATATCCTCTGCTAATCCCTTGCATTTGACAATAGATAAAGCATAAGAATAAACAGCATGCCCATAATAATCATAAATCTTCTTTAATGATTCTTTTTTGCCATTATCTATTTCCCTTAAGCACCTTTGAAATTCTAACTCACTCATATTTCCTCCACTTGTCTTTTGAAGCATACTTCACTTAATATACGTTTTAAATAAGTTATATTTATGGTAATAATTAAAATATTTATAATTAATTTTTAAGTTAATTACGGAACATTTTCTACATTTCTTTAGTCAATATATATATATATATATATATATATATATATATATATATTTATAGTTTAAATAATTAATTAAGATTAGAGGTAATATTATGAAAAGGTCTATTTCTTCAATATTTATTACAATTTTTCTACTCACTCTCTTATCAGGATGCAATCCTTCTGAAACTTCTACTATAATTGGTAGATACATAGAAAGTAACAATGGTGCACATATGATAATAAGTGAATCCATTGGACCTATAGTCATGAACAATAAAAGTAAGAATGATACCTTATTTGATGACCTCCAAACTGGAGATAAAATTAAGATAACATGTACACCTGTAGCAGAATCTTACCCAGGCCTATGTGGAGCTTATAAGCTTAAACTTATAGCTCAAGGATCTATAGAAGATATAAGTAAAGAGACTTTAGATAACTTAAAAGAAATGGGCTGGATTGATAATTATTAATAAAAAAGGTTGGTAATTTTCATATTACCAACCTTTTCATTCCTACTCCACTAGTCCTAATATTTCCTCTACTATTTTCTCTATATTCTTCCCTGTTGTATCCACTTTAATTGTATCCATAGCCTTATACATATCATATCTTTCTAAACTTCTCTCTACGTTTTTATTATCTCTTAATCCTAATCTTACATCACTTTCAATTCTTCTAATAAGCTCTTCCTTCGTACACATTAAAGTTATCTTGTATACATCGACATTCTCAGTATTAATTCTGCTTAGTACCTCATTCATAATATCATCACTTTGAATAACCCAATTAAATACTACACTCTTTGAATTTGAATTTGATAAGAAGTTATTTAATATAAAACTTATATTGTTTAAAACCATATCTTTATTTTCCTCATTAACTATGAATGGATTCATGGTCCAACAATTATCTCCATCAAGCCAAAAAGAATTTTCTAATTCTTTATATAATTTCTTACTAACTGTAGTTTTCCCAACTCCCATTACTCCATTTATTACTATAAATTTTTTATTCATTTTATATTCCCTTCGGTGCTATTCCCATGTTATTCTTAAAATTTTTAATTGCTTTATTAAAATCATCATTGCTTTTACATTTTATTCTTACAGTATTCGAAAAACCTATAGCTTGATTTTTACAAGTAATCTCTATTAATTTTCTCTTTTTAATTATTGTATTTCTATGTGTAACTTGTACTATATCTTTTTTATGTATAAAAGCATTGTTCATAAGCTTTATCCCATTTTTGTATAAATCTTGAGATGATGAAAAATAAAAATATCCATATCCAATTAATAACAAAACAAGCCCAATCATTATTGTAATATTACCTTTGAATATTGCTATTCCATCTAAATTACCATTGCCAAAAGTACAAATAGCGGCATATGCATTAATAATTACTAGAAAAATTACCATACTTAAATAATAGTCTGAATCCTTTGTAGATAATACTGGTTCACTATCAGTTATCCTTGAAATTTTAGAATTTTTTCTTCTATCAATAATTTCAGCACCCACTAAAGAAANATGCAATCCTTCTGAAACTTCTACTATAATTGGTAGATACATAGAAAGTAACAATGGTGCACATATGATAATAAGTGAATCCATTGGACCTATAGTCATGAACAATAAAAGTAAGAATGATACCTTATTTGATGACCTCCAAACTGGAGATAAAATTAAGATAACATGTACACCTGTAGCAGAATCTTACCCAGGCCTATGTGGAGCTTATAAGCTTAAACTTATAGCTCAAGGATCTATAGAAGATATAAGTAAAGAGACTTTAGATAACTTAAAAGAAATGGGCTGGATTGATAATTATTAATAAAAAAGGTTGGTAATTTTCATATTACCAACCTTTTCATTCCTACTCCACTAGTCCTAATATTTCCTCTACTATTTTCTCTATATTCTTCCCTGTTGTATCCACTTTAATTGTATCCATAGCCTTATACATATCATATCTTTCTAAACTTCTCTCTACGTTTTTATTATCTCTTAATCCTAATCTTACATCACTTTCAATTCTTCTAATAAGCTCTTCCTTCGTACACATTAAAGTTATCTTGTATACATCGACATTCTCAGTATTAATTCTGCTTAGTACCTCATTCATAATATCATCACTTTGAATAACCCAATTAAATACTACACTCTTTGAATTTGAATTTGATAAGAAGTTATTTAATATAAAACTTATATTGTTTAAAACCATATCTTTATTTTCCTCATTAACTATGAATGGATTCATGGTCCAACAATTATCTCCATCAAGCCAAAAAGAATTTTCTAATTCTTTATATAATTTCTTACTAACTGTAGTTTTCCCAACTCCCATTACTCCATTTATTACTATAAATTTTTTATTCATTTTATATTCCCTTCGGTGCTATTCCCATGTTATTCTTAAAATTTTTAATTGCTTTATTAAAATCATCATTGCTTTTACATTTTATTCTTACAGTATTCGAAAAACCTATAGCTTGATTTTTACAAGTAATCTCTATTAATTTTCTCTTTTTAATTATTGTATTTCTATGTGTAACTTGTACTATATCTTTTTTATGTATAAAAGCATTGTTCATAAGCTTTATCCCATTTTTGTATAAATCTTGAGATGATGAAAAATAAAAATATCCATATCCAATTAATAACAAAACAAGCCCAATCATTATTGTAATATTACCTTTGAATATTGCTATTCCATCTAAATTACCATTGCCAAAAGTACAAATAGCGGCATATGCATTAATAATTACTAGAAAAATTACCATACTTAAATAATAGTCTGAATCCTTTGTAGATAATACTGGTTCACTATCAGTTATCCTTGAAATTTTAGAATTTTTTCTTCTATCAATAATTTCAGCACCCACTAAAGAAATAATCATAGCTATATATAAAACCTTTGCTAAAGTTGATGTTGTGCTATTTGTAAATGCTTCAAATAGAAACAATGCTAAAAACACTAGTGCAACTATATTACTTTTATTTTTTTTAATACTTATCATTTATATAAACACCCCTCTTCACACTATCATAAACTTCTTTTATGGAGATATTACTTTCTGTAGCTAATCTTCTACAATCTTCATATTCAGGAGCTATATTTACTATATCCTCAAAACTTGAAACCTTAACAGTAACCTGTCCATAAGGCGTATCTACAGTTTTAAACTCCCTATCCATACACTCCCTATGAACTTTGTACATTCTAATACCTATAGTTGAAGTTTCTTTAAATATTATTCTTTTGATTTTATCTAAACTCTCTTCATTACACAAAACTGTTAATTTGTAAGCTGGCCTATTCTTCTTCATTTGTATCGACGTATAAAATACATCTAAGGCTCCATTACTTAACAGTGAATCCATTGCAAATCCTGCGACTTCTCCAGTCATATCATCTATATTACTTTCTAGTACATATATCTCATTTAATGTTTTTTTTTAGATTCCATAATAGTCAATCTTAACATATTAGCTAATTCTGTTTCTCTCTTGCCACAACCATATCCAATAGCTTCTACTATTCCTTCTGGAATATCTCCATACTCATCAGCTAAAGTAGCAACTATAGCTGCACCTGTTGGAGTTACAATTTCTTTTTTTACCCCAGTTGAATATACAGGAACTTTAGCATCTCTTAATATATCTAATGTTGCTGGCGCTGGTACAGGTATAACACCATGTTGACATTTTATTGTTCCCATACCTATATGTAATGGACTTGAAACCACTTTATCTACCTTTAATTCATTAAAGCAAATTGCCGTCCCAACAATATCAACTATAGAATCTATTGCTCCTACTTCATGAAAGTGAACTTCATCAACTTCCTTTCCATGAATCTTTGCTTCAGCTTTTGCTACACTATAAAAAATCTTTATACTTAAATCCTTTACCTTTTGATCTAAATCTGAGCCTTCTATTAACTCTCTTATATCCTTAAAACTTCTATGATGATGCTCTCCAAATTCATGTGAATGGTCATGATGGTGGATATGTCCTTTATCACAAGCATGATTATTCTCACATGCAACTTCCTCTAAATGTATATGTGTATGTTCATGAATATGATTATCTTCGTCGTGTTTATGATCATACATATCATCTTTTACTGAATTTAGTACAACATCAACATCTGTTCCAACAATTCCATTTTTACTTTTCTTAGTTACATCAATTTTATAACCTGAAACTTTTAATTTATCCAACTCTTTTATTAATATCTCTTTATCAACACCTAAATCAATAAATGCCCCTAAAGTCATATCCCCACTTATTCCCGCAAAACAATCAAAATATAAAGTTCTCATAAATCTCCTCTATCCTTTCTTTAACTCCACTACAATATATAATCTATTAGTTAACTATAATAAAACACACTACTCATATATATTCGTAGGTGTATACTTACAGTGTAATTTCAAGCTACCAAATTAAAATTTTGGCTTTCAGTTAAGTTCAAATAACTAAATCAAAGTTTTAAATTTTCACTTACAGATTTATTCTATTTATCATTGAAGCTGTATAAGCGGCCCCAAAGCCATTATCTATATTTACTACACTTACTCCACTAGCACAGCTATTTAGCATACATAATAACGCTGATACACCGCCAAAATTTGCACCATATCCAACTGAAGTTGGAACAGCTATTAAAGGCTTGTCTATCATGCCTCCTACAACACTAGCTAGTGCACCTTCCATTCCTGCTACTGCTATAACTACATTAGCTTCTTGTAGTATATTTACATTTGATAAAAGTCTATGTATCCCAGCTACCCCTACATCATATAATCTAACTACTTCATTTCCTAAAACTTCTGCTGTAACAGCTGCCTCTTCAGCAACAGGTACATCTGCAGTGCCGCCAGTTACAACTACTATTTTTCCCTTAGGCTTCTCTACTTCTTCCCTTTTAACTACTACAATTCTTGCTAAATCATAATAAATTGCCTCATCTGTAACTTCTTTTATAGCCTCATAAACCTCTCTACTTGCTCTAGTACAAAGAATATTTTTTTCATGTTTTTCAAGCATATGCTTAACTATTCCTTGAATATGTGATATAGCTTTTCCCTCTCCATAAATAACTTCTGGATATCCATTTCGTATAGCTCTATGATGATCAATTTTAGCATATCCTAAATCACCATAAGGAAGAGACTTAATCTGGCTGATTGCTCCATTTAAATCTATTTTATCTTGTTTATAATCATCTAATAATTTTATGATATCTTCTTTATTCAATATCCTCACCTACTTTTATACCCTTTAGACTTTCATTCATACTGCCTGTTCTAAAACCTTCTAAATCAATAGTTACATAAGTAAATCCTATTTCCTTAAATTTAGATATAATTTCCTGGGAAATAGATATTATTTTACCTATTTCTTCTTTTAATACTTCAATTTTAGCAAGTTCATCATAATATCTTACTCTAAATTGTTTAAAACCTTTACTTAATAAGAATTCTTCAGCTAATTCAACCTTCTTAAGTTTTTCTCTAGTAATAGACTTACCATAAGGTATTCTAGAGGCTAAACATGCCATAGACGGTTTGTCCCAAGTTTCTATATTTAACTCTTTAGAGATTTCTCTTATTTCATTCTTTGTTAATCCTGCCTCTTTTAATGGACTTATAACGCCTAATTCTCTTAACGCTCTCATCCCAGGTCTATAATCATTATCATCATCTTTATTACTGCCATCGGCAACAAAGTCAAATCCATTTTCCTTAGCTATAGCCTTAACTTTAGTAAATATTCCTCTCTTACAAAAATAACATCTTTCTTTACCATTTTCTATGAACTCAGGTACGCTATATTCATCAGCTTCTATAAGTATGTGCTTAACCCCAAGGTTGTAGCAAAACTTCTTAGCCTCATTTAATTCTCTTTCAGGGCACATTGACGAAGTAACTGTTATAGCTAAAACATTCTTCCCTAAAGCTACTTTAGCAGCTTTTAGCAAAAATGTACTATCAACACCACCAGAAAAAGCTATACATATATTTTCTTTTTCTTTTAATCTATCCAACAACACCTCATATTTTCCCATAAAATTCTCCTTACTGAAATTAAAATTCTGTAACTTTCTAAACAATCTTATATTTTAATCACATTGCCAATATAAATATATTTCTTATTCCTTTTTATTTCTACAAATAGTTATCTATAAGGAAACACACTACTAATTTACATTCGTAGCTGTAAGTTCGATTATCTAAATTACATATGAGCCCTGTGGGTGAAATTTAGAACCTCACTTATAAAATAAGTATATACTTGGTTTCAATATCCATCAAGCATATACTTATCAATTAATACCTAAATATACATTTTTTCTTAAATTATCATTTTTTCTCTAATGTTTTAATTAGTCTAATTATATTATCAATAGTAGCTTCTAAATTTTCCTTGCTCTTATGCTTGCTAGTTTCAAGTGCTTCTGGCAGCCTATTAATTGTAAATATAGACGATATACCTATATCATATGCCTTTTCGACATCATTATCAGCACCACCTACCACTACAGTAACAGGAACATTTTTAGCTTTAGCTCTCTTTGCAACTCCAATAACTACTTTTCCTCTTAAGCTCTGGCTATCTATTTTACCTTCACCTGTAAAAATCATATCTGCATCTTCTATTATCTCATCAAACTTTACAGTATTTAAAACAGTTTCTATTCCCATCTCTAATCTTGAGTTAAAAAATGCTATCATTCCAGCTCCCATAGCTCCAGCAGCTCCCCCGCCTTTAACACTCTTTAAATCAATCAAAAGATCTCTTTTTATAACATTACATAAATTCATTAAACCTTTATCAAGTTCTTCTACAACTTCAGTTGTGGCACCTTTTTGCGGAGCAAAAATATAAGCTGCACCATTTTTCCCATACATAGGATTATCAATATCACACATTGTAACTATTTCAACGTTCTTAATATTCTCAATAATATTTGAAACATCTATTCTGTTAATATCAATAAGTGTTCCTCCTGTTGGAATAAATTCTTTCCCATTATTATCAAAGAACTTTACCCCTATAGCTGAAGCTGCTCCAACCCCACCATCATTAGTACAGCTTCCTCCTAAACCAACTATAATCTTTTTACATCCGTTATTTACAGCATGTAAAATTAATTCTCCAACACCATAAGTTGTAGTTTTTCTTGGATTCTTTCTCCCTTCTACCAGAGGCAATCCAGCGCAACTAGCCATTTCAATTACAGCAGTTTGTCCATTATCTATTAATCCATAAAATGATTCCATATCTTCAAAGTAAGGATTTTTAACTACTGTGAATACCTTCTTTCCACCTAATGCAGTTAAAAAGCAATCTACACTTCCTTCTCCACCATCAGCGACTGGTATAGAGATAACTTCACACTCTGGAAAATGTTTATTTATGTTCTTTTTCATAACATCACAAATTTGTGTTGAGCTTAAAGTCCCTTTAAAAGAATCTGGGATTAACACAGCCTTATTCATCTTTATTCTCCCCATATACTATTAATTTTTATTGTAATATATTTTAAAGTTTATCATACTCATCCAATTCCATACAAATATAAGCTAGTTCTTCACCATTATCTTCTCTAGCTATTACAGTAAACCCTGGTGTATTACGAGACTCCATTGACAATATTATTTCCCGACTATTTTCAGTATAATAAACCCTATACTCATCTTCTTCTATTAACATAATAGAGTAATAGATTCTGTTATTGACTTCATCAATTATAATTTCATTATGATCCTTAAATATCTTGCTAATTATATCATCAATGGTTAAATTACTATACTTATACAGCTCACATACTATATCACAATCTAACCATAGACATTTAGATCCGCACTCAAACTCTTGAAACATAAATTTCTCCTTTTTTATATTTTCTAAATTATTAACTTTTTTTAATTCTTATAAACAAAAAAGATATAGAAATTAATCTATATCTCTTAAATAACTCTTCTTCTCTTATATATCTTTAAAATCCATTGTATAACCATTGCGTTGGAATTAAATATGTCCAAGGCATAGTAACTATAGCTATAGTCAATGCTATCTTCATTCTTATCTTTGAATCTTTAATCAACTTATTAAAAACAATGTAGTAATTAAATATCCATATCAAAACTACAGCTAATAAAACAGCTGCTGCCACTACTAAAAACCCTACAATATTATTAAATGGATTATAACAAATTGCAGCTACTAGCTCATTGTTGTTTTCGCAAGCAAGCATTATTACAAACAACATTATAGCTCCAACGATATCTGCTAAAAATCCAAATCCCCATACCTTTAAAATACTTTTTTTATATAATTGGCCTATAGATATTCCTGTGCTTTTTACAACCTTAAATATTGCAAAGGCTGCTAATATAACTATACTATCTATAACAAAATTACCTGCTAAAGCAAGTAAGGCCAATGGTGGAAAAATCCACATCATCCATATTGGAAATATAACATTATTTAACTTAACCTCTCTCTTCATTTCTAAACTCCCCTTTATTAAATTATTACATCTACAATAAACTCTTTTCCATACACATTTACTTTTAGTTCCCCGCCTTGTAGCTCCATAAGACTCTTTGCAATATTTAATCCCAATCCTGAACCTTCTGTATTTCTTGAAGAATCACCTCTTCGAAACCTTTCAATAAGTTCTTCTCCTTTAATAGTAATTTCATTGGCCGAAGTATTTTTAAATGTAACTCTCGTGTAGTAACCTTTTATAAAATCCACTGACTCCTCTTGTTCTAACTTAATATATACTTTGCTATTTCCCTCTGAGTATTTTAATATATTAGAAATCAAATTATGAAATACTCTAATCATCTTCTTATAATTTATGTTACTCTTTTTTATTTTCTTATCTTCAATATTAAGATTAAACTCTAATGATGATTCCTCAACTTTTTCTTTAAACTCAAACAAAGCATATTCTAGTACATCTAAAATATTTATATTTTCTAATTCCACATTTTCAGTTTCATCATTAGATCCAATTGATTCTTTCAAATCATCTATCAAGCTTTTTAAGCTAATAGTTTTTCTTTCTAAAATTCCTATATAATCTTCTCTTTGTTTATCTGTTATACCATCCCTACTTAGAAAATTCACATAGTTAATTACAGAAGTCAAAGGAGTTTTTAAATCATGTGATACATTAGTTATTAATTCTGTTTTACTTATAAAAGATTTTTTCTCTACAATACCAGTATTTTCTGCAACATTAATCAAATCATCTATCGCACTAAAAGTTATTGTTAAATCTACTGAGTTAATATCATTTATTTCACTTCTCTTTTCACTTAACTTCTTCTTCAAATCTGATAAGCTATAATTTTTATCCTCCAATGCATCTTCTAATGTTGACGAAAGCATAACTCCTTTGAATCCATTCTTTCCAACTATAAAAGCTAAATAAACTAACACTACTAAATTAACTGCTACAATCCATATAAGAATAGTTTTTTTAATATCTATACCTCTTATAGTAAATTGAAATAATATTTGATATAAGGTCATATAAGTTAAAACTAAAATAAAAACTCTAAATACTCTATGAAAAATTCTATATTTATAGTATGTCACCTTATCTTCGCTTAGAGTTGAATCGGATACATATACTTTATTTTTAGTTACTAATTGAACTATTGATATAAAGACTATTATAGTAAAAACAATCCATGTTAATATAACTATATACTTATTAGCTTCAGTATTATAACTAGGAAAGAAACTTTCTCCAGTAGTGTGTACAAGCCTTCTAACTACAAAGTAATTTATAATCAACAGAATTCTTCCAAGCCATGTTTCTATAAGAACTCTTTCATTTATTATCTTAAATTTATTAGCTTCTTCATCACTTACCCATCTACTGCAGAACTTCTTTTCTTCAATATATTTACTTATCATTATCTTCACCATCCCCTATATAGATCGGAAACGATATTAGAACTGTAAATAAATCACCTTTAATATCTAAATCAAATTTACCATTTTGAAGATGAACTAAATTTTTAGCTATTTCTAATCCTAAGCCTGATCTATCTGCTTCTTTGTTTTTATTTATTACACTTATCAACTCTTTAGCTTCGATGTTTAATTCATTTTTAGATATATTTCTAAATCTTATATAAACGTTAGCTTCTTTTTCAAATAAATCAATATATACTCTACTTTTATCTAGTGAATGTTTTAAAGTGTTTTGAATTAATATATCAAATACTCTCCACATCTTTTCTCCATTTGATTTGATGTATACTTTTTCTTTCGGAATATTAATCTTATATAAAATCGTAGAACTATCTATCTTATCTTTATATTCTATAAAAGCCTGTTTCAATAACGCTGTAACCTCTATTTTATACACTTCTAGATTTATATCTCCACTTGATACCTTTGCAGCTTCAAACAATTCATCAATCAGTATTCTCATATTGCTAGATTTATCTTTAATATTCTTTATAGCACCCTTATCTTCGTTGCATTTTTTTAATTTTTCAATATTTTTAATAATGTCTTCTAAAGGTTTATCTAATTTATTAGTAACATTATTAACTAAGTCAATATTCATCTTCTCATTTTTATTTATATTATTAATAGATTCGGTTACTCTATCTAATATAGCCTTAGTTTCATCTGCTATTTTCCCATACTGTTTTCCTAGGCAGTATTTTTCTATATCATTACCTATTAACTTCTTTTGAATATCCTCTATACTCTCTTTTCCTGATTCTATTCCTTCAATATATTCTTCAATATTTCTCCATGTCAAAGTTACTCTTACTGTATTAATAACGAACTTAAAAAACAAAATACTATTTAAATAGACCAATATTATGGATATTGAAATTAAGATTCTATTGTTCTCTATACAGAACACCGAAACTAGAAGTATTATTATAAAAATGATATTATATATAAACTTTAATATATTTAAATTTCTTCTAAGCAAAAGTTTATCGTCTTTAATTTTCATCAATCTTATATCCAATACCCCATACCACCTTCAAATATCTAGGATTCTTAGGATCTATCTCTATTTTTTCTCTTATTCTTCTAACATGTACCATTACTGTATCTGTTGATATACAACGCTCTCCCCATACACTTTCATATATAGCTTCAGCAGAGTACACTCTCCCAACATTACTCATAAGTAATTCTAAAATTTTATATTCTATAGGGGTGATTTTTATACTATCTCCATTAACTTGAAATGATTTGCTCTTTTGGTCAAGAACTAAATCCCCAACTTTAATCCTTTCTGAATTATTTTCACTTTTATAATGGCCTAAGTCCATATATCTTCTTAGTTGAGATTTTACTCTTGCTATAAGCTCTAAAGGATTAAAAGGTTTTGTTATATAATCATCAGCTCCAACATTTAACCCTAAAATCTTATCTGTATCTTGAGACTTTGCAGAAAGTATTATTATAGGTATATTTTTATCCTCTCTAATTTTCATAGTAGCTCTCATCCCATCCATATTTGGCATCATTATATCCATAATAACTAAGTGTATTTTTTCTTTTTCTAAAATCTCTAAGGCTTCTACTCCATCATAGGCTTTTAAAATTATAATATCTTCACTTTGTAAATATATTTCTATTGCATCTATTATCTCTTTTTCATCATCTACTACTAAAACATTATACTTATTCATATTTTCTACCACCTTAAATTTCATCACCTCAATTATAACATTATTTCCCTTAACTTAATATTACACCATAAATCTTACAAACCTATGGTTGTATTTCTAAACTTTTTCTAACAAAAATGCCTCTGAGGTTAATCCATATATTGGATTAACCTCAGAGGCATTTATTAATCTCTCAACTTTATACAATTAAATATCTTTAATAACAATAAATATATCATTAAAATAATAAATATTACCATAGCTATCATGGCTCCAATATTCAAATCATACTTAATTAATTGACTATACACTACCTTGCCAAATGTTATTGATATAAAAGAAAAAATCGTTGGTTTTACAACCCAGTTAACTAAATCTAGTTTTAAATTTGTTACCTTAATAACTCTTATAGAACTTAATGTAAAACTAAAAACTGTAGTAATGAACATAGTTATAATTAATCCATTTACACCTTTTAACGGTAATATTACATATATAAGAATAATCCTTAATACTGATTCTAATATTTGGTATTCTAAAGACTTTACCTGCTGGTTTAATCCATTTAATATCCCACCTATAATCATATCTATATACATAAAAGGAATAGCTATAGATATCATTTTAAAGAATTCTCCTATGTCTGCTCTATTGTATATTGATATAGATAGCTCATTATAAAAATTTATGAAAATAAAAAATGAAATTATTCCTATAATACATGTGAATCCAATACTTCTACTAATTAAACTATTTACTCTTTCATTATTATTTATAGCCCTTGCTCTTGAAATTTCCGGTATTAAAACTCTGCCTAATGACATTAATAATACAGCAGGAAATGATATGATTGGAAATACCATTCCCATTACCCCACCTAAAATACTGACAGCTTCTCTTGTTGACATACCAAATTTTACAAGACTTGTAGGTATTAACATCATCTCTAAAGTTCTAAACCCTGACATAATGTAAGAGCTTCCTGCCACAGGTAATGCTATATTAAACAGTCTCTTTAATAGATCATCACTTTTCCCTTTTACTATACTAAAATATTTATTCTCTCTCTTTTCTAGCTTGTATGCTATAAATACATAAATACAAGAAAAAATCTCACTAATTGCTGTTCCTAACACAAGTACAGCACACCCATATTCTAATCCACGAGGCATAACTAAGCTTAATAATCCTACAACTACAGTTATTTTTATAAACTGTTCTGAAAACTGTGAAGTTATTGGAATAAAAATATCTCTTACTGCAAAGAAATATCCTTTTATACATGATGAAATTGCTATAAATGGAATGCTTATAGCCACTATTTTAAGTGACATTATAACCCTTTCATCCTTTAAAAATAATAATGCTATATTTTCAGAAAAAACAAATAATATTGTAGAAGCTACTATACTTAATCCTCCACATATTACACCGGACTTAAATACTATAGTCTTAATATTACTATAATTCTTTTTTGAAACTTCCTCTGATACTATTCTTGTAACACCTGTGCTTACACCTGATATTGCAAAAGTTATAGCTAAGGAACTAACAGTTCCTATAAGCTTATATAATCCCATTCCCTCTGTTCCTAACTCATTAGATATGTATACCTTATATATAATCCCTATAACTCTCATTATAAGTGCTGTAATTGTTAATATAATAGTATTTACAAAAAGATTCTCTGCTTTTTTTCCCATATAATACCTCTCATTTATTTATATAGCTACTATATGTTAAGCTCTTATAATTAATTACTATCAATAATTAATTATAAATACCACTAATATAAAAAAACTAAATAGTATCTTATTACATAAAATGAAGAAACCCACTTAGGAGTTTCTTCATTAATTTATCACTTTTAACTTGTCGCTTGTCACTTAAATATATTCTTATCTATTTTCTTTTTTTATAATAATATACTGATCCTGCAACTACTCCACCTAAAATTATAACGCCTGAAATAATAACTATTAACAATAGTTTATCATTATATGTCTTTTCTACTTTTACTTGATTATCTTCATCTTCTGCTATTTTTTCAGAAACCTTTACTTTTCTAGAAATAGTAGATTCATTTTTAGAATTATCTATAGCTTTATAAGTTATTGTATACTCTCCAGCTTTATTTATATCTACTTCTCCATTTATTGTTACAGGTATTATTCCATCTACCTTATCTTTTGCAACAGCTCCTAACTCTTCATATTTATCTCCAACTTCTAAATTTATTTTACTTTCACCATTTAATGTTATAATGGGAGCTACTCTATCTACTACTTTAACCTTTCTTACAGCACTTGCTTTATTACCAGCTTTATCACTTGTTGAATAATTAATTTTATATTCTCCTACTTTACTAGTATCTATTACTCCACTTATCTTTACTTCAACTGAACCATCAACTATATCTTTTCCACTAGCTCCTGGTTCTACATATTGTGTTCCTGCTTCTATAGTTATCTCTTTATCTCCATTAAATATTATTATAGGTGATGTAGTGTCTACTACTTTTACTTTTCTTATAGCTACTGCTTTATTTCCTGAAGTATCTTCAGCTGTATAAGTTACCATATATTCTCCAGGTTCACTTACATTTACTTTCCCACTTATTTTTACTTCCTTTTTCCCTTCAAACAAATCTTTAGCATTAGCACCTAATTCTTCATATTTAGTTCCTGCTTCTATTGTAATTTCATTTTTACCATTTAATATTATATCAGGTTCTTTTGTATCTTTTACATTTATCTTTCTTGTTGTAGTAGCTGAATTACCGGAACTATCAGTAACTGTATAAGTTAATTTATATTCCCCTATCTTACTTGTATTAATCTCTCCTGATATAGTCGCTTTAAGTTCTCCATCTACTATATCTTTTCCTATTGCTCCTAACTCTTCATACTTACTTCCAGCTTCTACAGTTACTTCATTCTTACCATTCAATGCTATATCTGGAGCTGTTGTATCAATCACTTTAACCTTCCTAGTAATTGTTGATGAATTGCCAGAGTTATCAGTAGCTGTATAAGTTAAAATATACTCTCCTGGAATACTAGTATTAACTTCTCCTGATACACTTGCCTTAAAGGTTCCATCTACCTTATCTATCCCTATGGCACCTAATTCTTCATATTTTTGCCCTGCTTCAATTGTTATTTCATTATCTCCGTTTAGAACAATTTCTGGAGCTACTGTATCTACTACATTTATCTTTCTTGTTAAAGTTGAAAGATTCCTAGATCTATCTATAGATTTATAAGTTACTATATAATGTCCTAATTTAGATGTCTCTACTGAACCTTCTGAAGTTACTATAGTATCAACCTTTTCAAATTCATCATAAGCAGTAGCTCCTAAATCTACAAACTGTGAACCTATTTCTATATTTATTTCTGCATCACCATTTAAAGTTATTACCGGTCCCACAAGATCATCTAAATTTTTAGTGTATTCATTATTAGTAATAAACTTGCCACTTATATTATCTAAGTTAATCCCATCAATTTTCTTAACAATTTCTTCCCATTGGGATATACTCTTATCAGCTATATCCTCTTCACCGTAATTAACTATAATTGTATTAATGTTTGTTCCATTAAAAGCATCTCCATTTACTAGAACCTTACTAGATACTTCTATCTTCTCTAAATTACTTGAATCTAAAAATGCACATTCTCCAATATCTTTTATAAATGGCATTTCTACTTCTTTTATCTTACTGCCTTTAAATGCATTAGCCTCAATATTAGTTACTTCTAAATCTTCTATCTTCTCAGGTAAACTTATTTTTTCCTCACTGCCATTATATCCAGTTATCCATATACTATTTTCCTTTTTTTCATACTGTAAATCCGAAACATTAGTAAACTCTTGTTTAGTTATTTCATCTGAAGAATATACTGTAATTCCAGTAAAATATGAGTATACTAAAGTTGCAGCAATAGATAGAGCTATTATTTTTTTGTAGCCTTTCATCATTTAACCACCTTTAGATTATTATAAAATTACTTTTACTACAGTATATGAATGTGTCTTTTTTAGTTACTTATTGTAATCTATTTGTAAACATTGCAAGACAATATAAATAGAAGGTATAGTATTTAATAAATTACTATACCTTCCAATATCATTTAAAATCATCAGTCCTACAATTACAGTAATAAAAACAAACTAAGTTTATACTGAAATCTGCTCAAAGAAAAACATTATTACTACTTTCGATAGTTATTTTTTAAATTTTCTAAAAACATAACACTTGGCATAAATAATGATACTTTATTGAATCTTAAGCACCAAGAATAATTTAACTATTTTATAGCTTTATGGTATAATTTTTTTAAAGATTGGAGAGATTAGACATGGAAAATTTAAAAACTAAAGCTATTATAAAAAGAGAAAAAATTATAGATGCTGCTGTAAAAGTATTTTTACGAAAAGGTTTTGAAAAAGCTACCGTTAGAGAAATTGCAAGAGAAGCTGGAATTACAACAGGAGCGATTTATCATCATTATAGAAATAAAGACGAATTAATTCACGATGCTGTTACAAAGCATATTCATTTCATCAGCGATTTAAATGCCTATAAAGGAGATTCATTAAAACCATCTTCTGAAATTATTGAAGAAATAAGGGTTGCAACTTCAAAAAGACTTAGCAATCTTACAGCGCAACGTCTACATATATTGCTTACAGCAAATGTTTTACTAGATGAAAATGAGTTATTAAAAGAGTATAAGGAAACTTACGAATCAATAATTAAGAAGGCTTCTGATATGTTTGTTTATACATACGGAATAGAAAATGAAAAGTATAAAAAATTAGTTGCTTCTATTTTAGTAGCTGCCTTAGATGGATTTGCAATACAAGCCTCTCTAGGTATTCTTGATACTAATGATGAAGAATATATTAATACTATTACAGACTTCTTCTCAAAACTTGGACAACACCTAATTATAAAATCATAAATAAATGGCGAAGCACTTTAGTGAAAGATTTCCCACTCTACTCAGTCGGCTTTTACCTTTGGAGCTTCGCTCGCAACTTTTTTCAATTATTCTTTATTTATTAATTAAACAGCGCTAATTGACTCAATTAAGTTTACAAAATCCCCTTCATTCATCTTGCTTAAATATATATCAATCAATGTTTTCATAGGCATATCTTTATATCCTTTTTTCCCATTTATAAATATATTTCCGACTTTTTCTTTGAATATTTCTTTATCTACTTTTAA
The DNA here is from genome assembly GCA_000753455.2 of Clostridium jeddahitimonense. Taxonomy (GTDB): domain Bacteria; phylum Bacillota; class Clostridia; order Clostridiales; family Clostridiaceae; genus Clostridium; species Clostridium hominis. Next base: position 2,799,880 of record LM994670.1, read on the forward strand.
ATTGTTGATAAGCTCGTTTATTTCACATTCTACTAATTCATCCATTATTTTTTCTCTTAAAGTATAATTAAATTGATCTGCAAAAGCTTTTTCTTCATCTGTTAATCCATCTATATCATTATTTAATATTTTAAAAATGTCCATCTTATTTTTTCTCCTTTAGGTTTATATACTTAAGCTTATTATATATCTTTCTTTATCTTTATTTCAAAAACTTTTCTAAAAGAATTTAAATAATAAAGGTAGGTAGTCATAAATTTACGACTACCTACTTTATTAGATTTGATTTAATTTATTTTATTGCTGCATTAATTTCTTCAACCATCTTAGTAGTAGATGTAAATCCACCTACAGATGTATACCATATTACTGGGTCAAGGTATACTATATTATCATTCTTATACGCATCTGTTTTTTCAATTAATTCATTATCAAATAATTCTTTAGCTGAAGTATTTCCACCTGCAATAGCAGCTCTATCAACTACAAATAAATATTCTGGATTTTTTTCAACAACATACTCAAATGATGCCTTTTGTCCATGAGTTGATCCCTCTATAGCTTCATCTACCGGAGTCACTCCAAACTCTTTATGAATTATACCAAATCTTGAATCTTGTCCATAAACACTAAATGCTCCATCATTAGCTAAAGTTATTAACCCATTTATGTTTTTTCCCGTAACTTTTGCATTTAACTCAGAGATAGTATTTTCTATTTCTTCAACTTTAGTAGTAACCTCTTTTTCTTTTCCGAATATTTGAGCTAAAGTATTCATGTTACTTTTGAATGATCCTAAGTAATCTGAAGTATCCATAGCTAAATTTATAGTTGGAGCTATTTTATTTAACTCTTCATAATAATCAGCTTGTCTACCTGTAATTATTATTAAATCTGGAGTTAGTTCAAATATTTTTTCCATATCAGGCTCTTTTAAAGTACCTATAGCTGAATATTCTTCACCAGCATACTTACTTAAATAATCAGGAAGTCCATCCTGAACTACACCTACTATTCCTTCTATCTCTAAAGCGTCCAAAGAATCTAATATACCATAATCAAATACTACAACTCTCTTAGGATTTGTATTTACTAACGTATCTCCTGATACATGAGTTATTGTTATTTGTTCGCTTACAGATTCATTTCTTCCTCCTATAAACTTCGGTATAGTAACACCTGCAGCTATTAATAATATTACCACTATTCCTATAATCATTGACTTATTCTTCATTTTTCTTTCCCCCTTAAATTCAATTAGAAATATACACAAATATTTCTGTTATTAATATTTTCTATATGAAAATCTATTTCATATATTTTCTCTAGTTCTTCTTTTTGTATTGTATCTGTAGCAGGTCCATTCTTAACTAGCTTTCCATCCTTTAAAGCTACTATATTATCTGAATAGCATGATGCAAAGTTTATGTCATGAATAACTATTACTACAGTTTTCCCAAGCTCATCTGTTAATGTTCTAAGTATTTTCATTATCTCTACAGAGTGCTTCATATCTAAGTTATTAAGCGGTTCATCCAGGAATATATAGTCACTATTTTGAGCAATGACCATAGCTATATAGGCTCTCTGTCTTTGTCCACCACTTAATTCATCTAAATATTTATCTTGAATATCTTCAAGTTTCATATATCTTAAAGCTTGTTCAACATTTTCTATGTCTTCCTTCTTTAGGTTACCCCCGCAGTGCGGAAACCTTCCAAATTCAACCAATTCTCGTATAGTTAATCTTATGTTTATATTATTAGTCTGTCTTAAAATAGAAACCTTTTTTGCTAGTTCCTTATTATCCCATTCTAAAACTTCCTTACCATCAATAATCACTTCTCCACAATCTCTTTTTATAAGCCTACTTATTATTGATAATAAAGTACTTTTACCAGCTCCATTAGGACCTATAAAAGATGTTATCTTTCCTTCTTCTATATTAAGAGAGACATTATCAACTACTTTTTTATCACCATAACTTTTTGTTATATTCCTAACCTCTATCATCTATTTCTCTCCTTCATAACTAAGTAAATAAAGTATATTCCTCCAATAAAGTTTATAATCACACTTACTGAAGTTCCAAAATTCATTAACTGTTCGACTATAAGTTGTCCACCAACTAAAGCTATAATACTTAAAATTATTGTAATCACACCTAGAATTTCATGTTTATATGACTTAACCATTTGTCTTGCAATATTTACAACTAATAATCCTAAGAATGTTATAGGCCCAACAAGTGCTGTCGATACTGAAGTAAGTATTACAACTACAACAAGAATTTTCTTAGACATCTTATCATAATCTACACCTAAGCTAATAGCTTCGTCTCTTCCAAGTGACATTACATCTAATACTTTTATAATGTCATAGCAATAAGCTATTGAAATTATTATTACAATACTTGATAAAAATAATATATCTGTATTTACGTTATTAAAGCTTGCCATCATTTTATCTTGAACAGCTAAAAACTCTGTTGGATCAATAAGAACTTGCATAAAATTAGTTAAACTTTCAAATAAAGTTCCACAAATAACTCCTATTAAAAGTATTGTAAATATATTTTTAGTACCTTTTCTAAATACAAACTTATAAAGCAAAGCTGAAAAAGCTATTGTAACCACTATTGTTATAATAAAATTTATATTTCCATTTGTAATAAGTACTGATGATGATCCAAGTAAAAATACTATTGTTGTTTGTAGTAACACATATAATGAATCTAGCCCTAAAATACTCGGGGTTAATATTCTATTATTAGTTACCGTTTGGAATATCAAAGATGAAAACCCAATTGCTGATCCTGTTAAAATCATTGCAATTATTTTAGGTATACGCCTATACATTACATATTGATAATTTGCACTATTTACACCTATTGACAAAAATAACCCCATAAGCGTTACTGCTACTATTGTTAAAATTATTATTTTCTTATTATTCTTCATCTTTAGTCCCCCTTATAATCATATAAAGGAATATAGCACTACCAATTACTCCAACCATCATTCCTATTGATATTTCAAATGGGAAAATTATTACTCTTCCTAAAATATCACATATTAGTAAGAAAACCGGTCCTAATAAAGCTGTATGATATAAAGTTTTCTTCAAGTTATCACCACTATAAAGACTTACTATATTAGGAATTATAAGTCCTAAGAATGGTATATTCCCAACTGTTATAATTGTAACTGCTGATATTAAAGCTACTATTACAAGTCCTACGTTTACTACAAAGTTATAATTAAGTCCAAGGTTTATAGAAAACTCTTCCCCCATCCCAACAATTGTAAACTTATTCGCATAAAGAAATGCTAATATTACCATTGGAACACTTAAGTAAAGCAATTCATATCCACCTTTCATAATTAGCGACATATCACCTTCCATCCAAGATGTTACATTTTGCACTAAATCATATTTATAGGCTATAAATGATGTTATAGATCCAACTACCTTACCAAGCATCATACCAACTAAGGGTACAAATATTATATTTTTAAGCTTAATAGCTTTTATCATCTTCATAAAAATCATTGTTCCTACTACAGCAAATATAAATGAAGTAATCATCTTTTGCATTATACTTGCTGAAGTTAATACTACCATTGAAAATAAAATTCCAAGCTTTGCAAAATCAACTGTTGCTGCCGTTGTTGGCGATACAAATTTATTTTTACTAATCTGTTGCATTATAAGTCCACTTATACTAAGTCCTACCCCTGCAACTATTATTGCTATAAGTCTTGGTAATCTACTTATAAAAATGACTTCTATTTTATCTATATTTAATTCAAATATGTCTCTTATACTTATATTACTAACACCTATAAATATAGATATAATAGATAATAGTATAAGTATTAAAAACAAATATCTTTTCTTCATCTGCTTTCCCCCAACTTATCTCATATAGACTATTTTCTTACTATATGCTATAATAACACTTACTAATTGATAAAGATTATCAATTTCATATTTGTATATTATCATTATTTTTAAAAGATGTCTTATACTATATTTGTTTTTATTAAAATATATTTAGGTTAATTTAGGAGGTGAATTTATGAACCCAATAACATTTAAATTTAATATGGAATCTTTCTATTTTTCTACTCATCTTCCAATTAAAGCTTTCTCATCAAAAGGAAATGAATATTATTCAGTAGGCTACGATGAAATAACAGCTTCCATATTAGAAAAAGTTGATTTTGAAGAGTTAACTCTAAAATTAAATTCCGATATAAAAATAGCTTCACCTATAGATATTTCACCTATAGATGAAGTTAACTTCACAATATGTCCTATCATTTCTAAAACTTATGAATTTGGTTTTTATTTAATAGGCCCATATACAACTAATGAATCTTCTAAAAAAGCTATCTTTAAGCCGAAACATTGTATAAGCTATTTATTAAATATTTTATATATGAAATTAGAAAATCAATCTATTAATCAATCGAAAAAGACAAGCTATAATTTTAACGTAAATAAAGCTATTAAATATATTGAAGAAAATTATAAAAAGCAATTTACTTTAGATCAAGTCTGCGAAAGTATTAATATTAATAAAAGTTATTTCTGCACAATATTTAAAGAACATACTGGTAAAACTTTTTCTCATTATTTAAGTCATTATAGAATTGATAAAGCTAAGGAACTTCTTAAAGATACAGAACTCTCAATTACAGAAGTCGCATTTACAGTAGGCTATAACTCTGTAAATTACTTTAATAATAATTTTAAAAGACTTAATAATATTACTCCCGTTCAATATAGAAATGAGCTAACTAACTTAAAATAACTTTATTTAATTAAAAGAAACTGCTACAAAGCAGTTTCTTTTAATTTATCATTATTAATTTCTAATTTTTTATTAAACATAATATATTTCTAACGAAATAAATATTTCCTAGTTGCAAACAATATAACAATAGATAATATTCCTATCAAATTTTGAAAAGTAGACATATGTCCAACAATCAATCCCCTTGCAAGTGCAAAAAGCAATACTTCTACTACCGTTTCTGGTGTATGCTTACATAGCATTTTTATAAACTCTATTCCTATAACAAAATTAAAAGCTATATCTAAATACACGCTGAATGCTTCTAATTTATCACTCTCTGTAAATATAGCCATTAAATCACCTGCTAGATAAATAACTGCTATGCCAATAAAAACTGCTAAAAGAATTGCTATTATTAGCTCTAAAAAATCTACTACCATAAGTACTTTTTCATTTAAAAACTTCTTCATTTTAATACCTCACTATAAAAAATAGTAATTTTATCTCTTTTTATAATTTCCCCTAAATATCCATAAATATTTATTCTAAATCTCTAATTTAAAATAAGGTAATGATACAATTAATACCATTACCTTATTGTTTTCCTAATAAACTTATTTATTTAAATCTACTACAATATCACCTAAAATTATTTCCTTAAAGCCCTCACAATCACGAGTTTCTGCAAGTCCCATATGTGTTTCTCCAGTTTTACCATCCTTTGATTCTTGTTCTACATATCGAACCTCTCCTAAATCCTTTAATATCACCTTCGGAGTTATTATTAGATGACTAGCTCCTTCTTTCACTTTTTCTATAGTAATACTAGAATATAAGTTAAAATCTGTATCACCAGTAGAACCATGTGCATCACTTAAATATATATTTCCTAAGTCATCTTTAACTTCTAGTTCCATCATAATACCATCATATTTCTGCCTAACATCTTTAGAAACACCTTGAGAAAATGCTATAAATGTAGACATTGGATTTAATGTTAATCTGTCTATAGTAGCAGTTACCCCTTCGTTTTCAACACTCTTATTAACAACTACAGTTTCTCCTTTTATTGCTTCTAAACTAATATCAAATTTCCACTTGCCTTTTATTTCTGACATATCATCATTATTTATTATTCCTTTTATGTCTAATGTAAACTCTATATTTTCTCTAGGATTTTGAGCTAAATCAAAAATATTAATATTTTCTTGACCAATGTAGGTATTGTCTGCAATCCTAATAAAACTTGAACTTGTAGTGTTTCCACTATGCTCATATCCCTTTATTTTAAACCAGTCCCATAACCTAATAGTTTCACCTAAGTCTTTATCACTTTCTATAGTATATGTTAATGTAATATTTGTTCCGTCAAATATAGCATCATTTACAGTTATACTTATTCCGTTACTTTCCTTTGTAACATTAATTTCATTAGCATTTTCTTTATAATTCTTATAAATAGAATCCTCTAAAGCTTCAAATATATTTCCTATTATAGGTATCTGCTTTGCATAAGTTGGAAATGATATTCCTAAGGTTATGATAACTGTAGATGCTATGCTAGCTGTTGCTATCCACTTACCCCTACTTTTATTGCTCTTTTTGATATTTTTTCGTAAAGAATTCTTAACCCTTTTTACTTCTACTTCATCAACTTCCATTTCAATAAATTCACTTTCGTCTATTTCTATATCATTAATCATTTCATAAATATCCTTCATATTACCTTACCTCCATATTCATCATACTTTTTCTCTCTCTAAGTTTTTTCTTTCCCCTATAAATCCTATTATCAATTGAAGCTTTTGTAACTCCCAATCTTTTTGCTATATCCTCTGACTTGATACCTAAGAAAAACTTCATTATAAATATCTTCCTATCCATTTCATTCAAGGTATTTAATAACTCAATTACCGCTTCCTTTTCTTCACTAAATATTACTTCATCCTCTACTGAATATGTTTCTTTTTCATTAATATCACCTATAGCAATTTCTAAATTTTTATTTAGTTTTCTATAATAATCAATAGCTTTAAATTTTGCTATAGCACATATCCACTTTCTAAAATCATCATCATCGCCATTAAATTTATGTGAATTATTCCATATGGAAAGGAAAATATCATTAATACATTCTTCCATAACTTCGTTGTTTCCAACTGAATAAAGAACCTTAAAGGTAACCCCTTTTACTAAAGGTAAATATTTATCTACTATAAACTCTAAGGCATCTTCCTTTTTATTTTTTAGCCTTTTTAGATAATTCGAATTATTAACTCTCATCTATTTTTCTCCTACTTCAAAGTCTTGTAAAAGCTCTTACACTTTATACAACGAAAAAAAACTTATTTATTCTCACAATTTATTAAATTAATATAAAATACTAATACTGACCTTAACTCATCTGCATATTTTACCATATATGTTATAATTATTGTAATTTCACTTTAGGAGGTAATCTATGAAACAATATATTTCACATAAATATGTATATAGAAAACATATAAGACAACCTTTTAAGTTTTTCTTAGGAAGTTTTATATACATTCTCTCTATATTTATATACTTTACTTTAATAATTTTTGTGTCTGATAAAAATACTCACAGCTTAGAATTTCTCTCCGCCTTATCATTTGCTATATTTCCCATTTTCCTTGGACTTGCCATTGGTTATATATTCTTATATTTTATAATGTATAAAAATCTGAGAAATACTTTTGTAATATTAACTGATAATATGCTAATTTATAGCAATGGCAAAAAAGAAACATCTATTTCTTATTCTGATATAATAGCTTTAAAATTTCCGTCAATAAAATATACGGGTGGATGGATGAAGATTATCTATGGTAAAAAAAGTATACGTCTCACCGTAGTATTAGAAAATATAGGAGATCTTATTAAAGAACTTAAAGAAAAACTTGATTCATTAGGTAAGTCAAACATATATAAAGAAAAAAGTCTTTATAACTTTTATAAAACATCTTCATACTCAGATTTCAGCTGGCAAAGAGTATATGACAACTTCTTTTTAATAATTATTACTTCTATAGTAAATATGGTTATTTGCTTTGGCGTAACTATTTTAACTCCTAATATGGATAAAAAATTTTTAATTGGATTATGTGGCTGTTTAACAATATTGATTGGTTCAGTTTTAAGCGAAATAGTTTTAGGAATTATATTTGCTAAGAAAAATAAGACACTTAGATTTTCAAGTAACTTAGTAAGAGATATAAATAGTGAGAAGCTTATATATAAAACAATCTATCCTATAATAATATTCTTGCAAATTATTATAATGGTATTTTTGATTTTGAAATAAATAGAAACACCAGTGGAGCTTCTAATCTCCACTGGTGTTTCTACTATGAAGTAATAATAATTTCTATAATACAACTTTTCTTTTAATAAAAACTATATTTATCAAATTAAATTACACTATAAGTCTTTAAAATATTATACTTATAAACCATAATACCATACTCTTTAGTTTCTATTAATTCCCCATATTTATTAAATACATAATCCGTTGCACTTAAATCCCCACCACAAGTTAATGTGTCTGTAACCGGATCAAAAATTGGTGATTCATAATAAGATCCTCTAGTCCAAAGTAACTCTTTATTATCTATATTTAAAATATACTGTTCTGACTTCCCACTAATAAAACAATGTATTCCATCATTAAATGGAACAACCTCAAGGCTCTCATTATTTGTTTCTCTCATAAAGTTTCTTAGATTATTTAATTTATTATTAGTTATTGGAAGATGATATTCTAAATACTGCATATAATTTTCTTCATATTCTATATCTGCACATACATATGTAGTATTTTCAGTTATTATATACTCTGAATACTTAGTATCAACTTTTTCTAAATATATAAACTCTGATGCTTTATCAAAAAGCTTTAGTCCCTCTTCATTATCTAGTAAATAATTATCTCCATAATCTATTACCTTATACTCACCTGCATTAATCTTAATAGGAAACCTCATCCTATTACTCTTATAATTCTCACGCCTTTCTTCAGATTCTTTTATCAATTTCTTCTACTTTATTGAATGATAAGCATTAATACTAACATTTATTTAAATACAGCTTACTATAATTATTAGTATTAATTTCAACCCCTTTTCCTTACTCATATAACCTCTTCTCTCTCCTATATTAAAGAAAATTTTCTATTATATAAATTCCCTTTAAGTCACTATCTAAAATAATATATATTTCCGATCTATCTTCTCGCATCTCATAATAATATCTAAAATCATTATTAAAATCTGGGGAATACTCTTTCGGTATTTCTAAATTATCTAATATCTCTTTAATCCTAAACTCTACATAATCATTCTTATTCTCCCATTCTAATAAACTATTAATTTCATCTAAATTTTCATATTGAAATATAGAATATCTTTCGCCATCACCATGAAAACTCGCCCCACTGTTAGTATGATAAATTTCATCATACTCTCTTGGCAAGTTAATCTTCCAATTACTATTTATTATATGATAATATCTATTATGCTCTTTTACAATTATTGCAGTTGATAATATTGTAGTAATAGTAATTGCACCTATTATATTTAAGCTCCTAACAAAACACTTTTTCTTTTTTAAAACTAACCTAACTATGAATATTATCAAAAAAACTATAAAAATTAGTACCATAAATCCTGAAAGAAGCATAGTATTAAACCCAACTATAAATAATGCCAGTTCATTCTGCGATAGCTTAAATTCTACAAACAAATATACTATTAAAATACTCATCGATGATATTATTAATATATTTGATATAAATTTTTTATTGCTACTCTTTCTCATACCCTCATTCCTCTATTCTATCCTGTCATATTTATCATATGAACCATCATACATTTCCTCTGGTATACTTGTTTTTCTCATAATCATAAAATTAACAGGTTCATAATAAGAAACAGTACTATGATGGAATCCAGTACTTACCTTTGCAATTAAGTATCTACTATGTTCATAAACCGTATGTTCTGGATATGAAGTAAATGCGTAAATAAACATCATCCACATTATCAAAATAGGTGTTATAAAAATACTTGCCATAGTTGATAGCACAGATAAAAATTTTTGAATATACGATTTCTTCATAAGTTTATATAAGTAAAAATTAATCACTATAATTACTAAAAATATAAAGGAACATCCTGCAAAAAAATATAATTTATCAATCCATCCTCTGAAAATCAAATTATTTTCATATAAAAAATAATTTATAAGATTATATAAACAAATAAATAATGTAATAATCGATAAGAACAATAAGCTTTTTAAAAATATATTTTCTTTATTATCACTATCTTTTTTATCTATAATAATAAGTATATTTATTAAGCTAATTAAACAAGGTAGTGCCACAAGTACAGCCATTCCCTTAATTCCTCCATCAAAATACTCTCCATTAGGAAAACAACTTAGAAGACATATTAAGTCAAATATAATTACTATTCCAAATATTATCGATATATATAGAGATGCTATTTTTTTACTTTTTTCATTCTTTAAGCATTTAAAAATGACTAATGATATTCCACCACTGACCATTACTAAGAAAAGTGTAATCCATCCGCCTACTGCACTATTTAGAACTTTTAATATAGTAATCATACTTTTAATCCCTCCATTACATGGCTGGTATTAAAATAAATATTAAAAACAACAAAAATGCTATTATTACTAATCCTAGTATTACTGATACAATTATAGCTAATTTATTTTTCTTTAAAATTCCGCCTATGAATACTACAATTGCTACTAAAAATATTATTGCTAAGCATGATGTTATTCCCATTTTTAAAACTCCTTTTTCTTAAAAATCTTCTTTTATATCTTTTTACAATAAGAGTAAAGGAAGATTAAGAAGTATTATAATATCTTCTATCTTCCAAGCTTTTATGTTATAACTTTTTCTCTACCTATGAAATAACAAATAGTAACAATAATTGTAAGTATCATTTGAATTCCACTTAAAATAATAAACATAAATGTTGCTAAATACCCTTCTCCTAAAACTTTAATAGATAGTAAAAGACTTAGAAAAAAGAATATTCCCATTCCCCCTGAAGGAATCCATCCACTTTCTCTCTTTGAAAAGCTATAGTATGCTGCAATTAAATTACCTAAACCATAAACAACTATTGCAATAACACCTGGCCAAAACCAGCTTGTAAATGGAACTCTGCCTATCCATACTGTAGGCCATTCTCCATCCCACCACTTTCCTGACACCATTATTAATCCATTGTATATAGCGCCTACTGCTAGAAACAAATCAAAGCACCCCAATATTATTCTACTTACTTTACTCTTCATAAATCTCAACCCCTTTTTTATTTATAACTTTTCTTTATCTTTTCTATTTTTTACAAAAGCAACTATAGCCATAATGACTGCTACTAATGTTATAAGCCACATTAATGGTATTAAGAAAAAAGGTTCTGATAAGGTTCCATCCTCTAATACCTTAGAATTTAAATTAAATATAACTACACAGATTACATCTATGACTAATAATATTAATGTAGGTATATACCTTTTCATTTTACTCTTCTCCTTTTACATGCTCTAAAATATCTCCTGGCTGACAATCTAGCGCCTCACATATAGCTTCTAAAGTTGAAAATCTTATAGCCTTTGCTTTATTATTTTTAAGTATTGAAAGGTTAGCCATTGTTATTCCAATCCTCTCTGCTAGCTCTGTCGAACTCATTTTTCTCTTTGCCATCATTACGTCTAAATTTACAATAATCATATGTAATCACCCCTATATAGTAAGATCATTTTCATCTTGAAGCTCTATACCATTACTTATAAGTTCTTTTATTACATAGGACATTACAAAAACCATAAGAGTTGCAAAAGTTAAAACAAAGCAAACTAAATTTTTAAATATAAATACTGTCCCTATTAGATAAATTATAAAGTCTATTAAAGCCCCTATACTTATAATCTTTAGACTCTTTAAGTTATCACGGCTAAAGCCTTTGCATTTTAATAAATTTTTACTTAACTTAATTACAGAAATTAAAATAGCTAAAAAAGGAATTATAGTAGCATAAATAAATATTAATGTTTCTATACTAACAATTCCATCACCTATATATCCAGAATACCAATTCGCTAAATTAGGCAATATAGCTGATCCTACTACAGTTAAAAGTAACGCTAAAACTGATATCATATAAAGAAATTTTCTAAAAAACATATTTTCCATCTTTTTCACCTCACCTTAATTCTACCTCTTTCCTAACATGAAAGTCAATATATTCTTATTGTTTATCAATAAATTATTATCAAATATCAAAAAAAAAAAAAAAAAAAAA
>LM994670.1:2812090-2859259 GCA_000753455.2 Clostridium jeddahitimonense
AAAAAAAAAAAAAAAAAAAGAACACTATAGCAATCAAACTATAGCGTTCTTTTTTATGGAACTTTAGATACTTTTCTAATATTATTAGTATCTAACGTTTCTACAAAATTTATCTTATATTTCCCTCTTGAGTCCTTATCGAACTTAGCTATTCCTGTTAATTCTTCATTTTTAAATAAAACTATTTTGTTTAAATCATAGTTAAATTCATCAATTATTTTTATCTCTTCCTGTCCACCTATATAATCCTTATGTAGATAGAATATACTGTTTTTTATTCCCTCCTCATTGTTTCCGCTAATACTCTTTTGAATAAAATAGCAATTGAAATAAAAACTAGAAATAATAAGTATTATGCCAATAAGCCCCACTGCTAAAACTACTTTCGTCTTCCTCAACTAAAAAAACCTCCTATAATAAATGCTACAAGTTAGACAATGTTAATTGACTTACACTTGTATTTTATTATAGAAGGTCTAAAAATATTATTACTTACAGTATAAAATTACTTATTAAAGAATGAATAATTTATTAACTCAAATCCATTATCTTTTAAGAAAGTTTTAACCTTTTCAGAAGTTAATATCTTATGTTCATTAGCTCTTTGAACATTGTAAGAGCTTGATCCTAAAAGAAATGCATCTACAAATGCTGGATGACACATTAAATCAGTAACTTCATTTTCTTTTAATTCTGATAAATGCTCTTCAAAATACTCTTCTTTAACATTATTCATATAGAAATTGCCTAAACATTTAGCATATGTAACTCCATCTATAGCCATTTCAGATGATTGTCTCATTGGTAGCTTGTACTCATTTGCAATTCTTTCGATTACAGGTCTTAAATATTCCTCTCCATGTACATGATGATGTGAATCTAAATGAGTTATTTCAACTCTTTCACGTACTTTTTCAATTTGAGCTTTAAACTCTCTATATACTTCTTCTAAATCTATATTTTTTAATACTTCTTCGCTTGGTCTTCTGAAGAAATTTCCATTTTCATCAACAATAGTTTTATGATCTTTTAAAAGTGGTTTATAACAAGTTAATGTCATATGAACACCACATCTTAAAGTAGGGTTCTCTTTTATTAATGCCATACCATGTTCAAATCCTGGCATGTTAGCCATAACTGTACATGATGTTACTATTCCATTTTTGTGTGCTGATATTATTCCATGATTTACGCCTTCTGAATATCCAAAGTCATCAGCGTTTACTATAAGTTTTGCCATTTTGCATCCCCCTCACAAGTTGCTTTGTAAACATTTTCTTTATTAATAAAAAAATATATCTTTTTTTATATTAGTAATTATATATTTTTCCATATATTTTCTCAATAACAATTACCTTATTTTCAAAATTTGAAAATAAAGCTTTTTAATTACATTCATATATTTAATCTTGATATTATTGTTGTTTTAATTTATTCTTTAGTATATTATATCTACATTATTTTTTATACAATAGTTACTAGGGGGTAGTCAAAAATGGCAAAATACAAAATTGGGCAGCTTTCTAAAACAATGGGCGTTTCTACTCACTCAATTAAACATTATGAAAAATTTAGATTAGTTTATCCTCATAAAGATGATGCTACAAATTATAGATATTATGATTTATCACAATATGCAAGAATTATAGATTGTAGGAAATTTAGAAATATAGGGGTTCCTATTAAGGATATTTCCTTACTCTTAAATAATTCTAACAATGCTGAATTTAATGATATTATTAAAACTCATATTTCTGACCTTGATTCTCAGATAGAAACCTTAATACGTCAAAGAGATTTAGCTAAAACTTTGTACAATAGAAGTAAATCTTGTGATAAGTATCTTAACGAATGGTTTATTGATATTATACCTTCAATTTATTTTTTAAAACAAAGTAATAATACAGAAATAATAGAAGAAAATCACTCTTTCATTGATGGAATTAATCTTATAGATTATGTTCCTATAGTTGAATCTATTTTATGTATAGATAAAGATAGCTTTGTCCATAATGATATACGTTATTCTTGGGGCCTTGGTTTTACAGAAGATAATTCTCCATTAATAAGCTCTAGCTTAACTAAAAACACTAAATTTACTAGAATTGAAAGTTGTAAATGTTTTATTACATATATAAAAGTTAAACTCCCATATATATCAAATGGTTCACTTCTAAATACTATAAGTGATATTATAAGCAAATTCCCTTTAAAAATATCCTCAGATATTATTGCTTTTTCAATAAAAAAAAGTAATGAAGATGGAATTATATATGAATATCTTAAATTATGTATACCTATAAAGTAGCTATTTATTTGTATTTAACATTGCTAATACAAACTTAAGTACTATATTCAAGTTTTAAGGAAATATCATAAATTATTCTTATTTATACTCTATATATTTCAAAATATAGGGTATTTTTTATATCTTTTTATGAGGATTCTCTCAAATATATATGATATTGCGTATTGACTTCAGTATTGCACTCAAATTTAAAATATGCTTGTTAATTATCAAACAATAGATTAGGGGGAAGATACATGAAAAGATCTTTAATTAAAAGACTTTCTGCTGTTATTGCACTTACTTTAAGTATTTCATTAGTAAGTTGCACAACAAACAATAATGCTAACAGCGATAAAAACTTAGCTTTTAAGGCTGGTACTTACTCAGCAACTGGAAAAGGGAATAATGGAGACATAAAAATTGAAGTTACTGTAAGCGATTCAAAAATAGAGTCTATAAATGTAACTGAATCTTCTGAAACTCCAGGACTTGGTGATGTTGCTCTAGATTCAATGATTGAAAGTATACTATCTACTCAAAGCCTAGGTATTGATACTGTAACAGGTGCAACTAATAGTTCAAATGGTTTAATAGAAGCATTAGAAGCTTGCTTAACTGAAGCTGGTGGAGATTTAGATGCTTTAAAAGTAGCAGTTGAAAAAAATGGTGAAGATGAAGTTATGGAAACTGAAGTTGTAGTTATTGGTGGAGGTGCCTCTGGTACTGCTGCTGCACTTCAAGCTACTGATGATGGTGGTAAAGTTATATTAGTTGAAATGACAGCCTCTCCAGCTGGACAAGGAACTATGGCTGGGGGAATGTTTGCTACTAACTCTAGTGAGCAAGTTGAAAAAGGCGAGGTTGTAGATGGAAAATGGTATTATGATCAATTCATAACTACAAGTAATTATAATGCTAACGGTGGTTTATTAAGTAAAGTTATTAACAACTCTGGAGATACTGTAGATTGGCTAGAGGAAAATGGTTGTGATCTTATATTAGCGCATCCATCAACTGGTGGATATTATGAGCATAAAGAGACTCATCCAGCTTCTACTTTACATGGATATGTTGAGGGTGGTACTATCGCTTTAACTAATCTTCATAAATCAATTGAAGAAAAAGGTGGTACTGTTTTATACTCTACTACAGCAAAAGAATTAATAATTGAAAATGGTGTAGTTAAAGGAATTATAGCTGAAAAAGCTGATGGAGGGAATTTAACAATTAATGCTCAATCAGTAATATTAGCTACTGGAGGCTTTGGTGGTAACGAGGAAAAAGTTGCCGAAACTTTTGGCGAAGGCTTTGGTGTTTCTAGAGTTTCAACTAACATTGGAACTGGTATAGATATGGCAATATCTGCAGGTGCTTCAGCTAATTATGAAGATGCAATAACTATGCATTATGGAGTATCTAGAGGTGGAACAAATTGGAATACCACTTTAAATGCTGCACTTCTTAATCCATATTTACATGTAGATGTTGATGGAAATAGATTTATGAACGAAGAATCTTTCATATTTGAACCAATTAAATCTTCAAATGTAATTAAATCTCTTCCTCAAAGAAGTGCTTATGAAATATTTGATAACACTATGATAGAAACAGTTAAAGAAAAAGGATTTGCAGGAATTACTGATGTGTTTAGTGGTGAACTCGCTACTGATCCTACAGTATTCGTAGAAGTAGGCCATCCTGTTAATACAGCGGATAGATATGAGGCAAGTATAACACCAGAAGACTTAACTGAAGAAATCGAAGCTTTAGTTCAAGAAGGAAAAATAATAAAAGCTGAAAGCCCTGAAGAATTAGCTGAAAAGTTAGGAATGACTAACCTAGTAGATACAATAAATAGATATAATGAGTTATGTGCATCTGGTGAAGATACAGATCACTTTAAATCATCTAAGTACTTAGATAACTTAGAAGGTACTTTATATGCAGTAAAAATAACACCATCTGTATTTCTAGGAACTCTAGGTGGAATTGACATAAATAATAATTGTGAGGTCTTAGACGCTAATGGTAAGGCAATACAAGGACTTTACGCTGCTGGAGCTGAAACAAATGGAGCTTATGGAAATAGCTATGTATACTTTGAAGGTGGTACTTTAGGTTATGCTTATGGTACTGGTAGAATAGCTGGTTCATCAGCAGTTTTAAACCTAAAAAAATAATTATAGCCCCTAAAAAATTTTAATATCTTTAATGTATTAAAATAATTAAACACAAAAAATGGACATCACCAAAAGGTGATATCCATTTCTATTTGGTTTATATTTCATTTTTCAAGATAAAGGTTTTATCCTGAATGGTTGTTTGGGCAAATTATAATGCTTTTAAAGCTACTGAGTTTAATATACTCCATGGCTTGTTAAAGTGTGGTTGGAAGAAGAAGTCTGTCATAGCTAACTCTTCAATAGTCATATTATTTTGAATAACTACTGATAAAGTATTCATAAATTGAGTTAAATCAATTTTAGATGCTATTTGTCCTCCTAATATTCTTCTTGTGTCTTTATCATAAACAAGCTTAATTAAAGCTTTTTCGTAAGTTGGCATAAATTCTGGTCTATAGTTATCTTCTAATGTTACAGACGCAACATTGTAGTTTGTAGTTGCTTTAGCAACACCTTCAGTTAATCCAGTTGAAGATATACATTGTTCGTAAATCTTTATTCCTGATGTTCCTTGAGTTCCCATATACTTAAGTGTTGGCTCATTTATATTTCTAGCAACTAAAGTACCCATTCTTACTGCATTTGTAGCAAGTGGAATATATCTTGTATCATTAGCTGGATTATATTTAACTACACAACAATCTCCTGCTGCAAATACGTCTGCTCTGCTTGTTCTCATGTATTCGTCAATTATTATAGCTCCATTTGGTAGAGTTTCTAACTTACCTTGAACTAACTTAGTACTTGGTGCAAATCCAATACAAAGAACTACTAAATCTCCTTCATAACTTCCTTTTTCAGTAACAACTCTTGTTACCTTTCCATTTTCACCTTCAAACTTTTGAACTTTTTGTCCTAAAGCAAAGTTTACTCCCTTAGCTTTAAATTCAGCTTCAGCAAGATCAGTAAATTCTTTATCTAAATATTTAGGCATTATTCTATCTTCAGCATCGATTAATGTTACATTTTTACCTTTCATTTCGAAAGCTTCAACTAATTCAACACCAATATAACCTGCTCCGATTATAACTACATTTTTAGCATGTTCAGCTTTTTCAATTATTGTTAAAGCGTGGTCATGATTTTTACATAAAAGAATATTTTCTAAATCTCCACCTTCAAATCTAGGAACTATTGGCCACGATCCTAAAGTAAGAACTAATTTATCATAATTATCTTCAAACTCTTCATTTGTAACTAGGTTTTTAACTTTTACCTTTTTATTGTCAAAATCTATATCTAAAACTTCATGTTTCATGTTAGTAACTACACCTTGTTTAGCTAAGTTTTCTGGAGAGTTATAGAAAAGATCCTTAGTTTCTTTAATTACTCCTCCAACATTTAAAGCTATTCCACATGATAAGAATGATATATTATCGTTCTTTTCATATATTGTAATTTCACTCTCTGGGTGAAGTGCCTTTAAATTAACTACTGCTGCTGTTCCAGCATGTGTACATCCAACAACTACTACTTTCATTTCATTTCCTCCCGGATATCGTTTATTTTTTAATTGACATTACTGATTAATAATTATTATCTATAAATAGATAATACTCCTATTTTTTATAGAAGTAAATACTTTTTTATTAATTCTACTTAATATATTATTCCCTTTAATTATTTTTTATAATAAAAAAATCAGCCTAAGCTGATTTTCTATTTTATATTTTATCTATCTAGTTCCTGAAGTTTCAAAATCTATAAGTTCCCATGCCCAAATATCGAAATTGTATTTCATAGTTGCATAAATATCAATTCTACCATCTTTATTATAAGGCGCTATTCCAACCTTCGTAGCCTCAAAATTACCTTCTTCTGTCATAGTGCATAGTGAATCTACATAGGACGGTGCAAAAGCATATTTAACTTCATTATATTCAAAGTAACCTTTTCCGTAAATATCAGTACTTAACCCATTTAAAAAGCTTTCTCCTGCAGTAAATAATGGTTCTAACCCATAATTCTCCCTATATACTATATCTTCAATATACCAACCCCTTTTATATTTTAAAGTTGCTGTACCATAAAGTTGTACATAAGCTGCTGGATAATTAACTTCTTGCCCTAAGTCTACTAAAATTACTCCTTCTTTTTCTGTTCTTATATCTATGACATAAGTACCACCTACATAATTTTGCTCATACTCTATAGTCTTCTTAACTTCTTCTATAGCCTTCTGCTCAATAAATTCTGATTCAACTATTAAAGTGTAAATTTCATCTTGTGTTATTTCCGTAGGTCTATTAAGCTCGTTATATATAATAGATCCACCTATAGTAAATAGTACAGATACAAGTAAGATTAATGCTACAACCTTCTGCCATCTTCCAGACTTTATATCTTTCTTTATATTATTAAACTTAATTCTATCACTGTAAATAGCCTTTCTATTACTTTTAACTTTCTCATCTATCTCTACTTCACTATCATTATCAAATTCACTATCATATCTTATATAATCATTAACTTTATTTAATTCTGTACTATCTTCTGATTTAACTCCACATTTCTTATTAATCTGTTGATCTAAATATTCTAAAAATGAAACCTCTTCTTTTTTGTTAAATATTCTCCTAGGAATATTTATTATATAACCAGAAATTAGATTAATAAAAATATTATTTTCAGTAACTATAACATCACTTACAAAAGACAATTCTATCCTACTATAAAATCCTTCTAACTCCCTAATTATATAATCATCTGTTAACGTAATAGATGTATCTTTCATAGAGTCAATACTCTTCGAAAACTCATTTCCTGCCATCTTATTTAAAATACTTCTTCTATTATAATCATAAATTTTCCTACTAAATATAAGCCAAAACACAATAAAGACTCCAGCTACAATAAATGTTGGAAGATAATTTGGTTTAATATAATCCGAAGTTGAACCCACTAATATAAAAATTACAGCAATGATAGTTACTAAATTAATCAGCTTAGCTCTTCTATGAAGCAAATTTTCACTATCCTTAAGTACTAATAGTTCCTGATAATCTTCCTTACTATATCTAAATGTTAATTTCATACTTATCCCCCATTCTTAAAAACAATCCCCTAATCTTTTGTAAAGTAAAATACTTATCCTAACTTAACATTTATCTATTAAGTTCCTTATAACTAATAAATCCATATTCTGAATTAGCTGATTTAATAGCTCTCATGATAGCCTCTTCCATAACCTTAGTAGCTAGAAGTCCTGCTACATTAACGTCACATTTAACCTTTCCTGTTGCCATAGTAAATATTGTGTCACCATCAAACATAGTGTGCGCTGGTCTCATAGTTCTTCCATAAGCATTATGACTCATTGATGCAACCTTATTTGCCTCTGCCTTTGTTAAATCTGCATTAGTTACAACAACTCCGATAGTAGTATTCCCATTAAATGCATCTTTTTTATTATCATACATTCCAATCATCATTTTTTCAGTATCAGCAAAAGTCTTCATATCTTCATTTAAAGCACCCGCAATAATTTCCCCATTTTCATAATTGATTACATCACCTAAACAGTTAACAGATACTACGGCTCCAATTTTTAAATCTCCAACTTGAACTGCATACATTCCAAGCCCACCCTTCATAGCATATTGTGGCCCTTTAAACTTCCCTACTACAGCTCCAGTTCCAGCTCCAATATTGCCATTTACATTTTCATTATAACTTTCTGAATTTATACAAGCTCTTAATCCCATTTCCTTATCAGGTCGTGACTTCATATCACCACATATAAGATCAAATATTACTGCCTGACATACTATTGGTACTTTCGTAACTGCAACATCATGCCCAACATTTCTTGCTTCAAGATACTCCATAACACCAGCTGATGCATCTAATCCAAAAGCACTTCCTCCAGATAAAACTACAGCATTAATTTTCTGAATCATCTGAATTGGATTTAAAAGATCAGTTTCTCTTGTTCCAGGTGCTCCACCTCTTACATCGACACCTGCCGAAGCTCCTTCTTCAGAAATTAAAACTGTGCAGCCTGTCGCTCCTATTCTGTCTTGAGCATGACCTATTTTAATTCCATCAATATCTGCAATATTTATTTCCTTCATATAATGTTCTCCTTTTATAATATCAATATTATTTGAAATGATTTTTATATTATATACCAATAATAGATTACTACTTACTATAAATCTACTCTCTATTATGAAATGTTATCTTAAACTTAATTATCTATATCTATGAATTTATTAACCTCAATAGCTTCATCATAATTCTCGATTACAGATGTTGTTCTATCAAAGGACTCTTTTATTCTTTCTCTACCCTCCTCAGTCAAATAATCTGCATCATCAATAGTAGCTGGTACAACTTCATAAAAAAGTTTACCATCTTTACCATACCAGTTTACCCATGTTGGGATATATGTTGGTATATCAACTGTAATTTCATTAGTTTCCATATCTTTATTTACTTTAACAGATACAATTGCTCCATCTTCCGTATATGGATTTCCTATTCTTTCAGTTCTTTGACTTGATAAGAAATTTCCCATTGAATATACTACAGCTGTATCACTGCTTCCATCACTGGATTGTATCATATCTATAGGTTGAAGAGAATGCGGATGAGTTCCAAATATAATATCAACTTTCTCATCAGCCAAAAATTGTGCTATCTGTTTTTGGATATCATTAGGTTCTAACTCATATTCATCACCCCAATGCATATAAAAAACAATTACTTCTGCCCCATCTTCCCTCATTAACTCTATCTGTTCCTTCATATTAAGCATATCGTTCTCTAACGTATCTGGATGATAATAATTCATTAGTTGTAATAAATCATAGGGAATTGAAATTCCATTTACACCAAAATTACCATCTTCTACTGTCATAGTATATCCATAAGATATAACTCCTACATTTATTCCCTTAACATCTTTTATAATATATCTCTTATCATCAATACTTTCTCTTGTTCCTATAACATCAAAACCTCTATCAACTAATGTTTTCCTTGTCCTGTAATAACCGTTAACATCTCTATCTAAACAATGATTATTCATATTTGCTACAATATCATATCCAGCGCTCTTCATTGCATCTGCTAATGAATCTGGACTATTAAAACTTGGATATCCTGAAAATCCATAATTCTCTATTCCTGATAACGTAGTTTCTAAATTTCCAATAGCCAAATCAGCTTTTTCTAAATATTCCTTTATGTACTTAAAATTATTATTAAAATCATATTCATCAGTTTCTGAGTTGTATTGAGTTTCTAATATTTCTTTATGAATTAATATGTCTCCTGTGGCAACTATTTCAATAGTATTTATATCATTCACTACCTCACTAATATTCTCTTCATTTTTATTGTTGTCATCCTCTTCTATTTCCTCACTTGCTATTCCTTTATCTCTATTCTCTTTATTATTAAAAAGAACTTTTTCATTTTTTCCTATTAATAGCGCAAGTAAAATTATTATAATTATTGCTAGTCCAAGAAATTTTCCTAACTTATTCTTCATTATACCCTCCCCCTCAGGTTATATCACTTACTAGTTATTATACAATTATTCTGTATAATTTTACAATTAATGCATTTAATTTTCAATAATTCTATTTCTATAAAAAATGCTCTGTTACATATTTCAACTAATATTAAACAATTACTACCATATTTCATAAACTTATATCTACGTAATTATTTAATATTAATATCTTTATCTAACAGAGCAGAATCTCTATATTAATCCATATTTTTCAAAACTATTATATATTCCATCTTCATCATGAGTTCCTGTTATATCACAAGCTATCTCCTTTAAAGCTTCCTTAGCATTTCCCATAGCTATACCACAATTAACATACTGTAGCATCTCCATATCATTAATTCCATCACCATATGCAAATGTAACCTCTTTAGATAATCCTAAGTGTTCTAGTAAATACTCAATAGCTAAGGCCTTATGTACTCCAGGTACTGATAACTCACCACTATTTTCTCCAAACATTGGAACAGTACAATGTATAACATTAAACTTATCCTTAAATTCTTCCTTTATAACTTCTATAGAAGTTTCTGAATCTAAGAAAGATACTTTATTTATATCATCTCTAATTAAATTCTCTCCTTCTATTAAAGCTTCTATAAACTGTCCTATTCCTTTTTCTAACTCCTTATACTGTTCACTTTCTTTATCTACACCTTCAAAAACTAATCTCTTTAATGTCTTCTTACAATTCTTACTTGCAAATAAACCACCATTTGACTCTAAATAGAAATCTATGTTATTTTCATCAAAATATCTTACTAAATGCTCAACATCTTCTCTACTTACCTTTTTATGAAGAATCATTTCATTATTAACCTCAATATATCCTCCAGCAGCACCTATAACTCCATCAAATCCTATTTCCATTATATCGTCATATAACTCTGCTTTTGAACGGCCTGTACACAAAAATATATAGTGTCCATTTTCTTTTGCTTTTCTTACTGCTATTTTTGCTGATTCTGGTACTACTCCATTGTCATTTACTAATGTTCCATCTACATCTAAAAACACAACTTTTTTACTCATATAAATATCCTCTTCCTCTTGTTATTATGTCTTTATTATTACATTAGATATATATATGAGATTTTCAAATTATGAAAATATTATCATTCCCCCCCATTAAAAAGATATAATATTCTCTTAACGCCAACCCCTTCCATATTATTACCATTTACTATGTTATAATGAATATATCATGTCTTATCATTAAAATATAGGAGGATATATATGTATATTAACCTTAGAAAAGACAATATAAATTCTTTTAATATTAATACTAATCTAAATGACATAGGTAAGTTTTTAGCTGTTAGGGATTTAGAATTCTTATCTAAAGAAGCTTTGCTTAATAAATATGATATAGATAAAGTAGACGTATTAATCTTACTTGGCAATGCTATCCCTTACACTATAGAAGTTACTCATAATGCTTATAAAAATAAACTTTGTAGTAAAATATTAATTTCTGGTGGAATCGGACATTCTACAAACCTTTTAAGAAACGCTATAAAAGCTAATGTTAAATACAAAAATATAGAAACAAAGAATAGATCAGAAGCAGATATTTTTAAAGATATTTTAGTAGATTATTATGATGTTTCTGAAGATGATATAATTCTTGAAAACCAATCTACTAACTGCGGAGACAATGCTTTAAAGTCCGTTAACCTTCTAGATAATCTACACATAAAGTATAACTCTATAATGCTAATTCAAGATCCAACTATGCAACTTAGAAGCTATGCATCATTTTATAAATACTTAAAAGATAGAAATACTATTATTATAAACTATTCTCCATTTATCCCAGAGCTAGATGGTAACATGAATTTTATTAATAAAAATGTAGATGGAATATGGGATATTACTAGATATTTAGATCTTATTTCTGGCGAAATACCAAGACTTAGAGATGATAATAAAGGATATGGCCCTAATGGTAAAAACTTTATAGCTCATATAGATATACCTAGTGATATTCTTGAAAAGTATAATGAATTAATAAATATAATTACTAATAGAAGATAAACTAAAGGAAGTCCAACAAATTGCTGGACTTCCTTATTTAACTTATATCAGATTAACAAAGCTGAAATTATATTCCAAATTATCATTATAACAGCTACAGTCCCTACTATTTTAAGTAAATCTATAGCTTCCACTCTTACTACTCGAAGCACTGAATCTTTATTTTGTAAAACCATACTCTTTTTCCCTGATTTCTTCGCCTTAATTTCAAAGTTCAAAAAAGCATACAATCTTATTAATATAGTAAAAATTATTATTAATGTTCCTAAAAGTCTGCAGAGAGCTACATCAGCAAAATTCCCACCAAATAAATATAAAGCTGTACCTATTACAATTGATAATAATGCTTTTAAATTTCCTATAAGTCCGTTATTTATAAATCTCCAAGTTATATATCTTTCAATTATAGATTTTTTCTTCTGCTCACTTAGTTCTTTCTCATAACAATGATAATGATAAGGCTTACCATTTACAATAACTAACTCCTCGTACTCCTCAATAACATCTAAACATCTTTCACAATAAACATGTTGTGACATATTAAATGCCTCCATATTAATATTTTTATTTTCCCACCCACTATATTTTATGCTGATTTTTTGAATTATTGATAGACTTAAAAAGGGGTATCTATGCTATTATTAACACTTTATTAATAAAATCGAACTCTATTTTTATAGTATTATCGCCTACGTTATTATATATATAAAACTCCCAAAAACTTCTTTAAAAATTTGCTAATATACTATTTATTTACAATTAATTTATGTACGATATAATTATACTATATTGGGCAATAATATTAATTATATTAAGGAGGGGTAGCAATGATTGGTATAAGCTATATTTATTTTCTTATTTTGTCACTAATACTTTGGTTCATATATAGATTTATTTCTCATAAAAAATATAATAAAATCAACATATTAAGAGAGGTTTTTATTAATTTTTTCTTTATCTATTTCTTAATAGTTATTTATTTTACATTCTTCAAAGGTGGTATACTTCACCTTGATTTGCAGATGAGATCATATGCAAATATAATCCCTTTACTAGAAACAATAAAAATGTTTCAAGATAATTTTATGGGTCTTGGTAACTCGCTTTATAATGTTATTGGAAACATATTGTTATTTATTCCATTTGGATTCGCTATACCATTGCTCTTTAAGAATCATAATAAATTATTCAAAGTTACCTTATATGGATTTATAGCTTCTTTTTCAATTGAATTACTTCAATATTTAACGTGTACAAATTTTACAGATATTGATGATGTTATATTTAATACATTAGGTGCATTAGTAGGCTTTTTAACATTTAACATCTTTATGTTTATAGTAAGAAAAACTAACATTATATATCCAATTGAAAAAATAAGAAAAACTTATGATGGAAGCTTAATATTTTTAAGTTCAAAATTTTTATTACCACTTACTTTATGTAGCATAAGCTTATTCTTTAGTATTCTTTACAGTTCTACTATATCTGGAAATCTTTCAGATGAAGAAATTGCTAAGGCTGTTTTTAACTATAATACAGAAGGTAATTATGTAGCCACAGAACAATTCTTTAATCATAAACTATTTCTCCAAGATAATGGTGAATATTTAGAGCTTAAAATAGCAGATGAAGTTTTAAATAATAGATATGTTCAAGGATATTCAAGACAAATTCCTTGGAATAAAGATAGTTATGGTTATTCAGTTGCACTAATATCAGAAGATGATGAGTCAACAGGAGTAATTGTATTTGGTAAAAATAATGATGCAAAAACAATTGAGATTACTCTTAATAATAATGTGTATTCAACTTTTATTTCAGCTGATACTTTCTTTATCATCACATATCCTACCTTCGAGATGTTAGATGATAATTCAGATATATATAACATATATTCAACTGGTAAATCTAAAGACTTAAAAATAACATTTAACGAAGATGATAAAACTAAATGTAATCATATGAAATTTTTAAAGTAATAAATATCCTTCAGAAAGATAACTTCTGAAGGATATTTGTATAATATTTAATTCTAGTTCATATCATTTTTCATTGTTGAATTTAAACTTCCAACATACACCCATATACCACCCAATATAAATGAAACAGTAATTATAATAAATGTTAATAGAGGTACTGATTTATCACTAAATAATGTAATAATGATCTGTACTAAGTCAATTATAAAAAAAGTATAAAATACAAAAGTATCCTACACTTATTAAATCAATTCTTTATTATATATTAATATTGTAAATATTCAACTTCATTTACTATCTTCTTAGTATTTTCTTTATTATATAAATACATAGCCTTAGAAATATCAGCAATTTTATCTGGTCCATTATATACATTATCAGTCATCATAATTATTATATAAGGTTCTTCTGTAAAAACTATTCCAACATCGTGGGTATACCCTTCATCACTTCCTATTTTGTGAGCTACAATATTTTGTGGTAAATACTTATCTAATCTATCATGAAAATCTGTATTTTTAAGATAATCTATCAAGGTCTTATAATTAGAATTATTTCTATTTTCATATATATATTTTAGCACCTCCAATTCAACTCTTGCAGATGTTACATTATCATAATCTCCATAATCAATACCTAAAATCTCAAAAAGTCTCCATTTAAAATTATTCCATCCACCAATATAACTATAAACCATAGTAGCCGCTATATTATCAGAATATTTTATAGTATACTCTATTAATGTTCCTAATGGTAATGCTCCAAAACTTAAATCATATTGCAAAATACCTGTCCCTCCTTGATATTGCCATGGACTATAATATACTAAATCCTCTAAAGTTATCTCACCACGCTCTACCATATTATAAGCAACAAGACTTAATCCTACCTTATAAATACTTGCAGCATTCATATATAAATCTTCATTAAAGGCTAATCTTTCTTCCGTTTCTAAGTTGTAATATATAAAGCTTGTACTATATTTATCCTCACCTAAATAATTATTTATTCTATCCATTATATCTATATCAATATTATAAAGTTGATTATCTAATTCTACTTCAATATCTTCATTTTCTATTTCTTCATTGTCTTCATAAATCATTTCTTCTGATACATCTGCATCACTAGCTTCGCTATTATCCACATTATCTTCAACTTCATTACCTTCTTCTACTTCAGTTATATATATTTTTTCTTCATCCAAAAAAGAATCTTCTTTTTTATCCACTGCATAATTAAGTACATCTGTAACTTCAATATCAGTTCTTGCCCTAATTCCATTATTTATCGCTGCACTTCCAAAAATAATAATTGCACATAAAACCATAAAATTCCTAACAACATTTCTCACTAACTACACACCCTTAAGACATTTTAACTTTGTCAATAATTTCTATTAATATTCTATGATGAAGTGCTTTATTTATTATGAATTTATTATGAAATTATTATATAAAAAAAGACCTTAAACTACATATAAATAGTCAAGATCTCTTTATTACATTTACTCTTTAACCCAATATTCACTACAGTCATTAGATCTATCTAAAAATCCGTACTCAATTAAGGCTCTTCTTAAAGTTACATAATCATCAAATATTCTTTCTAAAATTCTATTAATATCTTTTTCCGAATACTTCTTACCATATTTAAAGTTTTTACTTATTTCCTCTAATACTATAACCTTTTTCTTCTCTCTTGCTGGATAACTTTTTAACCTTTTATTTTCATCCATATAAACTTCAATAACTTTAGTCTTTTCTTCATCAGTTATATTAAATCTATCATCTAATGTAGTCGCACTCTTGTGTGGATCACATATAGTTGAATCATCTAATATATTTATTTTTTTATTAATACAATTTGATAATAAATCCATCATAGCTAAAAACAACTTTGCTTGTTTCTCTTTTTCTCTTAATTTATAACGATGATTTCTTATAGTAGAATTAGCTACTTTTAACTTTGCCGCTATTTCCTTATCTGATAATCCCATAGCCATTAACTCTAATATACCTTTTTGAACTTCGGATATCCCAGTAAAAGCTGAATTCATATTTAATAAATAACTAAGCATTGATTTATGCTTTTCTTGTATATGAATTTCAGCAGACTTTCTTGCATCATAAAACTTTCCATCGATTTCATATACTCTACCAATCGTAAAAACCTCATCACATATTAAACATTTAATATGTTCACCATCTTCAATATAACCTTTTTTTATTTGTTCAATAGATGCTTCCCAAAAACTTTGACTTACCTCCATTTAATTCACTCCTTTTACAACCCACTTCCTTATAATGCCATTATATAAACTTATATACTTTTTGTCTATATATTAATAAACATTTTTAGTTTTTGTTTTGATAATTCTATATAAAAAAGGATAACTTAAAATAAGCTATCCTTTTTATACTTTTTTAATATTCATTTTTAGCTTTCATGAATACTTAACTCAATTTATGCCACTCTTTTACTGTTATTATAGAAGTAACAACTATAGTTACAATTATAAATATAGTATTATATCCTACTCTTTTATTTCTCCAGCCAGTATCTTATTTAATTTATTTTGAACTAACCATAACTTCTTTTGCTTTCTATTATAAGCTACCATTTGATTTTTATTGTTTTTGCTCAAATCCATAGCTTTCTTATAGTGATCATCTGCTATATTTAATGCATCTTTTATAACTGCAAGTTCTTCGTTAGTAAACATCTACTTTCCTCCTAAAATTTTTCTTGAATTATTATATCATATAATCTCTTTCTATAAAATCCTATGCTAAATTTTCTTTTTCTTCTTCCCCGTCCACCTTTAAAAATCTCTTTGATGTAAGCTTTATTCCAATTGCTCCTATTGGTGCAGTAATAAGAACACTAAGTATTGCTATAGCCTGCATTACATCGCCATATACAACTCCCATTTTTAATGGTATACCTGCTTTAGCTGATTGTACTGTTGCTTTAGGAAGATATGCTATAACACAAAACATCCGCTCTTTTAATGTTAGGTTTGTTCCAATTAATGAAATTAATACTCCTATAGATCTCATAGTTAGCGAAATTATAAGCATTACTGTTCCCACAAAAAAATACTCTCCAACTAACTTTGGATTTATAGCCATACCAACAAAAGCAAACAAATATAGCTTCCCATATTTCCATACGACATTTATTCCATCTTGTATATTTTTCGCCATATCTCCTAAATATGTTCTTAATAGAAATCCATAAATCATTATTATAAGTAATGAATTAAATAATTTAAAGTGTGTAATATTTTCAATAAGTCTTATAGTTAAACATATTACTAGTACACCTATTACTTTAAGCTTATTATCTTTTATCTTTTTTATAATAGGCTTTGTTATTATGGCTAATATCCAAGCTACAGCTATGCTAAGCACTATAGTCATTGGTATATTAACTATTTCACTTAGTACAGAAATTTTTTCTCCACTAACTCCTGACATATATACTGCTAGAAATGTTGTAAATAAAGTTATAGCTACTGTATCATCAGCAGATGCTCCTACTAATAACATTTGTGGAATAGCCTTATCTTGACCAATTTTTTTATTTATAAGCTCGACCATTGATGGTACTAATACAGCTGGACTTACTGCTGCTATTATAAATCCCAGTATACCTCCTTGAACAAAAGTAAACCCTAAGAAAATAGTAGATAAAAAAGCTATAGTAAATCCTTCAATTAGCGCCGGTATGGCACTTAACAAAACAGCTGGCCTACCTATACTTCTCATTTGATTTAAACTTATTCCAAGTCCGCCAATAAATAATACAGTTACTAATGCAATATCCTTTATATAAGGTGCTATCTCCATTGTACCTGACGGAACTATATTTAAAAATGTAGGGCCAATTATCATCCCTATAAGTATCATACCAATAAGTGATGGTAATTTTATAAATTCAACAATTCTACCACTCCAATATGCAGCTAACCCTATCCCTATTAACGATATTATAATTTTTAATATATCCATCTTTCTCCCATCCTCTATATCTATTTTTCTAACTATTATTTAGTTTGGTTAATTATATTATTAATAATTCCAAAAAAATTAGACTCCTACCCTATAAGGGTAGGAGTCATTAGCTTTACGCGATTATAGCTAACTCCATCGCCGTTTTTATTAACTTTAACATTTAGTATAATATCATACAAATACTACTTTGTCCATCTAAGTAAAATCATTCTATTAAAATTAAATTTATTTAGTACCTGTACTTCCAAAGCCTCCACGATCAGCATTTCCAAATGATTCAACCTCTTCAAATTCTATCTCTGGCATAACTTCCATTATTCTAAATTGAGCTACTTTATCCCCTTTTTTTATCCATGTTCCTTTTTCTTCTACATCATCAATAACTTCTACTGTTTTATGTTGTAAACAATAGACTGGCATATGCCATTGATCATTATCGCCTATATATGTATCATCAACAACTCCAAGGCCATTTGTCTGTATTATCCCCCAAGTTTTAAATGTCGAGCTTCTAGGCGCTAAATGACCTTCCCATCCTTGAGGCAACTCTAAAGCAAAACCTAACGGAATCATAGCCCTTTCATTTACTGGCACAAACATATCCTTATTAGCATATACATCTATCCAATTACCTTTAGTTATCTTCTCTAATTTAGTTGCACCTTCAAAATATTTAATTCTCATTTTCATACGTAAATCATCCTTTCTCATGTTTAGACTTTACGCCTCTAAAACATGTTATATTGTATCATATCATCTATTTAAAATCCAAACTTATGATTCAACAAAAAGAATGACAAATAAATTTATATTATATTGTCATTCTTTATAAAAAATGAAATTTTATCATTTTTATCTTTAAATAATTGCTTTATACCGCTTTAATTTTATTAACTACTTCAACTGATGCTTCAGTTGTATTTTTATCTATTGTCACTTCATTCCATGGTGAGTATGTTGGCTTTTCAAAATACTTCCTATCTACAATAGCAATAACTCTATAACTACCTTTCTTTAAATTTTCAAAAGTAACATTACCTAAATTATCAGTGTACTTAGTTTCAACTAACTTTGGAGATACACCATTAAGTACATATAGATTTATTTTTGCTGATGATATCAATGTTCTATTTTTATTAGCTAATCTTGATACTACAGTTATCTTTCCTAAAGTTTCATTATCATTTTCATCATTTTTGTCATCCTGATAATTATTATAATACCCTCTAGAGTATTCCTTGTCATAGTCATATACTTCTTGAAAAGTTGTCTCAATAACATTCTCTTTTAAAATATCACCTTGATGCTGTTCACTTCTATATTTTGAATCATTATTGTTGATATTAAATTTTTCTAAATCATCCTTATCATAATCATCATCTATTCTTATTTTCATAAAAAACCTCCAAAATGTCGTATATTGACATAATACGCATTTGGAGGTATTTTGGTGATATTTTTATTATATTAAAAGCATGTCTTTTATTTCATCAAATTCAGTTGGCTTGCTAAAATAATATCCTTGGATTATATCACAATTAATATGATTTAAATAATTAAATTGTTCTTTATTTTCTACGCCTTCTGCTACTACCTTCAAGTTCAAGTTATGAGATAGTTCTACTATACTTTTCGCAATATTATCACTCTTTTTATCTAGTCCTATCCCATCAATAAAACTCTTATCAATTTTTAATACATCTATTGGAAGTCTCCTTAAATAATTTAAAGAAGAATATCCTGTGCCAAAATCATCAAGTGCTATTGTTATTCCTAGCTTCTTCAATTTTGAAATAGTATCTATATTTTTAGACACTGACTTCATTATAACGCTTTCAGTAATCTCGAATTCTATATACTCTGGGGAAATATCATATTCATTTAATTTTTTGCATATATAATCAACAAAATTATCATCTCTTAATTGTACATCTGATATGTTTATTGCAAAATGGAACTTTTCCTTAGTAAGCAAGCTTAGCTCCTTACATTTCTTCAAACTTTTCTCTATTATAAATTTACCAATATCTATAATCATTCCACTACTTTCAGCAATAGGTATAAATTGATTGGGTGGAACAAATCCTAACTCCTTGCTGTTCCATCTTACTAATATCTCAAATCCATCAATTTTATCATTAATTAAAGATACTTTAGGTTGGAAATTTAAATAAATTTCTCCTTCACCTATAGCTTTTCTTAAAGCTTTCTCAATTTCAAATCTCCTATGTACTGAATTTAAAATACTTTCATTGAAAAATTCGTATCTATTTTTTCCATTTTCCTTAGCTTTATACATAGCTATATCAGCATACTTTAATAATGAATTTATTGAAGTAGCATTATCCGGATATATACTTATCCCTACACTAAATGAACAATATATATCTTTATTATCAATTTTAAGAGGCTTCTTGAATTCATTTATTATATTATCTAGAATTAAATTAACTTTATATAACTCTTTAATATTTTCTATAATAATTACAAATTCATCGCCACCAAATCTTGCTAAGCTATTTTCCTTTTCTAATACAGTATATAGTTTTTCACATACACTTCTAAGCACTAAATCGCCTATATAATGTCCGTATGTATCATTTATAATTTTAAAATTATCTAAATCTATAAATACCAATGCCAATTTACTATTCTCGCTACACCTAGCTATTGCTGATTGTAATTCATCCATAAAGTATCTTCTATTAGGCATACCTGTAACATCATCGTAATAGCTCATAAAATGAATTTCCATTTCACTTTGCTTTCTCTTCGTAATATCCGATAAGGATCCATATATATTTATTTCGCCATTATCAACGATTACTTTTTTACCTTTGCTATTAATCCATGTTGTCTTATTATCTTTTGTCAATATTCTATACTCAACTTCATAAAATTCACTAGTGGAATCTACAAGAACTTTATTGATGACTCTAGAGTAATTTTCTTTATCTCCAGGATGAATAATATCTAGCCATTCATTATAAGGAACTATAATCTCTCGATCATAACTATGTACATTTATATATTTTTTTATCTTACTATCAAAATTTATTATACCTTTTTTAAAATTTAGACAAAAAACTATATCTTTAGAACCTTCTATAACCTGCTTATATTTTTCAAAGCTATCTTGCATTACAATATCTTTTATTCTCTTTTCAGTTACATCGTTTAAAACTCCTGTTAAATAGAAAACTCCTCCCTTTATCTTTCCTTTACCCCTATATGAAAGATACTTAATGGCTCCTTCAAAGTCCTTAACTCTATACGAAAGCACCAAATCTACCTTCAATCTATTAAGGCAAACATTATCTATTTCTCTCTTTACTTTCTCCCTATCTTCATCTAGTACATATTTATACCATTCTTCACACTTTAAATAATTGTTATCTATACTTAATAAAGACGTCATCATATCCGAAATATATATTTTACCCGTCTTTTCATCCCATTCCCATACAGCTCCGTTCATTGCCTCTATAGCCATAACATATCTTTCAGCACTAATCCTAAGTTCATCTTCTTTTTCTTTTACTTCGCTTTTTCTTCTTTCATTTATATAAACTATACTTATAATTGCAAATATCCCGAATAGCTTTGTAATGTAAATCTTATCACTAAGTAAAATCAATATACCTATAGCAAAAATTACAACCCCGTCTAAAAATTTTTTTACTCTATTATTTATCATATTTTTCCCCATAACTTATAATAGTTTATAGTTTAATTATACCATATTTTCTCATAATAATACAATTAATCTAAATATGTATAAGAGTAAAACAAAATACGAAGGATATCTCCTTCGTATTTTGTATATATTTATTCAAATTTTGAAATAATTACGTTTAATAATACTCCCACAATACTTGCTAAGCTTAATCCTGATATGCTTACAGCATCTGTTATTTTTATTCCTATAGCCGTACCAAATATATTTCCTGAAAGTCCTATTAAAAGAATAGTTCCCATTATAATTATGTTTACTATGTTCAATTTAACTTTCTCTCTTTTTATAGTTTGTAAACCTACTATAGCTATCATTGAGAATAACATTAAACTAATTCCACCCATAACAGCACTTGGTATAGTTCTTATAGCTGCGCCTACTTTATCTACAAATCCTAAAATTATTGCGAATACTGCTGCTAATCTTAATATTGCTGGATTATAGTTCTTAGTTATTGCTAATACTCCTGTATTTTCACCATAAGTTGTATTTGCAGGTCCACCTACAAATGACGCTGCTAAAGTAGCCAATCCATCACCTAATAATGTTCTATTTAAACCTGGATCCTCAACAAAGTTCTTACCTACAACTTCACCGTTTGTAGTTATATCTCCAACATGCTCCATTAATACTGCTAGTACTACTGGTACTACTATTAATATTGCTGACATATCAAACTTTGGTAATGTAAAGTTTGGTACTGCTATAAAGCTAGCATTTTGTATTGCTGCTACATCAACTAAGTTTAATCCTAAACTTATACAATACCCAACTACTACTCCTACTAATATTGCTACCTGCTTTAAGAATCCTTTTCCAAATGTTTTTATAATTAATGTTACTGCTAAGGTTATTACTGCTACCATTACTGCTGTTGAAGCACCTGCTTGTCCAGCTACTAAACCATTAACGCCTGCCATGTCTAAAGCTGTTGGTATTAGATTTAATCCAATAACCATAATCATTGGTCCTACAACTCTAGCTGGTAATACTTTTCTTATTTTATCTAATCCAATTTTTTTGATTAAGAATGAAATTGCTATATAAATTAATCCAACTACAACCATTCCACCTTGTGCATATCTTAAATCCCCATTAAATTGTGCTCCTACAGCAACAATTACTGGTATGAATGCAAAAGATGAACCTAAGAATACCGGCACCTTCCCTTTTGTGCATGCATGGAATATAAGCGTTCCCATTCCTGCTGAGAATAATGCTACTGATGGATCTAAACCTGTTAATATAGGTACTAAAACAGTTGCTCCAAACATCGCTATAAGATGTTGAATTGCTAAAACCCCATTCATTAATCCTTCTGTTATTTTTTTTACACCACTTTTTTCTGTCGTTAATTTTTCAGTTATTTGTGCCATAGATGCACCCTCCTTACATTTTATTAAGGAGAAATTTAACTTTCTCCCTTTTCAGCCTCTCTGGACTGCTTTTAAAGGCTATATAAAAAGCTCCTTACCATCGGTAAGAAGCTATAATAATCCCGTAAAATTATGTACTAAGTTTCATTTCTTACCGATCTCTCTGGATCAATTTAAAGACTATTTTCTTATTCATTATATTAAACGCACATTATTTTTGCAACATTTTTTTGTTTGTATTTTAATTTTATTTTTTTTATAGTACATACTAAACATATATTTATATGAAAGGATATGGAGATAATATGAAAAAAATATTTTTATTTAAAAATTTAATTATTATGTTTATAACTGTATTGTTACTTAATTTTTCTAGTTCAGTTCTTTGTGATGACGAGTTTCTAGAGTCAAAAGAAAAAGAGATATATCTTACCTTTGATGATGGTCCTAGTGGAAAAGTTACCTCAGAGATTTTAGATGTTCTTAAATCAGAAGGTGTTCCTGCAACCTTCTTTATAATAGGGAATCAAATAGATAATCAAGAAGATCTTATCTTAAGAATGAGAGATGAAGGTCATGGTATAGGCTTACATAGCTATACACACGAAAGAAATAAGCTTTATTCAAATAATGATGGATTTATAAACGAAATGTTAAAAGTACAAAAAAGACTATATGACGTAACAGGTGAATCTTATACTATACTAAGATTTCCCTTTGGTTCAACTAACAATACTTATACATTAACAGCTTCAATGGTTGACCTTGTTCACAATAATGGATTTAAGATATATGATTGGACCCAAGATACCTTAGACGGCGCAAACCCCAAATCTTCACCAGACTCAATATATTCACATGCAATATCTGATAAAGATTCAATAGTTTTATTAATGCACTGTGCTAATGTAAACAAAACATCACCACAAGCATTACCTCAAATAATAAAATATTATAAAGATAAAGGATATACCTTTAAAAAGATAACAGAGGAAACTCCAGAACTTTATAGACTAAAGAAATAAAGTGCGAAACACTTCAATGGAAAATTATAAATGATAAATTATAAATTAAGGAAAATTTCCTTGAGAGGAATTAAAAAAAGAAACTGCCTTAGCAGTTTCCACCTTAATTTAGAATTATGATTTTATAATTTTTCATTAAATAAAGTGCTTCGCACTTTTATTCAATTATGACTTTTCTTATTTATACCACCTTGTTGCTACGCAAGTTCCATTCTTTTTTGTTTAATAGGCTTAAGCACCATAAATATGAATATTGTAACTAATATTAAACCTTTAATTATACTTGTTAAACTTATAGCCCACCAAACTCCGTTTATTCCAAGAAGATTTGCTTGAGATAAGTATAACGCTAATGGTATTCTCATCCCTGTAAATACTATTCCTACTACTGAAGGAGGTATTGTCTTTCCAACTCCGAAGAACGCTCCTGCTGTAGTTATTTCAATACACATAAATAATTGTGAGTATCCTAGTATTCTTAAGTACTCAGCACCTTGTATTATTGCCTCTTGCTCTTGAATAAATATAGAGAATATTTGCTTACCAAATACAATTAAAAGAAATGATGTTACTACTCCAAGAGATAATGATAAAATTAAAGTATATTTATATCCATCTTCAACTCTCTTATATTTTTTAGCACCATAATTTTGGCCAGTAAAAGCTGTTAACGCCGATGCAAAACCGCCTGCTGTCATCCATGATATAGATTCAACTTGTGATCCAACCTTTTGGACAGCTATTGGTACTGGTCCCCATGTTGCAACTATTCTTCCTATTAACATTCCAAAGAAAGAAAATAAGCAATTTTGTAACGCATTAGGAGTTCCCCATTTAGTTATTTCTTTCATACAAGCAAAGTCTATATACTTCTTGTCCCAAACCTTTAATCTATATCCTTCTTTTATAAATACATATATAAATATTGCTGTTACTACAAATTGTGCAAACACAGTCGCCACAGCAGCACCTACTACACCTAAAGGTCTTATAGGCCCAAATCCAAATATTAATATTGGATCTAATATTATATTTATAATTAATCCTATTGTATTTGCTATAAATGGTGTCTTACTATTTCCCTCTGCAGTAATTATCCCAGTAAACTGTGGATTTAAAAAAGAAAATATCATTCCTATACTTATTATTATAAGGTAGCTAACAGCCATAGATATTATCTCAGGATCATTTAAGTTAAAAAATCCAATTAATCCATCTTTAAAAATTAAAAGTATTAAAGTATATATAATTGCGATAACAATAACCATTGTTAAACTATTATAAACATATTTTTCTCTTAAACTATTATCCTTCTTCCCAACAGCTTGTGATACTCCCACTTCTGCTCCAGTTTTAGTTACCAACACTAAAGAACTACCAAACCACGCAAAAAATCCTGCTGTTCCAATTGCAGCAACCGCAGCACTTCCAACTCTACCTATCCATATCATATCTACCATACTATAAGCCATTTGTATAAATGATGTTCCTAATATAGGTAATGATAACGCAAATAAAGTCTTAAAAATATTTCCCGACACTAAATCTACCTTTTTTTTCATCTTGCCCTCCTCATAAGTTGGTCCAAAAAATAAAAAGACGAAAATCGCCTTTTTTATTTAACCACACAACTATAAAAATAAAATAATTTAAATTGCTTATTTATTATCTCGATTTTCTTGTTGCTCCTGTTGCTTTTTATCATTAATTAATGTAGCAACTAACGCAGCACTTGCAGCTACTAATATTGCTATTTTCCCTGTTTTTTTGATTCGCATATCTAAATCTCAATCCTTTCAATTGATATTTTAAAATATAATATATTCCATTATACATTAAGCATAATTCAAAATCTATTAAAGTTTCTTTAATTTAATTCTATTTTTTTCTTTACTTAAATTGATTTATGCTATTTTGATAAAAATATCCTGACTTGTTTAATTTCTCTTCTAATTCACTTCTATTTATATCTATATCATCACAAAACATATCTAAAGATGAGTAAAAATCTCTAAGCTTTAGATTTAATATGCTAACCAACATATGTGGATCCATATTTAAAATAGTTTCTCTGTCCATCTCACTCTCTCCCCTATATCTTATAAAGTTTACATGTAAACTCATCATCTTCTATTTCAATTATAGCAAAATTAACCTTCCCTCCAATAGCTAATCCTAAAGAACCTGGATTTAATATTTTTTTACCATAAAAGTTCTCTATAAATAACTGTATGTGAGTATGTCCAAAACATATTATGTCCATTCCATCTGGATAATCATCCATAAACTCATTAAATGTTCCACCATTATATATTAAAGGTGCACACTTATTTGAACTTGGTCTACTATGTACCATAAGTATCTTTTTACCTTCAACCTCTACAACACGTTCTTTAGGCTGAGTTTTTATCCACTCAACATACTTTTTATCTATTTCTGTTGCAAAGTCTCCTATTTCTAAACAATATGCTTCATCATGGTTACCAATTATACTTTCAAATCTAGAATCATTCATTATATGATCCATTATTTTATCAGGGTCTTTCCCCCTAACAAAATCTCCTAAATTTAACACTTTATTTATACCTTCAGCATCTATTATTTCTAAAAATCTATTAAAAGCTTCAATATTACCATGTATATCTGAGCAAATCGCCACTTTCATAACATCACCCTTTTTTCTCGTTTTAATATATATTATACAAATTAAGCTAAAGTATATCTATACTTTAGCTTAATTTATAATTATTAATCATGTTTTTTTTGATTGCTTATTGCTGGTACTGGTGGTACATCATTTTTCTTTGGTGGTTGGAAATTATCATTTTCCCAAGTTGCTCTTTGACCTTTTTTTGCCATAGAATCACCTCCTACTTTCATAATTTAGTATGAGGATAATTCGAATAAATTATTACCACCTTTTTTTGAATTAAAATTTTATCTATCTTCTTTTAAACTAAAATAAATTTTAGAACAAATATTATTCCAACTATAACTGTTGTAAATGAAATATCTTTATATTTTCCTGTAAATAATTTTAGTGCTATATATGAAATTACTCCAAACACTATACCATCTGATATTGAATATGCAAATGGCATCATTATTATTGTTAAGAAAGCCGGTACAGCCTCTGTATAATCTTCTAAATCAATTTCTTTTATCGTCTCAATCATAAATAATCCAACTATAACTAAAGCTGATGCAGTTACAGCAGGAGTTATAACTCCAAAAAGTGGTGCAAAGAATAGTGCTATTCCAAACATAGCCGCTGTTGCAACTGCTGTTAGTCCAGTTCTTCCACCTTCAGCCACTCCAGCTGCACTTTCCACAAAAGTACTAACTGTACTAGTACCTAAACAAGCACCGACAGTAGTTCCTATAGCATCTGCAAAAAGAGCCTTTTTAATATTAGGAACTCTTCCATTTTCATCCAACATTTTAGCCTTTGTTGCGACACCTACTAAAGTACCTATTGTATCAAACATATCCATAAATAATAAGGTAAATAAAACTATTACCATATCAAAGCTAAATATATTATGCCATTCAAATTGCATAAATGTGCTTGATATTGATGGTGGCATACTTACTATACTTTCTGGCATAGGAGTAACTCCCATTGGTATTCCTATAACAGTAGTTATAACCATTCCTAAGAATAATGCCCCTTTTACTTTTCTAGCTACTAATATACCTGTTATTACTATTCCTATTATAGCTAATAATCCTGGTCCTGATATTATATTACCTAATGATACTATAGTTCCTCCATCAGTAGGATGTACTACTATGCCAGCTCCTTCTAATCCTATTAATGCTATAAATAAACCTATACCTACCGAAATTGCTTTCTTTATATTTGCTGGAATTGAATCCACAATTGCTTCTCTTACATTAAATATTGTTAACAATATAAATATTAAACCTTCTAGTAAAACTGCTGTTAAAGCAAATTGGTATGAATACCCCATACCTAAAACTACTGTAAATGCAAAGAATGCATTTAACCCCATCCCTGGAGCTTGTGCAAATGGTAGTTTAGCATAAAGTC
This sequence comes from Clostridium jeddahitimonense, assembly GCA_000753455.2. Taxonomy (GTDB): domain Bacteria; phylum Bacillota; class Clostridia; order Clostridiales; family Clostridiaceae; genus Clostridium; species Clostridium hominis. The sequence continues at coordinate 2,840,314 of LM994670.1, forward strand.
CCATTATTAATGTTCCTATTATTGCTGATACTGCTGTAGCTGTAAATACTGCCCCTTGGTCCATACCTGCCGCAGACAATATGCTTGGATTTACTATTAATATATAAGCCATTGTCATAAAGGTTGTAATACCTGCTACTACTTCTGTCCTTACATTAGTATTGTTTTCTTTAAGTCTAAAAAACTTATCCATCTTTCTCCACCTTTATTAAAGTTTTTGTGCACATACTATAATACTATACATTCGACAATTTTCAAGCTTTTTCGCGAACATTTTTTTATTAATTTAAATAATAGTTCATAATTTGGCGTAATATTTTATCTTTACCTTTTCCTAAAAAAGTGTATAATATACTTATAAATGCAAACTATTCTCATTTGAATTTAGGAGGACAAGAATGAAAAGAAAATTTACTAAAGTTACATCCCTATTATTACTAACATTAATAATGTTTATGGGATGCGGCTCTTCAAAGGAAGAATCAAACAATACATCAAGCGATAAAATTAATATAGTTACATCTTTTTATCCAATATATATTTCTACTTTAAATATAATTAAGGATGTGCCTAATGTTAATTTAATTAATATGACTAAAGCACAGACTGGTTGCCTACACGATTACCAATTAGCACCTGAAGACTTAAAAACTTTATCTACAGCAGATATATTTGTAGTAAACGGAGCTGGTATGGAAGGTTTCCTTGATAAAGTTATATCTAATGAAAAAGATTTAGATATAGTGGATGCTAGTGAAGGTATTCAGCTATTAACTGCCGATGGTGAAGGACATAGTCATGATGACGAAGATCCTAATCATGATCACGAAGATAATCCCCATGTTTGGGTAAGTATAAGTAACAATATTAAACAAGTACAAAATATAGCAGATGGATTAGCTAAATATGATCCTGTTAATGCAGATAAATATAAAGCAAATGCAAAAGAATACATAAGTAAACTTGAATCTTTAAAATCAGAAATGCAAGAAGGTATAAACTCTCTTCCAAATCGTAATATAATTACGTTCCACGAAGCATTCCCTTACTTTGCTGAGGAATTTGATCTTAATATAGTTGGAGTTATAGCTTTAGAACCTGGAACAGAACCTTCTCCAAAAGAATTAGAAGAGACTATTGAGCTTGCCAAAAACAATAATGTAAAAGCTTTATTTACTGAACCTCAATATACAGCTAAAGCAGCTACTACTATTTCAAAAGAAGCTGGTGTTCCTATATATACTTTAGACCCTATAGTTACCGGTGACTCTAACCCTGATTCTTATAATGATTATATTAATAAGATGAAACAAAATCTTGAAACTTTAAAAGAGGCGTTAAAATAATGGAAAACTTGAATTATTCTAATCATAATAAATGCTCAGATTTCTGTTGTACTAAAGTTGAAAACTTATCAGTTACTATTGGTACAAACAAAATTTTAGAAGATATTAACCTTCACTTTCATTGTGGAGAATTAACTTCAATAATCGGACCTAATGGAGCTGGTAAAAGTACGCTTTTGAAGGCTTTATTAGGCGAGATTAAACATACTGGAAAATTAACTTACGTAGGTACTTCATCAAAAGGAGTAACAACTCCTATTATTGGTTATGTCCCTCAATATTTAAACTTTGATTTAAGTACACCTGCAAGTGTCCTTGATTTGTTCATAGCTTGTAACTCAAAAGCTCCTGTTTGGCTATATTCTTCAAAAAAATACAGAAATAAAGTTTCTGAAAGTCTCTCAAGAGTAAAAGCAGAATACTTAATAGATAGGAAACTAGGAGCTTTATCTGGCGGAGAACTTCAAAGAGTTCTATTAGCATTAGCTTTAGATCCTATGCCTAATATTTTACTTCTTGATGAGCCAGTATCTGGAATTGATCAAAACGGACTTGAATTATTCTATGATATATTAATGGATGTAAAATCAAAATATGATTTATCTATTATACTAGTATCTCATGACTTAGACTTAGTTGCTAAATATGCAGATAAGGTTGTTTTATTAAAAGGTACTGTTCTTTGTAGTGGAACGCCTAAAGAAGTTTTTACAAATAAAACTACAAGCAAAATCTTTGGATTGTCTTGGTACGATGAAGATGATTCTAAAAATAAAGGAGGTAAAAAATAATGCTAGAATCTTTATATAGATTTATAGATATCATACTTCCATTTCAATGGGTACAATATGATTTTATGAAAAATGCATTAATTGCTGTTTTATTAGTTACTCCTTTATTTGGAATACTAGGTACTATGGTTGTTAATAACAAAATGGCTTTCTTTGCTGATTCTTTAGGACACGGTGCTTTTACTGGAATCGCAATAGGAATACTTGTTGGTGGAATAAGCCCAACTTGGGGCGCTACTATATTCTCAATATTTTTTGCAATTGCAATTACATTAATAAAAAATAAAGGTAATTCTTCAACAGATACTATAATAGGAGTATTTTCTTCTATAGCTATTGCTTTAGGATTAGTTCTTATGAGCTTAGGAGGAAATATGAATAAATTCTCATCTTATTTAGTTGGAGATCTGTTAAGTATTTCACCTAAAGAATTATTAATGTTAGTAGTATTATTTGTAGTTATTTTATTAATTTGGTCATTTATATTTAATAAACTACTTTTAGTTAGTATTAATAGTTCTCTAGCCAAAAGTCGTGGAACTAACAATTTATTAATTGAATTGTTATTTACTATAACAATAGCTGTTGTTGTTACTATAACAGTTAATTGGGTAGGCCTTTTAATAATTAACTCACTTTTAGTTTTACCTGCAGCAGCTGCACGCAATGTTTCAAAAAACATACGTCAATACCACTTAATCTCAATCTTAATATCTATATCATCAGGTATTATTGGTTTAGTATTATCTTATTATTTAAATACTGTTACTGGTGCAACTATAGTATTAATTTCAGCAGTAATGTTCTTTATCACTTTAGGTTATAAGCAAAAATTTGTATAAATTTATTAAGCGCTTTGTCCTAAGGTCTATAAGATGTTATTATAAATCTATTATACTTTGAAAGGGTGGGGATTTTGAATAATAAACCTAACTTCAGCAATTTGTTGAAATGCAAAGGGCTTAAAGTTACTAAACATAGAAATTCAGTATTAGAAGTTATCGAAAGCAGTAACAGACCAGTTACAGCTGAGGATATTTATATTATTCTTAAGCAAAAAGATATTTCTATAAATCTATCTTCTATTTATAGAATTCTAGATACACTTGTTGCTAATTCTTTAATAAATAAATTTATTTTTGAAGAAACTAATAAGACTTGTTACGAAATGAACGATATGCAACATAAACATTATCTTATATGTAATGGCTGTAAAAAAGTATTTCCTATCTCCGGTTGCCCTCTTCATGCTTATGAGTCACAACTTGAAGATACGTTAGACTTTACAATTACAAATCATAAACTTGAGATTTATGGATACTGCAAAGATTGCAAAAAAAAATAAAGTGCGAAGCACTTTATTTAGTTAAAAGTTAAGAGTGTAAAGTTAGAAGTTTAGAAATAAAGTCAAAAACTGCATAGCAGTTTTATCAATGACTTTTCACTTTTAACTCTTCACTATTAACTCACCTTAATCCCTTCTTCAATTAAAAATTCTTTAAGATCATCAACTATCTCATCCATATTTCTTAAAATACTTCTATCACATGTACAGGAATTTTCTATTAATGTATTTATCCCTTCACTCAATAACCTTGGTATCTTCTTACACTTAGAGTTAATTATTGATATTAACCTTTTATCTCCAGGATGAGGCATTTCATTAACAGCAAAAACCACATCAAAGTAGCTATCTAAGAACTTACATATTTTATGACTTACACTTATTAAATCTCCCCTATTTATAGCCTTATCTATTTGATTATAATAAGATGCTATACTATCTCTTAGAATATAATAATTTTTATCTATAATATTCAATTTTAATTTTTCAGGATAAGCTACCCTATATCTCTTTTGAAGATTTTTAAAAGTATTTTCCTTATCATAAGCTATAAACGCTCCTGAAACTACCTTCCATAAACATGTTGTATATCCTACAGATGCTTTACACTTATCAACAACATTAAATAGATTTTCTTTTAATGTATCAAGTGTATAGTAACTTACATCTATTTGCGTTGTTGAATTTCTTAATATAAAGATATCTTTTTCTCCATACTTTCCACTATTAGTTTCAATAGTATCCGAAAACTTCTTTAAAATTTCTCTTCTACTATTAATATCAATTTCATCTTTTAAAATCACATCAACATCTATATCATAAAAAAAATCATTTTTCCCACTAGCTCCTGATCCTGTTAATGTTATTGCCAACACTTCATCGAATCTTTTGTACTCGTTTACAAGTTGGTAAACTATCATATTAACTCCCATACTCTCACCCCAATTTAATATATTCACTTTAGAAGATATAAAAACTCATATCTTCTAAAGCTATAAATTTATTTTGCGATAAGTACATAAGCAGATTTCGCTTTAACATTAAGTCTATAATCTGTTATTTCCCTTATCTCATCTATACCTGCTTTTTCTTCATTTACAACTAAACTCCACTTCCTATGTGGTATATTAACTTGTACATCTTTGTTATTGCTATTGAAGATTACTAAAATATCATTTTTCTCATCTATTTTCCCTTTAGTATTTAATATATATGCAACAACATTACTATCTGTGAACTCTTTTCCATTTTCTAAAAATTTAATATTATCATTTATGTCCTTATTTGAATCCATTCTAAAAGCTTTGTATGTTTTTCTTAATTTAATTAACCCTTTATAATATTCCATTAAGTCTTTATATTTCTCTCTTCTATCCCATCTTATCTTGTTTACATAATCAGAAGATTCAAAACTATTTTCTATAAGTCGTCCCTCTTCATCTTCTTTAGTTCTAGCTATTTCTTCACCGGCATGAATAAAACTTATTCCTTGTGAAGTTAAGACTATAGCTGCTGATAATTTATTCATCTTTATAAGTTCATCTTCTGATAAATCTTTGCTTACTGTTTGTATTTTATCCCATAACGTTAAATTGTCATGAGCTGAAGCATATGTTACAGTTTGATAAGGTTCATTAGCCCAAAACTCTCTAGAATACATAGCTTTATTAACATCTACTTCCGGATGTTTCGTAGATGCCACTACTGCAAATTTAATAGCTTCCTCAAGGCCTTCTCCTCCATTTATAAACCCAGCCTCCTCTTCATAAAAAACATGTCCTTTTATACCATCCCTACAATCATCACTAAATGCAGCTATTTGCATTTCATCATATTTGAATGTATTTTTCTTTAATGCGGCTTTATCTTCTGGCAAAGGTGTTGCTCCACCAGCCCATCCTTCACCGTATACTATTATAGACTTATCTATTTTATCTAATTCTTCTCTTATTTCCTTCATAGTTTCAATATCATGTAATCCCATAAGATCAAATCTAAAACCATCTATATGATATTCCTTTGCCCAATACACTACAGAATCTACCATATATTTTCTAAACATATATCTATCAGATGCAGTTTCATTTCCACAAGCCGATCCATCTGTATAATTTCCCTCTTCATCTTCCCTATAATAATATTTAGGAACAGCTAAATTTAGAAATGAATTTAAATCATAAGTATGATTATAAACTACATCCATAACAACTCTTAATCCTTCTTTGTGTAACTTCTGTACTAGCTCCTTAAATTCTTTTATTCTTACTTCTCCTTTATAAGGATTAGTTGAATATGAACCTTCTGGAACATTATAATTCTTAGGATCATATCCCCAATTAAATTGTGGTATATGAAGCTTAGTCTCATCTACTGATCCATAGTCGAAAGCAGGCAAAAGATGAATATGAGTAAATCCCATTTCTTTCAAATGATTTAATGGTGTCTTATCTTGAATAAATCCTTTGAACTTACCTCTTAAATTAACTTCTACACCTGATGATTCATCTATTGTAAAATCTCTCACGTGGACTTCATATATTATTGTATCTGTCCAGCTTTTTAATTCTGGCTTCTTATCTTCATTCCATCCATCTGGATTAGTAGAATATAAATCTACTACCATAGATCTATTACCATTAACCCCTACAGCTTTCGCATATGGGTCCACTAACTCCTTCTCTTCTCTATCTATATTAACTATATAATTATAAAATTCTCCGCTTAAATCTCCTTCAACTTCTAATGTCCAAGTTCCTTTAATATCTTTATCCATTCTTACTACTTTTTTAGCCTCGCAAGTATAGTTATAAGGGTCTTTACCATAAAAAGCTATTTTAACTTCTTCTGCAGTAGGTGCCCATAATATAAATTTTGTTTTATTCTTAGAATATATTGATCCTAATTTCCCATCATAATTATATAAATCTTGAAATTCTTTACTTTCAAAATACTTTTTTACATCTACAACTTCTCTCATCTTCATAATATGATCCTCAACTCTTTCTTAAGTTCTCCGGAAACGATTCCAGTTATTTTTTCAGCTTACTCTTGTTTGCTTCTTAATACTATTTTATTATATCATATTTTATTCCCTAATAATGTTAAATATTAATATATTTTATTTTTTGTATAAACTTCCAAATTAATTAGAAATTTATATTAGTATCACCAATTATTTACCTTATTAATATCTACGACTTTTTCACATAATAAACATATATGACAGGGTAAATATTGTCCTGCCAAAACAAAGGAGGAATATTATGAAGAAAAAAAATTTATCACTAATGTTAATGTCTTTAGTTATCGCTTCTGAGACTTTAATATCTATGCCTTCAGCAACAATTAAAGTTTCAGAATTAAAACCTGTAGAAGTTTCAAACCCTTCAGCGACTTCTAACAAAGGTGGAGACAGGGAATCTAAAGAAGATAAAACTAAGAAAGAAAAACATTATAAAGAAAAAGAAGAAAAGAAAGAAATGAAAAATGAGCAAAAAAATGAGAAACCTCAAGCTCCAGCTCAAAATAAAGAAGAAAAACCTAAAGAGCAAACACCACCTACTCCTACTAAAGAGCAAAAACCAACAGAAGATATGAACAAAAAAACTCCAACTCCAGCTTCACCTTCACAAGATTTAAATAAAAAGCCTTGCGAAGATAAAGCTAAAAATCAAGTACCACTTGCTCCTGCGAAGGAGGAAAAGCCTTCAGAAAATATTAATAAAAAACCTATTGAGAAAGAAAAAACTCCAACTATGCCTTCTCAAGATTTAAATAAAAAACCTGCAGAAGATAAAAGTAAAACTCCAGCAGAAACTACTCCTGCTAAAGAGCAAAAAACTCCAGCTACCCCTTCACAAGATTCAACTAAGAAACCTTGTGAAGATAAATCTAAAGACTCTACAAAAACTAAAGAGCAAATGCCAGCTGCTCCTACTAAAGAATTAAAACCAAAAGCTACAGAAGATAAAAAAGATAAAAATGAAAAAGAAGCCAAAGAAAATAAAAAAGATAAAAAATGTAAAGATAAGAAAGATAAACACGGTCATAAAAAGCATAAACATGACCACGAAGAAAAACATGATAAAAATAAAAACAACTGCAAAACTCCCTGTAGAGATTCAGAAGATCAATAAATATATTATAGAATTGATATCATATTAATAAATATACATTAATATTTTGTTTATATAAAAGTATTAAAAATTTTTAATATGACTATAATTTATACTTTTAAAAAGTTCTACTACATATATGTAGTAGAACTTTTTATTTTAAGAATTATATAAATTTAAATAATATAGTAAATTATGAGAAATAATATATTTAAAGGAGTGATATTAAATGTTCAAAAGAAAACTTATAACGTTAATACTAATATCTTTAATAATAGAAAGTCTTACTATTATTAAACCTCTCATAAATTCCACTGCTTCATGTAACCTTCCTTGTACTTGTGATGATGAATTTAACGCTTTTTATACAGATGATGATAGTTCAAACAGTAAATATATTGATATTTTTTGGACTGAGAGCAATATAAAACTTTTAAACGAAAATGAACGAAAAATTTTAGATGATATCCAAAATAAAATGATTACTAACAACCGATTAGGTAAAGAAGATATTGAACAAATGTCTACACTAAAAGATGTAGTTTTTAAGAACAAATTAACCGAGGATGAATTCACTGACTTTAAAGAAATTATAGAAAAGAAAAGAAGTAGAGAAAAACTAACTACCGAAGAAGTTGTTAGGCTTAAATCCTATTTCAATTCTATACAATAACCACTTATTTTTATTTTTTTATGCAAATTATGTAATTATTAAAGCAACTACTGTAATAATAAAAGCTATAAAGCCATTTACTGAACTTTGTAAAAAAGAGTTGTAGCTATACCGCTACAACTCAAAACTCATAAAAAAACTCATAACACTTTTAATAACGACACTTTAAGGCATTACTCTGTCGCCTACTTATATATTATAATTAAAATATAATTTAGTCAAATTTAACTTTTATCCCTATATTAGTAAATGATGTAAGGTAGTACATCATTTACATATGCCCGTAAAACTTCTGCTATGCTCCACGCTTGAGAATAACACCCTCTGCTTGTTGCTGCAAAATCACCATCAAAAATTTCGGCTATTCCATTTATACAACCATCCTTCATTGTATCCTCAAATACCTTGCACATATACTCAGCTTTTTCTACTGCCTCTTTAGAATAATCATTCACTTTACAATAAGCAGTTATAAAACCTCCTATTAAAAATCCCCATGTTGTTCCCATATGATAAGCACAATCTCTATCAAAAAGCTTACCTATATATTTACTTTTATAATCTTTATCCATAAAAGATAATGATCGTAACCCATAAGTAGCATATAAATGTTTATAAACTATATTTACGATACTCTTTTCTTTTTCTCTGGTTAATATTGAAAATGGTAATGAAACAGCCCAGATTTGATTTGGTCTAATTCTATCATCATTTTCATCAACTACGTCGTATAAACATCCTTTTTCTTCATTCCAAAATTTCCTGTTAAATGATTCCTTAACTTTTTCTGATAATATTTCATACTGCCTACCATCTTCTCCAAACTCCTTAGATAATATCTCCATTATCTTTAATGCATTAAACCATAAAGCATTAATCTCTACAGGCTTTCCATGCCTAGGTGTAACTACATAGTCTCCAACTCTTACATCCATCCAAGTTACTTGATCCAAGCCTCCCCCAGCATGAATTAGTCCATCTTTATCCATACCTATTGAGAAATCAGTGCCCGTTGAATATGCTTTATAAATTTCTTTTAATTTTGGATATATCTTTTCTTTAATAAAATCATAATCCTCTTCATTTCCTGTGTAATTTAAGTATTGATAAACAGCTTGAAAGTACCAAAGTGAAGCATCAACAGTATTATATCCTGGTTCTGTATTGATATCTGGAAATACATTTGGTACTAATCCATTTTTAATATATCTTGCAAATGATTCCAATATCTCTTTTGCATCATTAAATCTCTTTGTAACTAAAGTAAGTCCTTCAAAAGCTATCATAGTATCCCTTCCCCAATCAGTAAACCAAGGATATCCTGCTAGTACTGTTTTAAGGCCTGTACTTTCTCTCTTAACTATAAAGTGATCTGCTGCTTTAACAAGATTATTAGCAAATCTATCTTCCAAATCAGCTTGTCTCACTAATCCTTCTGCTCTATCTTTATATTCTTTTACTATATCAAATCCTGATTTAGTATCCAAATCTTCTATCGTGCATTTAACATAAAACTTCTTTTTTTCGAAAGGCTTTAAATTAACTTGCACTTCATAAGGAGTATAATGATTATCTACACCTAAAAAACCAGTCCTATGATCTATCATATAAAAATGATTTTCCTCAATTAAGTAATTAGGTGTTGCCATACTTGTAGGAATTAAACTTCTATCATAAAATTCTCCTTCAGAAGAATAAAACTTAATTTCCCTATCCTTATCTTTATTAGGTATTAAAGATAAACTTCTATTTCCTAAATTTATATCAAATTTTAATTCATTTCTTTCACTTACATCTGTTGATGCTCTATAATTAAATAGTGGAACTACTCTTATTTTTGCTTCATCCATTCCATTTTCTATTTCATAACATATAGCTACAGTATTATGGCCGTATTCTAGTGCTATTGTTTTCTTTATACTAATATCCTCAACCTTATATATGTATTCTGGAACAGAATCAAATGTAAATCTTTCTAGATACTCTTGTCCATTTTTTGAACTTCCTATATATTGTTGAGACGTCAAATCATACTCTCTCCCATTAATTTCTATTAACTCTTGAGTTCTTGTAAGTATAAGGGTTCTATTAACTGGTGCATTTAATGATGCCACTAAATAGCCATGGAAGCATTGTGCTCCTCCACCAGCAACTGTATGATTAGCAAAGCCCCCTATCCCATTTCCTACCATCCAAATTAATTCGTTTCCTTCTTCTATACTCTTAAAGCTTCCTCTCCCATACTTATAAATCCTCTCCAAATTTATCCCTCCCATTTCTATCTCTTATTAATAGATTATATCGGAATCGTTTCCAAGTCAACGATTTTTAAGTTAAGAGTTAATATAGAATGTTTAAAATCTCTCTAAAAAAAAATTATAACTATTAACTCTTAGCTTTTAACTATATAAGATTAGGGTTTATTTCATTATAAGTTTCTGACCCATATTGTTTTAATAGTACAGTGGCTGGGCCTTCTAATATCTCTCCATCTATGCCAAATCTTGAACCATGACATGGACAATCCCAACTTTTCTCTAAAGGATTCCATTTAAGTTCACATCCCATATGAGTACAAGTCGTATCAACTATATGAAATATATCCTCCGCATCTCTATATACTCCGAACTTAGATTTATCAATACTAACTATCTTCCCTTTATCTCTATCAGGCATATCTTTTGATGCAATCTTAACCTTCCCCATTATGTACTGAATCCCTACATCAGTATTCTCTTTTAAAAACTCTCCTGTTAAATATCCTTCACTTCTTGATGGCGTGAATGTACTTAAATATTTACTTTTCCCATTTATATAAAGCTGACTTAAAATAATCCCAGCTACAGTTCCATTACTCATTCCCCATTTTCCAAATCCAGTAGCTACTAATATATTTTTTGTTACTGAATTTAAATATCCTATATATGGTACGTTATCTGAAGTAATATAATCTTGAGTGCTCCATCTATATTGATATTTCTCAACTCCAAATTTTTCTTTGCCATACTCCTCTAATGCTCCATAATGATCCTCCTCTTCCTTATGAGCAACTTTATGACTTTCTCCTGCTACAAGCAAAAGCCTTCTTTCTCCATCATTATAAATTCTTAAACTCCTCTTTGGTGTGGATGCATTAATAAATGTCGCCTGTGGAAATTCACCATTATATTCCCCTGCAACTACATATGATCTTTCTGGTCTTAATCTTGCGAAATAAAAGCTCAATCCATCATAAAATGGATAATGAGAAGCTATAATAAGTTTATCCGTTTTTATTTCATATCCCCCTAAACTATGTACAGTTATAATGTCTTTATACTTATCTATCGATTTCATAGGAGCCTTCTCATATATTTCTCCACCTAACTCCTCTACTTTTCTTGCTAAATAATCTATATATTTCTTAGGATTAAATTGGGCTCCTACATTAAACTTTATAGCTCCGTAAGATTCTATAGGTAATGGTATATCCATTATAAATTCACAATTAATACCTATTTCTTTACATATATCAAACTCTTTCAATACCTTTTTACTATCACTTTCATTTTCTGCATAAATATAAGCCGGAGCCCTCTCATAATCACAATCAATTTTATTCTCATCAATTATTTTCTCAATTAACTTTAAAGCCTCATTATTAGCCTCATAATATTTTTTAGCATTTTCTGCTCCGTAACGTTTATATATATCAGAATATTTTATTCCATTTTGAGGAGTTATCTTTCCTGTATTTCTCCCTGTTGCACCATATCCAATATAATCTGCATCTACCACGACAGGTTTATATCCTTCTTTACATAGCAAATAAGCAGTAGTAATCCCAACAATCCCTCCCCCTACAATCAAACACTCAACTCTCTTATCTTCATCTAGTACCCTGTATTTATTACCTTCAGAACTACTTATCCATAAAGATTTATTCATTATTAACTTCCTTTCTTTTAATTACTTTATATAAGTAGTATACCCCTGCATATTTATCCTATGTTTGATAAGACTAATCTTATAATAATAATTAATTGGAGGAAAAAATGAACGTTATATTAGATCCAAATCTCTATCATGGAGAGAATAAAAAAGATAACTTTTTTGAAGGTTGGTACTTTAAAATGGTAACTAAAGATAGAAAACACACTCTTGCTATTATACCTGGTATATCACTTTCAAAAGACTCTCACTCTTTTATTCAAGTTTTACAAGGTGAAAAGAATTCATTTAATTATTTTAGGTATCCTACCTTTAAGTTTTCTTATTCAAATTCACCTTTTTCTATCAATATAGACCAAAGCTCATTTTCATTAAAAAGACTATTATTAAATATACGTAATGAAAAGTTGAAAATTATAGGAGCATTATATTTTGATAATATAATTCCTTGGAAAGATTCAACTCTAAATCCAGGTAGTATGGGATTTTATAATTACTTAAACTTCATGGAGTGTTATAGCCAAGTATGTGCCTTAGATGGCAATATACAAGGCGTACTGACTATTAACGATGAACTAATAGATTTTCACGGTGGTAAGGTTTATATAGAAAAGAATTGGGGAAAAAGCTTCCCTTTAAGCTGGCTTTGGATCCAAAGTAACTATTTTAATGATAAAAGAGCTACTGTTACATGTTCAGTAGGCGAAATTCCTTTCCCGTTAAAAAGCTTTAGAGGATTTTTAATAGGTGTTACTGTTGATGATATATTTTTCAAATTTACTACTATGAATAGAAGTCATTTAGATATTAAACTTAATAATAATGATATTACCCTACAAGTTAAAAATAAGAATTTCAAACTTTCTTTAAAAACTAAAAGTACTAAGGATAATTTTATCCTTTGCCATGGACCTAAAGATGGTAAAATGATTCCTTATGTTAAAGAAACACTAACAGGTACTGTACAAATAGAACTATTAGATTTAAAAAATGATAAGCTAATCTATTCAGGTGAAGGCTATAATACAGGAATAGAATATGGTGGTAATTTAATAAATAGTTTAGAATAAAAAAAGAGTTGTAATATTAAATTACAACTCTAAAAACAATTATCTGTTGTTTTGTGCTTTCTTAGCTCTTCTACAAGCTAAACATCTCTTTGGCTCGTTGTCGAATCCTTTTTCTTTGTAGAATTCTTGTTCTCCTACTGTGAATACGAATTCAGCGCCACAATCAACACATACTAAAGTCTTATCTGTCATGAAAATTCCCTCCTAGGATTAAAGATTACATATGGATTAATAATTCTCAGTCTAGGAGAAAATATTATCTATCTGAACCTTTATTTAATTTAAATTTATAATTTAGTCTTTTGTTTCAAGACCTAATTATATTTTAACATAATCTTCTTATAAATCAAGTCAAATTTTATATTTTTTATACTCTTTAGAATTTTTTTACTCCCATAAAATTTAGAATTTCCCATAATAAATAATCTTATAAATAATAAATTTATAAAAATAAACCTACACATATTAATTCATATGTGTAGGCTTTTTTCTAGAACGGGTTGAAGAATCTTCCTCCATTTAACTTGGTTGCTACTAAAGCTGCTATAAATACGCATATTACTACTGCTATAGCTATATAATCCCTCTTTTCAAAAGGTCTACCACTATACCAAGTACGCTTTTTATTATTTCCGAAAGCTCTAAGTTCCATAGCTGAACTTATACTTTCTATCCTCTCTAAACTTGAGAATATAAGAGGCATAATTATAGCTGCTGAATTTTTTATACGACTAGTTAATCCAGCCTTTTTAGACATATCTATTCCTCTAGCTTGTTGCGCAAAAGATATATCGTGATAATCTCTTTGGATATCCGGTATATATCTTAAAGCTATAGCAACAGAATAAGATATTTTATAACTAACTCCTATACGATTTAATGATGCTGCAAATTCACTTGGGTTAGTGGTAACCATAAATAGCAACGCCATTGGTATTATAGAGAAATATTTTAAAGTTACATTAAACTGATAAAATAATTGTTGTGTTGTTAATGTATAAGGTCCAACAAGATGGAAAAGATCCGTTCTTGAATTATATATCTCAACTCCCTCATAAGGTGAAAAGAAAAATATAGCAATATTATTTATAAGTAGAAATACTAAAATAAAATATAATACAAAAGAAATATCCTTAAATTTTACTTTAGACACTTTAAACATAATAATACTAAATATAAACATTGCACCTAATATACGTGTATCATAAGTAACCATAGATGCTAAAGCCCAAAATACTAATGCAATAAGCTTAGTTGCTCCTGTTAGCTTATGAATAGGTGATTTTAAGTCTTGGTATTCTAACATAGCACTCATTTCGCTCTAACACTCCTGTCATAATCAATAAATCTCTTAACAAAATTTCTTGGATTTTCTAAGTTAGCCTTTAAAACTAGTTCATAAACTGATGTCTCTTTAAGATTAGCAGCTTCTATTACCTTACTATCTGTAAGAATATTTGCAGCTGTATCATCAGCTATCTTTAATCCATCAGCTAAAGCAATAGCTCTATTAGTGTACTCTAACATTAAATGCATATCATGAGTTATCATGACTATAGTTACACCTTTATTATTTATTTCCTTTAAGAATTCCATTATTTCTGTATAATGTTTAAAATCTTGCCCTGCTGTTGGTTCATCTAAAATAATAACCTCTGGATTAAGTACTAAAATAGATGCTATAGTAACACGCTTCTTTTGCCCATAGCTAAGAGCTGATATCGGCCAATTACGGAATTCGTATAATCCACATATCTTTAATGTTTCATGTACTCTTTCCTTAATCTCTGACTCACTAACACCTCTTACTTTAAGCCCTAAAGCTACTTCATCAAAAATCATAGTTTTAGATATCATTTGATTAGGGTTTTGCATTACTATACCAATTTTTTCAGCACGTTCTTTTATAGATTCATTTTTAATATCTTTTCCATTAAATAGTATCTTTCCTGCTGTTGGTTTATAGAATCCACATATAAGCTTTGAAATAGTAGATTTTCCTGCACCATTTTTACCAACAATACTTACCATTTCACCTTTATTAATCTTAAATGATAATCCATGTAAAATTTCTTTCTTTTCGTTATATGCAAACTTTATGTCTTGAAGCTCTAAAATAGCTTCATCGTTTGTAACTGCAACTTCTTCTTTTACATCCTCTACCCATGATTTTAATTTTTCTTCATAGGAATCAAGTTTTACAGTATCTATATGCTCTGGAGCTATTTCAGGAGTTATTTTACATCCTGCATACTTTAAAGCTGTTATATATAACGGTTCTCTTATTCCTGTTTCCTCTAATATATTAGAAGATAATAATTCATTTGGAGTGATATCAGCTTTTATAACTCCTCTATCTACAACTATTATTCTATCAATACTTGAGTGAAGAACATCTTCCAAACGATGCTCTACAATAAGTATTGTCTTATTTGTCTTTTCTTTTATTTGATCTATAAGTTCAATAGCATTCTTCCCAGTAGCAGGATCTAAGCTTGCTAATGGTTCGTCAAATAATAGTATGTCCACGTTATCTACCATAACCCCAGCTAGTGTAACACGTTGCTTTTGTCCCCCTGATAATCTATGAGGAGCAGATTCTAGGTGATTATCTATTCCTACTATCTTTGATACTATATTAACTGTATCCTGCATCTCATCTTGAGGAACACAATCATTTTCTAATTTAAAAGCAATATCTTCCCCTACTGTTAATCCAATAAATTGGCTATCTGGATCTTGAAGTACTGTTCCAACAACATTTGAAAGCTTTGCTATACTCATATCCTTAGTTTCTTGCCCGTTTATTTTAAGACTTCCTGTTATTTTACCTTCATATGAGAAAGGTACAAGTCCATTTATACAGTTTGATAATGTACTTTTTCCTGATCCAGATGGACCAACTATAAGTACTTTTTCACCTTCATATATAGTTAAATTTATATTGTTTAGTGTTGGCTTCGCTTGAGCTCTATATTGAAACGAAAAATCTTTGAACTCAATTACAGGTCTTTTCATATAAATCTCCCTCTTTACCTTCTGTTCGTCTATTTTGTTCATACTTAAAAATAATACTATATTTTTTCACTTCTGTATATCGCGAAGTTTTTCCATAAGCTATCTAAAAATACCGGAGAACATTACCCCGGTATTAAAAATTTAAGTATTTACTAAGCTATGTCGTCTTCTCTATCTAAGCTTCCTTTTTTAACTCTGCTCTTTGCATAAGAGTAAAGTAATATAGTTCCTAGTACTGCTACTGTAATCATATTTAAGAAACCAGCTACAGCTCCTTGTACATATACTTTATTTGCAGGCTCAGCATATATTAATATATCTAATGAAGGTGCTACAACAAACCACGCTATTGCATTTGCTACAAATTGATATATATTAAATAATATCATTTCTTTTTTACCAAATTCACCTTCATTAATCTTTAATCTCTTAGCTGAAAATCCAATAACTAATCCAACTATTGCAGAAGCAATTATCCAACTGAACCATGGTGACCCATATGCAGTTAAATCAGTTAAAGTATGTCCAATAAACCCTATAGATACCCCAGCTATTGGTCCAAATATTACTGCCATTAAAGCTAAAAATCCATAAGCTGTATTAAATGTAGTATTTGGGATTGGAGTTGGAATCGCTGCAAAACGTGCTAATATCATGAAAACTGCTGAACCGATACCTATAGCAACTATTGTTTTTATGCTTAAGTTGTTTTTCATCTACTTCTTCTCCCCTTGTTTTTTTTATTATTAGTTTAAAAATATTATAATAATATTATTCGTAAATTATTCTTGGAGCCTTTCTTATTGATATTCTCCAATTTGTACCTGTTTGTATGTTATATGCCTTAGAGAATGAACCTTGATTTATAGCAACTGCTAAGCAATCTAATGAGTTAACATAAACTAAAGTTTCTCCAACATGTACTTCTGCAAAAGAAGTTGCAAATACCATTATGTTTCTATAAACTTCTCTTGTATCATTTTTAATAGATACTTCTACTCTATCACCATAGTTGATACCGCTATTCATAAATAATTCTCTACCAATGTTTGTCCAAAGACTTCCGAATCTTACATCTAGAACATCTATTGTACCGGTAACTGCTTCTCCGTCCTTAGCTGGTTCTACAGTTGGTAATTCAACTATATCTTCAACATTTATCTTAGGTCCAACACCTTCAAAATCTATTACTCCAGCAGCAAGTCTAGCACCTGTATAAGCATATACATCTCTTCCATGGAATGTATAAGATGCTCCTGAGTTTGGTAATCTATTTATATTTTCATCTATCTCTCTCGCTTCAACAATTCCACACATACGTTTAACATGTGTTAATGTTCCATTGTCTGGAGTAACTATATATTGTCCTGTAATAGTTTTTGCTACTATACTCTTTCTATCAGTTCCTACTCCTGGATCAACAACTGATACGAAAACTGTACCTGACGCCCAATATGTAACAGTTTGAATTAATCTATATGAAGCCTCCCAAATATTATATTGTGGAATATCATGTGTTAAATTAAATATTCTTAAATCGCAATCAACCCCATGTGCAACTCCATACATAGCGCTAACTGCACCATCAGCTAAACCAAAATCCGTTTGAAATACTAAAGCATTTTTCATGTCTTTTCCTCCATCATGTCAAATTTACACTTCAAGTATATTATACGAACATTGCTTTAGTCAATACATTTTTTGTTCGTTGTTGTAGTTTTTTGTTCTATTTTGTTGAATTATTGTTTTTAGACATACCTTTCAAGTATACTTTTATTGAGTAGTTATAGTCAAGTATATTTATATACATACTATTAATATACTAAACAATACTTTATAGGAGGTTATTAAGACGTCTAACTAATATCGTCTTAAGATAAATTATGAAAATTTTAGATAAATCATTTTATAACATCGACGCCCTTTCTCTTTCTAAAAAGTTATTAGGTAAAGTTCTTGTAAACCAAGTAAATGGAAAAGCTCTTAAAGGAATAATTGTAGAAACAGAAGCATATATAGGCGCTATAGATAAAGCCTCACATGCTTATGGTGGTAGGAGAACCGAAAGAACTGAAACGTTATACGGAGAGCCAGGAATAGTTTATGTTTATTCAATATATGGAATGTATTTTTGCTTTAATGTGATTTGTGGTGAAAAAGATGTTGCAGAAGGAGTGCTTATCAGAGGTTTGGAACCATTAGAAGGTTTTGAAGAAATGTCTTTTAATCGTTTTAAAAAGCCATATGAAGAGCTTACAAAATCACAAATAAAAAATCTTACTAACGGACCATCAAAGTTATGTATAGCTATGAATATAAATAAAAGCAATAATAAAGAAAAGCTTATAAAAGAAAACTCACTTTATATTGAAGATCATGACATCGAAGTTTTACCTTCAAATATAGTAGAGACTACAAGAATAGGAATAGATTACGCTGAAGAAGCAGTTCATTTCCCTTGGAGATTTTATATTAAAGATAATCCTTATGTATCAAAAAAATAAAGTGCGAAGCACTTTGGTGAAAAGTTTGACTTCGTCAAAGGGGAAAAGTCAGCTGACGCTGAGGGGAAAAGTTCACTTCGTGACAGGGAAAATATCGCCTTTGGCAATAGTGAAGAGTATCTGAGTATTGCACTTTTTACTGCTACGATAGTAG
>LM994670.1:2859652-3341595 GCA_000753455.2 Clostridium jeddahitimonense
ATAAAGTGCGAAGCACTTTGGTGAAAAGTTTGACTTCGTCAAAGGGGAAAAGTCAGCTGACGCTGAGGGGAAAAGTTCACTTCGTGACAGGGAAAATATCGCCTTTGGCAATAGTGAAGAGTATCTGAGTATTGCACTTTTTACTGCTACGATAGTAGCCTTTTCCCCTTAACTTTAGTTAACTTTTCCCCGCTGCCTTAGCAGCCTTTTCACTTGCGCACTTAGTGCGCACTTTTATTCACTTATTCGCTTCTTCTAACCTTAAAAGAAACTCTTTCTTATCTATCCCTTCAGCATAGCCTACCATTTTACCATTTGCTCCAATAACTCTATGGCAAGGAACTATGATAGCTATAGGATTTTTGTTATTTGCTCCTCCAACAGCTCTTACTGCCTTAGGATTATTAATTTTTTCTGCTATATATTTATAGCTTACCTTTTCTCCATAAGGTATTTCTGAAAGTGCTTTCCATACACTTAATTGAAACTCTGTTCCTTTTAGAAATTTTATATTCAAATCAAAGTCTTTTCTTTTTCTATTAAAGTATTCTTCAAGTTGTTTTTTACACTCAATAATAGCTCTATTTTCACTATTCTGCGAACATTCATCACAAAAACAAACTCCAGTAATACTATCTTCATCAGCTTCTATTTTTATTTTTCCTACAGGTGATTCATAATAACTACAATACATATCCATTCCTACCTTTAACTAATCTAGATAACCATAACCTACAATATCTAAAAATCCATCATTTACAAATACAACTTTATTATTAGGCATAGTTCCTGTATCTTTCCCAATGAAGTCTATTTTATACACCTCTTCATTGATATATCTCTCATCAAGAATAATACCACTATCTTTAGTCAAAACTACTCTCTCAACAGATGCCTTTAAATAATCTTCATCTAATTTTATCTTATCTTCATCTTCTAACTTTTCATATACCACTCTTTTAAGAGTATTTAATTTCCCACCTTCTAACTTAGTACACCCTACTAATATTATTGTTAACACTAAAGATAAAGCTAATATTATTGAATATTTTTTCATTTTCCCACCATCCATTTATACTATTTAATAAATATACGTTTAATAACTTTGCTTTTTATGGCTATTTTTTAAATATACAGTAATTATTATCTTAAATTCTATCAATATATAGAATTTTTTTTAATATTTTTTAAATAAAAAAGGAACAAGATTTATCTCTTGTTCCTTTTTATATCCTATTTCAATGTCCTAAACTCATAGCCTAAATCTTTTAAATAAATTATAGCTTCATTTAAAAACTCTGCCTCATTTATATTTTTATCTGTATCATGCATTAAGACTACTATTGTATCATTATTTTTTTCCATTTTCTTAACATATTTTTTTAGATTATTCATCATTTGATCTTTACTTAAAACTGCTGAGTGAGCATCTCCATTTACTATATTCCAATCTATGAAAGCATAATCTTTTTCTGTTAACACCTTATCTATTGCTCCAGTTCTCCAAGAATTGTGACCTCCTGGAAATCTTATTACTCTTGTATGAAAGCTTTCTCCTAAAACCCCTCTCATACTTTCTAAAGATTTATCCATATCATTCATAAAAGCATTTACATTAACATAACTATTGGGATATAGTACTTCATACTTATGACAATATCCATGATTACCTATAGAATGACCTTCTTCAACCATTCTTATCAATGCAATTCTTGAATCTTCACTTTTCTCAAGCATTGATCCTAAAACAAAAAATGTAGCTTTCACATCATGTTCTTTAAGAACATCTAGAACCTCTGATGTAACTTTGGTAGATGGTCCATCGTCAAAAGTCAAGTATGCACTTTTCCTCCCATCCGCTGATTGAAAATTCCACTTAACTAAAGCATTTTCAACAATCTTTGCATCATCTGCGTTTGGATCTTCTGATAATGATAAATAATTTAACTCTCTTCTCTTAGCCTCCTCTATTTCATCGAAACTTACAGAAACTTCATCCCCTTGCATTTGAGCTATTTCGTCTTCAGTTTTATATACTTTAACACCTAATATCATAAATGCACTAACTATACAAACGGCTATAATATAACTAACTATAAAAACGATTTTCCCTTTTTTCATCTTAAAGCCTCCTAACACTACTACTTCAAAATTATTATAACCATCAATATAAAATATATTATTTTATAGCAAAGAAATAATAGGTCAACAATTGAAAATTACAAATGCTAAATTAAAAATTATAGAAATTCAAAAAAAGAAACTGCAAAAGCAGTTTCATAATTAATTTTTATTATTCATTTTAAATTTTTAATTTATTAAAGTCTATGAGTTCCTTCTCCTAATTTACTTGTATAGAATAATGGTCTTATTCCTGTTACTTTTTCATAGTTTGTTGATACTTTTTCTTTAAATTCATCTACTTTAGCTTCGTCTACTAGAGCTATAGCACATCCTCCAAAGCCTGCTCCTGTCATTCTAGCACCAATACATCCTTCTATTTTAAGAGCTTCGTGAACTAGTGTGTCTAAATGTAATCCTGTAACTTCATAATCATTTTCTAAAGATATATGAGATTTAGTCATTAATTCTCCAAACCCTTTAATATCTCCCATCTTTAATGATTCCATTGATTGTTTAACTCTTTCATTTTCAGTTACTACATGGATAGCTCTTCTCTTTACAACATCATCTGTTATTAATGAATTAATATCTTCAACTGTTGCTGCACAAAGATTTGGTATTTTTTCTTCTTTATTTGAGTTAATTATTTCTAAAGCTTTTTCACACTCGCCTCTTCTTTCATTATACTTAGAATCTGCAAGTTCTCTTCTTTTATTAGTATTCATAATTACTAAGCTATAATTTCCAAGTTTTAATGGAGCATATTCATAATAAAGTGAATTACAGTCTAGAAGAATTGCATTATCTTTTTTTCCTAAACAAACCGCAAATTGGTCCATTATACCACAGTTAACTCCAATAAATTGATTTTCAACTTTTTGACAAAGTCTTGAAACTTCAACCCTATCTATCTCTTCACATTTTTCAGGATTTTCTAAATAAAGTACAATATAAGCCATTAAAACTTCAAGAGCAGCTGATGAAGAAAGTCCAGCTCCATCTGGAAGATTACTATAGAATAAAATATCCATTCCACCTATTTTATGACCTCTATCCTTAAGTTCCTTAATAACTCCCTTTGGATAATTACCCCAATCATCTTGTTTATCGTAAACTAATTCTTTATCTAAATTAATTACAACTTCACCTTTAACATTTTTTGATCTCATTCTTACTATATTATCTTCTCTTAAAGTTAGAGCTCCATAAATCCCTACTGTTAATGCTGCTGGAAAAACAAATCCTCCGTTATAATCAATATGTTCTCCTATCAAATTAACTCTGCCTGGTGAAAGGAATGTAATTATCTCCTTATCAACGCTCCCATATTCTTCTCTAAATAAATCCATCATTTCATTTTTATTCATCTTAACCTCTCCTTTTTATAAATTAACTTTTATTTATACCTATATAAATGATTTTATAAATTTCTCCAAAGCGGCTTGTCCTTTTTCATCTCTCTTAAACACTCCTGAATCTTCTAGAACCTTAGAGAATATTACACCAACCTCTTCTTTAACTAAAGCTCTCGCTTCTTCAATTTTCATATTACTATTTTTATTAAGCATTTCTTCAATCCAATCTATATGCTTATTTAAATCATTATCCTCTAAAGCACTTTCTCTATTATAAGAAAGTTCTCCTGAAATAATTCTTGATATCTTTTCTAATTCTTTTTCTAATCTTCCTGGCAGAACAGCTAGTCCCATAACTTCAATTAAACCGATATTTTCTTTTTTAATATGGTGTAATTCCTTATGTGGATGGAATATTCCATCTGGATGCTCTTCCGAAGTTCTATTATTTCTTAAAACAATATCAAGCTCAAAAGCTCCATTATTTCTTCTAGCTATTGGAGTAACAGTGTTGTGTGGAGTATCTCCTGTAAATGCCATCACATTATTTTCTTCATCTGAGTATACCTTCCACGCTTCAAATATTTCCATAGCAGCATCTATTAAGGTTTTCTTATCTTCTGACTTTAATCTTATAACAGTCATTGGCCATTTTACTGTACCAATTTCAACATTTTTGAACTTAGCACTTTCATAACGCTTTTCAATCTTAGCCTTCTCCATCGGAAAGACATGTCTACCACCTTGATAATGATCATGAGTTAATATTGATCCTCCAACTATAGGTAAATCTGCATTTGAACCGATAAAATAATGTGGGAATTTATCTGTAAATTCTACTAACCTCTCCAAAGCATCTCTTCCTAATTTCATTGGACTATGTTCACCTTTAAATACTATGCAATGCTCATTATAATAAACATAAGGCGAATATTGCATATACCAATCATTCCCTTGTAACTCAAAAGGAATAACTCTATGATTCTGTCTTCCTGGATGATTTAATCTTCCTGCATATCCGACATTATCTATACATAAAAGACATTTTGGATAAGAGGATTGTTTAACAAGTTTAGCCTTAGCTATTTCTTTAGGATCCTTTTCAGGTTTTGAAAGGTTAACCGTTATTTCTAAATCACCATATTCAGTTTCTGCTAACCAATATAAATTCTTTGATATTCTTTCTGTCATTATATAATTTGAAGCTTTACTCAAATCATAAAACCAATTTGTAGCGTCTTCTAACCCTTTACGATCTGCTATCTTATTAAACCTTTTTACTACTTCTCCTTCACGTGGCATTACTAACCCCATAACTCTTGAATCAAAAAGGTCTCTATATGTTACAGTATCTTCTTCTATTAACTTATTCTCTGCTGCATAATCTAAAATGTTTTTTAATATTTTAACTGGCGTCTCTTCTACTACCTCTTCTATTTCTCCTTCATAAGGAGATTCTACTTTCAATAAATCTAACAACGCATTTCTTGAAGGAATAACATCCCACTTTGAAATCATCTCTTTTTTTAATGCAAATTTTAAAAGCCTTTCTATTTCATATCCTATATTGACCATCTTTTTTGCCTCCTATATAAATTATATTTATTAGTTACATAAACTCTCTGCCTTTGAAGACTTCTTGTATTACTAATGTAGCTGCACCAATTACAGCTGCATTTTCTCCTAAATCTGATTTTAATATTTTTACATTCTCACTTGAAATCTTTAATCCTCGTTTTTTAACTACTTCACTTAAAGTCTTAATCATAATTTTATCTTGTTCAAATATCTCTCCTACTAGAACTATAAGTTTTGGATTAAGTATATTAACTAAACCTGACATACCAACACCTATATACCTAGCCGTCTCCTTCAAAACAGTAATTGATAATTCATCACCTTTTGATGCTGCTATTGATATATCTCTAATACTTATTTTTTCAATATCTTCAACTTCATTAGTTAATAAAGTCTTAGCTCCTTGCTTTATACTTCTAATTACCTTTCTTTCAACACTTCTATTTGATGCAACAGATTCTAAGCAACCATAATTCCCACAATTGCATAAAGCTCCATCTTGCTCTACTACCATATGACCAATTTCACCTGCGCTGTAATCTACTCCATAATAAGGCTTATTATCAATTATTATTCCAGCACCTATTCCATTAGAAATATTTATAGCTACAAAGTTATCTATTCTTTTAGCGGCTCCAAATAAACTCTCTCCTAAAGCTATTGCCCTTACATCGTTATCTAAAAATACTGGGTATTCAAATTTTTCTTCAAGTATTGACTTTACATTTACATTTTCCCAATTGTAATAAGGGGCATATTGAGATATCCCTAGCGTTGGATTAACAACGCCATGCATAGCCACACCTATTCCAACTATTTTATTTCTATCTATTTCAGATATTTCTACAACTTCATTAATTAAATTAACTAAGTTTGCAAATACATACTCTTCAGTAACATTACTTTCATCTATATATATAGATTTCTTTGCAACTATCTCAGCGCCTAAATCAGTTAATACCACATCTATACTTCCCACGCCTATACTTACACCTATTATATATCTAGCTTTTATATTAATCTCTAATATTATAGGCGGCCTTCCTCCACTAGATTCGCCTATACCTCTTTCTATAAGATAATCACTTTCAATTAATATCTTTGTAATATTTGTTACACTAGCGGGGGTAAGCCCTGTTAATTTAGCAATATCAGCTCTAGATAAACTTCCATTATTTTTTATCACTTTCAATATAGCTTCAACATTAAGCTTTTTCATTAATTCGAAACTACCTTTAACTACTTTACTCATTTAATCACTTCTTTATTAATTATATTAATTAAGTATACAAAACTTATATGTAATTGTTACCATTAATTTTATTTTATCATATTTTTATAAAAAGTAAATATACTTTTATATATACAGTATATTTTATTTGTTGGAGTTATGATTAGATTATTGTTCCACTCAAAATACTTACTATTTTACTCATTCTTCTCCTTCTCGTTTTTCTATTATATATAAATATATATATTTCATTTACTCCATCATTTAAATATAAATTTTATAATAGTAAGTATTTTGATTAATTAAGCAGAAAAAGTGTGTTACTTCTAAAAAGTATCACACTTTCTTATTCTAAAATATTATAAAGTAATTATAGCTTTACTTGCTAAATACCCAATCATTATAGTTGCTGCATTCCATATTGCAATTCCTGGTAGTGAATATAAAGTAAAATTTATTACTCCATCTCTTAAAGTTCCTGCTGTCAATGATACAAGCGTTCTCGCTACAGGTACTAATCTACAAATAAATATTCCTTTATTTCCAAACCTTTCACAGTACATAGTAACCTTATCTACAGATTTTCTTGTTTTAGGAAATTTTGAATATATCCAATGTAATACTGGATTTCCTACAAAGTATCCAACATAATACAAACATATACTTCCTAATATTCCTGCCGCAACCGATATAATTAAAACAAATAAAAAGTTATACTTACTATGTGCAACTAGAGCTCCTATGGCCGGCATTATTATTCCAGCTGGAAGTCCTGGTAAGTTTAAATACTCTAAATATACAATTATAAACAAAAACCATAATCCGTATGTTTCAAAATAAACCATTGCTTCATTTATACTACCCATATTTCTAGCACCATCTTACTTTCATAACATAATTTTTATTATACTTACATTATAGTATACTCCTTACGGAATAGTATATAGCAACACTCTTAATTTTTTCTTAAAACTTTATTATCATAACTCCAATCTGCCCTACTTTTATCTCATCTTTGAAGTTAACCTTTTTATTTGTTACTAATTCACGTCCATAACCTTTTATATCAAATTTAATATATCTTTCTTCTTCTGAGTTATTTAAAATAACTAGAACTCTATCATCACCATACTCTCTTGTAAATCCAATTACTTCATCTTTACAATAAACTATATCAAAATCTCCATAAATCAATGATTTATTATTTTTCCTTATGCTAATTAATGTTTTATAAAAATTAAGCAATTCTTTATTCTGCTTCTTCTCATCCCAAATCATACATTTTCTATTATCAGGATCATCTTCACCGGTTATCCCAACTTCATCTCCATAATAAATATATGGTACTCCTACATAAGTAAACTGCATTGTTATCGCCAGTTTCATTCTCCCTATATTATTATTACACTCATTTATAATTCTCTTTGTATCATGACTTCCTACTAAATTCCACATCTGCTTTGTAATACTATTCATATAAAGCATCCTATTAGCAGATAATATATCTAAATACTCTAATGCTGAAATATTATGCTTTCCAAAGAAATCTATAGTAGCATTCTTAAAAGGATAATTCATTATTGAATCTAGTTGATCTCCTTTCAAGAAGGAATTTGCCTCATGCATTATTTCCCCAACTATTATGGCATCACTTTTAACACTTTTTACTTCTTTCCTAAACTCTCTCCAAAACTCATGAGAAACCTCATCACAAACATCAAGTCTCCAACCATCTATATTTATTTCTTTTACCCAGTACTTAGCAACACTTAATAAATATTCTCTAACCTCTTTATTACTAGTATTTAATTTGGGCATATTACTACACCCATTTGCAAAGGTATAATAATTGCACTTTTTTATATCTACCGGAAGACTATCTATAAAATACCAATCAACATACTTAGAATTCTCTTGGTTTGCTAATAAATCTTTAAAAGCAAAAAAATCACTTCCTGAATGATTAAAAACAGCATCAAAAACTATCCTAATACCCTTTTCATGACAAGTTAAAACTAATTCCTTAGCATCTTCTAAAGTTCCAAAGGTAGGGTCTATTTCAAAATAATCAGCTGTATTATATTTATGATTTGTACTTGATTTAAATATAGGAGTTAAATAGATTAAATCTATTCCAAGTTCCTTCAGATAGTCTAACTTCTGAATAATACCTCTTATGTCCCCTCCATACATTGAATGTCTTCCAACTTTCCCCTTTCCCCAATCTTTTATATAATCAGGATTAATATCAGGATTTCCATTAAAAAATCTATCTGGGAAAATTTGATATACTATTGATTCTTGAAGCCATTTTTCTTCTTTATACAAATCATCATCTGATATATATGGGAATTGAAAGGCAGCTACATCTATATTGGAATAATCTACCCCTAATAACCCCCTTTCAGTATATATACATATATTGTTTTCTTTATCCTTTAACTCAAAATAGTATCTATATCTATTTCTATATATGGATAACTCAACTTCATAATATGTAAATATTTCTGTTTGAGCCACTATTCTCATAGGTTTTCTTTTATATTCACTTTCCCAATCATATCTACATCTATATAAAACAGAGCATTCCTCTATATCATCTGTAGCAACTCTTATTCTTAATACTAATGTATCTATATCTTTTCCATATGCATATGGTACATCTAAAACATGATAAATTGCATGTTTATTCATAATAATCACCTCATAACTTCTTCTTTTAATACATCTTATATTAATACTTGTTGCAAACGATTGTATATTTTAAATATAATATATATATAATTAATACAATTTATGGGAGGTTATTATGTACGAGAGTTTTATATCAGATATAAGTATATTTAGTAACGAATTTGATTCTTTTATAGATACTAGAAACAGACCGGCTATACTTTATAACATACGACAAAAACATATCGGTGAACTTAGGGATATTGTTCCTTGTGACTTAAAAAGAGATGATTTACTTATTTGGAATGCGGTATTTGCTAGAGAAATAATAAGAAGTGGAGTAGCAAAAACCTATCTTCACCCTGTTTATAATAAATATTATGAAAAAATAACTAAAGCTACTGAGCTACCAGTTCTTCAAACTATTGAACTAGATATGGCTAATACATATTTAGAATTATTAATAAGTGATATTGAAGTTAAAGATAACTTTATAGTAAATAAAATCTTACAGTATCTTCATATGAATATAGAAAGTCATGTTTCCTTAGAAGATATTGCACATAATCTTGATATAACACCCCAATACGCTGTATCATGCTTTAAAAAACATATGGGTATTTCTTTAATGAAGTACTCAAAAAAAATAAGAATTGATAGATCAAAAGTATTACTTATGACTACAACCAAAAGCATTCTTGATATAGCCTTAATCCTAGGATTTTACGATCAAAGTCATTTTAGCAAAACCTTTAAATCCTTTGAAGGAGTTTCCCCTTCAGAATTTAGGAATACACACTATAAATAAATTGCGCACTAAGTGCGCAGTCCAAAAGTCGACTTCGTCGAGTCCAATAGTGCCTACGGCAGTCCAAGATATTTACTCCGTAAATATCCACAAGCCTTTTTAATTCTAAGCAATTGCTCTCGGACTTTGAAGAAGTCAAACTTTTAACTCTTACTAAATAAATAATTATTACATAGAAGAAAATGATAAAATTAATAGCGTAAGAAACATAGAATGAGCTTTATAACTTTAGTCACTATCGTTGTAAAAATGCGTTAAGAAATTTAAATGTTTGAGCATAGCGAGTTTTTAAATTTTAGCATTTTTGCATAAGATAGTGGCTAAAAGTTCTTAGCGAATGGGTCAGTTTCTGTAGCTGTCAATTTTATCATTTTCTATGTCATATTATTTCGCACTTTCTTTCTATCACTCATAAATATAAACTATTTTCTTGCTCTTTCAACCTTTAGCTTTTTCCCTTTTATGGTAGAGTTTTTAAGTCCTTCTAGAACTTTATTACCTTTCCCATTTAAGATATCTACATAAGATACTGTATCTTGAACATCTATTATTCCTATATCCTCTGCTGTTATACCTTCAATTCTTGATATAGCCCCAACTATATCTCCTGGTCTTATTTTTTTCTTTTTACCACCATTAAGGTATATCTTAGTAATATCTTTACTTACAGCTTTAGTTTTCTGCTTTTTGACTGTTGGATTTGACTTTAATATCTTTATTGCTTCTACTTCTTTGGCTTTTACCTGTTCTAAACTTGGTAAATCTTTTAGAGGAACTTCAAAGCCTATATATTCTTGAATCGTATTTAATAATCTATCCTCATATTGATTCACTAAACTTAAAGCCTTGCCTTTAGCTCCAGCTCTTCCTGTTCTACCTATACGATGTACATAAGCTTCTTTTTCTACTGGCAAGTCATAGTTAATAACATGAGTTATTCCCTCAACATCTATCCCTCTAGCAGCAACATCTGTGGCAATAAGAATTCTAAAGTTACCTTTCTTAAATCTCTCCATTTGGTCCATTCTTTCTTTTTGTAGCATTCCACCATGAATCTTACCAATAGAATATTTCTTTCTTACTAAAGCTTCAAAAACTTTATCTACATTTTCTTTTGTCTTACAAAATACAACTGCTGTTTTAGGCGATTCAGTTATTAAAAGCTTATTTAATTCTTCCATTTTATATTGTTCATTTACTTTATAAAGTTCATGGCTAATATTATCTGTTATTAACTTTTGAGCTTTAATTTCTATACTTATAGAATTATTCATATATTCATTACATAAATTTAAAATCTCTTCTGATATAGTTGCTGATAAAAGTATGCTTTGTCTATTTTTATTTAACCCCCTAAGTATATCTCTAACTTGATCGATAAATCCCATATTAAGCATTTCATCTGCTTCATCTATTATTAAATATTTTATATTTGATGTATCTAAAGATCCTCTATCTATGTGATCCATAACTCTACCTGGAGTTCCTACTACAATATGAGTTCTTTGCTTTAACTCCCTTGCCTGATCCGAAAAAGGTTGCTTTCCAAACACAGCAACAGGTCTTACTCTCTTAAATCTACCAATGCTCATTATTTCTTCTTTAACCTGAATTGCAAGTTCTCTTGTAGGCGTTAAAACTAGAGCTTGAGGCTTTTGTTCATCCCAATTTATATTTTCACATAAGGGTATTCCAAAGGCTGCAGTTTTTCCACTTCCTGTTTGTGATTTAACTATAACATCTTTACCTTGCAGTAATTCTGGTATAACTCTTTGTTGTACATCAGATGGCTCCTTATACCCTAAGGCATCTAAAGCCTTTAATATTTCATCACTTATTCTATAATCATTAAATTTTTTCAATTGTTTCCCTCATTTCCTCTATTGAAATAAAGTGCTAAGCACTCTATTTAGTTAAAAATTAAAATTATAGAGTTAAGAGTTTAGGAACAAAATCAGCTAATATGACTTTAAACACTTATAAATTTAGAAATTGCATAGCAGTTTCATCATTAACTTTTAACTCTTCACTCTTAACTTATATTATCTCCTATTTTCTGTTGTGTAAATATGTTTGTCATTCTTTCCGAAAGAAAAGACTCTATTTCATGTATCTGAAATAAAGTCTCTTAACATCTAATCCTAATTTGAAAGTTGCATTTAATTCAATTTATTATTACTCATATCACTTGGTATACCTTCAATTACATTCGTTATTTAATATAATTTTTAATTAGGGTATTTAGGCAATTCCATTCCTTCTTCCCATATTAAAAGTTTATCATCATCATTTCTTCCAATATAGTAAACTTTACTATCAGAATTAACTATATCAATATTGTTTTTTTCAGTTGTTTTATTTTTAGCATAATTAATTATTTTCTCTGCAGTTATATTATCATTTGTCCTTATGAAGCTACCTACATCAATTAGCTTTTTATTTTCTATATCTATTACAAAGCTTGCTTCTAAATTCAATTCTTTTTCTTCTTCTGATACTTTAGATAGTTTTTTCCCAATTACAGGCCTTAAAAAATGTATTTCCGTACCAACATAGCCCTTATCTATTTTTCCAGGTCCGAATGTCATAGCACTGATTAGATATTCACTTTTACTTCTAAGATTAAAATAAACATAGTTATCATTCAATTGATAAAGCTCTGTAACTTCTACATTTTCACTTGGCTCATTATAATTACATATATTCACTAAATTATCGTATAATAAATAACTTCCGCCTAAAACTAAACATGCAATAATTACTCCTAAAAATAAATTTCTTAATCTAACCTTTTTCATATAATACTTTAATTCTTTTACTTCATCAATATTTTTCTTTTGTAAATTTTCGTTTTCCGTGCCATTCACACTTAATAACTCATATGATTTTTTACAACTTTCACATGCTTCAAAATGGCTCTCCATCGCTTCATTAGTATATTCACTAGTCAATCCTTCAATATAATTTGGCAATAAATCTTTTACAATTTCACAATTTAAATCTTCTCTCATTAACTCTATACCTCCAACAATTTTTGTTTTGCACGATAAAAGGAAACTCTGGCCCAGTTTTCACTTTTATTAAATATGTCACCAATCTCTCTAAAACTTAACTCACCACTTATCCTTAAAAAAATAATTTCCTTACTTTGTGAATCAAGCAAATGAATCTTTTTGAACAATTCCATCTTATCTTCATTTCTAAGTAAATCTAATTCTAAATTTTGATATCCTGCAATTTCAAATGATACATCTTCGTAAGAATCACAATTATACTTCTTACTTTTTTCCAAATGCTTGTACCAAGAATACTTTGCAATTTGACATAACCACACTGATACTTTACATTCACCTTTAAAATTTTTAATAGTTTTCGAGGCTTGATAAAATGTTTCTTGCGTTAAGTCTTCTGCTATATTAAAATCATTAGTCAAACATATTAAATATTTATGAACTGTCTTTGCATAGTTAAGGTACAGTTCCTCCATCTGTTTCATTTACTCACCTCCATTACATATGTCCGTAATTTTTTACTTTCGTTACAAACTTTATATAAACTTTTTTAATTTCTTTTACCTTTAAATATAATTTTACTTACTGTTATTATAATATAACCTTAACCAAAACAAAAAATATCACTAGGAACGTTTAAACTCCCAGTGATATTTTCACTTTCTTACCTAATTATTGTTAGCTTATACCTAACTTAGACTTAAATTCATCTAACCCAACTCTATCAATATAATCGCCTAATCTTTCTTTTCCTAAAGCATTATCTCCATATACAGTTATTATTTTCTCTACAACTTCAAATATCTCATCATTAGATACATTCATTAACACCCTGTCTCCAAGTCTTGGCTTAACTCCACCTTTTCCACCTACATATACCATCCAACCTTTAGCCGTTCCAATAAGTCCAACATCTCTAGTATGGCTATCAGAACAGCTATTAACACATCCACTGACTCCAATTTTAAGTTTATTGGGTAAATTTCTTCCATGATAAGCTCCATCAAGTTTTGATCCAACAGCCACTGAATCCTGCATTCCCTTTTTACAAAAAGTAGTTCCAGGACATATTTTTACACTTCTTACACATAAGCCTATAGCTGCTCCTGGCTTCATTCCCAAGTCGCTCCAAGCCTTATCTATATCCTCTTCCTTTATTCCTACTATAGCTATTCTTTGAGCCCCTGTTACCTTTAATGTTGCTGCATTATACTTTTCTGCAACATCAGCAATTTTTCTTAATTGTTCTGGTGTAACTAGTCCTCCAGTTAAATGAGGTGCTATTGCATAAGTTTCTTTATCCCTTTGAATTACAGCACCCTTATCTAATAAATCCTTCATAAATAATATAACCTCCATAAAAATATAATTCCTTGTAAAACACAAAAATAGTTTTTGTATCTTAAAAGGAATTAATACTTTAATATATTTATTTAAAAACTTTTTCAGCTATTTCTTTTAATGTAGCTAAATCCCGTCCCCCTTGTTATATATATTTCAGCATTATACATTAGCAATATTGAAAATCATATAACATATAAGCTGTCAATGTACTAATTCTATATTTACTCCTATCTTTTCTAATCCTATCTCTGATCTAAATTTATTTATAACCGGAAATGTCAGATATAAAAACTGACTAAACGATACTATTACATCTCCACTATTAGCATTTTTCAATGCATATAAAACTGCCTCTTCCTCTTCTAATATTATTTTAATATTTTTTTCATCATAACCAGTATACAATACACCCTCTTTTAACAGTGTAGCAGTTTCTCCCTTACTTCTTCCTCTTAAATCCGGTTGCTCTTTTATTATTATTTCGTCACAAAATCTTGCGGCTATACTTCCTAACTCTTTTATATAAATATCTTCCCTATCTCCAGCTGCTGTTATTAATCCTACTATTTTTTTATTTCCTATACTATTTGCAATAGAAAATACTTCCTTGAACGCTTCACTATTATGACCATAATCAATTATCATTTTAAAACCATTAAAATCTATAATATTCTGTCTTCCTAAATTAGTATCTATATTGCACTCTAATCTTTTTACCACATTAATAATATTACTAATATCTTTGTCTATATGCTCAACAGCTATCATTG
The DNA here is from genome assembly GCA_000753455.2 of Clostridium jeddahitimonense. Taxonomy (GTDB): domain Bacteria; phylum Bacillota; class Clostridia; order Clostridiales; family Clostridiaceae; genus Clostridium; species Clostridium hominis. The sequence goes on from LM994670.1 coordinate 2,874,547, forward strand.
CTACCATAATATTTCTTGTATTACTCTTCGATATCCCATAAAAAGCAAAGGGTACTTCTTTTACTGAAATTATTCTTTCCTCAATTCCACCACTATTCTTAACTATATAATCATCTTTTACATAATATGCAGTGTTTCCCCTTTCTATATGTTCCTTTATTAAGCTATCTTCAAAATCATTAAACAAAATTACATTGCTCTTTTTTTTAAACCTCTCTACTAAAGCTGGTATAGATTTAATAACTACTATTCCATCTTGATCTACTTCTTCCGCAATTAAAGATTTTATCCTTATTAAGTCATCTACTGACTTTATATTTTCCATACCTATATGATCTTCACTTACAGAAGTTATTATAGCAACTTTAGCATTCTTATATCCTAATCCCTTTTTCAAAATGCCACCTCTTGCCGTCTCAAGAACCGCAACATTTACATTTTTATTTTTAAGCACTTCCCTAGCACTATAGAATCCTGTAGTATCACCATGTTTAATAGATTTATCTCCTATATATATTCCACCTGTTGAAGCCAATCCACTTTTATATCCTAAAGAAAGTAGTATTTTATGAATTAATCTCACAGTTGTTGTTTTGCCATTAGTCCCAGTAACAGATATTATTGGTATATTTAATATTTTTTCTTTAATTTCATCAAATACTCTTAAGTTATCTTCATTATATTTATTAATATAATCTTTCTTAGTTATTACAAATGAATTTTCTCCATATCCTAAATTAACTTCATCTTCATTTATCTTTACAAATGAAATATTTTTATCATCTGCTAACTCCTTTATTTTCTTACTCCAATCATTACACATACTATTTTTCGCATTTTCTAATATATCATATTGATCTAAATTGTTTATTATAGAGCTAATAATAAGATTGCATAGATTGACATTCTTGTTTCTTATGAAAACTTCAACAGCTTCATTTTTTTCAAATATCTCAATATAACTATGTAAATTCAACTCTTCTTCAATACTTTTATAACTTTTAATAATCTTAAAAATTTCACTTTTATCTACATCTTTATTTGCTCTCAAATAAACGCCATTATCTTTACCAAATAAATTTCTACCTTCTAAGACTCTTACCATTATATTCTCCATAATAATCACTCTATTCTTTACACATATTGTTTCCTCATATAATTTTCCAAATAGAAATAATATTTATACCAAATATATTAGATTTATTATTATTTTTTTCTTTATCCAATAAGAATTTATTTTATTACTTATACAAATACTAAATATTAGTAATATTGGAGGTATTATTATGTCATTTTTTAAACAATTATTTAAACTAATATTAATAAGCTTATTAGCTTTTATTTTTTTACAATGTAAAACTACTTGGTGTTCATTAATAGAAGAAAAAAACTTTAACATTTTAATACTAAACTCCTATAATGCTGAAAATGAATGGGAGCGTCTTATTTCCTCAGGCTTAAAAAAGAAATTATCTATAGCTCCAAATATAAACTTAATCTATGAATTTTTAGATAGTAAAACTTTATTTACAGACGAATACAAAAATAGTTTTATGGAACTTTTAAATATGAAATATAAAAATACTCAGATAGATGTTATTTTAACAGTAGATGATGAAGCCTTATCTTTCCTAAGAGAAAATTTATTCATTGAAAACTCTATATTGTATAAAAAGCCTACGGTATTCATAGGATCAAATAGTCAAATTAGTCTTTCTTCGGAAGAGAAAAATTATATATCTGGTGTTATTGAAACAGAGGATAATCTTAGATTTTTAAACTTACTAATTACCCTTGAGAAAAATTTGAAAGATGTGATCGTTTTATTAGATAACTCAACTTTTTGTAACGTTTTAAAAAACAACATAGCTAATATGAAATCCTTAGCTAGTGAGCCCTTAAATATTTCTTTTTTGGAAAAAGAATACATAGAAGATATTATTTCCGAAATTGCTAAAAGTGATCCTGATTCTTCTGCTTTGGTAATAGTTGGAGAGTATAAAGATAGGATTAACAATTCATACTTAGACTTATCAGATACTATTAAAATAATTAGAAACAATACTAATACTCCTATTTATACTAAGGTTCAACCTTATATATTAGCTGGAGCAATAGGAGGAATAGTCGATACTGGAGATTACCATGGTTCTATTGCAGGAGAATTAATTCTAAAACTAGCATCTGGTATTCCCATTAACGAAATTCCTTTAGTATATAACAGCTTAGATTTAACTATTTTTAATTATGACTCACTTAATTATTATCATGTAAATCCACTTTTGTTACCAAAAGAAAGTATTATTTTAAATAAAGGACCTTTTGATTTTTTATTGCCTCCATTCTTTAAAATATTATTATGGATATTTATAATATCTTTTGTAATATTCGTGATCTATATAATAATATTTTCTTCGAAGCAAAAGAGGTCAATAGCAATAAAAGATGCTGTTTATAAAAAAGCATTAGAAACAGAGAAACTAAAGTCAATTTTCATTACTACTATGTCTCATGAATTCAGAACTCCTATAAATATTATTTTAGCAACTTCTCATTTACTTTCAATTAAGGTAGGAGATCCTTCAATAGACAAAGATTATCTTATAAAAAAGTTAGATTACATAACAAAAAGCGGTAATAGATTATTAAAACTTGTTAACAACATTATTGATGTTACTAGGTTAGAATCTGGTTTTTTAACTATTAACTTTTCCTATAAAAATATAGTTCAAGTAATAGAAGATACTGTTATGTCAACAGTTGATTTAGCCAAGGGATTTAATATAGAAATTATCTTCGATACAGAAAAAGAAGAGATAAACACCTATATAGATACCACTAAAATAGAACGTAGCATATTAAACCTCTTATCTAACAGTATCAAATTTACTCCTTCTGGTGGCAGAATATATGTAAGTATAAATGTAAATAATAATGAGGTAATTATAAAAGTACAAGATACTGGTATAGGCATACCTGAGGAGAAACTAAAAAATATCTTTAATAGATTTTATCAAGCCGACTCTTCCTTACATAGAAGTTCAGAAGGAAGTGGTTTAGGATTATACATAGTAAAAGGGCTGATTCAACTTCATCATGGGACTATATCAGTAGAAAGTACTTGTGGCGAAGGTACTACATTTACAATAACCTTACCTATAATATTGTCTATTAAAGATAATACCGAATTTACTTCTTCAGACGATGCTTTATCTCGTTTAGTTATGATTGAATTATCAGATATCCTAGAAAAAGATTAACTAATTTGTAGGTGATAATATGAAAAATAAACTTATTACAATAGTTTTACTAGTTGTCTTAATTTTAAACACTCCACAACTATCTATAGCCTCAACGCTATCTACTGATAGTAATAAATATATTATTTTGATAGATTTATACGCTAGAACGTTAACATTAGTAGATAAAAAAACACAAGAGGAGGTTAAGGTTTATCCTATAGCTATAGGAAAAAAATCTACTCCTTCACCAATAGGAATATGGCAGATTAAAAGCAAAGCATTAATGAAGGGGCCTTTTGGAGGCTATTGGCTAGGCTTAAATGCACCTTGGGATACCTTTGGAATTCACGGAACAAGCAACCCTAGTAGCATAGGAAATATGGCTTCTAATGGATGTATTCGTCTTTATAATCATAATATAAAAGAACTTTTCAATTTGGTTGATTATGATACTTCCGTTATTATTTCTGGTGGACCTAATTGGAGATTTTCCCCTTATGATAGAGATATAACTCCTAATTGTAAAGGTGCTGATGTTTATCATGTGCAACGAATTTTAAATGCATTAGGCTATTTCGATCATCCTGCTGATGGCATCTACGGCTATTCTTTAGAATTAGCTGTACAAAAATATAAAGCAGACCATAATCTTGAACCGATCGATAGTTATATCGATGATGATTTTCTAAAAAGCATAGGATGTGAAAGATTTGAATAAAAATTTAAGGAGCTAAATTAGCTCCTTTTATGTTTCCATTATTATTGGTATTATAGTTGGTCTTCTCTTAGTTTTTTCGTATATATAATTCTCAACAGCTTTTTTAACAGCTGATTTTAATAAATACCATTCAATTATTCCCTTTTTTAAGCACTTATCCAACTCTTCTGAAGCAATATCCTTTACCTCTTTTATTAACGCTTCTGATTCCTTAACATAAACAAATCCTCTTGTTATTATATCTGGTCCTGAAAGAATACTTAAACTTTCCCTTTCTATAGCAACTACTATTGTAAGCATTCCATCTTGTGCTAAGTGCCTTCTATCCCTAAGCACTATATTTCCAACATCTCCAACACCTAATCCATCTACAAATATTGATCCAGCCTTTACCTTTCCTTCTTTCTTACATTCGTTGGAAGATATTTCAAGAACCTCTCCTGTATCTAAAGTAAATATATTTTCTTTCGGAGTTCCTAACTTTTCAGCCAAATCAGCATGATGTTTTAAATGCCTAAACTCTCCATGTACTGGTACAAAATACTTTGGTTTAACTAAAGAATGAATAAGCTTTAATTCCTCTTGATACGCATGACCTGATACGTGTACATCTTCCAAATCTTCATATACAACATTTGCACCTCTTTTAAATAATTGATTTATAACCTTTGAAATAAGCTTATCATTTCCTGGAATTGGAGATGCAGATATTATAAACGTATCATTTGGTTCTATAGATATCTTTCTATGATTAGAAAATGCTATTCTTGCTAAAGATGCCATTGGTTCTCCCTGGCTTCCTGTAGTTAAAATAGTTACTTTATCATTAGGATAACTACTTATTTCATCTACATCTATTATTTCTGTATCTGGTACATGAAGATATCCTAGTTCTCTAGCTACCTTTGATACATTCTCCATACTTCTTCCATTAAAGACCACTTTTCTTCCATAAATCATAGATGCATCTACTACTTGTTGCATTCTATGAATATTAGATGCAAAAGTAGCTACTATAACACGACCTTTTGCTGTAGAAAAAATTCTTTTTAACGTATGTCCTATTGTACTTTCTGATGATGAATGTCCTGTTCGTTCTACATTAGTACTATCTGCCATAAGGAGCAAAACTCCTTCTCTTCCTATAGTTGATATACGTTGCAAATCCATAAGCTTGCCATCAATAGGAGTGTAATCTATTTTAAAATCACCTGTATGTAATATTGTTCCTAAAGGTGTATAAATAGCTAAACTACAAGAATCTGCTATACTATGTGTGGCTCTTATAAACTCTACCTTAAAAGAACCAAGCTCTAATATATCACCAATCCCTACACTTTCTACTTTTGTCTCATTCAACAACTTATGTTCTTCAAGCTTAGTCTTTACTAATCCTATAGTTAATTTAGTTCCATAAATAGGCATCTGAAGTTGTTTTAAAATATATGGTATTGCTCCAATATGATCCTCATGCCCATGAGTTAAAACTAACCCTCTAACCTTATCCTTATTATTTATAAGATATGATATATCAGGAATAATTAAATCTACTCCATACATTTCTTCATCTGGAAAGGCTAACCCACAATCTATAACAATAATATCATCATTATATTCTATGGCAGTTATATTCTTACCTATTTCGCCCATACCACCCAGTGGTATTACTTTTAATTTATCTTTCATCAAACTACCTCCTTATAAAGATTCATTATTTATATTTTGTACATAATAACTTATTTAATTCTCAATTGTTCTATTAACCTTTACCTTCATCTTGATTAATTAATAATAAAAAGAGTACCATGAAAAAATTCATAGTACTCTTTAATAATAAATATAATATCAAAGTGATATTTATATAACAAATTTAATTTTAAATAAATTTTTAGTTACTATAGTATAAACTCTCTGATGGATAAACAGCATCACAAGTTATATCTATTCCTAACTTTCTAAATGTTTGCTCATCACTAGTTGGTAAAATTGTTGTTGAATGTGCTTGGCAATTCTTAAGCATTGGAAGTTTTTCCATAGCTACTTGCGCTGTAGGATTAGTTGCTGCACAAATACTTAATGCAATAAGTACTTCTTCACAATTTAATGATACATTTTTATTTGCTAATGTTTGTGACTTCAGCTTTATAATCGGCTCTAATATTACTGGCGATATTAAGTGCATATCATCTGATATATTTGCTAAATACTTTATAGCATTTAATAAAACAGCTGCTGCATCATCTAAAACTTCTGTATTTCTTCCAGTTAGTATAGTTCCATCCTCAAGTTCTAATGCAATAACTGGACATATTTCATTTTTACATGACTTTTCCTTTAACTCTTCAGCACGTCTTCTTGCTGGCATTACTACACTTCTATCTTCTTCTTTTAAGTTAACTTGCTCCATTATAAGCTTAGCAGCATCGAATGTTTCTTTATCAACATATCCTTTTTTATATTCGCATCCAGTTTTGAAATATCTTCTTATAATTTCTTGCTTTGACGCTTCTCTAACAACTTCATCATCAACTATACCAAAACCAACTCTATTAACGCCCATATCAGTTGGTGATTTATAAACTGACTCTTCTCCTGTTATCTTTTCAATTATTCTTTTAAGCACTGGGAAGCTTTCAAGATCTCTATTATAATTTACAGCTGTTTCTCCATAAGCTTCTAAATGGAAGTAATCTATCATATTTACATCCTTAAGATCTACTGTTGCAGCTTCATAAGCTATGTTTAGCGGATGCTTTAATGGCACATTCCATACTGGGAATGTTTCAAATTTAGAGTATCCAGCTGAATTACCTCTTCTATATTCATGGTAAAGTTGACTTAAACAAGTAGCAAGTTTACCACTTCCTGGTCCTGGTGCTGTAACAACAACTATTGGTTTACTTGTTTCTATATAAGGGTTCTTTCCATAGCCTTCGTCACTAACTATAGTATCAACATCTGTTGGATACCCCTTAGTAGATCTGTGCTTATAAACCTTTATTCCTCTTCTTTCAAGTTTATTTATAAATACAGTAGCTGATGGTTGGTCATTATATCTTGTTATTACTACTGAATTCACTTCTAAGTCATAAGATCTTAAATCATCGATAAGCCTCATTACATCCATATCATAAGTAATTCCAAAATCTCCCCTGATTTTGTTTCTTTCGATATCTCCAGCATAAACACAAATAACTACTTCAACGTTCTCTCTTAGTTTATGTAATAACTTAATCTTTGCATTTTCATCAAATCCTGGTAATACTCTTTTCGCATGAAGGTCAAATAATAACTTTCCTCCAAACTCTAAGTATAATTTATCATAGTTATTAACTCTTTCTAAAATATATTTAGACTGTTCTTCTAAGTACTTTTCGTGATCAAATCCTATTTTCATATGTACACTCCTAATTTTATAGTTTTTTTTTAGTATAAGTAATTTTCATAAATAAAATTACTTATACTTAAGCTCGATTAAGTAAATCATATTCACCTTTAAATCTCACTTATGTAACTATTAATAGAAACCTAAGTTTAGTCTATTAATTAGGCACAAAATCTATAATATTATTGCATAAATTTTCAAACTTGTAAACCAAAAAACCAAATTCGCTCATTATGTTTAATTTATATTTCGTAAATAGTAAATATTAAAGTTCTTCCTCCAAATAGTGACGTAAATTTATTTAAGCAAAAAAGCTACCATAAAATTGGTAGCTTTTTTATCTTTATATAGTCTTTTAATAATTACTTAGACACATTTCCAGCTACATTTAGAACATCCCATGTTCTTGCAAATGGTGGTGCATAACAAAGGTCTAGCATTCCTAATTGCTCTGTAGTTAGCTTACCAAAAATACAAGCAGCTAAAACATTACATCTTTGAACTGCATCTTTATATCCAGCAACTTGACCACCTAATATTACTTTGCTATGTGCATCATATATAAGCTTAACATATATTTTTTGTCTTCCTGGATAGTAGCTAGTTTGATTCATATCACTTATAAACTTAGTTTTATAAGCAAAGCCTAACTCTTTTACTTCTTTTTCAGAAAGTCCAGTTCTTGCCGCTTCCATGTTCATAACTTTAATACAGCTTGAAGCTAAAGAACCTTGGAATGAATTATTTTGACCTGCTAAATTTTCACCGACTATTCTTCCAAGCTTATTTGCCCCTGTAGCTAACGGAACGTAAGCTTCTTTTTCTGTTACATAACTGTTTATTGTTGCACAATCTCCAGCTGAATAAACATCTTCTATTGATGTTCTTCCAAACTTATCTACAACTATAGCACCATTTCTTAATTTTTTTATTCTATCATCAGTTATAAATTCAGTATTAGGTCTTACTCCTGTTGCAAGTATAACTAAATCTGTTTCAAATTCACCTTTATTAGTTATAACCTTGTTAACCTTAGTGTCTCCACCTAACTCTAAAACAGTTTCGTTTAATAAAAGATTTACTTCATGACTTCTTATTTCTTCTTCTAAAAGATCAGTAATTTCCTTATCGAAAACTTCTGCTAAAACTCTATCTTGAAGTTGAACAACAGTTACTTCTTTACCTTTTTGCTTTGCAGCTTCTACAGCTTCAAGTCCAATAAATCCAGCCCCTATAATAGTTACCTTCTTTAATTCAGGATTAGAAAGTAATGCTTTTATTTTATTACCATCCTCCATAGATTTTAATGTTAATACATTTTCTAAATTAACATTTTTTATTGGAGGAATTATAGCTCTTGCTCCTGTGGCAATCATTAGCTTATCATATGAATCAGTAAACTCTTCATCATCTCTTAAATTTTTAACTTTTAGAGTCTTAGAATTAAAATCTATACCTAATACTTCATGTTTAGTAAATATATCTACTCCTGATTCTCTAAATTTTTCTGGCGTTCTTGCTATCATTTGATCTGAATCTTCAAAGAACCCTCCAACATAGTAAGGAAGTCCACAAGCTCCAAAAGAAACTATATCTCCCTTTTCATAAACTATAACTTCGTCATTTGGACAAAGTCTTTTAAACTTTGCAGCTGCACTCATTCCTGCTGCTATTCCACCTATAACTACTACTTTCATAAACACCATCCTTTGTTTTTTATATTATAAACATACTAACTTATCGTTTTTATGTTCAGTATTTTTATTTATTATATACCAAGTTAATAAAATAATGAAATAATTTCTTCATCACTTATTTTCATTATTGTATTATCAAGCTCTGTCTCTTTCCCAACTATTTTATCTATAAGAGCTTTTTTCTCTTCTTGAAGGCTTATTATTTTTTCTTCAATAGTATCTTGAGCTACTATTTTTATTACTTCTACTATATTATTTTGCCCAATTCTATGCGCTCTATCAGTAGCTTGATCTTCTACTGCTGGATTCCACCATGGGTCTAAATGAATAACTACATCTGCACTAGTTAAATTAAGCCCTGTTCCACCTGCTTTAAGTGAAATTAAGAAGACTTCCGTATTGTCATTATTAAAATCATCAACAAGCTTTGCTCTTTCCTTTGAAGGTGTAGACCCATCTAAATACTTATAAGAAACACCATTATTATCAAATATATTTTTCACATTTTTTAATATTGTGGTAAATTGAGAAAATACTAATATTTTATGTCCTTGCTCTATACACTCTATTACTGTTTCTGTTAATGCTGTTAACTTACTACTTCCTCCAGTATAGTTTTCCATTATAACTGATGGATCCAAACATATTTGTCTTAACTTTGTTATGTAAGAAAGTATTTCTATCTTACTCTTTGTAAACTCATCATTTTTAACTTTTTTATCTATAAGCTCTTGAACATAATTTGCATAGGTTCCATACACCTTCTTTTGCTCATCCTCAAGTGGAACTATAAGCTTTTTCTCAATTTTTTCTGGAAGCTCTTTTATAACATCACTTTTAAACCTTCTTAAAATAAATGGTCTTATAAGCTTATTTACTTCGTCAATAATAACCTTATCTTCTTCAAGTCTTCTGTGATATCTAGTTAGAAATCTCTTTTCATCATATAAATATCCTGGCATTATAAAATCAAATATTGACCAAAGTTCCATAAGAGAATTCTCTATTGGGGTCCCTGTTAAAGCAAATTTCCTCTTTGCATTTATACTCTTTGTAGCTACAGCATTTTGTGATGATGAATTCTTTATATTTTGGGCTTCATCTAAAATGCAATAATCAAATTCCTTATCCTCATAAAAGCTAATATCCCTTCTTAAAAGGTTATATGTTGTTATTAATACATCGTAATCTTCATTATTATTTATTAATTCCTCTCTATCCTTAACAACTCCATTAACTATTGCAACTTTTATATCTGGTGAAAACTTTACAAACTCATCTCTCCAATTGTAGATTAAAGATGTCGGCGCTACTATTAAACTTTTCTTACCTTTGTTTGACGTTATAAAAGTTATAGTTTGTAGTGTTTTACCCAAACCCATCTCATCTCCTAAAATACCACCGAACCCTAAGTAATCCAAAGTCTTGAGCCACTTATAACCTTCAACTTGGTATTCTCTTAAATTAGCATTTATAGTATTAGGTACAACATATTCCTTATCTCTATAAGATGATAAATAATTTTTTATCTCTTTTATGATTTTACGTCCTCTTACCCCCTTTATTCCTGAATCATTTATATAATCTTCTATTACTCCTGCTTTACTTTTATTAAAAACAGCCTTATTTTCATTTTCAATAAGCTCCATGGAATCTAAAAGTGCTAATATTTTATTTAACTCTAAATCATTTAGATCTAAAAACTCTCCATTTTCTAACCTATAATACTTTTTATTATCTCTAAACGCTCTTAATATATTAACTATTTCTCTATCTTGAATATTTCCTAGAGTAAACTTAAGTTCAAAATAATCAAACTTCCCTTTTCTTATTTCGCCCTTAAATGTTCCTGAACCTATTGATTTTATCCCAGTAAAGTTCTCTGAATAATATACTTCTCCTATATCTTGAAGCTCTGATATATCACGGCTAAAAAATCTAAATAAATCATCTTCACTTTTGAAGAACACAAATTTATCATCTATTTTTTCAAACCCTAACTCTTTTAGTTTTCTTACTACTTCATCCTCCTTAACCTTATCCCTATATATAATCTTCTCCTCAAAGCTATGTTCAATATTAAACTCATATTGTCCATAACATACCTTAAGTATTAAATATGTTTCATCCTCTTTATCAAAATAAAACTTAAAACTAACAGGAGATATAATTATTTTTTCTCTAAGACTTTTAGACAATCTTATGTTTTTACTTATACCTTGCATCGATGGAATTAAGTCTCTTAAAATTCTTTTCTCTTCCTCTTTATCAAAAAATATAGTTTTACCATGACTAAAAGATTCTACATAAGGAATTAAAATATCTATTTGCTCTTCTGGTGGCAAGTAAATATTAGAGTTATATAAGTATACATCATTAGTTGATGTTAAGCTTTCAGGAATACCATTTTCGGCCTCTAACTTTATTACCTTGCCACCATCTTCTAAGGACATAGGTAAATCAATTTTTTCTTCTAATACATCTACTTCTATCAGTCTTGAATAAAATCCACTACCTAAGTAAACTCTATTATTCTTTATTACATTAAAGAATTCTCTAACTAAATAATCTGGTATTATAACTTGTTTTCCTGAAATAAACTTTCTATCAATATCTCTTATGAGATTTATAAGTTTAATAATTCTTTTATCACTGTTAGATAATTTTTGTTCATTTATATCAAAAGTAAAATCTTTTCCATAAGCTAACGGAACTTTATTATATAAAGATATCAAAAAACTTCCTATGTCTTTTAATGTATATAATTTATTAGAACTCATTCCCTTTAAGCCTATTCTAAATTCTGCTGCTATTTTCCCGTACCAATTTACCCTATTTATCACTACTTCAAATTTTATTTCTCTCTTTACCTTTTTATCTCCAAGTAATAAATCCAGTACTGAATCTGTAGTTGACTTAATAAGTTCTTTTGATGTCTCTCCAATTCCCAATTCCTGTTGTACTAAAGTATCTTGTTCTATATCATCTAAAAATCTATAAAATGTTGCAACTAAATGCTTGCAACAATATGTAATTCTCTTTTTACCATTTTTCTCGTAATCACTACAGCTACACTTGGTTAAAATAATTTCCTTGCTCTTTTTATCCATATCTAGTCTGCAATTATACTGACTATAAAGACTTTCAGATATAACTAAGCTATTAATAAAAATTTCACTCTCATCAGCTTCATATTTTGTATCTGCAATTAAATCATTATTTAATACTCGTCTTCCATCTCTCTCATTTTTACCATAAGTACTTTTTTCAAATGCCTTTAATAAAACCTGTTTTATCATAAATTCACCTACGTTACATATAATGGGTATATTATATCACAAAACAAATAAAAGCCTTATAGAATAAATTAATTATTCCATAAGGCTTTAAACGTTAAGCTATGCTTTCATTATTCATTTTTTGTGAACTTCCACCCAATTTTTTCTTATAGAAAATTATAAATGTACTAACAGTTACTGCTGTTGCCACTATATCTGCTATAGGTTCTGCTAATAAAACTGCTTGCAATCCATCTTGTAAGAATAATGGAAGTATAAATATTAATGGTACTAATAAAACTATTTTTCTTAATAATGCAAGCACCGTAGATATTTTAGCTTGACCAAGTGCCAAAAACGTTTGTTGACATGCTATTTGCGCTCCAAACACTAATATTCCAGCAAAGTATATTCTCATACTCCAAGATGTAATTTCCATAAGCTCAGGCTTATTATTGAATATTCTTACGAAAGTTTCTGGAGTTATCATTATAGCTGCCCACATTGATACTGTGTAAGTTAAACAACATATAAGTAATAACTTAAATGTCTTTTTAACTCTATCTAATTGATTTGCACCAAAATTATAACTTATTATAGGTTGAGCTCCCTGAGTCAATCCAGTTAAAGGTAATAATATAATTTGCATTACACTACTCATTATAGTCATAGCGCCAACAGCTAAATCCCCACCATATTTTAATAATTGATTGTTTAATGATATTAAAACTATACTTTCAGTAGCTTGCATAATAAATGGAGATATACCTAACGCCATAACTGGAATTATAACTTTTAAACTAGGAATTATATATTTTTTTCTTATCTTCAATATACTCTTCTTACCAAATAAGAACTGTAAAACCCAAATTGCTGAAACCATTTGACCAACAACTGTAGCTAATGCAGCTCCTTTTACTCCCATATTTAATCCGAATATAAATATCGGATCTAATACTATATTGATTATCGCTCCAATAGCTACTGTTATCATCCCAATTTTAGCAAATCCTTGAGTATTTATAAAAGGATTCATTCCTAATGCAATTTGAACAAATATTGTTCCTATTAAATATATAGTTAAATAATCTAGTGCATATCCAAGCGTTGCTTCACTTGCACCAAATGCCAATAATATTGGTTCTCTAAAGATTAACAATCCTACTGTTAAAATAATACTTATTATGATAAGCGTAGAAAAACTATTACTCATAATTTTTTCTGCACCATCATTATCTTTTTCTCCCATTTTCATTGCAACTAGCGGTGCACCACCAAAACCAATTAATGCACTAAAAGCAGATACAAGCATAATTATTGGAAATGCTACTCCTACACCTGCCATTGCAATTTCCCCATTTGGAATTCTACCAATAAAAACTCTGTCAACAATGTTATAAAGAACGTTAACTAACTGAGCTATTATAGACGGTAAAGCTAAGCTAACTAAAAGTTTCCCAACTTTTCCTGTTCCAAGGTCTACATTCTTTTTACTCATATATTTCACCTCTTAATTTTATTCATTAGTATATCATATACTAATAATAACAAAATTTAAAGGTATTTGATAATCTTTACAATATGTTAATAAATAAATTTTATTTATTAAAACGTTCCTCTAAAAATCTAGCAACTCCATCTTCATCACAACTTCCAATAACCGCTGTTGCCATATTCTTAAGTTCACCTACTGCATTAGCTGTAGCATAAGCTTCATTTGCAAGTTCAAACATAGGTATGTCATTTAAGTTATCTCCAAAACAAACTAAATTATCATGTTCAATATATCTTTCTAGGAACTTAATTCCATTAGCTTTAGAAGCTTCATTGCTATACGCTTCCAAGAAATAACAATCCTCTTCATAGATATCTTCATAATAGTTAACAGTTAATCCTTCAATCTTAGCTAACTCTTCATTTATCTTTTTAATGTTTTCAAATTTATCAAAAACTATAAAATTAATTACTTTAGAATCCTTTATAGCTTCCTTATAGTCAGTTACTTCTAAGAAAGTTTTAAGTTTTTTATCTGCTCTTTCTTTATAAAAATTATATTCCCAAGCATATTTAAATTCTTTATAATACACCCATAAATGATTATCCTTAATTCCGTATACTAATACATTTTTATCTAATCCTTCAAATATATCTAAACACTTCATTACTGAATCTTTACTTATTTCTTTTATATCTATATATCTTTCTTCTTTAACATCATATATTAGTACTCCATTCATTAGAGCTACAGGAATTTTTAAGTTTATACCTTCTAATAACTCTACAACTGTAGCTGGTGTTCTAGCTGTAGCTACTGTGAAGTTAACTCCTTGATCTATTAATCTGTTTAAAGTATCACATGAATATTTAGATACTTCTTTTTTACTATTTAATAATGTTCCATCTAAATCTGTAACAAATAATTCCATAATCTATCCTCTTCTTTTCTTCACTTGTTTTTTATTTATAGTCCATCAATTTATATTTATCTAAAAGATATTATTTATTGTATAAATATATTTTTTATTATGCCCATAAATTGATTCTAATTTGTATTTTTATAGCTTGTACAACTATAAGTAATTTTCAAATTAATATTGGAGGAATAGTATACATCATCTAAATTTAAATTTCTATACTTTTTTTAATATATTTATATTATATTAAAATAAATGTTAACTAAATAGAAAGTATAAGCTAAATCCCCCACTATAAAATAATTGTTTCTTTATGAATTAATTATTTTTCTTTCTCCCAAGCAATCATAACAAACTCCTTACCAGTTTCTTCTTTAATCAATTCTTCTGCTCTCTTTACTGCATTATATTGTTTTTGATTTAAATCAGCTATTTTATAATCCATTAAATCCTCTCCTTATATTATTACTCAAAGTTATTTTTACTATTTTCAATATAATATATACAAAAAATAAGGAGCCACATTTAGTAGCTCCTTCTTAAACATCCATATTTTATAAAGATGTTTCCTTCTTTATTTCATTTATCATATCTTCTTCTGAAAAAGTTTTATCATCATATGTATTATATATTTCATTTAATGATACAGTATAATAAACATTTTTACTTCTGTTTTTCTTCTTTTCTTTTTCAGAATCATTTTCCTCTTTATTTTGCATGGTTTTTTTTACAAAAACTCCTGCTGCAACAGAAGCGGCAATCGCTGATAACGCTCCAAAAACTAATTTCTTACTATTTTTATTCACCATACTTTTCACCTCACTGTTATTAAAAATTATAAACATTAAAAAATAGTAAGTCAACTTACAAAATTATTACAAATGTGTAACATTATTATTCTTTATTATTTTCCATATCTGCTAATATAGTTTCAGGGATATTTTTATTCTTTTTACACACCATACGATCAATATCAATTAACATTGTATCGGAGCTAATAGCTTCTACAAAAGTATCTTCTTCTAATTCGTTTTTCATTTCTCCACTCCTTACCTATCTATAATACTGTTAATCTTCTGAATTAGAGCTTCTGTATCTTGATTTATTTCACAACCTTCATACCACTCTTTATTTTCTGTTACTTCATTATTTCCAAAATATTTCGCCTTTAATATTATTTCCGGTCTATATTCAAAGTGTAATATGTCAAAATGAGCCCATTTTCCTCCCCAAACAAAACCATATTCCTCAAAAGTCTTAACTATTTCCTCTGGATAAATAGAAATTCTATTTCCACCTTTTTCTCTATTACACCATTTCCAATAATCTGCTGGATCACTCTTTAAATCTATTGCAATAGCAAATGCATGAGGACTAAGCTGACCTGTATCTTTTATAACTCTATAATTAAAAGTTCCACTAGTGGGAGAAACAAAATTATATATCTTAGTATTTTGTTTAGCTAATTCACTTACTTTATTAAGAGCCTTTTCAAGATTATCTGCGGCTCCATTTATTTTATTAAACATCATCGTTCCATAATAAGTATTTTTATTAATTATATTTTTCTGTACAGCCTCTTTACTACCTCCATACATATTACTTAAGAAAGAATAAGACCTAATTCTTCCTGGATCTTGCCCTTCCTCCATTACATCAGTTATCATATCTAAAGGATATATTTGTTCTAATGTATCTTGGAGGTCAGAATTGTAAAATTTCTGTTCATGACTTTTTTCTTTTTTATCATCATAAAGAACCTTATTATTATTTTGCATTATTAGATAAATAAATCCCTCTTCATCTTTTTCAATGTCTTTAATACATTCAGGATATGTTAACATTAAAACTAATAAGTCTCTTTTAGTATTACATATATAATCATCTACATTTTCTTCATAAGCAAAGATACTACTTTCAATGCTTAATAGAAAAGAAATAACTATAAATAAAACTTTAGCCAATCTCTTCATACTTTACCTCCACTATAAATATAACCTTGCTTCTAGTTTTCTATCATATTCTGTCCAACCACCATCTGGATATTTCTCTTTAATTTTTTCTATCTTATTCATCGTTGCA
Organism: Clostridium jeddahitimonense; assembly: GCA_000753455.2. Lineage (GTDB taxonomy): Bacteria > Bacillota > Clostridia > Clostridiales > Clostridiaceae > Clostridium > Clostridium hominis. Next base: position 2,891,363 of record LM994670.1, read on the forward strand.
TCTACATAATCGGCATAGTGAACAATATAAGATTCTTCCATATTCATATCTTTTGGTGATCCAAACTCCGGCTTTCCATGATGCTGAACAACACACCCTTTTATTCTAGCTTTAAAATCTTCTGAGTAAAGATTAGGTTCTGATTCAAAAGCTTTATTTAGCATTTGGATTCCTATAACTATATGCCCTTCCATTTCTCCTTTAAGAGTGTATTTAAAAGGTCCATCATAACTCATTTCATAAATTTTTCCTATATCATGAAGTTTTGCTGCTAATATTGCAATCTCTCTATTTTTACAATTATATCTTTCTGAAAAAACTATACTTAAATACATAACTCCTAATGTATGTTCTGCAAGTCCACCTATATAATTATGATGCATTGATACGCCACCAATTGCTTTCTTAAATTTTTGTAAAAACTCTTCATTCTTAAAGAAATAATCATTTAAAGCTTTTCCTTCCCTCGAAATTATATATTCATCAGTGTATAATTCTAATTCTTCCACAATATCCTCTATTGGTCTCTTTACAGTTGGAAGATAGTCTTCAATTTCATATTCATCAATAAACTCATATTTCCTTACATCAAAATTCCCGTCCTTTTTACCTTCTACTAATATAACTCTCCCTTCAGTTACATCTCCTTTTTTACAAGGTATAGTTGCCTTTATATCTCCACTTTTGTCTGCCAATATAGCAACTACTTTCGTAGTATCTCTAAACATCACTCTCATAACCATCAAAGAAATTTTTGTGTTTTCACCACTTTTTACATCATTTAAAAATATGTCTTTATTACTCATATGTCCGCCTCCACTTTTCTCACTCTATAAAATAGTATGCGCAATGAATAATAAATTATTGAACTATCTCTTATTTTATAATTTTATACTTATTAATAAATTACAAATAAAAAAAGCCAAGAATAAAAATTACTCTTAGCTAATTTATATCAAAAAATTTTTAAAGACTTCGATTCAAATATATCTACATTAAAATTTATTTCATTCCTAATAATACATCCATAAATTTAATTCTTCTGCAAATCTCATAAGCTATAAATGTTAATCCAAATGATAAAGTAATTATTAGAACTATTGAAATCCATGCAGGTAAAGTTAATGGTAATATATAAAATGCTAAAACTAACAATATAGTTTGATGCAAAATATATACTGGAAAAGATGCTTTATTTAAATAATCTAATACTTTATTCTTCTTATTTAAATACCTAATTCCATAAGAAACTATAGTTATTCCCATAATTAACGATATTGTGCTCTTTAATATTCCATCTAAAGTATATACAACAACTCCATTTTGAGTACCTCTTAACAAGAAAAGGTATACTGCTCCTACAAAAATTGTAGCCAGTGTTAATTTTAAAAATAGTCTTCTATTATTAGATAATCTTTCAATAACCTCAGTATCACTATAAGCTGCATAACCTAAAATAAATAATAATAAATTAGTTAATACTCCCTTTCCACCTATAGTTGGTATCATTTCTAAAATTATTAATGATGCTAATACCCATAATAAAGCTTGCTTTCCTAAAACTATCGGCTTAACTTTATTACTTATAGCTTTTCCTGGTCTTGTCTTCATCCATTTAATTATAAGAACACCTACGATAGATATTGTAAATAAAAATATTATGAACCAAAGATGCGCCGGACTAAAATTACCATCAAAGCCCATAAAGTCACTTACATTAGTAAAAAACATCTTTAAATGACTAAAATAATTTATATTTCTTTCACCTCTCCACAATCTAGCTAAGTATGTTTGAGGAGGCACAATAACAACAATTCCAAATATAAAAGGTATAAGTAATCTTTTTGCTCTTTCTTTTATATACTGTCCTCCGTTTCTCTTTTGAAGAGCAAAGTAAGTTGATGCACCTGCTAAGAAAAATAAAAGTGGCATATACCAAGAAAATGTTAATAATATAAATATATTTGAAAATAAGTTGCTACGTTCAGCCTTAATATAAAAATCTCCAAAATCAGTGAATAACACTGCTGTATGATAGACAAACAACATTAATATACAAATATTTCTAATCCAATCGATTTCATTTCTTCTCATTAAACCCCTCCATCTCTGTTAACAATTTGTTTACAATAATTATTTTACCATAGCTAGTATAAAAATAATATAAAAAAAGATGCAAGATATAAAGTATTTATTTGACTCTATATCTTGCATAATCTATTTATTCTCCAAGTCCACTTTTTTTAAAGTTTTGAACAAATCCTTCTGATAACTTATTTATAGGTTTCTTTAATAATAAAGCAACTAATAACGATGCTACTATATAAATTAATGAGATAATAATATCTTTAGTTAACACTGACTGTACAACTCCTCCAATAGCTTCTCTTGCAAAAGATATTGAATATGTAAATGGTAAAAATGGATTAACCACTTGGAAGAATCTTGGGGTTAATTGAATTGGGAATGTTCCACCTGATCCAGCTACTTGTAAAACAAGTAGTATAATTCCTAATACCTTACCTACGTTACCAAACACAGAAACTAAAGAATATACTATAAATGTGAATGTTATAGCTGTAAAGACTATTCCAGCTACAAATAGCGATGGATTAACACAATAAATTTTTAGTATATATAAATCTCCTAAGGCTACTATTAACGCTTGTATTATAGCTATAGTTAAGAATAATAATAGCTTTCCAAAATAAACTTGTCTTGGAGTATAATCTCCTTCTTTCTCTGCAGAGATCATAGAACTTAGTAGCATTAATCCAACCCAAAGAGATAAAACTGTATAGAATGGAGTCATTGCTGTTCCATAATTCCCCATTGGGTATAATTTATTTTCAACTATATTCACAGGATTTGCTAAGAAGTCACTTCGTTTTGCCACATCGGCCTTTAATAAGTTTACAACCTCTTTTAATTCATCTTCATTACTAATGTTAGCCATTTTAGTAACTAAATCATTTATCATAGCCTCAGCTTCTGGTAAAGCCTCTTTAACAAATGCAATTCCTTCTTCACCCTTTTGAGCTCCTGAATAAGCTATGTTTAATATATCTTGTACTTGAGGTAATGCAGCTTCTGCTCCTTTAAGTATTTCTAACGCTCCACTTGCAGTATTATAAGCCACATTTAAAGTATCATTTAATGCTGGTATTATTGTTGAGTCATAATTAGCATATATACCATCTGTAATACTAGCTACATCATTGGCAACACCAATTATATTGTCTAGCAAAGATAAATCTATTACAACTCCGCTATCAACCTTAGTCTTAATATCATTTAATGTTCCTAATGCTGCGCTTAAAGAATTACTAATATTAGTTAAACTATCTATAGCACCACTTAAAGACCCACCTGAAAACTTATTTAATGTATTTAATATATTAAGTACTGAGTCTGCTGTAGATTTTAACCCATTTACCTTAGTTATCAAATTATTCACCATTGCTGGTGCATTATCAGCTCCGGTATTTATAGCATCTTTAACTCCTTGAGTATATGTTGCTATATCTCTTGAAACTTCACTTACTATTTTTATATCTTGCTTAATAGTAGGTGATAATTTTTCAACTGCTCCTTGTGATGATGTTATAAAGTTTTGCACTTGGCTACTTAAATTTTGAGCATTTGTAATAGTATCTTGAATTTTTGGTATATCATTTTGTATATCTGCAATTAGAGTTTGAATTTTTTCAGCTCCATCTGCCGCTGTATCTACAGTATTATTTATATCTCCAAAGCTTCCTTGAATTTTAACTAATGAGTTATATATAGTTGTTATCTTTGGTATTTGTTCCTCTAATTTTATTCCTAATTCATTAGCTACTCCGAAAATCGCATTACTTACAGTTTCAACTATAGATTTACTTACCTGTTCTTGAAGTGCTGTAGCTCCTTTATCTGTAAGCTTTGGTGCAATAGCATTTATTTTTTCATTAACTGTATATATAATTTCTCCCTTTTTAATATCTTCACTTATAACAGAAGTTAAATCTACTGAGAAATTTTCTGGAATTGTTATCGTTGCATAAATCTTTCCCTCTTCAACACTTTTTTCAGCCTCTTCTGCTGATAGAAATTGCCATCCAAGATCTTTATTATCCTTAAGATTTGCTACAACTTCATCCCCAATATTAATTTCTTTACCATTAACATTAACGCCCTTATCTTTATTAACTACCCCTATACTTATACCACTTGTAGCTTCTTGTGAATAGGGATCCCATGATGCCTTTATATTAAACCAGGCATATAATGATGGTATTATACATAAAGCAATAACAACTATAAGTGCCGCATAATTTTTAAATATACTACTTATATCCTTCTTATAAATTTCAAATATCTTCTTCATCTTTTGTATCTCCTTACTACTTATCCCTTCATATTTCATTTACTATTATTTGTATTTCCTATAATAAATATGACACTCTAAGATTGTACTATTTTCTTTTTCTCATATATAAACTCAATCTTAATATTTATCCCTCACAACCATAAACTGTACAACTTTTCCCTCCTTTAGCCGCATAATTTACCTAGAATTATATTACTCCCTGAAAATTAAAAGTCAAATTTAAAAAATATTATTTTCCTTCAAATTAGTTATGATTTAATAATCAATTTACTATTATCTATTTTTTTCTCTTTTTTTCAATATCCCCATAAAAATAAAAAGAGCTGCTAAAAAGCAACTCTTTTTATAATTATTTACATCTAACTAAAATGGTTTATAAACACTACTATCTAAATATACTTCTGATATACATTCACCAGCTGAATTATATCCATATAAATAAGTATCTGCAGATAGAGCTCCTGTTTGATAAGCTTTTGGTTCATATGTTACCCCACCAGTAGCTTGGCTATTAGACCAAAATTCAGCAGTTATTGAACCACCACTAGCATATACATTAACTACTACAGGATAATCATAAGGATTAGTAAAGACTAAATCTGGCCATTCATCTCCTATAGTTGCATCTAAACCTTGTGGAACATATCCAACAGTCATTTCATGATATGTCCTAAAGTCTGGAATTATACCTGCTCTAAGCTCTGCATTATATATTGTGCTAGAAATTTGGCATACACCTCCACCATATCCAGGAACTACCTTACCATTAAGGTAAGTATTAGCAGAAACAAATCCATACTCTGGAGTAGTAGGCCCTATAGCCTCTACTGTTGAAAAAGAATCTCCAGGCATAAGTAATACATTACCTATCATTCCTGCTCCTATTTGAATATTTGTCCCACTTGGTCCTGGTTGGAAATAAGTTGTGTATGAAGATATTTTTGTATCTACTGTTTTTAATGCTTCAGCTGTTATTTCAGGATCTACCTCTTTAAGATTTCCTTCAATTGAAACTAACTCATCTCCATGTATATCTTGTAAAGCTGTTTTTATGTTATTAAATAATTCATCTTTATTTAACTCATATCCGATTTGTCCTTCTGTTACACTTACAGAATCCCAGCTTACACTTATACTTGCATTTATTGGCTCTATCTTAACTTGTTCAGCTATTGTATCTATAAACTCTGAAATCTTAGCCTCACTATAAACTACTTCATAACCATAACTTCTACTTTCTGGCTCCTTTATCAAGGCAAGTTTTTCTTTGAAATTTTTATCTTTTCCAAAGCTTAAAACTTCATTTTCAAAAGTATCATAATCAATAGTTGTCTCAAGATTTAAATAACTCTTTTCAAATTTAGAATCACCAATAGTCACATTAATTTTTCTTGATGAAATCTCATTAACCTTTTCTTCCAAAACAGTATGCAATTCACTTTTAGTAAAGCCTGAAACATCTGTGTCAAACACAAAAGTTCCTGGGTATACCTTATCTTCATAACTATTAACAAGTTTCTTATTTTCAGAATTAACATAAGCTGCAGTAGATGCAACTAATATAATTACTGCTAATACAGAAAAAAATAAGATTTTCTTTAGTTTGCTGGTAGGCTTTGTTACTACCTCATTAGTTTGTGGTGCAATATTATTATCCATACCCTTCTCCCCTATAATATAAAAGTATTATTCCATTTAATAATCCAGTAGTTATATTATATAACTTTTTGTATTTTTTTACAATTAATATTCCTTTATCTTTTTCCGATAAAGTTAGCTATAAGTCTACATAAAATTTTATTTTATTGTATACTAATATAGATAATACTAAACTTAAGGAGAAAAAAATGAATAAAACATTTAGTGAACTTGACGTAAATTTAAATATAATAAAAGGTCTTGAAAAGCAAAATATAACAGAACCCACTCTAATTCAATACCTAAGCATACCAAAAGCATTAGAAAATAAAGATATTATAGGTGAAGCTCATACAGGAAGCGGTAAAACTTTAGCTTATCTTATTCCTTTATTCCACAAAATAGATACAGAAAAAAGAGAAATGCAAGCTATAGTACTTGCTCCTACTCATGAGCTTGTTATGCAAATAGAATCTCAAATAAAGTTACTTAACACAAATTCTGAAACTAAAGTAACTTCATTAACTATTATGGGTGAATCAAATATAGAAAAACAAATAAAAAAATTAAAAGAAATTAAACCACATATAATAGTTGGTTCTCCTGGTAGAATTTTAGATCTTATCAGAAAGAAAAAAATAACAGCTCACACTATAAAAACTATAGTTATAGATGAAGCCGATTCTTTACTTCGTAACAATAGAACTAGTGTTATAAAGGATATAATAAAAACAACTATGAGAGATAGACAGCTTATGTTCTTCTCAGCTAGTATCAGCCCTGAAGCTTTGAAAGAAGCAAAGTCATTAGTTAAAGAAGATGTAGAAATAATTAAAACAGAAGCAAAAACTTCTTTAAATCCAAATATAGAGCATATATGTATACTTGGTGATAATAGAGATAGATTTGAAAATTTAAGAAAACTTCTAGTAGCAGAAAAACCAAAAAGAGCTATTGTCTTTGTTAATAACAATACTGAAATGGATGTACTTACAAACAAGCTAATGCACCATAAAGTTAATGCTATATACATAAGTGGTAAATCATCTAAAGAAGATAGAAAAAGAGCTATAGATAGCTTTAAAAATGGAAAATGTCCTGTTTTAGTTTCTTCTGATTTATCTGCCAGAGGTCTTGATATACCTGATGTAACGCACATAATAAACTTAGACTTCCCTGGTAGTTCAAATGAATATCTACATAGAGCAGGAAGAACCGCCCGTGGATTAGGTTCAGGAAAAGCAATTTCTTTAATAACTGTAAAAGAAATAAAATGGGTTAACTCTTACGAGAAAGAATTTAAAATTAAATTTATTCCCGCAAGACTATATATGGGAAAATTAGAAAGACTTGATTAGCGCCTAAAGAAATAGAAACTTTTGCTAACGCTAAGAGAAATATGCCTACGTCAGTTTATCTATGCCGTAGGCGTATATTTATCTGTTCTGAAAGAACATATTTCTATTTGCAAAGGCAAATATTTCTCTAGCCGAAGGCTATATTTATCTTGCATAGCACTCAATAATTTCCCCATAATAAATATTGCTATTATCTACTACTGGAGTTTCTGTAATCTTTGCTGGTATAAATCTTATATTAGCTTCTTTTTTGTTATCTATATCTCTCCCTGATTTTCTTCCTCAAAGAGTAAGAACTTTTTTCATAAAACCTCATCTCAACATTTCCTATTATGCTGTATAAGTAACTATACAAATTTATTTATCTAATATTATTCTTAACTAATTATTTATGTTATTAAATATGTAAATAAAGCTCGAAATTCATCATATAGTTTTGAAAACTATCTCTTGCATAGTTAATGTCGATATGATATTATTTTCTCAAGAAAATATTTAGCAAATCAAATTATTTCAAAGTAAAAAGGAGGATCTTATGAGCAAAATCGCGTTGATCACAGATAGTACCTGTGGATTACCCAAAGAATATGTTGATAAATATAACGTACACATTGTAAATTTAAAAATAATATATAAATCTGGTGAATATATAGATGGAGTTAATATCACAGCTGATGAAGTTTACTCTAAAATAGAGGAAGAATTGCCAACTACATCAATGCCTTCAGTTCAAGACGCTTGTGATTTATATGATAAACTTATTTCTGAAGGATACACACATGCTATTGTTCTTCCAATCTCTTCTGGATTATCTGGAACAATAAATAGCTTTAGATTAGCTAGTGAACAATATGATGATAAAATAACTTCTTTTATATTTGATACAAAAATTCTTTCAATGGCTGTTGGCTTAATAGTAATTGAAGTTGGTAAAATGATTAATAACGGGGAAAACTTTGATGTAATATGTAAAGCTATACCTACTCTTAGAGAGAGAGTTAATATGTACTTTACTGTTGATACCTTAGAATATTTAATTAAAGGCGGAAGAATAGGAAAGGTAACTGGTGGTATTGGAGAGCTACTTAATTTAAAACCTATAATAACTATGGCTGATGATGGTAGCTATACTAACTTTGCAAAGGTTCGTGGTTCAAAACAAGCATTTAATAAGCTAGTAAAGCTTGCTACAGAAATATTAGATCGTGGCAGAGGAAAAGTTATAATTATGACAGGTACTATGAAGGAAGAAGCAGAAGCTTTAAAATCAATATTAGAGAAGCATCAAAACACTATATTTATGCACTGTGGAACAATAACTCCAGCTGTAGGAATACACTCTGGTCCTAGACTGCTAGCAGTTGCTGTTATGGAAGAGTAAAATAAATTGCGAAGCAATTTAATTAAAAATTATAAATGCTAAATGATAAATTAAGAAAAAAAAGAAACTGCCTAAGCAGTTTCTTCCTTAATTTATAATTGAAATTTTATAATTCTAAATTAAATAAATTACTCCCATTCATTCCATACTTCTGGCTTATATCCTACAGTAGCTTGTTTTCCATTTCTAACTATAGGCGTTACATATACTGAAGGATTTTTAAATAAAATCTCTTCTCGCATATCTGCACTTCTTATTTTATCTAAGTTTAATTTTTTATAATCCTTTGATGATTTATTTATTAAGTTTTCTAATCCTACTGAATTTTTAACACTAGATAACTCACCTTTACTTAATGATTTTTCTTTTAAATCTATAAACTGAAATTTAATTCGTCTTTCCTTAAAATATCTTTCTGCCTTTTTAGTATCAAAGCATTTTTTAGTTCCAAAGATTTGTATATTCATTTTTCCACCTACCTATTTATAATAAAACTCACTACTCATATATATTCGTAGGAGTATAGCTTATGTAAATTCAAGTTACCAAATTACCTATACCCCATGGGTAAAATTTAAACTTTCAGTTATGTAAATTCTCTATTCCAGCATAAATAAAGATTTAAAACTTCACTTATAGTATATATTAAAAATAATTTCTCTCCAATTATTTTTATTAATAATATTATTTATTATGGAAAACATATATTATATATTCAAATGATAGGTTGTGATAATTATGAAGATATTAAAATTTATGTTAATTTTTATACCAATTAGCATAGTTGGTAAGTTTATGAACTTCTCTCCATCAGTTATGTTTATCTTAGCGGCATTATCAATAATACCTTTAGCAGGTCTCATGGGTGAAGGAACTGAAGAAATTTCATTTTACTCTGGCCCTAAAATTGGTGGCTTTTTAAATGCTACTTTTGGTAATGCAACAGAACTTATAATATCATTTTTTGCCCTTAAAGAAGGCTTATTTGAAGTAGTTAAATCATCAATAGCTGGAGCTATTATTGGAAATATTCTTCTCGTTCTTGGTGCTAGCATGTTTGCAGGAGGATTAAAGCACAAGGTACAAAAATTCAATATAAATGTTGTAGATACTACTTCTAGTATGTTACTTTTCGCTGTAATAGGTTTATGTATACCAGCTGTATTTACTCATACCTTAGACCCATCATTATTAAATACTCGATATGAAGGTCTAACTTTAATAGTTGCAGTAGTTATGTTTATATTGTACCTATGTAGTTTATTCTTCTCATTTTTTACTCATAAGGACTTATATTCTGTTACATATGAAGAAGAGGGAAAAGCTAAATGGTCATTAAAAAAAGCCATTACTGTATTAGTAGTAGCTACTGTATTAATTGCTATTGAAAGCGAATTCCTAGTTGGTGGTGTTGAAGATATTACATCAAAATTGGGTTTAAGTGAATTTTTTGTTGGTATAATATTAATTCCTATTATAGGAAATGCAGCTGAACATAGTACAGCTATAACAATGGCTCTTAAAAATAAAATGGATGTAGCTCTTGAAATAGCTTTAGGATCTAGCTTGCAAGTAATATTATTCGTTGCACCTATACTTATATTTTTAAGCCTTTTGTTTACACCAATGAGTATAATCTTTAATCAATTTGAACTTATTGCTTTAATAGTATCAGTTCTAATAGCTAATAAAGTTGCAGGAGATGGTGGCTCAAATTGGCTTGAAGGAGCTCAATTAATGGCTGTGTATTTCATAATAGCAGCAGGATTTTTCATTTTATAAGTTAAAATAAAAAGTGCATGTTAAATAAGTCTTAAAACTCATTTAACATGCACTAATTTTCTAATAATTATTTTTTTCTTCTGAATTGAACACTTTAGATAATTCTATACCTAATTCTCTGCAAGCTTCCTCTAGGCTACAACCCATTTCATCTACGTATTTAGCTACATAAGAATTCAAATCAATTTGTGCATATGTGCATTCCATTCCTACTCCTCCTAATCTTTATTTTATTATTATTTATATAAAACTATTCTTAAACTATTTTATGTATTTTTTACAAGTTTTTTACACATTTTTAATTGTCTTATTATTATATATTATTTTTTTATAAAATTCTATATTTTTTAATTTTTCTGTCAATTTATTTATATAAAAAAACAAGAAGCTAAAAATTAGCTTCTTGTCTTGTACTATGAAAATTTTACTCTAGAGCTTGTTTCTCTAGCTGCGATGCCAACTAATATTCCTGTTGGAATAGCAGTTATAAGTAATATTGGTAATATTGCAGCAAGTGCAACATTATTATATAAGAATGTAATAACTATTATTTGTCCTATATTATGGAATACAGCACTTACAATAGATATTCCTATCATCGATTGCTTTGTGAATTTCTTCATAAATATAATCGCTAAACTACTTAATAGCACTCCACCTGTAGATATCCAAAAGGTACTTGTTAAAAATGTTCCCCTTAATAAAGAACCTAACAATACTCTCATTGAATTAACTAAAATAAGCTCTTTTACATCAAAGAGTTCCATAGTTACTAAAGCAATAATATTGGCAAGTCCTAGCTTTGCCCCATATGGCAACGGTATTGCTATCATACTTTCAAATACCTGTAAGGCTATAGCCATAGATGTAAGCAATGCTAAGTAAATAAGTCTCTTAGTCTTACTCATCAAACTGGCCTTCCATTCCAACCATCACTTCATTAGGCAAGCATAATATAGGTAAGTATCCATCACTTTCTACCCAACCCATTGCTGAACAAACATGGTTTGGACACTCCTCATCGGTAATTCTAAACTTACCATCTTTAACCTCTACTACAAGCTCTCCATAACTACCTTGAATAGTATATCTTCCGTCTACTTTAGGGTCAAGTCTTTCAACAACTGTATTCCCATGTATAACTTCTATAGAAGGGCCTTTTGGTCTCATAACTGTATATCCTATCCAAATTACAAGACTTATCCCTATGATTATTGCAATTAACTTGATGTCTTTTTTACTTAGCATAAACTCACCCTTTGTATTTTATTATACTATTTAGATTCTAAAGCAGATTTTACAGCATCAATAATTGCAGTTGATGTTACTGTAGCTCCTGAAACAACTTCAACATCAGCTGAATTAGCTTCTACTATTTTACCTGGAAGCTCTTCTATAGCCTTAGATCCGATTCCATCAGTTTCGCTATCTCCTTTTGCAGTAACAGCTGTGATTTTATCTCCATCAACTGTAACTTCTACAGTAACTTCTCCACCGAAGCCTTCAGCTTTTCCTGTTAATTTTTCTCCTGATGCTTTACTTCCGCATCCTACTAATAATGTTGCTGCTAATAATGTAGCTGCTATAACTCTTAATTTCATAATTGAGTCCATCCCTTCCACTTATATTTACCTTATTATTATTAATGTAAAGTTAATTTATTGTCAATGTTTTTTTAATTAAAGAAATTTATGAATTTATTTTCTAATAAAATTCACAATTAATTCAAACAAGCTATAGCCTTATTTCACTGTAAATCTCTATAAATAATCTAACTATTTCTTACAATTGTAGAATTAAATTAATAAATTCTGCAAAAATCTCCAATCAAATCGACAATTTACAATAAATTTTTTACACATAATACTTTAACATATTTCATTTCAACTTTCAAATATGTGTATAATTTGTTAATATTATTTTAAATTTAAAAAGAGCTAACGTTTTCGTTAGCTCTTTCTTATTAAATTAACTCTTTTCTTATAAAACTATTTCTCTCTAAAGCAAAAGGTACTTTAACCTTGCATATCATACCAGGATGTGGACATCCCTCTATTAATTCACCATCTTCTCTATATAATTCATCAACAGTAAAAGGCTCCCCGGTAATTTCTGGTGATAATATTTCTACAATATCACCTTTCACAAATTTATTTCTTTGTCTACAAGTAGCTAAGCCTGTTTCTTTATCATAGTCTAATACAAGAGCAACTACATCATATTCTCTGACGTGATTATTTGTATCATATATTAAACCTTCTTCCATAGGCTCATTAAAGAAGAATCCTGTATGATATCTTCTGTGTGCAACTTTATACATTTCATCTAATAAATACTTAGGTAGCTTATAATTTTCTGGATCTGCATAATATAAATCGATAGCTTTTCTATAAGCATTTACAACTATTGCTACATAATATTCACTTTTATTTCTTCCTTCAATTTTTAATGAAGATATTCCTGCTTGCATAAGTTCTGGAATATGCTCTATCATACATAAATCCTTTGAATTCATTATATATGTACCATATTGGTCCTCTTCAATTGGAAAATATTCATTTGGTCTTTTTTCCTCAACTAAAGAGTATTTCCATCTACAACTTTGTGCACATGCTCCTCTATTAGAATCTCTTCCAGCCATATAACTTGAAAGCAAGCATCTTCCTGAGTATGATATACACATTGCGCCGTGAACAAATACTTCTATCTCTAAGTCTTCTGGAATATTTTCACGTACTTCAATTATATCTTTTAATGAGCATTCTCTCCCTAATACTACTCTTTCCGCACCCATTTTGTGCCACATGTTACATGCTTCATAATTCACAGTATTAGCTTGTGTACTTATATGTATAGGTAATTTAGTATATTTTTGAACTAAAGAAAATACTCCAAGGTCAGATACTAAAACTGCATCTATTCCTACTTCTTCTAATTTCTTTAAATGTTCAGCAAGCTTTTCTAGATCTGAGTTTCTTGGCATTATATTTACTGTACAGTACATTTTCTTCCCATACTCTTTTGCTATCTTAACACCTTCTGCCATCTCTTCATAAGAGAAGTTTTGAGCTGCAGCTCTTAATGAAAATGATTGTCCTCCAAAATAAACTGCATCAGCACCATATTGAAATGCTATTTTTAATTTTTCTAAACTCCCAGCAGGAGCTAATAATTCAGGTTTCTTATACTTAGTCATCTTCTATCTTCCTCTGTTTTTAATATTTATGAATTTATTATTACTCATTTATTAATATTAAACAATAGTTTTTTAAGCCTAAGTAAATTCTTTTCACCTTTACGAAGAAAACTTTTCATTTTAACTCAGTGACTTTTCCCTATTCACATAGTGAATATTTACCCCTAACCGTAGGTTACTTTTCACCCTAGCTTCAGCTAACTATTAACAATCTCTCCTCCATTTACATGAATAGTTTGCCCTGTAATATATGATGCATTATCAGAAGCTAAAAACACATAAGCTCCTGCACATTCTACTGGCTGACCTGCTCTTCCCATGGCAACATTTTGACCAAAGCTAGCTACTTCAGTCTTAGTAAACGATGCTGGTATAAGTGGTGTCCATATAGGCCCTGGAGCAACTTCATTTACTCTTATATTCTTCTTTGCTTTTGCTAATTCTGTTGAAAGTGACCTTGTAAGAGCTGTAATAGCTCCTTTTGTCATTGAATAGTCAACAAGCTTTTCATTTCCTTTAAAAGCTACTACTGAAGCTGTATTTATTATACATGCTCCTGAAGTCATATGTTTTAATGCTTCCCTTGTCATATAAAAAGTTCCATATATATTAGTTTTCATAGTTTTATCAAACTGCTCATCTGTTATATCTTTAAAGTCTTTATCTTCATATTGAACTGCTGCATTATTTACTAATATATCGATTTTTCCATATTCCTTAATTGTTACATCTACAACATTTTTACAAAATGCTACATTACCTATATCTCCAGCGATTATTGTACACCTTCTACCATTCTCCTCAACTAATCTCTTAGTTTCTTCTGCATCTCTATGTTCATTAAAATATACAATAACTATATCTGCACCTTGTTTTGAATAAGCTATTGATACTGCCTTTCCTATTCCACTATCTCCACCTGTAATTATTGCTACTTTACCGCTTAAAGTATCACCTTTTTTATTATATTTGGGATCATCAAAAATAGGTCTTGGATTCATCTCACACTCAAAGCCTGGTTGGTGATTTTGTTCCTGCATAGGAAAAGATTTTGGGAATTCCATATTTATACCTCCTTAACTTCTTAATAGTCATAAATAGTATTTCCCAAAATCCTTTATTTAAATTTTTTATATTCTATATCTATATATAATCTTTATGATGATGAAGCAGCAGATGATGCTGCAGCCGCTGCAGCTGCTGATGAAACTAAAACTGCTGTTTGCATAGCTATAGCTACAGTTAATGCAATATTATTAGTATTACTTATTATATTATCTTTCACCTCATTATCTATAGTTTCTAAGTAGTCTAAAGAAACTAATGTCGCAGAAATCATATTTCTAAAATTACTTCCCAAAGCAAAGTTACCGAATCCTTTTTCCTTCTTTAAAGCCATACTTACATCTGCAATATTCGTAGCAAAAGCTTCTTTGTTATCAGCTAAAAAAGTTATTATTCCAAGCATTGGTATAAAGTAATCTTTTAAATGAACCTTCCTCTCTTTCATAATTGAGTTCATTGTTAATACTTCATCACACTTTTGTATTGAAGGTAAATTAATTAAAGATAAAATATGTGATAAAGATTGAATATTATTACTATAAGCAATTCTATTGTCCTTTAAATACTGATAGCTTTCTTCTATCTCGTTAAATGTTTCTTCTAAATCATTTGAAGTTGTAGCTATTATTGCTGCATTTGCAATATCTTCTTGACCTGTTAAAAATCTATGATGCTTTTTCATATAGTCATATGCAACTCTAGTATTTCTTACTGCATCATCAACATTAACTCTATACCTTGCATTAAATATCACCTGTGCTGCCATTACTAGATATTCACTGCTAAAAAAGTTATCCTTTAATTTATTATAAATAGATATAATCTCATTCAAGCTCTCTTCCATATTATCTTCAAAAGAAATCGTAATAGCTGTCGTTAACTTATTAATCCCTCTAAAATTTGAAAACATAGAAGTGTTTTTCTTAATTATATCTAATGCTAAATTAATCCTATCTGTATGTACTATTTGGTTTTTCATTGTACAAGTTAATGCACTGCTCTTTATTTGAAATCCATACATCCCCCATGAACCTTTAACATCCTCTAAAGCTCTATTATTCTCTAAAAACAAATTAATTTTCTCATTCATATTTTCCACCCCTTAAATTTCCTTATCATTATTATAGGTTAATTAATACTATATTTCAATATATTTTTTACCACTTATTTAATTATTTTAATTTCTCTACTCTGAATTACTTTAGTCTATAAAAGCCGCTAAATTAAACTTTTCTTTTTTAGTTTTTGTTTACTGGATAGATAACTTATCCATATTCAGAAAACTTTTAATACATTTAGTTTTACTGGAAGGTTTTATATTGAAATAGTCAAGGTTAAATTTTTAACCTTGACTACTGATTTGTACTGATGCTTTTTAAATCCAACCTTATCTCTTTTCTAATTTGCATTTATAATACAGATTATTAATATTAATTGCTATCTCTTCATTTTGATTCATATCTTTTACTTCATGAATCCATCCAAAAGTTAATTTGTATCTAGCTTCTTTTTTCTTACTTCCACCCACATCTACTTTCAGCAATTCATCTTTTAAAAGTTCAACTTTATTTTCATCAATGGTGCAACTATAATTCACTTTACCTATAGGTTCACCAATTGAATCAATATCTAACTCTTCACCTATAATTAAATATCTATCATTATCATATGATATATTATCATATGTTTCTGTATCTAAATTATATTGTGGTAATTTACTTTCTGTAGCTATATTTTCTATAGCAGTATCTTTCATTTGCTTAAACTTACTACATCCACTTAAAGTTCCTAGAATCAAAATTCCAATCAGTAATAAAGTAATTTTTTTATTATAACTCATTTTTATAAACCTCTTACAATCTAATTATTAATAAAAACATTTTACTACCTTTCTTTAATTATCTTCTTCGCACCATTATAGGTCGCTATAAAATATCCACCATATATTAATACAACAGCTATCATAGTATATAAAATGTATTTAAGCATATTGGCATTTCCAAATATAGAAACTATATCACCTGATATTTTTAATCCAACTATAGCGTGTACTATTGCAAGTGATAGAGGTACCATAAAATAAATTCCTATTTGATAAAATAATGATCTTTTTATCATTTCATCATCTACCCCTATTTTCTTCAATAATTCATACCTATAACTATTATCCGCTGATTCACATAATTGCTGCAACGCAAGAACTGCCGCTGATGTAATTAAGAATACTATTCCTATATAAATAGCTAAATATGATATCATTGCTCCTAAACCGATAGAGTTGTCTCTTAGCTCATTTTTAGTCATTCCATAAACAGGGATTTTCCCTTCTCTATCAACTGATCTTAGATTATTATTTATAAAGTTTTCTGCCTCATCTTCACTGCAATTAAATTTAATATTTAAATTTGTCATTGAAACTTCTAATCCATTAACTAAGCTATCATTTACTACAAATGTACATAAATTATTTTTCATTGTTGAATTATACGTAGTTACTTCCATAACTTCATAGTTAGCAGGCTTTAATTCATTTCCATTTACAATTACATTTGTTTCTCTATCCATAGCTTCTTGAATATACTTTATTAAATCTGGTATATCTCCAAAAGCATAATATTCATTTTCTTCTAAATCTATCTCTTCTTTACCTAACATTCTCATAACTGAATTAAAATCACTTAACTTTATTGCTTTGATTTTATCATCTACAAAAATAGGATAATTATTTTTATTTTTTTCCATAGCTTCTTGAGAAATAAACTTACTATAATTAGTTTCTGTATTATAGTTTGTATATTGAGACTTTTCCTCTATTATAGGGTCAAGACCACCATATTGTTCATTTATAACTCCTATTATATCATCTGTATCATAACTCCAAAAACTAGCATCAAACTGAGTTAAATCGTCTAAATCTATATTCATTGCTTTAGTAATTCCAAGCCCTCCTGAAAATGTACATATAGCCACAAATAGCATTAAACATATAAAACTCATAGAAATAAAAGTTGTATTAATCTTGCTGTTTATTTGTCTTAAAACAAACATATTTAAATCCTTTAAATAATGCTTTTTGTTTGCTTGTAAAATTTTTAGTAAAAATCCTGATAATGAAAAGAAAAATAAAAATGTCCCTACAAATCCAAGTATTATTGGAACTATATTAAATACTACAGCCACCCCAGCTTTTAATACCATATAATAAGCAATTCCTATCATAGTGATACTAATCAAAAATACTACTACTGATATCCATATATTCTTTACTTTTAAATTTTCATTTTTTCTTGCTCCATTTAACAAATCTATTAATTGTACTTTTCTAACAGCATATGAGTTAAATATAAGTACAACTAAGTAAATAAGTCCAAAACATATAATAGTTCTAATAAATGCATCCTTTGAAAATATAAAAGTAAACTTTGTAATATCTGTTTTAAATAACTTCGCTGTAAAAACCGATATACCTTGTGATAATAAAACTCCACATACCAAGCCTATACCTAAAGATATTACCCCTATTAACATAGTCTCAACAAATATTATTCTTGAAAGACTTTTATTTTCCATACCTAAAGTCATATATATTCCAAATTCTTTTTTTCTTCTTTTTATCAAATAATTATTTGCATAAACTATTAAAAAACCAAGAATAAAAGAGATAAATACTGATGCTATACCTATTACAGAATTGGTAAGTTCAAAAGCATTAGCTTGTAGTTCACTTAACTCCATCATTACACCTTGTGATTTAATAGAATTAAATGTATAAAATACACAAACACCAAATACTAATGTTAGAAAATATATTGTATAATCCTTTAAGCTCTTTTTCATATTTTTAGCTGCCAATTTAAAATACATCTCTTTGGTCACCTCCAAGAAGAGTTACAACTTCAATTATCTTATTGAAAAACTCCTTCCTTGAATCATTTCCACGAATTAGCTCATTGAATATTTTCCCATCTTTTATAAATAGAATTCTACTAGCATAGCTAGCTGTAAAGGCATCATGAGTTACCATCATAATAGTTGCCCCTAGTTCTTTATTTAAATGTTCTAGACTTTCAAGCAACATCTTTGCTGACTTAGAATCTAAAGCTCCTGTTGGTTCATCAGCAAGTACTATCTCAGGTTTTGTTATTATAGCTCTAGCTGATGCTACCCTTTGCTTTTGCCCACCTGATATTTCATAAGGATATTTATTTAATACGTCTGAAATATTAAGTTTATCTGCAACTTCTTTAACTCTCTTGTCTATTTCTTTATGATTTAACCTTTGAATAGTTAACGCTAATGCTATATTTTCATAAGAAGTTAATGTATCTAAAAGATTAAAGTCTTGAAATATAAATCCTAACTTCTCTCTTCTAAACTTAGCAATATTTTTAGAATCTAACTGTGTAATATCTTTATCAGCTATCTTTATATGACCACTAGTTACTTTATCTATAGTAGATATACAATTTAAAAGCGTTGTCTTACCACTTCCTGAAGGTCCCATTACACCAATAAATTCTCCATTTTCAACTGTAAAACTTATATTATCAATTGCTTTAGTTATATTACCTCTTTTTCCATAATATTTTTCTATATTTTCTACCTTTAAAACTTCTCTGTTCATCTTTACCTCCAATATATGATTTAGTCCATATATAAATCATACATTCCTAAAAAGCTTCTAACCATAGAACAATATAACACTAACCTTACATTTTTGTTATATTCAAATTATAATAAATAAGATATTTCAAAATTAATGAATTACACTAAAAAATAAAGATGTTATATATGGTTTTATTATAAGGCCATTTATAACATCTTTTACTTTAATATTTCTTTGAAAGATTCATATAAATTAAAAATCTTATCCCTTCCTTTACAAAATGAAATATCATAAGCCCAATACCTAATTCATCAAACCCAGTAAATAACAATATTAAACTTACCGGAACTTCAATAATATTAAAAATATTATATACTTTTGAGTTTGTTTTATCTTTTAAATAAATATTTCTTTCATCCGTATCATATATTTCAAATGCTTCTTTAGATTTTGGATTATACTTAATTTCTCTGTACTTTAGATAAGATATTAAAACAACAAATATAAACCCTGCACCAAGTACTATTGATATAGGCATTATAGCTTTAGTAACACCTTCTGATATATTAGGAAATGAACCTTGTTTATATAGTATCAATGCTACAGCACATACGCCAAAAAATATAATGCTTTCAAATATGGTATTCTTTAAAGATTTCATACGTTCTCTCCTCTAATATTGTCTATATCTCAAAAATAAAAACATCTTCAATAATATAATTAAATATTTTTTTAATTTTACTTGTTTCTTAATTGTTCTGTTCTAAGCTATGAAGCACATTTCTGCACAATCCAATAATCACTAATGATATAAACACATTCCACACTAATGTAATTAAAAGTGCATATATATCCCATCCAAAAGCAAATCCCATAACAACTGCTCCTATTATTCCGGGAAGGGCAACTAAGATTATTACAATTAAATTTAGAAACATAAGTATTCCCTTACTTGCAACTTTTCCAATAACTCTTTCAGCTAATACATCTGCTGCAATAAATACTAATCCAAATCCAACTCTCGCAGCTATGCAAATCATAATATCTATTGGACTTGCTTTTGCTATTATTCCTACTATAACAAAAATTATAATTCCATCTGTAAAAGATTTTAATATTCCCTCACTTGTAGAGGCTATAAGCTTTTTAAATGGACTTTGTGGAAACATATAAATATAATGCATAGTCAATTCTCTTGTCCATCTTCCAGCTAGACTCATAAATAACTGCATATAAGTGGATATTGCAAAGGCTACAATAATACCCCCACTCCCCTTAACCAATAAAGTAAATATACCTACCATAATTAATTGAATAAATATACTATTATCGAAGATAAGTTTACCCGCTCTTCTATTTTCAAGCATATGCTTAAAGAAAAATACCCAAGCACCTTTTCCATGATTTATTCCAGTTTCCTTAAGTTTTATTTTTTTATTATATGAAACCTCCGCCATTTTTCCATTTTTCACATCTTCAATTCTACTATATATAGTTTCAGTAACGCCTAAAACATCTTCATAATAATTATTATCACTTTGTATCATAACTGTAACTATTAGAATACTTCCAATAACCGTCATAATAAAATAGGTAAACAATCCATCCATATTGCCAATAACTGCACCAAAGGTTAAAGCTTTAATCCACCCTACAAAAGGAATCCACTGATTAAACTTACCATTTAATCCGTCTACAACGCCCTGAATTATACCTTTACCATTACTAATATTAGATAAAACTGTCAGGATTACTGGTAGTATACAAAGGTATACTACTAACCTTGCAAGCTTCTTTTTCTTTTCATCTCCACTAGTTACAGCATATACAGCCATTGCTATAACACTTCCAATAAACGTCATCATAAAATATCCAAGAAAAATTATTAATACTCCTTTTAATCCAACACCATAAAAACTCTTTAGCGTTCCTGCCTGAAATAATATTAAAAATGAAAACAAAAGTGACATTCCCATCTGACGAACTAATCCATAAGCTAGAATTTTCTTAGATGATGTAGGCGATACAAATAGTAAATTTACATCAGACATTTTAAATAAAGTTGTACCTGCTGATATTCCTTGAAAAATCTGATTTACAAAGAAAAACATGAATATGGCAAATATTATAGCTCCTAACTCATCTATAGGTCTTACAGAACTAGCAATCTCATTTGATCCTTGCATTACAGATGATACCATTACCATAACCATTAATCCAATAAACACTAAATAAGATATAAGCCTTCCTGGATGTCTCTTTAAATCCTTAATTTGATTTTTGAATATTGTTATCCAAAGATATAATATTCCATTCACAATTACTCACCCTTTCCTTCTGTTATACTAAAGAACAGTTCTTCAAGGCTTTTATTTGAGTTCTCACTTTCCTCTTTATATTTTGTAGCTACAATTTTCCCTTTCATCATTATATGTGCTACATCCCAATAATCCTCTACGCTATCTATCATATGAGTACTTATTACCATAGATACTCCTTGAGATTTTAGCTCCATTATTGTCTCCCTTAAACTTTTTATAGCATGAGGATCTAAGCCAACTAAAGGTTCATCAAAAATTATTACCTTCGGTTTTGGAAGCAATGCACAACAAATACTTACCTTCTGCTGCATCCCTTTTGATAGCTCTTTTCCAAATTTAGTTCTCTTATCATCAAGTTCAAATCTCTTTAATAGCTCTTCTCCATATTCCTTCCAATCATTTAGATTATATCCTCTAGCAATAAACTCAAGATGCTCTTCTACTGTAAGCATATCATAAAGCACTGGCATTTCTGGAACGTATCCAATCTTTGCCTTAGCCTTCAATTCTCTATTTTGAATTCCATCTATAGATATTTTACCTTCAAATCTCAAAAGCCCACAAATGCACTTTATTATAGTAGATTTACCGGCTCCATTTGGCCCTAAAAGCACTGTTATTTCTCCATCATTAACCTGAAAGTTTATATCACTATTAGCCACAACTTTACCATATTTTTTACTTACATTACTTACCTCTAACATAATTTCACCATTCCTTTTACAAAAGTAATTCATTTTTCATTTCTATTCTCTAAACAACTAATCATGATATTTTGTTATAATAATATGAGTATATTATTGTTAGTATAAATTTAATAATAATTATAATTGATATAAGAAATAGCGCTGTCATATTCTTCATGGCTAATCCAGTAACAAATAATAAAATCACAAATATCCAATTCATAATCTTCGAAACAGAGCAAGCAACTTTTTCATTAATTTGTATAAATCTTTCATCTTGCATAAAGATCTTTTGTTCTTTTAATGATTTAGATAATAAACTATCACCTTTGACATTTTTCATAATAATTCAACCTTTCATTTAATACTTCTTTCCGTTAATTGTTCCAACTATCATCCATGTAACCATTTTTGCAAGTAATAAAAATGATAAAACTAAGGTAATTGCTCTATATCCTAAAAAACTTGTAATTATAACTAATGCACATTCAATCCAAATAAAAATTGAATATACCATACTATTATTTTTCTCTCTAAGAAATACCGTTCTTTCTTCATTCTTTATAATTTCAATTTCTTTACACTTTTCAGGTTTTTTCATTAATGATATACATTGAATTGTATTAATTAAGCCCGCTGCTCCTGCTCCACATCCAAGGCCAAAGAATATTGGATTAGCACTTTGCCCTCTTCCCTCAATAACAAATCCAGTTATAAGTAAAGCAACACCTATTACTAACATAATCACACTAAACACTAAATTTTTCTTAATATAATTCATAATTACTCCTCCTCAAATATAAATACTTTTTCAATTGTGCTATCAAATATAACTGCTATTTTATGTGCTAAATATATCGATGGATTATATTTACCATTCTCTAATGAAATAATTGTCTGTCTACTAACTCCACAAGAAGTAGCAAGTTCTTCTTGTGTCATATTATTTTGCTTTCGTAAATCTTTAATAATGTTATTCATACTCGTTCCTCCAAAGTATAGTTTACTTTACATTTTAAATTATAGAATTTCCATCTCTCTTTTATTACTTTACTAATGTAAAATACACTTTACATCTAAAAGTATAGTTAGCTTCACATTCAGAGTCAATACTTTCCATAAATAAAGTTAAACTAACTTTATATTTTTATCTGTAATTTATAAAATTTTAAAAATAAAAAGCCATCCATAATTACTTATGTACGGCTTTTCATTTTTTTATTGTAGTATATTATTTCTATTTTGTACAAGCCAATCTACTCATTAACTTCTGTCATAATTTCATTTAACAAATCTGGATAATCTGTAAATAAGCCATCTACACCTGCATTTATAATAATTCTCATATGAATAGGACTATTAACAGTATAAATGTTTACTTTTATATCCTTTTCTTTAGCTTCTTTAATCAATTCTTCTGATACTAATCTAATATCTGGATGAATAGCTGTTGCTCCAAAAGCTTTAGCATAATTAACTACATCTTCTATTTCTTTTTCATATAGTAACCCTGTTTCAAAAGTATTATCAATTTCTATAACTTTTCTTATTGATTCATGATTAAAGCTAGATAATATTACCTGCTCCTTTAATCCATATTTATTTACTAAATCTATAACATCTTTTTCTATGTTATCATATTGAATTATATCTGTTTTTAGCTCTATATTTAACTTTACATTTGGATCTTTTATAATATCTAAAATCTCTTCTAAAGTAGGAATTTTACACTCTAAATTATCATGAAAAACTGTGTTTCTTGGTTTAAATTCTTTTAATTGCCTTAAGGTATAATCTTTCACTAAACCTTTCCCTTTAAATGTACGCTCAATATCTTCATCATGAATAACAACTAGTTTATTATCTTTAGTCTTATGAACATCTAATTCTACACCTGATGCCCCTGCCTTAATTCCTTCTTTTATTGATAATATAGTATTTTCCGGATAATACTTACTTGCACCTCTATGAGCAAAATTAATCATACTAATTCTCCTTTTTTAAAATTTCATTAAATTATTTATAGGGAAAATAATTGAAACCTTGGTTCCAATACCTTCTTTAGATCCTAATTTAATTCCTAATCCAAGCTTGCCACAAAGCTTTTTACATAAATATAATCCTATTCCTGTAGACTTTCCAAATATTCTTCCATTTTGTCCTGTATATCCTTTATCAAAAGCCTTAACTATATCCTTTTCATCCATGCCAATCCCATTATCACATATATTTAAAATTACATCTTCATTAACTTTATCGCAATAAATCTTAAGCTCACTATTTTTTTTATTCATGTATTTAATAGAATTACTAATTATCTGATTTAATATAAACTCCATCCATTTACTATCACAATAAACTTTTTTATCTACATCATAAATATTTATTTTTATTTGTTTAGCAATCAAAGTATTAGCATTTTTTCTTATAATATTATTTATAGAATCACTTAAATTAATCTCTTTAATAATATAATCTTTTTCTAAAGTATTGCTCCTTGTATAATAAAGCGACTGTTCTATATAATCCTGAACTCTTTCTAACTCTTCCCCAATACTTCTAGTAACCTCTGAATTATTATTTTCAATAAGCAACTTACAAGTTGCTATTGGTGTTTTTATCTCATGAACCCACATTTCTATGTACTCTCTATACTCATCAATATTAAGCTTATATTTAGCTATTTCATCATTCATTGATTTATTAGCTTCACTTATAATATTATGAATAATCTTACCCTCAATAAAATCACTTTCAGCCACTATTTCAGAAACTAAATACTTCTTATCTAATGAGTATAAATCTTTTTCTATCTCACCATAGTATTTCTTTTTCTTAAAAAATTCATAAAAGTGAAAGATTAATATACCAACTAAGTTAATTATAAAAATAAATACTATAGCATAACTGTCTACTTTTAAAGCTACTAAAAGTACTGATGTAAAAATAAGTATTACTATATTTATGACTATAAAGGCAATTCTCTCTTTAAAAAAATCTATTATATTCATAGCAATATATATCCTTGACCTCTCTTAGTTTGTAAATATCCTTCAGCTCCTATTTCTTCTAACTTCTTTCTTAATCTATTTATATTTACAGTAAGAGTATTATCATCTACAAACTCATTCGACTGCCAAAGGCTTTTCATTATATCATCTCTTGAAACTATTTTTTCTTTATTTTTAATAAGAGTATACAATATCTTACTTTCGTTTTTAGTTAACTCAATTGTACTTCCTTCATATTCAGCTTCACTTGTGGATAAGTTATATTTTAAACTTTTAAACTGATAAACTTCACTTTCGCTTTTACTATAACTACGTCTTAAAAGTGATGATATCCTTGCTAAAAGTATTTGAGTATTATAAGGTTTTGTGACAAAATCATCTGCCCCTAAGTTCATACTCATAAGCTCATCTATCTCACTATCCCTACTTGTCACAACCATAATAGGAATATTAGATTGTTTTCTTATTTCTCTACAAATATAATATCCATCATAATAAGGAAGATTTATGTCTAAAAGCACTAAACTAGGATCAGCTTTTAAAATATCTTCAACAATATTTTTAAAATCCTTAGAAAACTCCGTTTCATATCCATATCTATTTAACAGAGTAATCAATTCTTCTCTTATTTTATCTTCGTCCTCTACTATAAAAACTTTATTCATCTATTCCTCCAGAAAACTATTTATTATTAATTATTCTTTCAAATCTATCTACATAAGTTTGAGCTAAATTACAATCCTCAATATTATCTAATGATGATTCCTTATTATCTTCATAATTATCCATCCGCACCCTCTATCCATTACCATATTATTACACAATGTTACGTTTGTCCATAACTCTACTGTTCCCTTCTTTGTCTTTGATATATAATAATTTATATAATTAATTGGGAGGTATAACTATGAACTTTAAAAATAAAGTATGTGTAATAACTGGCGGCGCTAATGGAATAGGTAGATGTATCGTTGAAGAATTCATAAAGGTTGGAGCAAAAGTTGCTGTTATTGATACCGATAAAAATTCTGGAGATAAGCTTATAAAAAAATTTGGTGACGAAAATCTCTTCTTCTATTATGGAGATATAACAGAAGAAGCTATTCTTAATGATTTTGCTAAGAAAACTATAGAAAAATTTAACAATATAGATTGCTTAATAAATAATGCTTGTATAAGTAGAAAAGGTATTTTATCCGATTGTTCCTTTGATGATTTTAACTATGTTTTAAAATTAGGAGTAACTGCACCTTACATGCTAAGTAAATTATTTTTAAATTACTTTAATCCTAAAGCTTCTATAATTAATATTTCTTCTACAAGAGCTTATATGTCTCAAGCCGATACTGAAAGCTATACTGCTGCAAAAGGTGGTATAAGTGCATTAACTCATGGGCTTAGTATAAGTTTAGCTGGAAAAGTTAGAGTAAATTCTATAAGTCCTGGTTGGATTGATACAGGCGCATACCAACACTCTGAAAACTACGAACCTCAATACTCTCTTGGTGATACTTCGCAACATCCTGCAGGACGTATTGGTAATCCTCTTGATATTGCTAGTATGGTTTTGTTTTTATGTAGTGATCAAGCTGGATTTATTACTGGAGAAAATATAACTATAGACGGTGGCATGACAAAACAAATGATATATCATGATGATTTCGGATGGAAATATAAATAGAAAGTCAGAGATTTCTAACTTTCTATTATTAAATTTATCTATAGTATTTATTCGCTGCTTCAGAATTATTAAACATAATTATATATTGAAAATAATCTGTTTGTGGTACATCATTTAGCCACATATCCTTTTTATTAAACATGCTCCCTTCATAATTTAACTTAACTAATCTAGTTTTCTCATCATCTTGATAAAAGTTTGGTGATATTATATTAGAAGCTGGATACGGATCTCCCCCTCCTGGATTATATACTTTTCCATTAAGATAATCATATTGTATACTAATTACTTTCCCTTTAGTATTTTCATATTCATTATCTAAGTATGATGCAAATGGTTTATATCCATCCACATCATATGCTCCCTCCTGCTGAGTATGAAATCCACCAAACTGTCCAAACCACTTCCCTTTAGGCAAATACTCATATTGTTCAATAAAATTAGATATTATATATTTTTCTCTTACTTGCTGGCTATTACTAATAGATAAATTTCTAATAGCTAAGGATATATTAAAAAACTTTTCTCCAAAATACACCCTTATAGCTTCTTGATTTTTATTCATAATTTCTATTGCATCAACTAGAATGTTATTATAATTCTGCTTTGGAATACTTTTTAATATATCTATAAACTCCCTAACCTCTTCATCGTTAATTTCTTTATCTGGAATTAATGACCTAATATACCTTATAGCTACATTAGGCTGATGTTCTATGTCAACACCTACAAACTTAAGCTTTTTATCCTCTGATAGAGTTAAATTGTAATTATATATATGTTTTAATAAATTATAATGTTCCATCGTATATACTGATGTTCCCGAAAACGCATCCTGAATAAAACTTAATATATTTTCATCCCCAGTTTCTAAATAATTATTTAGAAGTTCTCCTGTACAATAACCACCTTCATATAAAATATATTTTATATTCCCCTTCTCTACGAAGTATTTTAACAAGTACATATTCATCTCCCTTGATTTAACAGAACCATGATTTTCTCCTGCAAAGAATATTTCATTTTCATATAAGTCACTATCCATCAATGATAATCCCCTAAACTCTAAATCATTTATATCAATAATTGATGAACTTTTAAAAAGCTCTTTTTCTAATTTAAACCCAACATAATTAAAATATATTTTAGGTGTTAATATAATAGCTATTATAAAAATAACTACTATACCTATTATAAATTTAAGCTTTTTAGTTAAATTAAACTTACCTTTCATTTTTCTCCCCCTTTTATACTTAGCTTTTTAATACTGAAAATCTCAATCATTTCATTTAAATAGCCATTCTACCCACTATACAATTACATATTTTACCATATACTTTTAAAATATTAAAGCACTACTTGACAATGCATAGTAGCGTGATAAAATTTATATATAGCTATTACGTATTACAAAGTAGGTGGATAAATGGCAAATTCAACACAAATGTTAAAAGGTTTATTAGAGGGATGTATTTTAAAAATAGTATCCAATGACGAAAGCTATGGATATGCAGTTTGTGAAAAGTTAATACAATACGGCTTTGAAGATATATCTGAAAGCAGTGTTTACCCTATCCTCATTAGATTAGAAAAGAAAAAATTACTATATTCTAAGTTAAAAAAATCTCCACTAGGCCCTATGAGGAAATATTATTACTTAACTGATGATGGTGTAAAAGAGTTAGATGAATTTATTGATACATGGAATTTTGTAAAAAGAAATGTTGAAAATGTATTGGAGGGGAAATTATGTTAGAAGCCTTAAAACTTAGAAGCTTAAGATTAAAAGAACAAAAAAATTTCAACGAAAATAATCTTTGTTTATATGAGCATATAACAAGCTATATAAAAGCAACTAATCTAACTTCATATGAAAAGGAAGAGATATTACATCAAATCATGGATATGCTGCTACAAGCTCAATATGAAAATAGAGATAAAAGCTTTGTAGTAGGTGAAGACTACAAAGAATTTTGTAAAAGCATAATAAATGAATATACAAATAGCAAAAGTAAATTATATATCTTTTTAGATTACTTACAAAGATATATTTTCTGGCTAGGATTAACTGTATTTGCACATCTTTTAAATAACAAATTGGGAATAAATAATACTCTTAGCATATCTCTAAGCCAATTACTATTAAGTAATATAATCGCTATTAATTTAACCTTTATTTCTAAACTAATTACTAGAGAATCAGTTCTTGTACCTATTTCAGGAAAAAGTAAATTAAGTAGCAAATTTAAATATAATATAAATCAAAGCGTTGGTTTAAATTTATTATGTGGAGTATTTTTAGTAACCCTTATATCTCAACTTATATTAGATAAAGTATTTAATATTGATCCTTATATGTATTTTATTAATCTAAATGATGTTATACTTATAATTATTCCAATTATAATATTAGTTTTATTAGGAATAGCAGTTTATAAAAAGAATTATAATCTAAAATATTGATAGTTTTTGCGGAGGACAAAATATGAAATTAATGGACAAATTATTAGGCTTATACGATTGTATGAAAGTAGATTTTGGTGAAGAAAGAAAGAAAAAGAGATATATTAACAAGATTAGAACTCTATTTGATATATATGAAGAAGATGATTATACAATAGACGATCAAACTTGGGATGATTTCAACATGGATGAAATTTTCATAAAACTAGATAGAACTTATAGTAGTGTTGGGGAAGCTGCATTATATAAAATGCTTAGAAATCCTCTTCACGACAAAAATGAGCTTAATAAAAGATATGAATTTACTGAAACTTTAAGAACTAACACTGATTTAAGAACTAAATTGCAAATGGTTTATTACAACCTTGGGTATGATAAAAAAAATGCTTTATTAGAAATGTTAACTGAGGAATTAGTAGAAAATAAGAGTAAATATTATATCTATACATTCTTAGGTAAATTTTTAACTATATCTAGTGCATTATTAGCTATAATATTCCAAAACCCATATATGCTTTTAGTTACAGCATTCACAATATTTATCAATATGTTTATAAATGATAAAGAAAGAAAGAATGTAAAATCTCAAGGGTTACTTTACTTAAGAAACATAATTATTGCAGCCAAAGAAATAAGAAAAATAGATTACCCTGAAATTAAAGAATATACTGATAAAATAAGTGAACTTCTTAAAGATATGAAAGCTATAGATAATGCAACTAAATCTATTCAATTTGCAAATGCTGGTGGTGGTGCTTTCGAAATCTTAGCTATGCCATTCTTATTAGAAGAAAGTGCATACTATAAAATTGCATCTATACTAAAGGATAAAGAAGATTACATTTTAGATTTATATGAATTATTAGGTGAGCTTGAAAGCTATATTGCAGTAGCATCATATAAAGAAGAAATGAATGGTAAATATACAAAACCTAAATTTACTGATGAAATAAACATAAACATTGTAGATGGTGTACATCCACTTATTAAAGATGCAGTGCCTAACTCTATTACTTTCACTAAAAAAGGTATAGTTCTTACAGGTACTAATATGTCTGGTAAATCAACATTCTTAAGGATGATTGGTCTTAATATGATACTAGCTCAAACATTCAATATTACGTTAACTAAAAAATATGAAGCTTGTTTCTTTAACATAGTTTCTTCTATAAGTCCAAGCGATGATGTTACTTTAGGTAAAAGTTATTATATGGCTGAAGCAGAAGCCCTTCTTAGAATTATAAAAGCATTACATAAAGAATTACCTGTATTCTGTCCTATAGATGAAATATTTAGAGGAACTAACCCTATTGAAAGAATATCTTCTTCTGCTGAAATATTAACTTATATTAATAAAAAGAAGAGTATCTCAATAGTAGCTACTCACGACAGAGAATTAACAGATATACTTAAAGATAATTATGAATTCTTCTACTTTAGCGAAAGAGTTAATAAAGAAGGGTTAAGCTTTGACTATAAACTAAAGAAAGGTGTTTCTAAGACACGTAATGCAATTAAATTATTAGACCATATAGGATATCCTAAGGAAATAATTAAGAAATCTTATGAAAGAGCTGAAACTTTAGAGAAATATATGTAATAAGTTGAATAAAAGTGCGTACTAAGTACGCAAGTGAAAAGGGGTGTTGAGAATATGAAATTAGTAATAATATTTGGTCCTCAAGCAGTAGGTAAAATGACTGTTGGAGAAGAATTATCAGAACAGACTGGATTAAAACTTTTTCACAATCATATGACTATTGATTTAGTTTCAAACTTCTTTGGATATGGTTCTGAATCTGGCCAAAGATTAGTTAAACTTTTTAGGAAAGAAATATTTGAGGAAGTAGCTAAAAGCGATTTGCCAGGTTTAATATTTACTTTTGTCTGGGCCTTTAATGAACAAAGTGATTGGGATTATATTTCTAATGTATGCGATATTTTTAAAAAGCATAATAGTGAAATTTACTTTGTAGAATTAGAAGCAGAGTTTTCTGAAAGATTAGATCGTAACAAAAGTCCTCATCGTCTAGAATGTAAGCCTACTAAGAGGAACTTAGAATGGTCTGAAAAAGAATTAATATCTTCTGCTAAAAAGTATAGACTTAATTCTCTTCCTGGCGAAATAAAAGAAGCTAATTATTTAAGAATTGATAATACATCTTTATCACCTGAAGAAGTAGCAAAAATTATAAATAGCAAATTCAACTTATAAAATTAAAATAAAGAAGAGTACATATTACATATGTACTCTTCTTTATTTTAAATCTAATCTAAGTCTTTACCATTAGAGGCAATAACTTTTTTATACCAATAGAAAGAATCTTTTCTGTAACGATTATAAGTTCCATTACCTTCATCATCTAAATCAACATATATAAATCCATAACGCTTACGCATCTCACCAGTTGATGCACTAATTAAATCAATGCATCCCCAAGCTGTATATGCCCTTAAATCAACTCCATCATCAATAGCTTCTTCCATAGCTTTAATATGTTGTCTTAAATATTCAATACGATATTGGTCATGAATTGAACCGTCTTCTTCTACATGATCGATAGCTCCTAATCCATTTTCTACAATCATTAATGGTAATTGATAACGATCATTTAAAACATTTAGTATATATCTTAAGCCGTCTGGATCTAAAGACCAACCCCAGTCACTATATGTTAAATATTGATTTTTAGCTCCTAGTACTAAGTTACCAGCGCCATCCATCTCTACATTCTTATGTGTAGTTACGCAACTTGATGAATAATATGAAAAACTAATAAAGTCTACAATACCTTCTTTTAATTCTTCTAAATCTTTTTCATTAAATTCTAATTCAACCCCACTACGCTTTCTTGCGCTTACTGCGTAAGATGGATAAGATCCACGTACCATCACATCTCCACTATAGAAGAAAGTATCTTGTAATTTCTTCTGACAAGCCAAAATATCTTTTGGATCGCAAGTTAATGGATAATTACAAGGACATGCTAGCATACATCCTACTTCATACTCTGAATTAATGCTATGAGCTATTTTTACCGCCCTTGCACTTGCTACCATTTGATGATGTAATTTTAAGTAAATATTTCTCTTATCTTCCTCTGTCATTCCTTTAAAGAAATCAAAATGCATAAGTAGACTATTAATCTCATTAAATGTTAACCAGTATTTAACTAAACCATTATAACGCTTAAATACAGTTTCTACATAACGTTGGAAATAATCAATTAAATCATGATTAGTCCATCCTCCACACTCTTCTTCTAAATAAAGAGGCGTATCATAATGACATAACGTTACTAAAGGTTCAATATTATATTTTCTACATTCTTTAAAAACATCTTCATAAAATTGTAATCCCTTTTCATTCGGTTCTTCTTCTATACCTTTTGGAAATATTCTACTCCAAGATATAGACATACGATACATCTTAAATCCCATTTCAGCAAATAACGCAATATCTTCCTTATATCTATGATAGAAATCAATTGCCTTTTGATTTGGATAATAATGATCTTCTAATACTGTACGCTTAGCATCTTTAGGAAATGGTGCAAATCCTGAAACCTTTCCTACATTGCCATCTTTATCAATATATGTTATATAACGAGGTGACTTAGCACTTCCAGCTAAAGTGAAATCAGATGATATAGCTCCTTTCCCATCTAATCCAAATCCACCTTCACATTGATTAGCCGCAGTTGCTCCACCCCAATAAAAATTCTTTGGAAAACTCATTTTTTTACCTCCTTTTATCTAACAACCTTCAGCATCTTATCTCCATGATTGTGCTGACCATGATCTAATTCAACAACATCTAAATAATCAGTTGTATTTGTAATAATTACTGGTATTTCACAGCTATAACCTTCAGCTTCAATTTTTTCTTTATCAAACTCTACTAATAATTGTCCTGCTTCTACTTTGTCACCTTGAGCAATATGTGTTTCAAAATATTTACCTTCTAAAGCTACAGTGTTAACACCAATATGAATTAATATTTCACATCCATTATCAGTAACAATTCCGATTGCATGTTTTGTAGGGAATAATGTTCTTACAACCCCATCACAAGGTGAATACACTTTTCCATTAGCAGGAATTAGTAAACACCCCTTTCCTAACGCTTCACTTGCAAAAGCATCATCACGTGAAGATGTTAAAGATTGAATTATACCATCAACAGGCATTAAAATAGTTTCTTGATTTAATTGACCTGTAACTTCTCTTTTCTCTACCTTTTTCTCATCTTTTTTCTCATCTTCATTTAGATATTCATAATCTGAATCTTTATAAATTACTAATCCTAATGATAAAGAAACAACAAATGGAACAATCGCCATTAGAATAATTGCTATTATATTAGGCTTTACAGGATCTATAAATCCTAATAATCCAATAACACCCATACCTGCATATGTATGCATTAATAGCCCACTTAAAGCAACTACAATACCAGAAGTAACTCCACCTATACAACAAACAGCAAATATCTTTTTACGAGGTAAAGTTACACCATATGTTGCCGGCTCTGTGACTCCAAATATAGAAGATATAAACGCTGGTAAAGCTATTGATTTTAATTTTTGATCTTTTGTTTTTATTAAAACTGCTAATACAGCACCACAAGTTGCAAATGAAGCACCATATGAGAACGCTAAAACCTGGCTAGGATTTCCAGCTACTAAATCCATAAATGCAATTACTGTTAGTACACCATGAATTCCAAATAGTACAAAGACTTGCCATAAACCACCTAAAATAATGCCTGCAAGCAATGGTGAGAAACTACAAACTGCTGTAAGTACAGTATTTAATCCGGTACCTATTAAATTTGCTAATGGCCCAATAAGTATAAATGTAATTGGGAATATAATGACTAAAGTTAATAATGGTGTCATGAATCCTTTAACTACACTAGGTAACACTTTATTAAACCACTTATATATAGGAGCTGCTAATATCAATCCAAATAAAATTGGTAAAAATGTTGATACATATGATGTATTAGTTACATATCCCATAATATTAATATCAGTGTTTTGTATTGTTGGATAACACATAGCTCCTGCTAAAATTGTTCCAAAGAAAGGATCAATTCCAAACTTCTTCGCTAAGTTAAATCCTAATATTAACGGTAAAAAATAGAAGAAACAATCTCCTGCTGCATTAAGCAACATATAAATACCTGAGCTTGGATCCAATCCCATAAATGTTAATAACACTAATAAACCTTTTATAATCCCACAAGCACACAGTAAATGGAGTGTAGGTCCCATTCCCCCCATAATAACACCTAATGCTCTATCAATAGGACTTTTTTTCTTCTCTGGCTTTTTATTTTCAGCTCCTAGAGATTCTAGACCTAATTGTTTACAAACTTCATCGTAAACCTCTCCAACGTGTTCTCCAATAACAACCATATATTCTCCAAGGCTTTTTACTACTGTAACAACACCTTCCATATTCTTTAACACATCATCATTTGCAATTGACTCATCTACCAATCTGAATCTTAAACGCGTAACACAGTGTCTTAAGCTAACTACATTTTCTTTTCCGCCAACATTTTTAATAATGTCAGAAGATAGTTGTGTATATTTTCCCATTTTTTCTTCCTCCATTTTTAACAAGTTTGTCCATAGGTTTAGCCAACTTAATGTTACCATCCTGATTCATATTTAATATATTGATACTTTTTAGCATACTCCCCCCTCAAATAATTAATTTTAGTGCACATCTCAATTATTATTTTTATTTTTATATATAATGCGTTCAACATGAATTGTTAAATATAACTTTTCTTCATTAGAAAGTTGATATTCATATTTTCGCAATATAAACTCAGCTATTTTTTCTACACATTTATAGGATGTTTGATATTTCAATTTTACTACATCCAAAAGGTCATCATCCGGTGTATCATGATAAGTATTTTGCATAATCAATCTCTGTGCAAAGAATTTTAAATGTGTAATAAAACGATAATAATATACAGAATCGGTATCAAACTCTATAGAGAAATAATATTTAACTATGTTAGATATCTCTTGCATAATCTTTGTTATCTCCAAAACCTGTTTTATATTACTTTCATCCATCTCTGCATTTACTATATGTAAAGCAATAAATGCTGCTTCATCTTCTGGTAATTCTACCTTAAAACGTTTATTTATAATTTCTAAAGCTTTAAAACCTAAGCTATATTCTACTTCATAGAATCGCTTAATATCCCAAAGCATTGAACTTTTTACCATAATCCCATCTAAAAATCTTTGAATAGAAGTATAAATATGATCACTTAAAGAAATATAAATTGTATCATTTAGTTTTTTACCTAGCTCAACTTTAATCATGTTAATGATTTCATCAGCCACCTGTAAATGTTCTAAAGGTATCTTAGATACCAGTTCTTGGAAACGTTTGCTTTGAACTTGATCTTGAAGTACGAAAACCTTATTAATCGCATTTTCATCAATTTCATCACCATTTTTTTTCTTAAAAGCAATTCCTTTTCCACAAACAACAACCTCTTTACCATTATTATCCTTAATAATAACAACATTATTGTTTAAAATACGATCAATAACCATCCCTCTTATTCTCCTTTCTCCAAATAAAAAGACCTATTTGCAACTATAAAAAGATATAATAATACCTTTTAATACTTGCAAATAGGTCTAGCTTGAATTAACAATTACCATCCTGTTTTCATCTTTATTATAGCATTTAGCATTTATTTGTCAACATCTATTTAATTTATCTATTTATATACTCTTCTATTATATTTTTCACCTTAGGAACAGGTATCTGACTGCCACCTCTCCCTTTAACATCTTCAATAATCATAGCCACTGATATTTTTGATGTAGTAGTATCCACTCCAATAAACCATCCATTTTCTGTACCTTCAGTGTCATCTTGTGAAGATTTTATTTCTGCAGTACCAGTTTTCCCTGCAATATTCACTCCTGGTATTCTAGATCCAATTGCAGTTCCATCTTCATCATTTATAAGAGCTGAAAAATCATCTACTAAAATTGAAACATTTTCTTTTTTTATAGCATTTTCTTTCCATATAGTAGCTTCTGTCCCATCATCTATTACTAATCTAGGCTCCATTATATTACCTTCATTAGCTAAAGCGCTATATACTAATGCCATATTCAAAGGTGTAACCATTAATTCACCTTGTCCATATCCAGTATCAGCTAATAGTATATCATTATCGATATCTCCGCTATTGCTTATGCTTGACTCAGCTAACGGATAATCAAATTTCATCTCTTCCCCAATACCAAAACCTTTTATTCCTTCTATTAACTTTTCTTTACCTAACTTTAAAGCAACTTGTGCAAAATAAATATTATCAGAGAATTTTGCAGCTTCCCTAAGAGTTACGCTTTCATTGTACGGTGGTACTCTAGTAACCTTATAACTTCCCCAGCTTTCATCATTTTGCCAAGCTTCACCATTTATATTAAACACTTCATCAGCATTTAATGCTCCATTATTTAATCCTATTGCTGCTGTTATAAGCTTCATAGTAGATCCTGGAGAATACACATTGCTAAATCTGTTTATCTGATCTGCATTATTAGTATTTTTCCACTCTTGAGTTTGAGATTTAGTTATATATGTTACAAATGTATTGGAATCATAAGAAGGTGCACTTACTAATGCAAGAACTTCTCCTGTCTTCGGATCAACAGCTGTAACAGCTCCTTTTTCTCCATTTAACTCATCATAAGCTTTATTTTGTAGACCTAAATCTATAGATAGTTTAATATCACTTCCATTAATAGGTTCCTTTTTAGCAATAGTTATATACTCACCATTTCTATCTATATAAATTTCACTTCCATCATATCCTCTTAATTTATCTTCATATACTTGTTCTATTCCTGCTTTTCCTATTAAGCTTAATTCGTTGTAACCTTTATCAGCATTAGCAGTTAACTCTTCTGATGTGATATTTCCAATATATCCGATTAATCTACCTGTAGCCTTTCCACCATGGTATACTCTTGATTCTTTAGTATTAATAACTATTCCTTCACTTTCTCTATTAGAAAGTGAAGCTAATTTTTCATCATTTGAAAGTATATCTACTATTGGAACAAAATGCTCTGGATTAGTATTTCTACTTAATTTCTCGATTATAGTATCTAAATTTATATCTAAAACAGTTGCAATTTCTTTTATTTTTTCATCTCTATTTTCTAAATCAAATATAGATGGATGTATTCCTACTACACTAATAGTTCCATTTTCAGCTAATACAACGCCATTCCTATCTAGTATACTTCCTCTTTTAGAAGGATAGTTTTCTACCATTAGCTTATCTCCAGAAATCATTTCAGGAAATATTAATGATTCGTCCCATTTGATTTTGTATTCCTTGTCCTCTTTATATACATCTACTTTATAATTATCTAAAGCTATATCTCCAGCAACAGTTGTTGCTTTTAAAGTGAATGGAATAGTTGTATATTCATCATTTTCTATTAATTTACCATTAATTTCTATTTGTATATTAGTCATCTCAATTGCTGAATATATATTAGTATATCTATCTACAAATGTAGCTTCATCAATATATCTTTTAGAATCTGTAGTTAACAGCTGATACATCTCTGTAAAATTTCCTTGTATCCATTTATCCTTATATACTTCAAAGACTTCTAAATACTTATTTGTTTTTGAGCAACCAAATAATGATACAACCATTATAAACATCAAAATAATAACTTTCTTATGTACTTTTCTCATAAAAACCCCCATATACGTCACTTTATCACAATATTATACCATAATTACTAATTTTCACCAATATACTTGTTTATATATTTTTTATAACCTTAATTCTATTGTAATAAATCCCCAATATAGAAATACACTTTCCTTGATACCATCTTATAGCCTTTACTACATCTTCAGTTATTTCTTCCCCTGGTAAAACTAACGGAATTCCTGGCGGATATGGAACTATAAAATCTTTTGATATCCTTCCAGCAGCATGATTTATTTCAACTTCTTCAAATCTAGCATTATGTACTTCAAAAGGCTCTAACCTTTTAATCTTCTCTAAATTAACATATCCTATATTTTTTTCTTCATCTTTAAGTGTTTCTATATCTAAAAACATTATAGCTTGATATATCTTTTCAAAGTCTTCTCTCGTGTTAAATGGCGATAAAATTAACACTACTCCTCTTGAGAAGCTCATTTCACTCTGAATCTTATTTTCTAATAAATACTCTAAAAGCTTATTTCCACTATATCCTACTGGTAATGTCATTATGTATCTACTCTTATCTAATTTATAATTTCCTTCAATATCATCTTGGCTTAAAATTATAACTTTATCTAAAGAGTTAATTTGATTTTTATATACCTCAGCTAAATCTATTAATGAATCATAATCTGAATCACCGTAATTTTCTAAATAATATCGCGCATAATCTAAAGATGACATAATTAAGTATGATGGGGATGTGGTATTAAATGCACTTATAAAAAATTCTACGTTACTATAAATATCATTTACAAGCAAATACGCCCCTTGTGTAAGAGCTGGTAGAGTTTTATGAGCACTTAAAACAACATAATGAGCTAATCTTACCATACTTTCTGGCAACTTTTTATTTATTCCATAATGAGCTCCATGAGCTGCATCTATTAATATCTTTACTCCATTAGCTTTTAACTTTCTTAATATTTTTTCTAAATCACATGATATACCGTAATAATTAGGTGAAGTTAAGATAATCCCCCTAGGATCTTTAGCTTTTATTAATGCATCTTCAATATTTTTTTCGCTACAAGGTAAAAGAATCCCGTTATCTAAATCAATATTAGCCTCTATATAGACAGTCTTTAACTTTCTTAAAATAAGACCATTATATATAGACTTATGACAATTCCTCTCTACAAGAACCTCATCACCTTCATTGAAAGCCGAGAATATACTTGCCATATTTCCCGAACTACTTCCGTTAACTAAGAAATAAGCTTTATCAGCTTTATATAAATTAGCTAAAAGTTCTTGTGATTCTTTAATAACTCCTTCAGGATGATGAAAATTATCTAAATTCCCTACTTCTGTTATATCTAAGTACCCCATAGTACTTACAAACTCTTTTCCTATATCGTCTTTTAAAAATCCTATTCCACTTTTATTCCCTGGCATTGATAAAATCAAATTCTTTTCTTTATGGTATTTTAACACCTCTTCTAACAATGGTAATCTATTATTCATATCAACCTCGCAAATCATCTTTTTTTAATAATTTGTAATTAAACAAAAAATTATAGTCATAGGATAAAACTCCTATGACTATCTTATTATATTACATATCTTTATACTATTTAACCTAATTAGTATAACTTTTTAACATATTAATTTCTAACAACTTGGATACTCTTATTTTTTAATACCTTAGCAGCTGTATTTATAATATATTCCGGTGTAAGTTCTTCTAAATCCCTACTTTCATCTACATATATATTATAATCACCAAACATAGTATCATAAGTAGCTAGTTCCTTTGCAAGTCGTACACTCTGCTCCTCACCAAATAATCTCTTCAGCTTGAACCCTTTTATCATCTTAGATATTTTTTCACTATCTAGCTCTTTTTTGAAGTTATCCACATCTGAAATTAAATTTTCAACTATTTGAATTGACTTTTCAACATTTTCCACTGATGTAGCATATGTAATTTTATAAACCTTTATATATTCTTCATTTACAACTCTTGTTAATACATCATATACTAATCCATTATTTGTTCTTAAATTATCAAAAAGTACAGAGTTTACTCCTTCTCCAAAATACTGATTAAATACTTTTAATGCTTTTATTTCCCATTGATTCAATTCATTAATAGGGAATATAATTTGAACCCTAGCACTATTTATATCAGCTTTTTTGTCTATAAAGAGCCCTTTATTTGGTATACTATATATTATCTCATCTTCTGGTAAGTTTTCACTTCTCCAGTCTATAAAGTATTCCTCAACCTTCTCTATTACTTCATCAAATTCAAGACTTGATATTACTGTAATAGTAGCATTATTAGCACAATAATAATCATTAAAGAAATCTATTGCATCATCAATAGTTAATTTTTCTAACGATTCTTCTGTTCCTATGATTGGATACTGAATCCTTCTGCCATCCATACAATTTAAATAAAGTTTATCTTCAGTATATTGCTCTAACTCTTCATCCCATTCTTTAAGTTCCTGCTTTATTACTTCCATTTCTTCTTTGAATCCCTCTTCAGTAAATACAGGATTTAATAAAATATCCGAAAAAATCTCCAATCCTTTACTTAGATCCTCATTTAACAAAGTTCCATAAAAAACTACATAGGGATAATTAGTCATTGCATTTTGAAATCCAAAAGTATCACTTAACACTTTGTTAATTTCTTTTTCACTTCTTGTTTCAGTCTGTTTATACACCATATGCTCAGTGACATGCGCAACACCTAAGTTTTCTCCATCACGGTCTGCCCCTGCATCTAATGAAATAGCAATAGAACTTAATTCACTATTACTTTTTTTATATATTAATTTCAATCCATTCTCTAAAATATAATCATTCATTTTTATCCCTCCATTATAAATTAATTATCTTTTTGAGTATCTACAAATTACAATCCCATTATCAACGACATATTCATCTAACTTCAAGTCAATCTTAGGATTATTTCCTAAAAATAATGGTCTTCCTTTCCCTAATATCGTTGGTATTATACCAATAATATATTCATCTATAATATCAGCTTTAATGAAGCTATCTACAAGCTTACCACCACCAAATAGAAATATATCCTTTCCTTCTCTCTTCTTCTCTTTTAATATTACCTTGACTATATCCTTATTAACAAAGCGTACATTGTCATAATCATCTAATAATTCTGATGTTGCAACATATACAGTTTTTTCTTTATAATCTAAGTGAAAGTTTTGATTATAACAATTCTTTCCCATTACTACTATATCTATGCCCTCTAAAAATTTGCTAAAATCATATTTATTTTCTGTATCTAATTTATCACTCCCATCACCGACTATCCACTCAAAGCTACCATCCTCTGATGCTATATAGCCATCTAAACTAATTGCTAAATTTAATACTATTTTTCTACTCATATATTCCTCCATATAACAATTTTAAGCCTTATAACTATACGTATTTCCATTTTGAAATTATTTATTACTACCAACTTCTTAAGTTATCATATATATTCAAACACAAAAGGACAAGCATTACTACTTGTCCTTAAATATAATTTATTCAGCCTTAAGTGCTATTGCACACTCAATTCTCTTCTTTTGCATCTTACATCCGATTTCATAAGGAATATTCATATCTCCATTAAATGCAAAGTTGTTTGACTGACATCCACCTGAACAGTAGAATCTAGCCCAACAGTTCTTACATTTTGGTTTATTATAGATATGAGCCTTTTTAAACGTCTTACCTAATTCAGCATCATAACTATCATCATAAATACTTCCTAACTTAAATTCTTCTTTTCCAACGAATTGGTGACATGGGTAAACTTCACCTTGTGGCGTTATTGCAACATATTCAAATCCTGCACCACAACCTGAAATTCTCTTATAAACACATGGTCCACCATTTAAATCTATATTGAAATGATAGAAGTTGAACTCATCTCCTTCTTTCTTTCTTCTTGCCATTTCTTCGTATAACTTATCGTAGTTTTCAAAGATTTCTGGTAAGTGTTCTTCCTTAAGCTCTAACATATGACCTGCTTCTAAAACAACAGGCTCTATTGATATCTCTCTAAATCCTTCATTTACCATAGCTTTAACATCTTCAAAGAAATCTGTGTTAGCTCCTGTAAATGTTCCTCTTACATAATAATGCTTAGACTTGTCTCTTTTTTCTATCATCTTCTTTATGTTTGGAAGTATATCATCATAAGAACCTGAACCGTCAACTTTAATTCTTACATTATCATTTACTTCTTTTCTACCGTCTAATGAAAGGATTATATTACCCATTTCTTTATCCATGAAGTCCATCATTTCATCAGTTAAAAGAGTAGCATTAGTAGTCATAGTAAATCTAATGTTCTTTTTCCAAGCCTTTTCATTTTCTCTAGCATAGGCTATTATTTCTTTAACCTTGTCCATGATCATTGTTGGCTCTCCACCAAATAAATCAATTTCAATGTTTCTTCTTGGACCGCTTCTCTTAACAACATAATCTATAGCCTTCTTAGCTGTTTCAACAGACATTACACCTTTATGTCCATTATACTCACCTTCATCAGCAAAACAATATTTACATCTTAAATTACATCCATGTATTATATTTAAACATACAGCCTTTATATAGTCTCTATCATCCATTGAAGAATGAGCTATTTCTTCATATTGATCTTTTGAGTATAGTATTTCTTCATCTACTAACTCCTTTATTTCATCATATGCTTCTGATACAACATCAGCACCGTACTTATCTCCAAATTCGGCAATAAGCTCTTCCTTTGATCTTAAACTATTATCATCTACTAAGTCATATACTAGCTCGTCTACTATATGAACTGCTCCTGTGTTAACATCTAAAACAAAATAATTTTCACCTTGTTTAAACTTGTGAATTAAACTCACGTCAATCTCCTCCTACGCATATATATTTCCAATCTATATCAAAACACTTATATTAATAATTGCCTAAGTGCTATAACTTTCATCAATGATATAGTAAGAGCTGTTGAATATTGTCAACAGCTCTCATTCATTAGTTTTCACATTCTAAGTTAGCTACTGTACAAGATGTTTTACAAGCAGATTGGCAAGAGTTTGCACATTCCTTACATCCTGGTTTGCATAAGCTGTTCTTGATGTTTGTTTTGTTAATAGTCTTAATATGTTTCATACTAAATCCCCTCCAGTAAATGAATACTTTGGTATTTTATCATATATAACCTAGTAAATAAAGATATATTTTCCTCACATATTTGTTTTTCTCAAATAATTATTATGGATTATTTGAGAAACATTCATTTTATAATAATATATTTGCATTTAAATTAAAAAATACCATCTTTTTTTTGTTAAATAACTACTTTCAATACTCTATTAAAATAGATATTTCTCTTTTAATTTATTTAATTCATTTCTTGTAACGCCTAATTCATTAATAATGTACTCTTCATATGAACTATATTTTTTCTTTATTTCATTTAAAGTAACCATTATGTAGTCTTCTTTGACCTCAAACATCCACTTTATTGCTTCTAATACATTTTCATCTTTTATAAAACTTCTTATTTTCGCAAATTGTAGTTCATTAGATTCTTTTCTATAAACATTTGATAATGTATAATCCTCTACAACTTTTTTTTCACTTACTCCTAACGCTAACAGTAGTAATGCCCCTGCAACTCCAGTCCTATCCTTTCCAGCAGTGCAATGGAAAACTAAAGGCAATCTTTCTTCTTGCTTAATATTATCAAAAAAAATTTTAAAAGCTTCATTCTTCTCTACCATTGTTCTATAGCCACTAACTAAAAATGATTCTATATCATTCATTTTTTCTGTATTTCTTAACATTTCTTTAAGCACAGATAGCATATCAAAATTATCTTTACTACCAATAGAATTCTCCATATCTTTAATACCAGATTCATTTATATACTTGCAATTTTTTAATTTAACATCTGCCTCTGTTGCAACTTCCATCTCAGATCTTAAGTCAAATATCGTAGCTAGACCCATATTCTCCAAATAATTTTTATCCCTCTCGTTTACTTTCCCCATATTAGCACACCTATAGAAACAACCCCATCTAACCCTTCTACCATCTTCTGTTACGTATCCACCTAAATCTCTAAAATTTTCTATGCTAGATACATCTACTAGCCTAGTTGAAAAAGCTCCTGTACTCCTACCAGCATTAATTACTTCAAAAAACACTCTTGTATTATCCGTTGGAGATTTCACCTTTATTTCTTCATCATAACCTTTAACTAGTAAACTCTTTCCTTCCATATTATTATTAATGCTATAATAGATTTCATATTCATCATTAAAATTACTTATTTTAAATACATATTCATCATTAACTTTATTCACTATAGCTTTTAAAATATT
Source organism: Clostridium jeddahitimonense (assembly GCA_000753455.2). Taxonomy (GTDB): domain Bacteria; phylum Bacillota; class Clostridia; order Clostridiales; family Clostridiaceae; genus Clostridium; species Clostridium hominis. Next base: position 2,936,067 of record LM994670.1, read on the forward strand.
CATACCTATACCTCTCTTACTATTTACTTTCACTTAATATTAATATGTCGTTTTTTAATAAATTACTAAAAACTTTAATATAAATATTGTACACTACTTATATTAAAATTTGACATAAAGCATATACTTATAAATAAAAGACCTTGCAAAACCTTCAATTTATATGTGTTAATTCTTAAAATCACACATAAAAGTCATAGTTTCACAAAGTCTAATTTTATAGCAAAGGACTTTTCTTAATTCTTATACATTTTAAAATACTCTATATTATACATAAAAAATGATAATGCCATGAAAAATGCAGAAATAATCATCAATATATTTTCTACCATACTATTTAACATCGGAAATAAAATCATTATAAATGTTGAAAAATAAAATACTGCTGTGGATACTTTTCCGAACCACATTGCACCATCTAATTTTTTCCCTTTCCTCAATAAAATAATTCCATTAATTAACATAGACAATTCTTTTATAACAAATAAAACAACTAAAAAGAACATCCATTTAATTTTAAACATTAATGCAATTATAATTGCTGCTTGCGTTAGCTTATCAGCAACAGGATCTATTAGTTTTCCTAATTCAGTTACTTGATTAAACTTTCTTGCTATAAATCCATCACAAAAGTCAGTAAGTCCAGATAAAAATATAATAGCAGCTGCCATATAATAATCTACGGCATCTTTTGCATTAACATAAACATAAATAAAAACTGGTATTAATAATATTCTTATGTAACATAATATATTGGGTATCGAGTATACTTCTTTAAAAGTAATTTTTTTGTATTCAGTCTTATTATTCATTTATTCCCCTCCCCCATAATTTTATAAATCCATTTAAATAAGCCTATTAAAGCTATAATGTTGCTTGTTTTTAAAATGTATTATAGCATAAATTAAAGTCTATTTTTATTTTATAGATATAATTCATAGATATTTAATAGTTAAATTCTAAATCTAGGTATTCCTTAAAGTCTATTAAATTTTTGAAAACTTTATGCGAAAATCTCTCTAGTTCATCATCATAATCTTTTAAATCTGGAATATTTACCACTATCATGCCTGCATTATGGCCAGCTTTAACTCCAGCTAAGGAATCTTCAACTACTATACACCTTTCTCTATCGACCTCTAGCTTATTTGCTGCTTTTAAAAATATATCTGGATTAGGTTTGGCTTTTTCTACCTCATCTCCACATACTGTTACATCAAAAACACCTTCAAGGTTTGCATCTTTTAAATGTTTGTCCACTCTTTGTCTTTTTGCAGATGTTGCCAAGGCTACCTTATAATCATTTTCTCTTAAAAAACTTAAAATCTCATGTACTCCTTCTTTTGTAGGAACTGTTCCCTCTTCTATTCTATTAAAAAGAATTTGATCTTTCTCTTTATACATTTTATCTATAGGTAAATCATTACCATAAATATGTTTAAATGTTTTTATAACATTTTTACGTCCTACTCCCATAACTGAAGTATAAACTTCCTTAGTCATCTTATATCCATACTTGTCAAAAACCTCTGTCCAAGCTTCTAAGTAAATTCTTTCAGTATCAAAAATCACTCCATCCATATCAAATATAACTGTATTTACTTTATCCATAGTTTGCCTCCAAACTCTTATCTTACGTTAATTTATAATCCTAGCATATTATAAATTAAATTTTTAATTATGGCTAACTACATTTTATTCCACCAAAAAAAGATTAAGCGATAGCATAAATTTTTATATCACTTAATCTTTTATAGTTTTATTTATATTCTGGTAACCATTCTTTGTGAGCCTCTAACATCTCATCGACTAAGGCTTTAATTTCATCAATAGTTAACTCAGATGATGTATGTGGATCTAATAATGCAGCATAATAAATATATTCCTTTTTCTTCGTTAACGCTGCTTGTACTGTAAGTTTTTGAACATTTATATTTGTTTGATTTAATGCTGCTAATTGCATTGGTAGTTCACCTACATAAGTAGGAATTATTCCTGATCTATCTGCTACACATGGAACTTCAACACAACAATCATTAGGTAAGTTTGTGATATGTCCTCTATTTAGTACATTTCCTCCAAAGACATATGGTTTTCCTGTAGCAATTGCCTCTATTATATATGACGCATACTCATGTGTTCTAGTATGAGTTAAGTCATCATTTTCAACTAACTTCTTACCTATCATTTTCCACGCATTTATTTGAGTTTCACATCTTTTTAAATATTCATCTAAAGGAATATTAAACTTTTCTATAAGTTCTGGATGTGAATTCTTTATAAAGTATGGTAAGTATTCAGCATTATGTTCACTTGATTCTGTAACATAGTATCCAAATTGTTTCATTATTTCAAATCTTACTAAATCATCATGATCATCAACTGTAAACTCTTTATAATCTCCTACTAATTGAGGATACATTTTTTTAACTTCTTCACTATATTCTCTCTTACATACTGGTCCTGCTACTGCTCTTCTCTTTATCTCTGGATATAAATCTTCACCATTTCTTGTCACTTCTAATAACCAAGCCATATGATTTATTCCAGCTATCTTATATTGAACATTATCTGTATCCATTCCAAGTTTTCTTAATAACTCTGGAGCACACACTTGTACACTATGACATAAACCTATAGTTTTTATTTTAGTCCCAAGCTCCATTGCCAATGTTAACATTCCCATTGGATTAGTATAATTTAAAAACCATGCCTCAGGACAAACCTCTTCCATATCCTTTGCAAAATCTAACATTACAGGTATAGTTCTTAATGCTCTAAATATACCAGCTACCCCTAAAGTATCTCCTATTGTTTGTTTAAGTCCATACTTTCTTGGAATATCAAAATCTGTTACTGTACATGGTTTATACCCACCTACCTGTATTGCATTAACAACAAAGTTTGCATTCCTTAATGCTTCTTTCCTATCAAGAAAGCTTTCAATCTTTGCTCTACCTTTATTACAATTTCTATTTATCGCTCTTAACATAGTTTCAGATTCTTTTAATCTTTCTTCATCAATATCATATAATGCTATTTCTACCTCATGTAATGAATCAGCCAGCATGATATCTCCAAGTACATTTTTTGCAAAGACTGTACTACCTGCACCTAAAAATGTTATTTTCATAAATATCCCTCCATTTCATTCTCTACAATAATCATTTTATCATCCTAAAATAATAGTATCAGTACTCTGTAGATGTTAATATCTTATTATCAGTATCTTAATGCTACCTACTTACACTCAGTATTTTTTACTTTTAAATTTATATATAATAAAAGCTGGCTCATCAGCCAGCTTAAATAATGTGATTTATTATAAGTTATTTCTAAACATTACTCTAAACTCTTGTGGGGTCATACTATATTTACTAGTAAATACTTTATAGAAATAACTTTTATTAATATAACCAACTTCTTTTATTATATTGTTTATACTTAAATTGCTATTCTTTAATAAATTAATTGCAAGCTTAAGTTTCTTATTTAAGATATATTCACTATATGTTAGTCCTGTGTTTTTTCTTATAATCTTATTTATATAATTAGGATTATAATGAAGTTCATTTGCTATTTTTTCTCTGGATATGTCAGAAATATTTTTCTCAATAAAGCTATCAATATCTATAAAAGCTGTCCTAGTGCTTGAATAATTGAATCTTACCAAATCTAAGCTTTCGTATTCATTGGATAGTATATCTAAAAATCTAATTATCTTTCCTGATAATATTAGCTTTGTTCCTATATGAGGAGAAAAGTATTCCTTTACTATCCCTTCAACAATTTCATTACATTCCAGATAATTATTCTTCCTAAATATAATATACTGCTCTATTGCATTTTGATCTTTCAAATCATTTTTTATAAATTCATCTAACTTATAATGAATTGTCGTGTATCTATTTACTATCTCATAGAAAAACTTATTTGAGAAACAGAAAAACAATACTGTATTCCCACTTTCAATTGGAATATCATTATGATTTATATTTGGATTTAAAATACATGCTTCTCCTTGATGTAGAGTTATTATTTCTCCATTAATCTCTTGAGAATACTGCCCTTTATATACATATATTAATTCATAATAATTATGCTTATGATAATTCCCTATAAGAATATCTTCTATTCTTGAGTTTTTTATACCTAAGTTAATTCTAAAATTAACATTCAAATCATAAATACATAACTTTTCATTTTCTTCGTGAATGTTAGAATCTTTATTAAAAACTTCCATTTCACCTTTTATATTTTTATAATACTCAGATAAATAATATGATTTAAACAACTCTTTTTTATCTTTACATCTAGACAATACCTCTTCTAACTCAACAGCTTCTTTAAAGTAATCTCTTAAATTAAAACCTTTATTAATGTTACTCATTTTTATCTCCATAGACTTTTATAACAACTTACAATTAATAATATTAATTACAATTAAATTATATCAATCTTAGCTTCTGATTCAAAATACATCCCTTTAACCTTTATCTTAACTTCTCCAGCTTCTCCAATTGTTCTTATCCAGAATGCAGAAGTTCCTGCTACTAATCCAAATTTTGAAGGTCCCATAACCTTAGCTGGTCCATCTATTTCAACTTCAACAAACTCATTGTTAAACTTAAGTGGATTTCCTAAAGAGTCTACTATTTTCACAACAACTCTTGTAGCGTCATAACTTGTCTTGTCAATAGAAAGAACTGTATCATCTGGAATAACTTCTATACCTGATCTCCATCTTAATTCACCAATTGTTTTAGAAATTACTGCCTCACCATTAATATATCCTTCAATAGTCAGCATATTTTCTTTTTCTCCCCAACCACCTGCAAGTTTATAAACAACTCCTAAAATCATCGGAACAGTTATATTGGCTCTAGCAGCAATTTGTCCAAAGAAATTATAATCTTCTGGAGTTAAATCAACTAAGTTTCCTGTTTTAACTTTATTTATTACAAAGTTTCTTATGGCATTTTTATCTTCATCCGAAACCGGTAAGTTTAAATCTGATGATAAAATATGATATACGTTTATCGGTGGATGCTCTAAATTTTTATAAGTATTTCTATCTGGATGATATTCATCAATATATTCTCCATCCTTATAAATCTTTACATAATCACAGTTAGTTAAAATAGAGAATGGTATTATTCCCCCTCCATCTCTTTCTCCTCTGCAAGCTTCAGTTATAGCTTCTAAAACAATACCATCTTTACAATCTTTTTGTGATGCATATGAATAAGCTGCATACTTCTTATTTCTAAACATATCCATTACACCATGGTAACATATCTTATCTCCTGATCCAAAACAACTATGAGTGTTATAGTCAAATGCACACCAGCTTATTGTTCCACTTATCTCTTCTGAACCTAATACTTCATTTATAACTCTTAAATGTCTATGTGCATGTTCAACAGCCTTAGCTTCATGATCAAAGCTCTTAGTAGGATACATATGTCCATTACTTTCTGTAACCAAATAAGGTACTTTATAATCTAAGCCTGTAGCTTCCTTTTGAGTTATAAATACTCTTTCTCCTCCATTATGAGCAAAATCATTTAATGTAAATACATCCTCTAAGAACTCACTCTTATGAATGTATCTAACTCCGCCTGTTTGTCTTACTGGATCTAATTCACGAGCTAACTTATTTGTTCTTGTGTAAAAGTCATGATTATCTTGAGATTCATTTATTCTAACTCCCCATAAAATTACAGATGGTCTATTATAATCTCTCTTTATCATATCTTCAACATCTTTAATAGCTAACGCTTGCCAATCTAAATCACCTATATGTTGCCATCCTGGTATTTCTTCAAATACTAAAATACCAACTTCATCACATCTATCTAAGAAGTGTCTTGATTGTGGGTAGTGTGAAGTTCTTACTAAATTTAATCCTAAATCATACTTTAAAATTTCTACGTCTTTCTTTTGAACTCTTTCAGGCATTGCATATCCTACATATGGATAAGATTGATGTCTATTAAGTCCTACAATCTTTGTAAGCTTTCCATTTAGATAGAATCCTTCAGTAGTAAACTTAGCATCTCTAAAACCTATTCTATCACTGTAACTATCAATAACTTCATTATCTTTTCTTAATTCAACTTTTACTGAATAAAGCTTTGGATTATCTAAATCCCAAAGTTCTAAGCCTTTTATATCATCAATTTGTAATGTATTTATACTCATATCTTTATTTATTTCTAATTCCTTTTCTACTGAGTACAATACATTTTCATTATCTAACAACTGTACTGAAACATTAAATTTATCATCATTACCACAATTATTAATTTCTACATCTACTTCTAATTTTTTAGATTCTTCTAAGCAATTATAGGTTCTCGTATATATATTATTTATATGAGTTTGGTCTACTATTCTTAAAGAAACTTCTCTATAAATTCCTCCATAAGTTAAATAATCAACAACATTTCCATAAGGTGGTATATCTTTTCTTTCTGTAGAGTCAACCTTAACTACTAATATATTTTCTTCATCGTATTTTATAAAATCAGTTATATCCGCTGAAAATGGAGTGTATCCACCTTTATGACTAGTTATATGATTTCCGTTTAAATAAACATCACAAGCTAGCATTACACCTTCAAAATCTACATATATCTTTTTACCTTTATTATTTGAATCTAAATTTAACCTCTTTGCATAACAAGAGATAAATTGATACTCTCTTTCGTCAAAATAGTTATATGGTAATTCTATATTTGTATGTGGTATATCTACCTTTGTAAAATCATTTTCATTAATATTCCCATTAATATATTCTTCTTTAAATTCAGCTCTATATAACCAATTGCTATTTATAAATTTAATCTGTCTCATTACTACACCTCTTACATATCTCTACTTAATTTTAATAAATGGTATAGGCTCTTACCCCTATACCATTTAATTAATACTATTAATTATTATTTATTTGCTTTTCTTTCAGCAATTTCTTTCATTATTTGTGCATGTCTTTCCTCAGTTAAGTCATACCACTTCATTGGTATACAAGCAACTAATGCTATTACCCCTGGTACTATTGATGAAACTAAATGGAATACTGTTAAAGTCATTTGTGATTGTTCTACATTTGGAACATATCCTGCAAAAGTTAATATTCCACCAGCTATTAATCCTGAGAATGCCATTGCAAGCTTAGTTGTGAAAGTTCTAGTTGAACTTATTACTCCTTCATTTCTTTGCCCTGTTTTCCATTCAGCATATTCTATTGTATCTGCAATCATTGAAGATACTATAACCATAGATAAAGTTATAAGTGTAACTTGTGCTGCAGATAATATCATTATTAACCATACTTGACTATATGGAGTAATCATAAATATAACCCCAACTACTAAAAGAGTTATACTAGCTCCTATTAGTGCTCTCTTCTTACCAAATTTAGATGCAATCTTTGGTGCAAATAAAGAACCTAATATTGTTCCTGGTAAAGCTAACATAGAGAATATAGGAACTAAATTTAATGTACCTAAGTTATATTGAACATAGAATAATTGTAAACTCATCTTTATAATCATACCTAAATTTAAAGCAACAGATGCTATTAGTACTATTAATAATGGTTTATTTGTTCCTAAAGCTTTGGCAGCTTTTTTATAATTAAACTTTTCTGTACTTGCCTCTACATGTTCTCTTGTTAATTTAAATCCTGTAAGGTATAAAGTTATACCAATTACAGCCATAACTATTGCAGTTCCAAAGAAACCTGATTTTGTATTTGCTCCACCAAATGCATTAAGTAATGGCACTATTAACATTCCAGCTACAGTTGATGCCATACTTGTTCCTAAATTAGAGTATGAGAATATTTTAGTTCTTTTAACTGGATCTGTAGTCATTGCAGATGGCATACTCCAATATGGAATATCTATTGCAGTAAATGCCATACTCATTAATATATAAGTTACAGCTGCATATATCATAGCTGCTGTTCCTGTAACATTTGGAACTGTAAAGTTCAATACTAAACAAATTCCTACTGGTATAGGCATAATTAATAACCAAGGTCTAAATCTTCCCCATTTAGTTCTAGTTTTATCTGCTATTACTCCCATCATAGGGTCATTTATAGCATCCCATGCTCTTGCTCCAAAGAATAACATACCAACAAATGCAGCAGATAATCCAAAAACATCAGTATAGAACATCATCATATAACTGCTCCAGAAAGCAAATATAAAGTTTTGCCCGACACCTGCTATAGCATGTCCAAACATTTCTTTTCCTGTTACCTCTCCAGCACTAACTTCAGAAGTCGTTTTTACATTTTTAGTTACAACTTGATCCATATTTATCTCCCCTTTGTACCATTTTAAGTTATCTATAAGTTTTAAATTTATCCCCTAAAAACTTATTTGAAATACTAATTAAATTAAATTAAATTAAATATTAGTTCTAGTAATCATTTACATCCTCTCAAAAACTTAGATAACCTTTACATTTTTAAGTTTAGCACCTATTATCTCTTATATCAGTACTCTATCAGGAGGTTTTTTTATAAAATAGTATCCTATTGATAAATATTAGGTTAATTTTTATTAATCATTACAAAACCTAACTTAATTTTAGTATCCTGTTAACTTTTTGTTAACAGTTAACTCTCTTCACAAAAGCTATTCCTTAACATCATTCTAAACTCTTTAGGTGTAACTCCAAACTTAGCTAAAAACAATTTATAAAAATAACTTTTATTTATATATCCAACTTCTCTTATTATATTGTTTATGCTTATATTACTATCCTTTAAAAGTTCAATTGAAGCTTCTAATCTCTTATTTGCTATATATTCACTATATGTAATTCCTCTATTAATTTTTATAATCGTATTTATGTAATTTGCGTTATAATGTAAATTCTCAGCTATTTTTTCTCTAGAAACCTCGCTTATATTTTCATCAACATATTTTTCAATCTGCTCAAATATTATATTTTCTTTTTTTGCATTATCTTTAATTACTACATGTTCATTATAGTCAGTAGATAATAAATTAAATAATCTTGCAATATACCCCATAATTATATAATTTGTACCTATATCTTTATTAAAATATTCATAAACAATATGTCTTAATATCTTATTAAACGCCTCATTATTACCATCTTTAAATAAGATATACTGATTTACTAATCGTTCATCTTCATTTTTTTCGTTTATAAATTCATATATAATCTTATTTTCATTTATATATTCTTTTAAATACTTATTAAAGATCTTATTTGAAAAACTAAGAAATAAAACTGTATCTCCACTATATATAGGTTCGTCCCTATGCTTTATATTCTGATTTAACATACAGCATTCCCCTTGTTTTAAACTAACCTTCTCTCCATTGATATTTTGAGAATAAGCGCCTTCATATACATAAATCATTTCAACATAATTATGGCTATGTGAATGCTTAAATGGAATTTCCTTATCAGGCTCACCTCTTAAGCATAAATCAACCTTGAAGTTTACATTTAATTCATAAGACTTATCTCCATTTGATAAATTATTTTCATTAAGCATTAATATATCTCTATTGAGATTTTTAAAATAATTAGATGTAATTATTGCTTTTACAACATCTCCTGTATTGTCACATTTTTTAATGCTATTCTCTAAATCTATATGATCTTTAAAATAATTTCTTATATCACATTTTTTTAGTTCCATATAACTCCCCCTCTCCTGTATGTTAGTTTTTATATTTAGTATTATAAGTTAATTGGGGATAAAAATAAATAAAAGGAGCCAGTGCCTAGCTCCTAACTTTAATTATTCAATTATCCATTGCCATGTTTCTTCATTAAATTTTGCATTATAATAAGCCGCTATAGAATCTCTTAGAAATACTGACGCACCTTCTCCTGCTGCATTATCATAGTAAGCAGTAAATCTTTCATCATCTACATACATTTGTCCTAGCCCTAAATGTGCTTGAACTTGATAATCACCAAAGAAAGATAACCATCTCTTATGCAGTTCTACTACTTCTTTTGCCTTTTCCCCTTTAGGATTACCATCTTTAACAGCTTCCTTTAGACTTTCATTTATTTGAACTCCTAAGCCTTGAACTTCATCCCATTGTTCCTTTGTAAGGTTCCCAAGCTTCTTATAACTTTCCTCTACTTTAGAGTCTCCATACTTTTCTCTTATTTCACTGCCGTACTTCTTTTCATTTTCTTCTATTACACTTTTCTTAAATCCTTCAAATTTTTCTTCTGCTGACATTGTAATTCCTCCTTCTAAAGAACAAATAGTCTTTTCTACATTGATTAATAATTTTCTTAATTCTTCTTGTTTTTTTAAGATATTTTCTTTATGCATATATAAAGCCTTTTTAGTATCAAAATCTTCACTAGCTATTATTTCTTTTATCTTTTCTAGAGGTAATTCCAATGCTTTATAAAATAATATCTGTTGAAGCATATCTACTTCTTTATCTCCATATATCCTATAACCTGATGAATTTATTCTAAGAGGCTTTAAAAGATTAATTTCATCATAATATCTTAAAGTTCTAGTACTAATACCGGCAAGTTTAGCTAAACTTTTAATGGAATATTCCAAGAAAATCACCTCCTAATATCAATATAGACTTTTACGCAACGTCAATGTCAACACTATTTATAAATCTTTTTTATATTACTTATTTAGTATTCGTAAGTAGCAATATGCTCTATTCCATCTTTTATATTTTTTAATTTATCTTCGAAGAATGTGGGATATGCTCTATACTCATTTAATTTATCAATAGGTATCCAGTACATATTTTCCTTAATACCTTGAACGTAACTGTTACTATTTAATTCAAAAGTTCCTCTTGGCTTCATTAAATAATAAAATGCTATTTCGTGACACTCTTTCCCAGATAAACTTCCATCTCCCATAAAAAAATTCTCATGTATAAATACTAGTCTATCGACTTCATATTCTATTCCTGTTTCCTCAAAAACTTCACGTTTTACAGCCTCTTCTGATGATTCACCTATATGAACACCGCCACCTATAGAATAATAATAGCTTTCTCTCTCATTCCCTGCAAAAAGTACATGTCCATTTTCAATAATGATTGCTGCTGCACGATATCGGAACCATTTATTCTCTCTTGTAAATCCACAATCATATTCCATTTCTCCCACCTCCATAGCCATATTTTATTTATATTTTTAAATTATAATTTTAAATCTTACTTAAAATTATACTGTTGTATAATGAATCCACTTTCCTTTCCAAACACGTGGTATAGTAATAATTGCCTTAACACATTCATCGCTAGATAAAATTAAGTATACTAAAACCGGGTGTAGTTTTAAAACAAAGGCACATAATAATCCTAAACCTATCTTGCATATCCATAACGTTCCTATATCTATTGCAGCACAGAATGCTGTATCTCCTCCTGCTCTTAATATTCCTACAAAGATAGTTATAGTTATAGCTTGGAAGAATAATAAAAATGCTGATACATATAACATGCTCTTGATTAATTTTGCTGTTTGTTCTGATGAATTTATAAATGATGGTGCTATAGGTCTAATAGCTAAAACCATAATTACTACTATTACTCCTAAAATCACACTTATCTTTACTAAAAACTTAGAAAAGCTTATTACCTCCTCTTCATGCTTTTTACCTCTACCTATAAGATTTCCTATTACTACCCCAGCTGCTCCCCCAAGTCCCATCATTGCAACACCTGAAAGTTGTTGAAATACATTTATAAAACTATTTGCTGCAATTACATTAGATCCTAATCTTCCAATAATAGCAGCTTGCATAGAGATACCTAATCCCCAATTTATTTCACTTAATAATACTGGTAAACTATACGTTGCAATACTCTTCCAATACTTAGATGTTTTTCTGAATATATCTTTAACTCTAAACTTAACCTTATCTTCAATCTTATACATATAAATTAAAACTAATATACTTTCAAAAATTCTACTTATTAAAGTTGCTATTGCTGCACCTCTACATTCTAATCTTGGCATACCAAACTTACCAAATATTAAAGTATAATTTAGAAGTACATTTAATATAAATGATAATCCATATATGTACATAGATATTTTTACATTCTGTATACTTCTAAGCCCCATTAAATAAATTCCAGTAAAAGCTGAAAATACATATGAAAGTCCTACTATGCTTAAATATTGGGCTCCATAATTAATTACTTCAGCCTCGTTAGTAAATATGGCTACAGCCTGCTCTGGGAATATGAGAACAACTACCGAAGCTAGCAGTCCACCTATTATTCCTATTCTCATCATCAATCCCATAATAGTCTTTATAGCTCCTGTATCCCTTTGTCCCCAATACTGAGCATTTAAAACCATTGAACCAGATGCTAGTCCAAAAATTAAAGTTGTAAAAATAAAATATGGTTGATTCGCTTGTGATATACCTGCTAGTTGTATTTCACTAATATTTCCTATCATCAGCGTATCTGTAACACTTACTCCAACATTAATTAAATTTTGTATTGCTATTGGAATCGCAATAATAATTATTTTCTTTAGTAGCTCTCTCTGTCTTTCTGTCATTATCTTTCCTCCCATAATCCCCTTTGTGTTATTATTTATTTTAGTAAACTTTAAGGAGGTGCTTACTACTTTAATCACCTCCTTACTTTTATGTATAAGCTATAATCTTACCAATATCTCTTAGGTCATATCCACTTAACCCGTCAATTTCTTCTTTAAATTCTTTAGACTCAATTATATCAACAATTGTTTTATAAACATCTAAATTTAAATCTTCTTTTTTTATTACTAAGTCATAACGTTCTTCTTGTATAGGAATAAAATCTATCCCTTTAACTTGAAGAGCTATTTTTTCTATTCCCATTCCTACATCCCCTTCTCCTCTTGCAATACTACTAGCAACAGAAAGATGAGAATTTCTTTCTATATCATATCCTTTAATATTACTTGAACTTATATTATTAGCTCTTAACTTTTCATCAAGTAATATTCTTGTGCCTGATCCCTTTTCCCTATTTATAATAGATACATTCTTATTAATTAAGTCTTCCCAAGTCTTTATATTATGAGGATTCCCTTTTGCTACATAAAATCCCTGCATTCTATAAGCTAAGTTTATAAGTACACAAGATATTCCCGGTAATAACCTTCTAACATACTCATAATTGTAAGTATTGCTATCTCCATCCCATAGATGTGATGAACATAAAGAAATTCTATCGTTATATAGATCATATAGATTTGTATAGCTACCTACATTATTTCTTAGTACTCTTACATCACTTATATTGGCCTTAATATATTCACTTAAAATATCTAATATTTGATCTTGCCCTGCTATAATTATATCTTTGCTACTACTAATTACATTTTCTGATTTTACTTGGACTATCTCCTTAACTCTCCTTACAGCCTTATTGTTATACCCTGTCTTTTGACTTTCTATATATTGATTTACATCAGCTTTATCTATTCTTAATTTTTTACCTACTTTATATCCAGGTAATTCTCCTCTTTTAACTAACTCATATACAGTGTTTTTAGTTATATTTAGAAGTTCTGCTACCTCCATAGCATTTAGAGATTCCTTAGAATTCATACAATCACTCCTCACTTCTATAATATTTTACCATCAAAACTACAACTGATACAATTACTTAACTCCTTATTTATCCATTTAAAAACCAAACATAACAAAACAATACAAAACATTATAAAACATATCATTATTAATTGTATTTAGCTTTATTAAATGATAAAATACTACTTGTACACATTTTATAAATAAGTAAAGCTTTCTAACTCTTTATAATAAATGTAAATAATTAAAATACTATAAAGAAAATATAGATATAAAGGAGATTCTATTATGAAAAAATTCACCAAAATCTTATCTTTACTACTAACATCATCTTTAGTATTATCATCAGTAGGATGTAGTTCTACATCAAAGGATTCTAACAATGATAATGAAACACCTGTTGAGCTTACTATCTCAGCAGCAGCAAGCTTAAAAGAAGCAATGTCCGAACTTGAACCCCTATTTACAGAAAAAAATCCTAATATTTCATTAACATTCAACTTTGGAGCATCAGGGTCACTACAACAGCAAATAGAGCAAGGAGCTCCATGTGATTTATTTATATCTGCAGGTAAAAAACAAATGACTGCACTTGCTGATAAAGATTTATTAGTTTCTGATACAAACAAAGACTTAGTAAAAAATAGATTAGTTTTAATCAGTACTGATAACACTGAAGTTACTACTTTAGATGATTTAACTACAGACAAGGTTAAAACAATAGCTGTAGGTGAACCTAGTTCAGTTCCCGCTGGTAAATATGCTGATGAAGTTTTAGAAAACTTAAAAATAAAATCTGAAATAGAATCAAAGCTTGTTTTTGCTAAGGATGTAAAAGAAGTTCTAGCTTGGTCTACTTCAGAAAATGCTGATGTAGGTTTTGTATATTTAAGCGATGCTTTAAGCAATGATACTGCTAAAATAATAGAAACAATTCGAGAAGATCTTCATTCTCCTATCACTTATCCAGTTGCTGTAATAAAGAATAGCAAAAATGTTGATGCTGCAAAAACTTTTGAAGACTTTTTATTCTCAGATCAAGCTCAACAAGTATTTGAAAAATACGGATATAATAAAGTTCAATAAATCAACCTTGGAGGAATTAATATGAGTACAAACCTTTCCCCTTTATGGATATCAATTAAAACAGCCTTTTTAGCAACAATAATAACATTTATACTTGGTGTAGCTGCAGCTTACTGGATCGCTAACTCCAAGAATAAACTTAAAGGACTAATTGATGGTTTGTTTACTCTTCCATTAATTCTTCCTCCAACTGTTATAGGATTTTTCTTATTGCTTTTATGCGGTAAAAATGGTCCTGTAGGTAAATTTTTATTAAACTTTGACGTTACTTTAATATTTTCATGGACTGCTACAGTTATTGCAGCTACAGTAGTTTCATTTCCAATGATGTATAGGACTAGTCGGGCTGCTTTTGAGCAAATTGATATAAATGTAGTTTCTGCCGCTAGAACCTTAGGTTTAAGTGAAATGAAGATATTCTTTAAAATTGCTCTTCCATTAGCTTGGCCTGGAATTATAGGGGGACTAGTCCTTTCCTTTGCAAGAGCTATGGGAGAATTTGGAGCTACATTAATGTTAGCAGGAAATATTCCTGGTAGGACGCAAACTATGCCTCTTGCAATATTCTTTGCCGTTGAAGGTGGAGATATGAAAACTGCTATGCTTTGGGTTCTTATAATAGTTGCAATCTCACTATTTATGATAGTAATATTAAATTACTGGTCTGATATCCAATTAAAGCTTATGGGAAGGAGAAAGAGATAATATGTCATTATTAATAGATATTGAAAAACACCTTCCTACCTTTGATTTAAAAGTTAAAGTAAATCAAGATAAAGGAGTTATTGGTTTCTTAGGGGCTTCCGGTTCAGGAAAGAGTCTTACCTTAAAAACTATAGCCGGATTAGATAAACCCACCAAAGGTAAAATCATAGTTGATGGTACTGAATTTTATAATTCTGGCTCAAAAATAAACTTATCTCCTCAAAAAAGACAAGTAGGATTTTTATTTCAAAACTATGCATTATTCCCTAACATGAGTGTGTCAGAAAATATTCAAATAGGATTAGGAAGCTTAAATAAATCTGAAAAAATTAAATTATCTAAAGAATATATAGAACGACTTGACTTAGGTGGTTTAGAAAAGCATTATCCATGGCAATTATCTGGTGGTCAACAACAACGAGTTGCTTTAGCTAGAGCATTAGTAATATCACCAAAAATATTACTATTAGATGAACCTTTCTCTGCTTTAGATCATCATCTAAGACATTCTATGGAAAAAGAACTTATGTCTATATTAAAAGACTATAGTGGAAATGTAATCTTTGTTACTCATGACATAGAAGAGGCCTTTAGGGTATGTGATAATATAGCAGTTTTTGATAAAGGAACTGCTTTAAACAATAGAAATAAAATAGATTTATTTAAATCACCTAAATCTTATGCAGAAGCTAAATTAACAGGCTGCAAAAATCTATCTCCTGCAAAACTTAGTTCTTCTAATAAGATTTATGCAGAAAGCTGGGGATATGAATATACTATTAACGCTTTACATACTGATAATATTAATTACGTAGGTATAAGAGCTCATCATATTGAATTAGCTAATTCTGATGACGAAATTAATTCTTACTCATTCATTGTAGAAAATATAATTGAAAACCCGTTCGATTATACAATTTACATAAAGAACCCTATTCTACCTAATGGAGACTTAATAAGATTTTCACTTGATAAAAAGAAGCTTACCTTTAAAATATCTGATACTATAAATGTAAAGTTCCCAATTGAAAGTTTATTTTGTTTTTAATAAATTTAAGCCAATGATATTTAAGTTATCATTGGCTTATTTAAATATCTATTTAAACCCAACATTAATTATATAGTTATTTCTATTTAATTATTATACTTGTTACTATGACTAAAATAATCTTTTTTTGATATAATATTACAAGGAAATATATAAGGAGGAAAACTATGAATATAATTGTTTGTTTAGATGATAAAAATGGAATGATGTTTAATAAACGACGTCAAAGTCAAGATAAGCTTTTAAGAGCTGATATAAGTGACTCTATTGGCAATTCAAATCTTTTTATGAACCACTATTCTTATAAATTATATAAAGATATTGATAACGGAAAAGTTCAAGTTTGTGATGACTTTTTAAACAAATGCGGGTCTAATGATTTTTGTTTAATAGAAGATAAATCATTATTTAATTATGCAAATAATATTGATACTTTAATAGTTTACAAATGGAATAGAGTTTATCCAGCTGATTTATACTTTGATATAGATTTACAAAATTCAAATTGGAAGCTAATTGAAAGCACTGAATTTCAAGGATCTTCACACGATAAAATAACAAAAGAAATTTATAGGAGAATACACTAATGAAAACCTTATTTAAACTTAAAAATTCACTAATCATTTCGCTAGGAATTTTACTATGTTTAAGTGGATTTATCAGTTGCTCTACAACTGATCCTACTTCTAGCAAGAATAACGGACAAGTAGTTGAAGATTCTAGCTCTAATAATATAGTTTTAACTAATCCCGACTCTAATAATAACAAAGATTCAAATAATACTAATATTACTACAACTAATGATATTCCAAAATATTCTGGTGAAGACTACATCATTTTAAATGATAATATTCCAAACTTTACTGCATCAGATCTTACAACTAATTCTTTTGAAGAATATAGCCCACTAGATAGCTTAGGCAGATGTGGCGTTGCATATGCAAATATAGGTTCTGATATAATGCCAACTGAAAAAAGAGAATCTATAAGTTCTGTTAAACCAAGTGGTTGGCAATCAATTAAATACGATATAGTTGAAGGGAAATACTTATATAACAGATCACACTTAATTGGTTATCAATTAACTGCTGAGAATGCAAATGAGAAAAATTTAATTACTGGAACAAGATATTTTAATGCTACTTTAATGCTTCCATACGAAAATATGGTTGCCGACTATATAAAAGAAACAAATAACCATGTTTTATATAGAGTAACTCCAGTATATGAAGGTGATAATCTTGTGGCAACTGGCGTTCAAATGGAAGCAAAATCAGTAGAAGATGATGGCGAAGGTATTGAATTTAATGTATTTGTTTATAATGTACAGCCTGGTATTACGATAGATTATTCAAATGGAAATAGTGCCCTTTCTGGTGAAGAAATTAAAAATAATACTACTAACAATAATACTAGTAGTGATAATAATAGTTCTAATGATGGTAACAATAATAATACCTCTACTAATACTAATGATAATACCAATACAGGTAATACCCCTAAAGAGGAAACAGTAATAAGAGGAAATTCAAAATCAAAAATTTATCATTGCCCTGGTCAAAGAGATTATGAAAATATGTCAGACTCTGAACATCTTGTTAACTTCAATAGCGAATCAGATGCTATAGCTGCAGGATACAGAAAAGCTAAACGATAAATTTAAGGCAATACACAGTATTTACACATTACTGTATATTGCCTTTTTTATATTATTAAATAATTATCTTTAAAACCACGCTCATCACCATTATTTTTTCTTTACTGGAATCCAAATTTCGCTATAATAATTTTTATCCAATATTCCTTTTTCATAGTTACTTGGATCACTATACATTTCTATATTATATCCTGCTGAGATAGTATATTCCCTTTCATTTGGTAACCACTCTGAAAATATTTTTTTATTAATTTCTTGAATCGCTTGTGGACTTGGCCCATAACAAGGAAAAATAGCCCATGTATACTTAGGAATTGTCTTAACTATATATCCTTCCATTCCATCTTTCTCTTTAGAATAATCCTCAGCAATAAGATATTCGAACTCATTACCACCCATTTCTTCATCAATGTTTATACCATACATTCCACAAATATCTTTTAATTTTCCTTGTGAAATATGCTCATTCCAGAATGAAGGAACCTCCATAAGCGCAGACTCATACTTAAACTTTTTAGATGCTCCTATAACCTTAAATTCATCTTTTTCAACAATTTTATAATCCATAACATATCCACCTTCCAATGAAAATTTAATTCTAAGGGCAACAAATGACTTTATCATTGCTCCCTCTTTACGAACAGCAGACGGTGTAACTCCATGGAATCTTGTAAAAGCTTTTGTAAAGCTATCTGGAGAATCATATCCATACTTCATTGCAATATCTATTATCTTTCCATCAGTTGACGAAACCTCACTGCCGGCTAATGAAAGTCTCCTTCTCTTAATGTACTCGCTTAATGAATATCCACATAACATTCCAAAACCTTTTTGAAAATAAAAAGGAGAAATATTTACCCTACATGCAATTTCTTCTATTGATAAATCCTCTAGTATATTATCTTCGATATATAAAATAGCTTCTCTAATACTTTCAATCCACTCCATAATTTTTACCCCCTTCAGTTCGTTAATCTAATTTTATCATCATTGGAAACTTGCTTCCCGACTTTTTCAGCTTTCTTTTGTCCTATTATTCTTTATAGTAAAAAGTGAATCTTTTATTTATCTTCTCTACATATAAGATTAATTTTCTACAATTCTATAGCTAACTTACAAGTTCACTTTCTCCTTCTATAGTATATAAATCATAAAATTCCTTTTTATTATTTATAAGTTCATCAAATGATCCTTTTTCAACAACATTACCATTATCCATAACTATAATCTCATCATATCTTTTTAAAATACTATCAATTAACTTATGTGTTACAGTAATTACAGTTAAATCTTCAATATTTAACAATGTATCCTCAATTTCAAAGGCTGTTTTACTATCAAGCGCTGATGTACCTTCATCAAGTAAAAGTATTGGTGTATTTTGAATCAGCGATCTAGCTATTGCAACTCTTTGCTTTTGTCCACCTGATAAATTATTGCCATTTTCACCAATTTCAGAATCTACACCTTTAGGTAAAACCCTTAAAAACTCGCTAACTCCACTATTTTCTAGTGCTTTTTCTAATACTTTATCATTAAAATCTTTACCTAAAATAATATTTTCCTTTAAGGTCTTATCAAACATATAAACATTTTGATGAATTATAGACATATGATTATTTATAGAATTTTTATCTAGCTTATCATAATTATATCCATCTAAAGCTATCTCTCCATCAAAATCATCATAATAACCTAGTAACAATTTTAATAAGGTTGATTTACCACTACCACTACGACCAACAATTGCATATTTTTTATCTTTTTCAAAGCTTACTGATAATCCATCTAATGCATTCCTATCTTCATTGTAAGCAAAAGTAATATCTTTTAGCTCTATTTCTTTTTTAAAACTTTCAAGTTTTACAGTATCTATCTTTTTTTTACTTTCATTGATTATTGATAAAAGTTTAAAATTTACTTCTTTCATACCTTTAACTAAAGTAACCTTACTTACTATCCAAGTTATTGGCCAACATATTCCATTAGCTAATTGCACTACAGCAAATAATGTCCCTACAGTTAGTTGTCCCTTTATTAAGAAATATCCACCTAGTGCTATAGTTGAAATCTGAGACATTACACCTAAGAACATTGACAAAGCTTGCGATATACCTTGAATATGATTAGATTTAAACTTTAAGTTTTCTACTGTACTATTTTCATCAAGAAATTCTTCTGTCATATTATCAACAATATTATAGGATTTAATTACTTCATACCCTGAAAAAATGTCTTTAATTCTGGTTGTGAATATACTATTTTGTTTACTTACGTCATCTTGTCTTTTAGCAGTTGGTGCTCCAAGTATTGCTGGTATTAAAAATAATAATGCTGAAGTTGCACATACAACTAAAGTCACCCATGGATTGATCCATAAAAGAAGAGCTGTAGTTCCTACGAAAATTACTACATCGCCAATCATCTCAAGATATGGAACTAAGTATTTAGTTTCAACCATATTAATATCATTAGTTAGTTGTGATATATACTCTGCTGTATTTTCACTATTAAAATCTTTATAATTTTTTCTTAATATACCCCTAAAAATATCTTCCTTGAAATCTGTTAAAGTCTTCTTAATATAAATAAATTGAGTTGTCTTATTTAAATAATCATTAATACCCATTATCATAAAGAAAATAATTGAAAATATTATCATATCAATAAATCCATTAACATCCTTATTCATAGCAGTATCTACTATCTGTTGAATTATTAGTGCAATTAAAACTTGCATAATAGCTCCAAAAGCTCTAAATAATACAGTGGTTGCAAGCCACCCTTTATACCTTAAAATATACTTCGTCATAAACTTCCTACTCCTTCTTATAAATATAATCATTCTTTTAATAATTAAAAGTTCTTGTTCTTTATATTGTCATTATATCAACTTAACCCTCATTATAAACCCAATTATTGTAAGTGGTTAATATACTATTGTAAGTGGTTAATATAATTAGCTAAAATGCTTGAAATAAAAAAAACTAAATACTAATTTCTTAGTATCTAGCTCTTTATTTGACCTACTATTTTCCTACGTTTCCCTTTACTAACTCCAATTAATTCTAATCGAATTTTCTTTTATACTTTGCTAGTATATTTTAAGCATCTTCCTTTTCTATGCCACTACTCTGATCATTAGTTGGTATATTTTCACTTGGAGACATATTATTCATATTAGGAGGAAACATTTGATTATTTCCACCATTCATTTCACCTGGTATATTGTTCATATCAAACTTTCCATCTTTATTTCCACCCATGCCCATTTGCTCTTGACCACCTAATATAGATAAATCTACAGCTGTTTCAACAGTTCCATATTCTGTAGAAGATTGTTCTCCATTAAGTTGTGATATCACACTTGATGATCTATCTTGCATAAATGCTCTCAACTCAGAAACTGCACTTTCGTACTCATCATAAGTATAAAAAGCCGTAACATCCTCTTTAACATACACATCCCCTTCTTTTTCTCTTTTAATTCTAGTACTTAATCCTTAACATTTACTTAACAATAATTAACAACAAAAAAAAATCTCTACATAGAAAACTGTAGAGATTTTTCATTTATTATTTTATAATTCTAGGGATTAACAAATTAAATTCTGTTCCTTCAGCAATTTTTGAAGTCAACTTAACTTTTATATCTAAAGTCTTTGCAATAGATTTTAATAAACTTAAACCTATCCCACTTCCACTAATACTCTTAACTCTTACGTCAGCACTTCTAAAGAATCTATCAAAAATACGCTCTTGTTCTTCTTCTTTTATTCCAATTCCATTATCTTTCACTGTTACTTTTATATTTTTACCTAGATCTTCAAATATAAGCTGTATATTTCCATCTTCCTTCGTATATTTAAATGCATTTTCGATTAATATTATAATCATTCTCTTAATTTTATTATAATCCCAATTTACCTTTGTATTATCATCTAATTTTCTTATAATATCAAAAGATTTTTCTTGTATTTCTGCTAAATCCACATAAAACTCACTTACATCTGTTATAAATTCATCTAAAGAAAACTCTGTAATATTAACACTTCCATCTACATCTTCTTTGGATAACAATAATAAGTCACTATTTAACTTCTCTAATCCTCTTACTTCACTCATCATCTTAGATATATGATCAAAGTTATTATCTATTGTATCTCCCCACTTATTAGCTAAAAGTTCAAGCTTTCCTCTTATAACAGCTAATGGCGTCCTCATCTCATGAGATGCATCTTGAACAAAAAATACTTGCTTATCATAAGCTTCCTTTACAGGCTTCATTATTTTTGATGAA
The DNA here is from genome assembly GCA_000753455.2 of Clostridium jeddahitimonense. GTDB lineage: Bacteria > Bacillota > Clostridia > Clostridiales > Clostridiaceae > Clostridium > Clostridium hominis. The sequence continues at coordinate 2,958,460 of LM994670.1, forward strand.
AGATAATAAGATAATATAAGAGCTATAATAATTAAAATAATAAAACTTAAAACTATAGAGCTCATAAGTTGATTTACTGATTGTATCTCTGAGTCCACATTTATTATGAGAGATATTTTCAAGTCATTGAAGTGAAATTTTATTCCCCTAAAAGTATAATCTCCAGATGTGAAAGTAACTATCTTATCTTCTGTGTTTTCCGGAAAATCTGGTAAATTTTCCGAATCAAAATAGTAATTTTGATTCACTAAAGCAACACCATTTCCACCTTGTACCACCATAATAATATTAGGTGGTAGCTTAGGTATTCCTCTCCAATCCCGGCCATCTATACCCCTACTTAACACATTTGTATATACATTTCTTTCGTCCATAAGCTGCTTATCTATATGACTAAATACTATAGAAGTATATAAAGTTTTAGTTATTATTGCGAAGATTAAAAGACATAGAAAAACTATAACTGTACTTAAAACTGTTACTTTTCTTTTAGTCTTAAAAAATATATCCTTTTTCCTCATAATTAATCCTCAATACTTTCGTCCATTAAATACCCCATACCTCTTTTAGTTACTATATATTTATCATAATCATACTTGCTTAAATTCTTTCTAAGTCTACTCATATAAACCTCTATTATCTCGGTAGAAGCATCGCTATTATATCCACAAATATTATCAAAAATTTGTTCTTTAAATAGAAGAACACCTTTATTCATAATTAGATATTCTAAAAGATTATATAATTTTTCATTTAATTCTATTTCAACATCTTTAATATATACTCTTTTAGTTTTCATATTAACTTCCATATCTTTAAACTGAAGTAAGTTAGAGCTTTTAATTTTTCCTATACTTTTTAAAATAGCTATAATTCTAGCTTTTAGTTCCTCCATATAAAAAGGTTTTGTAAGGTAATCATTTGCTCCTAAATTAAAAGCCTTAAGCTTATCTCCCAGTTCTTCTTTTGCTGTTAAAACTATTACAGCTGTATCTATTCCCTTCTTTGACATATGATTAAGTACGCCCATTCCATCAATTTCAGGAAGCATTAAATCCAAAATGATAATATCAAAATCATACAACTCTAAATAATCTATAGCATCTCTTCCATTATATACATTTTTAATATCCATCTCATTTTCAAAATACTCTAATATATTCTCACTAATCTTTTCATTATCTTCTACTAATAATACCTTTATCATCGCTAATTCCTCCATAATAAGCTATAGTTTTCCTTATTATTTTTTATAAGAGTAATTATAGCTTACATTTCTGTACACTACCTTAACTAATATGTACAGAAATTTTTTCTAAAGTCTACCTAAATTCTAAATGAATATTTTTTTATATTCATCCTCAAGTATGGACATTATATATACATCTTTATACTCATTTTCTATAAAGATGCCGTCTCTTTTTAATCCTTCAACCTTAAAACCTGCCTTTTCATACATCCTTTTAGCTCTTGGATTATAATCAAAAACTTCTAACTCTACTCTATGTAGCTTCAACTCTTCAAATGCAACTCTTAATACTTCTAAAGTTGCCTTATATCCTATTCCTTGACCACATAAATCTTTATTGAATATAGCTATTCTAAAACCACAACTCCTATTATCATAATCTATATCATTTAATACTACTTCCCCTAAAATATTATTATCTAAATCACAAATAATAAAATCTTCTCTTGAATCATCTTCTACTATTCTTTCAATATAGCTATATACTTGTTCTTTTATCGGATTGTTTATTGTCCCTGTATAGTACATAACCTCTTTATCAGGGTTTTTAAAGCCACTATTCCAATACTTTTCTTTATCTTCTATTGATAATTTTCCTAATTTTATCTCCATAATAATCTCCACCATTTTTATATTTGGTTTTATTTTACCATATAAAGTAATCTAAACAAATAAATAAAGGATGTCCAATTATATCTTTTCTAATATCTCATCAACTATTTCTCTTATAGTTTTCCTTCTATCCATAGCCTGTTTTTGAATATATCTAAAAGCTTCTTCTTCACTAAAAGATTCTCTTTCCATTAATTTACCTTTTGCTTTATCTATAAATTTCCTATCTGCAATCTTCTGCTCTAAAGTGTTAATTTTTTTCTTATATAACCCAAATCTTCTTTCACTTTGTATAATCATATCTATAGAATTAAGAAGTATTAAATTATTTATAGGGCTTGTTATGCAAAAAATATCAGTTTGTTCCTGTATATAAGCTTTATGTTGCTCATTAACTATAGCTAAAAAACTAGTTAATTCTCCTATATTATTGTAGACATCCATAATTGTCATATCTATTAGCTTATATCCAATTAAAACAATGCTTATATCATTAATTCTAACTATTCTTATAAGCTCATTTCCCGATTTTGTAGTAGCAACTATATAATATCCTTCGTTAGCTAAAATATTTCTCAATTTTTCTGAAACCTCTAAATTATTAATGGCTATTACAATTCTTTCTTGCATATTTCCCCTCCAATCAAACAGATATTAGAAATAATATTAAGTAAAAATTCTTTCAGCTTAAATATATGTTATACCTTTAGTTGATAGACGTTAAGTATTCGCTACACTCATAAGAGAAATGTGCACTTTATGCAGAGAAATATAAGTCTTTGACATAGTCAAACATTTCTCTGTGTGCTAACACGTATTTCTCTTTAGAGCGTAGCTCCAACTCTAATATTGTTCTAAATAATTATCGATTTCCCATGGAGTTACTTTAGTTCTATACTCATCCCATTCTATCTTTTTAGCTTTAATATAGTTGTAAAAAGTATGATCACCTAAAGTTTTTCTTATTAATTCGCTTTCTTCCATATATTTAACAGATTCTTCTAAGCTTCCTGGTAAATTCTCTATACCATCTTCATGTCTTTCTTCAACACTCATACCAAATATATTCTTTTCTATTGATGCTGGTGGTGTTAAATTATTTTTAATACCATCTAATCCTGCTGCTAAAAGACAAGCTAAAGCTAAATACGGGTTTGCACTTGGATCTGGACATCTTAATTCTATTCTTGTACCTGCTCCCCTAGTTGCTGGAACTCTTATAAGTGGACTTCTATTTTTAGCAGACCATGCAATATAAACTGGAGCTTCATAATCAGGTACTAATCTCTTATAAGAATTAACTAATGGATTGGTTATAGCAGCTAATTCTTTTACATGCTTCATAAGTCCAGCTATAAAGCTATATGCATCTTTGCTTAAAGCTAATCTATCACCTTCATCATAAAATGCATTCTTACCACCTTTCATAAGCGACATATTTACATGCATTCCTGATCCATTTATTCCAAAGAAAGGCTTAGGCATAAATGTTGCATATACTCCATGTCTTTGAGCTACTGATTTAACTACTAACTTAAATGTCATAATACTATCTGCTGTAGTTAATGCATCAGCATATTTAAAATCTATTTCATTTTGTCCATAAGCTACTTCATGGTGAGAAGCTTCTATTTCAAAGCCCATATCTTCTAACATCATACACATATCTCTTCTTGCATTTTCTGCACCTTCTAATGGACTTAAATCAAAATATCCTGTTTTATCTTGAGTTTCTAACTTTGGTCTTCCCTTTTCATCAGTTTCTAATAAGAAGAATTCACATTCTGGACCTACATTAAAGCTATATCCCATATCCGCTGCTTCTTTTAATACTTTCTTTAAGATATTTCTTGGATCCCCTTCAAAAGCATGTCCTTCTGGAGTATAAATATCACAAATTAATCTAGCTACTCTTCCATGTTGTGGTCTCCATGGTAATATAGAAAATGTATCTAAGTCTGGTCTTAAATACATGTCTGATTCTTCAATTCTTACAAATCCTGAAATAGATGAACCATCAAACATTATATTATTATCTAAAGCCTTCTCTAATTGTCTATCGGTAATAGCTACATTTTTTAAAAATCCAAATATATCTGTGAATTGTAGTCTTATAAACTTAACATCATTCTCCTCTACTAATCTTAAAATATCTTTCCTTGTATACTTTGCCATAATATCTTCCCCCTTTATAATAAAAAAGACGCCAATAGAATAGGGCTTATCCCTCTATCGAACGTCTTTGTTCACTCAAAATATTAATTTAATATATTGATATTATATAACCATTTTATAGAAAACGGAACAATTTTTTATAATTTTTATTTAAAGTTTTTTATTTTTATAGAACCATTCAACTAATCTCACCCTTATATTATTTAATAATTAAATAATTATCTTATTAAATAGATTCATTTCGTGAAAGTCATGAACCACTTTGTGAGCATAGTGAACAACTTATTTATTATTTTCCCTTTTCTATAAACTCTTCTATTTTCTTCTTAGGATTAAAGCCTATCATTCTACGAATGAATTCTCCATCCTTCAATAAAACTAAAGTTGGTATTGATTGTATTTGATAATATGATGCTATCCTTCTTGAATCATCTATATTTACTTTAACAACCTTAACATCTTTATTTTCTTTATTTATTTGCTCTAAAACTGGAGAAAGCATCTTGCATGGACCACACCATTCTGCATAAAAATCTACTAAAACTAAACCATATTTAACTTCATTTACAAATTCGGATTCATTTATAACCTTCATCATTTACACTCCTATTAATTATTAACATGATAAATTGATTATCACTTAATAAATTATATTCACGCTAGCATTAATTGTTATACTTTATAGAACCCTCATGTGATTTTGTCACATAAAAAAGCTAGTTTAATTGGAATAGACCTATATCCTACCTTAAACTAGCTTTAAATTTACTTTATCTTTCTAAATATTCCTCTAAAGTGATTCCTTTACTCATTATTTCTTCTGCTACATCAACACCAACATATCTTAAATGCCATGGTTCATAGTCATATCCAGTTATATCTTCCTTCCCTTTAGGATATCTAAGTATAAATCCATAATTAGTCATATTATCCATAATCCATTGGAAGGCCATTGTATTTTCAAAACCTTCATCTAGACTTAAATATTCATCAGATAGCAAGTCCATTACTAACCCTGTCTGATGTTCACTTGTTCCTGGTATAGCAACATAATTATTAGTATATTCTTGCCCTTCTGTTGCTACACTTCTATCATATACAACCTTTTGATAATCATATGATCTATATCCAGAGATTGCAATTAAGTTTATTCCATCTTCCTCAGCATCATTAAACATATTTTCTAAAGCATTTGCTGCATCTAATCTCATTTCTCTACACATATCATCAGCTACTCTAAATTTCACATTTGGTATTACTAAATCTGGTGGAATATAATTTTCATTTATACCACTATTTTTATTAATAAGCATTAAATAATCATTTGATTCTTCTTTAATATTATCAGATTTTACTTTCGTATTTTCTGAAGTATTATTTTCTTGTGTATTACTATTGCTTCTAGTGTTATCTTCACTATTACTTAAACCGTTTTTCTCCTCAATTATTGCACCTGCTACAGTCTGTTGTTTACATAAATTATCTATTTTATAAATTCCAAAAGTTGTTATAATAATTGTGCCTATTATTATATAACTTCTATTTCTTTTTCTAATTTTATTTTTTTTAATTCTATTACCAACCTTATCCTTAGTCTCTATCGGCATCTAATTAGTTCTCCTCCATATTTACTTTTCTGATTTTTTAAAGTATAAACTTTCATATTGATTTTATAATATAATTATTACAAATAGATGTCAAAGCCAATTTATTGTTAATACTCTAACTCGTTTGCAATCTCTGGTACAATAATTGCCAGTTCTAAAACCGCTATACATAATCCAACCCATAGAGTCGCAAATAAATATGCGGCAATTACTCCACTAGCGTTTTGAATTTTTAAATATATATCACTTATCCCTACGAATGCACAAACTGTTATAAGTATAGTAATAGTTATAGCCTTAATAAATTTATTCTCACTTTGCCTTAATATATAATATGTAATAATCCCTAACAAAATAGAAACTATAAATACATCTTTACTGGGAAAACTATTATTTATATTACCTATAACTACAATAGCCGAACTCCTCTTTAATATATAATTTGAAATATTAACAAATATTTCTCCTCCTAGGATTGTGAAAATTATAAATAATACATTTTTAACTTTATGATTTTTCTTTAATATTATCCATCCGACTATTAATACACTTATCAATATTACAATATAATCAGACGAAATATATTTAAAGCCACTTATAGACTCTATAAAAGTCCTATACATAGTATTCTCTAACACTATATATACAAAATTATCAAAGATACTCATTTCATTTGATAAAAATTCGTCTATTAATTTGAAAGTAAATATTACTAATGCTATATAGGTCATAGCTACAATAAATATACAAACTTCAATTCTCCTAATTGAATTATAAATTAGGACCACATTATTTATAACTAAATATAAATGTTTCTTTATACTTTCTTTATATTTTTTATAGATATATATTGATATGGCTACAATTCCTAATAATATTGCTCCTATAATTAAATATTTAGTAGCATATTTATGAAGGGAATCCCAACTTGACCCTAACGCTTTTCCTATAGTAATAAATGTTGCTGACCAAATAAGTGCACCTATATACCCATGAGCTGCAAATTTTACATATGATACATTAGTTATTCCTGAAACATAACCTGTTATATGTCTTACCCCTGGTATAAAATAAGCTATAGTTAATAACTTATTTCCAAATCTATCAAACCATCCAGATATTTTTTCTAACTTTTCTGGTGTTAGTCCAACATACTTACCATACTTATGAAAAAATGGCATCCCTAAAGATTTCCCAATAAAATAAGATGTTGTTATTCCAGAAACAACTCCTAATGTTGCTACTAGGATAGTAAAAAAATAATTTAACCTTCCTTGATAAATTAGAAATCCACAATATCCCATCATTATCTCCCCCGGCAATGGTAACGCTATTAACTCTAAAAATAATGATATAAAAATAATGATATAGCCATAGCTATTTAATAGCTCTTTAAACTTATCCATTAATAATCTCCTAAATAATATATTTATCTCTATATTATCTTCTCTTTATTTAAATAATTAATTCTAGATTGCATAAAAAAGAAGATGCCTTTAAATTGACATCTTCTTCATTATAAATTAACTATAAATTTGAATCTTTATTCTTCCGGTAAAGTTATTGTAAACTTACTTCCTTTGTTCTCTTCACTTTCTAATGAAACCCTACCATTATGAAGTTCTACTATATACTTAACTAACGTTAATCCTATACCACTACTACTTACTTTAGTTGAATCAGACCCTTTTCCTTGCTCAAATCTCTTAAATATAAACTCTTGGTCATCTTTTGATATGCCAAGCCCAGTATCTTCAACAGAAATGCTTACAAGGTTATCATCTTCATTAATTAAAACTTTAATAGTTCCACCACTTTCAGTGAATTTAACCGCATTTCCAATAAGATTAATAATACACCTTTCTATTTCTTTGGGATCGCAGCATATTATTTTTTCTTCTATTTCTGGGTCAATTATTAATTCAATCCCTTTTTCTTTTATATAATCGCTCATATTAAGAGCTGTTTCTTCTACTAAATAAACTATATCTACATTGTCTTGTTTCTTTATTTTATACGCTCCAGACTCTATCTTTGAACTATCTATAATATCATTTATAATTTTTAATAAATTATTTGAACTTTTCTTTATTACTTCCATATAATGTTTTGTTTTCTCTTTAGTAACATTCCCACTATCCTCTAAAGAATTTAATAACTGTAAAACAGATAATATTATATTTATAGGAGTTCTTAACTCGTGAGAAAGATTTACAAAGTAATCATTTTTAAATTTCTCATTTTTTAGACTTCTCTCATATAATTTTTCATTTTTCTCCATCTGACGATTTATTTCCTTAGTCTGTTTTTTAACTAGAGCCTTTAATAATTTGACTCTATTCCATATAAAATAGATTATAACTAAAATAATAAATATATAGAAACAATATGCCATTTTAGTTTTCCAAAAAGGGCTATTAATTGTAAACTTTAAAGTACTCTCTTCAGTAATATCACCACTATTATTCATTGCTTTTACTTTAAAAGCATAACTACCTGGTTCTAACAATGTATAGTTTGCTCCTATGCCTCTATTAGCATATTTCCACTCATCATCCACTCCCTCAAGTTTATATAAGTAGGTTACCTCTCTCACTCCCCCGTATTCCGGAAGGAAATATTGGAACATTATGTTGTTTTCATTATAATCTAAATCTATTTCTTCATCTCCAAATTCAATTAATTCACCATTTACTCTTACCTTCCCTATCACAACATTTTTACTTTCATAAACTACTTCATTAATGTCTTTAGGATCAAATGATACAACTCCCGTAGATGTACCAAATAGTATTTGACCACACTCCATCTTTACACTTGTATTTCTATTAAAATGGTTTCCTTGAATTCCATCTATTTCAGAAAAATTCATAAATTTATTGTCTTCAACATTAAATTTACTTAATCCATTATTTGTTCCTAACCATAAGTTACCATAATCATCTATTTCAATTGAATTTATATAATCACTAGCCAATCCATCTTTTTCCGAATACCTTACAAATCTTTCAGTTTCTATATCAAATTTATTTAATCCTGATTTTGTTCCTATCCATAAAGCTCCATTACCATTACCTTTTATACAATTTACAAAATCATAGCTAATGGAATTAGCTTCTTCAGCTGTTGTATAATTTTTTATAACGCCATAAGTTTTATGAAATTTTATAAGTCCACTATATCTTTCTCCAGCTAACCATAATATATCTTTATCTCTCTCATCTTGAAAGATATCTACAATCCTATAATTGTCAATTCCTTTCTCTTTGAAATTCTCATTATAATTTACTAATTCATATGTTTCATTTTCACTTTTATAAAATCCTTCATTAGTTCCTATCCACAAAGAATCTCCATCATTAAAAATAGTTAATATTTCATGAGCATACTTTTCTCTTAGTTCCTTAGCTACGTTACGTTCTATTTCTCCTGTATCTTTATATAAAACATCTACCCCTCTATCTGTAGATATTACAAATTCATTTTTTTTAATCTCGAAGATATTATTTACCTTATTGCTAGATAATGAGTTACTATCATTCTCATCATATATATACCTAACACTCTCTTCAGTCTCTACAATAAAATTGATTACTCCGTTACTCTTAGTCCCTATCCATAAGTCATTATTACTATCCTCAACTATAGATGTTATACTACTATCTGGTATGTCTATTCTCCTTAAAACGTCATTTATTATATTATTAAACTGTTGAGTTGTATTTAATATACTTATCCCATTATCAGTTCCTATCCATAAAACTCCATTTCTATCTTGAAGTAAACAAGTGATAGAATTACTAATTAGGCTATTATTAAATGATACATCTTTTTTATAAGTGTTGACGGTATTGTTTTTTTCATTATATTTTATCAATCCATCTGATGTTCCAAACCATACACTTCCTTCGTTATCACATAATATTGTAACAATACTATTTTCTATACTTTTGTCAAAGTTAACTTTATAAACATCCGTATCTTTATTAAATACATTATGCTTAAATACCCCACTTTTAGTTGCAATCAACATATCTCCATTTATATCTCTATCAATTGAATATATTTGATTAGAATTTTCCTTATTAAAATTCTTTTTATAGTGATCTAACTCATTTAAATTTTTTCCACCTATCCCATGCTTAGTACCTATCCATAAAAATCCACTTTTATCTTCATTTATATCAGTGATGTAATTATCAGCAACTTCATTCTCACCATTATACCAGTAATATTTAACAAATTTATCACTTTTCGAATCATATCTATTTAACCCTGAAGCTGTTCCTACCCACATAATATTATTACTATCTTTGTAAATATCTGTTATATAAGGGTTGCTTAAGTTATTTTTATCACTATATTTAATTATCTTTTCTGTTTCACTATCAATGATATTTAAACCTCCATAAGTTCCAACCCATATATCTCCATCCTCATCCTCTGCAATACTTGTTATATATGTAGAACTTAAGCTATCTTCAGTACTATTTTTATAGTTGTACCCTTTTACCATATTACCATCATATTGATTTAATCCATCTTCAGTTCCTATCCATATATACCCCTTAGAGTCTTGAAAGATACAAGTTATAACATTACTAGACAAACCATTTTTCATAGTTATATTTTGAAAGTTAATTTTATCACTTTCCAAACTTTCTTTATTTGAAAAATTAATTTCATCAGCAAATGCTATTTGGTTATTACAAATTGTCATAAAAAATATTGTTAACATTATCGCAGTTTTTCTTATATATTTAGTCATTTTTCTCCCCACCCATTATAATAATCTTATTATTCCACACTACGATTTTAACATTTTTTACTATTTTTCTCAATATTTCCTGATTCGTTTTTCTCTAATATCTTTAATTTTCAGTATCTAAATTTATCTAAATCCTAAAATAGCTTGTAAGCTATCTCTATCATATAACCCATTTGCGGCTTTAATGCAGTATATTCCTGCAGTTATATTTAAAATATTGGCAGTAAGTAAGTCTATATTAGGTTGAATTGAATAATTAGACCCATTCCTTATATCTTCGTATGATATGTTATAATTTATTATTGCAAGTTGAGCTGATATCAATCCTGCTATGAAAAATATATTAACTGCTTGTTTTACCAAACCGTCTGCTTGTACTATAAGTTCATTATTAGTAAAATGTGTCTTAACAAACTCAACCCCTAATAACGTTGATTTATATAACAATACTTGCCCATATATATTAAGTATTATTGTTAATTGTTGTGCAGCAAGGAGCTGTAACTTATTACTTTCTTTATCATTATAATAAGACGACTTTTTTTTATTATTTCTATTATTTTTTTTATATTTAGAATGTTTTTTCCTCATAATATAAGTCCTTAATCTATGCTCATATTCTATACTATTTAATATATTTTTTATTTGCGCCTAATTTTATAGATAATAAAAAAAGACCATATTAAAATAATTCTTTTATATGAGTTATTTTTAATATGGTCTTATTTTACCTATTTTGAATTTTTAACTATTCCTTTATATCCTGTATATGTTACATAGAAATATCCACCATAAACTACTATAAGAATTCCTAATGTCAATAATGATGTAGGCACTATATTAGACTTACCATACATACTTAAGAATTTATTTACTACATTTATTCCAACTACAGAACTTATTATTGCTAATATAAGTGGCATAGCAAAATAAATTACTGTCTGCTTAAATATAGTTTTATTTATCATCTTTTCTGTCGCACCAATTTTTTTTAACGCTTTATATCTATCAGAACTATCACTTGCTTCTGATAACTGCTGAAGTGCAAGTACAGCTGCACTTGAAATTAAGAATACTATTCCTAAATATAAAGCTACATAAAGTATTATTGTAGTCATTCCTTTATTATCTGCATATACTGACTGTTTTGTAGTATTAATCGAAGGTAGCATGCTAAGGTCTTCACTATCTCTATCTGAATTAAAGTTTCCCATTTGACTTGCTCTACCATTTATAGCATCGAATGTAGCAATCATATTTGCTTCCTCTTTAGGATCATTTGGATTACTGTAGTTTACATCCATATATGCACAGGCTAGCTCCATATTTTCTTTTAGATTATCTGGCACTATAAGTGTTAATGTATTATTTGCAATAGATGAATTATAAATTGCTTCGCTTAAATATTCAGTATTTGCTACTTTATACTCTTTTCCATTTATATCTACAATTCCTTGAGCCTTTATTAAGTTTTTTACTGACTCCTTAGCACCCTCATAATTAGAAAGAACTAATACTTCATCATCATTTATAGTTAACGGTCTCTCTCCATATAAATCTCTTATTTTGTTATAATCAGAAATTTTAATAGCATCAACATAACCCCATCTTTCCTTACCAGCATCTATTCTTTTTTTCATCTCGCCAACTGCATAAGGTTTTAATATATCTGCAATCTCTACTCCATTTAAATTATATCCATTAAAAAATATATATTTATCATCGTTAAAATTATGATTTACCTTCTTCATAATATCTTCTACACTTTGATACTTGCTACTTTCATCAGTAAAAAGCTTTGTTGATGCATCAAAAGGTGCTACAATACCGGCTTCCACTGCATTTTTGAATCCAAGTCCTGTTGATAATGTAACTATAGTAACAAATAGCATAAGTGAAATTACAGCCATTGAAATAAAGTTAGTATTTACTTTGCTACTTAGCTGTCTAGTAACAAAAATATTCAACTTCTTAAAGTATATACTTTTGCTCTTTTGGATAATACCTAATAAGAATCCTGATACTCCAAAGAAAACTCCTACTGTTCCTATTATCCCCAATACTATAGATGCTTTAAATTTAAAATCTGTTGGATTTAATCCACTCTTCGTTACTAAATAATAAGCTATTATTAAGATTGATGCTGAAAAAACAAATATTATTGATGATACTATCGGGCTCTTAATTTTAATTTCTTCATTTTTACGTCCTGCATTTAGCATATCTATAAGCTTGTATTTAGAAACAATTCTTGTATTAAATATCATTAAAATACCAAAAATTAATGTGAAATATAAAATTGTTTTTAAAATTGCAGCTCCTGATACTATAAACTTAAACTCTGCCATATCAGCCTCAAATAGCTTAGCTGTAAATACTGATAAGCCTTGAGACGCTAAAAGTCCTAATAATAAACCAACAACTAAAGATAAAATTCCAACTATTAAAGTTTCAAATAACAATATCTTAGATATTTTACCTTTGCTCATCCCTAGAGTCATGTAAATACCAAGTTCTTTTTTTCTCTTCTTTATTAGAAAATTATTAGCATAAAGTATTAATCCACCTAAAATAAATGATACAAATACTGATAATACTGACATTAACGTCTGTATCAAACCTATATAATCTTCTGTACTATTATTAATTTTTATTACTGCCTGTTGAGCCCCTATTGAATTAAAGCTATAAAATATACTTACTGCAAAAGCTATAGTCAAAAAGTATATAGTATAATCTTTAAAGCTCTTTTTTACGTTATTTATAGCTATCTTAGAATACATTTTCTACATCCCCTCCAAGCAATGTCACAACTTCGATTATTCTATTAAAAAATTCTCTTCTTGAATCATTTCCTCTTACCAATTCATTAAACACCTTACCATCTTTAATAAATAAAATTCTGTGAGCATAGCTCGCTGTAAAGGCATCATGAGTAACCATTAATATAGTAGCTTCTAATTCCCTGTTCAATTTTTCAAAGGAATCTAAAAGAAGTCTTGATGACTTGGAATCTAAAGCCCCTGTAGGTTCATCAGCTAAAATAAGAGAAGGATTAGTAACTATAGCTCTTGCTGATGCTACTCTTTGCTTTTGACCTCCTGACATTTGGTATGGATATTTATTTAATACTTCAATTATCCCAAGATTCTCGGCTACATTTTTGATTTTGCTATCTACCTCACTTGGCTTAACCCCTTGTATAGTCAATGCTAATGCTATATTTTCATAAGCAGTTAATGTATCTAAAAGATTAAAATCTTGAAATATAAATCCAAGCTCATCTTTTCTAAAGTCTTCTAGTTGCTTTGATTTCATTTTAGTAATATCTTTATTATTTATTATTATGTTACCTGTTGTTACAGTATCTATAGTTGAGATACAATTAAGCAGTGTAGTTTTTCCACTACCTGATGGTCCCATTATTCCAACAAACTCACCTTTATCAACTCTGAAACTAATATTATCTATAGCCTTTGTTATATTATCTTTATTTCCATAATATTTTTCTATTTTTTCAACCTTTAATATATTTTTCATTCAAATTTACCTCCATCTATTCTATTTATTAAAAATTCTAAACTCAACTTATTATTAATTTGAATTTTACTTAAGTTTTTTATTATGGCTTTCATCATTATTTATTTTATCCTGTTATGAACAAAGTACATATTGAATTACATTTCACTATTCTTACAAAATTGTAACTTTATAAAACTAATAAATTCTAAATTAAAAAACGTCTTTTTTACTAAAAGACGTTTTTTTATAATAATCTTATTTTGTTGCTAAAAATCAGTAAATCTTCCTTGCGGAAATATTATATTTACTTTTGTTCCTTCATTTTCTTTAGAATCTAAGCTTATTCCAATTCCTAATTTTTCACAAAGCTTTTTGCATAAATAAAGACCAATTCCTGTTGATTTTCCAAACTTTCTCCCGTTATCTCCTGTGAACCCTTTTTCAAAAACTCTATCAATATCTTTCTCATTAATTCCAACTCCGTTATCTTCAATAGTTAAAATTATATTATTTTCATTTACCTTTGAATATATTGAAACTTCTCCGCTTCCAGATTTTGAAAACTTAACTGCATTTATTATAATCTGATTTACTATAAACTCTACCCATTTTGCATCACTAAATATAGTACCATCAATATCTTTAATATTTAATTTAATTTTTCTATTTATAAAATCTCTACTATTTGATTTTACAGCTTTCATAACTACACTTCTTAAGTCAAACTCCTTTATTATGTAATCCTTACTTACATCATTACTTCTAGCATAATATAATGCCTGCTCAATAAATCCCTCTACTCTCTTCATTTCATAACTAATTTTTTCGCCTGAATTACTATCGTCATTATCTAAAATAAGCTTTGCTGATGCTATTGGAGTTTTTATTTCATGTACCCATGTTTCTATATACTCTCTATACTCTATCTGCTCATCCTTGTAATACTTCACCTTCTCATGCATTGCCTTATTACACTCTTTTAAGGCACTATTTATTATTTTTGCTTCCTGAAAATTCGCTTCCTCAATAACTTCTGGAAGTAAATACTTTTTATCTAAATTATCCAGTGTGTTAATTAAATTATCTAAGTATCTTTTAAATTTAATAATCTCTAAAACCATATATATTACTAATGGTCCAAACCATATTATAAATACTAATACTATTATATTTATAGGTACTAATGCTATTCTCATCAATATTGTAACTAATAAAAACATAAGAAAATTTATTATTAGAAATACCATTCTCTCTTTTAAATACAACATTATACTCATGATATTATATACCCAAGTCCTCTTCTAGTTTCTATTACATTTTTAAGCCCTATTTCCTCAAGCTTTTTTCTTATTCTTGTAACATTAACTGATAATGTATTATCGTCTATAAACATTTCACAATCCCAAAGATAATTCATTAATTTTTCTCTTGAAACTATTCTACCCTTATTTTTTATTAAATAAGATAGAATTTTTAATTCATTTTTAGTTATCTCTATAGTCTTACTATCATATATTACAGTTCCATTAGATAAATTCAATTTCATATCTTTATACTCCAATACATCTTGAACGACAGAACTTTTATAAGCTCTTTTTAAAATAGATTCTATTCTTGCTAATAATATTTGTGTATTATACGGCTTAGTTACAAAGTCGTCTGCACCTAAATTCATGCTCATAAGCTCATCTACATCACTATCTCTACTAGTTACTATAATTATAGGAACATCTGAAAATTTTCTTATTTCTCTACATATATAATATCCATCAAATATAGGCAAGTTTATATCTAATAATATAAGATTAGGTGCTTCTTCTTTTATTAAATCAATAATATTCTGAAATTCATTTGGTGCACTTATTTCATATCCGTATCTATTTAAAAATATCTTTAACTCTTCTCTAATAGTTATATCATCTTCTATAATCATAATCTTAGTCATTCTTATTACACCTCTTTATATATTTAAATATATTTTACAACAAATTTATCTAAAATATATTAAAGTCTTCTTAATATTTGCTTAAACTATCATAACTTTTTATTCTAAAAAAGTAAAACACCTACGCTCATATATAAGTAGGTGTTTACTTTGCTATTCTAAATTAAATAATTGCATATATATCCGAAAACTCAATCATACATTTTTCAAAAATTGTTTGATTACAAATATTAAACTTAAGCTGTTCATTTTTTACGACTTTTTTTGCTGGCAATGTAATAGTAAATTCTGACCCCTTACCTAATTCACTTTTTACTCTAACACTTCCATTATGCATTTCCACCAATGATTTTACTAATGCCAAGCCTAATCCACTGCCTTCTTGTTTTCTTGATAAACTTTTATCCTCTTGTACAAATCTATCAAAAATATTATTGATTTTATCTGGTGATATACCTATTCCATTATCTTTAACAGAGATTTCAATATCATTTTCATAAGATTTTATATTAACAAATATCTTACCATTGTCCTTTCCATACTTAACCGCATTAGATAATAAATTAAGGATAATCTTTTCTACCTTTTCTTGATCAAAAGCTATTATTTCTTCTTCAACATCTGTATCAAAAATAATTTCACTATTAATGTTACCTATATAATCGCAGGCTGTTAATACTACATTTTCTACTATAGATACAATATCATTATTTTCTAATCTCACTTTACATTCACCAATATCTATCTTAGTAATATCTATAAGATTGTCTGTTAGCCTTAATAACCTATAAGAATTATTTTCAATCATCTCTATATAATTTTTAATCTTATCTTTACTTATAGTAATTATATCTTTATCCTTTATATATCTTCCTATTAACTGTGTTGTAGATAGAATAACATTTAAAGGTGTCTTAAATTCATGAGATATGTTATTAAAAAACTCATTTCTTATCCTTTCTTCTTCAATCTCTTTTTCTAGTTTTCTTCTGTCATCTTCCAACCTTCTATTTTCTGTTATATCATAAGCCATTCCAAAAGAACGCTTAGCATTTTCTTTTTCGTCTAATATAACATCCTTAACAACAAAAAATAATTTCAATTTATTACTTAACCTAATATTTTCCTTTTCCATTATATTGCATTTTTGATCTATTAATCTTCTATCTTCCTCTTCTATAACAATAGCATCTTCTTCACAGAAAATATCTCTATCATGTTTCCCTATTATTTCTTCTTTACTTAAACCAACTTTATTACAATAAGCTCTATTTACATAAATATATTTACCTTGTAAATCTTTAATCCATGCTAGTAGTGGTATATTTTCTAATATTAATTCTAAATCTGTTTTACTATAACCCTCTTCTTTTAAAACTAAAATCTTTGCACTATTACCTTTCCAAGTATCAGTGTTTATTTTATATGTAAACTTAATAGAATTATTTTTATTATCATAAAAAACTATTTCTCCATCATTATCTAAATTAATAATATCTTTCACAAAATTAATTAAGTTCTTTTTTACTAATTCATCTGATTTATAATTTAATCGCTTTAACAGACTATTATTGCAGAATTCTATTGTATTTGATTCATCTAGAACCATTATGCATTCATCAATACAATTAAAAATAGATTCCATCTTTCATCCCCCGTATCCCATAAATAGTACTAGTTAAATAGTACTTATTAATTCTATCACAAGCAAAATTATTATACAAATATTATATTTAGAGTATTTTTTCACCTTTTCGACATTTTATTTTTCTTTAATTTCGTTATAAATCTACAAATTTTATTTATATACAAGTCAATAAAACAAAGGACCCATCTGCATTACAAATAGGTCCTTTTTACTAAAACATCACATAATTATATCTTTTCTTTATTTGTTAACTTTTTTATAGTTTCTTTAATTCTTTTATCGAAAGTCTCTTCTTTCTTCGCGGAATTTATCCATTCAACATATTTTTTCTTTTGAGAGTACGATAAACTTTCATAAAATTCACAAGCATCTTTATTATCATTAAACATTACATTTAACTTCTCTGGAACTTCTATATTCCTATCTTCAACATCTTTTTCTATTACTACCTTAATAGTATCTCCATAAGTTTTACTTATTTTGTTACGTATATCTTTAGTAACTCCTATAATGTAACAAGGTAATCCCATCTTTACAATAGATCCCCTATATTCTACTCCATCAAATAAGGCTTTAACCTTTACTCTTTTAACATCAAATTCCTCTTCAACATCAAATGGAATCTCAATATATGAAGCTTCTTTCCCTTCTACCTTCTTTAACTCTGCCTCAAAATTATATTTTTTCATAGTTTTAATTCTTCTCCTACGGTTTGATTAATATTCACATTAATCATCTTTTTTACATGTATTTTATCTAGATCTACCTTTGGTTGAACGCTTGGATTTAGTGGATACCTACCATCTTGATTTTTCAAAACTGTATGGAATCCATTCTTAACGCCACCACCAGTAACATATACTATTATATCATTAAATCCATTTGTTTTTGAATTGCTTATTATTATTGGCATATTAACAATTGTAGTTTTAGATATAAAGCTATATTCTTCATTATCTTCACTAAAAATTAATAAAGTATCTCCACCAGTACTACTAAAGTCTGGTCCCCATAAATAAACTAACACTTCAGTATTAGTTCCACCATTTATATCTTCATAAAATGCTATATATCTATTTCCGTTGTTTGTTACCTTTACACTACTAACTATTGCTTTTTCAAGATCAACATTACTCTTAATATTTTCAGCATTTGTGTATGAAGTAATTATAAATGTTAAAATTACTACGAAAATTGTACTAATAACTATCTTTTTCATAAAAAAACTCCTTATAACTATAATAATTATTCTTATTATTTGTTATAAAAGGAGTTTTAATACATAATATTTACCTTTTCTTGGAGTTATATGAAATTTGGTCCATAACATACATATAAGTTTTAATATCTTGCTTAGCAATTCCTTCTGTAATAATATCAATAAAATCACTTTGCATCTTTAACAATATATCAAGTAATGGATCTGCTTTTTCGGTAAGACTTAAATGCTGACATCTTCTATCTTCCTTATCAACTTCAATCTTTATTAATTCTTTATCTAATAAAGGCTCAATAGCTTTAGATACATATGCTTTTGAAAATCCTCTAAGTTTAACCATATCTGTTGCAGTATTATGTTTTGGATTATTTTTAATAAATATTAAAATATCTGCTTCTGGTTTAGTTAAATTACATTCCTCTGCTGCCTTAGAAGAAAGTTTGTGATATAAATCCCCCATATGCTTCATATTATATAAAATCTTAGTAATTTTAAAATCTATGTCCATTCTTCACCTCTAAATAGTTGACTTGTAAACTGTTTCTGTATAAACTATATTATATTGAATGTAAATCAATGTCAATCATATTTTATGAAAATTTAAAAGGAGACTGATATTATGCAACACAATCAAACTGAAGAACTAGGAATTTGTAGTGTTGGAAAGCTACTTTTCAAATTAGCAGTACCAGCTATTGCTGCACAAATTATCAATTTACTTTATAACTTAGTTGACCGTATGTATATTGGTCATATTGCTGATGTAGGTAAGCTTGCTTTAACTGGTGTTGGTGTATGCTTACCATTAATAATGATTATATCTGCTTTCGCCGCACTTGTTAGTATGGGTGGTGCTCCAAGAGCTTCTATATTTCTTGGAAAAGGTGAAAAAGATAATGCTGAAAAAACTCTTGGTAACTCCTTTACTTTACTTGTAATGATATCTATTACTCTTACTATAATATTTTTATTATTTTCTAAGGATTTACTTTTATTATTCGGTGCAAGTGAAAATACAATAGAATACGCAACAAGCTATATGAAAATTTACAGTCTAGGTACTATATTTGTTCAATTAACTCTTGGGCTTAACGCTTTTATAAGTGCACAAGGCTTTGCAAAAACTAGTATGCTTACTGTTCTAATTGGAGCTATAACTAATATAATTCTAGATCCTATTCTTATATTTGGTCTTAATATGGGAGTAGCTGGTGCAGCTCTTGCAACTATAATATCTCAATCTTTATCAATGATTTGGATTTTATTCTTCTTAACTGGAAAGAAAACTACACTAAAAATACGTAAAAAACATTTACGTTTATCAACAGAAATTATTCTTCCTTCAATAGAACTTGGACTTTCTCCATTTATTATGCAATCTACTGAAAGTTTAATTGCTGTTTGCTTTAATTCATCATTATTAAAATACGGCGGAGATATAGCTGTTGGTGCAATGACAATACTTACAAGTGTTATGCAATTTTCTATGCTTCCACTAACTGGATTAACTCAAGGTGGACAACCAATTATAAGCTATAACTTTGGTGCCAAAAATGCAGACCGTGTAAAGAAAACATTTAAGCTTTTACTTATTTCTTGCTTAACTTATTCAACTATACTTTGGGCTGCTGCAATGATTTCTCCTCAATTATTTGTTTTAATATTTAATAACGATCCAGAACTTGTAGATTTTGCAAGTCATGCTCTTAGAATATATATGGCTGTATCTTGCATTTTTGGTATTCAAATAGCATGTCAGCAAACATTTATTGCCTTAGGTAACGCAAAGGCATCTTTATTCTTAGCATTACTTAGAAAAGTAATTTTGCTAATACCTTTAATTTATATTATACCAATATTTATGGCTGATAAAACAACAGCAGTATTTATGTCTGAACCTGTTGCTGATATATTGGCTGTTACAACTACATCAATATTATTCATCGTTCAATTTAAAAAATCTATGAAAGAAATTTCTACTCCATTAGATAATACTACTCCAATTAATGCCTAACTAAAAACTGCTAGCACCTAAAATTAAGTGCTAGCAGTTTTTATTTATTTATTTATTATCTCTATCAGATTTTATTATATCTCTAATAGCTTCTATAGCTACTTCTATTGCTAATTCTGTATCATAAACTTTAGTATTTTCAAGTCCAGCCTTTTCTCTTTCTTGATTAGCAACTGTTAAGAAAATTGCTCCAGTACGTACTCTTAAATAACTGCCTACTATAAATAATGCTGCTGATTCCATTTCTGAAGCAAGGCATCCACAATTAATCCATGCATTCCATTTATTAATTAGGTCATAACTTACTGGTTTACTTTCTGGAGAGTGTTGTCCATAAAATGAATCCTTAGATTGTACAACACCCACATGATAAGACCTATTTAATTTTTTAGAAGCCTGCACTAAAGCATTTGTAACTTCTAAATTTGCTACAGCTGGAAACTCAATTGGAGCATATTCCCTAGTAGTGCCCTCCATTCTAATAGAGCCTGTTGCTATTACCACATCTCCACCTTTAACATTCAAATCCATACCACCACAAGTTCCAACTCTTATAAATGTATCTGCACCGCATTTAACTAACTCCTCTAGCGCAATAGATGCTGATGGACCTCCGATACCTGTAGATGTGACACTTACTTTTTCACCATCTAAGTATCCTGTATATGTAACAAATTCCCTACTATCTGCAACTAGCTCTGCATTATCAAAATAACTTGCTATCTTTTCGCATCTTTTAGGATCACCTGGCATAATTACATATTTACCAACTTCCCCTTTTGCTACATTTATGTGATGTTGTCTCTCTATCTCTTTTAAAGAATTCATCATATCCCCACCTCATTTAAGTATTTTCTTATTAACCTTCATTACTTATATCATCCAAATATTAGCACCTACATTTTATATATGTCAAGTTAATCCATATAAGTATTTTATTTATATATTCTAAACTTATATTCCTCAGGCTTTCTATACTAAGTAATATATACCTTAAAAGATAATTCTTACTCATTAATTTTGCAAACATCTACCCATTCTAAGGAGTTTGAATATTTATAAAGCTCATCGCAAGTTAGTTCAATAGCGCTATTACTACTTCCACATGCAGGGAAAATAGTGTTAAATCTCTTTAGTGATTCATCTAAATATACTGGTATATTAGTATTTATAGCAAAAGGGCATACCCCACCTACACTATGACCTACAATTCTATCTACCTCTTCTAATGTTAACATTTTTGCTTTCATATGAAATTTCTTTTTAAATTTAGAATTATCTATTCTTGCATCACCAGCTGTAACTACTAAAATACAACTATCATCCTTTTTAAAAGATAATGTTTTTGCGATTCTTTCTGCCTCAACATCTAAAGCTTTTGCAGCTAATTCTACCGTAGCACTTGATACATCAAACTCCTGTATTCTATCATCTATACCTAAATCCTTAAAATACTCTCTAACTAATTTAATAGACATTTAATTTTCTCCTCTCCAAATTATACATAACTTAATTATATACATAATTTTTTTCCTTATACACTTATAAAATTTATAATAAATATTTCTAAGTCTAAAACATATATTTAATATTATCAATAATCTTACTTTAGGAGTCTTAATTATGAATATCTTAAATAAAATAAATAATTTAGAAAAGCTAATAGGAAACACTCCACTAGTAGAAATTTCATTTAAATATAAAGGAAGAGAACTTAAGATATGTTCTAAAATTGAACATTATAACTTAACAGGAAGTATAAAAGATAGAATTGCAATTTATATGATAAAAAAAGCTTATTTAGATAAGCGTTTAAAAGAAAAGGATATTATTGTAGAAGCTACTAGTGGTAATACCGGCATATCATTTGCAGCTATAGGAACTTACCTAGGACACGAAGTTCATATTTATATGCCAAATTGGCTTAGTACAGAAAGAATTAAACTATTAGAAAGTTATAATGCAAAACTTCATTTAGTATCAAAAGAAGATGGTGGATTTTTAAAATGTGTGTCACTAGCAGAAGATTGCTCTACAAATTGTCCTGATGTATTCCTTCCTGGACAATTCTCTAATATAGATAACACTTATGCACATTATTATTCTACAGGTCCTGAGATATACAAAACTTTAAAAAAGCATAATCTAAAAGCTGATTTATTTATTGCTGGAGTAGGTACTGGTGGAACTATAATGGGTATTGGTAAGTACTTAAAAGAAAAAAATCATAACTTAAAGATCTATCCACTTGAACCATCTAATTCTCCTACTTTATCAACCGGTAAACATACTACTGTTAACCATCGTATACAAGGAATATCAGATGAATTTATTCCTCCTATTTTAGATTTGGCAATGCTAAATGAGGTTATTGGAGTTGATGACGGAGACTCAATAATTATGGCTCAGATGATATGTAAAAAGTTCGGATTAGGTGTTGGTATATCTTCTGGGGCAAACTTTATCGGAGCAATAAAATCACTTGAATTAAATAATTTCAAAGGTAATATAGTCACTGTATTTGCAGATGATAATAAGAAATATTTATCTACCGATCTTATGAATGTTGAACCTGTTAAAGAAGGGTTTATATCTTCTAATGTAGATCTTATAGATTTAAAAGTTCTTTAGTTATTTGATTGTATTTTTTATTGTAGTTTTCTACTTTCAAATCTGTCCACTTTAGCATATACTATTATAAAATTCTTTTATGGAGGCATCTTTTGAAAAAAAATAAAAATAATACAAGTTCTAATACAAGCACTTCTTCATCTGATGCTCGTGACTCCTACTTAAAAGGCTGGGAACTAGCTTTAGCTGATTTAGAAAAAGTTGGTGCATTATTTGCCTCTGTTGGATACTTAACCTTTTTCTTTGCTGCAAATTTAGATACACTTACTATATTAGATATAAATAATACCGGTCGTACATCAGAAGAAACATTTGTGAATGGACAAGAGTTAATCTCTATTGGCTATACATTATTGTGGATAGTATCAATTAGTAGGTATTCTGAAGCTATATTTAAAATCAATAATACAGAAGAAACTGTTGATTTACCAGCTTTTCAGCAACTTAAAGATTCTTATCTAATAAGTCTATTTGCTAACTTATACAGACTTGATGCATTTATTCAGTTATATAAAGATAGCCTTGAAGAAACTTCTAATTCTACCACTACTAATGCTACCGAAGAAAGCACCCAAGAAGCAAAAACAAATAACTATATTTTCTAATAAATATTTAAGCCTTATATAAATTAAATAAGCCGTATTACTAAATTTAGTAATACGGCCCTCATATAACTTTTAGTTATAAGTTTTATATCAAGGATTTTGAGACTTTAAATGATAGACTCATAACATCTGTATTGACTATAACTAATTCTATGTTTATTGAGAAATCTCTTACTGAACATGAACATAAATCCATCCAAATAAGCCTATTCTTTTTTCCTATAATTTTATAATATGAAATTTTGTTCTTTTTGTTACAATCAAATACTATCTTTAAAGTCTTTCTAAGTTAGGATAAATGTAAAAAAGTATTCCTACCTTCTTTTTTTGCTTCATATAACGCCTTATCTGCCTTCTTAATATAATCGTCGTAATCTTTATTACTTCCAATATATGCAGTGCTTATTCCTACACTTATTGTTACTCTATCCTCTACTTCAGAAAAATCATGCTTTATATTTAAATTATAAACATTCTCCTTTATTCTACTCACTACATTTATAGCTTCCTGCTTATCTGTATTTAACATAATTATGATAAACTCTTCTCCACCATATCTTGCTACAAAATCAGAATTTCGGCAGGAGTTCTTTATTTCATTTGATACCTTTTCTAATACCTTATCTCCTTTAGGATGTCCATAATTATCATTATAATTTTTAAAGTAATCTATATCTATCATAACAAAAGATATTGGCATCTTAGACTTTCTATACAAGGACCAATTACCTGATAAATATTCATCTAACGCTCTTCTATTAGCAATTCCTGTTAAACTATCAGTAACACTTAAATTTTTAAATAACATATTTAATTTATTTATCTCCCTATTCTTTTTATAAATATAAGCAGCCATAGTTGTTATTATAATAATAACAACTAGAGAAACTACAATTATTGTTTGCATTATCTTTTTTGAATACTTTAAGTTAGATATTACCTGATGATTATTTTCTGTTTCAAATTGCTTATGTAAGTACTTAAGGTATTGTTCATCAAATTTATCTTTCAGATCACTTTGTAACTTTATGTACTCGTCCATATATTTAATTGCATTTTTATAATCTTCAAGTGCCAAGTAATCTAAATATAATAATTTTAAGTGAGATGCTTCATAATATGTAGTTCCTTTTTCATTTGCTATTCTTTGAGCTTCTTTATGACATTCTAATGCTTTGTCATACTGACCAATACCATAGTATATATCTCCACATATTTCTTCAAGCAATATATCAAAATCTATATATAAAAATGGGCCTATATTTTCCTTATGCCTATATTTTGCTAACTCTATTAATTCCCTTGCTTCTTTAAAATATTTATTTTTTAATGCTATCTGTGCCTCTAAGGCATATACAAATGTAGCTGTGTCATCCTTCATATTCTCATCTAATATATCTAATATATTTTTTAGTTCAGTTATACAGTTTTGTGCTTCATTTACTTTATCTACTTTTAAATAAGCTCCACATAAACTTACCAGTGCATAAGACTTTAAAAATGCATCCTCATTTTTATCATCTACAGTATAATCCAAAGTTGCTGATAAATACTTTATTGCCTCTTCATAACATTGTAGATCAATATAATTTACACCTACCTCTATATAATTTCTTATCTCAAGATTTGTTAATCCATCTTTCTTACAAATATCTATTGCATCTAGTTGATATTGTATCGATTGAATTAACTCATTAGCTATTGCATATGCACAGCCTGCACTTGAATATACTTTAGCCAAATTATAATTGTTTTTTTTGGATAACTCTAAAGATTTATCAATTAAAATTAATGCTCTCTGTAATCCTCCTGGCATATCAATTATTTTCATAGCTCTTTCCCTATAAAAATCTACTAACATATTTTCTAAAGATTCTCTTTCACATATATTAATTGCATCTTCAAACAACTCTTCTGACTTTTCGTAGTAGTTATCATAAAGATATGCTGTAGATAAATAAAAACTTATAGCTGCCTTTATAGTAGGTTTTGAATCATTATCAATAAGATTTAATGCTTCATTAAATCTATTAATAGACTCATCAACATCATTATCCTTAAGTTTTAAATATCCTAATATAAAATTTGTATTTATTATTTCTTCATTAATATTAGAATTGATAGCTACTTCTTCACTATATCTTTTAATATCCTCTATAGTCTTCTTATCTAGCTCTTCAAAACTATTAGAAATAATCAAATCTACTATTTTATCACTCACTCTGTTATCTATTAATTTTTCACTTTTTATATTCTTTTTTATAATTATTCCAAGGAAAGTTAATCCAATAAAAACTAACCCTATTATTAATATAATAGTTCTCTTTCCACTCTTCATGATCTCTCCTAACACTTTCAATTAAACTTCAAATATTCTCATATAAATAAGCTTTTATATTTATACTAAAATTTTATCTTTTATAGTAGTATATTATACCATTTTATTCCTTATAGTGGTTTAAAATGTTATATTTTTTATATTTTATAATAATTTACCACTTCCTTGTACTATAATTACATAAAAGAACGAATAAAATACCATAAGTAAGAACTCATGGTATTTTCAAGTCATATTATCAAATATTTCATAGAAGTTTATTATTCCATATCCCAGATGTGGATTTGGATATGAATCCCCTTTCCTCCTAACAGTTCCTCTATTCAGAAAAGTTTTTATACTTTCAGTATACATATACGGATAATTCCCATCTACTATCCCCCATTGAAATAGAAGTACACAGGCCCCAGCACCAATTGCTGCAGATAAACTTGTACCGTTAATTGTTGTTACTGTATTATTTAATCCAACAGTTAATGTATTTACTCCACCAGCTGCAAAATCTATCTTATCCTCAATATCATTTTTAAAAGCAGTTCCAGAGTAAGCTAACAAATTATTGTTATTTTGATTATACGCAGCTACAGTTATAACAAAAGTCGAATCTCCCGGAATTGTTACCGTTCCATAAGGATTACTCGGGCTAAATCTTGTTCCTGGCCAAATGAGATTTTTTTGCATCATCCACATATTGTATGTTGCAAACTCTCCTAATTTTAATTTCAATGCAATTCTCCATATTCCCGGAGTTATGCTATCAAAATGAATCCTTATTAATTCATCTCCTGAGTATCTTTCCGGAATATAATAATATATAACTGCTTTAGTTTTCTCAAAAGTAAAGGCATAACCAGACTCAACATTTAAGGCTACCTGTATAAAGTCTGTTGATTGACCTGATGGAGAAATCAAACTTACCTCTGCTATATTAGGCAAATCAACCCAAACCTCCATAAAAAAATCTTTTTGCTCTTTTGCTATTATAACATCTATAACTTCTTCCTCATCTTTATTTTGAATTATTCCAGAAACATGCCCATTTTCTATAGCTTCATTTCCTGTTCCGCTAACTAGTGCTATCCCAATATTACTAGTGATACTCTGTATATAATCATCTAACATATGCTCACCTTTATGATTTCCCGAATTAGTTCCTAAGGGTAATAAAACTACTAATGGTTTTTTTTGGGCCTTTAAATATTCCTCTAATATACCAATAGCTGAAAATATAACTGGTGATCCATAAATAATCCTATCATCCCCATATCCATTTCTTGCTTTGAAACTTATCGCTTGTGCCAATTTTATAATTGCAAATTCACATTCTGGTGCTATACCTTTTATTTCATGATTTTTTCCTCTTGCACCTACAATTCCTGCCATACTTGTCCCATGGCCAACTACATCTTTGCTAGGAACAATATCATATGGGTTTTCTCCATTTCTCTTAGCAGCTATAGCTTTATTTATATCATCTGATATATATAGTTCTCCAAAAGGAACTCGACTACCTTTAGTAACATTTGTATCTATTGTCTGGTCCCATATAAAGTTTATTCTTGTATTTCCTTCATCATCCATAAACTCTTCATTTAGGTAGTCTATCCCAGTATCTATTATTCCAACAACAACACCTTTCCCTGTTAAGCCCAAATCCTTCTGTTCATCTAATAAATATGCTCCAGATGCTTCAATTGCAGAGATTTCTTGTAAAGTATATAATTCAGCTGGTTGTATATACACAACATAGAAATTGCTCTTATTTTCTCTATTATTTATTAATTTTGCTAATTCATTTACATCGGCATAATTTACTAATTCAGAAGAATTTACTGACAAAATAGCATAACTTTCATCTATTATAGTTAAATATACTCCACGTATATTTACTGGTTCTTTATAAGTACCTTCATATTGAACCATAAAATGAATATAATCTATATCCACAAAAATATTTTTTGTATATGTTGTTTTATATTTAAAATCACTAAACTCCATTCCATTTCCTCCTTTCTTTTATTAATGTATTTTTAGGTACTCTTATATACATATTGTTTACATAATACTCTTCATATTTATCTCTTATGCTTCTATAGTTTCCTGATAAGACATTAAATACTTCTGCAAAATCAAGTTCTCCATATCCACTTTCTTCATTAGGATAACTTACATTTTTTTCTCTTTTAGCCGCATATATAAGCAAACTCCTCATTTTCGTTGAATTAATTGTGATATCATTTTCATCTACCACTGCCCATTGTAATAATAAAGCACAAACCCCTGCTACTATAGCTGTCGCTACTGAACTACCACTATCTGTAACAGTACTATTCCCATCTGGAGATATAGTTAAAACATTAGTTCCTACAGTTGATATATCAGGATTAATTAAATAATTTGTATTAAACCCCTTCCCTGATTCTGCTAAAATAGTTTTTGTTAATTCACCAAAATATGATACTGTTATTACCTTTCTTGCCGTGGCTGGTATAGTTAAAGTATTTAATGGATTGGGCTCCAAAAACTTTGTTCCTTCCGGTAATAAATTTTTGTCTTGTAGCCAAATATCATAACGGCCATTTATTATATAATCTCCTTGTAGCTTAAGTTTCCATATTCCTGCCTTAATACTTTTAAACTTCAAGTTATATACTTGATGTCCAGTAAAATTCTCAGGATCATATCCCTTTACTTCTATTTCTGTATTTGATAAATAAAACTTTCTTTTCTCATTAAGTATTACTTTAGATGGAAAAAATCCTACCTCTTCCCCAGATGGTGATGCTATACTTAATGACATTCTATTAGGCTTTTGAACCCATATGTAAAACTCAAAGAGTTCAATGGTTCTAGGTATTCTAAGTTCTACAGTATCTATATCCCCTACATTCTTTATATACTTTGTAACATGGCCTTCACTATCCCCTAAATTCCCTGTTCCTACAACAAATATTACCCCACTTTTATTTGCTATGGCTGTAATAAATCTTGCTGTAATATTATATCCATCATGACTTCCTTGTGTACTTCCTACACCTAAATATATCACAATAGGCCGCTCTAACTCTTGAGCCTTTCTCTCTAAATATGCTATAGCAGCTAAAACTTCTGAGTTATTATATACTGGTACAATAGGGAGGTTATTTTTTCTTAAAATCATTTTATAATTAGGTGATTCAAAAAGTTTTACTACTAAAAAATCACAATTATTAGCTATTCCAACCATTTTTCCATTATATCCCCGAGCTCCAATTATACCAGCCATTTTAGTTCCATGTCCTACATCATCTTTGCTCGGCACAATTGCATATGGATCTTGTCCATTTTTTTGAGCTTTAATAGCAGTATTTATTTCTTCGTTTGAATAAGTCCTTCCTATATATAAGCCGGGTTCTCCATCTCTTTCAATACTTTGATCCCATAAACTTATTATCCTTGATGTATCATCCTCTCTTATAAATTCCCTATTTAAATAATTAACTCCAGTATCTATTAGCCCAACTAAAACACCCTTACCATTTAGTCCTAAATAGGGATTACTTTTTATCTGATATATATTATCTACATCACTTGGTGATATATCTTGTAGTGTATATACGCTTCTTGCTTCAATAAATATTATCGCTGGTACATCTTTTCGTAACCTATCTAGATTATCTTCATTTATAGCTACTACTGCTAATGTATCTGTAATGATATCTCCACAAGCATAATCTACCTTTTCCATCTGCGACTTAAAATCTCCCCTATATTCCACTACATATCCAGGAGCATTTTCGTCTAAATAATACTTACATGCGCTAACTCTCATTATTTTCTCCCAACCATTACTTACATTATAAGTTTATGATTTAATATAAGATAATAATCTAATAATATATAATTCGCATTAATATTCTTCTAGACAATCCAATTAATAAACACACTGTAATAATATTAGGAACTAGTGAAATCGCCTTTACATTTGAAAGTTAATTTTTTATATTTAATAGTTATTTCTCATAAAAAAAAGTGGATTCTATCGAATCCACTTTAACTTAAAGATATATTCAAAAATATATACTTTAAAATAGTTTATTATATAAGCTTGTCTGATTTATTAACTTACTACTTCAGTCCCCTGATTTCTATTATCTACTTCAAGCTCACCAGCCATCTTAAATGCTTGTTTTGCTAATAACACAGCTATAATTTCATTTATTACGGCAGCTGCTGCAATTGTACCTTGTATCATAGTTGCATATTCAGGTGCAATTGGTGTTAAAGTTGTTACTGCTATTCCTGTGAATAGAAGTGATACACCTGAATGAGGAAGTAATGAAAGTCCTAAATACTTACATACATTTTTATCAGCCTTTGATACTTTACCTCCAAGGTATGCTCCTAATAATTTACCTATAGCACGAGCTATTATATATACAGCTGTAAGAACTCCAGCTCCTAATATTAGATGATAATCAAGTGGTGCTCCTAACGCTACTATCATAAGCATTAATGCCACACCAATAATAGGATTCATAGCTCCCATTATTTCTTTTAATCTCTCTTCTGAAACCATATTAGCTATAACAGCTGAGAATGCTATACCTACTAATAATAAGTTAATCTCTAATATATTTTGACTTATATATCTACCAATCATAGCTGTAACAATTATAAGTAACATATTCTTTATAATTGTTTCTTTCTTATCACAGCTCTTCTTTAAAACTTTACCACTTACAAATCCAGTTATTGCTCCTACTGCTATTGGTAAAATTACCATCATTAATATAGGAATTATTTGAATTTTTCCTCCAGTATACATACTTGAAACTCCACCAATAACTAGGAAGAATACTACTACTGCTAATACGTCATCTAATGCTGCAAGCGGTATTAAAGTCTTTGCAACTGGCCCATTAGCCTTATATTCTCTAACTATTGATAAAGATGGTGCTGGAGCTGTAGCTAATGCGATTGCTCCAAACACTAATGCTATTGACATTGGAATATCTTCAACAAAGAAGAATGCAATTGCAACTATTATAAATGTAACTATTCCTTCAAAGATAGTAATAGTTACTATTTGCTTACCAGACTTTTTAATCTCTCTTAAAATTAACTCAGTACCTATTAACATACCTGCAGTTACCTCTGCAATGTTACTTAATACATGGAACCAAGTTGAATCCATTAACCCTTGAGTCATCCAATTTAATGCATGAGGTCCTATAATCATACCTGTTAATAACCACCCAAGGATAGATGGTAAATGAATCTTGGAAACTAATTTTCCAACGACTGTTGCTATAACAACAAATAAACATAATAAAATAATACCTTTAATCATTTTATACTCCTCCTTTTATTTATCTATACCTTCAAATACCATTTCTATCATAAGTTTATGATCTTTTCTAAACTCTTCGATAGCGGTATCCTTCTGCTTATTTTCAATATCTTTCATATGCTTTTCTTCTAGCTTCTCACCTATCATAAGTACTAATTCAAAAGCCTTTTCTCTATTAAACTTTGGATTTATATCTATACTTTTTATAATTTCAAATATTAGACTATTGTTATACCTTTGAAATTCTTCCCCTAATTTTTTAGCCTCTTCAGTATTATCATTTAATAATGAATTAATAATTAGCTTAGAATAAAGAGGATTTTCTCTAAAAAATTTAAATTTTGTATCAAAATATTCACTTATATAATTAATACCATTTTTACTATTATCATTAATTTGTATAGTTACATTTTCCTTAAATTCATCTATAGCAAATTTAAGCGCATTTAAATAAATCTCTTCTTTAGACTTGAAATAATAATAAATTAAGCCTTTTGATACCTTAGCTTTTTTACAAATACTATTTGTAGATGCAGCTTTATATCCATTTTCAGCAAATTCTTCTATAGCAGCTTTTATTATTTTTTCTTTTACTTCTGCATTTTGAATATCTTTATCACTCATCTCCAAACTCCTTTAACATTATTTCCTTTATTATTTTAAATAATATCACCAACTGACCACTTGGTCAATACCTTTCTTATATCATAGTACACCTTATTATTTCAATATGTACCACCTTTCATTAATTTTTTTATAAAATAAAAGATGTATCAAATCGATACATCTTTTAAGACTAACTTCATAATAATTAATAATTTTTCAAAATGTAATAAACTAATTAATTATTTCTTATATGGCTTATTATTAAAGCCTTTTAAATAGACTTTATTTTTAAAGCCCGAACTTATCCATCCAAAATTTCCAGCTTGGATATATAATGTTTTATTCATATTTGCTTCGGCAAATAAATCTTTATTCATTGACTCTCCATTACTTATTGCTTGAATAAGATTATCTACCTTCTCTTTTACTGATGCTTTAATCTTTGCTTCCCATGGAATATTAGCACTACCATAAATAAAAGGGCCAGTTCCAACACCTATTCCTCCACAATACTTTAGCTTATCAATATGCTGCGTAAAGTTTTTAACTACCTTAAGTGCTTGCCTATTCTGTATACCTTCATAAAATCCGCAGTTAACTATACAATATAACCTTGAATCACATTTTATCTTATTATCTTTAGTATATTTTTCAAAGCCCTCTAAGAACTTAATCACCGTAGCCGGAAGACAATCTACATAAAGTGGTAAAGCAATAACTATATTATCGCAATTAGATATAATATGAAACTTGTCTTCATCTTTTATTCTTTTATCTAATATGGCAACTTCATAAACATTATTTTCTTTCTCAAACTCACTTTTAAATATTTCTAATAAATAGTTACTGCAAGACTTTTCCCCTTTAGGACTTCCATTAATCAATACCATATTCATAACTTAACTCTCCTTACACAAATTATCTAATCTACTAGTTATTTTAATCTGTAGGTTATTATTGTCCTCAAGGATTAAAAATTCATTTTGTGTGCAATGGAAATTAATCATATTTCTATTAAATAATTCTTTAAATGTTTTAACTTCGCCACTATATAATTTAGTACTATATCCAATTACAAACATTTTAAAATCTTTTTTATATCTCTTTTTATGATGCATCTCACCATTTACTAATTGAAAGAATGGTGAAATATTAGGTATTATTCTATCAAGAGCAACTTTAAATGTTGGTGAGTACATTCCATACAATATTCTTGAAACTAAAACTATGTAATCACATTCTATAAATAATCTATTCTTAAGTTCATTATCATCATTTATGATACATTTACCAGGAGTTTTTACCCAACAATTAAAACATCCTAAACAGGGATTTATCTTCATATCGTCTAAATACAAAAAATACTTTTCTGCCTTACCTTCTAGATGACTGTCTATTTTCTTTATTATTTCATCCCTCAACTCCTTATCCCTATCTTCAGTATCAGCTATTATTAAAATACTTTTCATACAAAGCCTCTAAAACTTACAACCATGTTATTTAACATAATTATAAGTACTTAGGTTTTATCCCCCCTTTTAACTAAACTAATTTTAATACTTAAAAATATAAATTTTCTGCCTTATATAATTATATTTACTACATATACTGTTTAATTCCTATTCCTTTAATAATATTTTTAAATATTTCTCAGGATTATTTAAAAAACTTCTTGTTATGTTAAAAGGATAAGTCTCTGTATAATGTTTTTCTTCTATTTTATCGCTTATTTCATACAATACTGACTCTGGATAACTCATTAAAATTGGTGAGTGAGTTGCTATAATAAATTGCGCCCCTTCTTTTACTAATCCATCTATCCTCGAAATCATAGCTAGCTGTCTTGATGGTGATAATGCTGATTCTGGCTCATCTAAAATATATAATCCTCTTCCGGAAAATCTATTCATTATAGTAGAAAAGAAGGCCTCTCCATGAGATTGTTCATGAAGAGAAACTCCTCCATAAGAATCTATTACTCTATTCCCCATACCCTCACTATCAAGCTTATCTATATTAGATGCTACATTATAAAAGCTTTCTGCCCTTAGAAAATACCCTGTTTCAGGCATCTTTATTCCTTTAGTTAGCTTAATATACTTATGAAGACTTGAGTGAGTATCATTAGTTGAGAAATTAAAATTTTTAGTACCACCTTCAGGATTAAACCCATAATTTACAGCTATAGCTTCAAGTAAAGTAGATTTACCTGAACCGTTTTCCCCTATTATAAAAGTAACAGAAGGATGCAACTCTAATACATCAAGCTCCTTTATTGCAGGAAGACAAAATGGATATTCATCATAACTACTA
Source organism: Clostridium jeddahitimonense (assembly GCA_000753455.2). Classification (GTDB taxonomy): domain Bacteria; phylum Bacillota; class Clostridia; order Clostridiales; family Clostridiaceae; genus Clostridium; species Clostridium hominis. The sequence continues at coordinate 2,993,044 of LM994670.1, forward strand.
ACTTTATTTTTATTCATTTTTACATCTCTTATATATTGATTAACTTTTAATATATCCACCTTACTCCACCCCTTATTATTTCAAGATTATTTAAAATATAACCGTATATATCTAATACTATCTCAAACAATTAATAATTAATAATAAAAAACTTGTAATTATTTATATAATAAAATAGTGATGTATCATATCCCCCTTAATGATACATCACATAATAGATTAGTATGCCATACACTTTTGTATAGTAAAGTAGAACCTTACACTATTTGATGTACTTTCTACTCCAAATTTACTATTATGAATTTCTAATATTCTTTTTACAATAGATAATCCAAGCCCTGTTCCTCCGAACTTTTTATTTCTTGATTTCTCTTTTCTATAAAATGGATCCCATATCTTTTCTATCTCTTCTGTAGTTAATGATATTCCAAAGTTCTCTATAGAAAATACATATCTATCCTCATCTTGGTTTAATTCTATATTAATATCTATTTTTTCACCATCTGGAGTATATTTAATAGCATTAGTTAAAAGGTTTGTTACTACTTGATTTATTCTTTTTTCATCTCCAAAAACTATAGATTCATCATAATCATTGAATACTATATTTAAATTTTTCTCTTTTATAATTGATTTAAGCTTATCTTTCTCTTTTAAGAATACACTTGTTAAATCAAAAGCTTCTTTCTTTAAAACAAATGTTGTAGACTCTAATTTTGATATTTCTAGCATTTCTTTTACTAGTTCATTCATCTTATTTGTTTCTTCTAATATGTCTTCATACATATCTTCAGTATACATTCCACTTTTCACACCATTTATACTTCCTTGAATTATAGTAATAGGTGTTTTTAACTCATGAGAAATATTCGCTATAAGCTCCTTACGTTTCTCTTCTTGAATCTTTTTTATATCCATCTCTTCTTTAAGCTTTTTATTAGCTTCTTGTAATTCACTTAAGCTTTTTTCTAAGTTATTTGAGATTAAATTTAACGAATTTCCTAATACTCCAATTTCATCTTCACTTTTAACATCATATTTATATTGGAAATCACACTCTGATATTTTCTTAGCTACATTACTCATCTCAGCTAAAGGCTTAGTCATAAACTTTGAATAGATTAAAGATATAACAATTACTAATAAAAAGGCTACTATAAATACAATCAAATAATAGCTATTCATTGTACCAATAACATCATTTACCTCTGATAATGGAGTTATAGCAATTATATATCCGCTACCAAATCTTTCACTAGAAACTAAAATTTCATCTACACTATTTATATTACCAGTTTTCGCTACATACTTATCATTTAATACTATATTTCCTTTATCCTGTGTACTTAAATATAAATCCGAATTACCAAGAAGCGTATAAGTATTATCCTCTTGCACTATACTATCAGCTTTTCCTTCAACATATATATTCTCTCCACTTGGTATAACTAAAGCTGGAGAAGTTATAGCACTACTCTCACTCTGCCAAATTTCACTTGGGATAATATTATAATAGGATTGAAGTTCTACTCCATTGATAAAAATTCTTTGCGGAAAAAGGTATCCATATTGATCAACACTTCCAAATGCCTGTACTATATCACCTTTTTTGATGTCTACCTTAGGAAACTGCTCTCCTAAAATTATCTTATAACTTATATTAGCCCTACTATCATTCATAACAATATGTCTACTACCCATGTATGCTTCAAGACCGATTCCACCACTAAAATCTGAATTTCTAAAAGATAAAGCTACATTCTCTTTCTTTTTTATATCTTGTATAAAGTCCATTACTTTCTCTTTACTATATTCATCTTCTAAAAAATATTTAAACTCTTCCAAGTTTTTTTCTAACTTGTTCTTTTTTTGATTTATGTAATATTCTTCAAAGTATAATACTTGAAAAACTAACTGTGATACTATAATACAAATTAAAATAAGCAAATTCATTAAAAATAATTTTGAAGCAACACTTTTCTTTATAAATCTATTCAACATCGAACTTGTACCCTGATCCAAAAATAGTTTTTATACAATAGGATTTATGTTTAAGATTTTTTCTAAGCTTCTTTATCTGAGCATCTACTACCCTTGTATTTCCATAATAATCATATCCCCACTTTGTCTCTAAAAGCTTTTCTCTAGATATAACTATATTCTTATTTTCCATTAAGTACTCTAACACCTCAAACTGCTTAGGCTCAATTTCAATTTGCTCATCATCTATATATACTTCCATCTTTAATTTATCTAGCTTTACACCATTGTATTCTAGTATATCTTCTTGTATATTTTCTTTACCATTCAATGTCATTGCTTCAATCCTACTTAAAAGAACTTTAGCCTTTGCTAATAAAATCTCTGAATTAAATGGTTTTGTTACATAATCATCAACATTTAATTCATAGCCCATCAACACATCCTCTTCATCAGCTCTAGCAGTAACCATAATCACAGGAACATCTGATTTTTTTCTTATTCTTCTAAGAACTGTAAATCCATCTAGCTTAGGTAACATAACATCTAATATTATTAAATCTATAGAATCATTAAACTTTTCTACTGCCTCTAACCCATCGTTAGCACTAATTACATTAAATTCATTAAATTTAAAATAATCACAAAGCATCTTATTTATTTTTTCTTCATCTTCTACTATCAAAACAGTTTTATTCTTCATATCTCACCTCTACATTGCTATATAATATATATTACCCTAAAAACTATTTGACTTGTAATAATAATTAACAAAATATACAAAATTGAAGTTATAAAAGTCACAGCTATCCGAAAATATCTAACAAAGCTTTATAAAAAAGTTGTAGACATCAGTACTAGACAACACTTAAGGAAAAACTCTTTTAATTGAGTTTTGAAATTTACTCCTAAACTAAAGTCTATAACCAATGTCCACAACTATAATCTACAACTACCGTCTATAACTTATTTCAATAACTAACTCTTTAACGCTGCTACTATCTCTGTTTTAACTAATTTATTGTTTATAAATCCTGATAGACCTATTGTTAATCCTAAATTTATAACTACTAGAATTGCAATACTAACAAAATTAACCTCTATACCATATCCAAACTGCATTTTATAAATTAAATCAAAAACGAATATTGATGCAAAGGCAATAATAGTTGAAAGTCCTGCAAAGTAAACACTTTCTCTAAATATAATCTTATTTATATTTGATTTAGTATATCCTAGCGCTCCAAGAGTTCCAATTTCAGTATACCTTTCAATAGTTACCCTGTATAGAATTATTGCACTGATAACTAATCCAACTATTAAAATTAAATAAGATAATACTGTGTATAGCTTTAATAAGCTAGTAAATGACTTTTGGAAGGCTTCAACTTCATTAGCTTTTGTAAATACTCCAATATCATTGCTCTTTAACTCTTTTTCAACATCAGGAATTTTCTCAAAATCCTTTACTGTAAATGAAATTGCTGTTGGATTCTCTTTATCTATTTGTGCATTTTCATAAATCTTTCCCTCTAGGTCATCACTTAAAATAAAATCTTGATATATAGAATTAGTTAATCCAGAAACAATTACCTTAACCTCTTCACTTTCACCATCTTTATTGATGTACTCAAATATAACTTCTTTACCAATTAGTCCTTTTATATCATCTGTAATTCTATTTGCAACATTAGATGATATAGCTATTTCATTCTTATTAGTCATTGGTATATTTCCATAAGCCATAGTTTCTTTTGCTATTGCTGTTGGAACCTTAACTGGTATATCAATACTCTTATCGCCATTTTTTATTTTTAGATTTTCTAAATCATATTGGTAATATACATTTTCTAAATTTTCATTAGCTTTTATATCATCATAAAGCTCACTTATATCCTCTGTTACCTTTTCACCATTAATTAAAGTAGGCACAGTACCTATATTATAGAAAAAGTTCTTTGTCTTAAAATCATTAATAATATTATTTGTAATCTTTTTAGTTGAAAGTGATGCCACAAAGGCTGAAGACCCAAAGGCTATTATTACAGCAGCTAAAATAAATTTAAACATGTGTATTTTAAAGTTTTTTAAACTAATACTCTTTGCTGTTTTATTATCTAGTTTAGGCTCTTTTTTAATTTTACCATCGCCTACTTCATAAGCTATAGCCACTTCTTCATGATCTTTTTCCTTTTTAAATATAACTTTGATTTTATTATCATCTAATTCTATTACTTCGTCCGCATACTCTAATACATCTTCATCATGGGAAATCATAATTACTTGCTTAGTCTTAGATATATCTTTCAATATTTCCATTATAGCTTTTGTTGATTCACTATCTAATGCTCCTGTTGGTTCGTCTGCTAAGATAAGATTAGGTTCATTAATAAGTGCTCTTGCAATAGATACTCTTTGTTTCTGTCCACCACTTAAAGTTTCTATTTTTTGATTTTTCTGTTCCTCTAAACCTAAAGAGTTTAGCAAATCTAATGCTCTTTTTAATTTTTCACCTTCAGTTATATCACTTTCTAAATGAATTCCCATTAATACATTTTCTAATGCAGTATATCCCTTAAAAAGATTATAGTTTTGGAATATAAATCCAATATTGTTGAATCTATATTTACATAAATCTTCTATGCTTAACCCATTAAGCTTACTATCATTTACCTCAATTTCACCTTTATAGCTTCTATCAAATCCAGCTATTAAATTAAATATTGTAGTTTTTCCACTACCACTTGGTCCAAAGAAACAAGTTAAGCCTTTTTCTCTAAAAGTATAATTTACGTCATCACATATTTTTACTTCTCCAAAGCTTTTAAATAAATTCTTTAAAATAACCATTATCTATCACCTGTCATTATATTATTTTCAATCTTTATACCTGATGTTATAAGAGCTGATATTATTCCCATAACAATACCTTGTACTAAAATAATTGCTACTCCAGTTATCATAGATTTCCCCCCAGATACTGACATACTAAATATTTTGTTAGATAAGCTATTAATTACTGGTGATGCTGCTACAAATATTACTATAGATGCTATTGCAATTAATAAATTCTCAACAACATTTAAATTAAATATACTTCCCTTTGAATATCCATTTATCTTTAAAATTGCAAATTCTCTTTTTCTTAATATTGCATTAATCAATACTACTGCTATTGTAACTACTACTGCTATTGCTGAAATTATTACAGTTATTGCCCCTGATTGTTCCTTTGTTGTATCATTTATTCTTAAAATATCACTTACGCTTTCAAACTGACCCATTGGAGTTATTCCAACTTTGTTTAATTCATCTACTATCGGCATAATATCTTTAATATCTTTAACTCTCATCATAAATGAAACATTTTCTTGGCTTGCATTTTTTTGCACTCTTAATTCTTTAGCTGAATCTAAACCATATATAAAGGAATCTTCAAACTCAAATTCCATCTTTCCATAGTTAGGATCTGAATAAGATGCCTTTGTGTCTATTACACCTACTATAGTTAAGTTATCTAATTTTACTTTAACCTCTTGAGGTTGGCCACTTGACCAATCATATGCCATCCCTTCAATATTTATAGTTTTTCCTATAACATCACTTGGTTTCAATCCCGCTTTTTCTACAAATAATTTTGGCACTGCCACTTCTCTACCATCTGATTTAGGAACTCTTCCCTCTATAATTTCATTAATAATCGGTGCATTATTAGAATTTTCAACCTTATAATCTTTTACAAGCCCATCTATATTAACTGTCATATTATTAACTACATCCATTGGGGCAAAAAACTCTACTCTTGGATCATCCTGATATTTCTTTAAAACCTCAGATACATCTTGTTCTATATCTAAATTAGGTTTATTAGTATCATTTCCATCTGTTCCACCAGCACCCATTACACTACTAAATATATTTATATCTCTTAAACTATTACCTTTAGCTTCAACTAACTCATTTAGTATATTTTCTTGCTCATTAACTACAGTTCCACTTATATTTAATAGTAAAAAGTATGATGACAACATTAAAATTAACGCACTCATACCAAACTTCATAAATAATCCTTTAAAGTTCTTTCCTCCTAATGAAAAAGCACTGCCAAATGATAACTTTGGATTGACTAATTTATTTTTAGTTGCTACAACCTTCCCACTAGCTCCACTAGCTGTTTGAACTATCTTTCCACCATTTAGCGTGAAACAGTTACTCTCATTATCTATTAAAGATTTATCATGTGTTACAACTATTACTAATCTTTCTTTAGCTATTCTCTTTAAAGCATTCATTATTAAAGCTGAAGATTTTTTATCTAATGCACCAGTAGGCTCATCAGCAATTATTATTTCTGGATCCTTTACTAAAGCTCTTGCTATGGCAACTCTTTGTTTTTGGCCTCCTGATAATTGAGCTACATTCTTCTTTGCTAATCCATCTATAGCCAGCCTTTTTAAAATAGCAGTTACTTTTTTATTTTTCTCTTCATTACTTAAGTCTGATAACTCTAATACTACCTTAACGTTATCTTCAACAGAAAGATGGTTTATAAGTTGGAAGTCTTGCCATATGAATCCTACTGTATTGTAATAATAATCATTTAGCTCTTTTTCACTAAATTCTTTTAAAGAATTTCCTCTATAAAATACTTGCCCTTCATATCCTTTATCCATTCCACTTATAATTTTTAATAATGTAGACTTACCACTTCCTGATGGACCAACAATAAAATTTAATCCACTTTTAAACTCAACATTTAAATCTTTAAGTACCTTTACATTATTAAACTGTCTAGAAACATTTTTTAAAACCAACATCATTTTATTCTCCTTGCACTATTTTAGTAGCTTTATTATTCCATATAGTTGTGATTTACAAATTGTGATTTTATGACCTTTTTATGACTTTTTTAAATTATTGCACTTAAAGTTATGACCTCTCCATTTCTTTGAACATTTAATTCAATACTATCTCCACTTTGTAGTAAACTTAACTGAGCCTTTAATTCATTAGCTGAAGTAATTTGAACTCCTTTTATTCCAACTATTATGTCATTTACTTGTATTCCAGTTCTTTCTGCAACACTGCCTCCTTCAACTCCAACTACAACTATCTGATTTTCTTTTTCTACTATTTGAATTCCTAACTTAATTCCACTAGAATTCTGTTCTCCTCTATATTGCTCTTCATTTGAATAACCACCATATGGATATTGTCCTGAGTTTCCTCCATATGGGTAATCCCCTGAGTAATCTCCTGCTTGACCACCAAATGGATAACCTCCTTGTTGATCCCCGTATGGATAATCTCCTCCTTGATATCCACCACCTGGTTGCTCTCCATACTGATAGTTATCTGGATATTGCACTAGTGAATTCTGTCCCTCCTCATTTATATAATTTTCAGGATTTTCTAAAATTGCTCTAACATACTTAATTGATACTGCAAAACCTATTCCTTCAACATTCTCTCCACTTTGCTTTGCTGTATTTACACCAATAATCTCACCTTTTAAATTAATTAATGGACCTCCACTATTTCCCGGATTTATAGCTGCATCAATCTGTATAAATTCCTTCTCAACACCATCCATTGTAATTCTTCTAGTAGGAGCACTTATTATCCCTCTAGTAACTGTACCAGAAAATTCTTTTCCTAACGGATTTCCTATAGCAACTATCTCTTGCCCTGCATTTAACTCATCATCCTGAGATAATTCAGCTATCCCTGGCACTTCAACTTCTTCTACGATATCCAAAATTGCTAAATCATCTTTTTTACTTGTTGCTATTACTTTTCCAGTTACTTCTGTTCCGTCCTTAAATGTAATAACTATACTAGTAGCCCCTTCTATAACATGATAATTTGTAACTACAGTTCCATTTTCATCTACAATAAATCCTGTTCCTACGCCACTCTTTGGTTGTGTAAACATATTTCCTTGTGAAGTTACAGTTATAGTAACTACTGATGGTGATACTAATTTAACTACCTCTTCTATAGATAAATTCTCTTTCTTTTCAACTTTATCTTCTTTATTATTTAACTCTTCATCTCTTAATAGCTTATCCTTATCTTGGTTGTTATCCTTATTATTTAATTCATACTTCATATCTTGAGTACTAGCTAATACTCTATTATTTAAGTGGTTATTAGCAATAAGCCCACATGAAAAAGCGAATAAAGATGCACAAGTAACTGCAGTAAACAATATCTTATTCTTTTTCCTGTTTTTCTTATTTAAATCACTTACAACCTCTTCTATTACTTTCTTATAATATTCATCATAATCTCTTCTATAGTCGATATTGTCATCATGTAAATCATCCTCATCTATAAGTATCTCATCACCATTTAAGTTGTTATCTATATTTTTATCTTCAAAGCCATTATGATCAAACTTCTTTTCCATATCAAACATCTCCTTATCTCTTTTCTATGATTTAATTGTAAAAAGAATATGTGTACATGAAATGTTTAACTTATGACTTTTAAATGACTAATAAATAAAAAAATTGAATATAACTTTATAAAGAATAAAAAAAAGCAGTACGTACTAAATACATACTGCTTCTAATAATTATATTATTCTAAATCTTCACCATTTGATGCTATAACTTTCTTATACCAATCAAATGATTTCTTTTTACTACGTTTTAATGTTCCGTTACCTTCATTATCTCTATCTACATATATAAATCCATAACGCTTCTTCATTTCACCTGTTCCAGCACTTACTAAGTCAATTGGTCCCCATGTTGTATATCCAAGTAAATCTACACCATCTTCTACAACTGCATCTCTCATTGCTTTTATGTGTGCTCTTAAATAATCAATTCTATAATCATCTTTAACATATCCGTTTTCATCTGGAGTATCTATTGCTCCTAATCCATTTTCAACTATGAATAATGGCTTTTGATAACGATCATATAATGTATTCATTGTTATTCTTAATCCTAGTGGATCTATTTGCCATCCCCATTCACTTGCATCTAAATATGGGTTCTTTAATGAAGCAAATATATTTCCTTCAGTTAATTTATTAACTTCTGGATCAGCACTTGCACATCTGCTTGAGTAATATGAGAATGAAATAAAGTCTACTGTATGATTCTTAAGAAGCTCTAAATCTCCTTCTTCCATTACAGGCATTATACCCTTTCTTTCCATTTCCTTAATTGCATATTTTGGGTATTGCCCTCTTGATTGAACATCTATAAAGAAATAGTTTTCTCTATCTGCATTCATTCCCTTCCAAACATCATTTGGATGACAAGAATATGGATAAGTTTGTCCTGCTGCAAGCATACAACCTACCATGTTGTTTGGATCTACTTCATGAGCTATCTTAGTTGCAATAGCACTTGCTACTAATTCATGGTGAGCTGCTTGATATTTAATCTTCTCTTCATCTTCACCTTCTTCAAAGTAAAGACCTGCACCCATAAATGGAGCATGTAAGATCATGTTAATTTCATTAAATGTTAGCCAGTATTTTACTAACCCTTTATATCTTCTAAAGATTACATTACATAAATTTTCGTAGAAACCTACTAACTTTCTGTTTCTCCATGCACCGTATTCTGTAACTAAGTGCATAGGACAATCAAAGTGAGTAATAGTAACTAATGGTTCTATTCCATACTTATGACACTCTTTAAATAACTCTTCATAGAATTTTAATCCTTCTTCGTTTGGCTCAGTTTCATCTCCATTAGGGAAAATACGTGACCAAGCTATTGAACAACGATAAGTCTTGAATCCCATTTCTGCAAATAATTTTATATCTTCTCTAAAATGGTGATACATATCTATTGCTTCTTTTGCTGGATAAAAATGTTCATCATCAAAATCAAACATCTTCATTTTACCTGCTATTACAGCAAATCTATCTTTTCCAACTGGAGAAACGTCTACATTAGCAAGACCTCTTCCACCTTCATTATATCCACCTTCACATTGGTTTGCAGCTGTTGCTCCACCCCATAAAAAATCTTTTCTAAAACCCATCTTTATTCCTCCTAAAAAGTTCAACGTTTCATAATCTAAATAACTTTACTTACTTTTATTATATTTCTACTGATGAAGAAATATTTTCAATTTTTGAAAATTACATAACTAAACCAACACTCAATTGTTCATTTCATGAAACATATAGTTCATATCATAAAAACCAACTTTTCAAATATCTATTTCTGCTAATAACTAAATTTATCTATTTAAATATACTATCGTAAATAATAGAAAAACGGTATGAGTTTATCACTCTTTCATACCGCCTATACCCCAATCTTATTTACCTCTTATCATGCAATACTTTTAACTTCATATAAAATAACCCTCAAACAATTATCATTTAGCGCATTGAGCTTTCTTAATAAGCTTAAAGCATCCTAATATCAACATACTAATAGTTACTAAATATAGTATTGCTACTGAAAAACCAGACCAAGTTAACATCTTAATTTTACCTAAAATATCAAATTTGTTACCTATACTAAGCCATATCCATATTGAAGCTACCCACATAAACGAAAATCCAAGCTGAGCCTTTTCACTGCATCTACATGAAATTACGCCTGGTATTAATCCAATAGCATAAGCTAAGCAGTAAAGTGCAAAAGAAAATAATATTGATCCTACAATTGCACCAAGACTTCCATCTTGAATCCAGTTAAACCTCTCTTGTACACTTGAAAGATTCCTTCCACTTGTAAAAATCATATCATAAACTGTAGGTGCTTTAATAAATACATTCACTGCCCTATTTATTGCAAAATCTACTACTGCCATAATTATTGATATAGGTACTATAGATACTACTATTCCTTTAACAAATGTATTTCTTGATATATTATTGCTTTGTGTAAAGTAAAATTTTTTCTTAAAAGTATTACTTGCACATTCAATTAAAAACATAAATGTCATTATATCCATTACTGCCGGCAGAAGAATATCTCCATATTGCCCTATATTAGCAAAAAACATTAGGACAACTGATATAACTAAATAAAACATTATCATTCTTCTTATCATATCTTTAATATTAAGCTTAGCTACCTTTAAAACTTTATCCATAACATCATTTCCCCTTAACTTCTGCATTTTTAACTAATAAAAATATTATCCCTACTAAAAATATGAAAATTCCTATATCACTTAATAACCCTATATAAAAATTACCGAACTGTGTCTCAAATATAGGTGTATCAAATACAAAGGAAAGTAAATTTAATATCATTATACCTATAACAGAAACTAATATTTTCATAATTGTATTACATCTAAAGTAAAGCATACTTATTGCTAATCCCAATACATAAGCTAAGCAATATAAAATAAAGCAAATTAATACACTGTTAAATATAACCAATATACTATTATCTTGAACCCACGCTGTTGAATTATTTAAAAGATCTATAGATGCATAACTTCCACAAATCATATCATAAATAGTAGGCATTTCCGTAAAAATATTTACTACTCTATTTATTACAATATCAATAATAGACATAACTATAGCTATTGGAAATATTGATCCTATAACACCTTTAACAAATGATTTTCTTGATATATTATTTCCTTGTGCAAAGTAAAAATTTTCTTTAAAGGAGTTTAGTCCGCATACAAAAAGGAATATTGCCGTTGCTAATTCTAATTCTTTTGTCATAAGATGAATATTACTATTTACCAAAGCTAGGTTTAAAATTAATGATGCTACTACAATGCAATAAAATATTATAATTGGCTTTATCATATCATTTGTATTGATCTTTGCTATTTTTAAACTCTTATTCACCTTGCTCCTCCCCCTTATTTGTCAAGTATATAAATAACTTCTGAAGCTCTACCTTTGAAAATTCTAATCCTAATCTCTCTGCGTTAATCCTATCTATGCTATTTATTTCACCTAAAACTGTTACAGATTTAAAATTACTTAAAGTTTCAATATTTACTATCTCTTTAGCCTCTATATATTTATCGACATTTTGACTTAATCCTGATACTGTGTAAACCTTATTTAATAATTCTTCTGCTTCATCTGTACTAACTATTTTTTTATCATTTAATATAACTACATTTTCTAAAAGACCAGACACCTCTTCAATAATATGAGTTGATAAGATTACAGTCTTTGGATTTTCAATATAATCCTTCATTAATTCCTTATAAAATAACTCTCTATGATTTGCATCTAATCCAAGTACTGGTTCATCATAAATTATAATATCAGCCTGTGATGACATTGCAGTTATAATCTTAGCTATTGAACTATAGCCAGTTGAAAGACTCTTTATCTTCTTACTTATATCAAGTTTAAATTTCTTAGAAAGCTCTAAAGCATATTCCATATTAAACTTTGAATAAAATTCTGCTGTCCATTTAAATATATCCTTTACCTTATAACCTTCTGGAAATAAATTCTTCTCTGTCATAAAGTATATCTTCTCTAAAGCATTATCATTCTCACGAATATTTTCCCCATCAACTTCAACTGTTCCATCATCTTGAAAAATTCTATTTGTCATTATATTTAAAAGGGTAGTTTTACCTGCTCCATTTCTTCCTAATAACCCGTAAATCTTATTTTCATCAAAAGTAATGTCTATATTATCTAAAACTAAGTTATCTCCATATTTTTTCTTTAAATTTTTAACCTCTATCTTTGCCATCTCTTATACCCCTCTCTCAATCATATTTATAATATCCTCTTTAGAAATATTAAGCTTTTTTGCTTCTTCAATTAAAGCTATTATATAATCCTTAAAAAACCTCTCTTTTCTCTTATTCATAAGTAAGGCTTTGCTACCTTCTGATACAAACATACCTATACCTCTCTTTTTATAAATAATCCCTTCATCAACAAGGATATTAAATCCCTTCCCAACAGTAGCTGGATTAATCTTATATCTCACTGCTATCTCTGTAGTTGATGGAATCATCTCATTTTCTTTAAAAATATCTTTTAATATATTATCTTCAATAGCCTGCGCAATCTGAATATATATAGGTACATCATTTGTAAATACTAAATTCATACTACACCTCCTAAATCTTTATATTTCATATCCTTAGTTCATCTATTTCCCACTCTCTTTACCTATTAGTTGCCAACTTTCACTTGTCACTTACTTCAGTATATTCAATTTTAGTTAATTGGTTCATTACTTATATAACTAACTATAGTACTAACGAAGTCCATTGTAAATATTTAACTGGTAATTCCTTCAATAAATCGTTCTTCATTTTTAGACATTATTTGCGGATTCACAAAATTCACCTAATCTATTTCCTAATATGCCCTTAACCTATTTTTTTAGATAAACTAAGTTAAAGCAAAAGAAAAAGCCATATCAGAATAAATCTGATATAGCTTTAATTAAATATATTTTACATTGCTTATAATTTTCTCAAGCCTCTACTCCATATTTTGCTACCTTGCTCCATTGTTTTCCTAACTTTTTTCTATATGCGATAACTCCTAACAAATCTGCTAGTGCCCATCCTATAGGAATAGACCACCATATCCCTCTTGCTCCTAGTGCTGTTTCTGATAATACATATGCTAAAATAACTCTAGTTCCTAATGATACTATTGTAAGTATTATTGACATATTTAGCATTCCAATTCCTCTATATAGCCCATAAAACATAAATAAGAATCCTATCAATACATAAAATATAGAAACTACTGATATATATTCTACTCCTAAGGCTATAACTTCTACCTCGCTCTTATCTACAAATAACAACATAATATATCTTGAGAAAATCAATATTAAAGTCGATGTCACAAGACAGAAAATAATTATAGTTTTTATTGTAGATTTAACACCTTCTTTTATTCTATCAAGCTTCTCTGCACCTTTATTTTGAGCTACATAAGTTGCAAAAGCATTACCAAAATCCTGTACTGGCATATATGCAATTGAATCTATTTTTACTCCTGCTGCAAAGGCTGCCATTACAGTAACTCCAAACTTATTTACCAAGCCTTGGACCATCAATATTCCAAAGTTCATTATAGATTGTTGAACTGCTGTTAAAACAGAATACTTTATTACTAGTTTTAAAGTTGTTGAGCTTATCCTTATATCTTTAGCCTTAAACTTTATAAAAGACACATTTTTAACTACATATATAAAAGCTAAAAGTGCTGATACCCCTTGAGCTATTATCGTTGCATAAGCAGCTCCTCTTACCCCTAATCCAAAATTAATTACAAAAACTAAATCTAGTACTACATTTATAATTGAAGATATTATAAGAAAATATAAAGGTCTTTTTGAATCTCCAATAGCTCTAAGCAATGCTGTTGCTAGATTGTATATAAATATAAAAGCTAGTCCAAATAAAATTATTATCAAATAATCTTTAGATGAACTAAATAACTCCTTTGGCATATTAAACATATTTAATATTACATCTATCCCTAATATAGATATAACCATTAACATAACTGTTATTCCACCTATGAAAACAACTGAAACTACTATGCTCTCCTTAAACCTTTCTAATTCTTTAGCTCCATAAAACTGTGCAAATAGTATCCCTACACCCATAGCTAGCCCTATTATTATAGAAGTTATAAATGTAATAATTGCAAAAGATGATCCCACCGCAGCTAATGCATCTGCTCCTACAAATCTACCTACTATAATAGTATCAACTAAGTTATATATTTGTTGGAATATATTTCCCAAAATCATAGGTAACGCAAATCGCATAATTAGCTTACTTGGATTACCCTTTGTCATATCAAGCACTTGTATACACTCCCTTAACTGTAAATATTGACCTATTTTTTTATTATATCTTCTTCTATAATAAAATGATACCCCCACTCAATATTAAAATAATACTCTTCCAATTTTACCTTACATTAAATATACTATTTACATATATCCATAAAATCTTTTGCACTATTAGTTAAAAACTTATTTTTGTGATAAATAATACTAAAACTTCTCTTAAGAGACACATCTTTTATTTTAATAACTTTTACTTCTCCTCTTTCAATACTATCTTTAACCAAAAGATAAGGTAATATAGATAATCCTAATCCTGATATTACAGCTCTAACAATAGCTTGAGTGCTTGTACTCTCCCATAAAATATTTATCTCTATACCATTAGTAGCAAATAATCCATCACAAATTTCTCTTCCTGCACTTCCTTTTTCTCTTAATAATAAGTCTTCATTTTTAATATCCTCTAACTCTATTTCATCCCTTACCGCTAAAGGATGTGATAATCCACATATAAGAACTAATTCATCTTCCTTAAAATGTATACTTTTTAAATATGGACTATGTATAATACCTTCTATTAATGCTAAATCAATATTATTTTTCATAAGATTTTCTTCTATAGTATCTGAATTAGCTATTATAGCTTGTACCTCCATATTGGGATGTAATCTCTTAAACTTTTCAACATACTTAGGTAATAAATAATTTCCTATCGTTATGCTTGCACCTATTCTTATTATCCCTTGTGTATCAAAATTTCTAATTTCAGTCTCCATCTCTTCAAATATCTTTACAATATGGCTAGCATACTCTAAAAAATGCTTTCCAGCTTCAGTTATATATAACCTTTTGGAAAGTCTATCAAACAACTTTACTCCGTAATAATCTTCAAGCTCTGATATAGCTAAACTTATAGATGGTTGTGCTATAAAAAGCTTCTCTCCTGCAGCTGTAGCACTCCCTGTCTCACATACAGCAACAAATATTTTAATATGCCTTAAAGTCATAGTTACCTCCATATATAAGAAATTTATTATGAACTATATATAATTATACTATTTTCCATATAGTTCCTCAAATCATATACTTATTAATGAGAGGGGGAGTTAGAAAATGAAAAATAAAAAACAAGTATATCTTAAGCTTTTCACATCAACATTTTATCTAAGTACTTTTACTTTTGGAGGAGGATTTGTAATAATACCTCTTATGAAGAAAAAGTTCGTTGATGACCTAAAATGGATAGAGGAAGAAGAAATGCTTAATCTTACAGCTATAGCTCAATCTTCACCTGGAGCTGTTGCCGTTAATGCTTCTATATTGCTAGGTTATCAAGTAGCCGGGATTACAGGGGCTTTAGTTTCAATTTTAGGAACGGTTCTGCCACCATTAATAATCTTATCTATAATTTCAACATTCTACACAGCTTTTCGTGACAACATAGTTGTAAATGCTGTTTTAAAAGCTATGCAAGCAGGAGTAGCTGCTGTTATTTGTGATGTTGTACTCACAATGGGAGGCAGTATTTCTAAAACTAAAGATACTATATCTATCTTTGTCATGATTTTAGCTTTTATAGCAACTTATGTATTAAAAATAAATGTTATGTATATTATATTAGTTTGTGGTGTTATAGGTGCATTAAGAGTTGTCTTGATCGATAGTAAAAAGAAAGTTGGTGATGGAAGATGACTTTACTACAGCTTTTCATAAGCTTCTTTCAGGTTGGGCTATTTAGTATTGGTGGGGGACTAGCATCAATGCCATTAATACAAAATCAAGTTGTTGACCTTCATCATTGGCTTACATTAACTGAATTCACAGACCTTATAACAATTGCAGAGATGACACCTGGTCCAATAGCAATAAATTCAGCTACCTTCGTTGGCATAAGAATAGCAGGTTTACAAGGTGCTATTATCGCTACCATAGGATGTATTTTACCATCTTGTATAATTGTTTCCACTCTAGCTTGGATATATATGAAATATAAAGATTTGAATGTAATACAAGGCACTTTATCAGGACTTCGTCCAGCCGTTGTAGCTCTTATTGCTTCTGCTGGATTATCAATATTAACTCTTACAATCTTTGGCGAACAGGGAATTACATTTAATTTAGAATCTATTAATTTTATATCAGTGTTCTTATTTTCTATATCATTGTTTATTTTGAGAAAATGGAAACCAAATCCCATTGTAGTAATGATGGGTTCAGGAGTTATCGGAGGAATTATATATTTATTAGTATAGGAGGGTTTTTAATGAAATTAAAATTTAATAAAACATTATTTGGATGGTCTATTACTGATGAACAAGGTACTATCGTGGCTAAAATTAAAAATAAAGAACTCCTAGGTCCAGCCAAAAATATCATAGATAAAGATGGTAATATAGTTTTTACAACAGATATAATAAATCTTCCTTCAAAAAATGAAGATTGGAACTGCGCAAATTCAATAAAATATATTATTTATCAAAAAGAAGATGAAATTGCAACTGCAACTTTTTCTTACGCTAAAACTCCTGAAAGAACTACTTTACAAAAGTTTGCCTTAAGACCACCTCAAATAGATATTATGGAAGTTGAAACTCCATACGGTCTTCTTAAAATTAAACGACAAAAAGATAATAGCATTTTAATTTATAAAGATGAAAAAAACTTAGGCATGGTCACTTCATTCTTTTCATTTAAAGCTAAATATCTTGAATTTATAGAAGAATACGAACCAACATTTTTAGCAAGTCTTTATATGTTAATAGACTATATGATGCATGAGGATGATTTAATTATTGTTTGATAAATAAAGGCTAAGCGAAGCTCACAGGTGAAAAGTCAAACTTTTCCCCAAAGTTCTTCGCACTTTATTTCAAAAGTTTCTATAAATTATTCATCTTAATTCTTTCTGCCAAGTCATTAACCTTAGCTTCAATAGTTTTTGCTATCTTAACAAGCTCTTCATCTGACTTTCCTGTTGGTAAGGGTTAATTAGTAATAAATTTATCATCTTATATATAGTACCATATATCAACATTGGAAATGTTGAAAATTCTTCTATTTAAAGTGAATAAACAATTTATTCTATGTCTATAATTTTAGATGATTGATGTTATTTTTCTTCGTTAATCCCCCCTAAGCTATTATAGCTTAGAATTATTATATTTCAATATTACCTTAAAGCTCCGCTGTGCTACGGAGCTTTTTGAATTGCAAAAAATACCGCATATTCATTTTGAATAATACGGTATATTAATACATCTTTAAATTATTGTTTAACTTAAAACATTACCTTTTAATATTAAATTCTTGATATTAGATTCATTTATTATCCTTGAGAAACTTGTTGCTTAACTGTAGCAATCTCAGTACTTGTTGCTTGTTGAGCTGGTATGTAGTATCCCTTTTCTTTAGCCACTTTGAAAAGAGCATATTGACGTATCTCATCTTGATCTCTCATAAGTTTAATTGTAGAACGTAACTCTTCATTTTCACATTGAGCAATTATTCCTCCATATCCTGCTAAGCTTGCATTTAATCCAGCAAGATAATCACTTATCATTTCTTTTTCTTGCATATTATTATCCTCCTAACTCAAAAAAGATATTAACTTTTCTTTACTTGCTTTTGCATCTTGCGCATCTTTAGCCAACATATTCTTTAATGTTGGATCAGTGCATTGTTGAGAATAAAACTCTAGCTTTTTCTCAATTGTACAATGAGCTCCAATTAAATGACGTAAGTTTTGTAATTCTAATTGATTTAAGTTTGCCATTATGTTTCCTCCAATCTAATAATTTCACTATTACTATTTTCTAAAACGAATAAATTTATTCACCTAAAGTTGAGATAGTAAGATAATATTCATATGAAATAATCTAATTTATCTTCTAGGATTTCCAAATGAAGGTGGAGTAGGGTTTGGAGCTTACTGTTTTGGCCCAGGTGTTGATAAATCAAAGTATAATTTTGAATCTTCTGTAACTCCAAAATCTTTATTTGATCCACTCTTTTGAACTTTATTTAGTGCTTCTCTAAATAAGTCATTATGAGCCTCTTCTCTATTTAACAGAAAATCTATAGTAGCTCTCACTTATTTATCTTCTATTTGTCTATATAAATATTCATATACTACCTTTGCTCTTTGTTCAGATGCAATATTAGATAGTAAGTCAGCTACTAAATCACCTGTTACAGTTACATAATCTGAAGTCCAAGGAGCCCCTGATGAATTAATAAGAACTAGTGATAGTCCACATTGTACATGCTTTTGTATTTCTCCATTACAAACCTCATTATTATTAACATCATGGCCATTTAATAGGTTAATAGTTTGAGCAACCATTTCCATATGACTTAACTCTTCTGCTCCAATATCTAAAAATAAGTCTTTAATTTCAAGGTCTTTTATTCTAAAACTTTAAGAAATATATTGCATTGCTGCTTTAAGCTCACCATTTCCTCCCTCTAATTGTTCTTGCATTAATACAGCATATTGTGGATTGGGTCTTTCAACTTTAACCTCATGTAATAACTGTTTTTTTGTGTTCAAACCTTAACATTACCTTCAAATATATTTTATCAATTTTATTATTTGAAATTTTAATTATTAATATTCAATCTATAACCATTCAATTTTAAAGTAAAAAATCTTATTAATTACTATCGAAATAAATTCCTTTAATTTTATTAAAAGTACCTTCTATTTATTATTTTTTACTTAATAAACAGAAGGTACTTATTATTTAATCATATTAACTTTTTTATTGTTTAATTAGATTATATAATTGAAGAATTATTATAATATACTGTATCTCTATTAGGAATATATAAACCTTCTTCATAATAAGCCTTGTCAGAAGTTTTATTACACTTATCTTGTACATCCATTAATGCCTCTCCAAATCTTTGGAAGTGTACAACTTCTCTTTGCCTTAAGAAACGTAAAATTTCTTTTATATCCTGATCATCAGTAAGATTAATTAACCATTCGTAAGTTGCCCTTGCTTTTTGTTCAGCAGCCATATCTTCATGAAGATCAGCAACAACATCATCTTTAGCTTGAATATAGGTTGCAGTCCATGGATTTCCTTGTGCATCAGCGTAATATAAAGCTCTACCGTGATCTGTATAATGACCACCTAAATCAGCTGCAACTAATTCTTCTTTAGTAGCGTTAGACATTAATTGATATATCATAGTAGCAATCATCTCAACATGAGCCATCTCTTCTGTAGCAATATCTGTTAATAATGCTTTTGATTTTCCAGTTGGCATTGTATAACGTTGATTTTGATATCTAAGAGCTGCACTTAATTCACCATCTGGTCCCCCGTACTGAGACATCAAAAACTTTGCCATTTTCAAGTCTTTAGATTTTAAATTTATTGGATATTCTAGTGTTTTAATATAATACCACATTAAGTTACACCCCCTTATTTATTTTCCCAAGGCCATGGATTAGATGTCCACTTTTCAGGATTTTCAATTGAAGCAGTACCAAAGTTAGTTAATGGTCCATAGCATTTTTCATATTTACAAACTAAAAAGCCTATCTTTCTAGAAAGTTCATTGTAATCATCTATAGCTTTTTGATTTGTTGGAAAGTTATCTAAATATAAATTTAGTTCAACTGCAGAAAAAATATATTTCATAATTTTATATAACAATTCATTTTCATTCATAATATCACCCCTATAATAATTTATTTTTCACTTTCTACATAAGGTCTATAAAGATCTCTAAAAATTGTTCCTATTTTTAAAGCAGTATGAGCTGGAAGTAAATTTTCATACCTTTGGGGTACTATATATGCCTTAGCATATTTATTATTTCTTATTAAATTATCCTTAGTACTCAATTTTTTAATCCTCCTCTAAAGTTTATTTATTATATACTATGTAGAATTTAATAAATAGGTTACATATTTTTTTGTAATATTTTTAATAAATTCCTTTCTTGATATATAAATAAAATTTAAATGCATATTTTTATCAAAAACGTAAACACTAAATGTGAATTAATCTCAAAAATTGATTATTCACCCTTAAAAGTTATTGATAAATTTATTGACTTATTAAAATCTAATAATGTGGAAGTTAAAGCTCTTGGGAGAGACGAGTATGTGATTAAGCTTTAATTTCTGCAAAAAAGAAAGCTAGATACTTTAATTAGTATCTAGTTTTTTATTTCTTACAATCAACTTTAATTAAATACATATATAATACATAATATAAATATCTATGGTAATAAAGATACATAATTTGAAACTAAAAGATATAAACAATCCTTTCAAGATGAGGCCAGGTGAAAAAATAATAAATCTAGATAGGTCTGTAGAAGTTTTAAAGGAAAATCATATTACTTTTACTCAAGAGCAGTATGAAGAAGCTAAAAGAAACTTGGATAAATAGTTGTAAGTTTATTTTATTTATAATGAATAAACCTTTTATTTAGTGTCTATAATCTAAATAGTATTTTTTATTTACTTTCTTCGTTAATAGTCCCTAAGCTATTTTAGCTTAAAGTTATCAAGCTTCAATACTCTCGAAAAGCTCTGTGTTACAACAGAGCTTTTTAAGTTTTAAAATAAAAACTACCGCATATTCATTTGAATAATACGGTAGTTTCATTAATTTAATATCTAATTTTTCAACACAATAACTTACATACTTATAATTTATTAATTTAAGTTATCTATAGCATATTGTGCTTCTTCTTCTGTAAATTTTTCACCATATTCTGAAATTAGTTGGTCGTATATTGCGCTTGGAGACATCGCCATAGTCTCTTGATATGATTTTGCCTTTTTCAAAGCGTTCTCGTTCCAATTGGCTTGTACATTATCTACAGCATATTGTGCTTCTTCAGCCGTAAACTTTTCTCCATATTCTGATATTAATTGATCATATACACCTGCTTTAGACATATCCATAGTCTTACTGTATGACTCTGCTTTCTTTAATGCATTTTCATTCCAATCTACTTCTAAATTATCTATAGCATATTGAGCAGCTTCAACATTAAACTTCTCTCCATAATCTGATGTCAACTGGTCATATATCCCCGCTTTAGACATGTTCATAGTGCTGGAATATGACTTAGCTTTCTTTAAAGCAGACTTGTATTCACTTGGAACGTTATCATCTACCTTGTCTTCTACCTTTTGGTTTTGATTTAATTCTACACTAGAATTACTAGTTCCACTACTAGTTGCGATAGAATCATTACCACCTGCTCCTCCTATTGCTCCAACTAGTATAAAAAATATTACTATCCAAAACCAAACTCTTTTGTATATTGGTTTTTTATTTTTTGCTCCACAACCTGGACAAAATTTAGCCTTAGCCGCTATTTCTTTCGAGCAACTTTTACATTGTGTCATCTTTGCCATTCGCTAACCCCTCCTCCTTTAAATATTTGCACTACTATATTAGACGATATATGTTCTACTATCAACATTTTCGACAAACCATCTGATATTATTTTATTTTTCGACAATAATTAATGATTTACTTTTAGGGGAGCATTGAGGATATGAACAGAAATACTAACGGTGAATTAATCATAAATGTAGATTCTTCTTCTTTAGAAACTATTGATAAGTTTATTGACTTATTAAAATCTAATGGTGTAGAAGTTAAAGTTCTTGGGAGAGATGAGTATGTAGTTAAACTTTAATTCTCTGCAAAAGAAAGCACCTAGAGTAATCTAGGTGCTTTTTTACATCCTTATCAAAAAAAATTATATTATTTTCTTACAAACCATTTCGTTACTTATAATATTAATATCATTAATAAGTTTTTTAGCTATACTACTCTTTGTTCTTCGAGGTAAGAATATCATTTTTTTAAATAAATATATTTGTATTCTTGTAACAAAAATCCTTATTCTTAATATAGTCATAACTCTCACCTCTTTCTATGTTAATTTGTTTCTAATTCCTCAATAGGCTCTCTATTAAGCTCTGTTGCTCTCAATAATTTTATTGGGATTACTTTATCTTTCATTTCCTTTATTCCTAGTTCTCTATCATCAACTGTTATAAATGGATTCAAGCTAAATAGCTTGCTTACATCATTCTCTAAATTTCCTAAAACATTTAACACTTTTTCATTGTTCGCTTCATTTAACCTCTTTATTTCTTTACTTTCTTCCGCTTCTTTAATTAATTTTAAATATTCACCTCTTACCTTTATCTGCTTCTCTACTTTCTCTAATTCTTTGATTTCTACTTCTAATCTAGCTTTTCTACTAAATTGCTCTGCATATATTTTGTAAGCAAATTCCAGTATAGGTTTAATCGTTAAAATAGTGGTAATACATCCTGCAACATATATTTCCAATGATCCTGATTCAACCCTTGTAAATTTTAATTTCTTCTCATTTTCCCCTATCAACATATTTATATTTGTATATATAGAGTTTATTAATGAAATATTTTCTATTAGTGATGTAACATTGTCATTCTCATTCATTAATCTAATTTTCAAACTACCATCATCTGATCTATCTTTTATTAAACTATTTTGTATTAATTCAACTTGATTTATATTACTAAGTACTAAATTATATTGATTTATTGTTCTTATTATAGTATTGTATGTATCTATCAATAACTGTGAAGTTCTTTCTTCTTCTGTACAAGATGTTAATTCATGAATAAAATCAGTACATAATAAGAAATCATCTATAAATATATTTAATCCAAAGAATATATATTGATCTTTTAACTCCGCTATTATAAAATAAGATTTTCTAAAATTTATTTTTCTTAAACTATTTATATACTCTTTGTACGAATTAGTAGTACTGTTTTTTAACTCTTTAGACTTAGTTAATGCTGGCTCATATCCTCCACTTATATCATTTCTCAAAATAATATCCGTACTACTCCTAATCCATTTACTTATAATATTGGTACTTCTCTTTAGCTCTTCTACTATATCTTTTATTTCTTTTAACTTTTCTTTAACTTCAATACCTTGTTTTTTTACATCTGATAAATTCATAATTACTCCTATTCTCTTTGTATTTCATCAAATATATGCTATAATAGAAGTATGTTTAATAGATATATTTGACGTTTGAACTCGTATTGATTAGCAGTCATATTTCGAGTTCTTTTTCTTTTATTTTACAATAAAATTGGTAAATTTGTCTATAAAATAAAAAAAGCTAGAGCTCCAATTACGGAACCCTAGCCTTTTAACTATTTCACTTTATAATTATCTAATTTACCTTTTCCTAGACAAATATCTAAGACCTTTTGAGCTGTTGTATATCTAGTATCTCCCTTAATTCTATGAGTAGTATAACCACTAAAGCCCATTGGAGTAGAATCTCCTCCTACTGCTATTAGATTTTCTGCAAAGCCTTTCCAGTTCATTTTTATTCTAGCATCAAATATTTGTGCTTGTTCTCCTAAGTAGTCTCTTAAATACTTTGCTGCTCTTTCATCAACGTCGTTTGTATAACAAATTGCATATTTCATTTTACATCTCTCCTCTTTATTTATATTTACATTATTATTTGTATTTGAACTATTTGAAGATAACTTCTCCTTAAAACTATTCCACCTGCTCCAATTATTCATGTTCCAATTAGGGCAAACCTTTGTTTTTCCACTAACCTCATAGTGTGTTCTTACATTTCTGATTGGAATGTTATATTTATCCATTAGATACTTAACTAATTCGACTGTATTACTTTCAGTTTTTTCACTTATTAATAACTGTGGATTAGGACAACACATTTCTATATTTATTGAGTTCTTATTATTAACTTCTGTTCTTGTATTTCCAACAGCCCAGCTTCCGTTATAATCTTCAACACTTTGCCAAATTGATATATCGTCTACAAAGTAGTGTGCCGAAGCCTGTCTGTCTCCATTGTAAAAGTAATCTACGTTATTTTTAGCAGTTCCTTTAGCTCCAACATAATGTAAAACTATATACCTTATATTATTTCCTTTGTAATGATTGTACGAACTTATTTTTCTTTGTATTGGTAGCATATTACCATCTCCTTCTAATTATTTTATTTAATATAAAAAGAGCCTTTCGGCTCTTTGTTAATCTACATATTCTGTTATATTATTTTCATCAAATCTTTGTAATGAATCTTTATTGGTATTAAATATCTCTAATCTTTCCTTTATTGCTTTTGGTAGTGGAACTCCACACTCTGTTAAGTTCTCACAAATTGATCCAGTTTCTTTATATATAAATAAACTCAATGTTAATCCACATAAAACAAATTGTAATCCTAATATCATGTCTAATCCTGTTACGAATACTATTCCTAATAGCTCTGCAATCCATCTAATTAGACCATCAGCCATTATCCTACTCTTATATTTTCTCTTATTTTTCCATGTTTTTAATAGTCCAGTTCCAAAATCTATGAACTTACATAAAAAATAAAATAATAATAATCCTACTACCGAAACTGGTAAAATACTTAACAAATTTCCATTTAACATACTTAATTCTCCTTTGAATATATTTTTGATTTTTTCATAAAATACTTATGAGGTTATTTAAATTCCTCTTTTTATATACGATAGGTTGCTGCTTCTTGTATTAGGCATCAATATAGCAACCTATCAGAGGCTTATTTGCACACCTAATATTATTATAAGATGTAGATTATATACTCCTTTCTACATCTTTTTTTTTTGAATAAATTTATAGAAACAGTACATAACATTACTGTATACTTTTTTATTAATATCTAAGTCTCTGTACAATATTCTTCATTAGCTTTATTTAAAAATTGTAATTTTTTTAATAAAGCTAGGCTATTACAACTTAATAAGTAATGAAAAGAGAGCCTACTTAATAGACTCTCTTTTTTATTTAATTTAATGTATATTACTATTTTTATTTGATAATAATATTATTGTAATTTAAAATTTAATACTATAACTTTAGATGTAGTTTTCAATCTACTTACTACATCTTAATCATCAAATAATAGATACAGGTTTAACTTATACATACTGCTTTAGATTCTGTGTCTATTATTTTTTATACTATTAATTTCTTTATTCTTTGTATTTCATTTTGTTGATATTGACACACTTGCCATAATAGAGAAACCATTGCATAAACATCAATGCCATCTGTTCTGCTGGGTTGTAATATATCCAAAGCTTCATCAGTTAGATCATCAAGTATCAATCCAATATGATTATCTATCGATACAATATTATCATCTAATACATACCCTCTATCTCTTGCTTCTAAATTTAATTTCTCTATGTCTTTCCTTTCATTAATTAAATTATAATGCTTTATCTTATTATTCATTAATATATCAATAACTTTATTATCTTCTAAGCTCTTTATATTTTCTTTAACCTTCTTTTGAGAGTTTACCACAAATACGCTGGCACATATTCTGCTATAAGCACTATCATTGTAATTTCTACATTGTATATCAGAATGTGTTCTTAACCACTTAAGATATCCAGCAGAACCACCGCCTATAGATATTCCTCCATGAGTATTCTTATCAGTCCATACTTTCATACTTCCTGCTCCATAGGCATATATTAACTCTCTCTTAACCTCAAATCTTGAAGTGTATGAAGTTGCCCCATTTGCCCAATACTCTATTACTGGGAATGCATAAGAGCTACTATCTGCCCCTATACCATACATAGCTTGGTGATTATATCTAAATAACTTAAGAGCCTTCCAATTACTATTATTCTCTATTGTTACAATGTCATTAGACATAGATACATTTCCCGCTTTCACTGTGTTAGGAGTATAAATACTTTTACTATTATATGCTCTAATCCAAGTGGTATCTGTCATATACCAACCGCCACCAAAATCTTGGAAGTATATTCCCCTTTGTCCATAAGCTCTAAACCACCCATTGGCATAAATATCCCTAGTATTAAGTCTATCATTTAATGTAGTAGTTCCTGTAACACTTAACTCTCTAGTTACATTTATACTACCTTTCGCATATAGATTACTTTCACAAGTAACTCTACCTATACTACCATTTTCACTTGCACTTAACACAAGTCCATTACTTCCAACAGCATCGAAATATATCTTTGCCCATTTAGGACTTCCTAGTAGATCATTTTTAAATAATATGTTGTCATTTCCAATTACAGTATAGATAGCATTTTTATTAAAGTTACTATCTGTGATAGCTATTTTACTTCCTACAATACTTAATCCATCTGTAGCCGATAACTTAGCTACATTACCAACATTAAGAAGTTTTCTAAGGTATAAGTTACCACTGGTATCCCCCTCTAACATCATATTCCCACTAGCATCCCTTATTCTTATAGCTCCATTATTTACAGTGAATCCATTTTTATCTGTTATTGTTGATACAGTATTAAGTACAGCTCCATTAGCAAATAATGAACTAAGCTCTCCTGTTAAATCTCCTACATCACTAAGGTCATATACTGTTGCACTAGCTAAGTACCAAGTTATAGGTGCTGTTCCTCCATTCAGATAAAAGAATCCTGTACTTGAAAAACTTCCACTTGTTCCACACTGTACCTTATAAACATACTCCTTATAACTTCCAGTCCCTTTATTGTCAGTTATCCATCCTTGCTTATTTCCATCACCTAATGAGTTTGTTGCAAATGCTATTGGTAATCCCTTTGGTACTTTAGCTGTAAACTTATATATAAATATAGCATTAGCTCTAGTTTGATTACCGAAATAAAATCCTCCATGACCAGGATTAGCTCCTGTTCCTGTAGTTTTTATTTCTAATATATGAGTTGAAGTTGTAGGACAATCAGAAGGTTTTGAAATTCTATTAATTGTTACTACCCCATTATTGCTGTTATTATATACTCTTACTCCATTTAATCCATATTTGAAAGTAGGATCTATATAAAGCATCTTCCCTGTACTTGTTATACTAGAAGTTGTAACTGTGTTTATAATAGCTTCTGCTGTTATTTTCTGCTCTGCTGATGTAACTCTATTTTGCAAACTTGTTATATTTCCATTTATAGTAGCAACTGAACTTTCAACCTTTGAAACTTTTGAACTAATCCCATTTACTGTAGTTTCTATACTGGCCACTTTATTGTTAGTGTTTCTAATTTGAGTATTTAAAGATGATATATTATTTTTATTTGTTGTATTATCTGTCTTTAATGAGCTAATATCATTCTTTGATGTATTTAAACTTGCATTTATATTAGTAACATTGGTCTCGGTGGAACTTACCTTTTGTGTTATTCCATCTAAATTAGTATTTAATTCTGCTACCTTATTTTTTGTAGTAGTAATCTCTGCTGTAACTGTATTTAATTTAGTATCTACAGTTGTTATATCCGATTCTATATCTTCAATAGGTACAGAATATCCTGTTTGCTTATCCCCTTCTTCTACTTGTATATCCCAAACATTAACTGTATATTGTGTAGTGGTAGCTCCTCTATTGGGCTGAATATATACATTTCTATTTCCGCTTTGATTAGTTGCAGTAAACTCAACTCTAATTTCGTGTATTTCTTCATCTTGTGGATACAACATACCTCCAGGATAATTGTTGGTATTATACGTTCCATCTAAGTAAACCTTAATATACCCGTGAGTATTATGTCCACCTATTCTAGTTATAGTCCCTGATACCTTTCTCATTTTAAAAGATAAAACATATTTCCTGTTTGACTTGAACATATCGGCATTTAATTGCAATCCAGCACTGTTATTATTAGAACTCCAAGTATATTTATTTCTATCTATAATGGGAGTTGTACCGTGTCCTGTTATATATCCTTTTTTAGCTAAGTTTCTACCACCAATTTGTAAGTTATCAAGATTGTTTGTTACTGCAGTTATATTATTATTTGCTGTATTCATTTGTCCTTTCAGAGTAATAATATTACTTTCTGATGATGCTACCTTTTGAGATATCCCATTTAAATTTTGTTCAAAAGTAACTTGTTTACTTTCTACTAGTTGGACCTTCCCACTAAGGCTTGAAATATTACTGTTTGCTGCAGTTATTTGACCTTGTAAGTTAGTAATATTAGTTGTATGACTTCCAACAGTTGAATTTAATCCATTTACAGTTAGTTTTAAACTTGCATATGTATCCTTAAGCTTTTTAGTAGTTCCATCTTCAACTATACTTGTATCACTAATTAATGCTTCTATTTTCCCTTGTTGAGCTGTTATTTGAGTTGTATTAGTTTCAATTCTGTTTTCTACATCTTCTGGAGCTTCTGTAAAAGCTGTATCCTTACTACCTTCTTCTAATTTCAAACTATGAAATGTAATATCAAAATTTGTCTCTCCATAAAAAACAAATTGAGAGTCAGCACCGAGGAACAAGCTCTACGCGGTGATTCTATAGAAGCGCAAAAACAAGCACTTAGTGACTATGCTGAAAAGAATCAATATAGAATAATTGATTACTATATTGATGATGGATTTACTGCTACATCTTTAAATAGACCCAATTTACAAAGATTACTTAATGATATAAAAGAAGGCAAAATAGATTTAGTTATATTTACAAAAATAGATAGATGGTCAAGAGGAGTTAGGAATTATTATAAAATTCAAGATGTACTTGATACTCATAAAGTTCACTGGAAAACCATCTTTGAAAATTATGACACTTCCACTGCTGCTGGTCAACTGCATATAAATATAATGCTTTCTGTAGCTGAAAATGAAGCAGCAGTTACCAGTGAGCGAATTAAGGCTGTATTTAACAATAAAGTTAAAAATAAAGAAGTTATAACAGGTAAAGTTCCTAAAGGATATAAGATAGAAAATAAAAAATTAGTTATTGATAAAGAAACAGTACACATAGTTGAAAATATTTTTTCACATTTTGAAACTCATCAATCTAAAAGAGCTACTATGAATTTTTTAAGAGATGAAATTGGAGTTAATTTATCCTATAAAACTATCTCAAATATGTTAAGCAATTCTTTATACAATGGTGAATATAGAGGCATTGTCTATTACTATCCTTCAATTATAGATAAAAAAAGATTCGATAAAGTACAACTACTTTTAAAAAGAAATATCTCTAGTAATACAGCTAATAGGGTCTATTTATTTTCAAGTTTACTTGTATGTAGCTATTGTAATCATAATATTGGTGGATTTAATACAAAGCATAATGATAAATTTTTCTTTAATTATAGATGTAACTTTAATTACTATAGAAAATTATGCGATAATAATCGTTGTATAAGTGAAAAAAAACTTGAAAAAAGGTTATTGAACAATTTAAATTACAACTAAATGATTATATAGTAGATAATGACTTTAAAAAGAAAAATAAGCCTAAAAAAAGTAATAAGGTTGAAATAGAAAATAAAATAAAGAAACTTAATGACTTATATATAAATGATTTTATAACATTAGAAGAATATAAAGAAAAATATAAATTTTATAAATCTAAAATAATTGAAGATGAAAGTTTAAAAGATGAATTTGATATAGAAGCTTATAAGAAAATGCTTGATATTGATTTTGAAGAAAAGTATATGAAACTAGAGCGAGAAGATAAACGAGCTTTTTGAAGAAGTTTTATAGAAGAAATTAAAATAGACCATGAAGGCAATGTAAAATTAAAATTCCACTAATCATGGCCTTGTATTCTTATATCTCTTTGTTCTTTATCCTTCTCGCTAAATCCTTAACCTTTCTTTCTATTTCTAAAGCACAACTTATTATTTTTTCTTCGTTACCTGTTGGGTCTTCTAACCCCCAATCTTCAGTATGCTTTGCTGCTAGGTATGGACAAACTACGTTACACCCCATTTTTATAGCTATATCAACTTCTGGAATATCACTTAATAATTTTGATTTTTGAGTTTGGTTCATATTAACATTATATAAATCTTGTATTATTCTCACAGCATCTTGATTTATTTGAGGCTTTGTTTCAGTTCCTGCAGAGTAACTTTCAAAAACTTCATTTCCAAATAGCTTACCTAAAGCCTCTGCCATCTGCGATCTACAAGAATTATGTACACATATAAATGCTACCTTTGGTTTATTCATATCTTATCTCCCCTAAACTATATTAGACTGTCTTAAAGTTAATTTTATCATACAAAAAGCTTTAAGACAGTCTAAAAATTTATAATAAATCTATTAATTTATTTCCCTTTAGCTCTTCTAGCTTCCACTCTACTACTGCAAAACACCCCTTAGAAATCTCATTGACTTTATTTATCCATTCGATTTCATGACTTGCCTTAGCTTTTAAAATTATATTAGTTGTATTTGCCGCATAAAGACTAGAATTTATAACCCACCACTTTGAGTTAATCTTTGCTCTATCTAAATCTTCCTTAAGCCTCATAGACTCATAAACTGGAGTAGTTTCAGGTAAAGTTACTATTATTACTTCTGTTTTATCTTTATCTCTTAACTTAGGCAATAACTCTCTCACTGAATCAGGTATATCTCCATTTGAACGAGCAATTTCTTTGTTATAGCTTTGAGTGGAATCTAATAGCAAAAGTGTATGGCCTGTTGGAGCTGTATCTATTACCACAACTTCATCTTCACATTTCTTTACTATTTCTGCAAAAGCTCTAAATACTGCAATCTCTTGAGTACAAGGTGATCTTAAATCCTCTTCTATATATTCAATATCCTCTTCACTCATATTTTCCCTTGCTTTACTTAAAACTTCTTCTTGGTATTTTTTCAATTCTTCTTTTTCATCAATGTGGCTTAAAGTTATTCCACAGCTCTGATCTAAAACAAGTTTTAAATGGGCCGCTGGATCAGTAGTAGTTAGATGAACCTTCTTACCTTTTTTAGATAAACCTAAAGCTATTGTAGCTGCAATTGTTGTCTTTCCAACTCCACCTTTACCCATTGTAAATATTACTTTTTTATTTTCTTTATATAAATCTTCAATTACATCATTTAATTTCCCTAAACTTTTAACCTTTAGAATATCAGAACTAATATTAACAATATCACTATTAAAAAATAATCTTAAATTCTTTATACCAGTGACATTATAAGGTCTTAAGCTAATTGTGAATATATCTAAGTCATTTAATCCTTTAGGAATATTTTTTAAAGCTCCTTCTTGTTTAATAAATATACCTTCTGATAATTTATCGTCCTCTCCTTTTAACACACCATTTATTATTAATAATTGATTTTTTATTTGTAAATCCTTTAATTCATTTGATGCTCTTTCAGCTTCTACTAATGGTGATTTATCAGGACGTGCTACTAATATTAATGTTGTTTTTTCGTTATCAGCTAAAGTCCGAACAGCTTTTTTATACATTTCCTTTTTATCTTCTAAGCCAGCTAACTGGCCCAAACATGATGCACCATGAGTATTGTCCTTTATAAAATTACTCCATGCTGAAGGTAATTGTAACATTCTTATAGTATGGCCTGTTGGTGCTGTATCAAAAATAATATTATCAAATTTATCACTCACGGTTTTATCTGTGATAAAATTAGTAAACTCATTAAATGCAGCAATCTCAACGGTACATGAACCAGAAAGTTGTTCCTCCATATTGTCTATAATAGCTTGTGGTAACTTGCCTCTATAAGGAGCTATTACATTTTCTCTATATTCTTCTGCTGCTTTTAATGGATCAAAGTTCGCTACTACCAAATTAGGGATATCTTTTATCCTAACACCTTTATTATCTAATTCAGTATCAAATACATCTTGAAGATTTGATGCCGGATCTGTGCTTACTAACATAACACTCTTTCCTTTATCAGCAAGATATACTGCTGTAGCACAAGCCACTGATGTTTTTCCCACTCCTCCTTTTCCTGTAAAAAATAAATACTTAGTAAAGTTAAAATTATTTATATCAAATTCTTTAAACATTTATTATCTCCTAACCCTTATTTAATTCTTTTAGCTTTACTTGAAGATACTTTATGGTTAACAGTTTTTTCTATACCTTTGAAAAAGTCACTTGGCAAATTAAAAAAGCTAGCTATCTCTTTATTAGACAAATAAGAACCCATCTTAACTATCTTATTATCTATAACAGTTATAGGTAATACTTCTATCCCTCTTGTATTAACTATCTGATTTATTGTTTGATTAAATAAAAATGCTTGTGGCGCACTATTAGGGTTATACCTTTCTACCATAATTCCATTTTCTTTTAATTTATTTATAACTGTAGCTATCCTTAAAAGCTCTGGATCTATACTTACTCCACAAAGTCCTGTTGAGCAACACATAGCTGGATCATAAATAACCATTTTACTCATAAAATCCCCTCTCCTTTTAATACCTTTTTATTATTTTTCAACATACAATAAATTTTCCTTTTCACATAAACAACTCTTCTCTTTACATGAACATTCTTCTCTTTTGCAGATGCAATCTTCAGTTTCCGTAACTATATTCATCAAAAACAATATAAGCCTATTTGTATTAGTTATATTTAACCTATAGTGGTTCCACGTTCCCTCTTTTCTACTCTCCACTAATCCACACTCACTTAAAACTTTCATATGGTGGGATAATGTTGGCTGAGTAAAATCAAAATACTCTAAAATCTCGCAAGCACATCTTTCACCACAAGATAAAATATCAATTATTTTAAGTCTGCTAGGATCACTTAAAGCCTTTAATATCTTACAGTTTTCTTCATAACATCTTTCCATATAATCCTCCTTATATAGATATTAATCTATACAATATATAAAGGGTTTGAAGAATATATTCTTTTAAGCCATATGAAAACTTTATTATATAGATATATATTTATATATTACTCACTGCTTTAATTTTGTTTCCTACATTTTTTATATATTAATACTTCTTCATAATTTCCACACATTTTAGATTTAGAATAATATCTATAATCAAAAAATTTATGAGGTGATTAAATTATGAAAATTTCTAAAAAAGTAATAGGTTTAACTCTTGGGGCAACATTAATGTTTGGTGCTGGTACAATGGTTGCTAACGCTAAAGTTAATAATATGTCTTATAATAGAGCTGCTCTAGGATATACTCAATTAAGCAGTCAAAACGATAATTATAACGATAATTCTAACTACAATTATGATGATGAAGAGTTCTTTAGAGATATGTATAACCATTGTCATGGAAATAGAAGTGAAAATACAGGCTATAGAAATGGAATGATGAATAATTCTTATAATATGATGAATTATTAAAATAAATTAGGCTATATCAAAACCAAGTATATAAAATATACTTGGTTTTAATATAGCCTTAAAATATTGTTTAATTAATTTTAGTGACAATTTGTTGAGCTTCTTATTAATGTATTTACATCTGATGATGTTTCAATATAAGTAACTAGATCTTCTTCTGAAACATATGCCGAAATAAACTCTTCATTATACTTCCATATATAAATTCTATCATTAGTAGGTATAAAATACTTCATAACTATAGTTCCTTCTCCAAGGATTTCCTTTAAAGTACTATAGCTTTTAATATCAGAAATGTCATTTATATAATTAGTATCTAAAGACTTTGAACTAATATCAACGATTTCTGAAGTTAAAACTATTCTGCTTTCTATATTGACTAACTTGTCCATAAAAAATGTTGTATCTAGAAAATACTCAATACCATCCTCTTCGTATATCCAATACATAACCTTTAATGTATCGTCACCTTCTTCTGGATAAACTACTTCACCTTTACTTCCAATTAAATCTATTACCTCATCAAAGGAAAGAAAATTAGCTTTACTATCTTTTTCAAACTTCAAATTTTTAAGATTTTCTATTTTGGACAGGTCCTCTATAACTGGTGTTTTTTGAGTATTTGATACAGAAGATATTTCTTCTTCTGTACCACTTTCTTTACCTATTGTGTCATCCTTTGTGCTACATCCTGCAAAAATAAAAATTGTAGAAGCTACTAAAGATATTCCTATTAGTTTTTTATATTTTTTTCTTATAATCATTTATTTTCTCCTTTTAACTTAAAAATACTTTTTTCTTAAAACTTCTTTATCAATACTTTTGAAGTCTGATTCTGATAGAACTTCAATAATCGTAAATATCCTATTTCCTCTTATTAATCCATATTCTCCGGATTCTAATCCTTCTAATGTTAATGTTCCCTTTCCGTCCTCAATGCTAATTTTTGAAATAACTTTACTAAGTGTACTATCTAATAAATAATACATTCCATCAATCTCTGATAAGTTTCCTACATCAAAATTAATTGTTAATGGAACATCCTCCTGTGCAACTATAACAAGTGGTTCAAAATCTGTTTTGTCAGCTGTTACATTTATCACTTGCTCATTATCCAAAATTTCCATTTCTTTTATTAATTTAGAAGTGGGAACTTTAGATAAAGGCATCCCATAAAATTCAACCTCCTCAGTTCCAGCTACTGAATCACTAGGAGATTCATCTTCCTGTGTAATTGAATTTATATCATCAACAACTTTTATCTTCCCACGCTTCATTCCCATCCAACAACTAAAGTTAATATCTCCTTCAGTAGGTGTAAATTCTATTACATTTTCACCTCTAGATAATTTTTTTCTAATATCTAAGCTTGGAAAAATCACTTCATTATTACAAGAGGTTAAAGTATCTCCATCTATTATTAATTTAGTTTTTATTCCTTTTTGAACATATATAGTTTTAGGAGAATATCCAGATGCTATTGCAGATATTCTTATTGTTTGCTCGTCTCCATTAATTACTGCCACATTTTCAACGCTAGTACTTATCGTTGTTTCTTTATTATCAGAAGCCAATGTAAAATCTACACCTAAAATTGCTAATCCTCTATTTGTCATGGATATACCTAATACTAAAACAATAGCACCACTTATCTTTAATAAATTCTTAGTCCCCCTTTTAGTTAATAAGCTTGATATAACTCCAAATAGTAACATCAGTGGGATTGTCCCTAAAGCAAAGAAGAACATAGATAAAGCTCCTGAAACTATGCTTCCAGTAGATAATGCATATAGTTGCATAGCCTGAAGTGGTCCGCAAGGCATAAATCCATTTAATAAACCAACAATAAAAGGTGTATTCTTTTTACTTGACACCTTACAGCTTGACCACGGTAACTTTATGTTAAATCGTCTAAGGGCTTTAAAGCCATAAATGTTTAATCCCATTATCACCATAAATATACCTGCTATTATAGATATAAAACCTTGTGATAATGAAGATAATGAAAATACACTACCTAATCCTCCGACTATTCCACCAAGTATTGTATAAGAAATAACTCTTCCTGAATTATAAAGTAATGAAGGCTTTAACCTTTCAAATTTTGAACTCTCTTTTATAGTTATACTTTGAGAAATCATAATTCCACCACACATACCTATACAGTGAAGCGAAGAAAAAATTCCTATTGTAAATAATACTCCATAGCTTACTTTCGATGAAAGTGATTCTGAAATATTAAATGAACCTGAGTTATTTCCTAATATAACTATAAAAATTGCTATTGCTACCATAATTAACATCGGAAATGCCTCTGACGATTTTTTATTATTATCCCCAACTGTATATCCTGCCTTCTTAATAGCATCAGTTATTTTATAAGTACTACAATTAAAATCATCAAATTTTATGTATACTTTACTAGTTTTATAGTCCGCCTTTACTGATTTAACTCCATTTAACTTTTTAATTTCTTTTTCTATTCTGTTTTCACAAGATGTGCACACCATATCATTTATAGTTAATGATATATTTTTAATTGACAAATCTATCACCTCATATTTAAATATAGAATAAATATAAAATAAAAATATGTAGAAATTATGGAGTAATCTTCATAATTCCTACATAAAAATAAAGAATAATTTATATGTAATTTGAATCTCACTTAAGGAGTAATACTTATGAATAACAATATAAATATTTTAGTAGTAGATGATGAAGAAACTATTGTGGATGTAATAGAAGCTTATTTAAAAAACGCTGGATACAATGTTTTCACAGCATATGACGGAAAAGAGGCCATTAGTATATTTAATAATGAAAATATAAATTTGATTATTTTAGACTTGATGTTACCAGACATAAGTGGTGAAGAAGTTTGTAAAATAATAAAAAATGAAAAAGATGTACCTATAATAATGTTAACAGCTAAAATTAATGAGGATGATATACTAAATGGATTTAACTTAGGTGCTGATGACTATGTTGTTAAACCTTTTAGTGTAAAACAGCTTATAGCAAGGGTTTCTGCCGTCCTTAGAAGAGTAAAAGATCTTTCTTCTAGTCCTATACTATCCTTTAATAATGGTGACTTAATTATAAACTTAGAAAGTCATGAAGTTAAAAAAAATAATAAGTTAATTACACTAACTCGTTCTGAGTATAATATTTTATTAACACTTTCTGAGAATATAAAAAGAGTTTTTACTAGAAATGAGCTTATAGATAGAGTTATGGGGGAGGATGTAGATGTTTTTGATAGAATAATTGATTCCCATATAAAAAATTTACGCTCTAAAATTGAAGATGATAGTAAATCACCTAAATATATTTTAACTATCTACGGTGTAGGCTATAAGTTTGGTGGTAATAAAGATGATTAAGTTAAAAAATAAAGTAATATTATTATTTGCTCTTTTTTCATTAGCTATAATCTTACTTACAAATATAATCTCAAATATATTAATAAAAAATAACTTTAATCAATATATCAAAGGTACAATCGAAGAAAGAAAGGCCTCCATTATAGAAGATGTATCTTCTACTTATAATTATGGTAGATGGAATCTGAAAAATCTAGATAAGATTGGATTATCAGCTCTTGATAATGGTTTAATAATAAAAGTTTCTGATACAGATGGAAAAGTTATATGGGATGCACATAAAAACTATGGCTCTATGTGTCAGATGATGTTAGATGAAATGAATTCAAATATGGGGAAAATAAATCCTAACAATAAAGATGAATACGTTGAAGAGTCTTATAAGATTAATAAAGGTCTTGTTGATATAGGTACTATATCAATAGGTTATTCCGGTCCGATATACTATAATAATTCAGATATTATGTTTTTTAAAGCATTGAATACTACTTTAATAATAGTCTCTGTATTAGCAATAATATTATCAATTGTTATTGGAATACTACTATCCTCTAATATAAGTAAGCCTATTTTAGACATGGCATCTTCAACTAAAGAAATTTCAAAAGGAAATTATAATAAGAAGCTTAAATGTAACAATAATATTAAAGAACTAAATGAAATGATATGTTCCATAAATGAACTTTCTAATAGCTTACAAAAAGATGAAGAGATGAGAAAAATGTTAACAAGAGATATTTCTCATGAGCTTAGAACTCCCTTAACTACTATAGGGCTCCAGATAGAATCTTTAATTGATAAAGTATGGGAACCTACGGAAGAAAGATTGATTAGTATTCAAAGTGAAATTCTTAGATTAACTAGATTGGTTAAATCCCTAGAAGAGCTATCTTACTATGATAGTGATTCACTTATTTTAGAAAAAGAAGAAGTAGATATACAAGAAATTATTAAAAGTTTAGTCATCAACTTCGAAAAGCAAGCTCTTGATAAAAATATTCAAATAACGAAACACCTTACATCAGTTATTGCAAACATTGATAAAGATAAGATTAGTCAATGTATTATAAATCTACTCTCTAATAGTATTAAATATACTGAACCTGGTGGAGCAATAGAAATAAGCTTACTAAATGATGATAAAAATGCATATATATC
This sequence comes from Clostridium jeddahitimonense, assembly GCA_000753455.2. GTDB lineage: Bacteria > Bacillota > Clostridia > Clostridiales > Clostridiaceae > Clostridium > Clostridium hominis. The sequence goes on from LM994670.1 coordinate 3,031,489, forward strand.
TATTAAAGATAATGGAATAGGCATGGAATCTCATCATTTAAAAAATATTTTTAAGAGGTTCTATAGAGTTGATTCATCTAGAGCTAGAAAAACTGGTGGCGTAGGAGTTGGCTTAACTATATCAAAATCTATAATCGAAGCACACGGTGGAAACCTACATGTTAAAAGTAAACTTCATGAGGGAAGCGAGTTTATAATAGTAATTCCTTTAAATTCATTATAATAAATACCATATAAAAATAGCGATAAGTATTCAATTCTAAGTATACTTACCGCTATTTTTATTTTTCAAGTATATCAATTTTATATGCCCTAACTCTTATTATTCTTATTAATATTAATATGATTAAGGAATGCATTAACAAAACAAAGTATAGCTGTAACTCCTTGTAATAATAGTAGTGATAATGATTTATTATCACCTATACTAAATGTGAAAGCTATTAAGAAACAAATCCCTGCCAGTATCCACAAATTTCTGCTTAACTTTAGCTTCTCCATAATTCCCCCGCCTACTTAACCTTATTCTTACTTTTCTTAGAATCAATATAAGTAAGGTAAGTAGCAATAAAAATACCAAATGCAACCCAAGGAAAAGCAGCGTTTATAAAATTACCCATAACAATTACTCCTCTAAATTTATTATTTACATATAATTCTATTAAATATTTTTCTTTTATATTCACTTAATGGAAGCCTATTATGATTTTCAAAATACATTCCCATAAAAATTAAAGTAAGTCCTAACCCTGCACATATACCTTTTGTAAATTCTGGAAAAATACCACTTCCATTTATCAATAAAAAAATGCAATTAATTAACAATCCATATTTTAAATATACATTAAATTTCTTCATATCATAACCTCCTACATAAATTTATTATCCCTCTTGAAACCACAACTTTACTCCCTGCACTTAGAATCAATCACCTTTAACACAGTCAAACCATGACCCTTCACTTGCTTTAAGCACTCTTGGACATTTGCACAGCAAATCTTTTCCCCACACCACGGTTGTCTTTTCACCTCAGGTCTGCTGATTCCATTATTCCTTTACAAAATCTCTTAACCTGAAACTTCCTGCTGTAAAGAATACTGCTGACATTAAAAGTATTATAATTACTGGTACTAAAACCTCTCCAGTGTTAATTATTCTTAGCAACCAAGTAAATGGTGAAATCACACTTATTTTATTTATTATTTCTGGGATATTTTCAAAAGAATTAAGTTCTCCACTAAACATAGCTATTCCATAAGACATAAGTCCAAATAATACTATGAATAAACTTGCTAAGCTTTGATTTTTAATCCATCTTGTTGATGCCACTATCACTGCAGTCGTAAACATACTTCCTAAGAATATTATTAGTATTCCTTGTGCAATATTACAATTTGGCATTTTTAAGATAGCTTGTAATATTACAAATGCTAGACTACTTAATACTCCTTGAATTATAAATGTTGATAAAAATAAGCTACCTAAGATTTCAATATCTGAATTAGCTGTTGCTATAGTTCTTCTCAATACCTTTTGAGCTTTAAGCTTCATTATATCCTCTGTAATAATAGACCCACCTATCATCATTAGATAGCATATCATTATAATAGTCATTGTATAATCACCTTTATCTACTACATCTGATGTTTGTATTGTAGTAACTATAGAATTAGTACTTAGTACTGTACTAATATCCTCTTGCAATTTATCATTAATATAAGTTGTTATTATATCTTCAGCCATTATAGAACCTGTAGTAACTTGGCTTTTATAAGCTTTAACCTTTGGGGCTTCGCCTTTATCTAGAAGCTCTTTAAAGCTACTATCTATAGAATAAATTACTCCAACTTTGTTTTCTCTTAGTAAATTCATATTATCTTCAATAGTTCCATTTACTATTTGAACACTGTATTTCTCATTCAATTTATCAATAATTTCAGTAGAATATTGTGACATACTATTATCTATAATACCAATTGTGCCTATTCCTTCGCTTCCACCACCATTACTTAAAAATACAATCATTCCAATAGGTAGTAGTAATGTTACTATCAGCATAAAAGGATTTTTTAAATGTCTTTTTATATTAATTAACGTTAATCTTATTAAGCCCATAATTTCCTCCTACTAACTAAACTCTCTTTTATCATTGCTATTAAGAATGAGACCACTGAAACTGCTAGTACTATTAGTATCCATTTTCCTGCTCCTTCTAAATTCCCATTCAAATTATAAAGTGTAAAAGCATTATTTAAATAATGTGTTGGTGTAAGTAAAGCTACAGTATTTCCTTTCCCCATAAATATCTCTCCTCCTATTATAGGTAAAATAAATACTAACCCGCCTAAAATTCGTCCATACTTAGCACCAAAAAGTGTTGCTATTAACTTAACTGTTCCAACTACTAAAATAGAAGCTGTTAATACTAATATAATAAGGCTTATAATATTACCTTCAAAGCCTAATCCTGCAATTCTAAAAAACATTACATATCCTGCAATTATTATAAAAGTATAAACTAATAGTGCGGCAGATTCATATAAAAGATACTGTAATTTTGTTAATGGTGTAGAATTAACTCTCTTATCTAAATTCATACTTATATCAGTATACCCACTTTGAATATTTGAGAATATAAGCATTGAGATTACAAATCCAAGCATAGATGCTACTGTTGTTTCAAAAGTATTAGCAGTCTTAGGTATATCAACTATTTCCTCTTCTATAATTGACATTCCTGTAATTTTATTTAACTCTTCAGGGCTTCCCCCTGATAATGATACATAAAGACTTTGATGGTATTTATCTAAAATTATCTTTATCGTATTTGTAATGGCAGTATACCCTTCTTCTTTTTTGTTTATTATAACTTTTCCCTTATTTAATGATAAAAGATCTTTCTCATAGCCTTCTGGTATTATTATTTCTGCTTCCGGCTTACTATCAACTACTTGAACTATATCCTTCATATCATCGCTTTTTAAAAGTTCTACTAAATTATTTGACATTTCAGAATTATCTTCATCAACTATCTGAATGTTTAGTGATTTAAGCTTTAAAGGGGCGTCATGAACTGTATTTTGTACAAAGCCCATAAATCCTGCTAATATTATTGGAAAGCCTATAAAATACACTAAAGTTATAGCTCCACTTGATACCATACTTTTAAGAGTAGTTTTTATATAATATAAAAGTTTCATGTTCCTTCCCCCTAATCTCTTAAAGTTTTTCCTGTTAATGATAAAAATACATCTTCAAGCTTAGGTTCTTCATAACTTATTTTCTTTATATTAACTTCATTTTTTTCTAATAAAGAAAGCGTATTTGCAAGCTTAAATTTAGAGTTTATTGTAAGAGAAATACTATTCTCCTTATCTCCTATCTTAATTATTCCTTCATCATCTTTTAAAGCCATAATAGTCTCACCAGTTATATCTTGAGCTTCTATAATAACCTTATTATTAGGAAATACAGAAGCTTTAATATCTTCCCTATCTCCATAAGATATTTCTTTTCCTAAATCAATAATAAATACTCTCTTACATAACTCCTCTATTTCTTCCATGTAGTGAGATGTATAAATTACAGTAGTTCCCCACTCTTTACATATATTTTTTACAAAAGAGAATATATGATTTCTTGATTGGGGATCAACCCCTACTGTAGGCTCATCTAAAATTAATACCTTTGGGTGATGAAGTATTGCAACAGCTAAATTAAGTCTTCTCTTCATACCACCTGAAAATTTCTTTACCTTTTGCTTTCTACTATCTTCCAATCCAGTAACTTTAAGAGCTTCACTTATCCTTTCCTTTAAAACCTTACCTTTTAATCCATATAAAGCTCCAAAGAACTCTAAGTTATCATAAGCATTCATTTCTTCCATTAATGCTAAATCTTGTGGGACATAGCCTATACATTCCTTAGCCTTAATTGGCTCCTTTAAAATATCATAGCCACAAATTTTAATTGTTCCACTATCAGGAGTTAAAAGGCTTGTCATTATATTAATTAAAGTGGATTTCCCAGCCCCATTAGGTCCAATAAACCCAAAAATCTCCCCTTGCTCAACTTCATAACTAACATTATCCAGTACTAATTTATCATTAAACCTTTTTGTTACATTCTTAACTTCAATAATTGCCATAAAATAGCCTCCTATAATTATTCTTATATACTATATTAATATAATAAGATAATCCTAGGAGGCTCACCACACCTTAAAGTCACTAGATAAATGACTTAAGTCACTATTAACTTTTTAAATTTATACGGATTCTAAATTTTCTATACCTTCTCCACTTAAAACTAGTATATCTCCTTCTTCTATAATACTAGCTCCCTTTGGAATTATAATTTCATCTTTCCTTTTAATCATTACTATAAGTATTTCATTAGGTATATCAGCATCCATAATGCTTTTATTAACCCAATCGCTATCTTTATATATAGTTAACTCTATTAGCTTACTACTCATCTCTCCTGTATAATCATTAAATGTCTTAAAAACAGTAGTGCTATTATCTACTAAATCAAGTTTTTTTGCTAATATAGGTATTAGTGTCCCTTGAATTGCTACTGAAAATAATGCAACGAAAAATATTATATGAAATATATCATTTTCTATTTTTACACCGTAAGTCATAGCATATATAGCAAAAACTAATGATGCAGCTCCTCTTAATCCTACCCATGAAACAAATAGTTTTTCATTTCTTGAATATCCAAAAGGCTTTAATATTAAAAATGTAGCTACTGGCCTTGCAATAAATACCAAGAACATTGATATGGTCATAGAAATTCCTATTACAGTATTAAATTTTGATGGAAATGATAAAAGTCCTAATAGGAAAAATAATGCTATTTGCATTATCCAAGATACTCCATCAAAGTAATAAAACAAATTCTTTTTATGTGGAATCTTGCTATTACCAATTATTACTCCTGCTAAATAAACACTTAAATAACCATTTCCCCCTAGCCATTCACTTAATGCATATGCAAATATAGCTATAGCTGTTAAAAAGATTGTATCAAATCCCTTTATTTCAAAATCAACATTCCTAAGTATATAAACTGAAATCTTAGCTAGTATAGCACCAACTAAAATTCCAAATATTACTTGCTTAAGTATTATAACAATTAATCCACTTGCTGATCCACTACTCATTAAAGTTAAAATTGCTATAGTAAGCATATATGCTGTAGGGTCATTACTTCCACTTTCTACTTCTAATAATGATGCTAAAGAACCTTTTAGATTCAACTTTTGTGACCTTAATATAGCAAAAACTGATGCTGCATCTGTAGACGCTACTACTGCGCCAGTAAGAAGCCCCTCCAATATACTAACCTTTAAAATAAGTGAAACAAATATCCCTGTAAGTAATGTTGTTATTATTACTCCTACAGTAGACATCAAAAGAGCAGGTTTTAAAGATGGTTTAGCAACCTTCCAATTTGTTCCGAAACCTCCATAAAACATTATAAGTACTAAAGCTATAGAACACAGCTCATTTGTTAAACTATAATTTGCAAAATATATTCCTACAATACCATCAGACCCAAAAAGCATACCTAATACTATGAAAACTAATAATATAGGCACTCCAAATTTATATAAAACCTTACTAGCAGTTATAGAGATGAGCAAAACTAGTCCACATATCATCATAGTGTTCATCATACGCATTCCCCCTTAATTTTATTTTTTTGCTTTATATATGTATAATTTAGTGTAATACATAATATGTGTTAAAGCTTTTTTAGGTTACTTTTTAAATCACCTAATATTTTCTATATAATAAAAATAACCTCCTAGAATTTTTAAATATTATATAAGATAATCCTAGTAGGCTAATTAGAATTTAAATAATTTAAGTTACTATTCCATTTTTAAATGCAAAAATTGCAATTTGCGTTCTATCTCTAAGCTCTAACTTAGAAAGTATATTAGTAATGTTATTCTTTATAGTTCCTTCTGAAAGAAACATGTCTTCTGAAATTTCTTTATTAGAAAGACCTTTTGCTATCCCCTCTATTATTTTAATTTCTTTTTGAAGTAAGCCATACTTTTCTAAATCAGCTTTAACTGTAGCATTACTTCCCATCATTTCAGTTGCTACATCTGGATGAACTACCATATTACCTTTATATGCTGTCTTTATTCCTTCATATATTACATCATGAGCGCTATCTTTTAACATGTATCCAAAAGCTCCATATTTCATAGCTTCTTGAATATACTCTTTATCCTTAAAGGTTGTAAGTATAATTACCTTAATTTTTGTAAATTGTTCTTTAATAAGTCTTGTCCCCATAACTCCATCGCAATCCTTCATTCTTATATCCATAAGAACTACATCTACATTGCTGCTTTTACATACTTCTAAAGCCTTATACCCATTTTCCGCTAATCCTACAACTTCTATATCTTCAAATAGAGATAGCATTATCTTTAAGCCTTCTCTTATTAACATCTCATCATCTACAATTAGCAGCTTAATCTTCTCCATATTATACCTCCACCTCTTTAGGTACTATGACCTTAATAAAGAATCCCTTTCCTTTACTTGATTTCATATCAACTATTCCATTAATCTCTTCAGTTCTTTCTCTTATGCTCTTAAGTCCTACCCCTATCTCCTTAATTTCATCTGTTCCTATACCATTATCATTAAAGGATATTACAAATTCATCATCGGTAAAATTCATAATAACCTTAATCAAAGTTGCTTTACCATGTCTTAAGGAGTTAGATAAAACTTCTTGTGTTATTCTATAAATATGATTTATTTGTTTAGAAGATAAGCTCCACTCACCTTTAGATATTATACTTTTAACTTCTATTCCAGACATTTTCTCAAAGTTCTTACATACTTCTTGAATTCTTAAAAGACCTTGATAATTATCGTATTCATCTGGTTTAAGCTCCCTGACAGCTTTTTTTACATCTTGAAAACTCTCATTTATAAAATTTCTTAAATTATTTGCCATAGGTCTTATCGAACTACCTTCTTTAGCAGCAATAGCTTCCATAGCTGATAGTTGAATCATAGCAGTAGACAAAGCATGTCCTACACTATCATGAATCTCTCTTGATATTCTATTTCTTTCCTTTAATAAAGTAACTTCTTCAATAGAATGTAAATATCCTTCTAATTCATTATTAGCATAGATGAGCTTTTCTTCTGAAACCTTAAGCTTATCATAAAGCTTCTGAGCCTCTTTCTTGGTTATATAAAGCTTAGATATATAATTAAGCAACATAAAGAAAATACTCATTAAAACAAAATAAATAAAGCTTTCCTCAATACCAGAGCTAAAACTCTTAGAAGTACTAATTCCTAAAATAAATCCAGCAAAAATATATTTAAGGTTTTTATTTTTTAATGTAAATATATCTATAGATACTCCTATTAGATAAAATATTATACTCCCACCAAAATTAATTTGAATTAATGGTATTGCTATAATTTCCAATATTAAAGATAGGATGTATGTCCAATCTTTTTTAAAATAAAACATTCTTAAATGATTATTTATAATTAACAATAATATAGATACTACACTTAATACACTCTTATTTTGACCTATTACAAATAACTGAAATACAAGAATAAAAATAGCAATGTATCTTATTAATAATAGTTCTTTACTTCTTCTCATAAAATTCTCCATTACCTTTATTTAATTTCCAATATATTAATATTGTATCCTAAAGTCTTTCTTTCAAGCAACCTTTGTTATAATAATCCAACTTTATATCGCTAATAATATTCATATTGTGTGATATAATCACAAAACTCAATCACAATTACATATATAATTTTATTTGTACTTAAAATAAATAAGTAGGAGGAAATCATCATGAAAAAAAATACTTGGATGAAAGGTGCTTTAATATTAGGCTTTTCATTTTTTATAGCAATCTTTTTAGTTAAACCTATCGGTGTATCAACTCAATTCTCAGTTCTATCTGGAATTATTCATAGTTCAATAGATAAAAATGTTATAGTTGCAGATCCATCAAGGGAATCTGGTTACAGCAGTACAAATGCTTATTATGATAAAAATGAAGGTAAATTAGCAGAAGAAATAAAGAAACCTTTAAATTATAGTAATGTATTTGTTTTATCAATACCAGTTGGAAGTTTGTTAGGCTATGCATTACTTAGAAAAAAAACAGCAAATAGAAAAATTGATGAAGAAGTTGAAAATTGTGAAATAGGCAAAAATAAGCCTATATTAAGTACCTATGTAATACCTTTTGTAGGAGGTTTTATATTATTATTTGGTGCTAGAATGGCTGATGGTTGCACTAGTGGTCATATGATGAGCGGAATGATGCAAGGTAGTGTAAGCGGATATGTATTTGCCGGAGCAGTTTTTGCGACTGCAATCCCCACAGCTATTATAGTTAAGAAATTTAAGGATAGGAGGGCTTAATATACTATGGATATAAAGATTTTACTTGCGATATTATTAGGTGGATTTTTTGGTTTTGCTTTATATTATGTAGGGGCAACAGGTTTTAGCCACATATCAAAAATGCTTAGATTAGAGGATTTATCATTAGCCAAAATCATTCTTTTTGCAATAGGTTTTTCAAGTGTTCTATTATCAATAAGTGCTTTATTAGGAATATTTGATATGTCTCATTTAAGTATTAAAACTATGAACCTTGGAGTAATCATTGGAGGTCTTATATTTGGAATTGGATTTGGGGGAGCAGGAACATGCCCCGGTACCTGTGTAGGCTCCGTTGGTGGAATATTCGGATTTAAAAAAGCGATAAGTGCAGTTATAGGTGGATTATTTGGCGCATTTGCATTCTCAATGCTTTATGGTAGCTTTAAGGATATGGGCTTATTTAACACCTTAAATTATGGAAAAATAACTTTATTTAATATTTCTGATAAATATCCTTCAGTTTTTAATACAGGATATCTTGGATTATTAGTAGTTGGTATCTTATTTATGATAGGGGCATATTTTCTTCCAAAAAAAATCTTAAAATAAATAGCAATAAAAAAAGAAAAGCATCTTTAATTATACATTTGTATATTTAATCATGCTTTTTCTTTAATATATTATATATTAATTTATTTTATTTTATCTTTTCTAATATCTCTTTACATACTCTCTCCCCACTTTCAACTGCACCATTCATACACCCTTGAAAATCTATAGATGTTTGGTCGCCTGCGAAAAAACAATTTCCTTCACTTTGTCCTTCAATACCTGCGAATTTAGTATACTGACCAACCTTATAATATGGATATGAACCTAATGTCCATGGGTTACCAGTCCAGTAATCTAATGTTGCTTTTCCATTCCATTTAGAATTACGTCTTGGTATAACTCTATCTAATCTATTAATAAATGTTTCTACATATTGCCTTATATACTCTTCATTATTATACGAAGCCCCAACCTTTCCCCCTGTACAATTTACTAATATCCCTTTAGAACCTAATTGTCCACGACTTCCATCCCATGAACATTGATAGCCAATATTATTATAAGTGACGCCATTATTATTAACTTTTTTCCAATACCTATTCGTAAACTGAACATTTAGTTTTGAGTTATTTCCCATAGCGAGCTCATCTATTGCTATTTTTTTTAGTTTGCTAAAATTAGCCTTATCATAATTAACACTAAGATTAATAATACTAAAAGGGATTGCTAAAACTACTATATCTGCAAGTACACTTGCTACTTTGCAAGAGCTTTGGAATACTAATTTATACTTATCATATTTAACCTTAGATATAGATAAAAGCTGAGTTTTAAACTTTACTGTCCCTTTAGGAAGAGATCTATACAATCTCCATGTTAATCCATCATTTCCACCTTTAATTCTGTACATTTTATCAGCTTCTCCAAATATGTTGAAAACCTCTTTTTCTCCAGAACCAAGAGCATAAACTATATTAAGAGCACTTTGCTTATTAGTTTCTTCTCCATATTCAGTTGTATATGCTACATCTAACAATCTTCCAAAGTTAGAATTAATACCTTCTGGTACAGTTTCGTTAATCCAATCTCTAACTGATATATGATCTAGCTCATATCCTCTTTTAGTATATTTATTATAAAGTGTTGGGTAACCTGCCTCTTTATAGTCCCTTTTAACTTTTTCATATATACTTACCCAATCTTTATTTGCCTCTTCGTAAGAATAGCCTTGCCCATTAAAAAAATAAAAAGGATCATTTTCCTTCTTAGCTATCTCTCCAATGTTCTCTAACTTCAGACCCATTTCCTTAGTTAATTCTTTAATTTCTTTATGACTTGAATCTATTAGTTCTCCCCCATGCTCAGCAATTTGATTATCTAAAAAATAATCTCTTATGCTAAAACACCTTCCTCCAACTCTTTCAGAAGCTTCAAAAACCTTACACTTTATTCCTGCTTTAGATAACCTATAAGCACAAGTTAGCCCAGCAAGTCCCGCCCCTACAATCACTATCTTAGGTTTCTCTTTCTTATAATCCTCCTCCATCTATTCACCGCCAAAAAAATCCTTATCCTAATATAATATGAAATAAAATTTATTTTGTTTATCTTTATTCCAAATAAAAGACGCAAGTTTACATAACTTGCGTCTTTTTTTAATTACTATAAGCACATACTAAAAATCTTATATACATCTTCTTTGTTTAAAGAAACATAAGCATATTGTAAATTTCCATGGTTAACTGCTGCTTCTGCCATTTCTTTAAATTTAGAATCATCAATTCCTACTTCTCTTAAAGTCATTGGAATACCACATTCCTTAAAGAAATTTTCAGTTGCATCTATTGCTTCATTGGCAAGGGCAAATTTATCTTCATTATAAGGTAAATTCCATACATTCATTGCATAATCTACAAATTTATCAACTGTTTCATCTTTTAATATATATCTCATCCAACTTGGTGTTAATATTGCAAGGCCTACACCGTGAGTTATATCATAATGTGCACTTAATTCATGCTCCATTGGATGACAACTCCAAGCTCCAACCTTACCACTTCCAGTAAGTCCATTTAAAGCCATAGAACTAGCCCACATTAAATTTGCTCTAGCTTCGTAATTTGCTGGGTCTTTTAATGCTATTGGGCAATATTTTATACAAGTTTGGAGTAATCCTTCTGCTATCTTATCTTGAACAAAAGCATCTTTATCCTTCTTAAAGTAATTTTCAAATACATGAGACATAATATCTGCTGTACCTGCTGCTGTTTGAATAGCAGGTAATGTATAAAGGTATTCTGGATCTAATATTGAAGTTTTAGGAGACATGCAATTTGCTCTTGTTCCTAGCTTTTCATTAGTATCCATTTTTGAAATAACAGCTCCACTATTCATTTCTGAACCAGTAGCTGCTAATGTTAGAACTGTTACTATAGGTAATGCATTGGTTATCTTTGATGAGTCAATAACTATATCCCAAGTATCTCCCTCATAATAATATCCAGCAGCTACGACCTTTGAACAATCTATAGTGCTACCTCCTCCTACAGCTAAAATAACCTCTATATCATTCTCTCTACAAAGCTCTACTCCTCGTCTTACAGTTTCTATTCTTGGATTTGGTTCTATTCCATTTAACTCTACTATATTATAATCCTTCAGTAATTCTTGTATCTTACCATATATGCCATTTTTCTTTATACTTCCTCCACCATAAGCAAGTAACACATTCTTACCATATTTACTTAAAACCTCTGGTAGATTAGATATTTGACCTTTTCCAAATAACATTTCTGTTGGAGCATTAAATCTAAAATTATCCATTTTCCTTCCTCCCTTTAATCTCACTTAAACTTATTGTTTTTATTTGCTTAAGTTTTTACTCATATTTTATTAAGCTCTTATTTATATCCTCATTTAAACAATATCTTAATGTCTAATTCTACAATTTTAATTATAAAACTTAGAGTTAACTCCAAGTCAATACTTATATATATTTATTAGCTCGAATAATAAAGTAATTTCTTCTTTCTACTACTTAATTCATTCTTAATATTTTTAGTACTTTACTATTCTTAGTAACAGAAAAAAGCTAACAATTTCTTGTTAGCTTTATATTCTATATAACTTCCTTATTACCTTTTCCATAGGATAATGATAATTTATCACTTGATTTTCTCATATAATTAAATGCTACAACCACTGTAACTGCCTCACTAAATGGTACTGTTAGCCATATACCAGTTTCTTCAAAAATCATAGGCAGTAGTATTATAAATACTATTATTAAAATAACTCCTCTTAAAGCTGATATGATAGCAGAAGTCTTTGCATCTTCTATAGCCGTAAAATATGCTGATGCTAATATATTTAACCCATTTACTATAAAGGCTATAGCATAAATTCTAGTTGCTTCTACAGTTAAGCTAACTAAAGCTTCATCGCCTTCTGTAAACATTGAAATAAGAATTTCTCCACCAAACATCATAAGTATTGTACTTAATACGCCTATTACAGAAATAGTTATTATTGCAATCTTCATTAACTTTTGTATACGCTCTTTATTTTTAGCTCCATGATTAAAGCTTATTATAGGACTTATCCCATTACATATTCCTGCGAAAACTGCTGTTACTAATGATGCTATATAAAGTATTATTGAAAATGCTGAAACTCCCATCTCTCCTATTTTTATCATAAGTACTATATTAAAAATATAAGTCGAAAATGCTACCGCAAACTGAGTTATACCTTCTGATGAACCATTATAAAATATCTTTATTACCTTTTTTGCATCAAAGTTAGTTTTAACAAACTTAAGTATGGAATCTTTTTTCAAATATTGAACTAATGCAAATAAAAATCCTATTGTAAAAGCAAGTCCTGATGCAACTCCAGCTCCTGCTAATCCCCATCCGAATTTAACTACAAATATATAATCCAATACTATATTAAGGGCAGCTCCAATTATGTCCGCAACCATAGCATGATTTGGTTTCCCCATTACCCTTAAATTTGCACTTAAATAAGAACTTCCTACAAATGTTGCTAAAAATAAGCACAGAGCTCTTAAATACTCCACTACTAATGGCATAAGTTCTTTGCTAGATCCTAAAATCTTAGCAATAGTAGGTGTAAATAATAAAGTAAATACAGATAACAATAAAGTTATTGTCGTAAGTATATAAAAAGCTAAACTAAAGCTTCTTCTTGCTTCTTCTTTATCTCCTCTTCCTAAATCTATACTTGTTATAGTTCCTCCCCCAATTGCAACCATAGTTCCAAGGGCCATTGCAATGCCAAAGAAAGGCATAGCTAAATTAACTGCTGAAAGTCCAGCCGCCCCAACTACATTTCCTACAAATATCCCATCTACCACTACATAAAGCGAAAATACTATCATCGCAATTACTGAAGGAATTGAATATTTAACAAATAATTTTCCTATGTCCTCTTTTCCTAAAGTCAAATCCATACAATCACTCCTCCAAAAAAGATAATAAGGTATAGCGTAACACTATAGTCAATCTATTTTTTACTCTAATATATAAAATACTCCTTCATACTACTCAAGTATGAATATTATAATTTCACACTTATTGATATTTTTATTAAATATCCATCATAACCAGCAACAGATAATTCATCTAAAAGAACATCTTCATAAAAATACCCCTCAAACTTTAAGTTATTGTCTTGACCGAATTTTATTATTCTTTCATAACATTTATCTATAGTATAAAAACCTCCATTATGATAAGCAATTAAATATAATCCTGCTTCTTTTTTATATAGCTTTATATTTTCATTTTCTTCATAAACTCTAGTATAAAAATAATCATAATTATCATATTTTCCTTTTTTTATATTATCTGAATTTATCATTTCTCCCATACTATGCGGACTATATATTTCATTTTCATCGCAATATTTAACATGATTAGCTATTGCTTTTGCAAGGCTCCTTTCATTTGTCACATTGCTACACTCTGTTAATACTAATAATTCTTCTTCACATCTTTCAATAGAAATCTTATCTGTATCTATGTTAAATACCTCTTTTGTTATAGAAAGCTTTCCTTCTATTACCTTTTTCATTCTAATCAACATATTAATTTTTTCATCTATTATTTTATTCTCCTCTTCAAGAAGAGAAATAAGTTCCTTAGGACTTCTCTTATCTAAATATGCTTTTATATCTTTTAAAGGCATATCTAATTCTTTTAAAGCAGATATTACATAAAATACTTCAATCTGAAAGACTGAATAATATCTATAATCATTATCTTCTTTTATTTCCGGCGAAAATATTCCTATTTTATCATAATGAAACAATGTATGCTTCGTAACCCCTACAAGCTTTGCAAACTCACCAGTAGTAAAGTAATTTTGTTTATTTTTATTCATATCTAAAGCACCTCAATAAATCAATTATAACTTCGTATATTTACTTATACAACAAAGTTAGATTTATACATATTATATATTAATGAAAACTCTATTTATATCTAATTAAAATACAAAAGAGGGGATATTAAAATGATAGAAAATAATTCTACTGAATCTGATTATGTTTTATTGTTTGGAAAAATATATACATTAGATAAATATAATCATATATATAGTAGCATCGCTATTAAGAAAAATAAGATAATTTTTATAGGTAACAACATTAATGCCCGAAATTATATCGGTCCTAAAACTAAAGTAATTAATCTTAAAGGGAAAATGGTTTTACCATCCTTTTCATATTGCCATATGTATCCACTAGGAAGTAGTTTTATAGAATCCTTAGGTGTAAATTTAAGTAAAGTTTATAATCCTAATAAAGGTAGTAAAGAGATGATAGATGAATATTTAAATGAAACTCTACAGTTTTCAATTAATAACCCAGACGTAAAAATAATATATGGTTATGGCTGGCATCCTTATGCCTTCACAGAGCTTGAAAGTATAAATGGCCCCAAAAAGGAAAGATTAGATAACTTAAATATAGATAAGCCTATTGTACTATTTTCTTACGATAATCATACCGCGTGGCTAAACTCAAAATCTTTTGAAGCATTCAATATAACTATCCATACTAAATTTATAGATGAAGATACTCCTTGTAAAAATGTAATTAAGAATAATAATATTCTCTGGGGTACTTTAAAGGAGGATGCCTTATTATTTATTGAGCCTCCTAAATATACAGATGAGCAATATATTAATAACTTTTTAAAATTTCAATCTAAAATGCACTCTTATGGAATTACAAGTATAGCTTCAATATATACAGATTGTTTTTTTTGCTCTATACCACTTCATATTTATAAAAAACTAATTCATGATAACAAATTACAATTAAGAATAGCTTACTCAGAAAGTATTCATCCTCATATAACAAAAAACGGACAGCATATAACTGTACAAGAACAAATTTTAAATCTATTAAACAAAAAAAATGAAACTGCTTCGCTCAGTCCTTATTTCAAAGTAGTTGGAGGAAAAATTTTTATAGATGGAGTTGTAAATACTCGAACAGCTTATTTACGTAGCCCATATAGAAAACAAAATTTAATAGATAACTATAATAATATAGTAAACTCAAAAGATACTTATGGTTGCAACTTATGGGAAAATAATATCGATAATTTAAAATTTGCAATTAACGAGTTAAATAATCATGGATTTCAAATCTACTTTCATTCAATAGGTAATGGTGCCACAAACTTTCTACTAGATATTCTTGAAAGTTTATCTCGCTATAATCAATGTAATTGTAGAGATATTTTGACATGCTTGCAAGTTATTAATCCTAGCGATATTAAACGTATTAAACATTGTAAAATAATTATTTCATTGCAACCATTTTATAATATAAATTCTCCTATCACTGAGCATAAAACTCTTGAAGATATCTCTAGTTATGAATACCCTTTAAATTCATTATTAGAGGAAAAAGTAATAATATCAGGATCTTCTGATTATCCTATTTCACCTTTAGTAAATCCTCTTATAGAAATTCAAGAAAGTGTAACAAGAAACTTTTTCAATGAAGATGAACTTATCTTTGATAAAATACATCCAATTGATAATATAAGATATTTATCAAATCAAAATAAAAAAGTATCTATCATGGATATGATTAGAATCTTTACAAAGAATTCAGCTTATGCAAACTTTATGGATGAAGAAATAGGTAGCTTAGAGGTAAATAAAAATGCAGATTTAATAGTGCTAGATAAAAACCTCCTTGATACAGATCCTATTGATTTTGATAAAGTAAAAATTTTAATGACTTTCTTTGATGGTAAAATTGTATATTCAGAAAATAATTCTATTCTTTAGCTAAAAAGAGTAATCTCTTTGCCGTTTTATACAACTCAGAGATTACTCTTTACATTTATTCTATATTATTTAGCAGCTTTTGCAGCTTCAATTACAGCAGTAACATATCCTGTTGTATCAGCTAAAGTACATCCGCTTACAGCATCTATAACTTCTTCTGCAGTCTTTCCAGTTAGCTCTTCTAATTCAGAGATTTTCTTTCCTTGAACAAATTCTTGAATTGCATCAAAGTTTGCATCTATTGCAACAGTTGAACTGGCCTTTTCAGTCATATTCTTTGAATATGATTCAGCATTGTCACGTTTTGACCCTAACATTTTACCTTCAACATAGTTTGCAGCTAAATCAGCATCACTGTTTGCTACTCCTGTTGTAGTATCAGCAGCCATATATTGTAACTCATCAATGTAAGCTAAAACTACTTCATCTTTATTAACTAAAGTAGAAGTTATAGCAAAGCTCTTTGTTCCATGAGCAGCCGCATAGTTTTGTGCTAAAGTTAAATCTTCAACATTTCCAGAGAACTCTACACCTGTAGTTGCTTCGGCTTTTTTAGCAGCTTCTAAAACAGCTTTAATATATCCTTGAGTATCAACTAAAGTAGCTCCTGTTACAGCATCTACAGCTTCTTCTGGAGTCTTTCCTACTAATTCTTCTAATTCAGAAATTTTCTTACCTTTTACAAAGTCTTCTACAGCATCAAAGTTTGTAGCGATTTCTACAGTTGCCCCTGCCTTTTCTGCCATATTCTTTGAATATGTTTCATTATTATCTCTCTTAGATCCTAATACCTTACCTTCAACTATATTTTCAGCCATTCCTTCACTGTTTGGAACACCTGTTGTAGTAGCGGAATCCATATATTGGAATTCATCGATATATGCTAAAACTATCTCCCCATCTTTAACTACAGAAGTTACAACAGCAAAAGCTTTTGTACCATGTGCAGCAAAGTTAGCTTGACCAATTTTTAAAGTCACTTTCTCAGCTGGTGCTTTTTCTTTATCAGCTGGTGCCTCAGTTTGAGTGTCATTTCCTCCTTGAGCAGAATCCTTTTCTGTACTTCCGCAACCAACCATACCTATAATTACAGCTGCAGCTAAGCATAAACTCATAATTTTTCTTGCTTTCATTTTTTCTCCCCCTAAAATACATTTTATCTTTACTGAAATTCACTTATATTTCTATTTAATTATATTTACCATTTTATAGCAAGTCAAGTTTTGGGTTATATTTTTAACTATAATTTTCCCTTTTATTTTACCCTTATCCCTCTGTAAACATTTTATTTAACTTTTAAAATAGATATGATAGAATTTCATCTTTATCTTTGACAAATTTCTATCATTTTCTACTTATCTTAACTTAATGGTATCTTTGCTATCTAATAAATATTATTACTTCCTCCTTAATACATAATAAAGGCTATGTAGAAATCAACTACATAGCCTTTATATCTAATATAAATTACTTATATAAATCAATAAATATATCTACTACTTTAGGATCAAATTGTGTTCCTGCACATCTTTTTAATTCTTCTAAAGCAGACTTCTTACTCATAGCACTTTTATAAACTCTTCCACTTATCATTACATCAAAAGTATCACATACACTTATAATTCTAGCCAACAAAGGAATTTCTTCACCTTTTAATCCCATAGGATATCCATTCCCATCCCATCTTTCATGATGATATAAAACACTTTTAGCTACACTCTTCAATTCGCTTGATGCCTTTATAATTCTATAACCTTTTTCTGTATGAGTTTTAATTATTTCATATTCCTCATCTGTTAGTGAAGTTGACTTTGAAAGTATATCATCACTAATACCAATCTTTCCTATATCATGTAAGCCCGAGGCAATCTTTAACTCATCTAGTTCAGACATACTTAATCCTAGTTTTTCCCCGACTTTAATAGCCCTAATTACTACTCTCTCATTATGTTGCTCAGTCTCACCACTATTAACCCCAAGTCCTATTTTAAGTGATGTAAGAATAGAACCTTTTATACTACTCTTTTGTAATAGTTTGTTTCTATATACCTTATCTTCAGCCTCTTTTATAACCTCATATATATCTTTTTTAGCATCATATTTCACTGCTGCTCCTAATGATATACTTATATTAAATAAATCATTTTTATATTGGTTACATTTCTCTTCAATTTCTAATATTAATTCCTCACATTGTTTTAAAGATGCCTCTGGAACTAATATAACAAATTCATCTCCACCAATTCTAAATACTTCTCCCACATTTTTACTTACATTCTTAAGAACTTCAGTTATATCTATTAATAGCTTATCACCTTGTCTATGACCAAAAGTATCATTTACTAACTTTAAGCCATTGGCATCTCCCATTATTACTCCTAATGGAAGCTTTCCTTCTTCAGAATACCTCTTTTCTACTTCTTCAAAATATGTTCTATTTTTAGCACCTGTAAGTATATCAGTATAACTTAAGTACTCTAGCTTATCTTGGTACTTCTTTCTTTCAGTAATATCCAAAGACCTACCTACTACCCCCTTTACATTACCATACTTATCTAAAAGCGGTATTTTAATAACTTCTCTATATGTAAATTCTCCATCTTTATCCTTATATACTATTTCATTATGAATTGGAGTTTTATTTTCTATTATATGTTTATCATCTTCCATAAACTTTTTACCTTGCTCTTTGTTTTGGCATATATCCAATTCACTCTTACCAATTATATCTGGTATGCCTCTTTGGGAATAAAAATCTCTACACGCTTTATTTGCATAAACATATTTACTATTTAAATCTTTATAAAATATAACTCCTGGTAAAATATCTATTATTTTATTAGTTAAAACTTTCTGTAGCTCTATTTCATATTCTTTTTCTTTAATTCTACTTATATCACTTGTAACAGATATTATACCTGCTAAAGCTACCAACTCTCCATTATTATCCAAAAGGGGAATTATTACACACTGCCTATATCCTGCTTCTGTATATACCTCTTTGATATTTACTGCTTTCTTTTCTACTACTTCATCACAATATTCATTAAACTTATTGCTAAGATCTTTATCATATAAATCCTCATTCTTTAACCCAATTATTTCTTCTGGGATTCTATGCTGTAAATCAGCATAACTTTTATTTACAAATATAAACTTATAATCTAAATCTTTTATCCACATTGGTAAAATACTATTCTCAGCTAGCATCTTAAATACGTTCTTCATTTGCTATCACCTATCTGCATTAAATAAAATATCACTACTTCAACATTTTTCTACAAAATAAACTATTGTAAATTATACTTCATTATAATACCGAATTCAAATAGCTTCCTAGAAATTAATGCGATTATTGACACCTTAACAAAAATTCTTCCTCATTTAAAATCCTTATTAGTTGTCCTTTATTTTTTAGGTCTATAGCCTTTCTAAGCTTTGTGCTCATCTCGTCTCTCTTTAAATCCCATATATCTTTAGTATTAGTTATTAAAATAGTTGTTTTCCTTGTTACTGAACTTCCAACACTTCCCCCTAATCTTCTCACTAATCTACTTGCTTCTTCTCTCCTCATAGTACTTAATCCACCAGTAAATACAACTACTTCATTCTTAAAAGCCTCAAAATTATAATTTTCACTTCTTATTTCTCTTGAAAATATCTTTCCTGAGGTTCTTAATCCCCTACCCTTTGTTGATGATGGAATATAACCTTCTTTATATAGTGAACCTAAAGTAACACCTGTTAACCTAGATATTTCACTTACTTCTTTTACTCCCAACTCCTTTGATATATTAAGCAATATATTACCACAAGCTATAGCATCAGCTAAAGCATCATGGTGATTAAATTCATACCCTAAAAATTTATTTACTGTATTTAACTTAGCGTTATCTAATTGCTTATAGAAATTCCTTGAAAGCTTCATAGTACAGATATAATTTAGATTTGGTATATCAATATTATAAAGTTCTAGTGTATTCCTTAATACAGAAATATCAAATGCAGCATTATGAGCCACAATCAAACTATCATTAAAATGATGTTTTATTTCATTCCAAATCACATCAAATTCTGGTTCATTTTCTACCATCGCTGGTCTTATTCCATGAATACCTATATTTATAGGCATAAATCTCATTTCTTTAGGTTTAATAAGATAATGTATCTTTTCAACTATTTTCCCTTCTTTTATAACAACAAGCCCTATAGAGCAAGGACTATTTCTTTTTTCATTAGCAGTTTCAAAATCTATAGCAATAAAATCCATTAATTTTCTCCTATTTTAATTTAATAATTCATCCTATTATTATAACTGCTTCTCTTAAATAATAGAAACGTATATTTTTTCTTTATACACTAAACAATGTAAGTATTATATTTAAATGTAACACTTAATTAATATAGATTTTATTGTTAATTTTTCATTAATAGGTTATAATTTCTATATATGTTGTGAAAATACGAATATTTTTTTGAAAGGAGTGATTTATCTGAGATTGAGATATTTAGCATTTATACTTTTATTTGTTAATCTCTTTTGCTCAACCGTCTCTGGACTCGATAAAAGAATTGACGAACCAATAAAAGTTGGTATATATGAAGACACTCCTTATATCACTATAAATTCTAATAATGAAATAACTGGTTATTATATTGAGTTTTTAGAATTAATTAAAAAAGAAGGTAACGTTGATTATGAATTAGTAGTATCAGATTTTTCTGACCTCTTAACTCAACTCGAAAACGGCAACATCGACATATTAATGGGACTAGATTCTACAGGAGATAGACAAGAAAATTTTTTATTTAATAATTATAAGGTTTCCTTCGAAACTCACACTATTAATACAAATAAAAATATAAATTATGGCGATTTCAGTAAGCTTGAAGGAATGACTATAGGTCTAATAGAGGATTGTGCAAGCTCCAATTGTGTCCTAAGCTTTCTAGAAAATAAAGAAATACGAAATTTAACTCCTATATACGCTAAAAGCTTTCATGAGCTTGAAAATTTATTAAAAAATGGTTCTATCGATATAATGGTTGGCTCTTCTGCAAGGCCAACAAAATATAAATCTATTTATAATTTTGAATCTCATCCTGTATACATAGGCGCTAATAAAAATAATTTACATATTATTAATTACATAGACAACCAGATAGAAAAAATGTCCTTAAGAGAAAATAACTTGATAGTATCATTATATGATAAATATTTTCATCCTGAACATAGAATTCAAAAAGTAAAAAGTAATATTTTATTTTTTCTATTAACAATATTGATAATTCTATTTTATTTTCTATTTATAAAATCTAAGATAAAGAAATTTAAAACTCAAAAAAAAATAAGATATGGACTTGATACCGATAAGTATCTTGTTTATTATCAACCAATACTAAATCCACATACTAATAAAATTATAGGATTTGAAGGTCTTTTAAGATTATTAGTAGACGATAATAAAGTTTTATCACCATATCACTTTATTAAAGAAATAGAAGATAATGATATGTTATTTGAAGTATCTTTATGGATATTGCAGAAAATCATTAAAGCATACCCTCTTATTTCCAACCATATTAATAACGAAAATAATCTTTATATTTCAATGAATCTATCATTAAACGAGATACGAGATGAAAATTTCGTTAATTCAGCTATAGAAATACTTTCAAAATCTAATATCGGACCTAATAAAATATGTTTAGAAATAGTTGAAAATGTAAAAATAGATAAATTGGATGTGTTAAATACTTCTATAAAAAAATTAAAAGATGCTGGTTTTAAAATAGCTATAGATGACTTTGGAATAGAATATTCTAATCTTGACGTTTTGAAAAAACTTGATTTTGACATAGTTAAACTTGATAAATACTTTGTAGACGACTTATATTCTTGTGAAATAAAACAAGAAGTAATTAGGTTTGTCTCAAAAATCGCTACAGTTACAAATAGATCGCTTATTATTGAAGGTGTTGAAGAAGAATATCAATTAGACTTAATAAAATCAATCGAGAATAGCAAACTATATATTCAAGGATATTTTTATAGTAAACCATTGCCTTTAGAAGAAATATTGAATACTTAAAATAAAAAAACTGCCAAATCGGCAGTTTTTTATTTTACTCTTAACTTTTAATTATCTTAAGCTTCCACCATTAGTAGCTATAACTTCCTTGTACCAATCAAAGCTCTTTTTCTTATATCTTTCTAATGTTCCTGTTCCGTCATCATTTCTATCAACATAGATAAATCCGTATCTCTTTCTTAATTCAGCAGTTGATGCAGATACTAGGTCAATACACCCCCAAGTAGTATATCCCATTAAGTCTACACCATCTTCAATAGCCTCTGCTACTTGAACTAAGTGGTCATTTAAGTAGTTAATTCTGTAATCATCATTTACTGTCTTATTTCCATTTTCATCAGTTATTAATTGATCCACAGCTCCAAGTCCATTTTCAACTATGAATAATGGTTTTTGATATCTATCATAATAGAAGTTTAATATATATCTTAACCCTTGTGGATCAATTTGCCATCCCCAATCTGATGCCTTTAAGTATGGGTTTGGTACACCTGCAATAAGGTTTCCTGCACCCTTCTTATTTAATTCTGGATCTGCTGTAGCACATGAACTCATATAATAGCTGAATGAAATAAAGTCTACTGTGTTCTTAAGGATTTCTGCATCGCCTTCTGCAAACTTAATTTCTATATTGTTTTCCTTGAAATATCTGTTCATATACTTTGGATATTCTCCTCTAGCGTGGATATCTCCAAAGAATAATGTTCCTCTATCTTCTTGCATCGCTTTTATTATATCACTTGGATTTGGAGTTAATGGATAATTTGGTATTCCAAGAATCATACATCCAATCTTAAATTCAGGATTTATTTCATGCCCTATCTTAACAGCTAATGCGCTTGCAACTAGCTCATGGTGCATTGCTTGATATAAATCTTGCTTACTTAACTCTTCCTTTGGAGTTAATATGCCAGCACTCATAACTGGGAAATGTAACGCTGAGTTTATTTCATTAAATGTTAACCAGTATTTTACCTTGTCCTTATATCTTGTAAATACTGTTCTTACATATCTTTCAAAGAATCCAATAAGTCTTCTATCTGTCCATCCATCATACTCTCTCGCAAGATGTAATGGTGTTTCATAGTGAGATAAAGTAACAAGTGGTTCAATACCATACTTAGCTAATTCATCAAATACATTATCATAGAATTCTAATCCCTTTTCATTCGGTTCTAAATCATCACCATTTGGGAATATTCTTGACCAAGCTATAGACATTCTAAATGTCTTAAATCCCATCTCTGCAAATAACTTTATATCTTCTTTATATCTATGATAGAAATCTATACCTATAAGCTTCATATTATCTTCTGTTGGTTCTTCTGTCATCGGTCCTGTTATACCTTTTGGCATTAAATCTTGAATTGATAATCCTTTACCATCTTCATTATATGCTCCTTCAAATTGGTTAGCAGCAGTAGCTCCACCCCATAAAAACCCTTCTGGAAATCTATACATTTTAATTCCTCCATTCATCACTACTTAAATCATTACAGTAAGTAACTCTTCTTCTCTATTAATCTCTTTTTTTTCTGTCCCTATAATATCTAAATAATTATCTGAGTTAGAAATTATTACTGGTGTAGTTACAGGATATCCAGCTTCTTTTATTCCATCTATATCAAACTCTAATAATACTTGACCTGCCTTTATTTTATCTCCTTGCTTTGCTTTAGGAGTAAAGCATTTTCCTTCTAATTGAACCGTATCCATACCAACATGTATTAATATTTCTGCTCCATTATCACTTGTAATACCTAAAGCGTGATGTGTTGGGAATAATGTTGTTAATGTACCATCTACTGGTGAAACAACCTTACCTTCTTTAGGTTCTATAGCAACACCTTTGCCTAAAAGTCCAGCTGAAAATACTTCATCTTTAACTTGGTTTAAAGGTAAAACATCACCTTTAATTGGACTACTTATAACTTCTTGTTTAACTAGTGCATCTTTTTCTAAATTGTTTTCTACTTTTTCAACTTTTCCATCTGTCATATCTTCATGGTCTAGTTTTGTAAAGTACATTAATATAAATCCTACAATTAAACCTACTATGCTAGCTACAATAATACCTAAGAATGACTTATCTATACCTGCTGGTCCTATAAATGTTGGTATTGCAAATATTCCCATTCCACCAACCATGAAAATTCTTGAACCAAATACACCTAATATTCCGCCTGTTAATGCTCCAACTACGCAGCTTAGTATAAATGGTTTCTTTCTAGGTAATGTAATACCATATATAGCTGGTTCTGTAACCCCAAAGAATCCTGAAATGATTGATGGTATACATAATGATCTTAATTTTTTATTCTTAGTTTTTGCCGCAATAGCCATAACTACACCTGTTTGTGCAAAACAAACTGCAATTGAAGATGCTACTATTGGGTCATATCCTAATACAGCTAAATTATTCATAGCTAGTGGTATTAATCCCCAATGTAAGCCAAACATAACAAATACTTGCCAGAATCCACCGATAAATAAACCTGCTAATATTGGGCTAAAGTTATACACTGCTAAAGTTATATCTCCTAACTTATTTGCTGCTATTGTAGCTACTGGTCCGATTGCCATAAATGTTACCGGAACTACTAGTAATAAAGTAAGGAATGGTACTATAAACGTTTTAACAACATCTGGAACAATCTTCTTTAATAATCTCTCTACCTTTGATGCAAGGAATATAGCTAAAACTATTGGAATAACTGTTGATTGATAGCTGCTTGAAGGCATCACTACAGGAATTCCAAGGAAAGTTACAGTAGTACCTGCAAGTGCAGTGATTGCTGGATATACCATAGCTGCACCAATTGCCATACCTGTAAATTGATTTAGCTTAAATTTCTTAGCTGCTGTATACCCTAAGAATATTGGGAAGAAGTTAAATAAACAATCTCCTATAGCATTTAAAATTATATAAGTTGAATCTGTATCTGCTAATAATCCTGTTGCAATTAATATAGCATTTAATCCTTTAATCATACCTGTTGCGCATAGTACCCCAAGTACAGGTTGGAATACTCCTGAAATTATATCTATAAATCTATCAAATGGATTCATTTTTTCTTCTAAGCTATCTTCTGCTCCTTCTGTAGCAAGTCCTGCAACTTTACATACATCTGCATAAACATCTGGAACATGATTACCGATGACTACTTGGTACTGTCCACCACTTTTAACTACAGTAACAACACCATCCATAGCTTTTAATACTTCTGTATTTGCTTTACTTTCATCTTTTAATTTAAATCTTAATCTTGTAACACAATGTGTTAGACTATTAATATTGCCTTTTCCGCCAACATTTTCAATTATGTCTTTAGCTAATTTTTCATACTTCATTATTTACATCCCCTTTTCAAATTTAACTTTTTATTAATTTATTTATTAAATTTACATTCAACTTCTAGTAAACGATAACATATATGTCATTATACATTCTCTTTATCTTTTACTTAGCTTGATTTTATATATAAAAAGGCAAGACCAAATGAATAGAATAAATTGATATAAAATCTAACTATCCTACTAACTTTGGTCTCGCCTGCTTTACCAGTAACAATCCTTATTCAATTAAGTTTACATTTAAATATAAAAAACCTCAATTAATCAAAATAGACATATAAAAATCTATTCTCATTAATTAAGGTCTCGCCTGGTCGAACCAGTAACAATCACATATTTATTTGTAAACATTTAACTTGTCTTTATTTTATATTATTCTGTAAATCTTGTCAATACTTTTTTGTATTTTATATTTTTAAAATGATACAAAACATAGAAATATTTTGTATCATTTCAAACCTATTAATTAATAGTTACCTTCTGTATATGTAATGTTAAATATAATTTTTCTTCATTACTTAACTCTATTTCAAGATATTTTTCAACCTTAAGCATACAACTATATGCATTTTTATATTTTTTCTTAACCTGATTTAATAAGAAATCCTCACTATCTTCCTCATTCTCTTCATCACAATAAAATTCTTTTTTATTTAATCTCTGGAAGAAGAATCTTAAATGCGTAATAAATCTTTCATAACTAAGAGAGTTCTCATCAAGATTTATATTGTAAGTATACCTAACTATATTTAAGATATCATTTATCATCTTAGTTTGCTTAGAAACATCTTTTTTTATATTACACCTTTTATTGACTTGAGCATTTATTAAATGAAGCGCTATATTTCCAGCCTCATCTTCCGGCAACTCAACTCCAAGCTCCTCTTGTATAAACTCTAATGCCTTAATGCCTATTGCATACTCTTTAGAATAAAATTTTCTTATCTCCCAAATAATAACGTTTGATGTATTAAAACCATCTTTTTGAAGCTTTATAGCATTGTTTATATGATCTGTTAACGTAACATATACATAATCATTTAACTCTACATCTAAAAGATTTTTTGCATATTCAATAATATCATAACAAAGTGAAACTATTTCAGAGTCAACATCTTCTAATAATAACTTAAATCTTTCAGATGCCTCTTTTTCTTTTAAAATAAAAGTTTTTTCAATTTTAGATTCATCTAAAACTTCTCCAATATTCATCTTAAAAGCAATTCCACATCCCATCGCAACTATCTCACGATTAGCGCAATCTTTAGCTACTACAGCGTTGTTATTAAATATCTTTTTTATTATCATGCTAATCCTCTCCATATTACTTGCTAAATTTTAATTACTTTTAACTTACTCTTCTGTTAGATATAATATTAACATCTGTTAAACTTATATTTCAATCTAACTTCTCTTAAATAAAGATATATGCTATTGTAAGATTTAAAAAAGACCTCAACTAATCAATAGAGAAAGAGCGTTCTCTACTCATTAACTAAGGTCTCGCCTGGTCGAGCCAGTAACAATCACATATCCATCTGTAAACATTTAACTCGTTTACATTGTAATATTTTTTAATATAAGTTGTCAACATAATTTTATAATTTTCTTATACAATAATTGCTAATAGTAAATAAACTCTGCTATTAACCATAAAATTAAATACTAATTTAAAAGTCAAAATGGACAATAGATACTGGTATCTATTGTCCATAATAACTCTTTGCCATTTACTGAGGGGTAAATTATTTTCCTAGCTCTAGTCAGTTTTGACTTTTACCTTAAAGCAAGTTTTCCATCTCACATCTGATGATTTTTCATCTTTCCACCAGAAAACTTTTCCCCTCTACATAGTGGATTCCTAGTGTCCGTTTACCATTAAATCCATAACTACTGGATCTTTGCTTTCAACACCTTGCTCTTTTAATTCAGCAATCTTTTCTGCGAATTGTGGTAAATACTTAGCATGAGCTACTAACATTTCGTCTAAAACTGTTTTAGCAATTGCTCCACCCTTAACTTGTGGATTTAGTAAGAATGCTTGTAAAGCTAGTCCATAATCACCAGTTATAGCTGCTTTTATTACACACTCTTCCATAGCTTTCATAACTTGAATCCATCCCTTTTCTGCTGAGTCTAATTTACCCCATGCAACTGGCATAGCCCCTTTACCTGTTATATATGAAGTAACTTCAACTATACTATCTGGTGCTAAATCAGGAATTGCTCCATTATTTTGTGTACTTACAACCATAGGTATTTTCTTATCGTTGTAAATAGCATTTATACATTCACAAGCAGCATCACTATAGTGAGTTCCACCTCTCTTTGTTAATTGCTCTGGTTTGTAGTTAAGGTTTGGATCCTTATATAATTCAAATAATTCTGCTTCAGTTTTCTTAACTTGTTGGCCTCTTGTACCTTCTCCATTAAACTCTTCAAGACCATGTTTTAACATCTCATCTTGTAAGTAATAATATCTATGGTATCCACAAGGTATAATATTCATTTGCTCTAATTGTTCTCTTAGGAATTTAATATTATGGATGTTAGCTGGTGTACCATCATCTTCTTTTCTATCATACATATTCTTAATTATTTCAGCAGTTACATCATTTCCTTGTTTGTCAAAAACCTTATGCCAGTGGAAGTGGTTTAATCCTGCAAATTGGAATATTAACTCATCTTCCTTTTTATCTATTAATTTAGGCTCTCCCATCATTGCACCTACTGGTACATTACAAAGTCCTATACACTTCTTCCATCCACCATGCTTAATAACAGCTTCTGTAACCATTCCTGATGGATTAGTAAAGTTTATTAACCATGCATTTGGACATAATTCTTTCATATCTTCTACTATATCTAATATTACTGGAATAGTTCTGAAAGCTTTAAACATTCCTCCAGCACCATTTGTTTCTTGTCCTAACATACCATGGCTAAATGGTATTCTTTCATCTTTTATTCTTGCATCTAAAAGTCCAACTCTAAATTGAGTAGTAACGAAATCAGCATCCTTTAACGCTTCTCTTCTATCTAATGTTAAATGTACTTTTACATCATAACCTGAAGCATCCCACATACGTTGTGCCATTGCTCCAACTATTTCTAACTTTTCTCTTCCATCCTCAACATCAACTAACCAAAACTCTCTTATTGGAAGTTCTTTATATCTATTAATGAACCCTTCCATTAATTCTGGAGTATAACTACTTCCTCCACCTATTGTAACTATCTTTATTGGTTTCTTTTCCATTATAATTCTCCTCTCAAATTTAGTTTAACTGTTGTACAATTTAATTATAATTCTTTATCAAATCCCATAATTTTCATTTCTTGAAAATTTCAATTATTGAAAATTATGAGATGTATTATTTTAGGAGAAAAGAATTTAATTACTTATGAACCATTCATATTTTATATAAAAAAATGAAGCACCAATTTGATGCTTCATTTTAATTTTTAGCTAAATAACTTTCTTATTCTTGTAAAAACAGTATCCTTTTGAGTATCTATCTTTGATACATCTTCTACCTTACTATTAGTTTTATCTGCTTCAGTCTTTACTTCTTTCTTATCACTTTGTACTGAATTACTCCTCATAACAAACTTTACCACACCATCCATCTCATCAGATAAACCTGAATATACTCCGTAATCTTTTGACATTTGGACTAATTCATCTTTAACTTCTACAAAGCCATCTATAGAATCTAGCGCTGTATTTCCTTTGTCACTTATTTGATCTAACCCTTCTTTTTTAAGCTTTAAAACACCATCATATAATTCACTAGTACCATTTTCTAATTTTTCTGTTCCTTCTAATATTTGTGATGATGCTGTTTTCAAAGAATTTGAACCTTCTACTAATGAGTTTCCACCACTAGCTAACTCTAAAACACCTTGACTTAAAGCTCTTCCACCTTGAGTTAATATAGTAGTTCCATTGTATAAAGCACCTACTGCATCATTTATCTTTTCAGAATTATAACTTAACTCTTTAGCTCCATTAGCTACTTGACTACTTCCAGCTTGTAACTGTGTTGTTCCTACTTGCAACTGAGTTGTTCCTGATGATAATTGTGTACTTCCTGTATATAATTGGTCTACAGCTTCACTTATCTTACCTGAATTTGAGTTTAGCTCATTAGCTCCAGCTAATAAATCTCCACTACCTTTTGTTAATTTTGAAATACCAGTTTCTAAAATTCCAGTAGCGTTAGCTAACTGTTGACTTCCTGCATAAGCTGCTCCTAAACCTTCTGATATAGCTGTTGCTCCTGATTTTAATTTTTCTCCATTACTAACTAAAGTCTCAAATTGTTCATTTAAATATTGAGATTTTTGTGAAACCGTACTTAATCCTTCTGATAATTCATTAGCAGAAGCCGCTGCTTCCCCTAAACTACTACCTAAAGTAGCCAGTCCACTTTTTTGCCCTTCTGATACTTGCGCTATTCCACCACTTATTTGTTGAAGTGATTTTGTTAATTCTGGATTTATATCTCCTAGTCCTTCTATGATTTGATTTAAACTAGCAGCAAGTTCATCTAGAGTTTCTGTACTACTAACTAAACTTCCTATGCCTTCGCTACCACTTGAAATCCCATCACTTAAAGCTTTCGCTCCTGCAGATGCTGTGCTTATTCCCTCATTTAACTGAGCATATCCACCTTGAATTTTAATTGAATTATCAACATACTCACGTACACCTGTAGCCATTACTTCTCTATTTTGATCTAACTTTTCAAGTCCACCATTTAAATCTGTTATTCCTTGAATCAATGTTGGGGCTTGTTTACCTAAACTACTTATTCCATCATTTAAATCACTAGCGCCATTTGCTATACTAGAAACTCCAGCATTAAATGTTTCATAATTATTTTTTACTTGTCCTAAACCAGCTTCTAATTGTTTGGATCCATCTACTAACTCCGGAACACTATTAGTTAATTTATTTACTCCACTATCTAAAGCAGTTGCTCCATTTGTTAACGTTGATACACCTTCATTAAATAATGAATAATTATCTTTTATTTGTCCTGCCCCACTCATTAATGCATTTGCTCCTGTAACTAATTCTGGAACTTTACCATTTAACTGCCCTATTCCATTATTTAATTTATTAGCTCCATCTGCTAAAGTATTTACACCACTATCAAAGTTTTTATAATTACTAGCTAGTTCTTTTTGTCCATCTAACAACCTTTTACTTCCTGATAAAAGCTCTTCTCCACCATCTTTAAGGTCATTTAAAGAATTTCTTAAGTCATTTATAGTCTCTGAACCTTTAATTTCCTCTAACTCTTCACTTGAAGTAGTTACTAACATCATAACTGCTGGAATTTCAAAATTTGTTGTCTCACCAGTTATTTCTATTGAATCTTTTAAATCTAAATCCATATTTATATCTTTTGTATTATCCAATAAACTATCTAAATTTAAAGATTCCTTAAGTCCTGGAAGAGAAATAAATGTTATTAATGAATTATTGCCATCATTTAATATCTTTCCAGTATTAACTTTAACATTTGAAAAATTATCATTAGATAAAGTTAATTCTGTTGCACTTAAAAATGGAGTATATAAAGTTCTACTCTTCCCATTTATAACTTTAGTTTTACTTTCATTATTAGTAAGAGTTAATGTTATTTTAAAATTACCAGCCTCGCCTAAAACCTCTTTAGGGTTTACTTCTTTTCCATTCAACTCATATTTAACTGCTAATGATACTGGCAATTTACTATTTGTTTTTCCTTGGTAATAAAGATCTGTTGAGTCAATATTCCACTTTAAAGTATCTCCACTTAATACAGGTTCTTCATCACCTTTAACATTTTTAATATTTTCTAAGTTTGATTTATCATTAAAACTTCCTAAAGCTTTATCACTACTTATCCAATCACTAACTATTTGCTCTGTTGGATTTCCTTTTTCATCTAATAAAACATAAACTGTTTCATCTTTATTAATATCTTGTGCAAATGCCATTGTTGATGTTGTAGTTGTTATCAAAGCTACTAAACATATAATTTTTTTTGATAATCCTTTATTCATTACTATTTTCCTCCTTCAACACATTCAACAAAGTTTTTACTTGTTTTAACTATTATTTTTTCACAAAGTAATAAGATACCTGGAAGTATAAATAATATAACAAACATACTGATTATAGCTCCCCTTGCCATTAATGTGCATAATGAGCTAATCATCTCCATATCTGAAATAATTCCAACTCCTGCTGTTGCTCCAAAGAATGTTAAAGCACTTGTTACAATTGATCTTGTTGAACCTTGAAGTGATATTCTCATTGCTTCATTCTTATCTTTATTCTTAGCAAGTTCTTCTTTAAATCTTGAAGTTAACAGTATTGCATAGTCAACAGTTGCACCTAACTGGATAGTTCCAATTACTATAGATGCTATAAACGGAATGCTTGTACCCATATAATATGGAACTCCTAGGTTTATATATATTGCAAGCTCTATAGCTAAAACTAAAACTATAGGTATTACTGGTGATTTAAATATGATTAATATAATTAGGAATATTGCTATTATTGATGCAAAGCTAACCATCTTAAAGTCTGTATCTGCTATATTTATTAAGTCATTAGTTAACGGTGCTTCTCCTCCTACTAACCCCTCCGGATCGTACTTTTTAACAATATTGTTTATTTCTTTAAGTTGGGTAGTAACATCTTCTGATGCTGCTTTATATTTTGAGTTAAGCATTATTTCTTCATAGCCACCATTTTTTATCTTTGATAATAAATCCTCTGGAATAAAGCTTTCTGGTATTCTTGCACCTAGTATATCTTCAAGTCCAACTACAGAAGTAACTCCATCAACACCTTTTAACTCCTTAATCATCTCATTAACCTTATAAGCATCTAAATCTTCATTTACAAGAATGATGTTAGTAGACATCATGTTATACTCTGCCTTTAGCTTATTATTAGCTACTATTGATGGTAAATCTTTTGGAAGTGATTCATCTAAGTTATAATATACATCTGTTTTCT
Source organism: Clostridium jeddahitimonense (assembly GCA_000753455.2). Classification (GTDB taxonomy): domain Bacteria; phylum Bacillota; class Clostridia; order Clostridiales; family Clostridiaceae; genus Clostridium; species Clostridium hominis. The sequence goes on from LM994670.1 coordinate 3,064,258, forward strand.
TATATCCTATTAATGCAGGTATTAATATTAATGCTCCTATCAACACAAGTACCTTATGATGTTTTATAACCCAAGCTGATGATTTTTCAAACTTAGGCAACACTGTTTTGTGTTTAAACCTATGAATACCTTTATCAAATACTAATATAAGTGCTGGCAATACTGTAACAGTACATATTAATCCAAATACAACTCCTTTAGCCATTACAAAACCAATATCTTTACCTAATGCTAACTTCATAATACATAACGCTAAGAATCCAGCTATAGTAGTAAGTGAGCTTCCTGCTATTGAACCAATTGTTTTTTCTATAGCCACAGCCATAGCACTTGTATTATCTTTTTGAATTTCCCTTTCTTCATCGTATCTGTGTAATAAGAATATGGAATAATCCATTGTAACACCTAATTGTAATACAGCTGATAAAGCTTTTGTAATATAAGAAATATCTCCAAACCATATATTAGTTCCCATATTATATGCAATTGCAATTCCTATACTTAGTAAGAATATTACTGGCGTTAAGAAAGATTCCATAGTTAGCGCTAAAACTATCAACGAAAGAATTACAGCTATTAATATATATATTGGTGCTTCCTTATCAGCTAAATCCTTAGTATCTTTTATAACTCCTGCTATCCCACTTAAAAAAGCTTGTTTTCCAGTTATATCTCTTATTTCTTGTACAGCCTTTTGAGTATCTATATCTGCATCACTTTCACTTAATTTAACTATCATAAGAGTTGAATTATCTGAAAAGAGCATGTCCTTGACACTAGAAGGTAAAATCTCCATAGGTACTGAGATATCTAAAGCATCATTTATCCATATAACTTCATTTACCCCCTGTACCTCTTCTACCTTTTCCTTTAACTTTTCTACATCTTTATTGTCCATGTCATCTACTATAAGCATGGCTAAGGAACCACAACCAAACTGTTCTTTTAAAATTGCTTGTGCTTGTCTTGTTTCCAGATCACTTGGTAAATAGCTTAATATATCATAATTTACTTTTGTGTTAAAATAACCAAAGGCTGAAGGTATTAACAAAATGAATGCCAACACTAGTATAACTACTCTATTTTTAGCTATCATCTGTGATAATTTTTTCATAAATGTTTCCCCCTTTCTTTTACTTTTAACTGATTTTATAACACTTGTTATGTTTTTACAATTTTGATTTTTACCATTCCAGCCTCAATTATTGGTTCATTATTCCATTTTCTCTTTTCCATAACACCCGTTCTTTTTTTTACTTCAATTCCCTCCTATTTTCTTTTTCTCTTCTTTTAAGTTGGCTATTTTACTATATTTTATCTTTCGACATTTTTTCATTTTTATTTAAAGTTAATAATTTTTTCAGAAATTATGTGAAATTTTATTATTTATCAAGAAAATTAAATAATAAAAAAGAGCCGTTATAAAACGACTCTACTATATTTCACCTTTTTTAAACATCTCTATCATTTCTTTTGTTAAACTAATTCTCAATTCTGGTTCTGGTATCTCTTCTCTTTTAAGCCATACAGCTTCTGCTAATTCATCTTGGTCTAGTGTTATCTTTGAATCCCCATCTAGATCAACAAAAAATCCTGATAAAACAGACCCAGAAAGTCCCCAAGGTTGACTTTTATAATATCTAATATTTTTCACCTTAAGACCTACTTCTTCCATAACCTCTCTTCTTACCGTTTCCTCTAATGATTCCCCTATCTCATTATATCCTGCTACTAAAGCATAATTTTTATAAGGTCCTTTAGCATACCTAGTCAAAAGCATCTTATCACGGTCTATTATTCCAACTATTACTCCTGGTGATATTCTTGGGTATCTTATATTATTGCATTTAGTGCATTCTAAAGCTCGTTCTTTATGGCTATGCTTCATATTACTTCCACATCTACCACAATATCTATTAGAATCATACCACATATAAAGATGATATGATGTAAATCCAGCAAAGGCCATCCATTGAGGGTTAATAGTTCTAAATGCTTGTATACTATCCCTTACAAAAATTTCATTTTCTTTAAGATTTACATTTAGTGCTAAGAAAAACCTTTTTTCATCTATATTAAACATGTATATTAAATGTTCCAAATCATCTAATACTCCCATTACTTCTTTATACTTAGGTATTCTTTTTGCATTACCATCTTTTATTAATATGGCCTTGTTTTCTTTAAAAGCTACTATGTAATCATCATTTCTAACTTTAAACTTTCCATAAGTACTATCATACTTATGTGGTTCTATATCCTGTATCATAAACTTCCAACCCTTCCCTTAATGTTATTTCTGCTACTAAAAAATTAGCTCTGTTATACTATTAAGTATAACAGAGCTAATTTTATTTTTAATCTATATTTTTTTCTAAAATAAATTTTTCAATAAGTTCTGCAACTACGCCTTCATTGTTAGTAGCCTTTGTTGTATAATCACAAGCTTCTTTTACATCTTCAACTGCATTTTGAGCAGCTACCGAAAGACCGGCCACCTTAAGCATAGCCATATCATTATAATTATCCCCTACAGCAATAGTATCTTTAATATCTATATTTAAAAGATTAGCTAAATCTATTAAACCTTGTCCTTTATCTACGCCTAGTGTATTAAACTCCATATATCTATTAGATGAATAACTTACCGAACATTGCCCTTCTGTTATACTCTTCATATCCTCTTCTAAAGACATTAAATAGTCAATATCAACATTTTGATAAATAACTTTAGATATCTCCTCATTTTCTAAGAAATCTACTGTATTATTCTCCATTCTAATATGATTTATTCTACTTAATCTTTCTTCTTCACTATCAGAAATATTATAAACATATAAATCTTTTTTGGTATAAACATGAATACATATATCTTTTTTTAATCCATACTCAAAAAGCTCTTTCATCTTACTAAAGCTTAATCCCTTAAACTGTAATATTCTATTTCCTTTATTCTCTGTTAAAGCTCCACCATTAAAAGAAAGCACATATTCATCTTCCTTATTATGAAGTTCTAATGTTTTAAGTTCCTTTTGGATTAATTCATATCCACGTCCTGTTGCAGGAACAAACTTAACACCATATTCTTCCCTTGCTTTCTTTATTAACTCGATGTTTTTTTGACATATCTCATGATTATCACTTAATAAAGTTTCATCCATATCACAAGCTATTAGTTTATAACCCATTATCTACACCTACCTCCCCTTTATTGTGTATAATTGCATTTTTAGACTGTCTACTTATATTATATAATTAATTACTATCATTAATTTTCTTTTTCTGAAAAACATCTGAAATATTCGCTAGATAAACAACAAAAAGAAGAGAAACCTTTATCTTCGAATTTTTTAATATTATTTTCCCATATAATCAAAAATATCTACGTCATTTCTGTCGTAGATATTTTTGATGCTTATTTTCTTTTTTCATTTGCCATAATCAACTTTTATCACTTGCATAACAAACCTAACTATTTTTCATCATTACACTTTCAATTCCATCCGCTACATGTTCACAAGCATCACAGCACTTTTCAAAATACTCAAAAGTTTCCTTCCAAGTTATAAACCTAATAGGATCCATTATAGATGTATAAAAGCCTTTTATGCTTTTAGTATAAATCCTATCTCCTTCTTCTTCTAAATCATTAATGTTTATTATAATCTTACTAATTTCAGATGATTTCTTAAAATTACGAAATTCTTTAATTAAAGCACTAGTTTCATTACATATTCTAACTATTAGGTTACTAAATTCTAATGCCTCTTCTCTCATAACGCTTATATTAAACATATAAATCCTAACTAAAACATCTTCTATAGCATCAGTTACATTATCTATTTCATTAGCAAGTTCTATAATATCCCCTCTCTCAATAGGAGTTATAAATTCTTTTGATAGCTTATTAAGCATCTCGTGTTTTTTAATATCTGCACTATGTTCAATCTCATGCATCTCTTTTACATTACTATCTATTTGGCTCATTCTAAAATTACTTATAGTTTTATCTAATAACGAAGCAGCCTCACACGAATATCCTATCAAGTCTACCAGCATTTCAAAATAGTCATTACTTTTCTTAACTGCCATTTAATCAATACTCCCTTCAACCTTTTTAAGATCTTAAATTATACATAGTTAGAAAACTTGAATAAATAACTTAGCCATAAAAAAACCTATAACTCCACATCCTGGAAATGTAAGAACCCACGTCAGTACCATCTCTTTAACTACTCCCCAATTTACAGAGCTTAATCTCTTAGCTGCGCCAACACCCATTATTGCAGTAGTCTTAGTATGTGTAGTGCTTACAGGCATACCCACTACCGAAGAAATTAAAAGACATCCTGCACCTGCTAGATCTGCCGAAAAACCTTGATATTTCTCAAGTTTAACCATATCCATACCTACAGCCTTTATAATCTTATATCCTCCTATAGAAGTTCCAAGAGCCATAACAGCAGAACTTAATACCATAAGCCATATAGGAATAATAAAATTATTAACATTCGCTTCTCCTCTTGCTAAGAACATACCTAGCATGAAAACCCCCATGAACTTTTGTCCATCTTGAGCACCATGCATAAAAGCCATAGCTGCTCCTCCTAACACTTGAGCATCATTAAAAAATTCGCTAGTTTTTTTTCTATCAAAGCCTTTAAATAAAAACTCTACTGTCTTCACCGTAATCCACCCTAAAGCAAAACCTAATATTGTAGATAATACTAACCCATAAATAACCTTCATCCATTCGTTTCCGTTTATTCCTTTAAGTCCCCCTTGAAGCGCTATAGCTGCACCTGATATTCCAGCTATTAAAGCATGGCTTTCACTTGTTGGAATACCAAAATACCATGCAGCTGTAGACCATAATACAATTGCAAACAAAGCAGCGCATAATGCAATTAACGCCTCGCCTGAATCTCCTCCAAAATCAACCATATTATATATAGTTTCAGCTACATTAGCATTTATTATAGTCATTACAAATACACCTAAAAAGTTAAATACAGCAGCCATCAATATAGCCGCTTTTGGTGTTATAGCCCTTGTTGATACACATGTTGCAATAGCATTAGGAGCATCTGTCCATCCATTAACCAAGATAACTCCTAAAGTTAAAATTACAGTTATTAATAAAGGTATATTATGTGTTAGTCCATATATAAAATCTATAAATGAAATAGTCATTAAGTACAGCTCCCCATCTTTAATATAATTTATTACTAATTAAAAATATTTAGATACTTAATTCTATTTTTCAACTTTATCTTTAATACATTTTTATTAATATATTTTTTATAAATCTTATTCCTTCATTATTTTTAAAAACTCTATTGCCCCTAACGATAATGGTACTTTTTTTAAATAACATGCCCCTATGCTTCTTTTAGGAATCTTCTCCATGGTATCAATTTCGTATACATAATTTTTTTCTAAAAACTCCTTAGAAAACTCCTTAATTACACAAGCGATTCCTAAGTTTATTTTTGCGAATTCTAAAAGCAAATCATATGAACCTAACTCAAAATCTGGCGATATATTAACTCCCTTAGATATCATAAAACCTTCTACATACTTCCTTGAATTTGATGACTTTTCTAAAAATATTAAAGGTAATTTTGTTAACTCTTCATAAGAAACTTTATCGCTTATTAATTTCTTATACCTTTCTCCACAAACAAATATATCCTGTATTTCTGCACAAGGTATTAACTCTAAAGAATCATCTTCTATAGGAAAATTACATATTGCAATATCTATATCTCCAGATTTTATATATGAACAAAGCTCTATTGTTGTACTATTTATGATTTTCAATTTTATGTTTGGATATTTATTATGAAACTTCTCTAAAAAGGGTATTAAGTAATATTTTGATATGGTATCTCCTACACCTATTTTTAATTCACCTGTAGAAAGATTTCTAAATTCTAATATCTTTTCCTCCCCTGCTTCAATAAGGGTTATTGCTGAATTTACATAATCAAAAAGATTATTTCCTTCAGTAGTAAATGTTACACCTTTACGAGTTCTATTAAAAAGACGAATATTCAATTCATTCTCTAATTGCATTATTGATTGACTAACTGCAGGCTGAGTCATATACAATTCTTCTGCTGCCTTTGAAAAACTACCACTCTTCCCTACTTGTCTAAAAACTTTATATAAATCTAATTTACTTATCATATAACTCCTCCTTATATCAACTATACAAATTATTTATTTTACTTATATTATATCTAATAGTATATTATAGGTATAGGAATTTTTTTGAATTTTACACAAGGGAGAGATTATTTTGGAAAGAGTTATAGGAACAGTTGTTAGAGGGCTTAGATGTCCAATTATCAAAGAAGGAGATAACATTGAGCAAATAGTTGTCGATTCAGTTTTAAAGGCAGTTGAAACAGAGAACTTAACTTTAAATGATAAAGATATAGTAACAGTAACAGAATCAATAGTTGCACGTGCTCAAGGAAACTACGCTACTATCGATCAAATAGGACAAGATGTTAGTTCTAAATTCGGCGATGATACAATAGGTGTTATATTCCCAATCTTAAGCCGTAATAGATTTGCTATATGCTTAAGAGGTATTGCTAAAGGTGCTGCTAAAAAAATAGTATTAATGTTAAGCTACCCTTCAGACGAAGTTGGTAATCACTTAGTTGATTTAGATCTTTTAGATGAAAAAGGTGTTAATCCTTGGACTGATGTTTTAACAGAGTCTGAATTCCGTAACCTTTTTGGATATAATAAACATACCTTCACAGGTGTTGATTACATAGAATACTATAAATCTCTTATTGAAGAGTACGGAATAGAGTGTGAAGTTATTTTCTCAAACGACTGTAAAACTATCTTAAATTACACTAAGAGCGTTCTTACTTGTGACATCCACTCAAGATTTAGAACTAAAAGATTATTAAGAGCTAATGGAGCCGAAAAAGTTTATGGCTTAGATGATATAATGACTGAATCTATAGATGGTAGTGGTTCTAATAAAAGCTATGGATTACTTGGTTCTAATAAATCAACAGAAGAAGCAGTTAAACTTTTCCCAACTAACTGTCAAGTAGTAGTAGATAATATTCAAGCTATTTTATACGAAAAAACAGGCAAAAATATTGAAGTTATGATTTACGGAGATGGTGCATTTAAAGATCCGGTAGGTAAGATTTGGGAATTGGCCGATCCGGTTGTTTCACCTGCTTATACTGCTGGTTTAGAAGGAACACCAAACGAAGTAAAAATTAAATATCTTGCAGATAATAATTTTGCTAACCTAGAAGGCGAAGAGTTAAAGAAGGCTATATCTCAATATATTGAGCATAAAGATACTGATTTAACTGGTAACATGGTTTCTCAAGGAACTACACCTAGAAGACTTACTGATCTTATAGGATCATTATCAGACTTAACTTCTGGTAGTGGAGATAAGGGAACACCAATCATCTTTATCCAAGGTTACTTTGATAATTATACAAAATAGTTTACCCATTAAATAATATACAAATATAAAAAATAAAGACTGTGCTATATGCCAGTCTTTATTTTTATTAAAGTTATTCAACAAATAAAGATACAAATTCAAACTTATTACAATCAACTAAACCTCTATTGGTTAATCTTAATTCAGGTAAACAAGCTAAAGGTATAAGTGCCATAGTCATGAATGGCGATACTATATCACAGCCAATTTCTTTCCATGCCTTATCTAATCTTTCAACCTTTTCTGCCATTTCTTCTAGTGGTCTATCACTCATAAGTCCTGCAATTGGTAGTGGAACCAAGCCCAAAACTTGACCATTTCTTACTACTACCATTCCTCCACCACACTCAACTAAAGTGTTTGCAGCTAAAGCCATATCTTCATCATTAGTACCTACAACTAGTAAGTTATGTGCATCATGGGCAACAGTTGCGGCCATAGCTCCTTCCTTTATTCCAAAGCCTTTAACAAATCCATATCCTATCTTTCCAGTTTCATGATGTCTTTCAAACACAGCAGCTTTCAATACATCTTTGCTTGTATCACATTGAACTTTACCATCAATAACCTCTAACTCTATATGTCTTTCATAAGTTCCAACTCTAGCAGGAATTATCTCCATAACTCTAGCTGTTACCTTATCTTTTTCTTCAGCTAATATATTAAATGACTCTACTGTTATCTTATCTTTTATATGCATTGAATTCATAGCATCTTCTGGATATTGATATTTTTCTATAGTTGTTGTCATCTTTCCGTTTTCAGCTACTAAATTACCATCTATAATAACCTTTGTTACATTTACTTTATTTAAATCATCAATAAATACTATATCTGCGCATTTTCCAGGAGTTATAGAACCTAGCTCATGATCCATTCTAAAACATTGAGCACAGTTTATAGTTACCATTTGTATTGCAACTAAAGGATCTATTCCTTCTACTATCGCACGTCTAATTATATGATCTAAATGTCCATCTTTAAGTAAAGTATGAGGATGTGTATCATCAGAAATTAAAACTGCGAATCTGCTATCAACTTCATTTTCAGTTATAGATTTACTTACTTCCTTTAAGTCATGCCATGCAGAACCTTCTCTAAACATAGCATACATTCCAAGTCTCATTTTGGCTAATGCATCTTCCGCTCTAGTAGATTCGTGGCAACATCTTACCCCTGATGCAATATATCCATTTAACCCTTTTCCTGTCTCAGGTAATGAATAATGTCCTGTAACTACTTTATTAGCCTTTAAAGTTTCACCTACAACTCCATGAGCATGATCAGTTGAAAATAAAATTCCTGGGAAGTTCATCATTTCACCAAGTCCTACAACAGAATCCCACTCCATAGTTTCTGCTACATCCTTAGGTCCAACTGAAGCTCCTGTATCTTCAAATCCTGGCATTGCAGGAACACAAGATGGTGTAGTTACCATATTTTTAAGAGGAGTTCCCTTACCATCTTCAATCATATACTTAACACCATTTAATCCAAGTACATTACAAATTTCATGAGGGTCCATATATATTCCCACTGTTCCATGAGGAACTACTGAGCGGGCATATTCACTTACACTTAACATAGATGATTCCACATGAATATGACCATCTAAAAATCCTGGTGCTATATATTGACCATTTGCATCAATTACTTTAGTTTCATCACCTATACAGTGCTTTGCATCTCCAACTAAAGCTATTCTACCCATACTAATTGCTACATCAGTATTGTCCATAACCTCTCTTGTACAAACATTTATAAGCTTCGCATTTGTAATTACTATATCAGCTGGCTTAAATCCTTGTGCCACTGCTGATAATGTTTTACTAGTCTCCCATAATGGCTTAATATTAAATTTATTAAACATTTTTATCCCTCACCTTTTTATAGTATTTAAAAATAGCAACTTATAATTTACCAAAAAACTTTTGAACATTTACGAAGTAAATATCTTGGACCGCCGTAGGCACTCTTGGTCTCGGCAAAGTCGACTTTTCACCTCCGAGCCTTAGCTCGAACTTTATTTAATAACTTCTATAATCTCTTTCTTTAAAACATCTATAACTCCAAGGTCTGACATCTTTGCCTTAGGAATTACCGGTAATGCTAAAGTTACAATTCTTAATAACGGATTTTTTATTTCTGTAAGTCCCATTTCTCTTAAAGACTTTTTCATCGTTTCTGCTTGTACAGATATTTCTTCTGCTGGTCTTGTAGACATTAATCCTGCTACAGATAGTTGTAAATTATTTTTTATCTTTCCATCTATAGAACAGCTTAATCCTCCACCTAGCTTTATCAAATCTTCTGCTACTAACATACCTTCTTCTGCATTATCAAAAACTATAGTTAAATTATGACTATCATGAGATACAGTACTTCCAACAGCACCTTTTCTTATTCCAAATCCTTTTACTAAAGCTATTGATTTAGTATATAATTTCCCATGTCTATTTATAACCACAACGAATTTTGTGTCTCCATTCTCAGGAAGCTTAACCCTTCCATTTTCAACTTCAAACTCTTCTTCTATAATTTCTGTTGAGGAAGAAGTTTGAGCTAAGTATTTTATTACATTAGCTTTAACTTTTCCTGACTCAACACCAGCTTTTAAAATAAAATCTTCAATAGATAAGTCTTTTACATGAACTGAATTTTTATTTTCTATATCAAACTCTTTATCTTCTATTTGAACTAATAATTTTCCATCCTCGGCAACTACCTCTCCATTATAGATAACAGCTTTAACATTCATCTCTTCTAAATTCTCTACTAATACTAAATCCGCAACAAAGTTTGGTGCAATTCCACCTAAATTTATTATTCCTAATTCCCTAGCATTATTTAAAGTTGCAGATCTTATAGCATCAATTGGATTCATACCGGCTTTAATAGCTGTTCTAACAACAGCATTCATATGACCGAACTCTAATATTTCATCAGCTTCTCTATCATCAGTACAAAGAGTTAAGTTTGTCTTATATCTAAAATCTTCAACTCCCTTTACTAAGCTAGCTACATCTTTAGAAATCGAACTTTCTCTAGCATCAACGTACATTCCATTTCTAATCTTATCTCTTGCTTCATTTGCAGTTCTACTTTCATGGCAAGAAACAGCTCCGCCACATAGGTATGCTGATAATCCTCTTCCACTTAAGAAAGGTGCATGTCCTTGTATAAATAATCCTCTCTTTTCAGCTGCTTCTAATATTTCAACCATTCTTGTATCGTTATCTATTACACCTACGTAATCCATAACTTCTCCAAGACCTATAACTCTATCTAATTCGAACATTCTCTCAATATCTTCATAATTAAATTCTGCTCCAGCATTTTCTAGTCCTAGTACTGCTGGTACACAAGAAGGTGCTAATACATACTGTCTCATTGGTAACCCCTCACTTGAGTTATGCATATATTCTACTCCAGCTATTCCATACACATTTGCAATTTCGTGAGGATCAGTTACTACTGTAGTTGTCCCGTGAGGAATTACAGCCTTTGCAAAATTTCTAGGAGTCATTAAAGTACTCTCTATGTGAATATGAGCATCAATTAACCCTGGAATTATATACTTTCCTTTTGCATCATAATATTTTTTAGCTTTAATTCTATCTTCATTTATATCTAAATTATCTGGGTTGCATTTTATATGAGCTATAAAGCCACCATATATCCCTACGTCACCTTCATATATTTCACCTGAAAAAACATTAACTACCTTACAATTTTCAATAGCTAAATCACATTCTCTTCTGCCTATTGCAGCCTCAATTAATCCCTTTTTATCCTTTGGTATTATCTTCATAATTTCCTCCTATACCTTATAAAACTAGCTCCTACCAATAAATAATTGATAAGAGCCATTATTTTTTATTTTCAATTTAAATATTAGATTACAAAATATAATAATAAAGGTATTGCTAACACATATATTCCCCAATTTAATTCTTTGAACTTTCCAGCTAAAACTTTAGTAAATAAGTAAGCTAAAATACCAATACTTATTCCGTTAGATATGCTTGATGTAAATATAGTAAATACTATAGTTGCAAAAGCTGGGAATGATTCTGTAAAATCATTAAAATCAATATCCTTAACTCCAGTTATCATTAATAATCCTATAAGAATTAATGCTGGTGCTGTTGCTTCACTTGGTATCATTGCTGCTATTGGTGTAATAAATAGTGTTAATGCAAAACAAATACCTGTAGTCACTGCTGTAAGTCCTGTTCTACCACCTTCTTCAACACCTGCTGCTGATTCAATGTATGTAGTTACAACTGTTGATCCAAATAATGCACCTACTATTGTTGCTATAGCATCTACTAAGAAAGGCTTGTTTATGTTTGGTAAATTACCATTTTCGTCTAAAAGGTTAGCTTTAGCAGATACACCTAATAACGTTCCTAAAGTTGAGAAGAAATCACCAACAAAGAATGTAAATGCTAGTGGGAAGAAACTCCACTTTAATGCTCCCATTATGTCTAACTTAAATGCTATTGGTGCAATTGATGGTGGCATTGTTACTAAGCTTTCTGGTACTTGAGTAACTCCTAGTGGAATACCTATTATTGTAGTTACTACAATTCCTATTAATATTGCGCCCTTAACTTTTCTAGCAGTTAAAAATACTACTACTAATAATCCTATTAAAGTAAGAATAACTCCTTTTGATGTTAAATCACCCATTGCTATTTTCCCTGCTGATGTATCCATTAATCCACCATTAGAAAAACCAAGTGATACTATGTAAAAACCTATTGCTACTCCAATTGCGTACTTAACATTCTTTGGGATTAAGTTAACTATAACTTCTCTTAAACCAAGAACTGTTAAAATTAAAAATGCTACTCCTGAAATAAATACTATTCCAAGACCTGTTTCCCATGTTACTACTCCGGCTGAAACTAATGTGTATGCAAAGAATGCATTACTTCCCATAGCTGGTGCTAAAGCAAAAGGTAGATTTGTATATATCCCCATAAATATACTAAATACTGCTCCTAATATTGCAGTTACAACCGTTACCGCACCTACATCCATTCCTGCTGCTCCCATGAACATAGGTTGTACAACCAAAATATATGCCATTGTCATAAAAGTAGTTATCCCAGCAGTTACTTCTGTTCTAACGCTGGTATTATTTTCTTTTAATTTAAATAATTTTTCTATCATCATTAGCTCCCCTTTAATTTATACTCTTCTTATTGTTTATTAATTACGAACTATATTTTATATATTATATTTATTATTCGTATATGTCAACATTTTTCGAATATTTATCGTAAATTTCTTTATATTTTTTCGTTATATAACGTACTATTAATTATATTTAACGTTAAATATTCACATCAATAAAACATTAAATAATAACAATTTCACTATTAATATTTTCAGGCAACAAAAAAACTCCCGAAGGAGTTCTATCATAATTTTAGCCATTAACTAGCTTAACCCTTTTATTATAGATTTATGTTCTACTTTTGATGCATCAAAATTTCTTAACCTAAATACTAACTGAATACTATATCCTAAAAATACAGCCGAAATTATTGTTCCTAATCCAACAGTTCCTCCCAGTATTATTCCTAAAATAAGCACTAATATTTCCATACCAGCTCTAATATACTTAATAGGTTTCTTTAATAATTCATTTAAAACTAACATTACTCCATCTCTTGGTCCACATCCTAACCCACAACTAATATACAAGTAACAACCATATCCCATAAGTAACATTCCAATTATCATCATTATAATTCCAGTTATCATATTGGAAGCTACAGGTATTATATTTAAATACATTATTAAATCAATAAACTGCCCTATTAAAAGCATATTTAGTATAGTTCCAATTCCTAGCTTTTGCCCAAAGCACATTCCAACAATTACAAATAATACTCCAATTATAATATTAGCTTGGCCAATAGTTATACCTGTTATTCTTGATAAGCCTTGGTGAAATACATCCCAAGGAGATAATCCTAAATTAGAATTTAACATAAAAATAGTTGAACTTGCACAGAATATAAATCCTGCAATTAACCTAAAAAACTTATATATTTTACTTTTCATAATGCCACACTCTTTTCTTCTATTCTCTTTTATACTTTATTCATCCTCTTTAAAGCGTAATACTAAGCAAACTACAAAGCAACTTATTTAAGTTAATTGTTAAGATTATAGAGTTTAGAGCTTATAAATAAAGTCAGCCTAAGCTGACTTTAAAACATTATAATTTTAGAAACTGCAATGCAGCATTCTCCTCAACTATTATCTGTTAACTATTAACTTTTAGCTAAGTTTCTTCCCATCATAACTCCCATAGCTGAAGCCATCATTAGACCTCTTGTCCAACCTGAAGAATCCCCTAAACAATATAATCCTTTTATATTAGTTTCAAAGCTCTTATCAAGTTCAATCTTATTGCTATAGAACTTAATCTCTGGTCCGTAAAGAAGAGTTTCTCTACTTGCAAATCCAGGAACTACAGCATCCATAGATTCTATAAAGTTTAAAATATTTGTCATTGTTCTATATGGTATAGCTGAAGTTAAATCTCCTGCTTCAGCATCTGGAAGAGTATGTTTTATATTTGATTGATATAACTCATGATCCCATGTTCTCTTACCATCTAAAATATCACCATATCTTTGAACAATAATACTTCCATTTCCAAGCATATTTACAAGTTCAGCAACCTTCTTTCCATATTCTATAGGTTTATTGAAAGGCTCACAGAAATTATGAGAACTTAATATTGCTAAGTTAGTGTTTTCTGACTTTTTATTTTTATATGAATGTCCATTTACTATAGCTAAATCATTATCGTAATTTTCTTGACTAACAAATCCACCTGGATTTTGACAGAAAGTTCTTACCTTATCTTGGAATGGAGCTGGATAACCAATAAGTTTTGATTCGTATAAAACATCATTTACACTTTCCATAACTTCATTTCTAAGCTCAACTCTAACCCCGATATCAACAGTGCCTGCTCTATGGTCAATATTATGTTCTAAGCACATATCCTTTAACCAGTCAGCACCTTTTCTACCAGTAGCCACAACTACTTTATCAGCATAAACCTTTTCTTCTATCTTTTTAGTTCTTGAATCTGCTATTAATACCCCTTTAATAGTATCACCATCTACTATTAAATCTTTAGCTACTGTATCAAATTTTATTTCAACACCTAACTCTAAAAGGTGATTTTGAATCTTTAAATATATTTGTTGTGCCATTTCAGTACCTAAGTGTCTTATAGGACAATCTACAAGCTTTAAGTTACCTTTAATAGCCTTTCTTCTTATTTCCTTTACTGCTTCATTATTTCCTACACCTTCAACTTTAGTATCTGCACCAAAATCAAGATATATTTTATCAGTATAATCAATAAACTCTTGAACTAGGTTTGGTCCCATAAGATCTGGTAAATCTCCACCAACCTCATAGTTTAATGAAAGCTTTCCATCAGAGAAAGCACCTGCTCCTGAAAAACCAGTAGTTATATGACAGTAAGGTTTGCATGATACACATACGTTAGTTTTTTCCTTAGGACAAGATCTCTTATCAATTCTTCTCCCTGCCTCTATAAGTAAAATATTCTTTTCTGGGTTTAATGTTTTCGCTTCTAATGCTGTGAAAATTCCAGATGGACCTGCTCCTACAATTATTACATCATAATTCATCATAAAATACCTCCAACTAGCTTATAGTTCAGCTTTTTACGGTAGCTGAGTAGAAACATCCAGACCTTATTACCAGAAATATATAAGCGAATATTATTAAGTTTTGTTTAAAATTTATTCGGTTTTATTATATTGTATTTTACGAACAAAATCAATATATTTAAAAATAATATTTGTATTTTATAATAATTATTAATTACTCTTTAATTTTTTTCTATATATTATATAATATTAAGATAATCATTTATATTTTGAGAGGTAATTTTTATGAATAATATATTGACTGAAGAAAATATTAAGAAGCTAAGAGAAGAACTAGATTATAGAATGACTGTAAAGAGAGCTGAAATTGCTAAAGATAAACTTATCGCCGCTGCTCATGGTGATCGTTCAGAAAATGCAGAATATAAAGCAGCTTGCGAAAACTATAGGGAAAATGATAACAGAATACAATACTTATTAACTATGATTTCTACAGCAACAGTAGTTGATGATGCATCATTAGACAAATCAGTATTAGGAATAAACAGTAAAGCAAGAATCAGATTTGTTGAATTTGACGACGAAGATACAATAACTCTTACTACTACTCTTGATGCCAATCCAGAAGATATGCTTATAAGTATTGAATCTGACTTAGGAAAAGCATTAGCAGGTAAAAAAGTTGGAGATATCGTAGAAGTTAATGCTCCTGCTGAAAATTATTCAGTTGAAATATTAGAAATACTATAAGTCTCAAAATCTTCGATTTGGTTAGAAAAACATGATTAAGATTCCAAATTGAAATTTGGAATCTTAAAGTTAAATTATAAATGTACACCTACTAACATATGTGAGTAGGTTATTTTATTAAAAAATAAAATTTGAGAGGTTTTACTATGGTTGAAATGAATATTAAAGAATTATATGAAGTTGGTACTACTTTTGAAACAGCAATTGGTCAAGGAACTAAAAGTGAACGAGCTAGAATTCCTAAAAATTATTCTAGAATTAACTTTCCTGAAGATATGATTAATACTTTAGTTAATTATGACAAAGAAATTAACTTTCTAGTTGCTGGCGAGATTTGGTGTCCTGACTTTCAATTAAACTCTACAGTATTAAAGAAATTTACAGAACTTAATAATAATTTTGATATGTCCATAATTTCTATGGGAAGAGGTAAAAAATTTGTATTTCCTATTTTAGGAGTAGAGAATATGAAGTTTCCTTTAATACTAGTGTTAGATAAGGAATTTAATATATTAGGTATCTTCGAAGAAAGACCTAATGTAGTTCATGAGGTATCTAATTTTGAAGATATAAAATTAGATTATTATAAAGGTAGATACTTAATAGATTCTGCATATGAATTTATAGATATTATGAATAAAGCAAAATAAATACTTACTTGCCACCTACACTTTTACGTAGGTGGCTCTCTAATTACTCTAATTCAGCTTTTATTTTTTTTATTTTATCCATTAATTCAAAGTATTCCTCATCTAATTTCTTCTTGTTATCATCATTGCTTTCTATTGATAAAAGCGTAATTACTTCTGATAATCTATTTTCAAGGAGTAATAACTCATCATCCTTATGCTTCTTATCAACAGTACTTATATTTTTATTTAAGCTTTCCATATAATCAGCATACTTACCTTCAAATTCAGTTATTTTATTATCCTTAATTTCAATTATGTAATTACATACATTTGATAAAAATCGTATATCATGAGAAACCACTATTACGGTTTTATTGGTATTAATCAACGCATCTTCAAGAGCTTCCATAGTTTTAATATCTAAATAATTTGTAGGTTCATCTAATATTAATAAATTATTATTAGAAAGTATTATCTTACATATAGCTACTTTTACTCTCTCGCCACCTGATAACTCTTCTATTTTTTTATTTACAGAATTATTTTTAAATCCAAACTCACTTAAATTAATCCTTATAAAGCTTTCATCCCATTTAGAATCTTCTTTAATATTCTCTAAAATAGTTTTTTTGTACTCTAAAATATTTTGGCTTTGATCGAAATAACCAATCTTAACGCTTTTAGATATATTAATTCCTTCTACATCATTAGCAATAATCTTATTTAATAAAGTTGTTTTGCCACATCCATTTTCACCTATAATAGCAACCTTATATCCGTTCTTTATATTGAAACTAATATCCCCAACTAAATTTTTATCTCCTACAGACAATGTAAAATCTTTAATTTCAATTAAATTTTTAGCTGATACTTCTGTTCCCTCATTTATATTAATGATTATCTTCTCTTTTTCCTTAGGTGATGATTTAACCTCTAAATGTTCTATCCTCTTTTCTACTGACTTTATATTATTCTCTATATTCTTTTTCCCTCTTTGATCTCCCATTTTTATTGTCTTCGCCTCAGATTTTCCCATACCTTTTGGAGCCTTATGTATTCTATCCCTTAAAACCTCTTTTTCAGTTATAACACTTTCTAATCTAGCCTTTTCATGAATATACTTTTCATACTCGCGCTTTTTAACCTTAATATCTTCTTCTTTTTGATTTAAATAATCACTGTACCCACCTTTAAAGCAAGTTAATTTTCCATCATTTATTTCTATTATTTTATTACAAATTTTATCTAAGAAATCTCTATCATGAGAAACTAATAAAACTGCCCCTTTATACTTCTTAAACATTTCTTCAAGTATATTAATGCTCTCTCTATCTAAATTTGACGTAGGCTCATCAGCTATTATAAGGCTCCTATTTTCACTTAATGCATTTACTACTCTAATTTTAACCTTTTCTCCACCAGATAAATAATCTTCATATCTATCTGGAGCCTTAAAGATACTCTTCACTTTACTATTTCCGCAATCTTCATAATCATCTTCATTCTGACTTATATACGAATAACTATCAGTTAAATTTATACTTCCTTCATCAGCTTTAACCTTCCCCATTATTATCTTTATTAAAGTAGTTTTACCAACTCCATTTTCTCCTACAATTCCTACTCTATCTTTTTCTGCCAATTCAAACTTATCTATATCTAACAATAACCTATCTCCATAATATTTTTTTAATTTTTTTATAGTAATAAGCTTCATAGAATACACCTCCTTAATTACCTCTTTATCAAGTTTGTGTAAAAATCCACTTATATATTAGATTTTATATTGTAAAATAAAAGAAGCCAAAAGTTCATATATCTTCTAGCTTCTTTTATTCTTATATTATTTCTTAGGAACATCTTCCCAATCTTTTAAAAATTTTTCTATTCCCGCATCTGTTAGAGGATGCTTAGTCATTTGAATTATTACTTTATAAGGAACTGTTGCTATATGAGCTCCGCATCTTGCTGCTTTAGTAACATGAATTGGATTTCTTATACTTGCCGCAATTATTTCTGTTTTTATATCATGTATCTCAAATATCTCAACAATTTCTTTTATTAAATCCATTCCATCCATACCAATATCATCTAATCTTCCTAGGAAAGGACTCACATAAGTAGCTCCTGCCCTTGCCGCAAGTAATGCTTGTGCTGCAGAAAAAATAAGAGTTACATTTGTTTTTATCCCTTTAGATGATAATATTTTTGTAGCCTTTAACCCCTCTTGTGTCATTGGAATCTTAATTACTATATTTTTATGAATTTTTACAAGTTCATCTGCTTCTTTAACCATTCCTTCTGCTTCAGTACTTATAACCTCCGCACTAATAGGTCCATCAACTATATTAGTTATTTCTGTAATAACCTCTTTAAAATCTCTTCCTGATTTTGCAATTAAGGATGGATTTGTAGTTACTCCACATATAACTCCCATATCATTAGCCTTTTTAATCTCTTCAACTATGGCCGTATCTATAAATAACTTCATTCTAACTCCTCCCTAGAATCAAATTTACTAGTTTAATTACAATATATGCAAATACAACAACTTTATACTGTCTTATTGAGTTTATGAGTTAATCGATATCCTTATACATAATAATTAATCAGGTTAATTATAAAAATTTTTAAAGTTTTAATCCATATCATATAATTTTATTTCACTTTTAATTCTTCTTATAAAATCTTCTAATTCTACTGAGCCTTCATCTCCATTTTTTCTACTTCTTAAAGCTATATTTTGATCTTCTACTTCTTTTTCTCCAACTATAACTATATATGGTACTCTTTCATTTCTTGCTTCTCTTATCTTATAGCCTATTTTTTCAGCACGTAAATCCTCTTCAACTCTTATATCATTATCTAATAATTTGTTCTTTACCTCATTTACATAATCATTAAACTTATCTGATATAGGCAAAATCTTAACTTGCACTGGAGCAAGCCATGTTGGGAATTTACCTGCAAAATGCTCAATTAATATTCCTATAAACCTTTCTATACTTCCAAATATAACTCTATGGATAACTATAGGTCTATGCTTTTCTCCATCACTACCTATATAATCAAGTTCAAATCTTTGTGGCAACTGGAAGTCTAATTGTATTGTTCCACATTGCCATGTTCTACCTAAGCTATCTTGAAGATGGAAATCTATCTTTGGTCCATAAAAGGCTCCATCACCTTCATTTATTTTATATGGTAAATTTAATTCATCTAGAGCTCCTTTTAATGACTCTTCAGCCATATTCCAGTCTTCATCACTTCCCATTGAGTCTTCTGGCCTTGTAGAAAGCTCAATATTATATTTAAATCCAAATTTTGAATATACTTCATCAATAAGCTCTACGACACCTTTTATCTCAAATTTAATTTGTTCAGGTAACATAAAAATATGCGCATCATCTTGAGTAAAAGCTCTAACTCTCATAAGTCCATGTAAAGCACCTGAAAGTTCATGTCTATGAACTCTTCCTAGTTCACCTAATCTCATTGGAAAATCTCTATATGAATGAACTTCTGATTTATAGACAAGCATTCCACCTGGACAATTCATTGGCTTTAATGCAAATTCTTCTTCATCGATAATAGAAGTATACATATTTTCTTTATAGTGATACCAATGTCCTGATGTTTCCCAAAGCTTTTTGTTTAACATTATTGGAGTTTCAATTTCTACATACCCAGCTTTTTGATGGACACCTCTCCAATAATTTATTAAAGTATTTTTTAAAACAACCCCTTTAGGTAAGAAAATTGGAAATCCTGGCCCCTCTTCTACAAAAGTAAATAGTTTTAAATCTTTACCTAACTTTCTATGATCTCTCTTTTTTGCTTCCTCTAAATTATGAAGATAAGTTTTTAGCTCATCTTTGCTTGCAAAGGCCACCCCATAAACCCTTTGAAGCATTTTATTTTTTTCATTTCCTCTCCAATAAGCACCGGCTACTGAAGTTAATTTAAATGCTTTTATATACTTAGTTGAATAAATATGAGGACCCCTACAAAGGTCAATAAATTCACCTTGTCTATATAAAGATATTTTTTCTCCCTCTGGTAAATCATTTATAAGTTCTACTTTGTAACCTTCACCTCTATCTTCCATAAGCTTTAAAGCTTCTTCTCTTGATATATCCATTCTTTCAAAACTTAAATTTTCAGAAATAATATTATTAATTTCTTTTTCAATCTTGTTTAAATCTTCTGTTGTTAACGGTTCTTCTATATCAAAATCATAATAAAATCCATTATCTATTGATGGTCCTATTGCTAATTTTACATCCTTAAATACTCTCTTAACAGCTTGAGCCATAACATGTGAAGTAGAATGTCTCATAACTTCAACAGCTTTCTCATCTTCAAATGTTAAAATATTTACCTCATCATTATTTTTTAACTTATAACTTAAATCAACTAGCGTTCCATTTACTTCACCTACTACTGCTGATTTAGCTAGATTTTTACTTAGTAATTTTGCAAGTTCATAAATATTAGAACCTTCTTCGATTTCTCTTACTGAGCCATCATTTAATTTTACGTTAATCATACTTCTACCTCCTTGTTATACTGCTAATTGATAATTAACATAGAATAATTAATAATTATTCTTTATTAATTTTTAAATATAAAAAAACATCCATCCCTAACCTTGGGACGAATGTTTACATACGTGGTTCCACCCAAATTGAATTAATACAATTCAATTCATCTCTTTAAGTTTAACGATTTTCACCGATAGCATTTCACTTAAATTAAGCTACTAAACCATAACTCCAGGGTAGTTTTCTTATAGTCATATTTAAGAATGCTTACAGCCGGTGACATTCTCTCTCTTAAAACTGTACTCTATAGTACTCTTCCCTTTCTTTGTCTATAAATATTAAAACTAATATTATCACTCTTACAATATTTTGTAAATATATCTTTTTAAATATTTTACATTCTAATACTAAAATCTGTTCCAACCTACTTTTTATATTTTTCTCAACATCTAAAACTTATTAAAAAATATAAAGCCCAAACTTTTTCACTATACTACAAAAAAGAAGTCGCACCTTTAATGCGACTTCTCTATTAAAACTTAACATAACCTAATATTTTTCTTTCTTCTAAAACATCTATAGCATCTATAGATATATTACCATCAGTATAAGTACACAAGTTAAAACCCGCAGCTTCTTCAAATCTTACAGTTCCATCTTCTTCATTTATTCCAATAAAAGAAAGACTTCTTGCTGTAAAATATGGTTTACCCGCAAATACTCCATTATAAGGATGATGAGTATGTCCTGAAAATACTCCAATTACTGAGCTGCTTTTTATTATTTCTTCAAACTCTTCATCTACTTCTACAGAAGGTGTAACAAATTGTTCTTTTAAAATATGATGATGAAGCATTAAGATTGTATCTTTATTAGTATCTTTACTTAACTCTTTTTTTAACCATTTCTTTTGTTTTTCTGAAATCATGCCATTACTATTCTTATATTGAGAGTTATCAAAACTTACAATTCTTACTCCTGCAATTTCCTCAACATGATTATATGCTTCTTCATTTGCTTCTTTATCAAACCAACCTTTATAAAAAGCTTCCTTATTATCATGATTACCTAATGTAACTATATATGGAGTATCTCCAAAAATTTCGTTAAGATTTTCTCTTAATACCTTATAATCTTCAAAGTCACCTGATTCAACTAAATCACCAGTTATTATAATAAACTCTATCTCTTTTAAGTCAATTCTGTCTATGCATCTTTTAATTTGTGTTAGAGGACTTGTTATATTATTAAAAATAGAATTATATCCAGATTCAGCCTTAGGATAATTCCTTAAGAAGTGAATATCTGATAAATGTAAAAACCTCATCTTATTCACCTACTTATTTTTCTTTTTTCTTCTTGTTTGTATGCTAAATAATATAAGTGCAACTATAGTTGCTACATAAGGGATAGAGGCAGTAATTTGAGTTTTTAATGATGTATTTTGAAGTACATTTCCAGCCGCTTGTGAAAATCCAAAGAATAAACTTGAGAAAAGAACTCCTAATGGATGAGATTTTCCTAAGTTATTTGCAGCCATAGCAATATATCCACGTCCCGAAGTC
The DNA here is from genome assembly GCA_000753455.2 of Clostridium jeddahitimonense. Lineage (GTDB taxonomy): Bacteria > Bacillota > Clostridia > Clostridiales > Clostridiaceae > Clostridium > Clostridium hominis. The sequence continues at coordinate 3,086,926 of LM994670.1, forward strand.
ATATTTTGCATAAATAGAGTTACAGTTCCCATTGAAAGAAGAACTCCACCTAATCCACTTAATATTCCTGATAAACTTATTGTAAGGAATTGATATTTCTCTACTGGAGTACCAAGACTTCTTGCAGCTTCTTTGTTTATTCCTATAGCACGTAATCTATATCCTAAAACCGTTTTGTATAAGAATATGTACATAGCTATAGCTAAAATAAATGCTAAATAGTCAACAAAAGTTAACCCTGAGAAAATAGTTCCTATAACAGGAATATCCTTTATAATCGGTAAATCAATCTTAGGAAGACTCACTAAGCTTGGGTCAGTAAATACCCCTTTTGTTTTAAAGATTATATATAATAAGTAAGTTGTAACTCCCCCCATCATAGTATTAGTAGCCATACCTACTACTACTGGAGATGCCTTTAGTTTAATTATACAAAAACCTACTATAGCTGAAACTATCATCCCACTAATAGCACCTGCTAAAACAGATAAGATCACATTATTAGTATAGTAATTAGCAACAATGCTAAAAAATGCTCCTGTTAGCATCGTTCCTTCCATTGCTATATTAAAAATCTTTACTTTAGAACATATAGCTGCAGCTAAAGTTACTAATAAAATAGGTGTCATCATACGAAGAGTTGAATTAGCAACTACCGCTAAATAATCTACACTTAATTCCATTATTGAGCTCCTCCTTTATTTTCTGCATTTTGCTGTTTCTTGTACCATTTTACAACGAATCTTGCAGTTATTAATAAAGTAATAATACCTTGAATAATTGTCGTTACTTCAGATGGAACTCCCATACTACGCTCTATAGTACTTCCCCCTGTAGTAATACCTGCTAAGAAAATAGCACTAACTAATATACCGACTGGGTGATTGCTAGACATTAATGATGCTATGATACCACTCCATGCGAACCCTGGAGATGTAATCATGCTATCTACATAACGGTATCTTGTACCTAAAACCTCTATAGCACCACCAAGTCCTGCTAAAGCACCACTTAGCATTAATACATAGTACATCATCTTAGTACTATTAACTCCACCATAATTAGCAAAGTTAGGATTTAATCCACCCATTTTAGCTTTATATCCAAAGCTTGTCTTCTTCATTATGAAAAGTACTATTAAAACACATATAATAGCAATTATAAATCCCCAATGCAGTGAATATCCTTCAAACATCTTAGGTAAAATATTATCTGTTAGCTTTTGAGTTTGGATAGCTGATGAGTCAACAGCTAGAGGATCTTTAAAAACATAAGTAGTAAAATAAGATGCAATATAGTCTGCAACATAATTCATCATAAGAGTTATGATAAGTAAATCTAACTTAAATCTTTCGCTTACATATGCAGATACAAGCGAATATAATACTCCTACTAATGCTCCACTAATAAGCGCAGCTGTTACAACAACTACTGGAGGTCCTGGACAAATTACTGCTACAACTGATGAAGTAAATGCTCCTAAAACCATTTGCCCAGCAGCACCTAAGCTTGAATATCCTGATCCCCAAGCTAAAGCACCTGCAAGACCAGCAAATATAATAGGAATCGCACGAGTTAATGTAGTTGTTAAATAGTACGCTGAACCAAATCCACCTTTGAACATCCCAATTATCGCTTCGAAAGGATTAAATCCAGAAAGTGCTATAATAACTCCACCTAATAGCAATCCAACTACAACAGCTTGTAGTGGATGCTTTAAAGGAGCATACCAACTAGCAATTTTACTTTTTGCAATAGTACTCTTACTTTTCATTTTCTTTACCTCCTACCATCAATAGACCTAATTCCTTCTCATCAATACTTCCTCTTATAAATTCTCCAACTATTTCCCCTTCATAAATAACATATATTCTGTCACTTAAATCCATAATTTCACTTAGTTCAGAAGAAACTAATAATACGCTATCTCCGCTATTTCTCTTAGCTACAAGTTGATCATGAATAAATTCCATTGCTCCAATATCTATCCCTCTTGTAGGCTCACATGCTATAAGGAGTGGTGTATTCATAGCCATTTCTCTTGCAACTATAAGCTTCTGAGCGTTACCACCTGAAAGCTCCTTTATCTTTTGATATGGTGAATCTGCTTTAACTAAGAATTTAGTTATTAATTCTGATGCATGAGATACAACTTTCTTAATATCTAAGATTCCTCTTTTAGAAAATCCTTCCTTATCCTCAAATCCCATTAATGCATTTTCTGCAAGAGTGGCTTCTGGAGCACTTCCCCACATATAACGATCTTCTGGAATATGAGCTATACCAGCCTCTCTAATATTCATTACAGTTTTATTGGTAATATCAGATTTATCTAGAATAACTTCTCCTCCATCAACCTTTTCTAATCCAGTTATACACCTTATTAATTCAGATTGACCATTGCCTGATACTCCTGCAATACCTACTATTTCACCTTTTTTAATATGTAAATTAACATTATTTAAAATATTTTTATTATGTTCACCTTTTAAAACTAAGTCTTTTACTTCTAAAAGATTTTCAGCAGTTTCTTTTTTAGGAATTACTCTATTAGCAATTTGTCTTCCAACCATTAAATAAGATAATTCCTCAACACTTGTATCTTTTTTTAATCTTTCAGCAACAACTTCTCCAAGCCTCATAACTACAACTCTATCTGCAACTTCCATTACTTCATGTAGTTTATGAGTTATGATTATTATGCTCTTACCTAACTTAGCTAACTGTTTCATAGTCTTTAATAATTCATCAACCTCTATAGGTGTAAGAACTGCCGATGGCTCATCGAAGATAATAATATCAGCATTTTGATAAAGTATTTTTAATATTTCTACACGTTGTTGAAGTCCAACTGGACATTCTTCTACGATAGCCTTTGGATCAACATGTAGCATATATTTTTTAGAAAGCTCTTCAACAACTTCTATATTCTTTTTGTAGTCGAAGAATATTCCTTTTTTCACTTCATTCTTGTAAACTATATTTTCCGCTACAGTCATTGATTCAAAAAGCATAAAATGCTGTTGAACCATTCCGATACCTTGAGCCATAGCATCTGATGGATTATGAAAGTCCATCTTCTTACCATTTATAAATATTTCTCCTGAATCTGGTCTTTCTAAGCCATAAAGTATTTTCATTATAGTAGACTTTCCAGCACCATTTTCACCAACAACAGCAAGTATTTCCCCTTTATTAAGATTTATATTAACCTTATTATTAGCGGTTACATTACCATATGTTTTAACAATATTTTTCATTTCTAAAAGCATGTTAAACTTACTCCTTTTCTAAGTGAATTTTGAGCATAAAAGAAGGGTTGAAGCAAATCTTGCTACAGCCCCTCTTAAAATTTATCTATATACTAATTTGCAGATTCTTCTGGAACTTCAATTACTAGTTCCCCTGATATTATTTTGTCTGCTGCTTTCTTTCCTGCTTCAATAACCTCGTCAGTTATTATATCAGTATTTCTATAGTTCATAGTTTCAGGTGTAACACCTACAACTCCGAATGCACCTTCTTTTAATCCAAGAACTTGTGCTCCACCTTCTAATTCTCCAGCTAAGAACTTATCAACTATATTATTAACTACTGCCCCTGTGTTTTTTAATAATCCACCGATTATATATGGATTTTCTTCAGTAGTTTGGTCAATACTTAAACCTGTTGTGTATATTGGTGTACCTTTTTTAGCTAATTCTTGTGCTGCTTGATATATTCCAGAGTTTGCACTTGCAGATACTCCTCCGAATATAAAGTTAGCCCCAGCAGCTTTTTGTTGTAATGCATATTCATAAGCTAAGTTTGTATCATTGTATGAGTTTATGTAGTTGTACATAAATTTAGCATCTGGTTTAACAGACTTTACACCCTCTGAGAACCCATATCTATACTTATAAGTAGCTTGAGTTTGGAATGAAGCAATATATCCATATAAACTTTCATTAGGGAAAGCTGTTCCTACCATTGCTCCTTGAACATATGCACCTTGTGCTTCATCGAATCCAAAGCTTGCAACTTTTTCATTAGAAGCAGTTGTATCAATTACAGCATATTTAGTATTTGGGAATGCATCTGCAGCTTCACTAAATGGGTCAGCAGCTTGCCAGCCCACACCTATAATTAAGTCATATCCTTCATTAGATGCAGCTCTTGTATTTTCTTCCCAAGCAGCAGTATCTGTACATTCAATAGATGTCCATTTAAATCCATATTTATCTGCAGCATCTTTTAATGCATTGTATGCTTGAAGGATAAATTGCTCTGTACCAATTGTATCTGAAATTAAAGCTATATTTAATTTTGAATAATCTCCATTTGCTCCTTCATTTCCTGATTGTCCTTTACTTGAAGAACTAGAACATCCAGCGAAAAGAAGAGTTGTCATAATAAGTAATAAAGAAGTTACTATCTTTTTCATAATCTCATCTCCTAAAATTCATTTGTTGACTTAATTATAATAATTAATTCGACAAAAAAATATGACCTATGTCCTATTTCCACAAAAAATCTGTATATTTTCATTTTTATCAAATAAATTATTCGTATTTTTAACTTAAAATTAACATTTTTTAATATAATTAAAATAATAACCTTAACCTTATCGTTTTCATTATACCTTATATTAAATAAATATTTATTTAGTAAAATAATAAATATCCCTTGTGAATAGCAACTTGTGTTGTACCTATTCTATAGTTATGCTAAAATAAAAACACTATATACGAACATTAACTCTAATAAACATACTTACTCTGGAGGATATTATGATAAAAGTAGATGATAAGTCTTTGTTAGATAAATATATTACTAACAGTGGTATTCTTGATATATTTTCAACTGATATCAATCCATATATAGACCTTTTTCATTTTAACAAGGGAGAGTTTCTAATAAATGAAGGTGAGTGCTCAAACTATCTTTATTTTTTAGTTCACGGAAAATTAAAAGTATTTTCCCATTCTAGTTCTGGAAAAATAATGTCTTTATCACACTTTAACTCCTTTGAAATTATAGGGGAAACATGTAGCCTTTGGGATAAGCCTCCTACGGCTTTTGTCCAGACTACATCAGCTTGTTACTGTATAGGAATTTCTATGAAACATAGAAATATTTTATTAAATGATATTAATTTTTTAAGATATACCTGTAAAAACCTTGGTGAAAGACTAAGCTATATGAATAATAATACTTGTATTAATCTTTATGACTCACTTGAAAGCCGTCTTGCGTCATTTATTTTAAGAAGAGAAAAAGATGGTATTTTTAGTTATAATTTAACTGAGTGTGCCGAACTACTATGCACTAGCTATAGACATTTACTTAGAGTTATTAATTCATTTTGTGCTTCAGGAAAATTAGAGAAAAATAAGAAAAGCTATAAAATCTTAGACAGAGGTTTTTTTGAAAAAATTTCATCATATTAGTAGAAAATCCACGCTTTTTTAGAACTCGCTATTGCCTATTAGACATAATGTAGTTCATTAAGCATGGATTTTTTTAACTATATCCGATTTATTACTAATATTAAAACTCTGCTATCTCTACCTTTCCATCTTTTAATACTTTAAATGTTATTCCCCTCTCATAGTCTTCAGTTATATAAATCTCTGAATTACTTAAGGCATTTCTAACTCTCTTACTAGCAGAATTAGTATCTACTGCAGTATCTGTTGTGATAACTGAATACTTAGGAGAAACAGCTATAGCAAATTCATCTGACGTAGCATCTTTATTTCCATGATTTCCAACCTTTAATATATCACTAGAAAGGTCTACCCCTGCATCCATAAGTGTCTTCTCCTCTGCGAACTGCATATCACCAGTAAATAAAAATTTTACTCCATTCACTTCAAGGTTCATAACTAGAGAATTATCATTATCATCATCTCGGTTTAACACTAAAGGACCAATTACATCAAAACTAATTGCATCTGTTATTTCAACTTTATCGCCTGAACTTAACTTAGTTAAAGGTATAGAAAGTTCTTCTGATAAATTATCTATCTTATTTTCACCATTCTTTTTATTTTCAGATATTTCAGCTCTATACATCATATCTATATCGTAAGCTGCAGCTAACTCTCCCATTCCCCCAATATGATCTTTATGAGTGTGAGTTAAAAATACTCCATCTAAATTATCTACATCTTTTGCTTTTAGACCATCTATAAGCATTTGTGAATTCTCTTCTAATCCAGTATCTATAAGATAATTTTTATCTTCAACTTGAATTAAAATAGCATCTCCTTTACCTACGTTTATATACGAAACACTAACCTCGTTACCTTCATTGGTTATATTTGAAGAATCACTATCTTTACCTTTTCCACAACCAACTAAGATAAATATAATAAATATACTACTTAATACTTTTAATATATTCTTTCTATCCTTCATCACTATTCTCCTAACTAAATTTATATTAATTTATTTTTCATAAGCTAACTTACAATATTTTCGATACTGAAGTGGAGTCATCTTATATTTTTTCTTAAATACCCTATAAAAATAGCTTTTCTCTTTAAACCCAATAATCTCAACAATATTTTGTACAGTTAAATTTGTGGTTACAAGAAGCCATTTAGCTTTTTCTAATTTTATTTCTAATAACTTTTCTGAAAACTGACAATTAGCTAAAGCTTTAAACCGTACTGAAAAATATGTAGGATTAAAATTAAAATGTTCTGCCATAGATTTAAGTGTGACTGTTGAATAATTGTCTACCATATACTTAAGCCATTTTCCAATATCATAATCCTTCATCATACTAGATTCACTTATAATTAAAGCTTCTTGATGAACACTATGTAAATTACTTAAAAACAATATTAAAGCAGCTATTACCAATTTATCATTTTTTTCATTAGAATTGCTTAACTCATATAATAATACCTTTAAATAAGTTTTCACTACCTCTTGCATAGTAATATCAAATAATAAATATTCTATTCTAGATGTATCCAACCTAAAAAAATCATATAAAATAGGGCAATCTGCCATTTGCGCTATTAATTGAGTTGTTATAAACTCCCTTTTTAAGTTAATAAAGCAGATTTTACTTGCCTCTTCAACATAATATTTTATCTCTTTTACTTGCTTTAATAATACTACATTCCCACTAAACAACTTAATGCTCTTAGAATCTAAATTAATAGTTCCTTTGCCAAAGGCTGCTATTAAAACTATATCACCTTTTTCATTTAAGACTTTACCTTCTTCACCTTCTATTAATTTTATATTATATATGCTATCTTTAATTTCTTTTTTACTTCTTATCTTATTAAAAATATTTTGAATTTTCACAGTTTCTCTTACCACTTTCTACATTAAACTTATTTTCAAATACACTAAATCTATTTTAATCCTATTAACTTAATGTTACCTTAATCATTTTATTACCATACCATAACTACCATGTTATTAAAATACGCTCTCTTTTAGTTCATAAAATAAACCACTTTTTCTGTAAAGTGTATCATCTTCTTTTAATTTTTCTATACTGTTATACTCTTTCTTGTTAGTTAAATATATAACAATGAATGGGGGATACACTATAATGATAAGAAAAAAATTAAGTATGTTATTAGCAACAACTTTAGTTTTTGCTATGAGTACAAGCCTTTTTGTTGGATGTAGTTCAAATAACAATTCATCTAACTCAACTGCAAAAGCTGGTAAATATACAGCAACAGAAAAAGGGTTTGGTGGAGATGTAACTGTAAATGTAACTATAGCTGAAAATGGTAACATCGAAAGCATTGACGTTACTGCTGATTCTGAAACTCCCGATATAGGTGGTAAAGCTGCTCCTCAACTAGCTGAAACTATTGTAACTAATCAAAGCTTAGCTGTTGATACAGTAAGTGGTGCTACAGTTACAAGTACAGCTGTACTTACAGCTATAACTAATGCTTTGACAGAAGCTGGTGCTGATATTGATGCTTTAAAAAATGCTGAAACAGCTAAAAAGGGTGAAAATGAAGAAGCTACTGTTGATGTTGTTGTAGTTGGTGCTGGTGGTTCTGGTACTGCTGCTGCTTTAGCTGCTGCTGAAGCTGGTCTTAACGTAATGGTTATAGAAAAAACTGCATCTGCCGGTGGTAATACAAAAATATCTTCAGGATTCTTTGCTGTTGATACAGAGCTATTAAAGGAAGATGGACATGATCTTTCTGTTGATAAGGCAGTTCAAGACTTAATGGAATTTAACCAATACTTATCTAACGGTACAATCGTAAGAAAGATTGTTGAAAATGCCGGTGATACAGTTGAATGGTTACAAGGATATGGAGTTGATTTCTATATTCCAGAAACTACAACTCAATTAGCTCACGAAGATGACGTATATAAGTGGAAAACTTATCACAAATATAAAGATAACGCTGCGGCATATGAAAATATGTATGCTAATTTAGATACTATGGGTGCTGATGTTCGTTACAATACTTCTCTTGAATCTATAATCAAGAATGATGAAGGTGTTGTAACTGGTATCACAGCTACTAAAGCTGATGGTGGTACTTTAACTGTTAATGCTAAAGCAACTATCATTGCTACTGGGGGTTATGGTGCAGACGCTGAAAAAACTGCCAAAGCTTTAAACTCTGAGTTATTTAACTCTCTTGGTATGCCAAATGCTGGAGAAGGTATAGAGGCTATAGAAGCTGTTGGTGGTTATGACTTAGATGCAACCCCACTTTTACATGCTTGCCAATTTGCAGCATCAGAAGTAAAACAAGATTCAGCTGGTGAAAACCTTGCTGGTTTCTCTGACACAAGCTTAACACAAGTTTTAAACACACCACTATTATGGGTTGACCAAACAGGTAGCCGTTTCACTAATGAAGACGTTGTTTATGATACAGCATTCTGGGCAAATGCAGCTTATACTGTTGGTGGAAAGTACTATATCATAGTTGATGAAGCTACATTAAAATCTTTCTCTGAAGGAACTAAGCTAACAGTTTCTCAAGCTGGTCCTGGTGCAAAGATGGATCTTGATGATTTCATTGCATTAGCTGATGCATCTGTTGAAGCTGGTACTGCTTTCAAAGGAGCTACTTTAGAAGAGTTAGCTGAAGCAGCTGGTATGGATGCAGAAGACTTAAAAGCTACTGTTGAAAGATACAATACCATGGTTAAAAAAGGAGAAGATACAGACTTTGGTAAAGCAAGTGAATCTTTAGCATACTCTGTAGAATCAGGAAACTTCTACGCGTTAGATGTTAGAGGAGTATTCCTTGGAACTATCGGTGGAGTTAAGGTTGATGAAAACATGCAAGTTATGACTGATAACTATGAATTCATTCCTGGTTTATATGCAGCTGGAGCAACTGCTGGTGGATATTACACTGGAGTTGGATACCCTCCATATGAAGGTTTAGCATCTGGATTTGCTTATACTTCTGGAAGAATTGCTGGAATGAGTGCAGTAGATTATGTTAACTCAATAAAATAGTTAAAAACTATAATTTTGACCCCTAAAATATAGTTTTAAATAAATGATCCCCAAATCACTTAATTTAATGATTTGGGGATCATCACCATTTGAGATATAGCTTATAATTAAAATATCTTATAAATCTAAATACGTTGTGTTATCTGGAACTCCTGATACATCTTCATTACTATTTAAACTATCAATCTTTTTCATATCTTCATTTGATAAATTAAAATCGAATATATCTATATTAGCTTTTATTCTTTCCTCATTAGATGACTTTGGTATTGGAATTACTCCATTTTGTATATGCCATCTTAGGGTAATCTGAGCTATACTTTTATTATATTTCTCTGCTAAATCCAACATTAATGGTAAAGAGAATATTTTCCCTCTCATTATAGGTCCCCATGCAACTACCTGAATATTATTTTCCTTGCAGTACTCAATAATATCCTTTTGAGTTTTACAAGGATGTATCTCTATTTGGTTTACCATTGGCATAATTTTAGCTATTTTCTTTAACTCCTCTAAGTGCCCAATTTTAAAATTACATACACCTATTGCCCTAACTTTTCCTTCTTTATAAAGGTCTTCAAAAGCTCTCCAAGTCTCACTATTTAATTTATTTGGCCAATGAATTAAATATAAATCTAAATAATCAACTCCAAGCTTCTTTATAGATTTATTAAATGCATTGATTGTCTCTTCATATCCATGGTCATCATTCCAAAGCTTAGTTACTAAAAATATATCCTTTCTATCAACACCACTTTGAGCAATTCCTTTACCAACGCCTTCTTCATTACCATAAAAGGAAGCTGTATCAATCTGCCTATATCCGATTTCCAATGCCAGTTTAACTCTATCTATAACATCTTGTTCTTCCCCAAGCTTATATGTCCCAAACCCAATTGAAGACATATTAACTCCATTAGATAATTTTCTAACCATACTTTCCATATTAATTCACCTTTCTTTCAATTACTTTTATTTCTTCATTGCTAGCTACTATTACTTTAGTAGCAATGTTATAAAATAATGATGTATCTACAATACCTACAATAGAATTTAAATCTTGATTTAATTTTTCTATACTGCTGATTTTATTCTTATCAAAAAAGGCATCAATTAAAAATAGTCCATTGTCTGTTATTGTAATTCCATCCTTAGCTTCACTACTTCTCATCTTAGGCTCTCCACCTAAGTCTCTTATAATCAACTCTACATACCCCTTACTTTCAGGTATTATTTCTAATACTACAGGATGATTAAATTCTAATTCCCTTACAAATTTACTTTCATCTACAAGAAGAATATATTCTCTAGACATACTTGCAATAATCTTTTCTTTAGTATGAATTCCACCACCACTTTTTAATGCATTTAATTCTTCATCAACTTCATCACATCCATCAAAGGCAATATCTATATTACTAACTGACCATGTTGGCACAACTTGAAGTCCATTTTCAATGCAAAGACTTGCAGTCTTAAAAGATGGAGTAACCACTTTTACATTTAATTCAGATTCCTTTATATAAGAAATTAGATATCCAATAGTACTTCCCCCTCCAAGTCCTATTGTCATATTATCCTTTATATACTTTAAAGCTTCTTTCGCACACCTTCTTTTCACTTCTCATCTCTCCTATCTATAACTTATCATCAGCAATTGATTGTTCATGCCTACTTAAATTGTCATATACATCTTTCTTCCCTACAGTTAGAAATAAATACAATATCTCAATTACTGTCATTGCTGATATTCTTGAAAAATAATATTCATCTAAAAATAATTTTTCTCTAGTTGCAGTTGTGATGTGATAGTCACTTATTTTCGATAATGGAGAATTAGCACTGTTAGTAATTGAAATTACTTTAGCTCCACATTTATTAGCTGCTTCTACAACATCTACTAATCTCTTGGAAGCTCCTGAGTTTGAAATAACTATTACTACATCTTCCTTTGTTAAGTTATAAGTATATGCAATTTGTGTTTCCCATATTGTATTAGCTACTGATGGAATACCAATTTGATTAAACTTATAAGCTCCATCCATCGCAACTGGTATTGTATTTCCTACAGCGGCAAATTGAATACTTCTAGCATTATTTAATAAAGAAATAATCTCCCTTAAATTTTCTTCATCTATCATAGATACAGTTTGATTTAATTCTTCTACTTTATTAGCTAAAATATTATGCAATGACTGTTTAATATTATTTAAATTAACATCACCAGATACAGTTACTTCTGATTCATTAGCTTCAACTAGCTCTTTTGCAAGAGTAATCTTTAGATGATGAAACCCCTTCATATTGCATCTTTTGCAAAACCTCGAAACTGTTGCCTCACTAGTACCAGCTGCTTCTGCCAGCTCTGCAATTGTCAACTCAACCACTTTAGCAGAATTATTTAAAATATAATTGGCAATTTTCTTTTCTGCATCAAAGAAGTTATCATATTCAGCAAAAATTATATCTCTAATCGTTCTATTATCCATACATAATTTCCTTTCATCCTTTATCATATTTTCAGTGTATCAAAGAAATTAAATTTCGTAAATATTTTTATTAAGAAATTTAATTTCTTATAGTATTGTCTTTGTTTAATACTCTTTAAAATATAAGCAGATAATAAAACAATTCTTTATGCAAAATAAAATAGGTATGAGTAAAACTATGTCGTTTCTCATACCTATTTTATATTTGCATAACATCAACTATACTACAATAGTGTTTTTGCAAATTCTATATTGTTAAACTCTTTCTCTTTTATATGCCTCATAGATTTAGTTAAATAACTTCTATGATGTTCAATAGTTTTAGAGAATACCTGAATAAATCTAACTATATCCTCTTTAGAATCTTTTCTCTCTTCTATATATTTCCCTACTAAATAAAATCTCATAAATGAATATCTCATTAAAAGCATTATATAGCCATCAAAGATAGATTCTTTCTCATTAAACGGGAACATATTATTATAAATAAAATTAACTAAATAATTTTCAAAAATATATGTATACTCATCCATATATTTTTTATTGTATTCTTCAAAAATTTTTATATACTTTCTTGGTTCAACTTCTTCTTTGTCTAAATTAAAAGATTTAATTATCTGCTTAGTATATTCTTTAAATAAAGAACTATCTACTTCTTTATCAACATTTAACAAAGATATCATCTTCTTAAAGAAATCTATCTGAAGCATAAAATACAAACTATTTTTTTCATAAAAACCTTCAGCTGTATTTATATCATAATTTTTTATAAATTTGCTTATATTATTGAAATTACTTTCGCTTTCATCTTCTAAACCGTTAATAAACTCACCTAATATATAAAGTCTTTCGCTTAAATCTAAATTCCTATTTTGAATTATTTTAATACTTACTTCTCTTATTTCTTTAAAATATTTTGCTAATGAATTTTTAAGTTCCTTAGCCTTAGTATCAACTTGATTTGATATTATATGTTTTCCTATCACTTCTTCGCTTTCTTTGAATTTTATGCCATCTTCTTTCAACAATAAAATCCTTGCTGCTTCAGGACAAGCAACATCAAGTGATCTTTCATAACATCCATCAACTAAATTTGTTATCCTCGGAAAGCATGTGCAGACATTTGAAAGATAATCTTCTCCAAGCTTAGAATGTATTACACAATAATTATCACAATCTAAGAAAGGACATCTTTTATCATTTTTTAATTTTACCTTTCCATAATCAACATCATCGCTAAAACTTTCCTCATTATTATGTACATTTTTTTGAAACATTCTTTTCATTTCTGAATCTTGAACCTTATAATATTTCCTAAATGTAATTTTATCTATGTCTATATCCCATCCAACACAACAACTGTCTTCACAAGAACCACCTATGCATTTAAATTCATCATAATATTCCGGATATAAACTCTTAAACTTCTTCCCCATAGTATATTCCTCTTCTTAATAAATTAATATAAATTCATTTTACTATAATGAAAATTTAAAATCTATCCCTAAAGATTTCTTGTGTTTAATTCAAACTTTCATAATAAAGTAACTCAATACTAATAATAAATTAGAATTGCTATTTTATTAATAACTATTTACCTATAATATTAATAAAAAAATACAATTTTACTTATATTTAATACAGACCTATAATGAAATGGTAGTAAAGATAGTTAAGTTCAGTTAACTTCACTTGGAGGGAATTTTATGAAAAAAGATGTTGTTATTATAGGTGCTGGCATAGTTGGATGTGCTATAGCTAGAGAGCTATCAAAATATGATCTAAAAATTACAGTTATTGAAAAAGAAAATGATGTTGCAACCGGTATTTCAAAAGCTAATAGTGGAATAATACACGCTGGTTTTAACGAAAAGAAAGGTACATTAAAGGCTGAACTTAATATTAAAGGAAATCAAATGTATGATTCCTTAGCTAAAGATTTAGATTTTAATTTTAACAGAAATGGTGCACTTGTATTAGGTTTTAATGATGATGATATGTATAAATTAAACACATTAAAATGCAACGGTACAGTTTTAGGTGTTAAAGATTTAGAGATTCTATCTAAGGAAGAGTTAAGAGAGATTGAACCTAATCTATCTACAGATGTTGTAGGTGCATTATATGCAAAAACTTCAGGAATAGTTAGCCCATATGAAGTAACTATTGCCCTAGCGGAAAACGCTTGTGAAAATGGCGTTGAATTTATTCTTAATTCTGAAGTTATAGATATAGAAAATACAGATCCAGGATATACTATTGTCTTAAAAGATGGAAGATGTGTAAATAGTACGATAGTTATAAACTCTGCTGGTATAAATAGTGATGAAATAAATAATATGATAAATAAAAATAAATATACCTTACACCCTGTAAAAGGTGAATATCTTTTACTTGATAAAGTAGCAGGAAAAATGATAAATAAAACTATATTTCAAATACCAAGTAAAATTTCAAAAGGTGTCTTAGTAACCCCTACATCTGATGGTAACTTATTAATTGGTCCAACAGCTAAAGGAATAGATAGTAAATCTTCTTTAGACAGTACCAAAGTTAGTTTAGATGAAATATTAGATAAGTCAAATAAAAGTGTTACTAACATTCCTACTGGAAGAATATTAACAACATTTGCAGGGTTACGACCTCGTCTAGATTATGGTGATTTTATAATTGAAGAGGCTATTGATAATGAAAACTTTATATCATTAGTTGGTATTGAATCACCTGGATTAACAGCTGCTCCTGCAATAGCTGTATACATAAAAGATATAATTTCTAAAAAGCTAAACTTAAAAGAAAATATCTATTTTTATCCTTACAGAAAAAGAATTATAAAATTTACTGACTTATCCCTTGAAGAAAAAAATGAATTAATCTCAAAGAATCCTGAATATGGACGTATGATATGTAAATGTGAATTAATAACTGAAGGAGAAATAATAGATTCTATAAATAGACCTTTAGGTGCTAGAACTGTAGACGGAGTAAAACGAAGAACTAGAGCTACTATGGGCGGGTGCCAAGGTATTGGATGCCTTTTACCTATAAGCAAAATAATAAGTAGAGAGCTGGGTATAGATATTACTGAAGTTACTAAAAATTCTAAGTGTTCACCAGTTATAGGTTTTAAGGAGGTTTAATTTATATGAGTATTTATGATTTAATAATTATAGGTGGCGGTGCATCTGGTATGCTATGTGCCATTAAAGCAAAGAAAAATGGTATAAAAAATATTCTTGTAATAGAAAAAAATTCCTCTCTAGGTGGAGCACTGAATCTCGCAAATTATAATATAAGCTCTACAAGAAATCTAACTGGTCAAGAATACTTAAAAGATTTATTTGATCAATATTCCAAATTAAATATTGATACTTATTTCAATACGATGGTTATTAATATAAATGATTCTGGAAAAATTGTTTGCTTAAGTCCCGAACGAGGAATGGAAGATCTATCTGCCAAAAATATAATATTAACTAATGGAGCTAAAGAAAAAGGCAAAAATGCTTTAAATATACCTGGTGATAGATGTGCTGGTGTACTAACTCTTGGAACTGCCAAAAATATTTTAAATATTGATGGTATTGTACCAGGAAAGAATATAGTTATTTACGGAACTGAAAACCTACATTTAATTTTAGAGGACTTGAAAAAACATAATCTTAATATCACTGCAATAATATGTGAAAATTCTAATGATGAAGCATTTAAAATAACTAATAATATATATGAAAAATATCATATTACAAGCATATTAGGTTTTGATAGAGTTAACTCAATTAAAATCTCTAATGGTTCTAATGAAAAAGAAATTAAATGTGATACTGTAATATTAGCTCTAGGAATGTTATCTGACGGATTAGTATCACTTAGAAGTAATATAGCCTTAAATCCTGAAACTACAGGTCCTAAAGTTGACCAAAATCTTGAGACATCAAGAAAAAATATTTTTGCCTGTGGTAACGGAATTTATATACACAACTCTATTGAAGAAATTGAACTTGAAGTTAATAAGTTAATAGATTACATATCTAACTTATAATACTTCTATCCTCTAGATTTTATCTAGTTTTTTTTTAAATTGCTATTAAGATTGTGGGCAATTTAGAAAAAAGAATGAACATAAATCAGAAAGTTGAAAATAAAAAAGATCCAGATAATATTATATTACTAAGGGAAATAAGAGATTTGCTTAAAATAAATATTGATAACTTTACACATACAGATAACAAACCTAACAGTTAAAATCTTCTTTAATTTAAAAGTATATAAAATTAAGCCGTACATAATTATACGGCTTAATGAATGCAATTTTTTATTATATTAAGTATTTATACTACTAATCTTTTCCTTATCTTTTATATTCTCTTTTTTTATATACTTTTCTTTTAATAACGTAAATATTACTAAAGTTACAGTTACCCCCATAGTAACATCTGAGGCAAAGTGAGCTCCAACTATAATTCTACTTATTGGAACTAAAACTATCCACAATGTAGCAAAACCTATAAACCAATTTTTCTTATCTTTCAAACTAGTTACAAATGTTGGTATTAAGGTAATCCAAATCATAATTGCTGCATTTGCACTATGTCCTGAAGGAAATGACATAAACTCATTATTAGTTGTAAATCTTTGAGGAATAAACCACATTGAAAATCCTTCAAATGCCCCTGTAGCAACCATGTTTCTATAACGTTCTCTTCCCCAACCCATCTTGATTAAGTTAAAAGCTATTGTTACAAATACAAAAGTTAGTAATCCTACAATAGCAGCTTTACGTAATTCTTCTCTATTAGTTTTAGTATACTTCTTAGCAATTATATAAAAAAGTCCAACATATAAAATAGCAAGCAAAGGAATTAACAACGTAGGTCCACTTAAATATTTTACTGGTAACATTGCTGCCATTAACGCAAATAAAACCACTAAAACTGAATATCCTATCGTTCCTAAAATGTATTTTACTGACCTATCTTTATTCCTAGTTATCATTAAGCTCATACTGCAAAATGATGCAATTAACGCAGCTGGAAACTCCCCAATAGCTTCAAAGATAAACCCAAATGTACTTTGCTGATTATAAATTGCCTTTGAAATCTGCAAATCTGTAAATGCAAATATCACCAATAAAGATCCAATAATTAATAGACCGATTTTATAACTTTTTTTCATACCCTCATACATCCTTTTATTTAAAATATTTAAGCTTAAATTTACCCGTTATTTAGAATATTTTAGAATAAAATTACCCATTTCTATAGCACAATCTTCACTTTGAGGATATACCCCTATATTGTCTCCATATGCATGTCCAAATCCTTTATATAACACAGTTGTTGTATCAACTCCAGCTTTAGCTAGCTTTGCCGCATAAGCTAGACATTCTATCTTTAAATAATCATGTTCACCAACAGTTATAAATGTTGGAGGTAATCCTTTTGGATCTCTAATGTATGGAGTTAAATACTGGTTGCTAGCATCTGAAGTACCTAAAATATCCTCTAATCCTCCTGTCATACCACTAAACATACCTAACATCATCTCAAGTCCTGCTCTATGCTTTGGAGCCATCTCATATTCATCCATACTCCACTTCTTAAAGAATTCATCCTCAGCACCAATCATATTTACAGTAGGATATAATAATAATTGTCCTTTAACCATACCTGTTTTAGCTTCGAAATCTCTTGTAGTGCAATATTGTGTTAAGTTTCCACCTGCACTATCTCCAGCTACAAATATATTCTTATTATCTCCACCTAGTTTCTCTGCATTTTCATAAATCCATTCTAATACTGAGTAACAATCCTCGTGTCCAGTTGGATATGGATTTTCTGGTGCTAAACGATAATCTACTGAAAATGCTAATATATCAGTCTTTTCAACTATTAATTTTACTAATTCCTCAACAACATCTGGAGATCCTCCAAAGAATCCACCACCATGAATGAAATAAAGTATTGGCGCATTTTCTTTCATAGTTTCAGATTTATAAATACGTACTGGAACTTTATATCCATCAGCGGCTGCAACGCTCTCACGAATAATATCAATTTTCTTTTCAACAATTGGAGTGCTCTTAATTTCTCCAAACATTTTTCTTAATTTTTCAATACCTTTTGGAGATGTATCCATCTTCATCATACTTTTAGGCATAAACTTCATTAATGTAAGTTGCTTTTTCATATCCCTATAAAGACGAGGATCCATTGCTCCTTTTTCATCACTATCAGGTAAATTCTTAATCAATACCTTAGCTCCTTTAATATGAACCACTTCTTGTCTTTCAACTATTTTATTTAATAGCTCTTGTGAATATCTTCTACTCATTTTTCACTCTCCATCCTTATTCATTTCAATTATTTAAACCTTTTCAAAAGAATTTAAAAGTTAAGCGCACATTTTGCTCTTTCCAAATATGTGCGCTTAATTTCTCATCTAAATTTTATCATTTTTAATACCCTTATAGTTGTAATTTATTGTCCACTTTTCTGCCATTTCTTGACTCTTTATAAATTGACGATATCTAGATGGAGTAATATTATATTTTTCTTTAAATATAGTTATAAAGGATTTTACATTAGAAAATCCATGTGTACTCGCTATATCCTGAATATTATTATTACTATTAATTAACTCTTCATAAGCCTTAGAAAATCTATAGTTTGCTAAGTATACTTTATAAGTTGTTCCAAACCATTCGTGAAACTTTCTTGAGAAATATTCACTACTCATATAAAATTGTTTGGAAATTCTGTCTAATGTTAATTCTTCTCTATAGTTTTCACCTATATACATTAGAATTTCCTTTTGTTTATCTCTATATTTAAAATAATTTTCTAAGTTAGAATTATTCTCTTCAACTGTAAAATCTGATAATAGAATATATAGTATTTCATATAGATATGAGTTAATCTTAATATAATCTAATTCTTTAGGATTCAAATATATATCTTTAATCTCTAAAAAAATATCTACCATTCTTGACTTACTACTACTATCTTTTGAAATATCAAATCTAATATTATCAATATTAGGATATACATTTTTTATAAAGTCATAAGACAAAACTAAAATAATTCCACCACAGGATTTACCTTGTTTTTTCTCTATTTCATGTACATCCCCACTATTTACAAAAATAAATTCACCGCTATTAACTTTAATCTTTTTACCATTTATAAAACCTTCTACTTCACCTTCAACTAAAAATGTTATCTCGATACTTCTATGCCAATGCGCTCCTATATAGAAAGCACCTTTCGCATCAAAATTTTCTTTTCCTAAATAACCCAACATAGCCGGTAAATTAGGATTTAAATTTACTTTTTCATATGTAACTCCATTCATAATATCCTCCCCTTTTTCACTAATACCATTTAATATTGCTACTATTTATTTAATTTGTTAAGGGAATAAGTTTATCTGGTTCATCATCTTTCCTCTCTAATAAAGATATTCCTTTCAAATTATTATCTTTAAGATATTGAATTAATTTTTCTCTTTCTAGCTGAATTATATCGCTATAATCCATATTATAATCTAGTATTTTATCAGCCAAACCTTCTATCTCTTTACCTGATACTGGCATAGTGCAAAACTCTCTTATAGATGATACTAACAACCCACCATCTAAGGCTCGTTTAAGTTCTTCTAAAACATATGCTCCATTTTCATCGTTACCATAAGTTATAGCATATGATGACATTCCTCCACTTTCAAACTCTAAAATATTATCATTTAAACTATAATTACTAATAAAAACAGTGGCAAATATCTTTAGCTTATTTTCCTCTGAATAATATCCAAATATCTTTGGGGTTACTATTAAAATATCTTCTTTTATATAACCTCCCCCATCTTCCTCTATTGTTTTGCATACTAATTCTTCAATTAAATCTTCATCTATAGTATCACTTTTATTTTCTTGTGGCTCTTTAAAATACTTCTTTGCACTTTCATAATCTTCTTTTTTAATTTCATAAATTGCTACATATGGTATCTCTAAGTAATATTTATTTTTATCTTTATAAATGTAATATCTAGTATTAAGTATATTTAATTCTAAATAATCTGTATAATAAGGAGAATCATTATAGCTTGTTTTATTTGTTTTTCTTCCATTAGTTATAATCTTTACTACCTCTTCTTCAAGATAATAGCTGCTTAAGGATTTTACAAAAAGAGCAGCATCATAAGCATTAACCTCTGTTTTATAATACTTAATATTATTATCACAGCTTACCTTAACAGTCTGTGGCATCTCCTTATAAAATCCTAGCTTATATTCATTTTGACCATCGCTATAAACTGTTATATCCTCTGTAACATCATCTGGTAGTTTAATATTATCTTCACTCCAATTTTCTATTCCCTTTTTTATATTTTTACTAAAAACATCCCCTGGTAAGATATATGCTCCTTTTTCATTTCCACTTATAATAACCTTTGAAGATATTGATATTTCTTCTAATACTTTATTAATATCTAAAAGTGATTCATCAGCTTTTATCGGATTAAACATTAAACCTACACCTACAATTATTACAACTACAATTGATATTATGGTAATCCAAAATCTTGGCTTCTTATAATTAAGAACATTTTTTATTCTGCTCTTAACCTCTCCTTCTCCAAATGCTATAGGGGTTATACCAAATGCCTTCTTTTCAGTTGCAAATGCTAATAAAGACATAGAGTATTCTTTTTTTATTTCACTTCCTATTTCTTTTATTACTGCTTCATCACATGCCATTTCCATATCCTTTGACATTAATATAAACGAAAGCCATACCAGTGGATTAAAACAGTGAATAATTAAAGCTATATATGCTATTATCTTTATTAGATAATCATTTCTCTTTATATGAATTCTTTCATGAGCTAATATATATTGCTCTTCAGACGTTGAAAGTCCTTTAGGAATATATATTTTAGGATTTATTATTCCTAATACAAACGCTGTATCAATATCGCTATTTTCATATATATTTTCTCTAATTAATCTAGAGCATTTTAAATGTTTCTTTAACTTTATAAATGAATAACTACTATAAAAAATAATAATGGAAATTGCCATAATCCAAACTTTAGATGCTACAGATATGATGTGTATTGGATTTTTAGCATTATTAGATGTATTTATTTGATTTGTTTTTATATTATCAGTTGAATTCTCTTCTTCGTAAGTATACTTTGATAAATTCTCTGAGGAATAATCTATATAATTAATTAGTGGTTTATTTATGTTTATACTTCCATCTGATATTGAATTATTAGGTATAAAGCTTAACTTACTTTCAAAAGAAATAGGACATAGTAATCTAAATAATACTACTCCCCATAACATATAAGAAAAAATCTTAGGACATCTCTTTAAAAGTAACCTTGCAATTAATACAAATACTATTACATACGAAGAGGTTATACTCATTTTTAATACAGTTAAAAATATATTACTCATCACTAATCCTCCTCATATTTATCTATTAATTCTTTTAGCTCATCTGCCTGCTTTTTGCTTAATCTTTTATTTCCCATAAACGCTGCTAAAAACTTAGGTAATGAACCTCCGAAGGTATCTTCAACAAACTCTTCACTTTTGTATTTAAGATATTCTTCCTTAGAAATAATAGAAGTAACTATTGAATTATTATTTTCTAGTACCCCTCTTAAACATAACTTTTTTAATACTGTATATGTAGTTGATTTCTTCCAATTAAATCTCTCTTCACATAAATCAACAAGTTCTCCTGATTTTATAGGCTCATTCCCCCATATAATCTCAGCAAACTTCATTTCACCTTCTGCTAATTTATACTGTTTCATCCCCTTCACCTCCTAGGTCTATTATCAATAGACTTCCATTACCTTTAGTCTATCATCAGTAGACCTAATTGTAAATATATAACTTAACTAATTTGGTATTAAATTGAATAAAAAAATACGAAGCAATTTTTCAGATGAAATATTAGCTTTCTCTAAAATACTTTCATCTAAACTGCTTCGTAATTTATTCTCCATACTTTTTATCATATTTAACTTTTACTTTTATCTTAGGATATTTTTCACAAAACTGACTAATTACATAATAACAGCTTGGACACGGTTCCCACTTACTATACAAAGTAAGTTCTCCCTCATCTTTTAATACCTTACTTTCAATTTGTTTATTTATCTCTTCAAATATCTTCTTTTCACTATCATTAACTCTTTTATATCCAATCCCAAGCTTTCCTAGTTTATTAACCTTACAAGCTTCAAAAGCAGCCTTTTCTATATCAGGTGAATCACAATATCCAATTACATTATTTTTACCACTTATAGATTTGAATTCTTTATTATCAAAGGTTACAATAGCAATATTTATAGTATCTTGAAGCGCTTGGCTTTGATCTATTTTAACATCATTTTCTTTGCTTCCACATGATTTCATATACTTATTTAAATTCTTTATTAGCCTTTCCATCCTTGGAATATTATTATTCAAATGCTGATGATATTCTATTGTACCTTTTACAGGCTTAATATAATTCTTATCAATTTCTTTAGGTAATTCTATAGATAAAGTTTTAACTCTTTTCTCTAAATTGTATTTTTCATATATTCTATCATTATTGTTAGATACCATATTTTTTAATAGCTCTATATCTTTAGCATAAACATGTTGATCACTTAATTCTTTTTCAATATCACATATTTTCTCTTTTTCACTTTGGCTCATAGAACTAAAGACCTTGGGCTTTAAATCTTCAATAATATTTATTATCTCATCTACATCATCTTGAATACTTGGCTCCCTTTCGTATTCCTCTCTGTCTATATGTAATGTTCTTATTCCACTTATTTGACTACACAGCTTGTCATGGCTCTCTTCAAATAATATTATCTTTTCAACGTAATCAATAAATCCATTTATATTATCAACTCTAAATGTATGCTCTTCACCTTTAATTAACCTATATAACTTATCAACTATATTTTTTTCTATATTAAACATTTCTGATATTTCTTTTTTTAAATCCTCTTCTTCAATTTTACTTAATATATATCCTTCTTTTATAGAAGCTTCTTTAAAATCTCTTATGTTACATATATCTATTCTTGATTTCTTTCTCTTCTTTAAGGCTATATTCTCTTCTATCATATCTACCTCTCATCTTTTGATTAATTAAAATTACATTTTATTATATCAAGAACTATCATTTTAAAATAGGTTATTTATTAGAAGTACTAGTTATATATAGCAAAAAGCCTACAAAATAAAATGTAGACTTTTTAATCAAATAACTTTTCTTCTAACTCATGAAATTTTAAGATAGTTATGCTATTTCTATCAAAATCTATAATATTTTCATCTCTTAACTTTATTAGCTCCCTTGATAATGAAGGCCTTGGTATTCCTAAGTATGCTGCTATATCTTCTTTGCTTTCATTAATCATAATAACATTGGAGTTTGCTACATTACTTTTTTCTAATATATAGTCAACTACCTTATGCTTAACAGATTTTAATGATGTGCTTTTAACTTTTTTATTTAGCATAATCACTTTATCACTTAAAAGCGTAACAAAATTTTCTAATATCCTTTCATTGCTAGAACATAATTTCATTATTTCTTTTTTATTTATAAAAATAATCTTACAATTACTTTTAGCAATAACTGTAGCTGGATATAAAGCTGTACTTGATATAACAAGTGCTTCGCCAAAAACATCCCCTGCCGATAACTTAGCTAAAACTATACTCTTTCCACTTGAGTAAATTCTCTCAAGCTGAATACTTCCCGCTTCTATTATTCCAATATTTTTGCAAGCATCACCTTCTTGGAATAATATTTGTCCCTTATTGTAACTTACTTCTGAATATTTTATATAAGAGAATATTTCTTCTATTTTCTCATCACTTACTCCCTTAAAAAGAAAATTATTATTTAATTTATTTTTCATAATAAACTCCTACACTATTATATTGTAAAATAAGCCAATGAATTATCTATATCATTAGCTTATTCTTATATTTTAATTATAAATATTTATATATTCAAATTTAATATTTATTCTAGATTCCATTCACAGGTAATATATAGCTTATTGTCTATCTGCTCAGCCGTTATAATTCCATTCATTTTTTCCATCAATGTTTTTACTATAGCTAGTCCAAGTCCAGTACTTTTAGTTGTTCTACTCTTATCACTACTTTTATAAAATTTATCAAATATTTTTTTAGTATCTATTCTTTTATTATCTTCTAAAGAATTCATTATACTTAGAGTAACTTTATTATCTTTTTGTGTTAAATCAATAGCTACTTCATTACTAGAATATTTTAAAACATTGCTCATTAAATTTTCTATTACTCTTACTATGCTCTTTTTATCTGCAACTATATCGTCTACTTTTTCTAAATTAATCTTAGGTTCTATATTTCTTTTTTCTAACCTTTCATAAAATTCTACTAAAGTATCACATACTATATCATTTATATTTACATACTCAAGGCATAAACTATATTCAGAACTTTGAGCTACTGAAAGAGCAAAAAAGTCATCTAGCATTATTTCTAAATCTTTTGCTTTATTTTCTACCCTACGGAGATATTCCATATTTTTATCATCAATATTAGATTTTACCTTTATCATTTGTATATAACCAACTATAGACGTTAATGGTGTTCTTAGGTCATGAGATATATTGGCTATCATCTCTTTTAAATCCTCTTTTGATTTTATTTCCTTTAATCTAAGTTCATTTCCTATTTCAATATGTCTATTTATACTTTCTGCTAAAGCTTCCACTTCTTTATTTATAAGATTAACATCTATCTTTTTTTCTGTTTTAAAATCATTATAATCATTTAATTGCCTAGCAATACTAGTCATTTCTCTTTTCATATAAAAAATATAGGTAAGTAAAAATGCTATAAAAATTATAAGCCCCCATACTAAAAATATCATTTTTACTTACCTCCTAAGTTAAAATCTAAATTTATAATTTAATTACTTAATCTCTTTTTTACTAAATATAATTATTCCCAAAAATGTAGATATTATGATTATTAAGAATACTTTTATCAAATATGATATAAAATCAACACTTTCCGGTACCTGAGCTAAAGTTCTTATCATTGAGTATGGTATAAAGCTAGTAATTTTAATTGACAATGCTGGTTCTAACATAGTTAATCCTAATATTTCAGCTATAGCTATAGCTGATATAACTTCTGAGTTTTGAATCAATGTAGATAAAAATCCATATACACTTACAGTAGCTGCCACTACACTTATATATAATATCAAGACTTTAACTATTAGCAATAATTCTATATTATATATTTTAAATACAATACATGTTATTGATAATATAGATAAAAATACTATAATTATTAATATTGATATACCTACTATTAATGAAATTACTTGTGATAAATATATCTTCCATCTTTCATATCCATAAGCAACAGTAGCTTTCATTATTCCACTTCTTTTTCTTGAAATTATAGCAGTAGAAGTTAATACTATTGCAATAATATAAAGACCTGCTCCTGAACCTAAAGCATTTATAAGTAAATCCCTAAATGCAGCGCCTTGCTCCAAGCCTATCATAAAGCCTCTTCTTACTCCATTACTTGTAAAAGCCATTATCCACAGCTCTGCATCTGTAAAAATAGCAAGTGATAAAACAAAAATAGTTACTCCTAAAGCTCCAATTGCACAACTTTTATATGTTTTACTTCTAAATAATCTATATAAATCTGATTTTATTAAATTAACCATTACAGTTACCCTCCATTACATTCACTACATAATCTTCTAAGCTCTCGCCTCTTGTAACCATATGACTAATTAAAACATCTTCTTTAGCTAATTCCTTTGTTATAATACTAGCTTTATCTAAATCTTCATATATGTTAATAATATTATCATTAAGAACTTTATAATCATTAATACTTAATATATTTTCTAAAACCCACGTGCATTTTTCTCTATTATCTACCTTTATTTCAAGAACCATTTTTGATTTTTCTTTTAATTCTTCCATAGATAATTCTTCAACTAACCTTCCGCTATTCATTATTCCATAAGTAGTTGATAATTGACTTAATTCACTTAATATATGACTTGAAATAAGGATTGTTATCCCCTTTTCTCTATTAAGCTTTTTAAGTAACTCTCTCATTTTAACTATTCCCACTGGGTCTAATCCATTAGTTGGTTCATCTAAAATTAAAAACTCTGGATCTCCTAAAAGTGCCATAGCTAGCCCAAGCTTTTGCTTCATACCTAGTGAGTAATCTTTTATAAGCTTTCCTTCAACACTTTCTAACCCAACTAGCTTTAATTTTTCCTCTACACAGCTCTCCCCTGGTATTCCTTTATATATCCTTAAATACTCTAAGTTGTTATAAGCATCCATATCATCAAAAAATGCTGGTGTTTCTATTAAAACCCCAATTCTTTTTCTATTTTTTATTTTAGACTTATTTTCTTCAAATAGCTCTAAATCTCCACTTGTTTCTGAAATAAGTCCTGCTATTATTCTCATCAAAGTTGTTTTTCCTGCACCATTTTTACCTATAAGCCCATAAATATCTCCTTTTTTAATATTTATACTTACATCTTTTAGTACAAAGTTACTTTTATATTTTTTACATATCTTATTTGTTTTTACAATGTAGTTTTTCATTAAAACTCCCCCTTCGCTATGCTTTTATGATAAACATAGAACTCTAAGTAACTTCTAAAAAAGTCTTAAGAAAGTCTTAATTCGTATTTAATTTATATCCTATTCCCCATATGGTTTTTATATAGCTTTCCTTAGCACCAGCTTTTTTAATTTTATTTCTTAAATTACTTATGTGTACTGTTATTGTATTATCATCACAAAGGAAATCTTCTCCCCAAACGCTCCTAAAAAGATTGTTTTTAGAAAATACTTTGTCAGGATACTTAACCATAAGCTCTAATATATCAAACTCAATACTAGTAAGAGTTAGTTCTTGTCCATTCACTTTAACTACTCTACTTTCAGGAAATATCTCTATTTCTTTATACTTATTATCATTTTTAATTTCTATATTACCTGAATACCTTCTCATATTAACTTCAATTCTAGCTAATACTTCATCTATATCAAAGGGCTTACTTATAAAATCATCTGCACCAGCTCTTAAAATTTTAGCCTTTAACCCCTTTTCTTCCTTTGCTGATATTATTATAATTGGCATATTACTCTTTTCTCTAATTATGCTCAAAAGCTCGTCCCCTGATTTCCCTGGCAACATTAAATCTAGTAGCACCAAATCATATTTATCATTTTCTAAATATATTAAAGCTTCTGTTCCTGAATATGCTGATTTAGCTTTATATCCATCATCCGTCACCATATCGTATAGTAAGGCATTTATATCATTATCATCTTCAACGATTAAAATATTTCCTTTGCACATATAATACTCATCCCTTTTCTCTCCTATAATACATTTATTTTACATAACTTTTCAAAGTTAATAAATATTAATCTTTATATAAAAGAAAAAAATAGTAGTTTCAACTCTTAAAATATAAACTATTAAATAAAATATAGTTTATATGAAATCTACTCCTACTACTTTTTATATTATTATTTTAATCTATACATTATAGCTTCGTATGGTCTTAACTTTAAATTCTCTAGTAATGTACTAGAATCACTATAGTTACTTAATAAAATTTCTGCAAAATTAGAATCATGATTTAATTTAAAATTTACTTCATCACAATAGAAATTACAAACTACTAATATCTTATCCTCATTTAATTCTCTTATATAAGCAAAAATATTCTTATCCTCTGGGCATAATAACTTATAATCTCCATAAATTATCGTATCATTATGCTTTCTTATATCTATAAGCTTCTTATAATGATGGAATATTGAGTTTTTGTCTTCTAATGCTTTTTTTGCATTTATATCTTTATAATTTCTATTAACTGCAAGCCATGGTTTTCCTGTTGTAAATCCTGAATTTTCTGAGTCATCCCATTGCATTGGAGTTCTAGCATTATCTCTTCCTTTAATATAAATAGAATTCATTATGTCATCATGAGCATATCCCTTTGAAATTCTATCCTTATACATATTTAAAGTTTCAATATCATTATATTCATTAATATTTTCAAGTCTTATATTTGTCATTCCAAGTTCTTCACCTTGGTAAATATAAGGGGTTCCCTTCATTCCATGAAGAAGAGTTGCAAGCATTTTAGCACTTTCTACTCTGTACTCTTTATCATTTCCCCACCTTGAAACTATTCTTGGAAGGTCATGATTATTCCAGAATAAACTATTCCAACCTTCACCATCAAGCTCTGTTTGCCACTTAGATAATACTTTCTTTAAATCTAATAAATCTAAAGGTTTCACATCCCACTTTTCTTTACCTCCAATTTGATCTAAGCCTATATGTTCAAATTGGAATACCATGCTCAATTCATTTCTTTCTGGATTTGAATAAAGCTTAGCTACTTCTGGAGTAGCTCCCCATGTTTCTCCAACAGTTAATAAATCATTTCCTTCTAAGGCAGCTTTATTCATTTCTTGTAAGTATTCATGTAGTTTGGGACCGTTTCCGGTAATGCTATCATCTGGTACCTTACCTATAAGATCTATAACATCCATTCTAAACCCACCAATACCTTTATCAACCCAGAAATTCATCATATTATAAACTTCTTTTCTAACCTTTTCATTTTCCCAATTTAAATCTGGTTGCTTCTTACTAAATAAATGTAAATAATATTGTCCTGATTCTTCATCATATTGCCATGCACTACCACTGAAACATGATCCTAAATCATTTGGCTCTTTTCCATTAACAGGATCTCTCCAAATATAATAATCCCTATATTCATTATCCTTAGACTTTTTAGCCTCTATAAACCACTTATGTTCATCAGATGTATGATTAACAACTAAATCCATAACAATCTTAATATTTCTATTCTTAGCTTCACTTAAAAGTTTGTCCATATCTTCCATAGTTCCAAACTCATCCATGATATCGCAATAATCACTTATATCATATCCATTATCATCATTTGGAGATTTATAAACAGGACTAAGCCATATTACATCTATTCCTAACTCCTTAAGATAATCTAATTTTTCTATTATTCCGTTTATATCTCCTATCCCATCCCCATTGCTGTCATTAAAGCTTCGTGGATATATTTGATATACTACTGAACTATGCCACCATTTTCTTTCCATAATTCTCTCCTCCGCTTAAATAAATATAATTATTTACAATAATTTATTAAGGAAACTCACTACTCACATACCTTCGTATGAGTAACTTTAAGTCGCCAAATTTGAAGTTGGACTTTCAGTTATTGTTAAGTTAATTCCTTATAGTAATTATACATAAAAACTCTACATATGTGTAAAATTTTTCTATTATTTATAAATTATAAATAATATATATACCATCTATACTCATCCAAATAATATTAACAAGATCATTTTTCACAAAAAAGGAACAAGAATAAACTTGTTCCACTTATTTTTATAGTATTTCTCCATTAGATTCAATAACTTTTTTATACCAATAAAATGATTTTTTTCTCCTTCTTTCAAGAGTTCCATTACCTTCATTATCTTTATCAACATAGATAAATCCATATCTCTTTTTCATTTCTCCTGTCCCAGCACTGATCAAATCAATACATCCCCAAGGAGTATATCCTATCATTTCTACTCCATCAATTGTTATAGCTTTTTTCATTTCAGATATATGCTGTTTTAAATAATCAATTCTATAGTCATCATTAATTGAACCATCCTCTTCTATTGTATCAACAGCTCCAAATCCATTTTCTACACAGAATAATGGTATTTCATATCTGTTATAAAGATTGTTTAATGATATTCTAAATCCAACTGGATCTACTTGCCATCCCCAATCTGAAGCTTTAAGATAAGGATTTTTTATACCTTTCATCATATTACCACCAGTAAGTTTTTTACCATTATTTTCTCCACTTACAACGAATGTCATATAATAGCTAAATCCGATGAAATCTACTGTTCCTTCTTTTAGTATTTCTTCATCTTTATCTTCCATCTTTATTTCAATATTATTTTTTTTGAAATATTGTTTCATATATTGTGGATAACGTCCTTTTGCTTGAACATCACTGAAGAAATAATGTCTATTCATAAAATTATTTGCAGCTAAAACATCATCTGGATTACAAGTTTCAGCATATGCTAGTGGATAAAGAAGCATACATCCAATTTTGAAATCAGGATTTATTTCATGCCCTAGTTTAACAGCTTTTGCACTAGCAATAAATTGATGATGTGCCGCTTGGTAAACTACTTGTTCTTTTTTTTCATTTTCTTTTATCTTAATTCCAGCTGACATAAATGGATGAAGTGTTATTACATTTATCTCATTAAAAGTCATCCAATGTTTAACTTTATTTTTATATCTATTGAATATTACATTGCAATAATTCACATAAAAATCAACTAATCTTCTATCTCTCCATGAACCATACTTTTCAACTAACCCATAAGGCATTTCATAGTGTGAAATTGTTACGATAGGTTCTATTCCATTTTTTAAACATTCATCAAATAAATCATCATAATACTTTAAACCTTCTTCATTAGGCTCTAATTCATCACCTTGGGGAAATATTCTAGTCCAAGCTATTGATGTTCTAAAACACTTAAAGCCCATTTCCGCAAATAATGCTATATCTTCTTTATATCTATGATAAAAATCTATAGCTTCATGGGATGGATAATACTTACCTTCTAAAATACCATCTGTAAATTCTCTTGGAACACCTAAAGCACCTGCTGTTGTAACATCTGAAGTGCTAATTCCCTTACCGCCAACATTCCATGCTCCTTCACATTGATTAGCTGCTACGGCTCCGCCCCATAAAAAGTTTTCTGGAAATTTATCTATATTAATATTCATAACTAATTCCTCCAGCTTCTAATTATAATACTGTTATTATCTCATCACCTTGTTTTACTGACTCTACATTGCTCGCCATAACTTCTAAGTAATCCATCGTATTAGTAACAATTATTGGTGTTATAACATCATATCCTTTGTTTTTTATAGCGTCCTTATCAAATTCTACTAACTTGTCTCCTACATTAACTCTATCTCCATTTTTAACAAAGACATTAAAATGTTCTCCTTCAAGTTTTACTGTATCTAAACCTATATGAATTAAAATTTCGGCACCATCATCTGATTTTAAACCTATTGCATGTTTAGTATTAAATACCATTTCAACTGTACCATTTATAGGTGAAACCACTTTACCTTCTGTTGGTATTATAGCAATACCTTTTCCCATGATTTCCTCTGCAAAAGTTAAGTCATTTACTGAAGATAATGGAACTGCTTCACCATTTATAGGACTCATTATAGAAATTTTATTTTTTAAAGGTTTAATATCTGTATTTTCTTCTAATTCTTCTGTCTCTTCAACCTCGTCTTCAAAACCTAAAATCCAAGTTAATGCAAAAGTAACAACAAACCCTATAGCAGAAGCAATTAATATATTAATAATGTTAGAAATTTCTGGTCCTATGTACGCTGGAACTCCTACTAAAGCAGCACCACCTGGAGTAAATACTTTTACTCCTGTTATACCTGCATAAAGACCACCAATTGCCCCACCAGCTAACACTGCATAAAAAGGCTTTTTAAGTTTTAAATTGACACCATACATAGCAGGTTCAGTAATTCCAATTACAGCTGTTGCACCAGTTGATGCTGCTAATTGTTTAAGATCTGAATTTTTA
The DNA here is from genome assembly GCA_000753455.2 of Clostridium jeddahitimonense. GTDB lineage: Bacteria > Bacillota > Clostridia > Clostridiales > Clostridiaceae > Clostridium > Clostridium hominis. The sequence continues at coordinate 3,118,696 of LM994670.1, forward strand.
CTCTTTACGCTAACACATAATGCTGCTGCACCTTGGCAAACATTAGCTACTAACATCCCTGGAAAAATTGTTTGATATCCTGAAGTAGCTAATTGAGTAAATATAGCTGGGTAAAGGCTATAATGCATACCTGTCATTACTAATAATGGTGATAATCCACCCATAATTAATGGAAGCGCCCAAGTTGCTTTACTATCAATAGTCATTATTATATTAGCTAATACACCACCAATAATATCTCCTAAAGGTCCAATAGCAATTAATCCAATTGGTGCAGTAACAACAATAACTAAAAGTGGTACAAATACTACTCTTAAGGCCTTAGGTACTATCTTAATTACAACTCTTTCAACATAAGACATTAACCAAACTATAAGTATTATCGGAATAACTGATGAGCCATATTTAACAAGCCTAACTGGTAATCCAAAAAAGGCAACCGGGTCTCCAGCACTTACTAATGCTGAAAAATTCGGATGTAATAACACTGCCCCCATAACCATTGCTAAGTATGGTGAAGCCTTAAATTTAATGGCTGCTGTATATGCTAATAAAATTGGTAAAAAGAAGAATGCCGCATCTCCTATAAAGTTTAAAATATAATAAGTTTGTGTTTCTGTTGAAATCCATCCAAAGGCCACAAATAAACTTAAGAATGCCTTTATCATAGCACAACCAGCAATAGCAGGTATAACTGGGGTAAATATTCCTGCTATAGTATCCATTGCAGATGTCATAATACCCTTTTTAGGACCTTTAACATCTTCGTTTGTTGATTTAAAATTTCCTAACTTCATAAGCTCTTTGTAAACATCTGATACATTATTTCCAATAATAACTTGGAACTGACCACCTTGGTTTACATTTCCCATTACTCCCTTGATCTTCTTAATCTTGTCAACATTAGCTTTAGATTCATCTTTTAGATTAAATCTTAACCTTGTTACACAGTGGGTAACGTGAGCAACATTCTCTTTGCCCCCAACATTTTCCAACACTTCTTTTGCTATTTGTTCAAATTTCATTTTTTCTCCTCCAATATGTTTTTTTATCGAAGGTTTTGCCTGCATTACCAGTAACAATCCTGAATTTTCGTACCAGATATTTCTCTGATACTTTAATCACCCCTTTAAAATAATATTTATATCTTGATAATAATCCTAATTATTACTTATTAACTTTTGAATATGGATTATTAAATATAGCATTTCTTCTTTAGATAAATCATATTTATATCTTTCTAATATAAACTTTTGAATTTTTATTACACATTTATACGCTTCACAATACTTATCTTTTACCATCTCAAATAAATCATTTTCTTCGTTATTATCATTTATTTTATTATTGAAAAGTCTTTGTGCAAAAAACTTTAAATGAGTAACAAATCTATAATAGCTTAAAGAATCTAAATCAAATTCTATATTAAAATTATATTTAACTATATTTAATATTTCTTGAATCAATTTAGTAATCCCCATAAGTATAGGCATCTCTTCATTAAGGTTTGCATTTACAAAGTGTAATGCTATAAAAGCTGCCTCATCTTCCGCTAAATTAATATCAAATTCTTTTTTTATAATTTCTAAAGCTTCTAACCCTACCTCATACTCTTCTGAGTATAATCTTTTAGTTTCCCAACTTAATCCATTAGTAACTATAATACCTTGTCTATGTCTTTCAATAGCGTTATATATATGATCAGTTAAAGATATGTATATACTTTCATTAAATTTTTTTCCCGTTTTCTCTTTTGCATATCTTATTATCTTTTCAGAAATTACAGTATACTCTAAAGGTATATTGCTTACTAGATCAATAAATTTATTATTTATATTAGGATTAGATAATGTAAATATCTTTTCAATATTTTCTTCCACAATTATGTCTTTTACTTTCTTTTTGAAAGCAATACCTTTTCCCATAACAATTATTTCTTCATTATTATCATTTATAGACGTAACAACATTATTATTTAAGATTTTTTCTATTCTAATTTAAATAACCTCCTTTACATCAAAAAAAGCAAACAAAACAATAACTAATGATAGTATACATCTATTTAAAGCCTATATACTAAAAGTTAAAGTTTTGCCTGCTTAACCAGTAACAATCTAACAATATTCAAATCATGTTTATGTTTACATACTATCATATAAAATATATTCTGACAATAATATTTTTAAATTATTATTTTTTATTAAATAAAAATACTATATTAACTAAAAAATTACTTAGCCTTAAGAACTTAATATAAGTTACCTAAGGCTAAAAATCAAATTATTTGTTATTTCCTATAGTATTAATTATTCTAAAAACATTTTTAAATCATCTTCAACGTTTGTTATTCCACCAATTCCAAAGTTTTCAACAAGTACTTTAGCTACATTTGGTGATAGGAATGCTGGTAAAGTTGGTCCTAAATGAATATTCTTAACTCCTAAATATAGTAGTGATAATAATACTATTACAGCTTTTTGTTCATACCATGCAATGTTAAAAGCTATTGGTAATTCATTTATGTCTTGTAACTCAAATACTTCTTTTAGCTTTAAAGCTATTAAAGCTAGTGAGTATGAATCGTTACATTGTCCAGCATCTAATACTCTTGGAATTCCATTTATATCTCCAAGATCTAACTTGTTATATTTATATTTTGCACATCCTGCTGTTAATATTACTGTATCTTTTGGAAGTGCCTTAGCAAAATCTGTATAGTAGTTTCTTGATTTAGCTCTTCCGTCACATCCAGCCATAACAAAGAATTTCTTTATAGCTCCAGTTTTAACAGCTTCAACAACCTGATCTGCTAATGCTAATACTTGTGCATGAGCAAATCCACCTATAATTTCACCTTGCTCAATTTCTGTTGGAGGATTACACTTTTTCGCTTGTTCAATTATTGCTGAGAAATCTTTTTTACCATTTTCATCAGCTTCTATATGAACACAACCTTCAAATCCAGCAGCACCTGTTGTATACATTCTTTCTTTATAGCTTTCATTCTTTGGTGGTACTATACAGTTAGTAGTCATTAAAATTGGTCCGTTAAAGCTTTCAAATTCTTCTCTTTGTTTCCACCATGCATTTCCATAGTTACCTACTAAATGCTTGTACTTCTTTAAGTTTGGATAGTAGTGAGCTGGTAACATTTCAGAATGAGTATAAACATCTACTCCTGTTCCTTCAGTTTGAATTAATAACTCTTCTATATCCTTTAAGTCATGTCCTGATACTAATATACCTGGATTTTTTCCTACCCCTATATTAACCTTAGTTATTTCTGGGTTTCCATAAGTTTCAGTATTAGCTTTATCTAATAAAGCCATACCATCTACCCCTACTTTACCTGTCTCTAAAGTTAAAGCAATAAGTTCATTAATAGTTAATGAGTCATCTAAAAGCTTAGCTAAAGTTTCTTGCATAAATGCATCTACTGTTTCATCCTCATAACCTAAAACATTAGCATGTTTAGAATATGCTGATAATCCCTTTAATCCATAAGTTATAAGTTCTCTTAAGCTTCTTATATCTTCATCCTTAGTTGCAAGAACTCCAACTTCACCACTATTTGACTTTTCTTTTAATATCAATTCTAATGATTTAACTTCTTTAGTTCCACTTACTACATTTTTTATCTTTTCTAATAAGCCAGCCTTCTTATCCATTTCTTCATTTGAATAAGCATCCCATAAAGCAGCTTCTGATAAATTTTCTTTATTATCTAATTTAGCTATTAACTCTGTCTTTATTCTTAAAGTTTCTTTTACTCTACTATAAAATACTTCATTATCAAAATTTGCATTAGTTATTGTTGTAAAAAGATTTAAAGTTATAAAATTATTTATTTCTTTTTTTATTGTTTTTCCTTCTTTTCTTAATCTTGTTGTTACTTCTGATAAACCTTTAGTAACATATATCAATAAATCCTGCATATTTGCGAGCTCTGGGCTTTTTCCACATACTCCAAACTTAGTGCAACCTGTACATCCAGCTGTTTCTTGACATTGAAAGCAAAACATTTTATTTTCCATTTCTATTCCTCCAAAATTAAAATATTTATATTATATACACATTTTACATTCTATTTAATAATTGGTCTGTAACACTTGTTACAAAGTTAAATTTTATTTTATAAATTATTTAATTTTTCTACTACATCATCTAAATTTAATCCGTGAATACTACAAGCTTGTTCTAATGACTCAACTCTTGCTGATGGACATCCCAAGCACCCCATCCCAAAACTCATTAATACTTCTGCTGCTTTAAAATTTATATCTAAAATTTCACCTATTGTCATATCTTTATTTATCATAATTCATCTACTCCTTATATTTTCAAATTATTTATTAATAGTACTTTTGTAATTGTTACCAATACTTTACCTTATACTTCTTCAATATACTCTCTTTCTAGTTCCTCTAAGATATCTATACTTTTTTCTTTAATATCATTATTTTTAAGTTCAAATTCTATACATTCCTCATTAACTAAATCTAAAATACTTGATTCTAACTCTCTTTCAGCATATTTATAAATTACTCTATCTTCTTTATCTATATGTCTCTCTAAAAGATGCGTATAAGAAATAGCATTTGCTATAAGATCTAGCTTTGATTCTTCATTTCCATTTTTAACATTTTCTAACGCTCTGCTAAAATCTTTAATATACAATCTTCCTAAATCATGTTCCACAAGCATTCCCGTTTTAACTACTTTTTCTGCTGTTCCACCTAAGTGTTTTACCATTTTATCAAAAAGTATATCTTCCTCTTTTCTATGATGATGTTTATCCGCATACTCAACTATAAACTCTAACATTTTATCGAAATCCTCATAATTAACTTCTTCATCTTTTAAAACTTTAAAACAACAAATTCTTACTATCTTAAGCATTCTACTTATATTTTCATGTTCATTATTCATTACTTCTATAGCATTCATATTTTCTGCCTCACTTTCTAACTTTATATTTATAACTTTAATCTTATTTATATTTAAACTTTATCCTTTATTACTAGCGACTACATTTCATATAATATACCATCTTTCATTAAAACACTGTAACATTTGTTACTATAAAAAAATAATGTGCATTTTATATATACTATTGTTTTCACTCCCTCATGCTTTTCACATAATTATAATTTTCTAAAAATAAAATAGGCTCTGTTAGATATTTTAATCTAACAAAGCCGTAAATTTTTTTATATTTCTTGCTTTAAGCAACTCTTTAAATCATCATCCGCTGTACTTATAGGTTTTAAATCAAAAGTATCAACTAAATATTGAAGTACATTAGGACTTAAAAATGCAGGAAGTGAAGGACCTAAGTATATTCCTTTTATGCCTAATGATAATAATGCTAGTAAATCTGCCACAGCTTTTTGTTCGTACCAAGATAAAATTATTGATAATGGTAATCCATTAACATCTGTTCCAAAAGCATCTGCAAGTGCTGTTGCGATTCTAACTGCTGAATAAGCATCATTACATTGTCCTACATCTAAAAGTCTTGGTAATCCTGCAACTTCTCCAAAGTCTAATTTATTAAATCTATATTTTCCACAAGCTAAGGTTAGTATTATACAATCCTCAGGAACCTTCTTTGCAAATTCTGTGTAGTAATTTCTACCTGGTCTTGCCCCATCACACCCACCAATCAAGAAGAAGTGTCTTATCTTTCCATCCTTAACTGCATTAACTATTGCCTCTGCATTGCTTAAAGTTGCATGATGACCAAATCCTACTAATATTTCATGTGGTTCTTGATCTTCTTCGTATCCACCGAGATCTAAAGCTTTATTTATGATTTCAGTAAAATCTTTTTTACCATCTTTATTTTTTCCTATATGTTTAACTCCATCCCAGCCTACTACACTTGTTGAAAAAATTCTGTCCTTATATGTGTCTCTTGGTCTCATAAGACAGTTAGTAGTCATAAGTATACATCCAGGTATATTATCAAACTCTTTTTGTTGATCTTGCCAGGCACCACCAAAATTCCCTACAAGATGAGAATATTTTTTTAGTCCTGGATAGCCATGGCTAGGTATCATTTCACCATGGGTATAAATATTTATTCCCTTACCTTCAGTCTGTTCTAACAACATTTCTAAATCTTTCAAATCATGTCCTGACACTATTATAAATGGTCCTTTTTTTACATGAACATTTACTTTATGGGGTGATGGATTGTCATAAACTGTAGTATTTGCTTCATCTAATTTCTTCATAACTGCTACACTCATATCCCCAGTTCTCATCGTCCATCTTATTAGTTCTTCTACACCTAAACTATCATTGCATGTAGCTTCTAATGCTCTTGCATAAAAATTATCTACTTGGTCATCATAATATCCAAGTTCTCTCGCTTGATGGCCATATGCACTTATTCCTTTGAGCCCATACACTATCGTTTGTCTTAAGGAACGAATATCAGGATCTAAATCTTGATCATACATTATTCCTGCTTTTTTAGCATCTTCTAGCATTTCTGATTTTGTACTGCTTAAATTGTATGTAGCATGTTCTGTATCATTTTTAATCTTTCCTACTCTTTTTCTCAAAACTTCCTTTATCTTTTGTGATTGTTTAAGCATTTCTACATGAACATCTGCATCAAAATTCACATTTGTTAATGTAGTAAATAAAGTATTTTCAATAAAACTTACTATATCTTTATCTAAATTCTCTCCCTTTTCAATTATCTCTTTTGCATAGCAGCTTATTCCTTTTGCTTGATAAATAAGTAAATCCTGAAGTGCTGCTACTTCTGGAGTCTTGCCACATACACCTAGCTTTGTGCATCCCTTTCCCCCTGCAGTCTGTTCACATTGATAACAAAACATTGGATATTCCAACGCCATATTGTTTTCCATAACCTATACCTCCAATTAATATTCTCTATAAATATAATTCCCTAATTTCTTTTTAAATATGACTACGTAACTAATTTACTTCAAACCTTTTTATAATATTAAATAAAAAATATAAATGTCGATAATAATTCTTCTTTCGTATAGAAACAGAATCATTATCGACATTCACTTTGTACTTTAGCGTGTATTATTTTTTTATTTAATTATGTAATTACTTTCATCTAGAACTTTAATTTTTTTATTTTCTTGGAAATAATTTATTATTAATTCACTTATGTCTATATTTATTTCTTTAACTACCTTTGCATTTTCATACGCAGGATATATTGAAGTATTAGTTGCACGATAGTTATTTAAAACTATAGTATATTCTTTGTTTAAATCAATTTCCTTGCCATCCTTCTTCATAGATACTACTCTATTGCCAAACTCTTTTGATAAATCTATTTCATAAGTTAATCCACCAAAAGTATCGTAATTATAATTTTGAACCTTAGGAACAAGGAATCCAGTACTTATTTTTACTTCATTATCTTCTACAACAAAATATGTAGCAGCTTTTTCTATAGCTTCTTTTAATTTATGTCCGCTTATCTTTAACACCATTAATGTATTTGGATATGGATAATTAATTAAAACATCTCTAATTGAAACATTCTTTTTAAAGCCAATAGCCGAATCAAATAATGATAACGCTGAAAAATCTGCACCTGAAACATCTAGATGTACTTGATGTAAGAAGTTTATAAACGGATGTCCTTTTAATCTTGCTATAAAGATATCATCCATAAGTATATCTTTATCAAATTCTCCAATTTCATTGTTTAGATAATCTTCTAATTCAAGCTGAACATTATTAAATATCTTTTCTATTTCTTCATTAATTTCATCATTCAACTTAGATACATCAATTAATTCATAAGATGCTTCTTTACTTTCAGTATCTAATACAATCTTAGTAAAGTTTTGTCCATTATGTAATGGTTGTGCACAAACCACTCCATTAATCTTCGTGATAAAAGATCTATGTTGATGTCCGCTTAATACCATATCTATTGAATCATACTTTTCTAAAAGTTCACTTGCTTGATTTTCTTTAGTTAACTTTTCTGTTGGAGTATTAGTACCATCTAAACTCTTTTCAAAGCCTCCATGATAACAAACAACTATAAAATCTGCTTTTTCTTTTAGCTCCTTTTCATACTGTCCATAAACTTCAACAGGATCTAGGAAAGTTACTCCATTAATATTATTTTCATGTTCCCAATTTGGTATAAATGATGTTGTAAATCCAATACATCCAATCTTAAATCCACTATACTCAAATATCTTATAAGGCTTACTTTCAAGAGATAACCCTTCAATATTAGCATTTATTATTTTATTTTCTACCTCTTTATAAGAGTTAATTAAATAATCCTTACCATAATTAAACTCATGATTACCAATAACATAGGCATCATATCCTATAAACTCTAAACCTTGAATTAGAGGATTTTTTTCTATTTTTCTTTTAGATAAATAATGAGCTAAAGCTGATCCTTGAATTAAATCTCCACAGTCAACTTTTAAAGATGCATCATAATTCTTTTCGTCTTTTAATATATAACTCCCTATCTTAAGAATCCCAAGATCCATATCTTTAACATAATTAGTAGGATAAACATAACCATGTAAATCACTTGTTTGATATATTGCTAATTTCATTTGTGTCTCCCTTCAAATAAAGTACTAAGTACTTTAAATCGTTTGTCCTTTTTCAACTAAAATCATATCTCCATTTTCGTTATAAAGTTTTTCTGGACGATATGAATGAATAGGTGCTAATAACTTAGGTTTTATTAAGTTAATTATTTCTATTAAATCATATGGACGAGCATGTCCACTACACACTACTCTATTAAACTCAATATTTCTATCAGCAAAAGATTTTACAAAAGGTTCAAATGCTGGATCAAATTCTCCTAACGGTTGCGCATCACAGTGAATATAAACTCCACCTTCTTTTAACTCATTAAAATGTTTAAGAGCAAGTGTTCCTAATTGCCAGAAATATTTTTCTGTATCATTTATTAACTCTTCAAATTCAATCTTTAATTCTGGATTTAATCCGTATTCTTTATTATCTAAATCATAGTAATAGGCTTCATATCCAGCTGCTTCTTTTACTACATATGCACTGTATGAATCTAAAACCACTGTTCTTGGATTTGTTTTTAATATATTTAAAATTCTTTCAACATTTGCAATATAATAATTAAATGTTATTTGTTTTCCTTTATTATCATTTACGATTTTATTAATTTTATCTATTAATTCTGATTCATTAGCAGGTTCTCCATCCCTTAAAGAATCACCAAAATCTTGGAATGATACGCTAACACCTTCTATTAATAATACATCACAGTTTTCACTTTCTTTACAGAACTTTAAAGTATCATTTTTTCTATAACCATGTAATCTTATATCTCCTGTATAAGCTATAGTTAAATCTGGAGTTTCTATAAATAATCCACAAGCTCCATAAGCATCATGGTCTACGGGCATAACTTTAACCTTTATTTTACCTACTTGAACTACTTCATTTTCTTTAACCCCATTTACATCTCTTGTATTTTTAATCCCGTTATTTTCATAAAGTGGGAAAAGAAAATCATTATTTATATTTAATGTATTTAATAATGACTTTGTTCCTTCTAAAGTATATAGAGGTACTTCTGGATTTAAGTAGTTAACTATCTTAGAGTGATCTAAATGGATATGTGATAAAAATACTGCGGTATTCTTAAAATTATTCTCTTTTGACTCATATTCCTTTAAAGGTATTTTAGGATCAAACATATTATCTAAAAATGGAACTAGTTTTTCATCTAATAAACCTTGTAAGTCTGTAGGATTTACCTTTGCAGCAGGATTGTATTCTGAGCCAAAGTCAAAGAATATATGACTATCTTCATAAGCAACTTCAATTATAGTTCCTCCAATTGTTAAAACCCCGCTATGGAATGTAATTTTTGTTTTTTTATCCTTTAAAACCATTCTCCTAACAACTCCTCTTATGTATATTTTAGTTTACTTCTCTCTTTGTTTAATACTATTTATATATCACATTTAATAAATAGCATAGAACATTTTATTATACATTATATTTTTACATTTGTATCGCTTATATAATTATTTTTTCCTAATTTCTTTTTTATAATTATACATATTTTATATTCATAACATTAAGCTCTAATTAATTCTTCTTTAAACTTATCTCTTGTATAATTATCCCTCTTTTTCTTATTATATAAAAAATAATAAATAAAAAATCAAGGATACACATAATTTTAATATGCATTTCCTCGATTTATATATTTTACTTTATATAATTTTAACTATTTTTATTTCTATATTCATTAGCCGAACATCCTTCAAATTTTTTAAATACCCTTGAAAAATGAGCCATATCAATAAATCCAACCTCTTCCGCTATATTTCCTATTCTCATCGAAGGATTTCTAAGTAAATCCTTAGCAACATTAATTCTTATTTGATTAAGGATATCGGAAAAACTTTTTCCTGTATGCTTATTTAATAGCTTACTTAAATACCATTGACTAACATAAGTTTTTTCTGCTACTTCAGCTAGTGTTATCTTTCTAGTGTAATTTTCTTGAATATACTTCAATGCATTTTTTACTATAAAACTATTTGCTGAATTTGATTCTGACTCCTCTGCTTCACTATGAATGTTCTTTTTCTTTAAATTCCCAACCATAGTACTAACTGCTTCTTCTATTTCTTTAAGGTTAGATGGTTTCAATATTAACCTTGTTACACCTAGCTGAATAGCTTTTTGTGCATATTCAAAATCACGAAATCCAGTTAATATAGATATCTCCATATCTGGAAATTCCCCTTTTAACCCAGCAATCATAGCTAGTCCATTCATTCTTGGCATAGAAATATCTGTGATAATTAAATTGGGCTTTATATTTCGTATAAGCTTTTGACCTTCAAACCCATCATATGCTGTTCCTGCAACAATACATTCCCATTCACCCCAAGGCATTGTTCTGCTTAAGCCTTCAACTATAATAGGTTCATCATCAATTATTACAATTTTATACATATAGCCCTCCCTTTACCAAATAATCCCATCAAGGAAATTTTATCCTTTAACCGCTCCTGCTGTCAAGCCTTTAATTATGTTCTTCTGAAGTAGCAAATATACTATAAATACTGGTATTAAAATAATAGTTACAGATGCGGCCATAAGCCCATAATCAGTACCATACTTAGAACTTATCTCATTTAAAAGAGCACATACTGGGTAATTTGCTCTTTTACCTATCATTGTAGTTTGCACAAACAAGTCATTATAAGACCATAAAAAGCTAAATATTGCTACAGTGGATATAGCCGGCTTACTAATTGGAACAATAATTCTTGTAAATACAGTAAAGACATTTGCGCCTTCCATGTATGCAGATTCTTCTATATCAATTGGAATTGATCTCATAAATCCCATCATAACAATTGTTGCAAAGCTTAAATTACTTGCTATTTGAGGTAATATAACTGACGTAGCAGAATTTAATAATCCCCATTTAATCATCATTTGATATACAGGAATAATAGTTGAGAAAACTGGAAACATAAGACTTGCTATTAATAATCCATCTAATATTACTTTCCCTCTAAATTTATATCTAGTCATAGCAAATGCCATCATAGATGATAGCACTATCACTCCAACAGTTACGCTTCCTGATATTAAAAAACTCATCCCATAAGCTCTCAATATATTTAAATTATTAAAAGCATTTCTATAGTTATCTAAGGTAAATTCCTTTGGTAAGCTAAATGAAGATGTTAATAATTCTGCTGATGGTTTAAATGAATTTATGATAACCCATATAAAAGGAAATATAGTAGTGACAGCCCAAAAAATTAATACTGCATATAATATAACTTTACTTGCACTAGCTTTCTTCTTGTTAACTCTTTTGGTTTGAGTTTTATTTTTTCTAATAGTTTTTTCTACAATTACACTATTATCTACCATTCACTAACACCTCCTATGCTTGATTTTCTGGTTTAACTATAATATTTATACCTCTAGAAACTGCAATACCTAAAATAACTATTAACACTGCTAAGGCTGAACCATAATCGTAGTTATTCATTCCAAAGGTACTTTGATACATGTATGTTCCTAAGAAGTGAGTTAATCCTTGTGGTGCTCCATTAGGAACTAATACCCAAGGTAAGTCGAATACCTTTAAAGCTCCTGTTACAGCTAAAACTACACAAGTGCAAAGTACACCTCTTAGCATCGGAAAGGTTATATAAAATACTTGCTTAAACTTGCTACAACCATCTATTGATGCAACTTCATAAATATCTTCTGGAATATCACTTAGTCCTGTTAATATAATTACAAAATAGAAACCTACGTAGCTCCATATCGTAGGTATAGCAACCATGATAAATGCTAATGCTGGACTTAACCAATTAACTGGGCTTTTTCCAACCATCTCTAATAACTGATTTAACATACCTCCATTATAGTTATAAAACAATTTAAATATTAAACCTATGGCAGTTGCAGAAATAACTACTGGAAAGAAATATACTGTCCTAAAAAACTGTTGCATGCGTTTTGTTTGACTTACCATAACTGCTAAAACAAAAGCAATTCCTACTTGAAAGATAACAGTTAAAGCCATCATCTTTAATGAGTTAAAAATCGCTATTCTTAAATCTGGATCTGTTAACATCTTCTTATAGTTTTCAATTCCGATAAACTTCCAAGTTTGTCCTTGAAGCAATACCGGTGTTGTCATGTCGTATAAACTATTCTTTATGTTATTAAGAAATGGAATATATAAAAATATTACTAAAAATATAAGACTAGGTACTAAAAATATTATAAGTGGCCATTTTTTCCTATATAGCATTCTTTTCCACCCTTTCTATTTTATTTTTTATATAAAAAATCTAAGTAAGATTTATCATTTTCTATTCTATTTATAATTAAATTCAGCTAAATTAGATATAAAAAAGCAGAGGGGGTTTTAAGTGCCCCTCTGCAGTAATACTATTAATTTGCTCTTTCAGCACTTAATTTTAATGCTTCGTTAAGAACGTCTTCTGCTGACACTGCACCTGTAGATATTTTTACTACATTCGCAATTATATATTTGTATGCTTCTGGGTCAATTCTTGAGTCTGTAGGTGCTGATATAGATTTTGCTGAACTACTATATTCAAGAGCATTAACTGCTAATGCACTCATACCATCAACTGGTTCCACTGCTACAGCTGCTTGACCAACTGATCCACCAGCTATCCAATACTTGGTAACTCCTTCTTTACCAGTATGAGCTTCTACAAATTTAACTGCTGCTTCTCTCTTAGCAGGATCTTCCCAAGCCTTCTTAGTAATATAGAATCCTGAAGATATTCCACCTACCATAGCACCCTCTTGAGCCTTTTGATTTTCAACTCCTGGGAATGATATAACTACTGTGTTCTCTTGGTCTGTAACTCCACCAGTTCTCCAGCTACCATCTAATATCATAGCAGCTTGTTTATTATTGAATAATTCGATAACATAAGCTTCGTCAACTGTATCTGTATCCTCTGGAAATGCACCCATGTCTCTTAAAGTTTTGAAAGTTTCAAGGCCTTTTGTCCATTCTGCCGGAGCTATTTCAGGTACTGATGTATAAGACTCTTCACCAGCTGAGTAAAGCATTAAGTACTCTACAAAGTAGTGTGGTACATTATTTAAAGAAACTGCAAATGGAATAATTCCATTTTCCTTAAATGTTTTAATAGCTGTTTCTAAAGAAGCCCAATCTGTAGGTAATTCTATATTGTATTGGTCAAATAAATCCTTATTACAGAAAAGTCCTTCCCAATATCCTGTTGTAGGAATTGCTCTTTGAACCCCATCAGTATTTGTTACTGCATCTAATGCTGCAGGAAGTGTATCCTTTGCATAATCTGGATATTCCTTCTTTATATCTTCTACAGCCATAAGCTTGTCTGTAGCTACGATGGCATTTGCAGTTGCATCAGTAAAGAATTGAATAACATCTGGTTCATTTCCAGAAGCAAAATCTGTTGCAACCTTAGCCTTCCACTCTTCATCAGAAGATTGAGAGTTATCTTCAATTGTTATGTTTTCGTTTGCAGCCATAAACTCTTTATTGATTTCTTGATAAACCTCAGCATTTGGATCTGTTCCTCCAAACATAGATACTGTGTTTAACGTAACTTTTTCTACCTTAGTATCATTTCCTGTTTCTGTACCAGTTCCTGTTCCACTGTCACCAGTTGAACTACTTCCACACCCTGTAAATACTGTAGCAACCATAGTTGCAGCAATAATTGCTGCTAAAACCTTTTTAGTTTTAAGCATTTAATAAACTCCCCCTTAACCTTTTATTTTCTTTAATTTGTTTTTGTTTCTTTATATACTTTTATTATACAGAGTATTGCTAACCTTTTCATTGCACCTAATTGATATTATTTGCCTAATATTGTTATCTTTGAAATCATGTCATCCATCTCCTCATCAAGCTCTTCATGATATGGAATACATATTAATGATCTTGTCTTTCCCTCTTCTATTGGCTCTATTGTTAAACCATATTTTTTACCATATATAAGCTTAATTCTCTCATTTACATTACGAATTCCTAAAGATGCATGTTTACCTGGAACTGGCTTAATTGCATCTGGATCATTTGATAATATCTTATTTATCCTATCCTTATCTTCTTCACTCATAGGCTTTCCTGTATTAATAATCTCTATATAAATCTTTATATCATCATGATATATCTTTAAAGTAATAACTCCTGTACTTACTGTTTCTATTCCATGAACTACAGCATTTTCTAAAATAGGCTGAAGTATAAGCTGAGGAACCATAGATTGTAATAGTTCTTCATCAATTTCTTTTTCTACCACTAACCTCTTTCCAAATCTCATTGAAATAATATAAAAATAAGCATCAACGCATCTTAATTCCTCTGATAATCTTATAAGACGCTTATCCTCTCTATCCATATGGTAATCTAGCACTGTTCCTAATGCCTCAATCATCTTTGAAATAGTTTCATCTCCTGCCATTCTAGCTTGCCAATTCATAATCTCTAAAGTGTTATTTAAAAAGTGAGGATTTATTTGTGCTTGTAATGCTAAAATCTTAGCATCCTTCCTTGCTAACTTTTCATCATATGCATAATTAAAAAGATACTGTACCTGCCTAGACATCTTATTAAAAGAATGTTGCAAATACTTAAACTCTTTATTTGGCATATCTCCCCCTGAAACCGTAACCCCAAGCTTTCCACTTTCTATGTCTTTTGCAGCTTCCACCAATTTATCGATAGGCGCTGTAATCTGATTTCTTAAAAAAAATATTATTATTATAAGTACCGGTAAGGTTATTAATAATAATATAAAAATCATTCCATATAAATAGTTCATCTCTGCATCTACTACTATTTTATCCACAGTTAATAAAATACCTAAATGATAATCATCATGCTTAGCTTCTAAAAAGTAACCATAATAATCATTGTTATTTTTAATAATTATCTTATTTCTATCATTTGCCGAATACTGAGTTAAAACCTCATCAGCTATATTCTTTTTACTTTCATCTTCTAGGAAATTTTCATTAGACACAAAAGCATTAGGATTATTTACACAAAATGCTAAGGACTGTCCTTCATCTAATGAAATATCTTCAAATATATTCTTAATATTTAGCTCTAAAACTAATGTTCCAAACTTTTCATAATTATTCGTAGTATAAACATTTCTAACTATAAAAACTCTTCCATTATCCACAATAATTTGTGTATATGACGAGTCCATGTCCCTAATTTCTTGTACTCTTCCATGAATTTCTTCCATATAACTTTTCATAGATATATTGCTGCTAGATAAATAAGTAAATGGTTCAACTTCTCCTTCAATATAAAAACTACAAACGTTAAACCTCTTATCCCAATAAAACTTATTCCTTAAATTGCTACTAATAGTTGTATAACAATCGTTTCTTCCACTACTTCCTTCCGATACATACTTGTTCCATGCTTTTTCTAAGTAATATTCATATGAAGGTTTTCTAATACTCTCGATAGCTTCGTCTAAATGGTTAGATAAAAATACATCTGTACTCCGTAATTTTTCTATAAATATATTCACAAGTTTTTTTTCAATATTATCTTTGTACGATGTCGTCATAGATACAAAGATAATAATTATAGGTACAACCCAACAAAAAATGCAAAACAATACTATCTTTCTATTTAATGATTTTCGTCCCTTTACCTTTTTCTCTCCCAAATCTTATCCACCTCACTCTTTGTATAATTATACCATATTCACCTATTACTGTTTGAATCTTCATGTATCTCATAGCTTTTCTTTCTATAGACTTTCAACTATCAATTATAATTAAAAAGGCACCAGAAAACCCTAGTTTTCCGATGCCGGTATAATAAGTTGAGGAGACCTAAATAAAAAATTTATATTTCAAGAAATTTTGCAAACTTATCACATAAGTCTTCTGACTTCTTTTCTGAATCCATTTCACAGAATATCCTTAATAATGGCTCTGTTCCTGAGAACCTTGCGATTATCCATCCCCCATTTTTAAAGTATATCTTACATCCATCTAAATATGATACATGATCTATTTCTAACTCCATATCTGGGAGTTTCTTTTGAATTAGAAGAATATCATAAATCTCATCCTTCTTTTCTTGGCTAAATTTATAATCTCTTTCAGCCATATATAAACTTCCAAATTCATCTTGTATCTCTTTTACTATTTTAGATAACTTCTTACCTGTTACAGCTATCATTTCTACTAATAAAGCTGCTGCATAAATTCCATCCTTACCATTTATGTGTCCTCTTACAGTAAGTCCTCCTGATGATTCCCCACCAATAATAGCATTAGTTTCTTGCATCTTTGCTGAAATGTGCTTAAACCCTACCGGTACTTCATAGCACTTCTCTTCAAAGCCTAATGCAACCTTATCTAGCATATGAGTTGTAGCTATATTGCGAACTACAGGACCTGACCACCCCTTATATTTAACTAGATAATAATATAATAATACTAGTATTTCATTGGGATGAAGGAACTTACCTTCATCATCAATAACTCCAATTCTATCAGCATCTCCATCTGTAGCTATTCCTATGTCATATTTATAATCTATAACATAGTTTTGTAATGTACGTAATGTTGCAGCCGATGGTGATGGAAGCTTTCCTCCAAATAAAGTATCATGTCTTTCATGGATTACTTCAACATCACAGCGAGCAATAGAAAGAATTGTTTTTAATGATGTTTGACTCACTCCATACATAGGGTCTAACACAACTCTAAGCTTACTCTCTCTTATAGCTTCAATATTTACTTCTTTTATAATATTATCTATATAGTCATTAAGAGGATTAAACTCTACTACATATCCATTTGCTAAAGCCTTATCATATTCTAATATTTTTACTTTATTTCCTTCTTCGCAATCTTTTTCTACTTCACCTATATATTTTTCTATTTCTTTTGTTTGAGTTTCATTAGCATCTCTGCCACCATAAGTAAAAACTTTTATTCCATTATAGATAGCTGGATTATGGCTAGCCGTTATCATCATTCCATAAGTAAGCTCTTCTTTCATTACATAATACATAATTAACGGGATTGGTGATGATCTATTTATAAAATAACTCTTAATTCCTTCATATGCGAAAACTTCAATAGCCCACATAGCTGATTCCTTCGAAAGAAATCTCCTGTCATACCCTATACATATTCCCTTGGAAATTTCTCCTTCATCCTTCATCTTCATGGCCAATGCTTTAGATAGTTTTTGAATATTTTCTCTAGTAAAGTCATCTCCAATTATAGCTCTCCAACCGCCAGTGCCAAACTTTATCATAAAACCATCCTCCTCATTATCCCATTACTACTTTTACATTATAGGTTCTTCCATCTTCTCCTATATTAATTTTATCTACTTTTATTCCATCTACGGATATCTCTTTAATGCCTTTCATAACATGACTTGGATTTTCTACTTCTATTTTATAAGTTGCTCCCCTCCACTTTCTTTGAGCTTTAAATCCATTCCATTCTCCTGGAATACAAGGATCAATAATTAACTCATCAAATTGAGGTCTAATTCCTAACATATATCTAGTAGCTGAAAAATATGCCCATCCTCCAGTACCTGTCATAAATGGATGTCTAGCTCTTCCGAAAGCTGTATGAGCTTTTCCCATAATAAATTGACAGTATGAATATGGCTCAGCCTCTCTTATTTCTATCATATCATTTTGATAATATGGGCAAAGGGCATTGTAAAATTCCATAGCTCTATCACCACGTCCTAATTTACATTCTGCTGCCCATGCCCAAGGGTTTGGATGACTAAATATTGATGCATTTTCCTTAAGTCCTGGATATACCCTAGTTACAAATCCTATATCTTCATTTGGCTTTGTATATGCTGGTGAATTTAACATAATTCCATAAGGGGTAAATAAGTATTTATATACTGAATCCATAGCCTTAATTCCTTTATCTTTAGGTGCTGCTCCAGATAAAACTGCCCATGAGTTTGATTCTAGGTGAATTTTGCCTTCTTCATCTTCCATAGTTCCAATCTTAGAACCATTTTTAGTTATACCTCGAATATACCATTCTTGGTCCCAAAGCACTTCATCACAAACATTCTTTACCTTTTGTAACATAGCTTCATATTTCTCTATGTCTTCTCTTCTATCTTTAAGTATTGCTATCTCTAAAAAATTATTTATTGCATGGTAATGTAAGAAAGATACTAATGCACTTTCTCCACCACCTAAGTTTAAACAGTCATTCCAATCTGCACGCAGTCCCTTACAAACCCCTGTTGCTCCTACTTGCTCTGCTGAAAAGTCTAATATCTTTGCCATATGCTCATAAACAGTCCCCTTGCCTCCATCAGCATATGTTAATTCCTCATCTAAAAATTCTACTTCTCCTGTTTCCTTTATATACTCAACGATTGTTGGTATAAGCCATAATGCATCATCTGAACAAGTATCCTCTAAACCATGTATCATATCTGAAACCTTTGGTGTAGGTACTACTGTTGGTGACTTAAATGGTTTTACATCTGTGTCTGGATCAAACCATTCCGGTTGGAATAAATGTAATCCATATCCTTTTGATACAAGACCTCTTAAAAGCTCTACAATTCTTTGTTTACACTTTTCTGGATTTGAATGCGGTACTGTCATAGCATCTTGCGAAGTATCTCTATATCCAAGGCCTGTTCTTCCACCTACTTCAATAAATGAAGCAAATCTTGAAAACATAACATTAATTTCAGCTTGATATAGAGTCCATGTATTTATCAAAGTATTCATACCTTCATTAGGGGTATCTATTTGAAGTGCTTCAAACTTTTCACTCCAAAAATCACTTAAAGCTTGGTATGCTTTATCAACATTTTCTAATTTACTATACTTCTCACGAATTCCTTTTCCAACTTCTCTTTTTCCTTCTCCAAGCATAAATACTATTCTAATCTCTTCTCCTGGGGCTAAAGTAATCCTCTTATGAAGAGCTCCACAGTGATTGTTCCCCTTTTCGAAACTTCCACTACATACTCCTTTTTCAACTGCTATAGGATTATCCTCTGTTCTGTATGAACCGATAAATTTATCTCTTAAGCAATCAAAGCTATCTGCTTCAAAATTAGCTGTAAAGTATTGATACCCAAACTCTTCATAAAATAAGTCATTTTCTATGATTCCATCTTCATATGATGAACCTGATGCATACATACTCATTTGGAAGTTTTTATTATCCATTTCTATATGATGGAATGAAAATTCTAGGTAAGAAAATACGCTAAGATTTCTTTCTTTATCTGAGTTATTCTTAATCTTTACATCCCATAATTCTACTGGATCATCTATAGGAATACTTAGTTTTTGCTCAGCATGAATTCCTTTATAGTCACACTCATAAACTGTATAAGACATACCATGACGGCATTTATATTTTGCTTCATCAAAAGATTTACCTACTGGTTGCCAAGAAGCACTCCAATAATCCCCATCTTCATCATCTCTTATATAAACATAATGTCCCGGTCTATCCATAGGAACTGCATTTGGTCTAAATCTTGTTACTCTGTGATATTCAGGAGATTTATAAAAAGTATATCCTCCTGCTGTATGATTAATAACCGTACACATATCACGTACTCCAAGATAGTTTGTCCATGAAGTTGGTATATCTAACTTATCTATTACATATTCCCTATTCTCATTATCAAAGTATCCGTATCTCATTATCCCTTCCCCCTCTAATAACTTTTATATCCACCTTATAAACTATTATAGTTTTTAACGTTTACAATTTTAATTGTTAATTATGGGACTTTTTGATTATTATTGTCCTCATCAAATTTAGGAATATCATCAAAGGAATCAAGAGTCCTATTTTACATTTACATAGAATTTAACTGCAAAGAAAAAAAGCATCTATTCTCGTAGGAATAGTGCTTTAATATCTAAAATATAAATTTATCTAACAGATTCATAATTATTTTTGTAACTACCTATCTTATCAAATAACCAATTTGATACATCATTCATTACTTCAACTTTATTATCTTCATTTAATATCTCATGTCTTTTATCTTTATAAAGCTTATAGTTAACATCTTTAATTCCAGTTGATTTTAGCTTATTATATAAATTTACTATCCCCTTACCAAAGAATCCTACAGGGTCCATATCTCCAGCTAAAATGTATATTGGTAAATCTTTAGGTATGGAATTAAAGTTTTCCTCCTTATGAATTGCTTTTAATCCTCTTAAAAGATCATAATAAAATGATGCTGAGCATACAAAACCACAATATTCATTATCAATATATTTATCAACCTCTTCTTCTACACTGCATAACCAGTCATATGGAGTTCTATTAGGTTTAAACTTTCTATTAAAATCACCAAAAGATAACTTGTCCATCACTTTACTTGTATGCTTTCTTCCAAATAACTTTATTTCTATATTTGATAGTACTATTCCTAGTGGTGCTAATTTAGTTGGTTCACCATTGCTTCCTGAAAGAATTACACCATCTATTTCATTTCCATGCAACTCTATAAATCTTTGGCTAATAAAAGACCCCATACTATGTCCAAATAAATAAATAGGTAATCCCTTGTTCTCTTCTTTAACAGCATTAATTATCTCATATAAATCCCTAACTAACCAATCAAACCCTTCATTATCGGCTATATATCCACGTTCGTCTTTAGTTTTTGCAGTTAACCCATGCCCCCTATGATCATGCCCATACACAATAAACCCTTCGTTATTTAAATGGTTTGCAAATTCATCATATCTTAAAACATTCTCCGTCATTCCATGTGAAATTTGTACTATCCCTTTAATCTCCCCACTTGGAATCCACTTATACACATTTAATTCTACACCATCACTATCTTTAAATCTAAAATTTTCTCTCATTTCACACCTCTAAAACTGTAAGATTAGTTTATTAGAATTATTATATCAAATTTAAACTTTAATTTAATTCTTGATATTAAATTTTACACATTATTAATTATTTTTATTTATCTATAAATAGCACAGTATAATTTTTATCAATGAACGGTATTTCTTTAATATACGATTAAGGACTTGTCATTTTCAGACAAGTCCTTATATCTTAAACTATTTATTATACATATAATTATTTAACATATTTACTTAAGAAACTAAATACTTTCTCGTAATAAGTTTCTGGATCAACATCCGGTGCTGCACCATGACCTGCTCCATCGATTACTAGCATGTCCTTTTCACAAGTAGCTGCTTCATATAATCTATAAATCATTTCAGTTGGTACATATGTATCATTTCCTCCATGCGTAAATAACATTGGAGTAACTGACTTTTTAACTTGTTCTAAAGCTGAAGCTTCACTAATATCATATTTAGCTCTTATTTGTGTAACAGCCTTAGCCGCATTTAATATTGGGAATGATGGAAGTTCAAATCTTTCATATAATTGTGCTTCAAACATCTCCCAAACAGACGTATATCCACAATCTTCTACAATAGCTTTAACGTTAGTTGGTAGCTCTTCGCCTGATACCATCATAACTGTAGCTCCACCCATAGACTCACCGTATAATACCACTTGAGAGTTAGTATCACGCTCTACTACGTAATCTATCCATTTTAACATATCTTTTCTATCTAACCATCCCATACCTATAAACTTACCTTCACTATTTCCATGAGCTCTCATATCTGGAGTTAAAACATTATATCCCTGATTATAGAAATTTAAAGCTATTGGCTGAATATCTTCATGACTTGAAGTATATCCATGAGCTATTATTACCCACTTATCAGTCCTTTTTTCTTGAAAATAAATCTTTCCCCAAAGCTTTAAACCATCTTCTGATTCTATAGTTGCTTCTTCAGTTTTTACATCATCCAACCACTTGTCCACTTCTTCTCTAGATTTTTCTTTATTAGCTACTTCAGCCATAGTTTCTACTGATTCAGGTGCATTTGGATCTACGTTTGCTGCAGTTACTATTCCTTCTTGTCTAAGTAGAGCATATTCAAAGAAATAATTACCTACAAAACCTAGTGCCCCCACTATTAGTACTATTATTAATGCAATAATTGATATCACTATCTTTTTTTTCTTACTCATATAAGTCCTCCTAAAATGTATGTATTTTTACATACCATCTGCTATTATTTTAAAGAAAAATATTTTGATAGTCAATATATTTGATTGTATTAATTAATTCCACTAAAATTAAAGACCAGAAAGTTTTCTAAAAACTCTCTGGTCTTACTATTTAATAATCATCAACATCAAATTCGTTATTTCTATAATAATACTTTCTATCTTCTTCCGTTATTTCTCTTATTACTCTACATGGATTTCCTACAGCTATAACATTGTCAGGTATGTCCTTTGTGACAACACTTCCAGATCCAATTACAACATTATTACCAATCTTAACTCCTGGATTTATTACAACGCTGCCTCCTACCCATACATTATCACCAATAGTAACAGGAATTCCATATTCATATCCTGAATTTCTTGATTCAGGATGTATTGGATGTCCTGCCGTATAAATTGATACATTAGGAGCAAACATAACATTTTTCCCAATTGTTACCTTTGCAACATCTAATATTACACAATTATAATTAGCAAAGAAATTATTCCCTACCTCTATATTTTTACCATAATCACAACGGAAAGGTTGTTCTACACAAACATCTTCTCCTGTCTTTCCAAGTATATTTTTTATCATTTCTTTCATCTTTTTCTTATCATCTGGACGAGTTAAATTATATTCATGTATCTTTAACTTATTTTCCATTCTCTCTTCTCTTAATCCATCTAACCATGCCTTGTATGGCAATCCAGCTAACATTCTTTCCTTCTGATTCATTCTATACTCCTTTTATCTAAACATCTTTTATCTAACTTAATAATATAATTACATAATAACCTTTATGTAATTAGTCTTACTAATATTAATTTTATTATATATCATTCTCTATTATTTTCATAAAATGAAAGTATCCTTATTTTTTCCTAGAAATAAAATAAAGATAGAGAGAATTATATATCTCTCTATCTTTATTTTGAGTATTAAGGATTTATGAAATTATATGCTGCTCCTATTAGACCAGCATCATTTTCATGCTTACATTTCTCTAATTTACACTCTACAAAGTGCCACCACGGAATTTCCTTTAATGCTATTTCAAGCTGATAAATTAAATCTTCCCTAGCACTAACTCCTCCACCGATTAAAATCTTTTCTGGATTTAATATTGATGAAAGATTAAATATCATTCTAGCTATATTTCCATACCATTCATGAATAATATTTTCTACATTTTCATTAGTTTCAGCTTCTTTGAAAATTTCATCGCCTAAAACTTCAACAGTTTTATCAAGCTTTTTATATTCTTTATACATATCTATAAGAGCTGTTATTGAAGAATTTTGGCTAAGTATTTGATAACCTTCCTTATCTTTAGTCATCATATAACAGAACTCTCCACCTTTGAATTGCTTACCTCTTATAAGCTTATTATTTAAGTAAATCCCTCCACCTATTCCAGTTCCTATAGTTACACATATAAAATCTTCACATTCTGTAGCATTTCCGCTGAACTTTTCTGCTAAAGCAACACAATTAGCATCATTCTCAACTCTAACTTCTAAGTTAGTTCTAGAAGCTAATTCATCCTGTAGCTTATAATTTTCTATAAATCTTAAATGACTACATGCTATAGGTATTCCAGCTCTATTATTAATAAAGCCTGGCATACTAATTGATACTCCTAAAACATCACTATGATCATTATATAAATTTACTATTTCACATAGTTCATTAACAAAGTCTTCTGCTCCACTTTTTACTGTCGCTCTCTTATCTTTACATAGAACTGTCCCAGCTTCATTTACAAGTCCATATTTTATAAAAGTCCCGCCTATATCGATTGAAATTACTTTTTTCATAACTCTTACTTCCCTTTAATAGTTTATCTCCACCATCTGATGACCATTTATCTTATCTACTGTAAACTCTAAAGTTCCATCTATAACACTAAACTTAACCTCTTCATTTTGTGGAACTAATGTAACACTCTTAGGTAATTTGTCTAAATTCAACTTCATTTCTAAGTTATATAGAGGTATTACATCTTCGATTACATCTATCCTTTGACATCTTCTTTCTGGAATATAATGAAGTAGGTGAAGTACATATCTATTTTCATTTTCCTGCTCATTTAAAGTGCTTATTATAGTGCTAGGTCCATTATGATTAACTAATCTATTTTCTAATAATGTATCTATAGCATTAATAAATAACTTCTTACACCAAACAGATCCATAGTTATGGTATTGAGAGAATATCTTATGAGCAAAGTATATTGAATTATCCCCCTTTATAATAGCTGGTCCATATATTTTCCCTGAGCTTGGTGCATGTTGATGAGAGCAAAAATGTTCTGGTGTTCTATTGAAATAAGGCTCTATTGAGTTACATAGTACCTCTCCACCTTCTTCTACAGAAACCTTCGATGAATCCTCATACATAACATATTCTGTATTATATAAATCTTTAGATATTTTTCCTTCTGGTACTACAAATGTTGGAGTAAATTCTCCTTTACCTTCATATTTTACTTTTAAAGATGGTATATTAAATCTAGTTTTCTCTTCATTTAGTCCACCTTCATATACAGCTATTATTTTACCACCATCTTTGATAAATTTCTCTATTTTATTCTTGAAATCATCATTTACTATTACCCTTTCTTCTGGTAATACTAACAATTTATATTTACTAAACTCCATAGAACTATCAATAATATCAAATTGAAGTGACGCTTCTTGTAACATTCTAGTTACTCCAGTTATTGAAGGTTTTAACCCAAATGGACTTTTTGAATTATAGTCTATAAATTCTTCTGGGGTAAATACTGCTATCTCACAAACTGCCTTTGCATCTTCACACCAAGGTTCTTTCTTTTCAACTTCACTATAAACTTTACCAATTAAATCATAGACTTCCTTAGATATCTTTCCATTAGGATCTAATTGATCTCCAATAGAGCATTTTGTATTTTGTGCTAGCATATGGAAGCATTCATATTGAAGTGCAGCTAAATTCTTAAATGAGTGGAAATCTCCCCAATAAGTGTGGAACTTTCCTGTCATACCCAAGCAATCCTTCCCTAAATTTCTAGCATATCTAACAGTTGTAGGGAAATGCATGTATCCCCATCCTCCACTTGGCAATGACTCAATTTCAATATGACTATAATTATCTATTCCACCTTTAAGTTGTGGACTTATATGTGAACCATTATAGAATATAGTTACACTTGGATTTATTTCATTAATAAATTCAGTCATTTCTTTCTTAAATTCATTAAGCATCTTTTCAGAGAACTTTAATCTTTCTCCTCTTATTGTGTAGTCAATTCCCTGTTCTTCCATACTCTTTTTACAATTTTCACAAGCGCAAGGAACTACCATAACTATATCAAAAAATAATCCGTCACACTCTGGGAACATTTCTAATATTTCTCTTACATGATTCTTTAAAAATGTTCTATATTCATTATTTACACATAAAAACTCATAAAACCCTGGTTTTCCACCCTCACCTTTTATTATGCTACCATCTATATCTTTAGAAACCCATTCTGGATGCTCATCATAAGTGAACTTGTCCCACTGAACTGGTAAGTATATTGGTGCTTTAATTCCTCTTTCATGACATGCTTCTATTTGTTCTTTTAACAAATTCTTATTAGCAAGATGCGGATGAATTCTTTCCTTATTAATCTTTGAATCATAATATAAATATCCATGATGACATCTAGCAAAGCAAGTTATAGAATTAACCCTAGCTTTTTCTAATATTTCTCCAAATTCTTCTTTATTAAAATCTTTACCTATACCTTCTATTAATGGACTTGTATGAAAATCTAAATGTATTTGCCTACTTCTTGTCTTATATCCCATAATAATTCTCCTCTAACCTTAATTTTATAATAATTTATCCTTTAACAGCTCCTGCTGTAATACCTTTTTCAACATGCTTTTGACACAGAACATAAATCACAATAATTGGTATTATAAACATACTTATAGCTGCGAATATTGCACCTTTATCTGATGAATATCTTCCATTTAAGCTCATAAGTGCTACTGAGATATTATATTTTGACTTATCAGTTAAGAACATAAGAGCAAATATAAACTCATTATATACACCTAAGAATGTAAATATTGATACTGTAGCTGCTGCTGGCTTACTAAGTGGTAATAATATTCTAAATAACAATCTTAATCTTCCACAACCATCAATTGTAGCGGCTTCATCAATTTCTTTGCTTATGCCCTTCATGTACCCAGTCATCATTATTACCGCAAACGGTAATTGGAACGTTGCATAAAGGAATATAAGTGGTATAAGTTTGTTCTTAAATCCATATCTATTTATAATATCTGCTATTGGAATTATTGTTGTATGCATTGGAATTGTTAACCCTATTACGAAATATGTCAAAACTAAATTTCTAAGTTTAAATCCTGTTCTTGTTATTACATAAGCAACTAATGTTGAAAGTAATACTACTAAAACAGTTGTTGATATAGATAAGAAAAATGAATTAAATATGGCAGTTGAAATATTCGCCTTCTCCATTGCAGTTTGATAGTTAGTAAAATCTATACTATTAGGAAGTGAAAATGCATTACCATATATTTCGTTAGTGCTTTTAAATGATGATATTAATGTAAAAATCAATGGTGCAATACTTAAAATAGCCCATATTATCGCACATACGTACATAAGATACTTTATTATTTTATTTTCTTTATTATTTAGCATATTCTGTTCCCCCCTTTACGCATATTCTTTCTCTTTAAATACTCTATTTAATATTAACGTACATATTATTGATGCTATTAATATTAACATACCTATTGAACTACCATATCCAAAGTTGTTATATTTAAACGCCTGGTCATACAATAATGTTACTGGAACATCTGTAGCTCCCCCTGGCCCTCCACCAGTCATAACGTAAATTATGTCAAAAACCTTGAATGATCCTACTATAGACAATACTGAGAATATTTTAAAACTTTCTTTCATTAAAGGTAAAACTATGTGTATTTGCTCTTTAAATCCATCAGCCCCATCTATTTTAGCAGCTTCTATTAAGTCATCTGATATATTAGTTAATCCTGCTATAAAAATAATCATATTATATCCTATAAATACCCATGCATTTACCAATGCAACAGTAAATATTGCAATCTTAGGGTTGCCTAACCAGTCTTGTTGCGCCATTCCTAGACCTATTTTCATTAACAATGTATTTAATGCTCCACCTGATTTATATAAAATTAATGTCCACATTAACCCTGTTGCAGCACTTGGTAATATTGATGGTAGGAAATAAACTGTTTTAAAAAATCTCTTTCCTTTAATGTATTTACTGCTAACCATTAAAGCTAATAAGTATGCAAATGGCATAATTATAAGAAAACTTACTCCTATAAAAACTGCTACATTTTTTAAAGCATTATAAAATGCTGGATCTTTAAATATATTAATAAAATTTTGTAAACCCACAAACTCCTTAGAAATAGCTGGAATTCCATTCCACTTTACAAATGATAAATAAAATGACTTAAATACAGGCGCAATATAAAAAAATGTATATATAAAAATTGCTGGAAGTAAAAACGCTATAAAAACAGTATTATTTTTTAGAATTTTCTTTAGCTTAGATTTCTTAAGATTATTATTCTTTTTACTTTTTATATTAATTTTTTCTAAATTTTCTTCTATTGATTGCTGATTTTCTGTTACGACCCTTCTCATTTTTCAACCTCCCTAGTTCCCTTAATACTAGATAAAGCGGGTCGTATTTTCCACGACCCTCCTATTAAAAGCTTGTCTCCAAACTTACTGCATATCTGTTACTTTTTGTATTCTAGCTAAAGTATCATCTACGCTAGTTCCAGCAAACATACCTTGTATAGCATCTCTTATTTCTTCTCTTAATTGTGGATTTTTAGCATAATCTCCTGGCTCTAATTTAGTATCTTGAACATCAACAAAAACCTCATTAAATTCTTTAGCTATTGGTGTAATATCATCAATTTCTTCCATTGTAGTAACAGGGAAAATTCCACCTTTAGCAATTTTTTGTGATTCATTGTATGCATCCGCATCTGTTAAATATTTTAATAATTTAATTGATGCTTCTAATCTTTCTTCACCATTATTAGCAGATATACTTATTCCTTCTGAAGTTCCTGAATGCCAGTTGTTTTTGTATTCTGGATACTTTTCAAAATAAGGGAATGGTATAAATCCAAATCTCTCTGGATTTTCAGCTTCACTAATTTGTGTCATAAACCATGATCCATTTATATGCATTGGAGTCTCCCCGTTTAAGAATAAAGCTTGTTCACCTGTTGCATCTAATGTTGTAATATTATCTCCTAAGTAACCTTTCTTTTGCCAGCTAGACATTACTTCAAATACTTCCTTCATAGCTGTATCATTCCACTTAGTTTCTCCATCAATAACAGACTTTGTATAATCAAAATTTTCTCTTTTTAATATTAAATTTGCTAAAAGATGTGCACCTCTAAAGTTGTCTTTGTCACCTAAAGCAAATGGTGTAATTCCTTTTGACATAAATGCATCACATACTTTTTCAAATTCTTCTATAGTCTTAGGTACTTCTAAACCATTTTGTGCAAATAAATCTTTGTTATAATAAACTCCTGTAGCAAAACATGCTACTGGAACTCCATAGAACCCTTCTATATCTTCATATTTCCATGCATCTAACATTGTTGGAATATACTTATCAGCCCATTCCTTATCCTCAGCAGCCACTTTGCTTAAATCATAGAATAATCCACTTTCAACATAATCTTGGAACTGAGTTCCCCCGTAATTAACAAAGATATCTGGAGCATCCCCTGTTGCTATAGATGTTTTAAACATATTGTTATATGTTGCTTCATCACCAATAGCTTCATGTTCAACTTTAATATTAGGATTTTCATCCATGAAGCTCTCTATTCTACTATTAAAAACAATGTCATCTGGTCCTTGGTCACTACTATATCTTGATAGCACCTTTATAGTTACAATATCGCCTCCTTCACTACTCATGTTGGAACCTTTATTTCCACATCCAACTAATGAAGTCATAGTAATCGCAGCTAAAACTAAGCCAATAATTTTTTTTCTCATAAAACCTCTCCCTACCTTTCATTTTCTATGATTCTATGTTAACATTTACATTAATGGGATTAAATGTATTATTTTTGATGTACATTGTACTATTTTTAGAATTTATTTGGAGCTTGCTTTATGGAAATTAACTTTTTTAAATTTAAATCAATCAAAGATAAAGTATTCTATTTCTCATTTTGTGTAACTTTATCAATCATATTACTTCTGATTTTTATAGCATATTTTATTTCATATAACACTATAAAGAGTAATTCTATATCTAGAGAATTAGATACACTTGAGATAATAGGTAATCAAACTAACATAGTTTTAAATTCTGCTGAATCGAGTGCCACAGGAATTATTATTGATTCAGAAGTTCAAAATATACTAACTAATTGTAGTATAAATAATATCTATCCTAGTGAAGCAGATATATTAAATGTTCAAAGAGCTATAGATAACAGTATGTACAAAAATTCTGTTATATCCGGAGTTATATTACACTCTATTGATAACTTTGCATTTAAAACAAATAATAAACTTATTAGTTTTGTAAATTATGATATGGAGTTTAACAAATGGTATGGTGCTATTTCTGATACAACTGGAAAGTATTATCTTTATACAATAAAACAAATTTTTAATATGAATACAGGAAAACTAATTGGATCTTTAGAAATCTTTGTTGACGAATCTACTCTATCTACAAACTATACCAATGATAAATATAGTAAATTCTCTGATTTCTTTTTGATTAATGATGAAGGTTTTATAGTTTCCTCATCTAATCAAAATGAAATTTCTGATAATATTTTCAATCTTAGAAAAAACTTAGAATTTGCTGATTCAAGAGATTCTATAAAGATAATAAATAATAGAAAAAAAGATAAATTAACACTTATGCTATATCATAGCAAATTAGATTGGAACATAGTTGCTGATATATACTTAAAGGATTTAATTAAAAATAAAGAATTACTTATTATATCATTAATACTTTTAACACTCATAGGTTTATTATGTTCTTATGCTCTTTCTAAAACCATTGCAAAATCTATTATAAAGCCAATAAATAATTTATCTTTTGCTATAAACCAAGTAGAAAAAGGTAATTGGTCAACAGAAATAGAAATTTTATCTGATGATGAGATAGGTTTGCTTTCAAGAAAATTTAATCATCTTATTATATATATTAAAAATTTACTTAATAAAATAACTGTTGAACAAAATAAAAAGAAAGAGTTTGAGTTTGAACTAATTCAGTTACAAATAAAGCCTCACTTTTTATATAACTCACTTGAAAATATTTCTGCTCTAGTTGAACTTGAAATGAATGACGAGGCTGTAGATATGATTTCAAATCTTTCAACCTTTTATAGAGGTGCCTTAAGCAAAGGAAATAATATTATTTCAATCAAGGACGAGCTTTCCTTAACAGAAAGTTACTTAAAGATTATGAAGCTTAGATATTATGACATTTTTGATTATGATATTATCTGTGATTCCAATTTGGAACAATTTTCTTGTCCAAAACTTTTAATTCAACCATTAGTAGAAAATGCTATCTACCATGGTTTAAAAAATAATGATGATAAAGGCAAAGTAATAGTTTCTATTGAATCTCTTAATGATGAATTAAAAATAACTATAGAAGATACTGGTGTAGGAATGACAGAAGCTGAATTAAAAAAAGTAATTAACGGTAATATATCCTCTTCAGCAAAAGGTGGATTTGCCGTAAAAAATACTATAGAACGTTTAAATTTGTTTTATCATAATAATTGCATTTTTAAAATTAAAAGTAAAAAGAATTTTGGAACTACTATCACGATAGTAATCCCTGCAATAAGAAAGGAGTTATACAGCGATGAATATACTTTTAGTTGATGATGAATATCTTATTAGAGCAAAACTTTTAAAGTATTTAAGAGATAGTAATTTTACATTTGATAAGACTTTTGAAGCTTCAGATGGCTTAGAAGCCTTGGAAATCATTAGAAATAACCCTATTGATATAGCAATAATCGATATACAAATGCCTAAATTAACAGGTATTGAACTCCTGCAAAATCTAAGAGCTGAATCTTATCAAACTAATGTAATATTTCTTACAGGTTTTGAGAGATTTGAATATGCTAGACAGGCTATTAAATATAATATAGTAGAATATCTGCTTAAGCCTGTAAAAAAGTCTGACCTTTATACTGCTATAGATAAATGTATTTCTTTAATAAAAAAATCTGACCAAAACTTAGTAGCTTTAAAAGAATTAGATGAAAAATCAAAATATCAATATATAATAGATTCTCTTTATAATGACGTAGATATAGCTAGTTCTCCCCTTAATATTAAGAGTGATAATTTTATTCTTGTATCAGTAGAATTGTCAAAGGAATCTTATATAACTGATTTGTATAACTTTTTAAATAACAACTTTAAACCCTATGACGTTATTTATGGTATTTCTAAAAGGAGCAAAATAATAGTTATTAACTCAATATATTCTGATTCAATGAAGGAGTTGTTTAACTCTCTAGTTGAAAAGAGAATATTATCCTATTGCTATTTTAATAAAAACTGTAAAGATATTAAAAAAATTAAGGGTTCCTTCTTTGAATGTATTACTCTATTTCCTTCTAAGATTTTTTACAATGAGTTTTCAATATTCACTTTTAGGGATATTAAATATAAAACTTACTCACTACCCGAAAATCTTAAGCTTGACTTCGAACTATTAGCACGCTCTAACAGCGAAAATAGCTTAATAAATAAGTTTGAATTTTATTTAAATGAGATAAACGTAGCCAAAGATGTACATGCCCTAAAAATACTGGTTAATTCTTTCTTATCATCAATAGAAGAGGTATTTTTAGGAGGTAACGGTGAATATTTATCTTTAATAAATCTTGATCATCTTACAAACAATTTATTATATACAAGCAAAGATATAACTTCTATTAAGATGTATTGTTGTACTTATTATGAACGCTTAACAAAAGAACAATCTAAGGTTAAAAACACTAAAAATTCTGTTTCCTCAAAAACAATACTAAAAGTTAAAGATTATATAGATCAGAATTACTATTCCGATGATATGAATTTAGATTATTTATCATCTCATTTTTATATTAATAGCTGCCATTTGAGCTCTACCTTTAAAAAAATCACAGGTGAGAGCTTAGTTGAATATATAACAAAAAGACGTATTTCTGAAGCTAAATCCCTACTTAAAAATGATGATAGAAAACTTGCAGAAGTAGCTGAAAAAGTAGGTTATAAAGACTACTATTACTTTAGTAAACTATTTAAAAAGCATGTAGGTATATCACCACTTAAATATAAACAAACATCTAACATCTAAAATTAAGATAATAGTATATAATTTACGCTGAAATGCCCCCTGTCATGTATACAGGAGGCATTTTATTACATTATATATTAAGTCTATATTAAATTATATCTTCTTAATAATTCTTCAATTATATTTCCCTCAATTTCTTTAGCTATTTTCTTTTCTACTAATTTAGCTTTTAGGGGCAACTTAATATCTGTTAATTTCTTACCATCCATCATCTTAGAAGTTGAATCTAATAAAACTCTTATATCATAGCAAGAACCAAATACTTCAGGCACTCCTCTATCAATATTTAAAAGAGTATATACCGATTCCATAGCTGTTCTTACTGAGTACTCTGTTGTAAATACTGTATCACGAACTGTATCTGCAAATTGACCTAAGAATGCAAAGTTAACACATCCATCTGGCACAACCTTTGGTCTATCCCCTGCTGTTCTTGGCATAAAGAATGCAGTAATATAAGGCATCATACAAGGTATACATCTAGCCGAATTCTTAGCCATATCTGGTATTTCTTCTACTGGAACACCTAAATGGTATAACCATTCTTGTGTAATTTCATATCCTGTACATTCTTTCATCGGTTTCTTTATAAAATCTCCTGGTCTATCAGTAAATAATCCATAAACCCATACAACAAGTTGATCATCTGGTTGCTCTTTAAAATGAGGTTGACGATTTAAAGTATAACTCATTAACCATGAAGAATCCTTAACAGTTATTATACCTCCTGTAACAACTT
The DNA here is from genome assembly GCA_000753455.2 of Clostridium jeddahitimonense. Lineage (GTDB taxonomy): Bacteria > Bacillota > Clostridia > Clostridiales > Clostridiaceae > Clostridium > Clostridium hominis. The sequence continues at coordinate 3,152,560 of LM994670.1, forward strand.
TTCCACTAAATGGATCACGCTTGCATACCTTTTGAATATATGGAGGTATTCTATTATCTAAAGTAGTTACTGTGGCTGATTCCCAATTAGTGGCTTGAATATTAGTACAGAACTTATCTGGATTACCAAATGAAGAATCTTGAGCTGCAATGTTTCTCCATAGCTTCCAGCAACCACCTTCTTCAGTATTTAATTCTGCTGGATGATCTTGATCTCCATAACTAGAATTTTCAGTACAACTACCATTTGTAACGAATACTAAATCATCTTCAACTAAATCAATAACTTCTTCTTTACCGTTATGAATACAAATAATTTGTTTTGCAATCTTTCTATCTCCATATTTTTCAAATATTACATTAGTAACTTGAGTATTATATTGGAAATCAACTCCATGAGCTTCTAGATATTTGACCATTGGTAATATTAGAGATTCATATTGATTATATTTAGTAAACTTTAGTGCTGAAAAGTCTGGAAGTCCACCGATATGATGAATAAACCTTTGAATATATAACTTCATTTCTAATGCACTATGCCATTCTTCAAAAGCAAACATTGTTCTCCAATATAACCAGAAGTTTGAGCTAAAGAAATCTTCTGTAAAAACATCTTCAATCTTCTTATCATATAAATCTTCATCTCTAGTTAAAAATAATTGAACAATTTCCATAGATGCTTTATCTGATAATCCAAATTTACCATCAGTATGAGCATCTTCTCCCCTATTTACTGTAGCTCTCATTAAAGAGTAGTTTGGATCTTTTTTATTAAGCCAATAATATTCATCTAATACAGATACTCCTTCGGTTTCTATTGAAGGAATTGATCTAAATAAATCCCATAAACATTCAAAATGATTTTCCATTTCACGCCCACCACGGATAATAAACCCTCTTTGAGCATCATTAATTCCATCACAAGCTCCACCTGGTAGATTTAGCTCTTCTAAAATGTGAATATGTTCTCCTTTCATTTGTCCATCACGAACTAAGAAACATGCAGCTGATAAAGATGCTAAACCTGCTCCTACAAGATATGCTGACTTTCTATCTACATCTGCTGGTTTTTCTGGACGAGCAAATGCTTCATAATTTCCATTACTATAATACATAAAAAATCCTCCCTCATATAATCATTAAATTTATATACTTATACTATTACTCTGAGAGAACTTCTTCTATAGACAAAATCAGTACTATGTCAAAGCTTTAAACATACCCTTAAAAGTGTATAAATTTTAGACAAACTCCATTATTTGTCTAAAATTAAAAACTCTATTAGACTAAACTTTGCATCTTAAATATATGCTAGTAAAATCTAATAGAGTTTTATTTCTATCTATCTCTTCTATAACTTTCTAAAGCTTTTTCAATATTACCTGAAATCAACATATTTAATCTTTCAATTATTTCAGCTGGTTCTTCCTTCATTCCTTTTCTAACCCACTCAAGTACAAGTCCTACAAATCCATATTTATAAAAATCTGCAATAAAAGACTTATCCTTATCTTTAACCGACATACCTTTAGCTTTTTCTTCTACTACTCCAATTAAAAGTAAATAAGTTTCATTATATAAATAACGTTCTAAGTATTCTCTACTTAGAGAGTTGTATGTATTAAGAACAAAAGATTTGTTGTCTAAGATATACTTAAATATTTCATACAGCCCTTCTTGCCATGTATCATAAGTTTTTTTATCCCCTATAGCTCTTGTTGCATCATTAGTATAAACCCACTCCAACAAATCATATATATCCTTAAAGTGATAATAAAATGTTTGTCTATTTACTTCACAATCTTCAGTAATATCTGTGACCTTTATCTTATCTAACGGCTTTTGTTCCATTAATTTTTTTATTGAAGCTTCAAAAGCTCTCTTAGTTGTTTGTGACATACATTTATCCAAACCTCCTTTTATAAATATTAGAAGTCCTAAAGATATTTTGCAGTAAATTTTATCCTAAAAAAAACTCTATATTTAAATTATTATATAAAATATGATATCACAAAATATATCCTTATACCTATCCATTTACATTTTAACTATAATTTTTCATACAAATATTAATCATAAATATTGACAAATAATTCGTAATTTACTAAAATATCTATTATATTAGTAATAGTTAACCTTAAGTTTACTTTTACTAAACTTTTCCCAAATTTTTAATAGGAGGTTTTATGAATATTGCATTTTTACTAAGAAAATATTTATCTGTTGGATGGATGTAATTTAAAATTATTGGAGGTTTATTATGAATATTGAACAATTAGGAAGACACATTTTAGTGGAGTATTATAACTGTGATAAGGAATTATTAAAGGATCATGAAGCTATTGAAAGGTTTATGAATCAAGCCGCAAGAGAAGCTAATGCAACAATAGTAGCTAGCTGCTTTCATAAGTTTAATCCATGGGGAGTAAGTGGTGCTGTAATTATACAAGAATCACATCTGACAATTCACACATGGCCAGAATATGGTTATGCATCAGTAGATTTATTTACATGCGGTGATAGTGTTAATCCATGGAATGGATTTAAGTATCTTGAGAGGGTATTATCTGCAGATAGAAGTGAATCGACAGAAGTTTCTAGAGGACTTGTGGACAAGATTAAAACTTTTGGTGATGGTCAATATGATCAATTAGTAATGTCCCATAAATTGGAGGTATAAAAAGATGAATATGGAATTATGGTATACAGAAAATCAAACCCAAAACGTTAATTTCTCAATGAAAGTAAAAAGTCATCTTTATTCTGCTCAAAGTGAGTTTCAAAAGATAGACATAATAGACACTTATGAATTTGGGAGAGTTTTAGTTATTGATAATTGGACAATGGTAACTGAAAAAGATGAATTTATTTATCACGAAATGATAACTCATGTTGCTCTAGCTACTAACCCAGAAATTAAAAATGTACTTGTTATAGGCGCTGGTGATGGTGGTACAGTTAGAGAACTTACTAGATATAATAATATAGAAAATATAGATATGGTTGAAATAGACGAGCTTGTAGTTAAAGCTTCTATTGAACATTTACCTTTTACATCAAATAAATTATCTGATCCTAGAGTTAACTTATACTTTGAGGATGGAATAAAGTTTGTTAAAGGTAAAGAGAACTTATATGATTTAATAATAGTTGATTCAACTGATCCTATTGGGCCTGGTGAAGGTTTATTCACAGCTGAGTTTTATACTGACTGTTATAACGCCTTAACAGAAAAGGGTATATTAATAAACCAATGTGAGAGCCCTTACTATTCTCATAATGCATATGAAATGAAAAGATCTTATAAAAAATTAAACAATTTATTTAGTATATGTAAGGCTTATCAATACCATATGCCAACTTACCCATCTGGTCACATGATTTTCTGTTTCGCCTCAAAAGTATTAGATCCTATTAAAGATTTAGACAGCGAAAAGTGGAATGAATTAGAACTAGAAACTAAATATTATAATACAGAATTACATAAAGGAGCTTTCTCTCTCCCTAACTATGTAATAAAACTACTAAATAGCGAGAATTAATCTTAAACTTATATTAATAAAACACTAAGCAATATAATTTTTATTGCTTAGTGTTTAGTAAATAATATAGGCCTTTCTCTTTTTAAAATAAGCTTATAAAACATAAATATCCTATTTCTAAAATAGGATCTCCAAATCCATCTTCAATAAATTCTATAACTGAATCGCTATTATTTCCAATAGCTCTAGAAAAACATACAATATAATCTTTAATATCTTCTAACTTTATATTGTTATCGTCCCTTATAGAGTAATTTAAAAACACAGCATATCTAACTAATAAATATTCTATTATTATCATTTGAAGTGAAAGTGCTAATTCTTCAATATCATCACTTATACAACTACTTAAAACTTTAGCAATTATACAATTTTTAATTAACATATTATAATCTTCAAACTTATCTTTGAAAATTTCCCATTTACACAAAATATGCTCTAAATTTACTTCTTCAGCATAGTGTGAAATATCTTTTAATAGAATTTCCAACCCTGAAACCTCTTTATAATTTTCTATAATATCTAAAAATAAATTGTTTATCTCTTTAATAGACTCATATTTATTTATCTCTATATCATCATAAATATCTATAAGTTCTTTTAAATATTTATTATCTTCAAAATACTCAAATTCACTTAATAATAAATCTTCTGTAATTTCCTCATTATCTAAAATGTTTAATAACATCTGAAAACTTAAAATAAGTTTTTTATCTAACTCCAAATTATCTCTATTTATTATATTAACTATATTTTCTCTAATCTTAAGCTCTAATAAATCTTCATATGAACTTTCAAACCCATTGTTATCCATCTTTATTTCATTATCTATCTTACTTATAATCTCAACTACTTCTGGGCACGCACAAGACAATGAAATTTCTTTTATGCTTTCAAATCTATTCTCTACTCTAGGAAATGTACGACATGTTAAAGATAAGTATTCATCTCCCCTCTCTTTAACTATATTGCATAATCCTTTATGGTCAAGGAGTAAACATCTTTCGCTAGTTTCTTTATTTATTAGGTATTCTTTTTTTCTTCCACATTTATTTACTTTAACATTATTTAAAAGGCTATTATCCTCTATATTCTTCCACTTACTATAAGTTTCATAATCTATTGCAATATCCCAACCTTCACAACATGTAAAATTACATTTATCTGCAATACATTTAAACTTATCATAGTATGATATCTTTGATATATTTATTTCTTTATTCATATTTCAACTCCAATTATTATGTTTAATTTCTTAATTTTAACATAATAAATAGTAAAAATCCTTAACTTTCTTTTTATGAACTATTTTTAATTTTTTATAAATTTAAAGCTCTTAGGTATTACCTAAGAGCTTCAAAACATTTCTTTTAATTTCAATAAATTCTTTAGTTAAGGATATCTCCTCATAATTATCACGAGAAATATCTACTTTAACCTCACCTTTTATAATGGCTGGTTTTTCTGATATAACGTAAATTCTATCAGATATTAGGATTGCTTCATCAATATCATGAGTTATAAACAATATAGTTGAATTTGTTTTCTTCTTTAATCCTACTAACCACTTCTGTAATTTTCCTCTGGTTATAGAATCTAACGCTCCAAATGGTTCATCTAAGAGCATAATATCATTAGACGTTAAGTAAGTCTTCAATAAGTTTGCTCTTTGCTTCATCCCCCCTGATAGTTGACTAGGATATTTTTCTTGAAAACCTTCAAGTCCAAATATACCTATATGTTTTTCAACAATTTCTCTTGCTTCTTTTTTCTTCATCCCATTAAGAACTAACGGTATTGCAATATTATCTATAACCTTTTTCCATGGAACCATCATATCCTTTTGATACATATAACTAACATCCCCATTGATATTTAAGCTGCCACCATCAACTTCTGTTAATTTAGTTATAATATTAAATATAGTACTCTTGCCACTTCCAGAAGGTCCAACAATAGTTACTAACTCACCTTTATTAACATTAAAGCTAATATCTTTTAATATCTTCATACCATCATAAGATTTACTTATTCCATTTAATAGAATTTTACTTTGGTAAGAATTCATTAGTATAAGCCTCACTTGCTTCTAAATTTTCTTGAATCAATTCATTTTCTAATAAGAATTGAGTGTAGTTATTCCAAACACTATCCTTCATTTCTCCCCATCTAGATGCATCAGCTTTATATTCATTAGCTAAAAACTTTTGGCTTTCAATAGCCAGTTGTTCATCTATTTCTGGAACTGCCTTAACTAAAATCTTTGCTGATTCTTCTGGATTTGCAATTGCATATTCATATCCCTTTGATGTTGCTTCCATAAACTTTGATACCATATCACCTTTTTCTGAAAGCACACTTTCTGAAGATGCTATTATAGGCGTATAGTAATCTAATCTTTCATCTAACTCTCTAAGTGGTATATAATTAATATCAAAATTTCTTAATTTTGCTGATATATTTGTCCACCCTTCAAAAGTCCATTCAAAATCAATATTATTTTTAGTAGCTATAAAGAAATCTTCGGTTCCTACGTCTACTGTAGTTAACTTAGAAAAGTCTGAACCATTCTTTTCCATCACAGCCTTTAAAATAGCTTTTTCACTTGGACCACCGTATCCGCCATAAACTTTGCCCTCAAAATCCTTTACTGTTGTAATATTCTTTTCTTTAGGTGAAGCAAATCCTGAAGTATTATGTTGAATAATAGTTGCTATAGCTTTTACCGGAAGAGGGTTATCTGAAGTTTTCGCATATGTTAAATCTTCTTGGTAACTTACAGCAAAATCTCCTTTTCCTGCTGATATTAATTGTAATGATGAACCTTCTGATGGTTGAATTATTTCAACATCAAGTCCTAAATCCTCATAATATCCAAGTTCTTTAGCTACATAAAATCCAGTATGATTTGTATTAGGCGTCCAATCTAATATTAGCTTTACTTTTTCTAATCCATTTCCCTCTGACTTTTCACTTTTAGCTCCACATCCACCAAGAAATAAAGTAGATGCTAATCCTAATGCAATCAATGATATTATCTTTTTTTTCATTTTTAATTCTCCTACTCTTTAGTATATAATATATTATTTTTTTATTTTATTTTCCCTATTCCAAGGTGTTAATACCTTTTCAACTTTACCTATTATGTAAAACATAATCATACTCATAAGCACGATAACCACTATAGCTGCAAACATTTTATCTAAAGCATATGTGCTTCGAGCTCTTGTCATATATACTCCAAGTCCCTTATCTCCACCAAGCCATTCACCAATTACTGCACCCATAATACTATAAGTTGCAGCAATTCTAAGTCCAGAAAAGAAATTTATTATTCCATAAGGAAGCTTTAAGTGGAAAAATCTCTTTAATTTAGATGCTCCCATAAGTTTAAAATGATTAATTAAATCTTTATCTACACCTTCTAACCCATCGGAAATACTTATTACTATAGGAAAGAAACATACTATTACAACTACAATTATTTTAGGTAATGCTCCAAAACCAAACCATATTATAAATAGCGGCGCTAATGCTATAACTGGAACAGTTTGAGATATTATAAAAACTGGATAAATAGCCTTTTTCACCATTGGTAATAAATCCATAATTATTGCTAATATTAATGCTAATAATACAGCTATCCCAAATCCAACTACACTTTCAAACAAAGTTGCAATAATATGAGGCATCATTGCTCCAAAGTTTTCATAAAGAGCCTTTATTATGTCACTTGGTGCAGGCATTATATATTTTTCTATTTCTAAAACCTTAATTATTAGCTCCCAAATAATAATTAGTGATATTGAGAATATTATTGGCAAACTAATATCTAATATAGTTTTATTCTTTTTCATTTGCTTTACTCCTTTCATTTAGAATCTAAATTATTAGATGAAACATACTATTTAAATTTTGAATCTCACTTAAATAAAAAAACGTATAGTTTCCCTTCATTGAAAACTATACGCTCGATAATTCTTAAATAACTCTATATCTATTTACTATCTTCCTACGTTGGCATTATCCAAATCAGGTTATTATGGGTCGAATTTTCAATTCCTCTCAGGCTTAATAGCCTCCCCAGATAAGTTCTTTTATAAAATTTGTCTTTCACCTCATATTAAATGACTTTTATATATTTTGTCAATGATAATAATTATTAATTTAATATTCTATTAAAATTATCATAAATTATATTAATAAGCTCTTCTTCACTAATTTTCTTTATATGAGCTATCTTTTTAACAACATTTTTTATTTCACTTGGATATCCATATTCTCCACTAACCCACTCCAATGCAGTCGGTCCATCTGTTTCTACTAAGAGCTTATCTATTGGAATTTTCATTAATATCTTTTCAGTTAAATTTGAATATCCAATATCAACACTTATAGTAAAATAGCATCCTAATTCTATAAACTTTTCTAAAATCTCTAAAGGTCCACTATACCAATGTATTATTACCTTATTATATTCAAGCTTTTTAAGTGAATTATAAACCTCTTCCTCTGCATTTTTAGTATGAATAGATATGTATTTATTTCTTTTAGCACTTTCTTCTAAAATAAAATAATATATTTCCCTTTGCTTTTCATCTAAAGTTCTATCTTCTACCCATAAGAAGTCTAATCCAATTTCTCCAATAAGCTTACTTTCTTCTATATATGGAATTAATTCTTTTAGTTTGCCTTTAAAACTACCTACACTATTTGGATGTATTCCAAATGTCGGAATAATAAATTTACTTTTTTTACTATACTTTTTATTTAAATTATAACTATTAATATCCATACTATTAGCTAAAGTAATTATTTTATTTTCATTTATATCTTTTATTGCTCTATCGATATTATCATTATAAAAATCCAAATGATTATGAGCATCTATATACATACTTCTTTTCATTTTTTTATCTCTCTCAATTTCTATATCATTATTTTATTTATCTTCTTATTATATATATTAAATCTAATTTTTTATAATATTAGTAAACATTAATAATTATAAGAAAATTCATACAGAAATCTGATTTAGTTACACAACTCTCTTCTAATACATCTTTCCTATCTTAATACTATTTACTTTTTCTTTTAATCTCTTTGTAGCCTCTTTAATATCTTTAGCCTTCATAATTGCAGATACTACAGCTATTCCACTAATTTTACTTCCTATCAGGACATCACAATTATTCTCATTTAATCCACCAATAGCTACAACAGGTATATCTACTACTTCACATATATTGCTTAATGTTGAAACTTCTGTTATTACTGTTGTAACTTTTGTAGTCGTTGGATAAATAGCACCTACTCCTAAGTAATCAGCACCCTCACTTACAGCTTCTTTAGCCTGTTCAATAGTTTTAGTGGTAGCTCCAACTATCTTATTTTCTCCTAATAGCTTTCTTGCATATCTAACATTTATATCACTTTGACCAACATGAACTCCTGCTGCATCTATAGCCATTGCTATATCTATTCTATCATCTATTATCAAAGGAATATTATATTTGTCGGTTATTTCTTTAACCTTCATTGCTAAGTTAAGATATTCCCTTCCATACCTTTCTTTTTCTCTTAGCTGCACTAATGTAACTCCAGCAGCACAAGCTTCTTCTACTCTTCTTAAAAAGTCTCTTTCATCTAGGCCTGTACTATCGGTTACTAAATATAAACTACAATCAAAATTCATCTTTACCCACCATTCTTATCTTTATATTTTCTAAAATCTCTTCTACTTTAATAGTTGAAATATTATCTAATAATTCTATTTTAAAAGAGCCTGTTCCTCTAGCATTTCTAGAAAACTCTCCACTAACACCCATTATTACAGTTCCTAGAATAGAACCATTAATAATATCCTTAGTGCTTATACAGGTAGCAATTAATACATTTAACATGCATCCTGTTCCCGTTATTTTAGAAAGCTCTTCACATCCATTTTCAATTATGTAAGTTTCATTTCCATCACTTACAATATCTATAGCTCCTGATGCAACTACAACTGAATTTGTTTTTATTGCAAGCTCTCTTACTATATCAATATTGTTTTTAATAGTATCTTCAGTTGTAACATCTTCCTCACTTACATCAACGCCTTTTGATCTTGTATTAAGACCATAGATTGCCTTTATTTCAGACATATTTCCTTTAATAACACTTGGTTTACACCTATCTATAAATTCTAGTGCAAATCCTAGCCTTAATTTACTACAACTAACACCTACAATATCAATAATTGAAGGTATACCTTCTTCTCTAGCTCTTATTCCAGAAATCATAATTGACTTCATTCTATTATCACTTATATTCCCAAGATTCACAGCTAATGATTTAGCTGAAGCTGTAATACCAGAAACTTCATCACAATGTTCAGCCATAATAGGTTTACCACCTACAGCTNAATAATTATAAGAAAATTCATACAGAAATCTGATTTAGTTACACAACTCTCTTCTAATACATCTTTCCTATCTTAATACTATTTACTTTTTCTTTTAATCTCTTTGTAGCCTCTTTAATATCTTTAGCCTTCATAATTGCAGATACTACAGCTATTCCACTAATTTTACTTCCTATCAGGACATCACAATTATTCTCATTTAATCCACCAATAGCTACAACAGGTATATCTACTACTTCACATATATTGCTTAATGTTGAAACTTCTGTTATTACTGTTGTAACTTTTGTAGTCGTTGGATAAATAGCACCTACTCCTAAGTAATCAGCACCCTCACTTACAGCTTCTTTAGCCTGTTCAATAGTTTTAGTGGTAGCTCCAACTATCTTATTTTCTCCTAATAGCTTTCTTGCATATCTAACATTTATATCACTTTGACCAACATGAACTCCTGCTGCATCTATAGCCATTGCTATATCTATTCTATCATCTATTATCAAAGGAATATTATATTTGTCGGTTATTTCTTTAACCTTCATTGCTAAGTTAAGATATTCCCTTCCATACCTTTCTTTTTCTCTTAGCTGCACTAATGTAACTCCAGCAGCACAAGCTTCTTCTACTCTTCTTAAAAAGTCTCTTTCATCTAGGCCTGTACTATCGGTTACTAAATATAAACTACAATCAAAATTCATCTTTACCCACCATTCTTATCTTTATATTTTCTAAAATCTCTTCTACTTTAATAGTTGAAATATTATCTAATAATTCTATTTTAAAAGAGCCTGTTCCTCTAGCATTTCTAGAAAACTCTCCACTAACACCCATTATTACAGTTCCTAGAATAGAACCATTAATAATATCCTTAGTGCTTATACAGGTAGCAATTAATACATTTAACATGCATCCTGTTCCCGTTATTTTAGAAAGCTCTTCACATCCATTTTCAATTATGTAAGTTTCATTTCCATCACTTACAATATCTATAGCTCCTGATGCAACTACAACTGAATTTGTTTTTATTGCAAGCTCTCTTACTATATCAATATTGTTTTTAATAGTATCTTCAGTTGTAACATCTTCCTCACTTACATCAACGCCTTTTGATCTTGTATTAAGACCATAGATTGCCTTTATTTCAGACATATTTCCTTTAATAACACTTGGTTTACACCTATCTATAAATTCTAGTGCAAATCCTAGCCTTAATTTACTACAACTAACACCTACAATATCAATAATTGAAGGTATACCTTCTTCTCTAGCTCTTATTCCAGAAATCATAATTGACTTCATTCTATTATCACTTATATTCCCAAGATTCACAGCTAATGATTTAGCTGAAGCTGTAATACCAGAAACTTCATCACAATGTTCAGCCATAATAGGTTTACCACCTACAGCTAAAACAACATTTGCACAATCATTAATTGTTATATGATTAGTTATGCAGTGTATCAGAGGCTTTTCTTGTATAACACTATTTTTTATTTCTATTAACTTACTTAATACAAACTTTTTTTCTATCATATATTCCACAACCTAATCTGTCTTGAATTTTAACAAGCATTCCTGTCTTTCTTAGTGCTATTAAGAAAATATATGCCATACCTCCACCTAAAATAGTTGCACTAACAAACATTGGAACATAGAAAAATGCTGTTAATCCTTCTTTTCCAACTAAGAAAGTCATTACAGGATATGAAACTATAGCCCCAATAATTCCAGTACCAAAAATTTCTCCTAATACAGCAAATATAATTTTCCCATTAGACATTCTGTAGAATACGCCTGATAAAAATGCTCCAAACACCGCTCCAGTTAATGCTAGTGGAGGTATTCCCATAAACATCATTCTAATAACGCCTATTAATGTTGCACATAAAAGTGAATACCATGGTCCCATAAATACAGCACATACAACATTTATTAAATGAGCTGTTGGACACATTCCCTCAATCCTTAAAATTGGAGATATTACTACTCCTATTGCTACCATAATTGATAAGAATACAGTTCTTAATACTTTTGAATTATTTCTCATCTTAACTTCTCCTTTTAACATTGTTATTTTAAGCTTTTGCTTAATTACTAATAAAATCAAGACTTGTCCTTCCTTAAAATAAATATTGCTAAAAGAATAATTTCTAACAAATAAATAGCATGTAAAAGAAAGGACATAATCCCCTTTTTAATCGGTCGTAGCTAAAATTTGCTACCTCTCATCTCGAAACACGAGCTCCCTCGCTATTTATTTGTTCTGCCTAAACAACCTCAGGGCGCTCCCCCTCAAGTTGCAAAGAAAATTCTTTATAGGCTAAATTATAGTTATAGTTATAAAACAAAAAGCTTTCTCACAAAAGTAAGAAAGCTTATAACTAATCCAATTAATATCATTTATATTAACTAAAAGCTTCCCTTCGTAAGAATTACCTTAATCAGGTTATTAGGGTCTTTAAGTTATGGCTCTTTTCTCAGCTATCCAAATTATAGCTCCCCTAGCTCTGTATTATTTTGTTAAATTTATATTATCATCTATCAGTTAATTGGTCAATATATTCCATATTATCATTCTAAACTTATTAATCTTTTGTTCACTATTATTTAATTTTACATAACCTTTTAACCATGATAGAATATCATTACTTAAATTCTTATTTCAAATAATTTGACATTCTTAATATTTGCAGCAAAGGAGATTAAAATGAGTAAAAAAAAGATTTTTGGAGTAGCTTCAGGTATTCTTATATCTGTAATATTAGTATCATTAGGTTTTATAGGAAACTACTTTTATAACCTAGCTTTAAATCCTGATACCCCTAAAGATATAATATTTGGAACTCCTGAAGAACAAGAAGCAACAAGTGGCCAAGTATTAGAAGGCGATATTGATTGGTTGTTAAATACCTCTAACTATACGGATGAATATATAACTTCTTCAGATAATTTAAATCTTCATAGTTATCAAGTAAAAAATGAAAATGAATCAAATAAATGGGTTATAGCAGTTCATGGTTATACAAGTGAAGGTTTAAGAATGAGTTCATATGCTAAAAACTATTACGATATGGGATACAATGTTTTAATTCCTGACTTAAGAGGTCATGGTTCAAGTGAAGGTGATTATATTGGAATGGGCTGGGATGATAGATTAGATATTATCTCCTGGATAAACTATATATTACAAAGTAATAAAGATGCTGAAATAGTATTGCATGGAGTTTCTATGGGAGCTGCAACAGTAGCTATGACTTCTGGTGAAGAACTACCTATTAATGTAAAGGCAATAATTGCTGACTGTGGATACACGTCAGTTTGGGAGCAATTCTCTTATCAATTAGATACTTTATTCTCATTACCAAAGTTCCCAATTCTTAATGTTTCTTCTTTAGTAGGGCAAATAAGAGCAGGTTATTCTATAAAAGATGCTTCTGCTATAGAACAAGTAAAAAAATCCAAAACTCCAATATTATATATTCATGGAGACCAAGATGATTTTGTTCCTTATTTTATGATGGAAGAGCTTTATAATGCTACTAGTTCTGCAAAGGAAATGTTAACAATTAAAGATGCTGGACATGCTAAAGCTTCTGAAATTGATCCGGAAACTTATTGGACAACAATTTATAATTTTACAAATAAGTATATAAAAAATAATTAAAAAATTTTATAAAAAAGAACCAAGTTATGTATATATTTTCTAATTATACTAACTTGGTTCTTTTTACTTAATCCCTAAAAAATCCGGATCCCTTTATTATATCTTGCTCTGCAAATAAGCTTTCAACTGCATGATTATAATCCGTTACCTTTTGAGCCTTTTTAATCTTCTTAGCATATTTTTTATTATCTGAGAACATATAAATCATGTAACCCCATACTTCTTTCATTCTATACATGGCATTCTTATCTTCTTGGAATACCTCTCTATAAGTATTGAATACTTCATCATGAAAATCTTTTAATATCTTTTTATCAACACCAGGCATTCCCTTTATTTCATTAACTAATCCTGGATTTGCTAATACTCCTCTTCCAATCATTATATTGTCTACTTCTGGAAATGCTTTCACAAAATTATTATAATCTCCAACTTTAAAAATATCCCCATTATAACATATAGGAGCCTTACTTACCTCAACTCCATGTTTGAAGATTTCAAAATTGGGTTTATTTCCATAAAAATCATCCCTAGTTCTAGCATGTACTATAAGTTCTTCTAACGGATACTTATTATAAATATTTATAATATCATAGAATTCATCTGGTGAATTCTTACCAAGCCTAGTTTTTATGGAAATTTTCATATCATCAATCTTATATATTTCATCTAAAAATCTATCTAGTTCATCCTTTAATGCTAAAAATCCTGAACCCCTATTTTTCCCTACAACTGTACCTGCAGGACAACCTAAATTCAAATTAATTTCATCATATCCTAATTGTTGTAGCTTTCTAGCTGTAGTAATAAATCCTTCTGCGTCATTAGTAAGTATTTGAGGCACTATATTTAATCCTTTATTATTTTCCGGCAAAAGATCTCTTAACTCCTTTGTCTTTAAACTCTTACTATTATTAGGAACTATAAATGGAGTAAAATACTTATCAATATTTCCAAAATACTTTTCGAAAGAGTTTCTATATATATGTACTGTTATACCTTCCATTGGTGCTAAATAAAATTTCATCTGGTTGCTCCTTTAAATAAACATTCTCTGCAATATTATATCAGCCTTATTTTTTCTTATCTACTTATATTATTTGTCAATCTTCTATGAGTTAAGCCTATTACAAAAAAACTACATCAAAATTGCTTTAACTTTGATGTAGTCCGTTTTTATTTATGCAACTTTTACTTCTTCAATTAATTCATCTTCTTTAATTTTTGAATATCTTCTAACTTCATTAAATAAAACTACTCCTGTTACAACAGATGCTATAACATCCGCAATAGGTTGTGCAAACCAAGCACCATTTACTCCAAAAAATCTAGGCAATATTGCAATTAAAGGTATTAATATTATTACTTGTCTTAATAAACTTAATAACATAGACATCTTTGCTTTTCCTGTTGACTGTATATAGTAAGTTCCTACTATTGATATTCCTATTACAGGCATTGCAAGAGTGTATTTTCTTAATCCATTTATTGTTAATCCCATCAATTCAGGATCTTTGTTAAATACTCCAACTAACATTTCTGGTGTAAATTGAGTTAATAAGTATCGTGCTATGAATACAATCGTAGCAGCAATTAAACTTATTTTTAATGTCTTTTTAGCTCTGTCATATCTCTTAGCTCCATAGTTGTATCCAACTATTGGTTGCATAGCTTGTACAAATCCAAAGGCAGGCATTACAAACATCATGCTTATTGAATTTACAGTTGCCATAGCTCCTATTGCTAAGTCCCCACCATATGTTTTTAATGAGAAATTATATATAAGTTGAACTATACTAGTTGCTAATTGCATTGCAAAAGGGGATACTCCAATTATTAGTATTCCAGTAACACTAGATTTGTATAATTTTAAGTTTTCTTTTTTAAACTTTACATTAGATTTTCCTCTTAAATAATACATAAGTCCTAATATTGTTGAAATTGCTTGAGCTATTACAGTTGCAATTGCAGCTCCTTGTATTCCCATATTAAACACAAATATAAATACTGCATCTAAAATTATATTAGTAATACATCCTACTGACATAATAACAGCTGAAAGCTTCGGATTACCATCTCCTCTTACTATGTTACCAAATATACTTGAGAACATATTGAATATTGTACCTGCTAAAATTACAATCATATAATCTTTTGCATATACAATAGTATTTTCACTTGCTCCAAACATAGTTAATATGTTATTTAAAAATAGTAATCCAAATACTGTAATTACAATACTTAATATTATTGTTAATGTAAAAGAATTACCTATAATCTTTTCTGCATCATCTCTTTTTCCTTCACCTAATTTTATTGATACTTTTGTTGTAGCACCAACTCCTATAAGTGTACCAAAAGCAACTAGTATAGTCATTATTGGTAATGTTACGCCAAGTCCTGTTATAGCCATTGGCCCAACCCCTGGTATATTACCTATAAACATTCTGTCAACTACGTTATAAAGAGCATTTACCATCATACCAATAATAGCTGGTATTGAATACTTTATTAATAATTTACCTATAGACTCTGTTCCTAATATATCATTTTCCTTAGACATACTTCTCCTCCTCTTTTGTTTATCTATGTTACTATATACTTTTTCAAGTAATTTTTTTACGTTATTTTTGTTATTTCCTTATAACCTTTCAACTTGTCAGTAATTATCTTTTTTTACAACTATACTAATATATCATCAGAATGTTGAGTCTGCAACAAAATCCTTATTAAATCTTTTCTTAAATTTAATTGTAAGTTTCTAGAAACAAAAAACCTAAAACAAATTATAGATAATATCTATTATTTGCTTTAGGTTTTTCAGTTATATAATATTCATTACTTTATTATCATAGATTTTACTTTTTATTCTAATTAACTAAGCTTACTACTTCTTCATCATACTCAAGCTGTTTGTTTAATTTCGCTCTCCTTATAGCTTTACTTATATAAGTAGTTGCAAAATATGGTATAAATAAATATACAATAAACACTAAAAATGTATATCCTAATTTGCTATTGTTATATAATGTATGAAGTAACGGAACAGGAATACTAGAAGGTTCTCTAAGAAACATTAAATTACTTTCAAATACACTATTTAGCGTAATTGCTATTGTTGCAAAAAGTATAAAAAATGCCGAGTACATTTTATATATACTCATATTTAAATTAATTTCTTTTTTCCAAATATATAATATTCCCATATAAATCATTAAGGTATGGAATAACATACTATACATACATAAATAATGCCATACTGGGTACATAGTTAATGCTGTAGAAGGAATTAATAAATATGTTCCACCAGCTACTATAGCCACGCCAGCAATAAAACCTTCCCCCATTTTCTTATACTTTCCTTTTCCATATCCACTTAGCCATAATGCATATATAAATAAAGAACAATACGACATAGGAAACCATGCATTTATCCATGTATATCCATAGTGAAAATTAAAATAAATTTTAATTACTTCTAAAGCACTAATAAGTACTGCAAAAACCTTTGTTACCTTAATTATTTGACTATCTGTTATCTTTTTAGATTTAAATAGTAGAATACTTAATATAAACATACTTAATAGTAATAGCTGAATATGTCCATTAGTAAACATTCCACAAGGTTCATATAGCTTTCTTGGCGACCAAAATTGATTCAATAAATACATTTAACCTCTTCCCACTTTCATAATTACTAACTTTACCCTTTCATATGTGGCAATTATTGTATAGTGAAAACTTAACACAAACATACTAACTGTTCAAATTACATTTTTGTAAACATTTCTAATACACCTTTAATAATTTATTTATGATTCAAAAAGAAAAAAAGTTCTCCAAAAATATTAGAGAACTTTTTATAAAATCTTTTTTAGATAAAAATCTTATATTCAGTTAATTAAGCTCTTGTATAATATGCAATTCCTATACTTCCTGGGCCTACATGAAGCCCTATAACAGGACCTATAGATTGTATACCTACTTTCCTAGATAGTTTTTCTTCTAAAACTTTAGCTAACTTTAAACCGTCTTCTTCACAGTTTATATGATGAACAATAACATCACCTAACCCATTAGCTTTTATATCGACTAATACTTCTTTAACTATTTCATCTATAACTTTTTTTCTGGTTCTAACCTTCTTAAATACAGAAGTTTCACCATCTACAACTGTAAGTATAGGTCTTATTTGAAGTATATTTCCGAATAAGGCTGCCGCTCCCCCTATTCTTCCACCTTTCTTTAAGTAATCTAAAGTTTCTGGTGTAAATAAAAATCTACTATTATTAAATACATGCTCTGCTGTAGATATTACCTCGTTAATACTTTTTCCTTCAGCAGAAGCCTTTGCTGCTTCTATAGCAGCAAATCCCATTTGCATACAATTAGTTTTAGAATCAAGTATGCGTATATCAGCATTTGGATATTCTTCTAATATCATTTCCTTCACCATATTTGCAGTAGAATAGGTTCCACTCATTTTTGATGATAAGAATATACCTACTATAGAATCTCCTGCTTCAACTATTCCTTTAAAAATATCTATCATTTCTTGTGGAATAGGTTGAGATGATTTAGGAACCTCATTTGATTCATCCATTTCTTTATAAAAATATTTGTTATCTATATCAACTTCTCTTTTGCTTACTCCATTCATAATAACGTTTAAAGAAACTACTTTAATATCATATTTTTCAATATATTCACTTGGAATATACGATGTACTATCTGTTACTATTTTAATCCCCATATTCCTTACTCCTTATTATATATTATAGCTCTATTATATCCTAAATAATTATTTTGTTAAACCAAATCTATTACTTACATATTAATCTAAGCTATTCTAACTTTTATCTCGAGTAAATAAGATATTCAATAAAAATAGTACAAACCTATTTGTAGTTCTATTTAATAATTTTTCATCAAGTTAATTACTGTAATTTATTTTATAGGAATTATCACTTTACTTTCAAAAATATTATTCTCATCATTCATATAGAGCATTCCATTATATTTACTAATAACTTTATTTACTCTATTTATCCCTAAGCCATGAAGATTTTCTTCTTTTGTTGTCAAATAACTACCATTGAATTTTTCTATGTATCCATCAAATGTATTTCTTATTTTAAAAACAATATTATTATCTCTTTCATATATATTGATATCTACTTTCTTTTCTTTAGCTCTTAATGCTCCCTCTATAGCATTATCTAATATATTACTCAGTATTATATTAATATCAAAATCTGAAATTTTTCCTTTTTCTATTTTCTCGGTATTTATATTAAATTTAATCCCCCTACTACTCCCATATAAGTACTTAGATGTTACTACAGAATCTATAAGAAAAACTCCAGTATAAATTACCGCTTCAGCAACCATTATTTCTTTATCAAACTCTTCAATATACTTAAATAACTCTTCATGCTTATTTTCTATAGCTAAATTACAGATTACATTTATATTATTTCTATAATCATGCTTCCATGATTTTATATCAGTATATATTTGAGAGATTTCATTTATATACCTTTCTTCTAACTCATTTTGTTTAACACTCATTTCTAATAAATACTTCTCTTCAATTTCTTTAGAAAGAAATGTTAAAATTTTATAAAAAAATATATCAACTCCAAATAGTAATATAACTAAAATCCCCTCATAAAATGTTACAGGATTATTAATCACTACACTACCCTTTAAAGTAATAATTAAGAAGAATTGTATAATAAGAAATACTAAAATAGATATTACCTTCTGATTATTACTAAGATTATCAATAATAAACCTATTCTTTATATTAACTTTTATAATTTTAATTCTAAATAAAACTGAAAAGAAAAATATAGTTTGCTTTAATAACGAATTAGCATTATAGAATTCTAGAAAGGTGCATTTTTCAAAAAATGCACCAAAAATATATGTTAATATAAATACACATAAACAATTTGAAACAGATTGAGTTATCCAAAAAACATTTGATAAATTCACTTTAGCTTTTATATAAATTGCATAAATAAATAGCACACTATAATACCATATTATAGCTAGGAAAATTCCAATTTCCTCTCCTACTATTATTATCAATAAAATCAATGAACAAAATATAAATTTATTCTTCCTTCTAATTTCACTGTCGCAAACTAATACATTATCTAAAAACCATAAGCTAGTGCATATATTAAATATACAAATTGTGGCTCTGAAAACATAACATAATAATTTCATTATCTTTAGTACACTCCTAATATTCAATTATATAACTTTAAACAACCATAATATAAAGCTGAAAATATTATATACCACTTTAAATTATTAAATTTATTCTTTTCATTAACGATATTAAATAGTTCATAAAAATATATATTAATAAAAAAACCTTATATTTTAACATTATAAAATATAAGGTTTTTTATTAAAAATATTTAAAATATAAATCTTTAACTTGATTTTTTTTCATTTTACTTACTGGAATCTCAACACCATTTTTTAATACTATACTATTTTTCTTTATTTCCTTTGTATATGATATATTTGCTATGTATGATCTATGTGTTCTTATAAATAACTTTTCATCTAATTCTTTTTCTAAATCTGATATTTTCTTTTTAACTCTTATTTTACTCCTAATAGTGTTAATCTCTACATAATGTTGGTATGACTCACAGTATAATATCTCGCTATATTTTAAATTTATAATATCTCCGAATTTCTTAACTGTAATAATTTCTTTTTCTTCTTTATACAAAGATTTTCTACTCCATGCTTTATTTAAACAATTTGAAAACTTTTCTGCATTCAATGGTTTAATTAAATAATGTATCGCATCAAAATCATATCCATAAGATATATACTTTTCTAATCCACTAACAAAAATGATACTAATATCTGTATTCTCTTCTCTTATCATTCTTGCTAGTTCTATTCCATTAATCTTTTTTAATCCTACATCTATTATTATACAATCGTAGCTTAAACTACTCTCATTTTTAATAATAAACTCTTCTGCAGAATAAAACTCCTTTATACTTACATCTATGCTCCTTTTTTCTCCCCACTTATTAATAAGAAGCTTATTAATATCAACTTGATATTTATCATCTTCACATATTGCTACTCTAAACATTCTACCCCCACAAGTCATAACTCTTATATATTGACGTGTATATTATATCAACTCAAGATATAATTTCATAATTAAAAATATATTAAATTTTTATAGTACTATTTATGTACATAAACAGTCTTTTTATTAACAAAAAAATAAATTATTGTAATTTTATGTTATATTATTAAAGAAAATTTTTAATGTATTAAATGGAGATAGAAATGAGCAAAAGTAATCGATTATATAATATAGAAGATTTAGAAACTATTCTGGATAACTTACCTTGCAGCGTATTTATAAAGGATAGTGAAGGAAAATATATTTATACTAATAAATTTGCTGCTAATATTTCAGGATTAGAAAAATATCAGATTATAGGCAAAAGTGATTTTGATCTAAAAAATAATGAGGAAGCTATAAAAGCTTTATCAACAGATAAAGAAGCTCTAAAAGAAATAACTACTGTACTCACAGAAGAGTTTGGAATAAATAAAAGCAAAAATGAAATATTTAGTATTTATAAACTTCCAATACCTAAATCTGAGAAAATTGCTTCTATTTCAAGACAAGTTAACTTAAATAGTACTATAAATATAAACTTTAAAAAGATTACTTGTAAAAAAACTAATACTGATATTGAAAGCAATTATACTGATTTCATAGTGGAAATGTTAAATAAATTTACTAATATACTTGATGCATCAAATATAGACCTATTCTTGTTTGATAGCAACAGTGTAACAATTAAGTCTTATGCATCATCTACTATTAACGATAATGTTTTTCAAAAAAATGTTCTTATTGATGTTAATTACTCTATTATATCCAAATTTAATAATATAACAAATTCATTTAAGAATAATAGCTATATAAATTCAATTTTTTCTAAGCATTATAATAAAAAATATATAGAAAAAAATACTTCTTCATTTATAGTAAAAGCATTGTGCTTCGCAAACAAACTAATAGGTATTTTACATATAACTTACGATAATTTTAATAAGTGCCAAATACATAATGAAGGTTTTATTAAAGAAATATGTGATAATATCAGTTCTCTTCTAGTAAGCTTTAATGTCACAAACGAATTTGAAAAGTATGTCTTTAAGAAGGACGATATGGTATCAGCTGAATATTCTCCTGAAATACTTTTAAGTAAAATGAATTATTTTGCAACACTTTCTCATGAGTTTAAAACGCCTATAAACATTATACTTTCAAGTATTCAATTACTTTTAAAATTATTATCTGATAATTATGAGGTTGATAATGCCACCCTATTAAAATATCTTACTATTTTAAAACAAAACTCTTATAGACTATTAAGACTTACCAATAATGTGCTAGATAGTAGTAAGTTAGAAAATAATTTTAATGACTTAACATTAGTTAACTGTAACATAATAAGTGTTATTGAAAATATAGTCTTATCAACATGCGATTATATAGATCAACATAATAAAGAAATAATTTTTGATACTGATGAAGAAGAAATTTTCTTATCATGTGATCCTGATAAGATAGAAAAGGTAATTTTAAACTTAATCTCTAATTCATTGAAATTTACAGATGAAAATGGCGAAATAAAAGTAAAAATTTCTACAGACCATGATAACAAAAAGCTTTTTGTACGTGTTCAGAATAATGGACCTGAAATTTCTATAGAGGATTCCAAAAAAATATTCAGTAGATTCATTCAAAGCGATGAGTTATTTACTAAAAAAAATCAAGGAACTGGAATAGGCTTGTTTTTGTGTAAGTCTTTTATCGAATTGCATGGTGGTGAAATATGGGTTAATCCTAACTTTAAAAATGGTGCAGAGTTCATTTTTTATTTACCAATAAAGTTATGTGCTGATGAGAAAATTCAAACTTTAGGTACAGAAACTCCTTCATCAAAAATTGAAAAATGTCATATTGAATTTTCAGATGTATATTCAATATAATATAAAATTATTTAACACTAATATATCCCAATTAAATAGAACCGTACAGAAAACTGTACGGTTTTTATTTTTAAAAAAATTTTTAAGCTAAGTATTTTAACTCTTTAACATATTCACAAGAGAATTTTTCAGATTTTCCTTCATCACTAATCTTCCCTTTCCAAATTAAAAATTTAAATCTTTTCTATCTTTATGACTAGATATTATCAACTCAGTGTGAAAGAAATATAAAATTAAATAACGAATAACATGTATTATATAGGATGCAAATAGTGAAATAACTAAACTTATCTCTATAGAATATGGTAATATCATAAATACTCACTTATTCCCTCTCTTATATCTCTTTCATATTCTATAACTAATATCTTTATGTTCACTTTTATTAACCTCTTCATTAATTTTTATTATCACTAAAGTAGATTTTTTTATATTTATGCATGAGCTATTTAGTATGAAAATATTATTCTAATAAATTCTCAAAATATAAATATACTATATTAATTAATACTATAAAATACAATATAGTATTAATGTGAAACTAATATAAAACTAAAGCTAAAATAAATATATTGTAGAATGAACAAGGTAATTGGTCCACTTTTATATACTCAGTTATCAGCGCTAGTTTAAAACAGAGCCTAATTTAAAAAGTAAAAACCATATTGACTATTTCATCAATATGGTTTCCGTATATTTCAGTTGTGGAAGCTATTCATGTAAATCATACCTACGACTTTATATTACATAATATTAGTTAATATAGTTATCAAATAATTAAATGATTACGGTATTATTTAGTGTTATATAATTTTATTCTTCGTATTCAATTTTACCAACAATATTGGATTTATCTAGTAATCTTTCTGAGAAATTCTTATTAATGAATTGAACTATTGGGCCCATACCACATGCTATTATTAAAGTACTTACCCCTATACTTCCACCGAATATTAAAGCTATTACTACACAAATACAATCTGCAAAAACTCTACACGTACCAAATTCAAACTTTGTCCTTTCAGATAATATTATTGGTAGACAATCATATGGTGCTAATCCTAAATTAGCTGTGTAATACAAAGATAACCCTATACCTATTATTACAACTGCCACAAATAGTAAAGCAAGTTTTATAAATAAGTTGTCTGGTACCACAACAAATTTAGAATAAATATTAATAAAAAATTCAATTACATATCCTAATCCTATCATATTAAAAAATGTACCTAATCCAATTAACTTCTTAGAAAATTTATATAGTACTATGAACATTAAAATATTTAAACTCATTTGTGATACACCTAATGATATTGATGTAGTTTCACTAATTCCTATATTCATAGCTGCAAATGGATCTACCCCCAACCCTATCATGTTACATAAAGCCACTCCCATACCTAAAATTAAGACACCAATTGACATCATTGCAAATCTCTTACTCTTCATAATTCCATACATACCTTTTACCCCTGTTATTTATAAAATCTAAATATGTTTATTATATATACTTAGGTTTTTATTTATAATTTTTTATACCCATTTTATGCGTTAATAATTTCTATTATTTAATGTTATCTTCTTTGAATAATTAGCTTTTAGCGTTGTATCCTGGTCTTTGTTCTTATTTGATGGATGCAATACATATTAGCACCTAATTTATATCTAACTAACTTTATTAATATAAATTTGTTGTATATTTAATGAGTAAATATACTAATTTACTGTTTTTCATGTTTAAAATTTATAACTAATGTTACAATTAGCCCTCCCCAAAGAATAGTTGCTCCTAATACTAAAAATAAAATAGCATACCCTGTCATTTATAAAACCTCCTTACTTTTTATATTTTGAGATTCATTTTCTATCTTCCAAGGCTTCTTGCTTATTAATATTCCACCTATAATTCCTAATGCAATAATCGCCCAACCATATAGTAATAAAGATATTAAATCATATCCTCCATAAGGGGTTTTAAACTCTGTAATAATACTTTGAATTAATGTTATTAATAGTAATGTAGGTGTAATATACTTTATAATGAAGTCCCACCATTTACCTATTTTAAAATAAGAAATAGCATTTGTATGTTCTCTTATTTCCTTAGGCTTAACTATCCAACCAATAACAAAGGCCTCTAATAATCCAACTACAACTATCCCATAGTTATTTATAAAATTATCCATAATATCTAGCAAATATAAACCTGCATTTGTTGCAAAAACTATACTTACTAAAAATCCAATTATACACATACTTGTTACAACTTTATCTCGCTTCCAACCAAATTTATCAATTACTGCGGCTGATATTGCTTCAACTAATGAAACTGATGAAGTAATTCCTGCAAATACTAGACATACAAAGAATAAAACTCCTAATATATTTCCCCATACTCCCATTATCGTAAATACCTTAGGGAATGCTATAAACGCTAGACCAATTCCACTTGTTACTACTTCTTTAACAGGCACACCTTCACTTGTTGCCATTACCCCAAGTATTGCAAATACCCCAATAGCACATAAAAATTCAAATCCACAATTTGCAAACGCAGTCATAAATGCACTATTATTTATATCTGTTTTTCTAGGAAGATAACTAGAATATGTCATCATAATACCAGTAGCAATACTCAATGAGAAAAATACTTGTCCATATGCTAAAATCCAAATCTTAGGATCTTTTATCTTATTCCAATCAGGTGTAAATAATACATTCAATCCTGCTTCTGCTCCTTCTAATGTAACTCCTCTTACAACTATAATTATCATTATTAACAATAAGCAAGGTAATAATATTTTATTCATTTTTTCAATCCCTGCTTTTATACCCTTATAACATATAAACCAATTTATAAACCAAATTAAAGCAATTCCAATTAGTATAGGAAAAACTATTCCACCAAGATTTAGTGGTGAATCAGATGCTTTTAAAAAATCATTATAAAAGAATGAATTGGAATTCTCTCCCCAACCTTTATTAAAACTAAGAGTCAAATATTTCATTGCCATACTTAATATCATTGAATAATAACATAATATAATTGATGAACTAATTATTGACCACCATCCAAACCATTCAAATCTTTTATTAGCCCTTGCTAATGAAAGAGGTGTAGACCCTCTAAATTTATGTCCCATTCCATACTCTAATATTAAAAGTGGAATTCCTGCAGTAAATATAGCAAAGAAATATGGTATTAAAAATGCTCCTCCTCCACTTGAGTAAACTACATATGGAAACCTCCATATATTACCTAATCCTATCGCTGATCCGACTGCTGCAAGTATAAAACCTACCTTAGAACCCCATTGTTCTCTATTTTCTTCCATCTTTAAATCCTCCTAACCTAAATTCTAATATTTATAAAATAAAAAAGTCCCATAAATAACTATGGGACTTTTTAGCCTAGGATATAAAAAGAGTCCCATATAAATCTATGAGACTTATCTTATCTAAAAATAATAAAAAATAGCCTCATATAAATCTATGAGGCTATTTATCCATAAGAAATATATTAGCCGTCATAGATGCAATCACTTAATATCGCAATTCCATCTATGACAGCAATAAATATAAATCTATTTAATCATATCTGAAATTGCTATATTAACTCGGCTAATAATAAGAGTACTCTATTAAATTTTGATTTCTTTTGAATTTGCAATTTTATAATTTTCATAATATTTCCTCCTTTTAATATTTTTGTATATAATACCATAATAATTTGCCCTTTGTCAACTTTTTTAATTTATGGTAGAGGCTATTCGCAAGAATAATACCCACGATTATTTTAAATATAAATTTTACTCTATATATAAAAATTTATTTAATTGTAGCTATGTTCATTAATATACCACTTAATTCACCATCTTCAAATACGACATGAACTCCATATATTCCTGCTTTTAAATTAGAAACATCTAAACTAACTTCTGCATCACCATTCACAGCTCTTTCATCTAACACAGTACCAGTACTGTCTACTAATGTAACTTTTGTAGCTACATTCTTTCCAGCTCTATTATAAGCTTCTGTATTAACTGTAACAGTTCCATCAACTACTTTTAATTCGCCTACTGGTACATATTGATTTTTAAAATTAGCTTTTTCTAACTTCTTTAATTTAGCTAATGGTCTAAGATCCTTTATCTCATTATATTCTGATTCAATACTTACTAAATTCTTAGCATATTGTAATCCTTCTAAGTTAGTAACACCACTTAAACTTAATTCAGTTAATCTTCTCATATCACCAATAGTAAATCCTTCAGACTTCCCTAAAGCACTAGATAAAGATTTAGCTAAATACTTGTCTGGTATGTTTACAACTTCATCTAAATTTATTACTATTAACGATTTAACTGATTCTTGTAGTTCTACAGTTACATTATCTACAGTATCTTGGTTAGAATTCTTATCTTCTAAAACTTGCTCTGCTTTAGCTAAAGCTATTTGCATTGCATTAAAAGATTCTTCTGTATAGTCATCTTCATTTAAATTTTTAGCTTCGTTTACTAAATTATTTAATTCAGTTTTGTCTATTCTTGATTCATTTACATAGTGTAATTTAGTATCACCGAAAGTTGCATGGTCAGAACCATTTCCGTTACCACCATCTTTAACTACTAACTTTAATTCTTTAGCATCTGCTAAATTTACTTCTACATATTTTTGCTTATCTTTAGCTCTCATTACGCCACTATCATAAGCTAACTTACCGTCAACATATATTTCAAACTGTACTTGACCTACAGTATGATACATTGCCCTATCTACACCTATATAAGTGCTGAACATATCTGCATTTTTATCAGTTAAGTCATATATAACTGTACTTGTTGAATGCATTCCTAAACCTTTTTCATACTCAACTGCTTCGTTATTTTCACCTGTAAGTGTTAACTTTCCACCATTCATAGCTACATCCTTTTGAGCTTGTCTATAGTTATTAGATTGACTCTTCCAGTTATAATCACTTAAGTAAGTGAAATCTTCCATGTTAAGTACTTTTATATTTCTAGTAGCTACTGTAGTATTTCCATCAGAATCTTCTACTGTATATGTTATTGGATATATACCTACTCTATTAGTATTAACTTTATCTTCTCCACTTATCTTAACGTTTTTAGTTATATCTCCGTCTTCTTTATCCGTAGCTTCAATATTACCTATTATATTCTCTAAAGTGTCTCCCACTTTTATTGCTTGAGATTCATCTATATTTATCACTGGCTTAGAGTTGTTTCCTATTAATTTAGGTTCAACTATTATACCATGGTCATAAGCATCACTACCATCTGCTATGCCAACTTCTATTTTAAGCTCTTTAACACCTTTTATATTTAACTTAAAATGCTTTAAGTCATCAGCATATCCCATTTTACCAGTTTCAGCTAGAACATTTCCATCAGCTATTACCTTAAAGTCTATGGATGTTCTGCTTGCTGCTTTACTGGAGTCTGCACCTAATTTAATATCTAAGGTTTCATAAGAATGTTCCCCTAAGTCATATAGTACATAACCATTTGCATGAATTCCTATACCTTTTGAGAACTTTTTAGATATACCATTTACTCTACCAAAAATGTCCCTGTTAAATCTAGGAGAACCCCAACCTACCTGAACATCTTTATGTTCTAAATCACTTAGGTAAGCAAAATCACTTACTACTGTTACTGTACTAGTATCTGTTAAAGTTACTCCCTCTTGAGTTATCTTATAAGTTACTTCATACTCACCTTTTCTAGATGTATCTACATTATGTTCTACTATTATATTATCAAGTTTGTTACCTTGATAATCAACAGCTTTTACATAATCTAGAGGGTTAAACTCCTTATTAAGCTCTATAACTATGTCCTTTTGAGCTTCTAACTTATGTGCATGTGCTTTAACACTTACACCTTCTGCACTGTTTAGATCATTGCTAAAAGCAACAACCTCATAAGTATGATTAGTTCCCATTACAGCTTCTTTATCTACATAAGTTTCCTTATTTGTAAATCCTATTAAGCTTCCATCTCTGTATATTTCGTATCCTAAAAGACTCTTATTATTTTCTCTATCTATTTCCATAGTTAAAGTTACATTTTCTTCATTTACTTTTGGGTGTAATTTTAAATTGAAGTTTTCATTAAATGCTTCACCCTCTTTTAGATATTTGTTATCATTCATGTACCATAGCTTTTTAGTTGTTTTTTGATATTGTTTCATGTGTTCTGCTGTTTCCTCATTTACACGGAAGCCATGTCTAGCAAAATGTTCAGTTAAGTCCATTTGCATTACATTAGATGCAGCAATTACCCAAGCTTCATGCTTGTTATCCCAGCTTCCACCACCTAATGAAGTATTGGCTCTAAACTCTTGTTGTAATCTAGGCCAGAATGTTTCATCATATAACTGTAATTGCCATAATGGAGCTATGTGTTGTAAATTAGAGTAATCATTTTCTGGATACCAAATATTATTTGAGTAATCCTCCCTTGTTACCTTAGGGAATATATTAGCTTCGTATTGGTTTTGTTGAGAAAATCTACTTGCCTTTCCTTCTAATACTTCAAAATGTAAAGGTAACATATTATTTGTAACTTCTACTACACTCATTCTAGCAGTATCCATATTATGTCCTAATTCATGCATTAATCCCCAACCAGTGTTATAGCCTAAAACTGCTCCCTGCTCATTTTGGTTATAACCTGTTATACCATTACCTGCATTCATGAAGCCACCATTATCTAACCACTTTAACATTGATACATATCTGTAATTGTAGTCTGAGTTTACTTCACTTGAACCATCAAAGCCCCAGAATTTCATTGCTTCTGCTACTATTCCATCTACCTTATTTGCAGTGTATGAAGGAAGTAAATTATTCTTTTTGTACCAATCCAAAGCATATGTTGCTCTAGTGTTAACTAAGTTCTTCTTACTAAATACTTCATATACATCTGGTAGTGTAGGATCTTTTTCTAGCTTATCAACATATTCTTCTAGTTCCTTCATTATAGCTTCATCAGAATCTTGTCCTAATACGAAAGCAGGATATTCAAAAGCACCTTCTATTTTTATCTTAGGACTTCTTATTTGTTGCTCCTTTGTATAAGGGTTAACAGTGTATAATACCCCTGCCTTAGCTACATTTGGTCTTAATTCATTAGAATTAAGTTCAGGTATTGTAATAACATTTTTACCAGGAGATAATCTTAAATCAACATTACCATTATGTTGAGAATCCATTTGCTTAAACACTAATCTAGGAGTTGGTGTTCCTGGTTCTACATCTACATAAACAGTTATTTGTTGTCCTGACTTAACTGCTAAACCTGTTGGTTGCCAATCTTGGAAGTTCCACATTTGTCTTTTTTGAGATTCTTTTATAGAGTCTCCTCTAGATTCTAATTCATACACATACTGTTTAGCTTGTTCAGGATTTTGAACTATATCTTTAGCTCTTTTTATATATTCCATTAATTCTTCTTTTAATGGATGTGTGTTAACTTCTCTCTCTAAAGTTTCTATTTCTTCTATTGTGTCATACTCATCAACTAATTCATTCATTAAATCATTTGTAAACATGTTATAGACTTTATTAGCTATAGAGTCTTGTTTTAAGAAAATTAATTCATTTAAGGTAGCCCAGCTTTGATCTCCTTTAACTACTCTTATTTTTAATCTTTGGAATTTAGTAGGCTCAAACTTTGCCTCAACTAAACCAGTAGTTTTATCTGCTTTTGCAGTAGATACTAGTTTGAAGTTATCTCCTTTTGTTGTAGCAGAAGCATAAATTTCAAATTCCTCTAAGAAACCTTTTCTGTCTGATTTTCTAGCACCATAAGCTATTCTATCTATAGTTACTGGATTTATAAATTCTACAGTAACTTCATTTTTCCAGTCTTCTTTATTAGATGTATTAGTTTCCCAATATGTATCTAAATCACCGTCTATGGCATTATCTATTCTCATAGTAGACCATTGTCCACCGTTGTTAGATATTTTCTTTATATTATCTCTATTTATAACAAACTGATCCATGTACTCCTTATTGTTATAATGGTTAAACTTTTTAGTTTTACTTACAGTTGCTTCAACTTCTCCTTGTTCAACCAAAGCCTTAGCATTTTCTATATCTTCTTTAAAATCTTCGTAGAATGGATGTACTTTAACTTCATCTTCTAATTTATTTAAAGCTTCCATATTAGCATATTCTTCGCTTACAGTATTCATAGTTTCGTCTGTGAATAAGTTAGCCATTTTATCTATAATTGTGTCTTGTTTATATAAACCAAACTCATAAGCTAGTGCAAAGTTTTCATAAGCTTTAGTGTATACAAACTTAACTCTTCTAGCTTCTGTCGGATTAAACTTTATAGAAACTGAATCATTAGTTCTACTTGCTCCACCACTTGTAACCTTTTCGAAAGTATCACCTTCTAAAGTTTTAGATACATATATATCAAACTCTTCTGCAAATCCTCTAGCTCTAGGTGAAGTGTAAATTACCTTATCTATAGTTTCTAGTTTATCTAATGTCATAGTAACTTCATTAGTATGGCTTTCGTTATTTGTTCTATTTGAATGCCAAGAAGTTTCAACATTACCATCTATTGCTCTTGCTATTACATCATTAGCATAGTGACCCCCGTTAGTAGTTATGTTTACTATACGCTCATTATCTATTTTATAAGTCTTATCATACTCTGCTAACTCAGGTGAACCAAACTCTTTAAATTTGGATACTCTTGCATCCACATATGTAGCTTTATTATTTTCAAGTATTAATCTAGCATCATTTATACCTTCTTTATATAAATTATATAAAGGGTGTTGCTCTAATTCTTTAGCAAACTTTTCTAGCTTCTCTATAGAATTAAACTCACTACTTATTTCATTTTTCTTATCATTTGTAAATAATGTAGCGTACCTTTCACTTAATTCATCTTGCTTATATAATCTCATTTCTGAAGCAAATGCCCTACCACTGTTACATTCGTTAAATACTAATTTAACTCTTTTAACTTTTGTAGGAGCGAACTTGAATTCAACCATGTCACTTGTTACACTAGCTTCTCCATCGGCTATTTTTTGGAATGTTTCTCCTTTAGAAGTTTCTGAAACATGTATTTCAAACTTAGTAGGAAATCCTTTGCTATTTACACTTCTAGCTTTATAAGCTAATCTATCTATAACTTGTGCTTCATCTAAAGTTAAAGTTATTTCATTTGTAAAATCTGTACTGTTACTTCTGTTAGTTTCCCAATGTGTATTAGGGTCACCATCAAACATATATTCATATTTAGTACCGTGATATATTCCACCATTAGCTTCTACTTTAGTTATTTTATTTGTTGATATCATAAATTTTTCATTATAAGCATCTTGATATTCTGTACCATATGCAGTTAATTTCGATACTTTAGCTATACCACTTTCTAGTTCTTTCCCTTCTAATATAGCTATAGCATTATCTATATCTTCCTTGAAGTTTGCATAGAACGGATGATCTTTAGCTTCTTTTTCTAAAGCTTTAAGATCTTCTAAGTTAGCAAAATCAGGGCTAACTTCATTCATGTTATTGTCAGTGAAAAGTGTTTCCATTTTATCTAAAGTTTCATCTTCTTTGTAGAACCAAAACTCGGAAGCACTTGCCCAACCATTATGAACATCAGAGAATATAAACTTAACTCTCTTAGCTTCTACTGTATCAAATTTAAATTCAACCATATCTCCAGTTACTTTAGTGCTTGTAACTTCTCCAACTAATTTGTAATCTCCATCTTCTGTTTCAGATACTAGAATTTGTGCAGTTTTAGGATAACCTTTAGGTTTCGCCCCATCTTGTCTAGTAGCATAAGCTAATCTGTTTATTTTTTCAACATTTTCAAATTCAAATTCTACTTCGTTTTTAAAGTCTGCTTTATTCTCTATTCCAGTTTCCCAGTGTGTTTCTAATTTGCCATCTATAGCATTAGTTATAACACTTTGATTGTACTTCCCCCCATTATTAGTTATTGATTTTACATTTACCCTATAAGCTTCATTATACTTAGTGAAGTTTTCATAATCCTTCATTTTGAAATTCTCCACCACCATATTTGGGCTTACTTCTTTTACTATGCCTGTTGCTTTATTTCTTGCAATTTCATCTGCAAAAGCACTCATTGTTGGCATAGTATTAGTAACTACTATAGACATAGCTACTAATGCTGCGATTTTTCTTTTCATATTTACCCCTCCTGATTTTTCCCCCTCAGAAGTACATTATAGATAAATTTTATTTAAGAATAAAAAAAGTTACTCAAAAAGAGTAACTTAATACAGACTTGATAATTTAATATTTTTCATATAAATATACGCAATAATACTAACTATAAATCGTAAAACAAAAAGTATAATGTACTCTTTGGCAACTGGCTGACATAGTTTTAAAACCTTAGTCCCTATAGCTTTGCGTCCCTATGTTTCCATAGGTTTGCCTATTAATTTTTTCAACAAAATTCTATCATATTATATATTTTTTTGTCAATTATTATCCACTTTTTCAATTTTTACATTTATATCAAGAAATTATTTAATTGCTATCGCTCCTGATGTTAACTTCAATACTATAAATTTATTAAATCTTTCTACTAAAGAAAAGATCTGAATTATTATTGAATAAATACAAAGAGCTCCCCCTAAAAATGGTAGATACTATGATTAATTATTAAAAGCAAAATTTAATTTTTATAAAGAATTTATTTCTATAAAATAGAAAAACCGTGCAGAAAAATCTGTACGGTTTTATTTGGTGGAGGCGATACGTTAGCTTTAAAATCCATCACATTAAAATATAACTCTACTTATTGCTATTATTACATAAACTATAACTACAGTATATACACTATTCTTTACCTTTTTAGACACTAAAAGAATAATTGACATAAATATTAAACTTAATAATAAAAGAACTATACTAGCTATTATAAGAACTAAGTATATCGGCATTTGTGCCCCCCAAAAGTCAGTTTCAAATATACTAATAGATTTTGCACTTATATTTGAAAATTCATAATATCTTGAAATAAATATATATCTTACACCTATTGATATACTCATTATAATTATGGATAGTCCACTGCTTATAATTATTTTTATCTTTTCAATATTTTTTTTACCAAGTAATGTTGCGTGTAATATCCTATACTGTGAATTACTATATTCCATGGGAAATACTACAGACAAAATAAAAATCATTACTGTAAAATACAGTATAGATGCTGTCTTGAATATATTATCATTATAATTGAATAAAATTTTATAAGCAGAGTCATATGCAAATTCGCTTTCTTTATGTTCTTTTACGAATTCATATTTCTCCCAAACTCTTTGAAAAGTATTATAATTGCTTAATATTTTGTTATGCTCTTCCTTCAAAGCAATAGCTTGCATCATAGTTATTTCTTTATTTTTTAGTGATTTATCAATCTCTTCTATCTTCTTTTCTGCATTTTCAAACTTTTCTTTTTCATCATATAGAAATTCTTCTTTTTCACTAGTGAGCTTACCTTCAAGCTTTTTCATATACTGCTTATATTTTAATTCCCCACCAGATATATAATAACTATTATTAGTATATAAATAAGCTGTTGCTATAATAAATAATACAATGATTACTATCCCTTTTTTCATTATTAAGATTTTATATAACTCATGCCTAAATAGACTGGTATGAGGCGAAAACTTTTTCCTTTTAAAATCTATAGACCTTACGCCTATTTTTTTGATTCTACAATAAGCTATAATAATTGCTATGTCAGTAATAACTAAAAATGCTATAACAAATATTAGCCAAAGCTTATAAAGATTAATCGGCTGATTTAATATATTTATATTTAAATATTCACCAAAAAACTTATTTATATCTAACAATCCCACCAGATTTAAATACTTAAAAATTGCATACTTAGATGTTGGAATAATTACTTTCCACATAATATAACTTGCTACCATGATACTTCCAATACTTATGTATGGAATAAATATATAGCTTGATACTATTGCAATTAGTAACATTATATTTCCTATGATAATAAATACTATTGCCTTGCTAATTAAAAATATCAACAAATAAATACTAATGGATATTTTTAAAGTTGTAGTTGAAAAAATAGCAATGCTTTGTATTGTATAGCTTAAATTAGGAATAGATAAGTTCGCAAAAGAATATACAAGATTTCCTCCATAAAATATTACTGTAATAATAATACATGATAATTGAAAAGCCATTAATTTGCATATAGCAGTATGTAATTTCCCATATTTACTAACTCGTATTACCGCATGGAGATTCTTTTCCTTTTCGTAAAATATACTTATATATATAATTAGACATACCATTAAAATAATTAAAATATCTGTAATATAAAGTTCTGTTGCAACCTCAATCCACTTTCCACTTTGAAACTTTGGTTCTATTCCTTGCAATTCACTGTAATCTTTAACTGTTTTTTCAATATTCTTATTAGAATAGTTATTTCCAGATGAAGAATTAAATATTGAAATATCTGATATATTATCACCTTGTACTTGGGTTTTATATAAAAATTCATTGTATCCACATACTATTTTCAATTCATTAAGTACTTCTTTTAATAAAGTTTTTTCCTTTTCATAGCTATCAGTAAATTCAAAGTTACTTTCTTCTGTTAATCCATTATAATATCTATCCACATAATCAAACTTATCATTATCATTAAATCCATTTAATTTATCCTCTAGTTTTCTATAAGAAGAAAGGCTTGGCTTATAATCATTCTCTAATGTTGAATACCATAGCATGCCTATATTTAAGATAAACATAAAGATGAAGAAGGCAATGAATTTTTTATTTTTCCAAACCTTCATAAACTCATGTTTAAAAAGTTCAATAAAAACTGTCATTTTATTTCCCTCCATCAAATATCTTCATATAAACATCTTCTAAAGTTCCAGTACTAGCATATTTATCTATTAATTTCTCTGATGTACCGACTTCTACAATTTTTCCATCCTTAATGATTATTATTTCCTTTGAAATAGATTGAATATCTGACACTACATGAGTTGCAACCAAAATTATTTTTTCTTTAGATATACTAAATAATAATTCTCTTACTCTTACTCTTTCTTTTGGATCTAATCCCGCTGTTGGCTCATCCATAATAAGTATTTTAGGAATACCCATAATAGCTTGAGCTATCAAAATTCTCTGTTTCATGCCGCCAGAGTAACCCCCTATTTTTTTATCTAACTCATTTAATAAATTAACATCTTTAGCTACTCTTTCAATTTCTTTCTTTAAAATCTTCTTTGATATTCCTTTTAATGTACCCATATAAGCTAAAAATCTTCTTCCAGTAAACTCTTCATATAATCCTTGTTGCTGCGGTGCAAATCCTATGTCCTTTAAAAAATCTTTCCCTAAGCTTTTAACATTATTTCCATTATATAAAATTTCACCTTTATCCATATCAATGTTATCTGTGATAATATTCATAAGTGTCGACTTTCCTGCACCATTAGGTCCAAGCAATCCATATACTCCATAATCTAGCTTTATAGATATATTATTTAACGCAACCTTTTTATCATATGTCTTATATAAACCCTTTATTTCTAACATATCTAATGCCTCCTCTAGTTAAGATCTTCAACAAGTAGTTTTATATCTTCAAAATTTTTATTACCATTAAAAAAATCTTCTTTAGATATTAAGGAGTACTGTCTATTTGTCTCAACCTCTTGTGTTACACCTGCCCACTCTACATATTCACTTTCTATGTCACAATTACTTTCAACAAAAAATAAATCTTTAGATTCTGCTATGATATTAACAGGAAATCCATTATTTTTTATTAGATTAAAATCATTAATACTCTTATTATCTATATTAATAAGATATGAGTCATTATTATCATCACTCCAATCACTTGAAATGATATATCCATCATAAATCTGTTGAATATTAGAATACTTACTTTCTAAAAATACATATTCCTCTTTTGTATTTAAGTCAAAGCTCATAATCTTATCCCCATTATATGAATAATAAAATATATCTTTTCCATACATATTGTAATAATAATCATTATTTGATTTATTAGAAATTAAATCTTCAAACTCTCTTGTCTTAATATCAAAAGCTACTATAACATCATCTGCATTACTTAATAACTCTTTGTATTTCTCTTCATCAGCTTTATCTTCTACAGTTAATTCTTTATTGAATTTTAACTGTTTAACAATTACTTTGTTATTAAACACTCCTAATATGCTCCAATCAGAATTCCACGTTGAAATCTCTTTTATCTCTCCATTATTATTAGAAATCCCAATTAATCTACAACTATTGCTATCTGTATAACTACTATCATCATCTAAAGTTACAGTGCTATTTTTCATAGCAATTCCATAAATATAATTTCCATCTGAAAAAAAACTATTTGCTAATAATTCACCAGTATTTAAAGTCGCTAACAATTTTTTATTTGATCCATCTAAGTTCATTCTATATATAGTTGTCGGCTGATCTTCATTTGTTACTCCAAAGTCTCCATAACTTATAGATGTACTAATCCCATTTGTATTGTTATATTCTGAAGTAATTAAATATAAATATTTATCGTCACATAAGAGCATCTTTTCCATAGCAGCGTATTTAAAATCAATAAATGATGTACACTTCTCATTATCATGATTACATTCTGATTTATCACATAAATATATCTGCTTTTTCGTTTTATAATCAATATACATTATATTTGTCATTCCATCTTCATTATTATAAATTGAATAATATCCATCCTTACTTCCACAAGCTAATCCAAAACTATTATTATGTAGCATTTTAATATCTTTATCTTGTATATTTTCCTGAACTTCTTCCATTATTGCTTGCTCATTACTTTCTTTCTTATTTGGGATATCAGTGTTATAGCAAGCAGTTAATCCATTAGATATTACAATTACACTGATTAATAAATTAAAAATCTTTTTAGTTTTCATATATATTTCCTTTCCTCTTTAAAATAAAAAAATCCTATTTCATCATCGACTGCGTCAATAATAACATAGGATTGTATCTACATTGTTTCTTTAATAAATTACTATTTAATTATTTTACTCTTACTGATAAATATTCCGTTACTTCTTCTATTGATTCTATATTAATAATTAAATTTACCTTACTAGACTCTGCTAAATTTCCTTGTATAGTCCAACCTTCAAGCAAATCTAGGCTTAGATATGATAAGAAACCTATTAATGCTTTCTCCTTATTAGGATTTAAGTTTAAATATCCTCTACCTTTAATTTCTATAAATAAAATCTTTTTACTCTCTAAATCCCACCAAAATTTTATTTCTTGACTTTCTATATTTATTAGGTACTCCTTTAAATTAGAAACTGTTCCCGATGAAATAACCTTAATATATATTTCATTAATACTATCTCTAATATTAACATCTTTATTTTTAACTAAAATTTCTTTATCTATTAATTCCTGTATTTCATTAAATATTGTTATTTCTTCTTGTTCCGTAGCTTCTACTATTATTTCTGACGTTATAGCTTCATTATCATTACTTATAAAATCATTAATTTTGTAGATTCTATTTATTAAAGGTATATCTCTTGCTTCACTTTCTATTGTAAAATTCATTGACTCAATTCTATGAATTTTTGATAAACTTCTTTTATCTAATTCTGCAATAATTGATGGTAGAGATAATAAAAAAATAAAACTAATAATAGTAATAATTCCACCACTAATATATAA
The DNA here is from genome assembly GCA_000753455.2 of Clostridium jeddahitimonense. Lineage (GTDB taxonomy): Bacteria > Bacillota > Clostridia > Clostridiales > Clostridiaceae > Clostridium > Clostridium hominis. The sequence goes on from LM994670.1 coordinate 3,191,030, forward strand.
TTTCTTCTTCATTTTCTACCTCCAATTGTATTGATACCATTGTTCCTTTTCCAACACTACTTATAATACTAAGTTCTGTATTATGAGCCTTAGCAATTTTATCACAAATAGATAAGCCTAATCCTGAGCTACCTTGTGTTTTAGCTCTTGATTTATCTATCATATAAAAATGATTCTTTATTTTTTCAATCTCATTGTTTTCTATTCCACAACCGTGATCAGTAACTGATATTTCATATAAATTGTCATTTTTCTTTCCCTGAATACATATATAGATCTCTTCCCCACTTGCTTTGATTCCATTTTCAATTAAATTCTTTAGTAAGTCTATTATTAATTGAGCATCTCCTTTTATGTAACAAGAATCCCAAGCATTAATCCACTGTACATTTTTATTCTCCAGTAAAGGCTCCATTACCTCCTCAAGCTTTTCCTTTAACCACTCTGTAGAAATACTTACTAGTTCAATTGGTACCTCAGTTATTTCCATTAGCATTAATAGTTTTTTAGATAATATTTCTAACCTTTTACATTCTGAATAGATATATTTTGCAGACTTCTTTTGAATTTCCTCACTACAATCTCCTTGCATTAGAAGCTTAGAATATCCTCTCATAGAAGTCATAGGTGTTTTCAACTCATGAGAAAAATCAGAAATAAATTCCTCTCTATCTTTTATATCTTTTTCTAGTTTACTTATGTGCTCTTCAATTGAATCAGTCATCATATCAAAGCTTCTGCTTAGTTCTCCAATTTCATCAGAAGTTTTTATATTAGTACGTTCTTTATAATTTCCTTTTGATATTCTTTTGCTAGTTTCATTTAGCTTTTTTATTGGTTTTATTAAAAATTTTACAAATATACTAACTGTAACTATGTAAATCGAAACAATTATTAAAAACCATTTTATGTAATACCTATTTTGTCTGCTTCTATCTAAAAAATTTGATGTAATATCATAAGTATTTAATAAAATAATACTTTCATTTGATACAGTAATTTCACTTGCTAGATACATATAAATAGACTCTCCTATTTCCTTGACTAAATAGGAATTATTGCTATTATTATAATAATTCTTTACCTCTTCATCTATTAATAAACTATCTATATCTGAATAAACAAAGTCATTATTCCAAATTACACTCATAAGCTCAGATTTTTTACCATAAGATACTAGTCTATCTATTGATCTTACAAGAATATCCTTTGTTAATTTATTATTGTTTTCTAACGTATTTCTAATATTTGACTCAATTGAATATCTATATAAAACATGTTGTTTAGTATTTTGCTCTACTGAAGCTTCATAAAAAACTTGAAAGTTTTTTCTAATCATAATGGAAGATCCAATTGAAAATAAAATACTGATTATTATTGTTGTTCCTAATATTACTTTAGTTGCAAACTTCATAACTATCCTTTCATCATATACCCAACACCATAAACTGACTTAATCAACTCTTTATCTTCTAGCTTTTTACGTAACCTCTGAATATGTAAATCTAATGTACGAGAATCACCTGTAAACTCTCTTTGCCAAACCTTTTCAAATAGCTCTTCTCTATACATTAAAACATTCCTATTTTGAATTAATATAAGAAGTAATTCGTATTCTTTTGGAGTTAACATTACCTCTTTGTCACCCTTAATAACAGTTCGTGTATTTGTATTTACTTCAATATCATTAAATAATATACGACTATTACTTTTTCCATATCTTCTAAGTACTGACTCTACCCTAGCTACTACCTCGTCTAACTCAAATGGTTTTACAATATAATCATCTGCTCCCATTCTTAAGCCTTTAATTTTATCTTGTAATGACCCTTTTGCCGTAATAAAAATAACTGGAATATTTATTGTATAAATATATTTCATTAATTCATATCCATCTATTTCAGGTATCATAATATCTAATAATATTAAGTCATAATCAAATTCCTCTATTTTATCTGCTGCTTCTCTTCCATTAAGAACGTATTCAGCATTATTTTTGGCGCCTATCAATCCAAGTTGCAATAATTCAGCAATTGCAATTTCATCTTCTACAATTAATATATTAGGCATTATCTCTCACCTTCTCACTTAACATAATGCGAGTTAAATTATATCATGAAATGTATCTAGATTGTATCATTGGTAAGGTAGCTAATTAATTTATGTAAATAAAAAATCCACGATAATATCACTAAAATATTATCGTGGATTTATTGGTGGAGGCGAGGCGTTACTGGTAGTACCCTCGACTCTTAAGATATTCTCTCCCAAGGATCACAATTTCTATATAACAAGTCCTGTTGTGATCCATATTGTAGTTGTTGATATATTAAATGGTGTGGATCAAATAGCAAAACATAATACACACTGCCTATAAAATATCCAAAAATACGTCCATCTGATGCTCCTAATGATAGCTCATAGTAATCGCAATCTTCTAATTGTTCATTTAATTCTACACCTGAAGTCTCTAAAACTGACTTTAATTTCAAAAGATTAACACCTGTTACAGGGTGGCACCTAACACTTTTTCCTGAGGATTTTAATTCTAAAGCTTTCATTGTTGAAAATTTAGATAGTCTGTCAATCAACTTTAACGACCATTCTGCATATTCCCACATATTTTTAAAACAGTTATTAAATTCTTTATTTTTTATAGATATACATTTAAATTTTTCAAATGAAAATGTAGCATTTGCATTATCTATAGTAGTTATGGGCAACTTAGGTGGTGATGAGCTAAATTTACTAACAGGAACAGTTGATAAGTATTTTTTCTTATTAGTTTTACTCACACTGATTCTCCTGCATTAAAGAACTATAATAGTCTTTAATAATATTATCATCAATTTTAACCTCACAATTTTGATCAGGTGCATATCCTTCTCTTGCCTTTTTCCACGGTCTCTCTGCATGTGTCATGCTTTCTAATTCATTGGCACTATATACTCCAAATGTATCAATTATTGTATCTAAAAATTCTTTTACATCTCCTGAAATATTATACTTTTCATCCCTATTTTCAATTTCTTTCCATCCACTATCTCTATACCTTGAATATAATTCCCTGTTTACTGGGCCATGAATCCATGCCTCAAATCTACCATTATCAAATAATTTCTCACCATATAGTGTATAATACCATGCATAAGCATAGTAACACATCTTTTGAAGTTTCTTATGTGTCATAGGTAAGACTGATAGAAAATATTTGCTTACTTCAAAAATATCTGTCATACACTCATCCCCCTTAAAATATTCATCTATATATAGTATTTTCGCCATAACTATACCTCCAATTGCATAGTTATAAAATACTAATAAATATATTATAACTATACCATTTTTTATTATAATTTTAAATATTTTTCCTAACATTTGTATTATTCCCATTCACTCTTTATTTAACAATATTTTTTCTACTAGTTACTCCTTTTCCCTATACATATTATAAATGATCTATAAATTAAACAATCTATCTCTTTCAATATATGACCTTAACAAGCTAGCGTTACCTTGTATAATATTAAAACCCACGTTGAATACTACTTCAACGTGGGTCTTATATACTATAACCTCTTTAACAAAGTCCTGTATAAAATTTTTGCACTCTGGGATATTCTTAGTTACTACATACTCCTTGAAACCAGTTAAGAGTCCTCTTATGTCCTCTTCTGTAACTTTAGTAACTGATTGGCTTGCTTCTATATCTACTAGCTTACCTTCTAAATAAACTTTTCGTTCCTTTAGTTCCTCCATCTTAAGCTTAAATTCTTCTTGGATAAATCCATTCGTTATAGCCATTACTATATTACCTATTTGTTTTTCAATGTCTTTAAGTTCTTTTTCTATAATTCCTCTTTTATCTTCATCTCCTTCACTTTGTTTCTTTAGCTCCTCATTAATTCCTTCTACTAACAGTGGAATAGATTTATCATTGAATATTCTTGCTTCAAGTTCTGTTAGAACATATTCTTCAATGTACTCCTTTCTTATTTCCTTATTGCTACATACATTGCTACTTGTACGCTTTCTGCAGCCACATCTATAGGATACATATAGTGGCTTACTTTTAGCTTGTCTACGATTTCCGTACATAGCATAGCCACACTCTCCACATTTAATTATCCCAGATAGTAAATAGCTTTCCTTAGCCTTATTAACTGCTTTTGACTTCTTCCTACTTCTAAGAATTTCTTGAGCTTTCTCGTATAAATCCTTATCTATAATTTGTGGCATACCTCCTTCGATTCTAATTATTTCACTTGGATCTTTCTGAAGATGACTATTTCTTCTTCCATATGCATCCTTTTTAGCTGACTTATTAAATATATAAACTCCAGTATATTTTTCATTAGTAAGAACACTATTAATGCTGTTGTGTTTAAAAATAGCTCCTGCTTTAGTTTTAAATCCTCTTGAATTTAATTCGTCTACCATTTGACTTAAAGTATATCTAGCTGTGTACATTTCAAATATTAATCTTACACTTTCAGCTTCTCTTTCATTTATTACATATTTCTTTTCTGCATTTACATCATAGCCTAAAGGTGGAAGTCCTCCTGTATGTTTAGCTTGATATGCAGTTTCCTTCATTCCTTTCATTACTTCTCTAGCAAGATTTTTACTGTAGTATTCAGCCATACCTTCAATAACGCTTTCAAGTATAACTGACTCTGGACTATCATCTAGATTTTCAGTAACACTAACTAGCTTTACCCCATTTTGCTTTAATTTTCTTTTATATTGAGCACTATCATATTTATCTCTAGAAAACCTATCTAGCTTGTGCACTATTACTACATCAAATATATCATTGGCACTATCCTTAATCATTTGCTGAAAACCTGGTCTTCTATCAGTAGTGGCTGACTTAGCTTTATCCTGATAAACCTTTACTATCTCATATCCCTTTGCATAACCAAACTCCTTTATAGCTCGTATTTGAGCTTCTAAGCTTTCATCCCTCTGATTATCAGAACTATACCTTATATATGCACAAGCCCTTTTTATTTCAAGATAATTAGGTTGTCCCATTAAATCAACTCCTTATATTTATACTTCTCCTTTAGGAGAATCTAAATACATAGAGGCTAATACTTTAACTAAAGAATTATATTTTATCCTACTATTAACTTCTTGATTATATTTAATTTTTTCTACACTATCTCTCGTATAATTCCTTTCATATAACTTTTCTCTGCTTATAGTAGTTTTAATACATTCTTTCATTAAATTTTCCTCCTTAGTATTCATTATTATGATATATACTTATTAATCTTATTTATTACACCTAACTTTGAAGTGGTTAGGTGGCTAAGTGGTCAATAATTTTAATCTAAGAAAAACTAAATCAATTAATTATCATAGCTAGAAAAAATCTTATCCACCTTAGCCACTTATCCCCTAATTACTAAAAGTATATTTAACTTCTTGCTTTGGTAATTTAGAGTAATCTATTTTAAAGTCCCTTAAATATAAGGTACCTGCAATTTTCTTATAAGTTAACTCACAATTCAAATTAATTTTAGTAGAGTTATTTAAAGCTTTCCAAAATCTTTGCGGTGAATCAGTGCCTCTTGCTGAGATGCCTTCACCCTCTATCCAAGACTTATATGCATCTAGTACAGCTTTCTTAGTTTCACTACTCCCCTCTTCATATACAAGAACTTCATTTAAATAAGCTTCTACTGGATTTTGTTCTTCCTTGTAAGCCTTAGTTACTTTTTCTACAGCTTTACTTTCTGTAAAGTTATAATCATTATTGATAAGTCTTTCTGCCCCTTCAAGACACCAATTAAGTACACCACTTAATTCTGTGCATACCTTTTCTTTTAATTTCTTATCAATATCTTCTGGTTTAAATACTCTATTAAATGGAACTATCAGAATTTTTCTATAATACCCATGAGTATTATCTAAAGTATCTGGTAATGTATTTAATAAGAATATTAACTTAATTGTAGACTTATAATTGATAGCTTGTTTAAATTTTCTTGAAATGTTTATTGTATCTCCACTTATTAATGCTTTAAGATTTTCAGTACTAATAGCTCCTCCAAGTTCATTTTCATTTGCAATATTAAGTGTTTTACTTACTATACCTTCTATTCCAAACCTTTCGGAGAATTTAGATAGTTGTATATTACTAACATTGTTGACTCCAACAATTTCAGTAAGTACCTCTGAACAGAAACTCTTCCCATTAGATCCTACTCCAGTAAAGAAGAATGCTCTTTCAGCCTTAGTATTATTAATTAAAGCATTTCCGAATATTTCTTGAAGACATGATAATAATTCATCATCATTGCATGTTATTTCTTTAATCGCCTTTTTAAATATTGGACAATCTGCATCTTTCAGATAATCTATGGGCGATTTGCTAGTAAACATATACTTTCTATCGTGTGGCAATAATTGCTTAGTTACAATGTTATAAACTCCATTATTAAAAGCAATTAATGTATCATCTATAATGTTAGTATCAACTCTAGGTACCTCTCTCATTAGCCCATCAATAATATCCCTTTCATAGACTTTCTTCCAACTATCTGGTATAGCTGTATTCATAAGATACCTTAGTATAGTTCCCATTAATTCATCATTAAGCTCTTGGAAAATACCTTCCTTTTGGTTATATATCATTAAAATTCCATGCTTAATAATAAATTCAGCAATCTTTCTTAGATATGAAATACACTTGTTAGTATTTAATCTAAGCTTATTTTTTTCGTCATAGTAAAATCCCAATGCTATTGCCTTACTATTAGTAACTATAGTTTTTAACTCTTCTATCAATGCATCATCAATTGGTATCTCTACTTCATCTTGGACTTGATCCCTTTTTATATCTATGCCCTTCAAAAATGCTTTCATTATAGATGAGAATAAATTCCCATCTACAATATCACAGTGTTGCTTTAACTTAATACATGCTACTTCATTTCCAGATTGTTTTATTTGCTCTATTAAAGCTAGTACCTTGTATAAGTTATCAGGACATCCTTTAACTACAATTTCCTCTGTTATAAACTCTTTTACTAATTGTTCTGATGTTTTTATTAACATTTTAATTTCTCTCCTAAGTTAGTTAAATTTTCTTTCTACTATATTTGCATACACATTACCTTTTTCATCAGTATTATGCTTTATAGTTAATGTACATTTCTTGCCTGCTAACTCATCAATGTTTATCTCATTTGGAATATTGCCATTATATACATCCATTAAGAAGTTGAAACACTTTGACTTTTCTGCTTGAGATACCATTATCTTTTCTTTCTTTTCCTGTTCTGTAACTCCAACACTAATGTTATAAATTACTTCAAGAAAATCTCTAAACCCCCAATTTGTTTTACAATCTCTTAAGTAAATTATTCTTTTTATTATTGCTTCATACTCACCTTCATTTAAAGTAGCCTTTGCCCCAGATGTTCCTAATACTTCTTTGTTGTTTCTAAAAATCATTTGTAATCCTCCTCTTATTTACACCAATTATTACTTACTGAACTATCAACAATAATTGGGATATCTTTAACTATAGTTTTCATCCCTTCAACCATACAACTTTCTAAAATGTTTTTTGCTTCTTCAGCCTCATCTTCTGGTACTTCTAAAAGTATTTCATCATGTATCACCGCAACTAATCTCCAAGAATCTTTCATTTTTTCAACAAGTAATGCTAAAGCTTCTTTTAATCCTTCTGCAGCTGAACCTTGAATAGGTAAATTTAATCTTTGAGTCATTGATAAATTACCACCTTGCCACCTTCTTCCCCCTAATGTCTTTATATAATCTGCTTTTAATAAAGCATCTTGAAGTTCTTTTACCTTTGGATAAACATTAAGAAATTCAATTCTATATTCCTCTGCCTCCTCTAATGATGTATCAACACCACTTTTTCTAAGATTTTTCTGAATACCATAAGCAGTAATTCCATATACTATTCCAAAATTTAAGCTTTTAGCAACTTGTCTTTCCTCTTTAGAAATTTCATCTATTGGTTTCTTAAAGACTAAACTTGCTGTTCCTAAATGAAGATCTATACCATTGTTAAAATAACTCTTCAAAGCTTCATCCTTGGATATAGTCGCTAGAACTCTAAGTTCAATCTGTGAGTAATCTGAACCTACTAGCTTGTACCCCTTATCTGCAACAAAAAACTCTCTACTATTTCCTGGCATAGCTTGAAGTGGTGGATTATTACAAGACATTCTTCCTGAACTTGCACCTATTAATCTCCAGTCTGCTCTTATCCTCCCATCATCATTAATGAATATCTTTAGCTTTTCACCATAGGTTTTAATCTTTGTTTGAAGTCTTCTATACTTCCTAATAAGTTTGATTACTTCGTGTTCATCCGAATATTTTGCTAACTCATCATCTGATGTTGAATGTAGCTTAATCCCATACTCTGCAATAGCTTCAACTAATTGCTTTGGCGAATTAAGATTTAACTCTTTCCTATTAAGTAAGTCTTTAATCCTAATCTCTAATTCAACAGCCAACCTTCTATCATCATCTAATCTAGCATTCCATTTATCAAACTCCATATTAATACCATTACTTTCAAGCATTACTATAGCTGGTAGAGCTCTTCTTTCTCTTTCATAAACAGTTAAAAGATTATTCTCTACAAGTAAATCCAAAAGTTTATAGTATAAAGCCCTAGTGTACTCAACGTCCTTTACTGCATAATCAATATGCTCTTGAGTTATTTCAGTTTGTTGCCAGTTATCACTATGTTGCATGGACTTGTCCATATCAACATCAAGATATTTTTTAGCTAAAGCTTTTAAACTTAACTTTTCTTCCCCTAATACTTGAGCCATAAGTAATGTGCAGTGATAATTATTTACCTTGTACCCTTTATTAATAAAGAATCCAACATCAAACTTAGCATTATGAAATACTTTAAGTACTTTATAATCTTTCAAGATACCTTCTAGTTCTTCATCTACCATCAGTTTGCTTGTTACTTTTCCATTATCCTTTGCAAATACTATTAATCTCATCTGTCCTTTTCTAGGATCTAAAGAATTAGTTTCTATATCTATAAAGGCTATTTTAAATTTACACATTTCATTACCTCCTCTTGACTTCTACATCTTACATCAGCTAGTTTCTTTAAACATCCTGGATAAATAAAATAATTTTTATCCCATCAAATTTATATCTACCTATTTGCTACAATAAGATAATAAAACACTTTAAAAATAAAAAAATCCTGGGAAAATAAAAAAAATATTTCTCCACCAAAATTGGTAAAGAAATATTTTCACTAAATATCTAATTATATTTTTTCCTATTCTCTAAATTTTGTCTTATCTCTTCTAGAATTTTCTTCATTTCTTCTGGACTATGTTTAACTACAACATTAGATTTCATATTTTCTTTCACTTCATCCTCATACTCTTGTATGGCTAATTTCACCAAATCCTTACTAGCTAAAATTTCTTCATTCTCTAAAGCTGACTCAGTTATATTATCTTCACGTAATTCACAAGCAATATCAACTATTTTTCTCCACTCTTTCATATTTTTAATCATAAAATACTTTAAATATGTTAGTAGCTCTAATCTATCATTATGTGTTAATTTTTCACTATATGGAGTTTTAACGCTATCTACTTCATTTATTTTCTCAAACATATCCTCTTCTATGTCAGCATATAATTTTTCATTATTCACTGTTATCAAACCATCTAGCTCACTTATTGATCCAACATGTATCATCGCTGACTCTATTAATAAATTTGTACATAACTCAGTATCTAATATTTTCGCCTTAACCTCTTCACTATAATTAGCCTCACCTAACCATCTTCTATGTAAATCTTCTAACTCTCTATGTACTTTTTGTTCATCGATATCACCTATATATATTTCCCTTAACCTATCTGTAACCTTATTTATAAAATCAACCTTTTCCTCAATAGTTATATCTAAAAATCTCCTATTTTTCAACTTACTAATATAGCTACCTTTTCCACTCTCTTCTGTAAGATAAATTTTAAATATCTCTGCTACTACGATTGGTAAATCATATCTATCTTTTCCATTCTTAAACTGCTCAATATCACATTTCATTGCATTAAAGGTTTCTTTAAGCTTTTTAGTATTATCTTTTACGAAATTTTTGTATGGAGTATCACCTGTTTGTATATCCTTTATAGATATATTTTCTTTTTTTGCATACAACTCCATAAATATTTCATTTAATGCTACTGTTTTTTTACTAATACTTTCTCCCATAATCCACCTCTACTCATTTGTTTGGTGACATAATTATACTAAAAAAATTATTAGTGGCATAGGTGGTAAAGTAGATTATGGTCTTATATCTAATTATAAAAAAAATTCTATAAACATTTTGTATTTATTTATAGAATTTTTTAATTATCTATTTATAAGAATTTTCTTATAAAACTCTCAGGAACATTAAATGAGCTACTAGCCTTACTAATTGCATCTGTTTCACTTAACCCTTTAGCAATTAACTCTAACACCATAGCTAATATTTGTATAATTAAAATTACATTCATAATTATCTCTCCTATTCAACTAATTATTAATATATGCATAGTAATATACTTGCCCATGCTTGGATTCAAACATTACCTCTGGCTCTATATCTAACACTTCTTCATATTCATCATAGTTATCTATCATTTCTCTTGCTATTTCTTCAATTGAAGTACCTTCTAAAAAGTAATCTATAATAGTTTCCTTATCAAATAATCTGTCAATCTGATATGATGAACTAAGTATTTCATCTATCTCATTACTAACATACTCTCTTAAATCTTTTAGCTTAGAATACATAATAATATCATCAAGCTTTGAGTATCCTCTGAATGCAATTTCTTCATATATTGCTTTTGCTTCTATTATATTAATTTCTTTTATATTATTTTTAATAAAGAAATATAATTGAATAATATCATCATCAACCTCCTCCCCTAGTTCATCTACTAAAGCTAAAGTCACATCTAAATCATTCATTAAGGTTTCTTTTATCTCATTATCATCCACCTTCACCACTAAAGCCTCTAACTTCTCTACTATATCTTTATCCATGTTATTATATTTTTCAATTAATTTAGTTAAATCCTTCATAAAGAATTCATTTAAAATCTTTGATTCATTTTTCAGCATAACTCTACCCCCTTTCCCCCTTAATATTCCTCTGCTAGCAACATTGTGCTATAAATTTCTGAATCTATTACATATATCTTCATCTCTTCTTTAAACTCTAAGTCCTTTGCATTAACTTTGATGAATGACTTATACTCTGGAACCTCTTGTGTATGCTCTATATTTATAACATCTCCAACTCTACTTAACTTAAAAACTTGCAAATAGTCCTTTTCTATTTGCAAATCATCAACTAAACTCCATAGTAATATCTGTAATTGTAAATCTATTTTTTCATTAACGCCTCTTGTTATATATCTATTCTCTTTATCAAACATAATAAATCCTCCAAAACAATAAAGGTGTAATTATCATTAATACTAATAATTACACCTTACTTTTCATTAATTAATTTCTTTAATTGTGCTATAAACTTCTTACTAAACAAGTTATCTTCTAATGCTTTCTTTAACAGTTGTAAAAATAATTCTTCTTGAAGATCCAGTGGTCTTACTAGTAATTTCATACCATATCGTTGCTGGTCTTTGTACACACTAAATCTTAATTCTTCTCTATTTCCTTGTGGTTTAACTATAATTTTCTCTAATGCATAAGTATATTCCTCATCTGCAATTATACTTTGCGAAATCAATGAACAATACTTAGTTTCCTTAATAGCCTTCTTTGCCACCTCTCTACCTCCTACTCTTCTATAAGAATATCCATTAACTCTTTAGTAGCAACTACAACCACTGCATAATCCGAAGACAAAAGAAAAAGAGATAAACAATACTGCTTACCTCCTTCACATTCAATATCATCAACATACTCTGCAATAATATCCTTTAATATATTTTCTTTTGCTTCAATAACATCATCCTTAGTTTCTAGTACTAACACATATCCACCTAAATCTGTATCAATACTTCTTTCTACTCCATAGCTCTCATTAAAAATATTCAGTTGGTCTTCAATAACACTTATTACATTAACCTCTAGCTCCATTCCAATTAAGTCACTTACTTTACTAATCTTTCTCATTAATATTACCTCCATTTTTTATGAACCTATAGTAATTATCTATCTAGTATAGACATCCTTTCAATATAATAATATATATTTATAACTTATCTTTCTTTAATTTATGCATTAAATAACTTATTCCTTCTAATGAATTTTCACTTCTCCTTTGGCATTAATCACCACCCCCTTAAATAGAAAAAGAGCCTTTACTAATTAAGGTAAAGACTCAACCTTGTATGATCTCCTACAGGGAATATATGGTATATCTATATTTCCTATTTCAGTATAATAATATAATTTTTTAATTCTGTTTAAATCGAGTATTCTTTATTTTATAATACTAATTTTTATTCATCCGTTAAGTCACAACGTAAATGCTCATAAATATAATCCATACTTATATTCCCATCAAAATTATAGATGCATACTTCTAAACTACTTCCTTGTTCTTCATACACTATATGTTCATTATCGAAATCATAAAATATATAAAAACTAAAACTATCTTCTAATTCTTGACCACATTTATCATCTTCATAACAAATTGCTTCATAAATATTTATACCCATTTCATTAATTGAATAATAAGTTTTACACTTAAATACTTGTGAACCATCATCATCAAATCTACTGTTAGTTTCCCTCTCTCCATCACAATTATTTACTTCTGAAAATCTATCCACAGCTTCGCCTATTAAAATATTTTTTATAACCATAATATCCCCTCACAATATATATTAAAAATACATCCTATTATTATAGTAATATTGCTACTTTTTGTGCATATTTTTACAATTTATTTGATTATAAATTTATAAAATTCTACTGTTGGGCTATTTTCGTTCTCTAATAAACTTAATTTATTAACTGTTATATCATAGAATTTATTATCTTTAGCATATTTTATTACTTCATCATAAGTTAATTCAAATATATTCTCTGTTATACTATAGTAAAAATCATCATTAATTACTATAAAAAAATACTTAACAGCATCTTCATAAGTCATTCTTGGAACATCTTCTAAATCACAATTTTCATCTATATAACATCCATTTCTATCATTCCATTGTAGAAATTGTGTTATCCTAACTCTTGTATTATTATTCATCATTACACCTCTCTAATCAAATAAGGCATATTTAAAAATATGCCTTATTTATATAATTAAAACCTAACTTCCCCATTTTCATCTACTAAGTGAATATTGTTATCAATCCAATATACATTAATACCATTTTTCTTGAAAAACAAAATGTGTTCATCACTAATTTTGTTTTCAAATACAGCTATTTTTTTAACTTTTTCTTCAGTATAATTTCTTATATTAAATTCTTCATAATAGAATAATTGAACAAATGCTTTTTGAACCTGTTTTCTTTCATCTGAACTCGTTCCATCTAAAGTTTTTATTTCAAATAAAAGTGAATCATATTTTTCTTTTGTTGCTAAACAATCTACAGGATTTTCATATAATGAGTATCCTGCTCTTGCTAAATCTAAAGCAATTAACTTTACAATATCTTGATGTCTCTCAGTTCTTTTCTTTCTCTTTAAAATTCCACTTGATAAATCAAAAGTTTTATTTTTATCATCATTATCATCATCTTCATCGCTTGGATTAAATGCAGCGATATTTGTATAATCAACCTTTCTTAGGTTAGGATCACTCTCTTCTTGTACAATAATAGGTTTTACTTTTTCATACAAATTATTGCTTCCTAATCCGGTTCTTGAAAAATAGGAATTAGGAATACCAACTGCTATAATTGAATTATCCACTAATTTTAAAAATATAAGTGCATCACCTTTAAAGAGACATTCTCTTAAATTAATAAATACTTTATCATCCAGTCTAGTTTTACTAATTTGAACTTGAGTTCCCTTGTGACCAACTTTTTTATTAGTAAAAGTTTTTATAAATTCGTCATCTGTATTAACATCAACACTTCGTTGTACATTATGATACGTCTTAGCGTTGATTGCTAAGTTTTCTAAATTCTTGGTGAAAAGTATTATTTCTTCTTTTTCATCATTTTCAAATTGTGTAGGATTATTTTTCAACTCATTTTCATCAAAGAAGAAACACATGCCTTCACCAGTTACATGAATATGGCTTTGTTTACTTGCTGAACCAGGCCTATTCTTTTTTAATATACACACTTCTGGCAAAACTAACAATAATACCTCTTTTGTATTTTCTAACTTTTTCTCAACTTTTGTTTTATCAACGCCAATACTTTCTAGATAATTCTTAATAGCTTCTTTTATTCTCTCTTGCATAAAAAAACACCCCTTATTATTAATAAAGTTTTTAATCTTCTATTAATAATATAGCACGCCCCGAATTCCCTGTCAACCTTATTTTTCTAAGCCAGGGAGTTCGGGCAATGCAGGGTGTTTAGTTTTTATATATATTTTTTTAACACATTTGCTATAAGCCTAGACATTAAAGGTGGTACACTATTTCCAACTTGCATATATGTCTTTGTGTATGAACCTAAAAATACATAATCATCCGGATATGATTGTACCCTTGCCGCTTCTCTAGGTGTTAAGCCTCTTGCTTGAAATGGATGTATATACATATTACAATCAAATTTCATATGGGCAGTTATTGTTTTACAAACTTCATTAGGTTTTAACTTATAATATTTATCTTTAAAAATATCATTTCTATTCGTATATGGCATAATATCTGCTATTCTTTCGCTATCTGACTTATCTCCCGGTAACATTCTTCCAAATATCTCTATATCTCTATCATTATTAAACCTAGCTTTATGATTAAAAATTAATTTACTATATTTATCTTGATTTATTAAGTTAACATATTCAGTATTATTAGATTGTCTATTTAATTCTATTTTTCTTCCTGATTCTTCCGTATCTAATTCTGTTGCATTTTTTATTGTTAAGGCTTTCAATTCTCTTAAATCTCCAATTGCATTTTCAAGAACATATCGTTTTTTATTCTCAAGGCAATTTTCTATTTCTATAATAATATCTTTAGCTGTTTTATTTATTTTTTTACTTATATCTGTTCTTATTCCAATATATATTAACCTCTCCCTATTCTGAGGCACCGAGAAGTCCTTCCCGTTAAACAAATGATATGCAACATCATAATCTTCACCTTCTAAGTTATGAAAATCTTCTTTTACTTGCTCAGCTACACTAAGCATTCCTTTTACATTCTCCATAACAAAAAACTTAGGCTTTAAAGTTTCCACACCTTTTACATAATATTTATATAAAATATTTCTTGGGTCATCTATAATTCTTTGCCTATTCGCCATTGAAAATCCTTGACAAGGTGGGCCTCCAATTATAACATCAACATCTTCATTTATATACTTATCAACATTATCTACAATTTTTTTAATATCACCAGTAATAATTCTATCTTTAGGTATTTCTAAATGATTAAAAGAATATGTTTCTGTACACACAGATTCTATATCATTAGATAATAAAACCTTAAAGCCATTCTGCGCGAAACCTAGACTCATTCCACCTGCTCCACAGAAAAAATCCACAAGCGTTGGACTATTATTATCATTTAAATATTTAATAACCTCATCTTTTCTATAATAATCCATATATTTTTTTAATATGTCATCCACTTCTATTCCTAACTTCAAATATGTAGCTATTATAGATATAAAATTATCATATTCCTTACCTAATAGATTTTTTAATAATACAATTTCTTCACTATTATCTATAGCACCTAATTTTATAAGAAACTCAATTAGCACACTATTTATTTCTAAATTTTCTATTTTTGTGTTCTTATCTATTTTATACAATTCACATAAACAATTTATAAAATCATTTAGCATTGATTTTACTTTTTTCTTATCAGATATTGTATTAATTAAATTTAAATTACCAAATATGCTAAATACTTTTTTATCAATCTGATTCATAATTCTATCCCTCAATTTCTAATGTGATATTTAGTGCTCTAACTATTTGCATAGCTATGTTATAGGCTACATCTACTGTTACCGCATTTCCAAATTGTCTATATGCTTGTGTATCAGATACATTAAATTCCCAATCACTTGGAAATCCTTGTAATTTTCTACATTCATTTGGAGTTAATTTTCTTACATTAGATATTCTTTTATCTTCTGTATCTTCAAATTTACTTCTATTATAATTATCTGTAACATAATTATCTTGAGAAGCCCTATGCATTTTATGCATTGTTGCACATAATGGTCGTGCAATATCTAAATCTATTTCAGCCCTTGAATAATAATTTCCAGTTCCATGTGATAATATTGTCGGTAATATTTTTTCTGATAGAAAATATTTTTTATCTACATTTTCATCTAAAATATCTCTTAAATTTTGTGTCAATTCAATTGGTTGTGGAAATTCAAAGTTAATATCAGCTTCCCTATAATATCCTCTATCAAATGCAACAACAAAGACTCTACGTCTAGTGTGGGGAATTCCAAAATCAGAACTATTTAGTACTTTATAAAACACTTCGTATCCATATCCATTATTATCTAATAACTCTTCTCTAAGAATTCTTTGCATTCTAGCAAATGTTCTACCCCCATCATGAGTTTCTAAATTTTTAACATTCTCTAATACTATAACTCTCGGTCTATGTCTTCTTACAATTTGTTCTATAGTAAAAAATAATGTTCCTCTTTCATCTTCAAAACCTAATTGCTGTCCCATCATACTAAAAGGTTGACATGGAAATCCACCTATTAGCACCTCATGTTCTGGTATATCATCTAATAATTGATTAATATCTCCTAAAACTATATGCTCCGATATATTATGTCTATATGCTTCAACTGCATATTTATCTATATCATTAGCCCAAACAATATCAAAACCTGCATTTAAGAACCCTAAATCTAACCCTCCAGCTCCTGAAAACAAACTTACAGTTCTTAGATGCCTTTGTCTATACGCTACTCTTTCCATCTACACTTTCCAATCCCTTCTTTAAGCAATTTCTTATTTTTTCTGCTCTACTACTACCTTCAATTTTATTATCTATTTCCTGCAATATATAATTTTCAATTCTTGTATTTACAATTACACCAATTTTTTTTCGACCAGAGTTATCCCTTTTTCCACCTTTCGCCACAAAATACACTCCTTTCAGTCATAACATTTTAACATACTCTAATTTGAATAACAATATCGTATTTCAAAATCTATAAAGGCATTTATGTTAGAATTATACAGAACAAATGTTCATTTGTAAATCCCTCTACTTGTACTTATTTATAGTTTAAAAAGCAGCATTCCACTTTTAGAATACTGCTTTTTTCAAAATATATTAAACATTAATATCCAATTATTAATATACCCTTTAAAGGTAATTTCAATCTTTCTGTAGAATACAAAGCATCAAAGAATTTACATACCTCTTCAAAATCATAATTGGTTTTTACTTTAACAACTTCATCTCCACTTTTAATTGTACGTATATTATTAATTCTGTATTCATTTCTCAGAGCTATAACTAAATAATCTACATCTTGCATCATACAAGCCTGAAATAAATCCTTTAAAAACTGATTATTCATTACACCTCTGCCAGCTTCGACTTCAATGACTGTTTTTTCATCTTCATTATAGGCATCTGCCCTAAAGGATTTCTCTAATGTATTATTTCTTCCAAATAATACAGGAACTTGAATTATACCATCTTCCTTACTTTCTACCCTATAACCTATATTCTTCAATCCTTCTTTACAAATACTTAATACTTCATTACTTTTGTAGGTTTTATTGTTAACAGATTATATTTTATCATAATTTTGCTCAAAAACATTTATTACATTTCTTAAATTATTAGTAACCATGTTATTTTTAGGATAATATTGAAAATTTATCATACATTCTACTCCATACTCTTTATAATCTTGTCCACTTTACTTATAGTGTATTATATTACTATATGGAAAGCTTTATTTCTGTATACAATTAATTCTAAAATTAATAAACCCTCAACAACATATTCTGTACTGTCGAGGGTTTCATGGTGGAGGCGACGGGTGTCGAACCCGTGTCCGAAAGCAGACCAGCCTGACTTTCTACGAGCGTAGTTTGTGACTAAAATTTCGGTCCTTAGTTCGCTCACAAACAAACTCCTAATTCCCTAGCTTCATAAATACCCCTCTAGCTCAAAGCTTTGCTAGACTTCGTTTCCCACTTTTATGACACCAGCTACCCTAAACGTAGGCATTCAGGACTGATGAGTAGCTTATATTAAGCTGCTAATGCAAAATTGTCTTCTGCGTTTACATTTAGTGCATAGCTTATTAACGAGTCGTCCATGCTTTACTCGGCCCGCTTATCAAACCCATCTTACCCCCGTCGAAGCCAAAACGCCCCCATGTTAGGTAAATAGGTCGAAACGCTTATCCCCTATTTAATTTTCAAACGATGATTAACATCGTGACTTTATTATAAATCAACATATCTCCACTGTCAACTTAACTATGCTATTAAAATTATAGAAGAAAATCTATAATATTCTTATTTTTAAATTTTTTATTAAATAGTGAAACATTATATATTATCACTTAATACATGAAGATTAATAACTTATATTATAGTTATCTATATTAAAGCATCACTTTGGTATAGTGATAATAAATTGAGATCCTTTATTTATTTCACTGAATACCTTTATATCTCCATCATGGGCATTTACAATAGATTTAGATATTGTTAGCCCAACACCAAGCCCTCTATTGTCGCTATTTCTAGATTTATCAACTCGATAAAATCGCTCAAATATATTCTTCAACTCTTCACCAGGAATTCCTATTCCTTCATCTTGTATTGATATATTTATCATATTATCTCTTTCAAATGCTTTAATAATTATTTCTCCATTTCCATTATTATATTTAATAGCATTAGATAATATATTTATTATTACTTGTGCAAATTTTTCCTTATCAATTGTGGCTTCTATATTTTCTATTTCATACTTTATAAGTATATTTTTTTTTATTGCATTTTCTTCATAATTATATGCTATATTCTTTATATAATTTTCTAGTTTTACTTCCTCTTTCTCTAATGTATTTTTACCACTATCAAATCTAGCTAACTTTCTTAATTCATCAACAAGATTGGCAATTCTTGTTACTTCTTCATTAATACTTATAAGTCTTTCATTAGTCGGCTCCCATATTCCTGATATAATAACATCTAAGTGTCCTTTTACACTAGTCAAAGGTGTTCTAAGTTCATGTGCTATATCTCCAGTTAATTGCCTTCTTAAATTTTCTTGTTCATTTAAATCTTTAGACAATTTATTTATAGATTTTATAAGTCCATCAATTTCTTTTATATCACTTTTATATATAACCTCTTGTTTGTAATTCCCATCTGCAATAGTCTTTGCTATCTTTAAAACCTTACCTATAGGATTTGATATAGATTTTGATATAATTATTGAAATTATAATAATACTACTAATAGAAATTATCCCTATTATAAAAATAATCTTATTTACTGCCTCAAAAAGCTCTACATCATTTTCCATATAATAAGTGGATTCATAATGGCCTATATAGCTATATCCTATCTCCTTATTATTACTATCTTTTACACTGACCTTATATTCCTGAAAATTATTATCCCATTTCTTATCTATACTTTGCATATTTTCACTTATATCTCTCAGTGTTTCGTCTGACAATACTTTTTCATCCTCAAATATACTCCATATTTTTTCATTATCTTCATTATAAACCTCAATTGCTATTCCTTTTTTTATAGCATCTAAGCCTAATTTTTCTATTAAATCCATATCCCAATTATTATTTATATATATACTTTTTATATCTATATCTAATAAGTGTTGTAATTCTGCTTTATTACTATCATTAACGTATTTCTCAAAAGAAGAAATGAAGCTGGTATTTACAAAAAATCTTATAGACATAATGGTTATAATCATAATAAATGTAAAGCATATTATAAGCTTCCTATTTATTGATTTCAATTTACTGTTATTATCCAAACCTATATCCCACCCCATATACAGTTTTAATTATCTTAGGATTTCTTGAATCAATTTCTATCTTCTGACGCAAGTTTTTTATATGGCTATCTATAGCTCTATCTCCCTTATCATAATATCCTTCAACAGTCTTTTCTAACAACTGATCTCTTGTATATATCTTCTTTTGGTTGGTTATTAAGGTAAATAATATTCTATATTCAGTATTAGTTAAAGTTATTTTTTCACCTCTTACCTTCACTTCGTGAGATAATGTATTTAATTCTAATTCATCACCAAACTTTATAATTTCTCTCTCTTCTCCACCACTACTTCTCTTTAAAATTGCTTTTATTCTTAGTAATAATTCCACAATATTAAATGGCTTGCATATATAATCATCGCATCCTATCTTAAATCCATCTATCTTATCGTCATCTTCAACCTTTGCAGTCAACATAATTATAGGTACATCTGATCTTTCTCTTATATATTGGCATATCTCCTCTCCACTTATATCAGGAAGCATTCTATCTAAAATTATTAAATTGTATTTATCCTCATTCAATTCGTTAATTGCAGCTTTCCCATTATATACAACTTTAGTGGCATACCCTTCATTATCTAAACAAGCCTTTATAAATTCACATATTTTTTTCTCATCATCAACTACTAATATGCTAATCATAATAACAATCCCCCTAAAAATTCTAAACTTCTATCTTAGGTTAATATTTTTAAGACAAAATTAGAAGAGTTGTTTATAAAAATATTTTTATAACAACTCTTAAATAAATTTATATTCCTAGAAGTAGTTTTGCTAAAGCGAAATATACCATAAGTGCAAAAGTATCTACTATTGTTGTAATAAGCGGACTTGCCATTATTGCAGGGTCTAATTTTAACTTTTTTGATATTATAGGCAGAATTCCGCCTATAACTTTTGCTAATATTACTGTTAAAAATAGACTTATACATACAGTCAAAGAAATTGTAAAACTAATTTTTGTAAAGAAATATATTCGTATGAAATTCACTAATGATAAAACAAGTGCAACTAGTATACTTACTCTAAACTCTTTAAATATTACTTTTAAATAATCCTTAGTTTTAATTTCTCCTAATGCTAGTCCCCTAATGACCAATGTAGCAGATTGTGATCCTGCGTTTCCTCCCGTATCCATTAGCATAGGAATAAATGAAGCCAATACTACTACTGATTGAATGACATCTTCGAACTTTTGAATTATTGCACCAGTAAAGGTTGCTGATATCATTAACACTAAAAGCCAAACTATTCTATGTTTTGCCAGCGTGAAAACTGTGGTTTCTAAATAGGGCTCTTCATTCGGTTCCATTGCAGCCATTTTTTGAAAATCTTCTGTATTTTCTTGTTCTATAATATCTACAATATCGTCTACTGTAATGATTCCTACTAATCTATTTTCAGCATCAACTACAGGCATAGATAATAAATCATAGGTCTTAAATAATTCTGCAACTTTCTCTTGATCTTCAGAGGTTTTTACAGATACAATATTTGTTTCCATTACTTCTGATAGTACACTATTTTCACTACTTAAAATTAAATCCCTTAAAGATAAAATTCCTTTTAAAACTCTCTTATTATCAATAATAAAGCAATTATCTATGCTCTCCTTATTTATTCCTATTTCTCTAATATTATCTATGGCTTCTTTAATAGTTATTTGTTCTTTAAATTCTACAAACTCTATAGTCATAATAGCGCCTGCTGAATCTTCCTTATACTTTAAGAACTGATTTATCAGCTGTCTTTTTTCTAATGAAGTATTGGTAATTATTTTTCCAACTATATTAGCAGGCAATTCTTCTATAATATCAACTGTATCATCTAAAAATAGTTTTTCAATTATATCCTTTACTTCATTGTCAGTAATTAATTCAATAATTCTTTTCTGTGACTTTTTATCTAAATAAGAAAAGACCTCTACAGAAATATCCTTGGTTAATAACCTAAATACTAAAAGTAATTCTCTGTCATCTAGCTCAATCATACTTTTCGCTATATCTATATGATTCATACTTTGTAGTTTTTTACTTAATTCATTTATTTTTTCACCTTCAATTAATTCTAATAATTCTGTTGCCATACTTCCTCCTTCTGAGTCCATATATAAGCACCATCATTTAATTAGTATTTAATTAAACTTCATTTGTGATATATATGAACTGCTTAAAAATTTTATTTTTCCATACTTCAAAGGGACGTCGTCCATAAAATCACTCTCCTATACTTTTTTTATAATTATACAAAACAACTGTGGAGAAATTATGAGTTTCTTTATTAAAACAATAATTTTCCCCAAGTATTTATTGTTAATATTATTTATACCACCTATTATTAAAAGTTCAGCTTCCTATTATAGCACTTTTTCCCTTATTTGTATTGACACAACCTCTTCCTAATGTTATGATATTTTACATAAATTAACTTTTAGGAGATATAGTTATGACTTTAATAAGAAACCTATCAATTTTAAAACTAAATAATAGCTTTTTCTTTAGCTTTTTTAGATAGGTTTGTATCTATATAATGATTGTCATAGATACAAACCACACCATGTGTTTTGTATCTATGATGGCTAAAGTTTTTGTTGATTGATTAAGCCTCATAGATAATACTATGAGGCTTTTCTATATCCTAGATTAAAAGTCTCATGGTAAAAACTATGAGGCTTTTATTTATTATAAATTTTTAATAATTATCTAGGAGGTATTTAAAATGCAAAAAACAAGAAAAAGGGAATTATTCTCTAGCAAATTTGGTTTTATTCTTTCATGTGTTGGAGCTGCTGTAGGACTAGGTAACATATGGATGTTCCCTTATAAATTAGGGGAAAATGGTGGAGCTGTCTTCCTTATTCCTTATTTTATCTTCGTAATATTACTTGGAACCGTTGGCTTAATGGCTGAATTTTCATTTGGAAGACAATTTAGGGTTGGATCAATGACATCTATAAGAAATATTTTTAAAGAAAAAAATATAAAAGGTGGTTCAATTTTATCTATTATTCCTACTATAGGTCTTACTGGTATATTTATGTTTTATACAGTCGTTATTGGTTGGATATTAAAATATTTCTTCATAAGTCTAACTGGAGAAATATCCACTATAGATACAACCTCATATTTTTCAACCTTCACTAATAGTAATAGTGTTGTATTTTGGCATGGACTAGCAGTACTAATAACTTTACTTATTGTTAGCTTTGGAATTTCTAAAGGTATAGAGAGAGTGAATAAAATTATTATTCCATTATTATTTATAATATTTATTCTTCTAACTTTAAAATCTATAAGTTTACCAAATTCTATAGAGGGTATTAAATATCTTCTTACCCCTGATTGGTCTTACTTATTAAACCCTAAAACCTGGGTTATGTCTTTAGGCCAGGCTTTCTTCACCGTATCTCTTACAGGATGCTGCATGGTTATGTGTGGGAGCTATACAGATGAAAAATTTGATATCCCTAATTGTGCTATAAGTACAGTTTTATTTGATAGTTTAGCTGCCTTACTAGCTGCATTTGTGATTATGCCTGCAGTTTTCGCTTTAGGATTTAACCCTACTGCCGGTCCTGCTTTATTATTTGTTACTGTCCCTAGTATATTCCAAACAATGAAATTTGGACAACTTTTAAGTGCCCTTTTCTTTTTAAGCATAATTTTCGCTTCTATTTCTTCTTCTATAGCTATGTTAGAGGGTCCTGTAGAAGCTATTATGAATGTAACTAATTGGAGTAGAAAAAAGACTACTTATATAACTGCTATCATTGCATTTATATTAGCTATTCCATTAGGGCTTAGTAGTACATTCTTTGATAATTTCACTAATTTTATTACTATAGTGTTATCACCACTAGGAGCATTAATAACTGCTTTTATATTCTTCTATATCCTAAGTCCAGAAGAAACATTAAATCAATTAAATTTAGGTGCAAAATATAAGATTGGAGTTTGGTTTATTAAATTTGGTAAATATATATTTGTACCAATAACAGTCATTGTTATTATTTTGGGTGTACTGTATGGTGGTATTGGTTAAAAATTATTAACCTTTAATTTATCCTATATACATTTTTTAACATTGCTTTTAATTATATATGATGTTATTATAAATGAGCAGTTGGTACGAAAGTGCTAATTACTTATAGAGCCTAGGTTGTCTTTCGCCGGATACTAGGCTCTATTTTATTTTCTTAAAGTTACCCACATCTACTTCAAAACAATTCACATCTTTATCAACATTTTCCAATTATTTGTTGTTAATAACTTTTTATATAAACAATAGAAGTGATAGAGCCTATCCCATGATAAGTTCTACCACCTCTTATAACATTATATTATTATAAATAAAAAACTGTTACTATTACTACCCACCAATTTATTTTTTAATTATTTTAAATAAACCAAGTTATATATTTTTTTATCTATTATCAAATATATATATAGCTTGAGCTAAATAATTATCCTCTTTATCTTCATATACTAAATATAAACTATGAACAAATGCTTCAAAATTTGTTGTATCAAAAGATACTACTCCATTCTCGTCTAAGCATTCATTTATATTTAATGTGGTATCTTCTAGTGTTTTGTTATTTCTAACTATTACTGCTATTGGGTTTAACTTTTTACCTTTCTTATTTATAGCATCAAATTTTACAGTTATTTTATTATCTTTCTTATAAAGAGAAGATACTGCTATATTTTGGTACTTAGCTTGTAAATTAGTTAGTCTTTTAAGATCTTTAAGCGGTGATAGATCATTTATTTCATTATACTCTACATTTAATGATTGTAAGTTCTTAGCATATTGTAATCCTTCTAAACTAGTTATCCCCCCATAAGATGCATCTAGTTCATCAAGCTTATACATATCTCCAATAGTTACATCATCGGAATCTAAAGATAACGCTTTTTTAATGGCTTGTTTTAAATATTTATCTTTAATATTAACCACTTCTGATAAGTCTATCTTTATCTCTAAAGCATTTATGGTATTATTTAACTCTTCAACTACTAAATTTACCTCTTCTTGAGACACTAATTTATTATTTAATAATTCAGTTGCTTTTAAAATAACCTCTTCCAAGACCATTATAGTTTCTTCAGTATAAATATCTTTATCAATTGCATTAGCTTTTACTAATGCCTCTTCTAAAGCTGTTAAATCAGCTAGCTTAACTAAAGCTTCATAAGCCTCATTCAACTTATTATACACTGTATCCACTTCTTCTTGATTATATCCATCAGTTAAAGAATTATTAACTTCCTCTAAAACAGTTTGTAGATTTGTAAAGCTTTCTTCTGAATATAAATTTGAATCTAATTCATTAACTCTTTTAATTAAAGAATCCAATTCACTTCTATTAATTTCAGAACTTTGATTGTTAGCATAATGAAGTTTAGCAGCTCCCCAAGTAGCGTGGTCTGAACCATTACCATTTCCACCATCAGTAACAACAAGCTTTAATTCCTTAGCTCCACTTAAATTAACTTCAACAAACTTTTGCGAATCTCTTGAACTCATAAATCCGCTATCATATACCTTCATTCCATCAAGCCACACCTCAAATGTCACTGACCCAACAGTTCCATACATTTGTCTATCAACTCCAACATAACTTGTAAAATATCCATAGTTTGTACCAGTTAAATCATAAACAATAGTTGATGTTGAATGTGTTCCAATACCTTTTTCATAAGTTACAACAGAACCATCTTCTGCTGTAAGCCTTAAAGCATTTCCACTTGCAGATATATCTTTTGTAGCTCTTCCGTAACTATTATTTGCAGACTTCCACTCAATATCACTTAGATATATATTATCATTCATATCTACTACTTTAACTTCTCTTATAGCACTTATAGTATTTCCATCACTATCTGTAACAGAATAAGTTATTTCATATATTCCAGCCTTATTAAAATTAACTTCTCCACTAATTATTACATTAGAAGTTATATCACCATCTTCTGAATCAAATGCAGAATATTCTTCATTTAATTCTATAGGAAGACCTAATTTTGTTACTACTGTATTTGGAATATTCAGTGTTGGAATGGAATTTGTAGTATATAACTTACAATCTGCCCATGAAGCAAAATCTCCTAGACCTCCATCACCATTATCTAAAGCAACTAATTTTAGTTCCTTTACTCCAGTAACAGGTATACTTACAAATTCAGCCTTACTATCTTTTCTTATTAAACTTGAAGTATAAACTTCTTCACCATCAGCATAAATCTTAAATATTATACTTGTACTATTATGATTGTAATTCTTGTCTGTACCTAAATAAGTAGTAAAATAATCATAATTGTAACCTTCTAAGTTATATATAATTTCTGAATTTGCTGCTGCTCCAAATCCCTTATCAAATATTCTTATTTCTCCATCAACATTAAGATTAATCTTATTACTAGTATTTACTGCTGAATCTTTATTTACGCTCTTCCAACCTGAAGTAGCACTTTCCCACTCCTTGTCGGATAAATAACTCTCTTCACTATATACAAGTATATTTTTAGACTTACTTACAGTATTTCCATTACTGTCTGCTACTGTATACTCAATATTATATAAACCTGTTCTATTAGTAGTAAAATCATTTGAATTAATTACTACTTGATTAGTTATATCTCCATCTTCCTGGTCATTTGCAGTTACAGATGACATTAAGTCATATTCACTTCTTAACTTAACATATTCCATTTCACCTACAGTTAAGCTTGGAAATTTAGCTCTTATAATTTCTTCTGCTCTATTTAAATCCTCTTGGAAGAGTTCTACTGCAATATGACTTCTAACCTCTTCTCTTAATGCATCTAACTTTTCTAAAGTATTATAACTTTCTGATACTTCTGTCTTGCTATTATCAGTAAATAACTCTTTTGTTATTTTATCTGATAATTCATCACTCTTATAGAAGGACATCTCACCTATACTTGCCCAATTTTGATTAGCTTCAATAAATTTAAACTTAACTCTTCTAGCTTCTGTTTTAGCTATATCAATTTCAATAACATCATTAACACTTCCACTATATGAACCAGTACCAGCTAAAATAAAATCATTTCCTTCTGCTTCACTTGAAATATAAATCTCAAATTTTCTTGCAAACCCTTTTCCACCATTTCTAGCAGCATAAGCAATTTTATCTATTTCATTAACTTGGCCTAAGTCAAATATAACTTCATTTTGGAATGAAATACTATTAGGATTTCCTGTTTCCCAATGGGTATTTCTATTATTATCTATTGCATACTTTATTGCAGAACTAGAATATTGTCCACCATTGTTTGAAACTGAAACTACTGGAATTTTAAACTCTTCGTTATATGCTTCTAAATTATTAAATAGACCATACTTTGATTTAGCAGTTGCTAGTTCTTCATAAATTGTTATATATGAAGTCTTTTCAACTATATTATTATCATTATCAGTAACCCTATAAACAATTTCAAATCTTCCTAATTTTCCTTCTTCATAAGTATTTGAAACTATTTCAATGCTTGAAGTTAAATCACCATCTTCTACATCACTAGCGCTTACCCCTTCATTAAAGTCTACTGCTTCTCCTAACTTATAAATTTTATCTGTAACAACTAAAGAAGGCTTTGCATTATTGGTAGTAAGCTTAGGATTAGCTACTACTGCATGATCAGAATTATTCCCATTACCTGCATCACTAACCTCTATTACTAGTTCTTTTACTCCCTTAACAGGAACATTTATAGCTACCATATTATCTGCATGTTTCAATATATTTGTAGTAGATAAAATTTCACCATCAGCAATAACTTTAAATATTATACTTGAGTTACTTTGAGAAGTTATTCCCATATCAACTCCAACTAATGCTTCAAAGTTATCATAATCTACATCTGATAAATCATAAGTTATTTTACCATTTGCATGTATTCCAAAACCTTTATCAAATGTCTTTATTTCTCCATTTACCCTTCCTTTGATATTAGTATTTCTTCTTGGAGTTCCATATTGAGTTGTAACTTTAGCCCATGCTTTATCTGATAAGTATTCATAATCACTTACTACTTGTACATTTATAATCTTTGTAACAACTATTCCATTATCTTCTATAGAATATTCTATTGGATAAATCCCTTTTTCATTTACATTTACCGTTCCATTTACTACAACTCTTGAGCTTATATCTTCACCATTGTAATTTAATGCTTTAACTAAATCCATTGGATTAAATTCTTCCATAAGTTTTACACTTACTTCATCTTGTTGAACGCTTAAACTTGGTGTTAAAGAATTAATTTCTACTGCTTCTGACTTATTTAACTTTTTATCATAAGGTATAACAGTATAATTTGCCGCTTCACCTATATTTGATTCTGTATCAACAAAACTATTAGTTGAAGTAAATCCTATTAACTCACCTTCTTTAAATATCTCATAACCTAATACATCATTTTTAGACTCATTATTAACATCAAATGTTAATTTTATATTTTCATTTTCTTTAAGAATATTAACCACTAATTCAGGGTTTTTAGCAAATCCTTCACCTTCATATTCTATATAACTATAATCAGCATACCAAAGTTTTTTGTCTGGTTTTTGATATTTACTTAGTAATTCTTTTGTTTCATCCGAAACCCAGAATCCATGCCTTTCAAAATGCTCACTTAAATCTAACTCTAAAGCTATACTAGAATATTTAGCTAATTGATTTAATTTATCATTTGCTGAATTATTTGAATCTAAAACTACGTCATTTTCTCTGTATTGTTTATTTAATTTTCCCCAATATCCAGGGTATATCATTTCTAACTGCCAGAAAACTGCTAAGTTTTCAAAATATCCACCATTATAATAGTTATTATTATCAGTCGCTATAACATTCTTAAAAACATGACTTTCGAAAGGTATTCTCTTATTCGGCTTATTATAATAATAAGAAGAGTTTTGAGGTATCATATTATTTGTAACTTCACCTATAGTTCTTACCCCTATATCAAGCTTGTGTCCCATTTCATGGTCAACACCCCAGCTACCTACACTAGTTAACATAGATACCATTACATCACCTTGAACACCTATATGTCCGCTAGCTGCATACATATATCCAAATGGCTGAGCAAGTCTTATATTTTCCCTAGTATATTTAATATCATTCTTTTCATTGCTTCCATCCATACCTAAATAATTAAATACAACATCCATATGGTCATTATACATATTTATAGTATTCTTAGGCCCAAATTCTTGATTTATATAAGCCTCATATGCTCCAGTTGCAGTACCTGTAAATACAAGATGTTCTGAAACTATTTCTACAACATCAATCATCTTTCTATCCATTACATTTGGATTAGCTGCTTTATCTTCATCAACTCTTACTTTATAGTCCTTTAAAAGTTCTAAGAACTCTTTCTCATCAGTATTTTTATCCATCATAGGGAACTGCTCACAACCTGAAGCGAATCTTATAACTGGCGCTTTACTTTGTTGTTCTTGTGTATATGGATTTACTATATATACAGCTCCTCCCGGAGTTACATCATGTCTATACCATCCATCATTTTGACTAACAGCTGGAACAGTTATTACATTCTTACCAACATGTAAACTTACCGTTCTTCCCCAACTTGCAAAACTTCCTTCTTGTTGTGAGAACATTAATTGTGGTAGTGGCTGTCCTGGTTCTGCATCTACATACACTGTTACTATTTCTCCAGGTCTAGCTACTATTCCAGTAGGTTGATTGTTGTTACCAAATCCAAATTTTAAATTTCTATTTGCATGTGAATTTCTATCTCCATACTGCTCTGCAACAACAGTTTTCACAGTTTGTAAAGTTCCGTTTACAGCCTCCTTAGCTACTTGTATATCTTTTAAATAAATAGGTGCTAAAGGATGATCCTTAACTTCATTTTCAAATGCTGTTAATTTTTCAATTGTGTTAAATTCTTCTGATACCGTATCCATTAATCCATTTGTAAATAACTTTTTCATTTTATTCGCTACTGCATCTTCTTTATATAATCTTATATCTGAAATCGATGCCCAATTTTCACGAGCCTTATCAAATACAAATTTAACTCTCTTAGCTTTAGTGGTTTCAAACTGCACTTCTAACATATCATTAGTTACTGTATATGAACCTTCTGTTATCTTTTGGAAGTTATCTCCTGTTGGGACTGGAGATATATATATACTGAATTGTTCAGCAAATCCTTTCCCTCCAACTCTAGATTTATATGTTAAGCGACTTATCATTTCTGCTTCTTCTAAAGTTAATACAACTTCATTCTTAAATGAATCACTATTTGGATTCCCAGTTTCCCAATGAGTATTTGCATCTTCATCTATTGCATACTTTATTGAAGAGCTAGAATATTGTCCACCATTATTACTTATACTTAAGTTTTTAACTCTATATACATCATCATATTCATTTATGTGCTCTGTATAGAATGGTTCAAATTTAGATATATTAGCATCTCCACTTTGAACTTGTCCAAATTCTATTAATTCTTTAGCTATACTTAATTTTTCAATATATTCATCTTTAAATGGATGTCCATTTGCTTCTTCTATTAAAGTATTAATAGCTTCAGTTGTTCCAAACTCTGGATTAACTTCATTCATGTTTTCATCCACAAACAATATATCAATTTTCTCATTTAATTTATCTGGCATATATAAACCAAACTCATAAGCTAAAGCCCAATTTTCATAACCTTTTTTATATACAAACTTTATTCTTCTTACTTCTGTTTCCTTAAATTTTATCTGTAAAGTGTCTTTAGTTGTTATATTAGCTGATCCTTCTGAAATCTTTTCAAAAGTATCTCCCTCTGAAGTTCTAGAGCCATATATTTCAAACTCTTGTGCAAATCCTCTAGAAACTAAACTTGTATACATTATTCTATCTATTGTAGTTAACTCATCTAAAGTTATTATTACTTCGTTTGTATGGCTGGATGTATTTTGTTTACCTGAATGCCAATTAGTATTTACATCTCCATCCATAGCCCTTGATATAACATTAGAAGCGTAGTGTCCACCATTAGTTGTTATACTTGTAATCTTATTTAATGGTACTTTAAATAATTCATTATAATTAACTAATCTCTCATCGTTAAATTTCTTGAAATTAGATACTTTAGCCTCTGTAAACTCCAATTTAGTTCCATCCAAAAGTATCCTAGCATTATTTATATCTTCTACTATTTCATTATATAGAGGATGTGAGCTTGCTTCACTATTAAAGGCTTCTAACTTCTCTAATGTATCAAACTCAGAACTAACTTCATTCTTTAACTCATTAGTAAATATCTTGTTCATTTTATCTATTACTATATCTTCTTCGTAAAACCAAAATTCTGATGCACTAGCCCAATCCTGATTTGCTTTCTTAAATACAAACTTAATTTTTTTAGCTGTAATAGTATTAAACTTAAACTGAAGCATATCTCCTGTTACAGAATGGTTCCCAATAGCCATAAGCCTAAAGTCTTCATCTGCTCCTGATAAAGAAGCATATATTTCAAACTCAGTTGGAAATCCTTTTCCCTTAGCTCCATCTTGCCTAGTAGCATAAGCTATTCTATCAATAGATTGTACTTCCTCAAACTCTACCACAACTTCATTTTTAAAAGTTGAAGTGTTTTGTTTTCCAGTCTCCCAATGAGTAGCTAAGTTTCCATCTATAGCTTTATCTATTGAACTAGATGAATATTGCCCCCCATTATTTGAAATAGACTTAATTTGATTTCTTGCAATTTTGTACTGTTCATTATACCCTTCAAAATCGCTATAATTTGTTAAATTAAATTTAGTGACTGTGACTTGATCTACCACCTCTGATTGTAAAGCATTACTTCCATCAGTGTTAAATTCCTCCTTTTCCCTATTAACACTGCTTCTTAATATTTCATCAGCATAAGAATTTATTGCTGGTGAAATATTAGTTACTATCAACGATACCGCTAATATTGCTGATAATTTTTTCTTCATGATATGTCCCCCTTTAAAATTAATAATTTTGTAAGTATAAAATGGCTATTAAGTTTTATACTTGCACAACTAAGGGTTATCACCAAGCCTAAGAACAAAAAAAAACTACCCTATAAAGGGTAGTTGCCATCTATTTTGGACATCACAAGAAATCTACAACTCAGAAATAAATATTTCATTAGCCATAAAATAACTCATAATAAACAAAGAATATTCATTCTTCGGCAACTGGCTGGCATAGTTTTTTAACCTTAGCCCCTTTAGCTTTGCGTCTCTAGATTTCCCTAGATTTGCCATTATTCTTTTTACAAATATATTTTATACTAATTTCTGAGTTTTTTAAACAGTTTTATATAATATATTGTAATTTTTTTCTCTTAATCCCCTTTTTCTTATAAAAAATTGTTTTAATAAGGGAAGAATGGATATGGATATGGGTATGGGTATACTGGATAAATAAATGGATATCTTAATAATTCGAGTCTGTTTATTCCACGCATCGGAAACTTTCTTCGTCTAAACCGTCTATATCTATTCGAACGATTGTGTCCCATAGGTTGCTGACGAGTATTTGTATCTTCATTATCATCAATTACTACATCTTCTCCAACTAGCACTATAATGTCATCATCATCTACCCCTTCAATGATCCCATCACACGTACTTCCATCATTCATTATTAAAACCGCATGATAAGTTAAATATGTCTTACATTCCTCTTTTATTGAATGTAAATCTCTATAAGAACCAACTACCTCTAAAGACATATATTTGGCACCTCCTTTTTAATTAATATGATATTCCTATATGACTCTAGTTGTTCTATATTAGTGAAGTTAAACTTAAAAATAAATTTAAATTTGTTTTTATATCCATATAAAAAAAGAAGAAATTGCTTTAAAACAATTTCTTCTCATAATTCAACTTCTAATTTTTATCAGCCGGATATACAAGTCCTATTTGTCTTCTTGCCTCATCCATTATCTCCATAACATTTTTAGAAAACTCTAAAGAATTAATCTTAGATTCTTTTTCTTCATTTTGTATTATATTAATAAATTCTTCGATTTCATAGCACATATTATGTTGTTCTTGATATCTAGATAAATCCTCAACTCTCCCGTCTCTATATATAATTTTTACAGACCCCATTGTATTTACTCTATCTATTACCATAGTTCCCTCTTCCCCCTGAATCTCTGTAGGAAGGTGTGAGTTAGATATTTTAGAGTATATTACGTTAGCTTCCATATCATCATACTTAAATATTATTGTACCCTCTCCATCAGCTCCTGATTCAAGCATATAGCTACTAGCTTTTACTTCATTTGGTTTTCCAAAAAGAGCTACCATCGGAGCTATAGTATATACACCAATATCCATTAGTGATCCATTTGATAATTCAGGATTAAAAGCATTTAATACTATTCCCTCTTTATACTTATCATATCTTGAAGAATATTGACAAAAGCTTGCAAAGTATCTTCTTACTTTACCAAGCTTATTTATATTTTCCATAGCAGCTTTAAAATTTGGCATAAGTGTAGTTTTCATAGCTTCCATTAATACTACATTATTTTTCTTGGCCGCTTCTATCATTTCATTAACTTCTTTTGCATTGGAAGCAAAAGCTTTTTCTCCTAATACATGTTTCCCATTATTCATAAATAGTATTGCTTGCTCTGCATGTAACCTATTCGGTGATGCTATATATACTGCGTCTATAAGGTCACTTTTAGCCATTTCTTCTAGGCTAGTAAATGTATTTTCTACTCCATATTTATTAGCGAATTCCTTTGCTTTCTCTTCAGTTCTAGAGTAAACTGCTGTAAGTTTAAAATCCTTAACTAAGTTTGCCCCCTCTAAAAACCATGTTGTTATATTGTTTGTCCCTATAATTCCAAATCTAATCATTTCTCAAGCCACCTCTTTTATTATTTTATAAACATAATATTTTAATTAGTTAAATAAATTCTTTCACTCTTAGACTTTCATAGTTTCAGTTTACTTCCTAAAATCATTAACATAATAATTAATAATATCTTTTTACCTAATTTATTCATAAATGAATCATAAAGAGAAATATACTTAAATATATTGATTTACTTCCCTGTAGAATACATTAACAATTTTACTATTAAGTTTAAGTCTACCTAAATAAAATATTTATACTATTAATTTTACATTTATATTAGGTATATACTCAATAGTTAAGGGGAATATAATAAATAATTTATTTAGATTTTAACTCTAAAATTATACAAACATATATTTTCGTAATGAACCGAACTAATCATATTCATTCGTAGGAGTAAATTCAAATTACTAAATCATAGATTTAGAATCTCACTTGAAGAAGGTATAAAAATGAAAATTTTAAAAAATGATAGGTATTTCTCAAATAACTTAAAAAATTTTTTATATTTTATAGCTTATAGTATTTTTATAATTACTATATTCTTTCTTTTTGCCCTTAATATATCTAAAACTAGTAACTTAACTTCTAATAATTATTATTTAGAAGATGATAGTTTTGATGTAGGTAGCTTTAATAAAAACACTATTTCTCTTGAGTTAAAAGCAACTGAATTTATTAATGATTTATTTTCTGACAGAAATGACGCTTTTTTAACCGGCTATATAAAAGATTTATCCAGGTTTTATAACCTAACTCACACAAATAGCACTTATTCATTTAATAATGAACTTAAACGTATAGCTTATTTAAGGGATTGGGCAATTGAAAGAGGAGTAATTTTCACCTCTATAACATCTAATGTTAAAATAAAAAACTTAAAAGATAATGGTGATACAATTACTTTTAAAGCTGATGAGAACTGTGAATTTAATTATATTTACTATGATGATAATACAGAAAACACATTTAATGTAAACTTAATTCACATACTTTCTCTTAATAAATTAGATAATAGTTTCGAAATTGAAAAAGATTATTATTTAGACTTCTTAAATAATACCTCCAACAATTATACTTATAATTTAAATGGAGGTCATTTAGAATTTTCTAAATCCTTTAATAAAAACTTTACTTTAGTAAATGAATTTAATATTGGAGATATACTTTCCTATAAAAAATTTAACTTTGTAGATCATAAAGGTGTAGTTTGTGGATATGATTCTAAAAATTATCCGCTAATAAACTCTACTACAATTAACTCAAATAACATTCCTTTTGACTTAGGTTGGAAGGAAAAAAATATCTATAAAGAATAATAAATACCCAAGATAGATTACTATAATAATCCATCTTGGGTATTAACTTAATTATTAATTAAGTTCTTATATTCTTCTATTACTTCATTAAAAATTTCTTTAGCATAGCTACATTTAACTTTATCAGAATCTTTATAATAATTTATGTCATATAATGCTTTCCAAAGCACCCATCCTCTAGCTCTATTCCAAGTTTCCTTATCTAACTCAAGTATATTTTTAAATACTTCTCTTTCTTCACCTTTGAAGAATGTCCAGTACATAGCTAAATCACATGCGGGATCACCTACGCCCAATATTCCAAAATCAATTATGGCTTCTAACTTACCATTTAATATAAGAATATTAGTAGGTGCCATATCTCCATGAACCCAAACGTTATTTTTCTTCCATTTAGAATTAAGAGCTAATTCCCAAATCTCATTTAATAAATCTTTTTCTATATTAAGATAATCTTCTAATTCATTTACCAGCCATATATATTCATCATTATAAACTAATATATCTCCACCACGATAAAAGTTATGTTTACCTGCTATAGGTCCATCACTACAATCTATAGCTTGCAATGAAACTAAAAACTCAGCTAAATCCTTTGCAAACTCATTCATATTAGATATATTTTCTCTTTTTGCTATATCTCCATCTATCCATGAACATATTGACCATACATATGGAAATTCCTCACACTTATTGCCCTTAGCTATTATCTCAGGTATTTTAACTTTTAATTCCTCTTTCAATTTAGGTATCCATTTTTGTTCCTTCTCAGCTTGAAGAGCATAATCCTTCCCACTAGGTAATCTAATTGACATATCCTCTCCTAAATGAAAAGTTCTATTATCATGTCCCATATTACTTACTGCTTTAATTTCTAAATCATCCCACTTAGGAAATTGCTTCTTTATTAGCATTTTTACTAAATCTATATTAATTATCTCCATATATCCTCCATAAGTAAAAGTATATATTTAAAGAGATTGTATAATTATTATATAAATAATTAAATACAATCTCTTTACCTATTTCTATATTATCGTTAACTTATTGAATTTACTATTAATTTACTTATTACTAATTAATTTATCTTTGTTATTTTATTCTAGCAACACCACTATTAATTGCAGCTTGTTTTACTGCTTCTGCAACAGCTTCTGCTACATTTTTATTTAGTGCCTTTGGTATTATATAATCCTCATTTAATTCTTCATCAGAAACTTGATCAGCTATAGCATGTGCAGCTGCTAACTTCATCTCTTCATTTATATCACTTGCTCTTACATCAAGAGCTCCTCTAAATATACCTGGAAATGCAAGTACATTATTTACTTGGTTAGGGAAATCTGATCTTCCAGTTCCTATTATTCTAGCTCCGCCTTTTTTAGCATCTTCTGGGAATATTTCTGGAACTGGATTTGCCATAGCAAAAATTATGGCATCTCTATTCATTGTACTTACCATTTCAGTTGAAAGAAGGTTTGGTGCAGATACACCTACGAATACGTCTGCTCCCTTAATTGAATCAGCTAACTCACCGCTTTCATTGTTAGGGTTAGTTATCTTAGAAATCTCAACTAAAGATGGATCAGTGTACTCTTTATTTCTATCTATAATTCCTTCTTTGTTAAACATTACTATGTTCTTTACTCCAAAGCTTAGTAAAAGCTTAGCTATAGCAACTCCTGCTGCTCCCGCACCACTCATTACTACCTTTAAGTCTGAAGGCTCTTTCTTAATTATCTTTAAAGCATTCATTATTCCTGCTAAAACTACTATCGCAGTTCCATGTTGGTCATCATGGAATACTGGAATATCTAATTTTTCTTTAAGTCTTCTCTCTATTTCAAAACATCTTGGAGCAGATATATCCTCTAAGTTTATTCCACCTAAAGAACCAGCTATCCTAGATACTGTCTCTACTATTTCATCTGTATCTTTAGTATTTAAAACTATTGGGAATGCGTCTACATCAGCGAATTCTTTGAATAGTATACTTTTGCCTTCCATTACTGGTAAAGAAGCTAATGCCCCGATATCTCCAAGACCTAAAACTGCTGTACCATCTGAAATTACAGCAACTGTATTACATTTTCTTGTATAGATATAAGCATTAGTTGGGTCTTTTGCTATTTCTCTACAAGGTTCTGCAACACCTGGAGTATAAGCTAAGCTTAAATCTTTTTCACTTTCTACCTTAGCTCTTGAAATTACTTCAAATTTACCTTTTAATTCTTTGTGAAATTGTAATGATTCCTCATATATACTCATATTAAAGCACCTCTATTTCTTTAATTAAACTACTTTGCTACCATGAATCTCAACTGTATTTGTATACTCTAATAGATAATCTCTATTTTCCTTAGTAACACTCTTACCAGGCATTATCGAAATTTTTCCATTTGCATACTCTGAAAATGCTTTTAATTCATCTTTACCTTCTATAGCGTTAGCTTTTCCACCCTTTGTAAGAATTCTGTTTATTCCTAATTCAGCTAACTTATCAATAGCCTTATATTTATCTTCTATTTCATCGAAAGCCATATGGAATGTAACACTTAATCCTTCACACTCTTGTAATAAAGCTTCTATAGTTTCTATATCTATCTCTTTTCCTTTTAAAGCTCCTATTACAACTCCATGAGCACCTAACTTTTTACAAACCTTAATATCTTCCTTCATAATTTCAACTTCATCAGAAGAGTATTCAAAGTTTCCACCTCTAGGTCTTATTATAACCATAACTGGTATATTAGTTTTTTCAACTGCAAGCTTTATAGTACCATAACTTGGTGTGGTACCATCTTGCATTAAGTTATCACATAACTCAATTCTATTAGCACCACGTTTTTCAGCTTCTATAGCTTCAATGTAATTACCAACACAAGCTTCATAAATAGCCATAATCCTCTCCTCCATTGCATATTGCTATTATAATTATAGAAACTCCCAAGGGAGTTTCTAAATCAATTCTTAACTCTTAATTGTTAACTCTTAACTTAGTCAAAAGTTACTGGTGAGTTTATTCTCTTAATATAAGCATCTAACCATTCTTGGCTAGCTGGTTCATAAGTAGTAACTCCATTTTCTTGTTTGTCACATACATAAACTTGTGGTTCTTCTCCATCTCTTACTACTGAGAATGAGAAACCAGCTATATTTGTAGCTGCACCGAATTCACCTTTGTTATTCATACAAACTACTGATAAATCTCCTGATTTACCTCTTCTCCTTGTTAGTTCATCATGTAATTTTGAAACAGCTGTATCTGCTGCTTGTTGTGGAGTCATTCCTTCTTTCATTAATCTTACTATTTCATAAGATATACAACCTTTCATTAAGTCTTCTCCAAGACCTGTTGCAGAAGCTCCTCCTACCTCACTATCACAGTAGAATCCTGATCCTGAAACTGGTGAATCACCAACTCTTCCTCTTCTCTTCATGAATAATCCACTTGTGGAAGTAGCTGCCACCATAGAACCTTCTGTATCTAATGATATCATTCCTACTGTATCATGTCCATCATATGGGCTTAATCCTTTTTCTATCGTTTCTTTTCTTCTCTTTTCGTAGAATTGTTTAGCTCTATCCGTTAGCATATTAACTCTTTCAAAGCCGTTTTTATGAGCGTATTCTTCAGCTCCAGTTCCAACTAAGAAACAGTTAAATCTTTCTTCGCTTAATTTTCTAGCTATGCTTATTGGGTTTTTAAAATCTCTAATTCCTCCAACAGCTCCTATAGATAAAGTATTACCATCCATGTATGCTGCATCTAATTCAACTTCACAGTTTTCGTTTGGTAATCCACCATATCCAACTGATTTATATAATGGATAATCTTCTACCATCTTTATAGCTTTTTCAATAGCATCTCCTGCTGTAGCTCCGTTATTTAAATCTTTTGCAGCCTCTGTTATTCCCTCTACTGCCATTCTCCATGTTGCAATCATTCCATATTTCATAATGTCATCCTCCCAAACGTACAATTTATACAATATATTAAAGCAATTTTTGTGCCAACATAATTACCCATTGATTTCTCTTATAAGAGTGTTGTAAAATAATACATATTCAAGTGTTTATTAAGAAAATCGACACACTTTTTTAAAATAACACACAAATTAACACTATAGGTAAGATCCTTTGTATACAATTACATCTAAGGGGTGAGCTTTATGAAGAGAATTGATCTAATCCTAAACTCTATAGAACGTCTTGATAAAGGACAAGGTGTTACTACTATAGAAATAAGTAAAACATTAAATTTAGAACGTTCTAATGTTAGTAAAGATTTAAATAAACTAGTTTCACTAGGTAAACTTTACAAAAATTCATCAAGACCAGTAAAATATTTTTTAAATTCGCCTACTGTTATAAACTTTTCTGCAAGGTCTTCAATAGATAATCTTGCTTACTTATATCCATCGCTAGCACCAGCAATTAAACTTGCTAAAACCTCAATCATTTATCCTCCAAATGGGATGAATTCACTTATAATAGGTGATACCGGTGTTGGTAAGTCAATGCTTGCAAAACTTATGTATGAATATGCACAATCACTTTCACCATCTGAAGATATGCCTTTCGTACATTTTAACTGTTCAGATTACTCCAATAACCCACAATTATTAAGTGCCCATCTCTTTGGTGTAAAGAAAGGTACTTTCACTGGAGCTACTGAAGATAGACCAGGTCTGATTGAGCAAGCTGATGGCGGTTTCTTATTCTTAGATGAAATACATAACCTTCCTAATGAAGGTCAAGAAATGCTATTTGTATATATGGATACAGGATATTTTAAGAGATTTGGTGAAGTTTCTAAACAATTAAAATCAACTACAAGAATTATTTGTGCAACTAATAAAGATATAAATTCATCTTTATTGGATACTTTCACAAGAAGAATCCCTATTAAAATAAACCTTCCTGGCCTTAATGAAAGGCTTCTTGAAGAAAGATTAACACTAATTGAATACTTCTTAAAAGAAGAAAGCTTAAAATTAGATAAGCCAATATTAGTATCATACAATGCAATGTTATGTTTATTATCATATCATTGTCAATATAATATTGGTCAGTTAAAAAATGATATTACTTTAGTTGTTGCAAATGCTTTTTCTGATTACTTTATAAATAATAAAAAACAACTTAAAATTAATAGTCCTGATTTACCAGAGCTTATTAAGAGTATGTCTAACTCTCCTTTAATAAAAGAAAAAGAATTATTAAACTCTTTGAACTTTGATCATGGCTATATCACATATGATGCTAGCACTGAAATAACAAGTCACTCATATGTAAAACAACGTCATGTTATATTAGGTGGTTTTACAAACTTAATTAAAAACATTGATAATATAGTAATTAATAAAGATACACCTAGAGAAACTATAAATAACCTTTTCCAAGGATATTTAAAAACTATTAAGGATAATGAAGCTAATTATAGATTTTCATTAGATGATTATGCATTTAATGAATTTGTAGAAGAAACTTCTGCAAGTAATAACTCTATAAAAATAGCCTTTGAAAGTGGTACCATTAGAAATTTCTTTAGAGTACATATTGATTTGATCTATGATAGAATAAACTTAATAAACTTTAATCCTCTACCAGTACTTAATAGATTAAAATCATACTTTAATGAAGAGTACGACTTAGCATTTGATATTACATCTGTTATAGAAAAAACATATAATATCAATATTTCTTCAGTTGAAGTACTATTCTTAGTACTATTCTGTATATATATAAATCAGTAATTTTGTTAGGTGAAAAGTCAGCTACGTTGAAGGGAAAAGACACCTTTTGGTATAGTGAAAGGTTTGCTGCCGCAAATGAGAAAATTGGCTTCGCCAAGATAATGTTCACTTCATGAATAGAAATATCTACTTTCTCCAATAGAAATTTTCGCTTTATGAAGATGCTATAAAAAATTTCTAATTATAAATTTTCAATTTTCAATTAATAAAAGGCTGTGCTTACGCAACAGCCTTTTATCATGTTTATGTTTAAGTTTTAGTAAGTTAGCATTTTTTCAACGTTTAATAAATTAACTATTTCTGAAGTAGAAAGTCCTGATTCTTCTTCAGCTATTTCTTTTACTTGCTTTCCTGTATAAAGGGCTTTTTTAGCTATAGCAGCAGCTTTTTCATAACCTAATACTGGAGCTAAAGCAGTAACTATTCCTATACTTCCTTCAACTAATTCTTTACATCTCTTAACATTTGGTTCAATTCCTAAAACACAATTGTTTATAAATGTATCAACTCCATTAGATAAGATATTAATTGATTGATATAAGTTATATATTAATACTGGATAGAATGCATTTAATTCTAATTGACCTGATTGAACAGCCATAGATATAGTTAAATCGTTCCCCATTATTTGGAACGCTATTTGTTTCATTACTTCTGGCATTACAGGATTTACTTTACCTGGCATTATTGAAGAACCATTTTGCTTTGATGGTAATTTTATCTCTCCAAATCCTGTTCTTGGTCCTGAAGACATAAGTATTAAATCTCCAGCAATTTTACTTATATTAACTGCACAAGTCTTTAACTGAGAAGAAACTTCTGAATATTTATCTAAATTTTGAGTTCCATCAATTAAATCTTCTACTTGATAAACATCTAATCCTGATACAGTGCTTAATTCATTAACAACAGTATCCATATATTTTCTACTTGCTGTAATTCCAGTTCCTACTGCTGTACCACCTAAGTTAACACCTAGTAATTCATCTTTAACAGCATCTATTCTCTTAACATCTCTTCCTATAGCTCTTGAGAATGCTTTAAATTCAGCTCCTAAGCTTATTGGAACTGCATCTTGCATTTCAGTTCTTCCCATTTTAACTATATTTGCAAATTCCTTCGATTTTTCATCAAAAGCTGCTTCTAATCTCTTAAGTTGTTCAACACATGTAACTAAATATTTATAAGCTGTTACACTTCCTGCTGTTGGTATAACATCATTTGTAGATTGCCCCATATTTACATGATCATTTGGGTGTATTGGATAATATTCACCTTTTGCATGTCCTAATATTTCATTTGCTCTATTTGCAATTAACTCATTCATATTCATATTTAAAGAGGTACCTGCTCCCCCTTGAATAGGATCTATAATAAATTGATCTATAAGTTGTCCAGCAATTACTTCATCACAAGCTTTTACAATAGCATTAGCTAATTCTTCTTTTAACTCACCAGCTTTCATATTTGCAATAGCACACGCCTTTTTAACAATAGCTAAATCCTTTACAAACCTTTCATCAACATTTAACCCTGTAATTCTGAAATTTTCATAACCTCTTAAACTTTGTACTCCATAATAAGCGTCTTTCGCTATTTCCTTAGTTCCAATAGAATCTCTCTCTACTCTAAAATCCATTGTTATTTCCTCCTAAAGTAATATTAAAAATAAATATCTATACTATTTACTTTAGCAAAAGCTGTGCCATCTTAATTTTCCTACAGTTTTTCTTAGTATTTTTTAATAAATAACTCTTTTCACTCAACATAAAAAGAAAAAACTACACACTAAAAAATACTGTGTAGTTTTTAATAAGTTTTTTGTATAATATAATACACTCAAAATTTATTAACTTGAGATAAAATACACTATTTACGTACTATCTATTCTTTACCATAAAAATATTCGCTACATGAATAAAAATATCTTAATTAGATTATTCTCTTTGATCTACTTAAGATATAAATATTTTTATAGTTCTATCTTTACATTTTCTAAACTGTGTTTTTCTTCTTAAAAATGCATAACTTCCTTATTTGGCTCAGCCTATTATCATTTTCCAAAATTATGTAGTATAATTATATATAAATATATTCGTAGTTAAAAACACTCGTATTAGAGTACGAGCGAAGCTCACAATATGAATATTTGATTTCATCAAAGAAAAATGTGTATTTCAAATAGAAAAAATAATAAAAGAAATATGTTTAATATTGAGGTGTTTATGCAAGAAAATTCTATTGGCCGAGGAGTTATAATTCTAGCCATATCAAGTATTATATTAAAACTATTGTCAGCTTTATATATGCCAGTTTTGTCTCATATTTTAACTGATGACGGAATAGCAATATATACTGTTGGGTATGATGTTTTTATATTTATATTCGCTCTAACTAGTCTAGGGATTCAGCCTGCAATAACAAAGTTAGTATCAGAAGAAAGAACTATAGGCTTGGATAAAGATGTGTTCAATGTTCTTTTTATCTCAAAAAAATTTTTGTTAATTTATGGAGGTATAGCAAGTGTAGTATTTGCTATATTAGCAAAACCACTTTCGATATTATTTAATAGTAACGATTCAATTAAAGTATTTGTTTTCTTATCTCCGGCGATTCTTTTAGCATCAATATTAGCTGCATATAGAGGTTTTTTTCAGGGATATAACGATATGATTACACTTAGTATATCCAATATTATTGAACAGTTATTTAATGTTATATTTAGTTTGTTCTTTGCTTTTCAACTAGTAAACATATCTATTTCATGGGGAAGTACAGGAGGAACGATTGGTACGACTTTAGGTGCTATTGGA
This sequence comes from Clostridium jeddahitimonense, assembly GCA_000753455.2. GTDB lineage: Bacteria > Bacillota > Clostridia > Clostridiales > Clostridiaceae > Clostridium > Clostridium hominis. The sequence goes on from LM994670.1 coordinate 3,235,043, forward strand.
GCTATAACATATATTAAATATATATTAAATAAAAAATATCAATCTAAATTAATTTCTATAAATACTTCGGAAGATAAATATAAAAGAAAGTCACATAATAATAAAATTTTAAAAAGATTATTTATAAGTGCAGTACCATTTATATTAATAGCAGCTATACAAAATATATCTGCTATTATTGATGTATTTACTGTAAGAACTTTTATTGAAACTGATATAAATATAAGAACAGCAACATTAAAATACTATACAACTATAATAAATGTACCACTTGTTATAATTACTTCTTTAGGTATAGGAATTTTTCCAAAAATAATTAAAGGTTATCTTGAAAAAAATAAAAAAGAATTAGTAATTCAAACATCTTACTGCTACAAATTAACGTATATTATTACAATTCCTTCAGTATGTGGATTAATGATTTTGGGTAAGGATATATTTAAACTAGTTTTTAATAGAGATTTTGGGTATGAAATATTATTATTTGGTGCAGTTGCATTAATTTTTATGGCACTGTCTACAATCCAAAATATAGTTCTTCAAGGAATGAACAAATTTAAATTCATTATAAAGCTAGGATTTATATCACTCATTATAAAAACATTAATTAATATAATTTTTATCAGAATCAATAATATAAATGTCATTGGAGCTGTTATTGGAAGCATAGTATCATTGGCTATTATTACAGCATGTAATCATATTAGTCTACAAGAATATTTTGATATTAAAATACCAATTATTAATCAAAGTAAAATTCCATTAATTGCATCAATAATAATGAGTATTGTTTTATTAATATTGAGATATATATTAATAGCTGGATTCATTTCTGATAATTATACAAGAATAAATATATGCATAGTGACGTTTGGGTTAATCGTTATAGGAGGTATCATATATTTTCTATCTCTCTTATTATTAGGAGGCATTAGTAAATATGAGCTAGACACAATCTCTCCAGTTATATATAGACGACTTCCTTTAAAATTACAAAATAGAATAGTTAAAACAATATAATAAACCTATATTTATACAAAATTTAATTTGCAACTTTAAATTTTGATTAAAAGTTATATTATTAAGTTTATTAAATTTATAAAATATAAGCAGGAAATTTTATGTATTTTGCACCAATGCTATATGAGGATATTTAACTATTGCTTTAATGCTAACTTTTACAGGCTTATGGATATATATTTTAATACTTTAAATAAAGATTTTAAAAGTATATATCAAGAAAAAGCCTAATATAAATCTTAAACTTGGGGGGGAATTATGGGGAAAAAGAATAAGAATTATATACTTGTGTTAATTCTTTTAATTGGTATTGTAATAATAACTACAATATTTTCAAAATATTTTAATAGTGCAACAAGGAAAGAAATTAAACTAAGTTCAACTAACATTGAAACATTAAATTTAAAAGAAGAATTTCAAAATATAAAAAATGAACTCAATATAAAGAACGAAGTTAAGTTAGATAGTATAAATATAGAATATACTAATGATGAAGAAATAACTCTGATGAGTACATTTTTTATCGATGAAAAAGATGTTGATATAAAATATTTTTATAGTCTTTATTATAATAAAGAAAAGTTTAAAGATAATCTTATAATAGAAAAAATTAAAAATAAAAATTTTTATAATGATAATAAATTGTTAGAGATTAGTAGTTTTAACTTATGTGAAGAGTTTTTGAATAAGTTTAACTTAGTAAAAAATGAAAAACCACTAAACATATATGAGGAGTATTCTTTATATGCTAGTGGTAATATGGTTAGATATAAGTTAAGAAGTGGAAAAGCTATTGTTATGGGTAAAAATAATAACGTTAGAGAATTAACTGATGAAAAAGAAGCTGTAGATGGAGATTTTATAAATATTACAGGAACAAAACGAGATGGAAAGTCTGTAAATACTGCTGCACCTATAGAGAAAACTTATGGAAGTGTTGATATAATAATTCAATAAATAAAAAGAGCCTAAAAATAATGAATTAAAAGAATTATCTCTTAAATTACTTTTAGTATTAAACAATCTTAAATTATTACGAATAAAACTGCGCAGGACTACATTCTACGCAGTTTATTCTATACTATCTTTTTAATTTCAAGTATTCTTCTCTTCCTATCTTATAAAGATTGTTTCCTTCAGAATCTATAATAACTATAAGTGGTAAATCTTTTACTCTTATCTTTCTTATTGCTTCTGCACCTAAATCTTCGTAAGCTACAATTTCACATTCTTCTACTCTTTGCGCCATTAAAGCTGCAGCTCCACCTATTGCTCCAAAGTATACAGCTTTATTTTCTACTATTGATTTTACTACTTCGTCATTTCTCTTACCTTTGCCTATCATTCCTTTTAAGCCTAAGTTAAGTAATTGTGGTGTATAGTCATCCATTCTATAACTAGTTGTAGGCCCGGCTGATCCTATAACTTGTCCTGGCTTTTCTGGTGATGGCCCAACATAGTATATAGTTTGATCTTCTATCTCAATAGGAAGTTCTTTTCCTGCATCTAATAATTCAATTAATCTTTTATGTGCTGCATCTCTTGCTGAATATATTACTCCAGATAATAATATAGAGTCTCCAGCTTTAAGATCCTTGATTTTATCATAAGTTAATGGAGTTTCTAATCTTATTTCCATATTTAAACCTCTCTTTCCTTATGTCTAGTTGCATGACAATTTATATTAACTGCTACAGGTAGTCCTGCTATATGAGTTGGATATACTTCAATATTGATTCCTAACGCTGTTGTTCTTCCCCCAAAACCTTGTGGTCCAATTCCTAACTTATTTATTTCACTTATTAATTCTTCTTCTAAATCTTTATAAAATTCTATTTCACTACTTTGATCAATTGGTCTAAGTAAAGCTTTCTTTGCTAAATATGCTGCTTTATCAAAAGTTCCTCCTATCCCTACTCCAACTACCATTGGTGGACATGGATTAGGGCCTGCATTCTCAACTGTTTCTAATATAAATCTTTTAACCCCTTCTACTCCATCTGAAGGCTTAAGCATAGCAATTCTACTCATATTTTCTGAACCAAATCCCTTTGGTGCAACAGTTATTTTTACTTTATCACCTTTAACTATGTCATAGTATATTATCGCAGGTGTATTATCTTTTGTATTAACTCTATTTAGAGGGTCTTTTACAACTGATTTTCTTAAAAATCCTTCCTCATATCCTCTTCTAACCCCTTCATTAATAGCATCTTCTAAGCTACCACCTGTGATATGAACATCTTGTCCTAATTCCACAAAAACACAAGCCATTCCTGTATCTTGACATATAGGCATACTATTATCCCTTGCTATATCAGCATTTAAATATATCTTTTTTAATACATCATTTGCTAAAGGATACTCTTCCTTTTCAATACTATCTTTTAATCCATTTCTTATATCGTCACCTAAATAGTAGTTTGACTCAATGCATAATTCTTTTACTGTATCAACTATCTTCTCAACACTAACTTCTCTCATTTTCCCCTCCAAAAACTTTTTAAAATATATTGTTTATGAGGAGGTATAAATTATACCTCCTCACATATGTTCGTACTTGTAAGTTCAATTAACTAAATCAGAGATTTAGAATTTCACTCACTTTCTATTATTTAATCTTATCTCTTCAAGTAGTTCTCTGTCTACTCTCTTACAGAATTCAGCTATTATTTTAACAGTTTCTACATAATCTCTACGATGTATAACCAATCTATGTGAATGCATATATCTTGTAGGAATTGATAATGTCATAGCTATTATTCCATCAAAACTCTTATGTATGTTAGCAGTATCAGTCCCACCAGCTACCATAAAATCGTAATTTAGCTCTAACCCAACTTCGCTTGCTATAGCTTCTAGCTTGTTTAATAATCCTCTATTAGCTAAAGATAATGAGTCTAATACACTTAGAATTATTCCTCCTCCAAGCTTTGCTCCACCTTTATCCATAGGTGTATCTTTTGCAGTAGTAACATCTAAAGCAAATGCTATATCTGGTTTAATATTAGCTGTAGCCGTCCTAGCACCTCTTATTCCAACTTCTTCTTGAACTGTCCCTACTGAATATACATTAGCATCATGCTCTAATCCATCTAGTTCTCTTAAAACATCAATAGCAACAGCTGCACCTATTCTATCATCCCAAGCCTTACCAAGTAGATAATTAGGATTATTCATAACTTCAAATTTAGTATCTGGAGTTATCATATCACCAATTTGAATTCCTAAAGCCTCTGCTTCTTCCCTATTATCTACACCTAAATCTAAGTGTAAATCTTTAGGTAAAATAACTTTTTCCTTCTCTTTTGCAGGCATTCCGTGAGGAGCTCTAGAACCTACAACTCCAACTATCTTCTTACCTTCAGCTGTAGTTATTATAAGTCTTTGTGATGGCAGTACATGTCCCCACCATCCTCCTACTGGTAAAAGCTTCACATAACCATCTTTATCTATATCTCTAACAATAAACCCAACTTCGTCTAAGTGACCAGCTATCATTATTTTAGGGCCATCTTCTTTACCTTTTTTAAGTCCTATTATTGAACCAAGATTATCATATGATATTTCATCTGCATACTTATCTAAGTATTTTTTCATAACTCTGCTAACTTCTTTTTCGCATCCAGAAATACCATCAGCTTCACTTAGTTCTCTTAACATCTCTAAGTCTACATCATATATCGAATTTTCTTTTGATAAACTCATATTAAACTTCCTCCATGAAGATTCACAAAACTAAAAATTATCTATTTTCAGTTTTAAACATCTCTATCATCTCTGTATTTAACGACTTAATAACTTTAGTAACAGCTTCTCTTGCACCTAAATAGTCATTTACATCAATTATCGAACTATTATTTTCAACATTTCTTGCACAGATACAAGCATTTAGTGTTGGACATCCTCTTAATAGTTTATGTATCCAACCTCCATCACCATCAGACATTGAATAATAGAATTGATGTGAAATACCATTATTTTTGCATGTAGTCATTAAATGATTTAATAAAGCTCTGTTTGGCATCATTGACTTATCATAGAAGTTAATAAGAACTCCTTCCCCCAGCTTACCAACAGCATCAGAATCTCCACTTATATCATCTGCAGTTAAACAATCTAAAACTATAGCTAAGTCAGGAGAAATTAAATTTGTAGCAGTTTGTGAACCTCTAAGTCCTACTTCATGTTGTACTGTACATCCAACGTATAAATCAACATCAAGTTCTACATCTTTTAACGCTTCTAATATTTCTATGCCTAAAACGCATCCATAACGGCTATTCCATGCTTTAGACATAATTCTTTTTCCTGTTGCAAGTACTTCAAAGCTTCCATCAATAACAATAGAGTCACCAAGCTTAATTCCTAATGATGAAAAATCTTCTCTTGATGATGCACCGATATCTATTAATATCTTATCAGCATCTAATACTTTGTCCTTATCATTATTTGATTTTGCTACTATTGTACCTTTATACTCTTCTCCATCATTAGTCATAACTCTAACTCTTTGCCCTAGTAACCCTTGCTTACAAGCTGGACCTAAAGATAATACCTTTATTAATCCATTCTTAGTAAAGTCTTTTACTATAAATCCTACTTCATCCATATGTGATGAAATCATAACTTTAGGTGCATTTTGCTTCTTAGATTTTTTAACTCCATATACTGAACCTAAGTTATCATACACTATTTCATCAGTGTATTCCCTATAATAATTTTGTAGTATTTTTGATATTTTTATTTCATTTCCAGATACAGCTATAACCTGAGTTAACTCTCTCATTAACTCTAAAGTTTTATTTGTAATCATTATTTATCCCCCTATTGTGTCAATTATTTGGCTAATCTATAAAGTGCTTGTGCATAAATTTTTGCATTTAAAATAATATCGCTTATATCCATATACTCATTTGGATTATGAGCTATTCCCTTTTGTCCTGGGAATGATGGTCCAAATGGAACTATATTAGGCATAGCTTTCGCATAAGTTCCTCCAGTTGTAGTTACAGGAGTTCCATCTAATCCTGTTACATCTTCATATGCATCTTGAAGAGATTTTACCATGAAGCAATCTTTGTCAAACTTCACTGGATTATAATTGTGTAAAAGTTCAATCTCTACATTTTCTGTAGCTTTTGATCTTATTTGTTCCATTATTTCATCTATCGTTGCTACTGCTGGATAGCTTAACGCCAAGTTAAACCCTAAGCTATTTTCATCATTATCTAATGAGTATCCTCTCATAACCATAGTTCCAAACTCTTTATCATCATAATTGATACCAAGTCTTTCCCCATTATCTTTACTACTTAAAATATATTTATTTACAAAGTCAAAGAATTCTCTTGTAACTTCAACTCTATTTTCATTATCTATATCAACTTTAACTCTTATTTTCGCTCTTCCTCTTTCACCATATACAACAGGATACTTACAATCTGGAGTAAATCCCATCACTGGTGGTTTTTCCTTACTTAAATAATAATCTAAATCTGTGAATCCACTTTCTTCATCAGTCCCAAAAACTATTCTTACTGGCTTAGTTAATTTTAAACCACTTTCTTTTATTGCATATAAACCATATAAAGCTGACATTATAGGTCCTTTATTATCTAAAACACCTCTGCTAAATATCTTCCCATCTTCTATATGTCCACTGAATGGTGGATTAATCCAACCTTCTCCTACTGGAACTACATCTAAATGTCCGAAAACACCTACATAATCTTCCCCTTCACCAAACTCTGCGTATCCCATATATCCATCTATATTTTTAGTCTTAAATCCAAGTTCTTCTGATATTTCAAGTGCTTTAAGAAGAGCATTATTTACCTCTTCACCAAATGGAGCTCCATCAATAGCTTCACTTTCAACACTTGGTATTTTTACTACATCTATAATATGATTAATCATTTTATCTTTATTTTCATCGATCTTAATACTTAATATATCTTCCATACGCTCTCCACTCCATATATTTTTTAACCATATATAATATGGTAGCCTAAGACTTTCTTAGGCTACCACTCTTATTAATAACATATAGTCTCTACTAAATCCTCTATGTTTTCTTTATTAACTTTTTTATGAGCTAATTGACAAATATGTCTTAAAGAATCATTTAATCCAATTCCACCTTTTTTAGGCATCTTTACTATATTAACTGAATCTTTAAACTCTGCAATTGTCTCATCATTTTCTTGTGACATAGCTGCTACTGCAGGAATATCTGTATTTGCTTCAATAGCTTTAGCTAATTTAGCACTCATAGCTGCATATCCTTTATAGTTAAATGCTGGTCCACATATAACTACATCAGGGTTTATCTTTTTAGTCATTCCTACAACTTTTCTAGTAACTTCTTCTTCATTTTCTGCGAAGAATGCATCACCGCAGTATATAGTAGCTACAATTTTTCCATCTTCAGCTTTTAATGCAGGTTCTAACATACTTGCAGAACCTATAGGCATCATTTTTCCTCCTAAAGCTTGGTGAGCATTTTCTTTTCCACCCATTCCTGCTTGGATTTGATCAAATATCATTAAAACCTTCATTTTTATTGCCTCCTATAGATCATCAAATGCTAATTCATCAAATGAAATATCCTCATCTTCATTGTTCTTAGCGTTTTCTTCATCTCTTAAATATTGTTTATCTAGTATCTTAATGAATGGGAAGTATATTACACATCCTAATACTAATAATACAACCTGCCATAAACTAGACACTATGCTTCCTGTTGATAAATATCCTGAGAATATTATTGGAGTTGTCCATGGTAAAGAAATTCCTGTTGTATAAGGAATTATTCCAATTTGAGTAATTATAGTTGAAAGAACTAAGTTAATTAATGGTACTCCAATGAATGGAATTATTAATATTGGATTTAATACTATTGGTAAACCGAATATTATTGGTTCGTTAATACCGAAGATACCAGGTACTATTGATAATTTACCTAATTGAGTTATTCTCTTAGACTTACAGAATAATAACATAACAATTACTAGTGAAAGTGTACTTCCTCCACCACCGAATGTTGTAAAGAAGTCTGTGAATGGTCCAGTAAATATATTTGGTAATGGTAATCCAGCTTGTAAAGCTTCTAAGTTCTCAATTGTTAATACTTTTAATATTGGTGAGAATACTGTATTTGCAACAGCTGGCCCATTAATTCCAAAGAACCAGAATCCTGAACAAGCTAATGAATAAACAATTTGTGCTCCTAAAGTATTTCCAAATCCTTTTAATGGAGTTTGTAATACTTGATAAATAAAGTTATGAGCAGTTTCATATGGAGTAAATTCAAATGCTATTCTTACAAAAAAGAATAAAGTCATAACAAATGCACTTGGTATTAAAGCAGCAAACGAATCACATACAGCTGGTGGAACACCATCTGGCATCTTTATTGTCCAACCTTTTCTATAAACCCAGTTAAATACCCAAACTGAAGTTAAAGCAATAACTAAAGATAAGAATAGACCGTTAGATCCTATATATTCGAAAGCTAACCCACTTACATTAGCAGGTCCATCAACACCAACGTATGGTATTTTTGTAGGCATAACTATAAAGAATGATACTAGTGCAACTGCTGCACCTTGAATCTTATCACCTTTAAGCTCCCTAGCATAAGCATACCCTGTACCCATACAGCTAAATAATGCTGTAATACTAAATATAGCTGTAGAAACATTAGTGAACCAACTTTCCCAACCTTCACCTAAAAATTTTGCAACCATTTCGCTCCATCCTGGTATTGGGAAGTTAGCGATTAATAAGAATATTGAACCAACTATAATAAGTGGAGTTGTAACTAAGAAACCATCACGGATAGCAACTAAGATTTTATTTTTACCTAGTTTATCAGCTATTGGCATAAGAATTTTTTCTAATCCTGAAAACATAATATTGTCCCCCTTTTATCCTTTTGTTTTTTTATTATGCATTTTCTTTCATATGTTTTTTATAACCCATTATTGCAGTCTTAAGAACCTTTTCTCCGTTCATTACACCGTAATCTTGAGAATCAATAACAAATATTGGCTTGTTTAAATCGGCAAATCTCTTTTTAGTATCTTCATATAGATACTTAACTTGTGGTCCAAGTAAAATACAATCTGGGTTATGCTTTTCAATTATCTCTCCCATAGTCCCTATTGGGAAAGCCTTGACCTCAACTGGAATTTTGTTTGCATCTGCAACCTTTTGCATTTTGCTTGCTAATAAACTTGTAGACATTCCTGCACTACAGAATAAATAAAACTTTTTCATCTCATTTCTCCTCCTCTAGTTTTTTAAGAATTTATATAAAATAAGTTCTAACGTAATTTGTAATTAAGCATTAACTACTTTTGTTCCACCAATAATATCGTGGATCATTTTGCTTTCTTTATTAAACATCATTATTACAATTGATATAAATGGTATTACTATAGCAACTATGGCTAATATTCTATAAATACTATCCATTCCTGCAATTAAAAGCATTTCTCTTAAGTATTTACTACTACTAACTAGTCCAGCTTCAATAAGCATTACTCCTACAACTTCTCTCTTTATAAGATTCTTAGCTGTAACTTCGCTTCCATCATTCTGAACTATCTTAACGCCTAAGATGCTTTTAGCTAATGTTTGTCCTTTATTAAATTTTAATGGAACTACAACATAGTAAAGTGTTATAATCACTATTCCTACTAATCCAGCAATTATTCCTAAGTTTCCACTAAACTGAGTTAATGATGCTGGCACCTCTGTACTACCACTTTGAACACTATACATATATAGAAGTGGAATACCTGCAAGTAATGTCGATATATACCAATCTGCAAAAAAAGCAATAGCTCTTTTGACTTTACTTACCTTTTTTATTTGAGTATATGCCATTAATTTATCTTTTAATGTCATCTTCTTATTTTTAGCCATATCCTACTCCTCATATTAATTATTTTTCCTTGCAAATATATAAAGCAATTACCATGCCAAAATTGAAACTCCTTATAAATCAATAACACTTTTAATACATTTTTAGCAACTGTATCCATATAGACACACTAATTAAATGTTTACATAACTTTTCATGCACTAGTGTGTTACTTTTCTTCAAAAATTTACACATTGTTTTTCGTCAAAATGATACATTATTCGCACAAATAAAAAAACAGACCAAATTTAATTGATCTGTTTAATAAATTAATATCTATTTCTATTTTTCATTTCTCTTTCAATATCTCTTTTATGAGCTTTTTCAAGCATAGAATCTCTCTTATCGTAATTTTTCTTACCTCTACATATTCCAAGAGCAACTTTTACTCTACCATTTTTTAAATATAAAGATAAAGGCACTAATGTATATCCATCTCTAGATACTAACCCAGCTAATCTCCCTATTTGCTCTTTATGAAGTAGTAGTTTTCTCTCTCTTAAAGGATCTACATTAAATATGTTCCCTTGTTCATAAGGACTTATATGCATATTTAAAATAAATATCTCGCCATTTTTAATATCTGCATAACAATCTTTTAAATTACATTTCCCATTTCTAATAGATTTAACTTCTGTACCTACTAATTCAATTCCCGCCTCCATTGTCTCCTCAACAAAATAATCATGACGAGCTTTTCTATTTTCAGCTAAAGAATTACTATTCTTAATTCTTGCCATTAATTTCACCCACTCTTTTATATACGTTTTTCTTAATTATATCACATAATATAGTTAAGAGTTAAGAGAGAAAAGTTAAGAGCTAATCTTTAAACTACTCTGTAGTTTAAAGATTTATATTTATTATTGTAAAGTGAGCCTAAACTGACTTTATTCATCAACTCTTAACTCTTCATCTTTGACTTTTAACTAAATTTACTCTTCTTCTGCTTCTACAGTTTCTTTAACTCCAAATTCTTTTTTAACTTCGGCTATTATTGAAGCTGTTTCATCACTTGGAATTATTTCTTTTCTGTCATTTTCACTTTCAACTATATCAAAGAATATTTCTCTATTATCAATATCTACTCTACTACAAACAACCTTTACTGAATCTCCAAGTCTATAAATGTTTTTAGTCCTTTGACCTAATAACATTAAATGTTGTTCATCATAAACATAGTAATCATCATCTAAATCCGTTATATGAACAAGTCCCTCTACTGTATTAGGAAGTTCTACAAATATACCAAAAGAAGTGACAGAAGATATAATTCCTTCAAATTCCTCTCCTATTCTATCCATCATATATTCAGCTTTCTTTAAATCATCAACTTCTCTTTCTGCTTCTTCAGCTATTCTTTCTGTATCAGAAGATATCTTAGCTGCTATTTCTACTATAGTAGTAAGCTTTTGAGTCCTATTTTCATCTATCTTACCATTTAAGTGCTCTTTTATAATTCTGTGAATTTGTAAGTCAGGATATCTACGTATTGGTGATGTAAAGTGACAATAATATCTAGCTGCTAATCCAAAGTGTGAAGTGCATTCTGGAGTATATTTAGCTTTCATCATACTTCTTAATAAAAGCGTACTAACTACTACCTCTTCTTTCTTACCTTTTACTTTTTCTAATACCTCTTGTAACATTCTTGGATGTATATCTTGAGTAAACTTCATAGTATATCCAAGGTTATATACAAACTCTCTAAATCTTTCTAGCTTTTCTTCATCTGGATTTTCATGGACTCTATAAACAAACGGTAAGTTATTCCAGAACATAGCTTCAGCAATAGTCTCATTGCACACAAGCATAAATTCTTCTATTATTCTGTTTGCGATCTCTCTTTCATAAGGCTTAATATCTATTGGTTTACCATTTTCATTTAAAATTATCTTAGATTCTTCGAAATTGAAGTCTATTGCTCCTCTTCTCATTCTCTTTTCTCTTAAGATTAGGCAAAGCTCTTCCATTGTCTTAAAGTCATCTACTAAATAATCATATTTCTTTATAAGTTCTTCGTCTTTATCCTTTAATATCTTTGTAACATCTGTATAAGTCATTCTTTCAGAAGTTCTTATGACAGTTTCTGCTATTTCATGACTTAAAACCTTACCTTTATCATCAAGTACCATAAAACAACTTAAAGCAAGTCTATCTACTTTAGGGTTTAATGAACATATTCCATTAGAAAGTTTCTTTGGTAACATCGGAATAACTCTATCAATTAAGTATACAGAAGTTCCTCTCTTTAAAGCTTCTTTATCTAGAGGATTTTTTTCTCTTACATAGTGAGTTACGTCAGCTATATGAACTCCTAATTTATATCTTCCATTATCCATCCTTTCTATAGATACAGCATCATCTAAATCTTTAGCATCTTCTCCATCTATAGTTACCATTCTTAAATTTCTTATATCTTTTCTTCTTCTAATCTCTTTTTCATCTATCTCTTCAGATATTCCCTCAGCATAACTTAATACCTTTGCTGGGAATTCTTCTGGAAGTCCAAATTTCTTGATTATAGTTAATATATCTAGTCCTCTATCACCTTTTTTACCTAATACCTCTTTAATCTCACCTTCTGGACTTCTTCTTCCATCTGGCCACTTAGTTACTTTAACTATAACTACATCTCCGTGATTAGCTCCATTTTTATCTTTTTTAGATACAAAAATATCTTGATTTAATCTTGTATCTTCAGGAACTACAAATCCGAAGTTTCTACTATCTTCATAAACTCCAATTATAGTAGTATTAGCTCTTTCAACAACCTCTACTACTTCTCCTTCTTTCTTTTTACCATTTCTATCTTCTCTAGTTATTTGAACTATAACTCTATCATTATTCATAGCACCATTCATTGAAGAACTTGGTATAAACACATCTGATTCTCCCTCAGTTTCTGCTATTAAAAATCCAAATCCTTTTTTATGAGTTTCAATCCTACCTTGAACTAATCCTATTCTTTCTGGTACCGCGAATCTCTCTTTTTTAGTTCTTACTATTAAACCCTCTAACTCCATAACTTTTAAAGCTTTTTTAAATTCTTTATATTCATCAGGATTTATATCAAAAACTGAAACTAGTTCCTCAATATCCATAGGTCTATATGCTTCTTCTCTCATAAAACTTAATAATGTTTCTTTAATTCCCATATATAAATTTTCCTCCATATTTCTTCATTATAATTATTCCCATAATTTTCATTCCTCAGTCATTTATTATAGTACCACAGTAGTATATTTTTATTCAAACTAACCGTTGTAAATTCTACCCTTTATGATTTATCACAAAAATAAAATAGACCACCAAATTATTGGCGGTCTATCATATATTAAAGTAAATTTAAAGCTATTGTATTTACAGCAAATAAAAGCATTGAGATCATGGTTATCTTTGCTAACATCGCTTCCTTAGTCTTTGCTTTATTCTTAGCAAAGAAAGTTTCGCTTTTACTACCTTGTATAAGTCCACTTAAAGCATCAGCTTTACTTTTTTGCATTAATATTGATACTACAACTATTAATCCTAAAACCGCTTCTAAAACAAATAAAAAACTCTTCACGGTTACACCTCCCAATTATCACTTTTATTTGTATTCATATGAATTAATGATAACATAATAATAATTAAAACACAAGTTATTTTACAAAAACATCCATAATCTAGAATCAAAATTTCATATTTGTTATTGAGATTTTACTTAAAATCAAATTTCATAATTTTCTTCCTTAAATCACTCTTACAATGGCATATAACTTATAAATTTTCTTCACATAAGAACATTTTTCTTTTTACTTAATATTACTTGTGTATACATCACTACTATTCCACTTATAAGAACAAAAAGATAAAAACTAATCCCTCTACTTAATAGCATTGCAGAACTTAACACTGATGCTGGATATATTGTTTTAAATATTCTTAAAAAGCTACTTTCACTAGCACCTACAGCACCTGGTAAAGGTATTCCAGAAACCGCAACATATAAAACCGCTTGTAAAGACATTATTTCCACAAATGAAGCCTTTGAAAATCCTAAAGCTCTATATACCCAAAATGTTATACTGTATAAAGCACATACTTGAATAAATGTAGTAAATATTACTTTTATCATTATTTCTTTATGCTGTCTAATGAATACAGCACCTCTCTGATACTCTTCTACTTGCTCATAAAATTTTTCCTTTAAGCTATCTATTTTTATAAATCTTATTTTTTTGACAATCAAAAATATAAAATTTGCAATCTTCTCAGTAAATTTCTTAGAAAAAATAACACATAAAATGAATAATAAAATTAAGAAGTTAAATATTATTCCTCCTATTATTAATGTTATTATTAATGGATTAAATGTCTTAACTAATTCAAAGTTAAATATAAATGAAAAAACTGCTAATAGTATTGTTACAAATTGAAAGCTAGCAAATTCTATAAATATTGCAAGCGATCCATGGGATACCTCTATATTATCCTTACTCATATAATAAATTTGCATTGGTTGTCCTCCAGAAGCTGATGGTGTAATTGAACTGAAGAAGAAACCTATAAATGGATACTTCAATATTGAAAGAAAGCTTTTTTTATAAGAAAAAAACTTTAATATAGTTCTAAAATTTATAGTTTCACAAATTACATAAATAAATGTACATGTTATTCCTATTAACACATATATTTTATCTGAATTTTTAAACTCTACTATAATATCATTTAAATTATTATCCTTAAAAAGAATAAAAAATGTTATTCCAATAAGTACTATAAAAAATATGCTATTTTTAATAAAACTCTTTGGCGTTAACTCATTATTCATATAGCTCCTCAACTTTCACAAATTTATATCCTTCCCTTAACCATATAGGAAGTGTTTGCTCCAATGCTTGTATAGTTCTTAAAGGTGCTTCATTTTCACCTCTTCCATCATGTAAGCATATTATACTTTTGTTTCTAGATTCTTTTAATAATCTATTTGCTATTTCATCACTGGTAATATCACCTTTCCAATCACCTATAATTACATCCCATAAAACTAATTTTAAATTATATTTTTTCAAATTACTTAAAGTTCTTAAATTAATATGTCCCCAGGGTGGTCTAAAAAATTTCACTCTCATATTAAGGTTTTTCATAATATCTAAAGAACCTTTAAAATCCTTATCTGTATATATCGGAGATGTTATAAGTCCATTTTTATGTTCTAATGAATGTAGTCCTATAGTATGCCCTTCCTCTTTCATTCTTTTTATTATATTAGGATTATTTTCTGCAAAAGTAGCTACTGTAAAAAAAGTAGCTTTAATATTATATCTTTCAAGTAAATTTAGTAATTGTTCAGTATACTTCTCATCTGGTCCATCATCAAAAGTTAAACACATATATTTATCTTTAATCTTGTCCTTATTAAAAGTTTTGAATTTACTTTTAAAATAATATGTAGGAATTATACTATAAGATAAAATTAGTACTACTAAACAAATAAATATCCCCATCCCTTGTTACGCTCCTTTTCTATAATTGCCTATAATTGAATTAATGCTGTCTATATCAAAAGACTTTTTTATACTCTTCATATTTATTCTCATATTTACAATTTCCTTATTATCATTTAATAATGAGATAATATCTTCTACTACCTCTTCTTCCTTATTCCAAACAACTCTTCCTATACGCTCGTCCTCAATATACTCTGCATTTCTAACTTCTTGTACTAAGAATGGCTTCACGACATACATAGGAACTTCACTATAAATAGCTTCATATAAAGTTACTCCTCCAGCCTTTGATACTATTAGATCCGACTTTTTCATATATTCATCTACATTATTAACATAACCTACTACCTTTAAGTTCTTATAATTTTTCTTTATAAAATCATACATTTTTTTATTATTTCCTGTAATTATAGTTGTTTTTATATTTTCTTCGTTATTTAATCTCTCAAAAAACTCATTATCAAATTCTATAAGTCCAAGTCCACCACCCATTATTAATAAATTCTTCTTTAAAGAGTTATTATGAATATCCTCATTAACCTTAAATTTACCCTTTACAGGTATTCCACTTACTTTAATTTTTCCCTTATCAATTCCCTTTTTAATTAATTCTTCTTTCACCTTAATTGATCCTACAAAATAATAATTTGTATTTTGGGAAATCCATTCATCATGCCATGAAATATCTGTTATATAAGTTATCAATGGTATATTAATCTTCTTTACTATCTTATATATAGATATATATTGTGAGCTTATTGGTAACGTTGAAATTATAATATCTGGGGAATATTCATCAATTAATTTATCTATTTTACTTATAAACTTTCCTTTTAGTGGTACAATACATTTCTGTCCCATAACCTTATTGAAAAAGTTGTATATATTCCCAAACTTACTAACTAGTACCTCAAAACTTCCATAAACATATTGACTTGTTTCTGGCACTAAATATTCAACTATATCAACAATGTCTATTTTCATGTCGTAATAACAACTTTCTATTTCTTCTTTAATAGCATTTGCAGCAGAATAATGTCCCATTCCGAACCTACCAGTTAAAATCAATATGTTCATATAATCACCCTTTTCAAATTTAATCTTCTATTAAATTATACAAACTTAATCTTAAGATTTAATTAATATTACCCTTAAGATTTAATTAGTTTTTTATTATAAACTTCTATATTATTAATACTAGTATTTCACTATATAGCTTTTTAAAATCAGTTAATTTTTATCAAAAAAAGATACCCCGATAAAAGAGCATCTTAATATATATAAAACCTTACAATGAAAAAGGAGCTACTTTTGTAGCTCCTGATATATTATTCTTTAATATTGAAGAAAGCTTTTCTTCCACGATATTCAGCAACATCGTCAAGTTCTTCAGATATTCTTATTAATTGATTGTATTTAGCAACTCTTTCAGATCTTGCAGGTGCTCCAGTCTTTATTTGACCAGCATTAACAGCTACAACTAAATCAGCAATAGTTGTATCTTCTGTTTCACCACTTCTATGAGAAATAACTGCAGTGTATCCTGCTCTATTGGCCATTTCTATAGCATTTAAAGTTTCTGTTAAAGTACCAATTTGATTTAATTTTATAAGAATAGAGTTTGCAACGCCTCTTTGAATTCCTTCTTCTAATCTTTCAGTATTAGTAACAAATAGGTCATCACCAACTAGTTGAACTTTCTTTCCAAGTCTTTCAGTTAATAGCTTCCAGCCTTCCCAGTCTTCTTCTGCCATACCATCTTCTATTGATATAATTGGATACTTATTAACCCAATCTTCTAAGAAGTCTACCATTTCAGCAGCACTTAAAGTCTTTCCTTCATGTTCTAAAACATATTTACCATCTTTATAGTACTCAGAAGATGCTGCATCTATAGCAATAAACATTTCTTTTCCTGGTTCATATCCAGCTTTTTTAATAGCTTCTAAAATAACTTCAATAGCTTCTGCATTTGATTTTAAGTTAGGTGCAAATCCACCTTCGTCTCCAACACCAGTTGCATATCCCTTATCATTTAAAGTTTTCTTTAATGCATGATAAACTTCTGCACATGCTTGAACTGCTGTATCAAAGCAATCAAAACCTACTGGCATAACCATAAATTCTTGTAAATCAACAGAGTTATCTGCATGGGAACCGCCATTTATTATGTTCATCATTGGAACTGGTAATACCTTTGCATTTACTCCACCAACGTATTGATATAAAGGTAATCCTAAATAATTTGCAGCAGCTTGAGCAACAGCAAGAGATACGCCTAATATTGCATTAGCTCCTAACTTACCTTTATTGTTAGTTCCATCTAATTCTATTAACATTTTGTCTATATAAGTTTGATCAAATACATTACATCCTATTAATTCTTCAGCTATTGTATCATTAACATTTTCAACAGCTTTAAGTACACCCTTGCCCATGAATTTTGATTTGTCACCATCTCTTAATTCAACAGCTTCATATATACCTGTTGATGCTCCTGATGGCACAGCAGCTCTTCCTACAGTTCCATCTTCTAGATATACCTCAACTTCTACAGTTGGGAAACATCTTGAATCAAGTATTTGTCTAGCTACTACATCTACTATTTCCACAAAATTTTTCATTATATATCTCCTCCTTAATTTATAAATGAAACACCTTCTCCTTAACGTCGAATGTGTAACTTCCAAGTACAAAATATAAAATTTTGATTGTCAGTTATGAAACACCTTCTCCTTCATGTCGAATGTGTACACTGCTAGTTTAACTTCAAGTTACCAAATCAAAGATCTGGACTTTCATTCAACTTCCAATAAATCTCTCTTGTTTATTTTATCCACAGCGTTAGATAATATTCATAAAAATAAAGCCAACACCTCTGTTAGCTTTATTTTTATAAGACATAATTTTACATCTCTAATTAATTGTTCATTCTACATTTTAATTATAATTAGTTAAATTATTTCCCGGGAATTTTCTTTATAATAATATTGATTTATCTTTTTTTCCCACTCAAGAGCTGTTTTTTCATCAAAACTCTCTACGTAAAATAAAAATTGATTAAGAACATTTATCCCTTTTAAGCCTTTCATTAAATGTCTTGGATAAGATACCTTCCTTTTATAGCATTGTTTGGGATCTATAACCATTACTCTTTCATTCTCTTCAACATAAACATCACGACATCTTATATCTAATTTAGTAAATCTAAGCTCTTCAAACTCTTTAAGTAATTTATACAAATTGTATGATAGTTTTTCCGTTAATCCATATTGTTCAATATAATGGTCCAACCTTGTCCCACCAACCTTTTCTCTTAAGATATAATAATCTCCTCGTTTATATATTTTAGGAAAGTATTTTGATTTTCTTACTCTTTCTAAAATATCGGCTTCTTCCTTACAAATCTTTTTCTCTAAAAATATTTTTAAGGCCTTATTTCCTGGTACTTCATATACAATCCCATTATGACCTTCACCTAAAAATTCTGCTTCTCTAAAAAGGTTTTCCACTTCTTTATCAAAATCTGCTGAATATGCATATGTTCTAGCCATCACACCCTACCTTATTAAGTATTTGTACTATTATATTATTAAGATTAATATAATATTCAATTAGTGCCATTTATGTATGATTCTTCGCCTGAAATTCCATTATATACAATTTATTCAATAATTATGTTAATATATATTAATAAAAGGGGGTTTTATAATGAATTCATTTCATATTAAAGACGATTTCTATATTAATGATAAAAAAATCAAGATAATCTCTGGAGCAATACATTATTTTAGGGTTGTACCTGAATATTGGAAGGACAGACTAGAAAAGCTTAAATTAATGGGTTGTAATTGTGTTGAAACTTATATTCCTTGGAATGTTCATGAACCTGAAAAGGGTAAATTTAATTTTAAAGGAATAAATAACTTTAGTAAATTTGTGAAGATAGCTCAATCTCTAGGCTTATATGTTATTCTTAGACCTTCTCCATATATTTGTGCTGAGTGGGATTTTGGAGGACTTCCTTACTGGTTATTAAAAGATGATTCAATGATCATTAGAAGTACTTATAATAAATTTTTAGAATCGGTTGATGATTATTACTCTGAATTATTCAAATACATAGTTCCCTTACAAATAACTAATGGTGGTCCTGTTATAATGATGCAACTTGAAAATGAATATGGTTCTTTTGGAAATGATAAAAAATATCTGAAAGCTATAAAAGATTTAATGATTAAGCATGGTTCAACTGTTCCTTTATTTACTTCAGACGGTGGCTGGCAAGAAGCTTTAGATGCTGGAGTATTATTGAACGAAAACATTCTCCCTACAGCTAACTTTGGTTCAAAAGTTGTAGAGCAAACTAGTAATCTAAAAAAATTTATGGATGATAATAGTATTGATGGTCCACTTATGTGTATGGAATTTTGGATTGGTTGGTTTAGTGCTTGGGGAAAAGAAATTAAAACAAGAGACTCAAAGGAAGTTAGTAAGGAATTTAAAGATATACTTGATTTAGGTCATGTTAATATTTATATGTTCCATGGTGGTACTAACTTTGGTTTCTATAATGGTGCTAATTTTTATGATTCTATGGTTCCTCAAATCACTTCCTATGATTATGACGCTTTACTAACTGAATGGGGTATACCTACAAAAAAATATTATGGCTTTAAAAATGTTATTTCTAACTTTAAATCTATACCAAACTTCGAACTATCTACTAAAATTGATTTTATTCACTATGGAGATATAAAACTCACTAATAAAGTTTCCTTATTCAACACTTTAGAATCACTTTGTAATCCTATTTACAACGATATACCTCTTAATATGGAAAAGCTTAATCAAGGATATGGCTATATCTTATATACTTCTAACATTGGAAAGAAAAGATATATTTCTAGATCAAAGTTAGTTGATTGTGATGATAGAGCCTCTATTTACTTGAATCATAAACATATTGCTACTCAAGATGCTAGCAATATGGGTGAAAATATCCAATTAGTATTAAATAATGATGATAAAAATGAAATAGCAATTCTTGTTGAGAATCTTGGAAGAGTAAATTACGGAGATAAACTTAGATCACCTCTTCAAAAGAAAGGATTAAAAGGTGGTTTCATGGTAGATCTTCACTTCCACAATGGTTGGAACCACTATTGTTTAGATTTGAAAAATATTGATAAAGTAGATTTTTCTCTTCCTTATGAGGAAAACACTCCAGCTTTTTATGAGTATACATTTAATATAGATAATAAAGGTGATACATTCTTACATTTAAAAGACTTTGGTAAAGGCTGTGCTTTTATCAATGGTTTCAATTTAGGTAGATTTTTTGATATCGGTCCAACTAATTATCTATATATTCCATCTCCATTATTACAAAAAGGAAAAAATAAAATAGTTATATTTGAAACAGAAGGTAAGTATTCTGATGTTATCACATTAAGTGATAAACCATTGTTTAAATAATATTTTGTCTTAATTGAAGATTATTTAATTTAAGAGTCATATTATTTTTATATAACTCTTATTAAAAGTTTAGGCTCTGTTAGAAAAAATCTAACAGAGCCTAATTTTTAAATTAAAGCTTGCTTTTGTAGGAAATTATATAATGCTCCTAACTTATTTGCATTATTTCCATATTCACATATTTTAACTAATGGTCTAACAGTAGCATCATTATTATTATTCATTACTTCATCTAGCTTTTTGTTAACCTCTTCTAAAAAGCCTTTCCTTTCGCAAATAGCCCCACCTAATATTATTACTTCTGGATCATAAGTATATTGAATATTATATATTCCAAGAGCCATATATCTGAAGAATTTATTTACCTCTTCTACTGCTATTTCATCACCATTATCATATAACTCAAACGCCTTAATTCCATTAAATTCATCCATACTTATTCCTTTTCTATCAGCTATAGCTTTTGCTACTGCAAAAGTTGATCCTGCCCTACTCCAAGATAAATATTTTTTATTAACTACATCAATATCTACAAAGCAATATCCAAATTCACCACCGTGCTTATGTATCCCGGTATGAATCTTCTTATCTTTAATTAAAGCTCCACCAATACCAGTTCCGCAAACTACAAAAGCGGAATCATTTGCATCCATAGCAGCTCCTCTCCAGCATTCACCTAAAGCTGCGCAGTTCGCATCATTTTCAATTTCAATTGGTAAGTTAGTCATTTCGTTCAAAATAACCTTAAAGTTTGGTCCATGAATATATGGTAATGCACTCGATCCTCCTATAGTTCCAACTACAGAATCTACAGCTCCTGGTGCACTTATAGCTACACCTTTTAATTGATGCTTGTCCTTTAATTCATTAACTTTATCTGCAATAGATTTAAAAAATTCATCTATTGTCTTTGTAACTGATATTTTTCCATTGTCTAAAAACTCTCCATTTAAATTTATTATTGACCACTTTACAGCTGATCCCCCTATATCGAAAGAAATATAATTATTCATACTGAAACTCCCTTCTATTTTTATTTAAAATACTACCTTTATTAAAACTTTAGTATATATGCTAAAAAAATACAATATCATGCTAGACAATTCTTTATTTTTGTATATATTTTCTTAAGTATAGTATATATTTTTATGATATAAAATCTAATCTAACACTTCTTTAGCCTTTAGTTCACTCCATCTACTATTTAAATTATTACTCAAACCTTCCACACGGCACTTACAACATACTCTTGCACACTCAAAATTTTCTATTAGTAAAAAAGCTATCGCACTAATGCGATAGCTTTTTTTATCTCAATAATTACTTATTTACTATTAAGTTTTCTCCAGTCATTTCTGCTGGTGCTTCTAAGCCCATAACATTTAACATTGTTGGAGCTATATCAGCTAATTTACCAGTCTTTAAAGTCTTACCTTCTGTATGATTTGATACCCATACAAATGGAACTGGTTGAGTTGTATGAGCTGTAAATGGTTGCCCATTTGAGTAATCTATCATAGTTTCAGCATTACCGTGGTCAGCAGTTATAAATACTGTTCCATCTAATTCTAATACTTTGTTAACTACTTTTCCTAAACACTCATCAACAGTTTCTATAGCTTTAACAGCCGCATCCATAACACCAGTGTGTCCTACCATATCTGGGTTAGCATAGTTTAAGATAACCATATCGTATTTATCTTGATCTAATCTATTTATTAACTCTTCAGTTACTTCATAAGCACTCATTTCTGGTTTTAAGTCATAAGTTGCAACTTTTGGAGATGCAATAAGAGCTCTATCTTCACCTTCATTTTCTTTTTCAACTCCACCGTTGAAGAAGAATGTAACGTGAGCATATTTTTCTGTTTCAGCTATTCTTAATTGATTTAATCCCTTAGAAGCAACAAATTCACCTAGTGTATTAGTTATGCTTTGTGGCTTATAAGCAACTTCAACCCCTTCTAATGTCTTATCATATTGAGTCATAGTAACGAATACTAAATCTAAGTTTTCTCTTTCAAATCCAGCAAATACTTTATCATTTATAGCTCTAGTTATTTCTCTAGCTCTATCAGGTCTGAAGTTGAAGAATATTACTGAATCATGGTTAGAAATTGTAGCTGTTGGAGCTCCATTCTTTTCGATAACACATGGTAATACGAACTCATCAGTCTTGTTATCGTGGTATGATTTTTCCATACATTCAACAGCTGAAGAAGCAGTTTCACCCTTACCTAATACCATTGCATTGTAAGCAAGCTCAACTCTTTCCCATCTGTTATCTCTATCCATAGCATAGTATCTTCCTGATACTGTAGCTATCTCACCAACTCCAATTTCTTTCATAGCTTCTTCAAGTTGAACTACGAACTCTTTTCCTGATGATGGTGGAACGTCTCTTCCATCCATAAATGCATGAACATATACTTTTTCAACATTCATATCTTTAGCTAACTTTAATAAACCTTTTAAGTGTTCTATGTGAGAGTGTACTCCCCCGTCTGATAATAATCCCATTAAGTGTAATGCTGAATTATTATTCTTAACATTTTCTATAGCCTTTAATAAAGCTTCATTCTTTGAGAATCCGCCTTCATTTGCTTCTTTAGTTATTCTTGTTAATTCTTGATATATAATTCTTCCAGCACCTATATTTAAGTGGCCAACTTCTGAGTTACCCATTTGTCCATCTGGTAATCCAACAAACATACCACTAGCTTGTATTTCAGTGTGTGGGTATTTTGCAAGTAAGCTATCATAATTTGGTTTCTTAGCTGTTGCTACAGCATTTCCATCTCCATTTGGAGCTATTCCAAATCCATCTAATATCATTAACATTACAGGTTTCTTCGCCATAATTCCCTCCAAGTTATATAAAATTTCATCTATATTTTAATCGTAAAAATCGAATTTGAAATAAAGAATTATTTTAACAAATTTCTTCGTTTTAAGATATAATTGGTACAATACTTATATCTTTAATCAAATTCTTTTTTATTATACTATAATTATATATCCTTCACAAGAAAATAGCCAACTCTGTAAACGTTTGTTGAAAATTTTTCCTTAATTATCTTTATTACATTTCATTTAATATTTGGACCTTTTTATTTACCTATCACATCTATGTTAAATCTTACTATCTCCCCTTTATACAACGTATATACGCGCTGTTCCTCCCCCTATGACCTTATCTAAGTATACTTTTAACAAATACCAGCTTTTACTATAGTACTTTATTTGTATATTACTCTTTAAATTAACTCTCTTTATAATTTAACTTTCGATAAAATTCATTACTTACTCTCGAAAATATAATTTACAAAGAAAAAAGACATATCCCCATTTAGAGATATGTCTGTAAGTCTATTTTAGTAGTTAACTATTGCAGCGAAGTCTGTAGCAACTAAGCTAGCTCCACCAACTAAAGCACCATCTATGTCAGATTGAGCCATTTGAGCTTTTATAGTTCCTGGCTTAACTGATCCACCGTATTGAATTCTTACTTTATCAGCAACTTCTTTACCGAACATTTCAGCAACGATTCCTCTAATTGCCATTATTGTTTCGTTAGCTTGTTCATCAGTAGCAGTTTTACCAGTTCCTATAGCCCAGATTGGTTCGTAAGCTATAACAACTTTTTCTGCTAAATCAGCTGATAAACCTTCTAAATCAGCTTTTATTTGAGCTCCAACAACTTCGTTAGTTGTTCCATTTTCTCTTTGCTCTAAAGTTTCTCCACAGCAAAGAATTGGAGTTAAGTTGTGAGCGAAAGCAGCTTTAACTTTCTTGTTTAAAGCTTCATCTGTTTCATTGAACATTTCTCTTCTTTCACTGTGGCCTAAAACAACATAGTGAACACCCATAGCTTCTAACATTCTTGGAGCGATTTCACCTGTGAAAGCTCCTTTTTCTTCAAAGTGCATGTTTTGAGCAGCAACTTTGATGTTTGATCCTTCTACAGCCTTTAATACAGCATCTAAACAAACAAAAGTAGGACAAACAACTACATCACAAGTAGCATCCTTTACTAATGGTTTTAATTCATTTACTAATTTAACAGCCTCTTCTGGAGTATAGTGCATTTTCCAGTTTCCAGCAATAATAGCTTTTCTCATTATAATCACCTCATATAAAATTTTTTCAAAATTTTTAGTGACAAGTTAAGAGTGATAAGTGACAAGTTATAGTTGAAACTGCTCCGCAATTTCTATTATTTTGTTAAATTCAAAACATTTTGAATTTATTCTTTAACTTGCCACTTGTCATTTGTCACTTGTCACTCTTTATAAATTTGATAGTTATTAATTAAAATACTAATTATATCTACTAAATAAAATTACTTGTCGTTAAGTGCAGCGATTCCTGGTAATACTTTACCTTCTAAGAATTCTAATGAAGCTCCACCACCTGTAGAGATGTGAGTCATCTTGTCTCCGAATCCTAAGATGTTAACAGCAGCAGCTGAGTCTCCTCCACCGATAACTGTTGTAGCATCTGCATCAGCCATAGCCTTAGCAACAGCAATTGTTCCTTTGTTAAAGTTTTCGAATTCGAATACTCCCATTGGTCCGTTCCAGATAACAGTCTTAGCATCTCTTATAGCTTCAGCGTATATAGCTTCAGTCTTAGGTCCGATATCTAATCCCATAAATCCAGCTGGAATGTTTTGATCTTCAGTAACTGTAGCTTCAACATCTTTGAATCCATCAGCAATTCTGTGATCTACTGGTAATAAGAATTTAACTCCATTAGCTTCAGCTTTAGCTATCATTTCTTTAGCGTAGTCCATTCTATCGTCTTCACATAAAGAAGTTCCGATTTCGTATCCTTGAGCTTTTAAGAATGTGTAAGCCATTCCTCCACCAATGATTATTGTATCAACTTTTTCTAATAAGTTGTTTATAACAGCGATCTTATCAGAAACTTTTGATCCTCCTAATATAGCAACGAAAGGTCTAACAGGAGCATTTACAGCTTCTCCTAAGAACTTTAATTCTTTTTGGATTAAGTATCCACAAACAGCAGTGTCAACGAACTTTGTAACACCTTCAGTTGAAGAGTGAGCTCTATGAGCAGTTCCGAATGCATCATTAACGTAGATATCACATAATGAAGCTAATTCTTTAGATAATTCTTCTCCGTTTTTAGACTCCTCTTTTCTACATCTAGTGTTTTCTAATAATACAACGTCTCCGTCTTTCATATCAGCAACAGCTTTTCTAGCGTTTTCACCAACAACTTCTTCATCTCTAGCAAAAACTACTTCTTTACCTAACATTTCGCTTAGTCTTACAGCTACTGGTGCTAAAGTCTTAGAAGCATCTTTTCCTAAGTGTGAGCAAAGTATAACTTTAGCTCCGTTTTCAACTAAGTATTTAATTGTTGGCATAGCTCCAACTAATCTATTTTCGTCAGTTATTACTCCATCTTTTAGTGGAACGTTAAAGTCGCATCTAACTAAAACTCTTTTACCGTTTACTTGAACGTCTTCGATAGTCTTCTTATTAAAGTTCATTCTTTTCACCTCATAAATATTATTATAAATTTATTCCTAATTTTAAAATGAGCCCGGCCTTATAAGTATACCTTAGAGACCGGACCCTTTTTAGGATCTTATAAAAGTGCCTTTGTAGGCATCTAAATCCGTATTTAATTAACTATTAAATATTAAGCTAATTCAGAGAAGTATTTAATAGTTCTAACCATTTGGCTAGTGTATGAGTTTTCGTTGTCGTACCAAGAAACAACTTGAACTTGGTATAAACCATTTCCTAATTCAGAAACCATAGTTTGAGTTGCATCGAATAATGAACCGAACTTGATTCCGATGATGTCTGAAGAAACTAATTCTTCTTCAGTGTAACCGAATGATTCATTTGAAGCAGCTTTCATAGCAGCGTTGATTCCTTCAACAGTTACATTTTCACCCTTAACTACAGCAACTAAGATTGTAGATGATCCTGTTGGAACTGGAACTCTTTGTGCAGAACCGATTAATTTTCCGTTTAATTCTGGAATAACTAATCCAATAGCTTTAGCAGCTCCTGTAGAGTTTGGAACTATGTTAACAGCACCAGCTCTAGCTCTTCTTAAATCACCTTTTCTTTGAGGTCCGTCTAAGATCATTTGATCTCCAGTGTAAGCATGAATAGTTGACATTATACCAGATTGAATTGGTGCATAGTCATTTAATGCTTTAGCCATTGGAGCTAAACAGTTTGTTGTACAAGATGCAGCAGAGATTATTGTATCTTCAGCAGTTAATACATCTTGGTTTACGTTGAATACAACTGTTGGAAGGTCGTTTCCAGCTGGAGCTGATATAACAACTTTCTTAGCACCTGCATTGATGTGAGCTTGAGATTTAGCTTTTGATACGTAGAATCCAGTACACTCAAGTACTACGTCTACTCCAATTTCTCCCCATGGAAGTTTGTTAGCATCAGCTTCAGCGTATATTTTGATTTCTTTTCCATCAACAGTGATTGAATCTTCACCAGCTACAACTGTATCACCTAAAGCGTATCTACCTTGTGCTGAATCATATTTTAATAAGTGTGCTAACATTTTAGGGCTTGTTAAATCGTTGATTGCTACAACTTCATACCCTTCTGCACCGAACATTTGTCTAAATGCAAGACGTCCAATACGTCCAAAACCATTAATTGCTACTCTAACATTTGCCATTAAAGTTACCTCCTAAAAATAGATATTTATATTTAAAATTAAATTTTAAAGCTTGTTTAAATTGTTATTTTTAATTATCTCACATATTTCTTTTCCTGTACTTTCATCTGTAACAAGTACAGCATTACGATTATACATTTCTGTTGCAATTATCGCATCAATCTTATTCTTCCCAGCGGCAACAGCAATATGTGTTCTAATTTTTTTAGCATTATTTAAATTTATTCCTATAGAGTTATTTTCAGATATCATCTGACAATCTTTATTAAAATAACATCCATAAGCTTCTCCTATAGCTCCCATATCTTCAAGTTTTTTTATAAACTCTTCAGATGCTTCTCTTTTTTGGGCCATATGAATTGCATTTCCAATTCCATAAATCAAAATATCTGCTTTTTGAATCGAATCAATTACATCTTTCACTTGGCTTTCTTTAAGCAATCCATCAAGCACTTCTGCACTAACATTTTCAGGAATATGCAGCAGCTTATATGATGCATTAATCTTTTTAGCTAGGGATGCTGCTAATGTATTAGCTTGGCTCTCTACTTTACGTCCCATACCACCACGGGCTGGTACTACTAACACATCGAAAACATTGTTAATTTTAGGAAACGCCTCTACAACTTCTTTAATTGTAGAACCACCAGTTATAGCAATTATGTTATTATTTTTTAAGATTTTTTTAACATAAGTTGCTGCAGCTTTTCCTAAATCTTTCAAAACAGTAGGATTTGTATCTACATCTCCCGGAACTATTATAACATCTTTTAATCCTAAACAAGTTCTTAAATACTCTTCAATATCATCAAGACCTTTAAGTTCATGTATAAACTCTTTTAATCTTTTGACTATTACCTTTCCATCTTCAGTAACACTCATACCTGGAGTATTCACTTCTATTAAACCTTGAGATTTTAAAAAACTTATCTCAGTTCTTACTATTCTCTCACCTAAATTAAGCTCACTTGCTAAAACTCTTCTTCCAATTGGTTGGTTATAATATATAGTTCTTAAAATATTATATCTTTTCTCAAGAACTTCAACTAGCTCAGGAACTATCTTTTTTTGTAAGCCTAATATTTCCTGCACTATTAACCCTCCTTTTGGACTATTTACGTCCCAGTACTATCTTTAATGTCCCACCTATTTCATTATAAATCATCTTTAATAAATTTAAAAGGCTTTCTGTAAATTTTTTATAATATTTTTATAATTAAGGGAAGATAGAAATAGGAATATTCTTCTCCAAGATTCTGTCTTCCCTACGTCGGCTATATCCTTTTTCTCTTGCTAGAAGATTTTATTCCCATTTCCTCTCTATATTTTGCCACTGTCCTTCTTGATATATTCAGATTTTTTTTAGAAAGTTCAGTAGATATAATTTCATCAGAAAGTGGTTTTTTCTTATCTTCCTTATCAATAATTTCCTTTATTATATCTTTTATACTCTTAGCTGATACATCTTTTCCATTAGAAGAGTTTTTTGTACTATATCCAACTGTAAATAAATCCTTTATCTTAACCGTTCCATAACTTGTTAAAATATACTTATCTTTTATAGCTCTACTAACTGTAGACTCATGCATATTTATATCCTCAGCAATATCTTTAAGCATCATTGGCTTTAAATACTTTTTACCTTTATCTAAATACTCTTTTTGTCTCTTTATTATATCCTCTAAAATTATTTTCAAAGTATTTTCTCTATTATTAATGCTCTTAATTAAAAACATAGCACTTCCAATTTTCTCTTTAATATAACTCTCTACTTCTTTATCACTTCCATGTAAAAGCAAGTTTTTATATGCTCCATTTATAGATAATTGAGGAACTACATCATTATTCATAATAACTATATATTCCTCATCTATTTTCTTTATATAAGCATCTGGAGTTATAAATTTAACCTCATCCCCTGTATAATATCCTCTTGATGGCTTTGGTTCTAATTCTTTTATTATATCTCCATAATTTTGAGCCTCTAATTGAGTTATTTCTAGATACTTAGCTATATCTTTAAATTTATTATCCGCAACTAATTCTAAGTAATTATTTATTATATTTTCTAAATTTGAGTCTAGTTTACCTTCTCTTCTCAATTGAATCAAAAGACATTCTTGTAGGTTTCTTGCACCTATTCCAGCTGGCTCTAAGCTTTGTAATATTTCTAATGCTTGTACACATTTTTCTTCTGAAATATTAAACTTGCTACATATATTTTCTATAGTCTCATCAAGGTAACCTCTACTATCTAAAGATTCAATCATATAATCTATAATAATTCTTATATTTCTTAATTCTTTATTTGTATGTAATTGTTCAAACAAATAGCTTTTTAAAGTCTTTTTCTCAGAAACAAAATTTAAAGGAGATACTCCTTCTTCATCATAGTCCCCCTTAGAATATGAATTATAGTTACTACTATCATATTCCATAGATTCTATCATCTTCTTATATTGATCTAGTTCAGCTTCTTTCTTTAAATTAAAATCACTATCAATAGTAGGATTTTCCTCAAGCTCCTTATTTATAAATTCTCTTAACTCACAAGCTGACATCTGCAATATATTTATTGATAACTGCATATTCTGAGTCATCACAAGTTTTTGTTGTTGAGATAAATTTAGATTAAAATCTAATTTCATATAACATCCCTCTTTTGTTGTTCTTTTATAAATACCACATTTTAAGTATACCCTTAATTTAATCATATTCCAATATATTCTTTGTAAAAGTTTACTTAAATTAATTTATAGTTGTAAATTATAAAAAGGCTTGTGCCTAAGCACAAGCCTTTTATTACTTCACTATAAAGAATAACCCACAAGGTTTAACTCCAGAATGTATTCCTACTGTACATCCAACCTTTGCATCTATGTATTCTATATCTTTTTCTTCAAAATATTTTTTTAATTCAAAATATACATCTTCATTTAATAAATCTAATAATACTATTGGCTCATTAAAATCTATATCTACGCTTTCAAAATCAGATATTAATTTTTTAAGAGCTTTTTTGCTTCCTCTTACCTTATCTTTAACAGCCATCTTTCCGTCTTTAACTTCTAGTATAAGTCTTAGCCCTAAAGCTGTTCCTATAGCTCCAGCAACTCTTGGAAGTCTGCCACCTCTAACTAAGTTATCTAAAGACTCAAAATTAAGGGTGCTTTTAACTTTATCTCTAGTTTTTAATATTTCTTCTTCAATCTCTTCAATTGAAGCTCCGTTATCTCTTAATCTACAAGCTTTTAAAACTAATAATCCAAGTCCTGATGTAACATTTCTAGAATCAATTACAACTATATCTTCTGTTTCTAACATGTCTTTAGCTATACAAGCTGATTGATATGTCCCACTCATCTCTGAAGAAAGTAGTAAAGTTACTATCTTATAACCTTGGTCTAAATATTTCTTAAAAACCTCTTCAAATCTAGTTGGTGTAATTTGTGCTGTAGTTGGTAACACATTTTCTCTATTTATTCTCTCTATCATTTCAGCTGGAGTAATCTCAACTCCATCTAAATAGCTATCTTCACCAAAATTAATCAATAAAGGCATAACTTCTATGTCATTTTTCTTTATTAACTCTACAGGTATATCAAGAGTACTATCAGTTATTATCTTAATCTTTTGCATAACAATTCCTCCCTATCTATTATTTCATATCGGGAAAATCCATTTGTCTTAATGCTTCATATGCTATAATCGCAACTGTATTAGAAAGATTTAAACTTCTAGTACTTGTTTTAATCATTGGCACTCTTATATTTGTATGAGCTTCATGTACATCTTGCGGTACACCTTTTGATTCTCTTCCAAACATTATGAAGTCACCAGCCTTATAACTTTCCTCATTGTAGTAATTTCCGCCATGAGTAGAAGCTAAGAATATCCTTCTATCTCCATACTTATTTATAAAATCTTCATATGATTCATGAACTTCTAATTTTAACTCGCTCCAATAGTCTAATCCCGATCTTTTTACAGCTTTATCATCAATACTAAATCCTAATGGTTTAATTAGATGTAGCGTAGAATTAGTTAATACGCAAGTTCTTGCTATGTTTCCAGTATTTTGTGGAATTTCTGGTTGATATAATACAATATTCAAATTCAAGGAATTTCCCTCCAAAACAAAAAGCAAGATGCTAACCATCTTACTCTATAATCTCTTATAAAGATAATAATACTATATACATTTTTAATAGTCAAAGTTTTTTACAGAATGTTAAATAATATATTTCACTTCACTTTCAGGAAATATCTCACTTATCTCTTTTTGGAAAAATTCTTTCATATCAGCTAATTCATCCTTATTATATATATACTTTCCATATCCAAATTGTCCATACTTATATTTACGTTGTTCATTATCCATAGGCAATGTATTTTCTGGAAAAACTTCCATTATTACATTTTTAGCTCTGGTTGTATATCTATGAGAAATGACTTCAAACGATGGTGGATTAATCATATTTTCAGGTAACTTCTCCCTTAAACTTAACAGAAGTTTTTTATAATCTTCTTTATAATTATTATATAAAAATACTGGTGCGATTATGAATCCTAAGGGATAACAAGCGTTAGCTATTTTTTTACAGGCTTCTAATCTTAAATCTATTGATGCTGTAGCATTTTCATATTCTCTTATAACCCTATCTGTATTTAAAGTAAATCTTACTTCTGTTTTCCCATCATGTTTTATATCCAATAAAGTTTCCACATCATCAAACTTACTTACAAATCTAAATCTACCATTAGGATTTTGGGCAAAAAACTCTATTGCTTTTTTCAGAGAGCCACTATATGGTTCCATTGGAAGTGGATCTGAAGTTGCTGATCCTTCAAATATAGTAATGTCAGGCAGTCCTTCATCAATATACTTCTGAGCTTGATTTAATATATCATCAATATTTGAGTTAATCTTAGCATATGGTTTATCTCCCAAATTAGTATTAAGATAACAATATTGACATTGACCCATACACCCAGAATATAAAGGCAACTGATAATGTGCTGAAGGCTTACAAGATTGAAACTTTAATCCTTTCTTTACTCCTACGACTAAAGTCCTTTTTCCCTCTTTATAAAATTTCCTTAAATCGTCACTATTAGGAATGTTCTGTTTAACTTTATTTGACTTTAGCATTATTTTTTCTACATTCTTATTATCCTTGAAAAAGTTGTATACATTTTGGCCAATTTCATAATCTAATGACCCTTTTTCAAATATAATTCTTTTAGGAATAAACATAAAATCACACTCCTTTGAATTATTTTTTGTATAATTTAAAATTATAATTCAAGGAAGTGTGATTTTTTTATTCTTCGTCTAATATGAACTTTTTAATAGCCTTAGCTACTCCATCATTTTTATTTGAATCTGTAATATATTGTGCAGCAGACTTCACTTCATCAATTGCGTTTGCCATAGCAATCCCAAGCCCAGCATATTTAATCATGGAAATATCATTTTCATTATCACCAATACAAATAAGCTCTTCTCGTTTTATTCCATACTTTTTACTTAAAACTTTTACTGAATTTCCTTTAGATACACCTTTAAAATTTATTTCTGTACTATGGTTTCCTGACCCAAAGTAAACTATATTCTCCAAAGCATCTAATTCTTTTCTAACCTTAAAGATATCTTTACTCTTTGGTGAAAAAGCTATACATTTAGCCATTCTTCCATTTTCTTTTTTAAATACTTCAGCCCATTCTTTTTCAGTTTTTACAGTGTAATAATTTATATTTAAATGCTCATAATAAACCTGTTTGGTCATATAAACTTGAGTTCCAAATTTACTAAACCAATTATTACAATATATAGTATCAGTAGTATGAAAATGGAATGGTATCTTATATTTATTCAATATCTTAAGTATATTCATACATTCTACTTCAGGTATTGCACTTTCATATATAATATCGTTAGTTTTTTGATCTATAACAATTGCCCCATTAGCTGCAATTACTGGAGAATCTACACCTAAAAGTTGTGAAAAATATGCTGCATTATTATATAGTCTACCTGTTGTGACAACTATTTCAACACCCATATCATGCGCTTTCTTTATAACGTCTTTACTAAACTGTGAAATCTTTTTTCTCTTCCCAAGCAAAGTTCCATCCATATCAATGCAAACCATTTTGTATTTCATACTTAACTCCTTTGTTGCTATACTAACTACAATATATAATACCACTATATTCTTAATATTTACACAAAATATTCTAAATTTTTAATAAAAAAAATAAAAAAAAGGAGCAAAAAACTCCTTTTTATTTTTTATTGTGCTGGAGTCTCTCCTCCAGCATTTTCAGTTGGTTTTTCTTCTGGTTTAGGTGCTTCTACCTTTTTAGTTCCTCTTAAAACTATAGCATTCATTGGTTGATATATATCAGTAGATATTAATTCTCTATTAACTTCTACACCATTTTCATAAGTTATTAAATAACCTTCTGATTTATATCCAGCAGCTCCATTAAGCTTAGTTCTAGTTTTTCCTTCTTCTAATGTAGGATCATCTACATACTCAGTTGTATAATCATACTTTTCTAGAACATTGTTGACAAGCTCATAAGTCTTATTACCTTTTTCTGAAGTATTACCATATACATTGAATGTAATTGAGCTTCCACTCATATATCCTTCTATATATACTGGTGAATCATATGTATTAACAAATCTATAATCTATATCACCTTCAAATACTGTAGCATCTAAGCTTGGCTCTGAGTATCCAACCATCATTGAGTGATTATATCTTATAGTAGATCTAATATTTGATGTAATTACAGCTCTATAAAGGTAAGTAGATATTTGACATACTCCTCCGCCGTAATCAGGCACTACTTCGCTTCCTACATATGTATTAGCTTTTTCATAACCATTTTCTGGGGTAGTATCTTTAATAGTCTTATTATAACTAAATTCATCACCTGGCATTAAAAGTGTTCCGTTGATATAGCCTGTAGCTAGTCTCATATTAGTAACTCTTCCAGTACCATCATTAGTATAAGAACCACTAAAGCTTCCTAATATACCATCGATTTTATTTAAAGCTTCTGCGGTTATCTTAGGACTATAGTCTTGTAGCTCTAAAGAAACAGTTTCTACTTTATTTGGGTCTGGATCTATGCATGCAACTAATTTTGTGTGTAATTCTTCCGCATCAATTTTCTTTCCTATAACTTCTGGAGTTATATGCTTTTCCCCATAGTTTATAGATATTGAAGCGTCTATCGCAGGCACCTCTACTTCTGTATTTATCTTATCTTCGAATTCTTTAAGTTTGGCTTCGTCATAAGTTAACTCAGTATTAACCTCTGTATCAACTCCATCCTTTATATAAGAGTTCTTTTTAAACATCCCCTCAGCTTTTCCATAAGCTAGAGCTTCTTCCGCAGTTTTATCCGCATTTATAGTTGACCCTAAATCAGAATATTTAATCTCAAAGTTCTTATCTCCAACAGTTACTGTTATTTTCTTATCATTAACTAAAGTAGCTAATTGATCGTTTAACACCGTAACTGCTTCCTCTTTAGTCTTGCCACTTAGGTCTACTCCATAAGCATGTACCCCAGGATAAATCTTATCTTCCCAAGACCTAACTTTGTTATTAATGTTAGCTATTACTCCTCCAACAGTGACAGCTACTGCTAATACTGCTACTCCTGAAATCACAATAACTTTCTTATGTTTAGTAAAAAAATCCTTAGTTTTATTTGAATTACTATTACTCAAAAGCTTCACTCCTCCCCACTTTCTACAAAAAATATAAAATTATGATATTAGTACTATAAAAAACTGATATTTTTACAATATCTCTTATAATTATAGACTATTCTTCATGTGATTACAATTACAAAAGACTTACAATTCTTTCCCCATTGAAAGAAAGTGCGCACTAAGTTCGCAAGTGAAAATTCGTCTACGCCGAAATGAAAAAGCTACTTCGCAGCTGTGAAAAGTTAACTACGTTAAGGGGAAAATGCTACTATAGTAGCAGAAAAAAGTATTCCATCTCGTTAGAGGTCTTTTCCCTATTGCCATAGGCAATATCTTCTCCTCAACTTTAGTTGTCTTTTCCCCTTTGACGAAGTCAAACTTTTCACCAAAGTGCTTCGCACTTTATTTAAACTGTTACTGTTGTTCTAGCTTTTGATGTTTCTCCATCTAAATCAAAAGCTTCAATACTTATTTTTATTGGCCCACTTTTAGTAAATGGTAGTGATGAGATTGGAATTGTAAAATCAGTATCTCCTGCATCTACTGTTCCTATCCAATAATTATTAGCAAATAAATTATAACCTAATAAATCTGCATCATTATTTGGATTCCATCTAATATTTATTGTATTTCCTCTCTTAGTAGCTCTAAGTCCTGTTACATTTCTTGGTTGAATCAATAAATCAATACTATTTGGTCCCCAGTTAGCATCTACAGGATTTCCGATTCCTTGTACTGTTGCACTTTCACTATATTGCCATATTCTCCATCTTGTCCAACCACCTACATCTGGTGGATATGCTGGATTTCCTGGAATAGCAGTGTACATAGCAATCCAAAGAATCATATTCTTCAAAGGATATCCTCTACCAGGAATAAAGAAGTTATTATAAAGTTCAACATAGAAAGTTCCTGTATATAGCATTATTCTTCTTCTTGTCTTCTTTTCAAATCGCTTTCTAAATCGATCAATCCAATTTACTACAGTTTCTACAGCAAGTGATTTATCTGTAGGTACTTCTACATCTATAACTGGGAATAAGTCACCATAATCCTTGTTGCCAAAACCCTCCTGTAATACTTGAATAAAATCATCACATTGAGCATCAGCAGTAGTTAAATCATCAGCAGGAACTCCAAAATGATATGCTCCAACTGGTATACCAAATTCTCTTGCTTTTTGTGCAAACTCTATAAACTTCTGGTCTCTTCTAAACCTTCCAGTTGCCGATCCAGAAGACCTTAGGTATAAAAAATCTATTTTTGTAGTTAATACTGCAAAGTCAACACCTTGAGTATACTCATTAATATCTACTCCAAATAGACTTTTGTCATTTTTATTTTGCATAGTTCCTCCAAAATAAAGTTTTCCTTAATATATAAGATATTATTAAACTTTATAAAGAGTTACTCTTATTTAATTTTTATTACCTGATTCTCCACATTCGAATTCTTCTATAGTTATTTTGCTAGATTTATTAGATTCATAAGTAATATATTCAGCTTTTACAGCAGGTACATAAAATGCTCCAAAGTTTTTTAATCCATTATCCATCTTCATATCTGGAAGCTCAACGTAGAATCTATAATACGGCATAAGATTTTCTTCAGTATGTGATTTTCTGTATACAAGCTCTACCTTTTTTATATATTCTTCTCCTGGAAACTCAGCCGGAACTGTACTTGTACATTTCCCTTCTATTAACAAAGTTCTCGCTTCATCTTCATTTATTATTGGATAATCTCCAACCTTTTCTGTAATATTCGTATTTAAAATACTTATATATCCCAGCTTTCCTTTACCATCTGGAGCAAAATTCACTGTATTAAAATTATAATTTAATATCTTATCAATGATACTTCCACTATTATCATAAACATTATATCTAAAGCTCTGTTGATCATAGATATTATAATCTCCAAATAAATCTTTAGCTGGGTTATCCATATCTATAAGCTGTGAATATTCCTCTATTAAATAATCTAATACTTTTTCAGCTTCCTCTTTGCTTGTATCTGTATGTGTAAAATTATATTTACTATCGAGCTCTATTCCCTCTATAAATTTTATAGTAATTTCTCCGGTTGACATTACACTTACCTCTACTCCATCTCCTTTTGCAACTGCTTCATATGGCTTCTGGTTTAAATCTTCACCTGTTTTATCCTTATAACTATCAATGTCTTCTTTAGTTGGACTAGTATATACTTCACTTACTTCGATATTTAATAATACGGCTATTTCCTCAGCTTTTTTTATCATTTCTTCACCATTTAAATATCCTTCTGGTATAGGACTTCCCGATTTATAATTTACATAATGCATATTTTTAAATACAGGCATTGTACTTATATTCTTACTTGTTACCCAGGGATTAGAATTAGATAGCTCATCTATGTCATGAGCTAAGTATCCTTCAAAGCCCATTCCTCCAGATGGAGTATTATATACTTTAAGCTTTGGAAGCTCTGATAAAATTTTTTCATTAGACTTATTATCTTTTATAACTTCATTTACCGCTGGAATATTAATATTCTTATTATCTGCAATAACTAAAATTATTATTAAAGCAAAACATGCAGCAGCTCCTAAAAACCCTTTATATTTAATATTATTTTTCTTATTTAAAATCTCAGTATTATCTTCATATTTTCTATTTTGTTTTTCTAACTCTTCTTGCATCTTTTTTATAGTATCAGTTTTAAATTTATCACTAGCCTTTATTTTAGACATCGATTCTTGATAGTTGCTTTTTCTCACCACTATATCCTCCTTCTATAAGAATATTTTTAAGTTTCTTCCTAGCTCTTGTAAGCCGAGAACTTATAGTATTTTCTTTTTTATCAAGGATATTCGCAATTTCACTTATGTTATAGCCTTCATAATAATACAAATATATTACATTCCTATAATCACTGGATAATTTAAAAACTTCTTCAAGTATTCCCGCCTCATCTTCAGTAAAAGGAATCTCAATCTCTGTAAGAGATTCTGTCTTTCTATACCATGCTGTTTTATTTAAATCCTTACATTTATTTATTGTTACTTTTATAAGCCATGCCTTCATATGAGCTTCATCCATAAACTCTGACTGTTTTATCAACTTAATAAATGTATCCTGTGCAACATCCTCCGAATCAGATTTGTTTTTTAAGTTTTGATACGCAATACGCAATATCATGTCTGAATACTTCTCAACAACATATTGAATAAAATCATTGTCGACAGATGATATATTCACCACTATCACCCCCCCTTCAACTATATAACGAATTAGAAATACTTTTTCGTGCATCTATAATAATTTTCATTAAAATTTTCCATACTTTACACATTACTTATTTTAATAAAAAACAAAGAAGTTGGCTTACGCCAACTTCCTTAATATTAATCTTAACATCTTCTAGCAAAATCTACAAATACAAATTTATCTGGTCTATGTCTAGATTCAGTATATTGAAATAAACTAGTATCGTCTAAATAAGTATAGCTTTTTACCACTACTATCATTTCAAAGCCCTTCATATCTAGATATTTTTTATCTTCCTCTGTTGCATTTTGAACAGTTATTTCTTTTTTTGCATATGCTATCTTTAATCCAAGTTCTCCTTCTATATAACTATACAAAGACTCCTTGCAAATATCATATGTAAGATTCTCAACAAATTTTTGTACAATATAATCTTTATCTAGTATAACTTTCTCATTATCTATAGATCTAACTCTTACAACTCTCCAAACCTTATCTTCTCCAGCAAGCTCTAAACCTCTTGCTATATTTTTTTTAGGAATTATGCAATCTAAACCTTCAACTATAGTTTTCACATTAGCTCCAAGCTTTCCTGTAGCTGAAATTTCCTTAAAACTAACTACTCCTGAAACTGGAAAATTAAACTTACCTATATCAAGAACAAAAGAACCTTTTCCTTTTGTCTTCTGAATATATCCATTTTGCTCTAGCATATTTAATGATTTTCTCACAGTATCCCTAGAAACATTATATTCATTCATTATTTCTTTTTCAGAAGGTAGCTTATCATTTGCTTGATACTCATTATTTTCTATTTTATTTACTAGTATATTGTATATGTTCAAATATTTCTTATCCATTTTATCACCAGATTTATTTTAGCATAATTAAATACTATTTCTCAATAT
This sequence comes from Clostridium jeddahitimonense, assembly GCA_000753455.2. Classification (GTDB taxonomy): domain Bacteria; phylum Bacillota; class Clostridia; order Clostridiales; family Clostridiaceae; genus Clostridium; species Clostridium hominis. Next base: position 3,274,558 of record LM994670.1, read on the forward strand.
AATAAGCAATGGATTCATATGGTCTTAAAATAATTTCTTCTCCTAATTTACCTGAATCTGAATAATTAGATAATATTATATTAGAGTTTATACACTCATTTAATATATCTGAAGGTATATTCACTTTAGTTGATTCTCCATAAAAATTATTTAGAACTACTAGCACTTTATTTTCATATCTTCTAACATAAGCTATAACTTTTTTATGACTTTCTAAAATCATTTTTATATTACCTTTAGAAATAACATCATATTCTTTTCTTAATTCAATTAACTTTTTATAATGATTAAATATAGAGTTGCTATCCTTAACAGCTTTTTCTGCATTTACTTCTTTATATGATCTTCCTACCGGTATCCATGGAGTTCCAGTTGTAAATCCTGAATTTTCTTTATCATTCCATTGCATAGGCGTTCTAGAATTATCTCTTGATTTAGATCTTAATATATCTAAAACTTTATCTGTTGATTCCCCTTGTTCCTTTAATATATTGTAGTAGTTTATTGATTCAACATCTCTATATTCTTGGATTGATTCAAAATATGGATTTGTCATCCCAAACTCTTCTCCTTGATAAATATAAGGAGTACCTCTCATCATATGTATAGCAGTAGCTAACATTTTTCCACTTTCATTAAAATATTCTTTATCATTTCCGAATCTAGAAATCGCTCTCGGTTGATCATGATTGCACCAGAATAAAGCACTCCATCCATTACCTTCTTGCATTTCTTCTTGCCATTTCTTAAAGATATCTTTTAACATCATAAAATCAAAATCCATTAATGTCCATTTATCACCATTTTCATAATCAACTTTTAAATGATGAAAATTAAATACCATAGAAAGCTCTTTTTCATCTGGATTAGAATACTTAATACAATTTTCAACAGAAGTTGATGACATCTCTCCAACAGTAATTATATTTTCATGCTTTCCAAAAGTATTTTCATTAAGTGCTTTTATATGTTTGTGTATATTAGGTCCGTCAGTATAGAATCTTCTTCCATCTCCAATATAATCATTTTCAAGAACCTCTGGCTTCGAAATAAGATTAATTACATCTAATCTAAATCCAGTTACACCTTTTTCTATCCAAAAGTTAACTACTTTATATATTTCATTTCTCACTTCTTCATTTTCCCAATTTAAATCACCTTGAGTAACATCAAATAAATGAAGATAATATTCATCCATATTCTCAACATACTCCCAAGCACTCCCCCCAAACTTTGAAACCCAGTTTGTAGGTGGCTCATTATCTTTACCTTTTTTGAAAATATAAAAATTCTTATATTTTTCATTTCCCTTTAAAGCTTCTTTAAACCACCAGTGCTCTGTAGAAGTATGATTAAATACCATATCAAGCATTATATCTATATCTCTCTTTTTAGCTTCTTCAACTAATCTTTCAAAATCGTCCATAGTTCCCATTCTTGGATCTATTTTATAATAGTCCTCAATATCATAACCATTATCTTTTTGCGGAGATACATATACTGGTGTTAACCATATGTAATCTACACCTAATGTCTTTAAATAATCTAACTTCTCAGTTACTCCGTTTATATCTCCAATTCCATCTCCATTAGAATCATTAAATGATTTAGGGTATATTTGATACACAACACTTTCTCTAAAATCTTTCATTTTATCTATCTCCTCTTATCTAACAAAGAATGGATAATATATAATTCATTTTTAAGAATATATATTATCCAGACCTTACTATTAAATTTACTAATTCGATTTATACTGCATTTAATTTCTTTCTACCTACTACTACTGTTAGTATAAAAGGTACTGCTATCGCAACAACCATAGCTACAGCAAACATTGGTATACTATTTGGTTGAATTGAAAGTATTCCTGGAAGCCCACCTATACCTATTGCATTTGCCATAACTCCAGAACCTACTGATATTATAGCTGCTATACCTGATCCTATCATCCCACATATGAATGGGAATCCATATTTTAAGTTTACACCGAATAATGCTGGTTCAGTTACTCCTAAGTATGCTGAAATACATGCTGGTATTGAAATTTGCTTTTCTTCTTCATTCTTTCTTTGTAAGTATATCATCGCTAAAACTGCTGACCCTTGAGCTATATTTGATAAAGCTATCATTGGCCATAATGATGTCCCACCAACTTGAGCCATTAATTGAAGATCTATTGCATTTGTCATGTGATGTAATCCTGTTATTACTAATGGTGCATAAGCAAAACCAAATATTCCTGCAAATAACCATCTAAATGATGAAGTTAAACCTGCATATACAACTGTTGAAATCCATGATCCTATTGTCCAACCTATTGGTCCTAACACAACATGTGCAATAAGTACAGTTGGTACTAAAGCAAAGAATGGAACTATTATCATTGAGATTGATGCAGGTGTAATCTTTCTAAAGAATTTCTCTAAATATACTAATGTGAAACCTGCAAGTATCGCTGGGATAACTTGTGCTTGGTAACCTATCATATTAACTTGTGCAAATCCAAAGTCCCAGAAAGGAATATCCCCTCCCCCTGATACTGCATAAGCATTTAAAAGCTGTGGTGATACTAAAGTAATACCTAAAACTATACCTAATATTTGAGTAGTTCCCATCTTCTTAGTTATTGCCCATGTAATACCGACAGGTAAGAAGTGGAATATAGCTTCACCTATTAACCATAAGAAACTATGTGTTCCTGCCCAGAATTGTGATATCTCTATTAAACTCTTTGTACCTTCTTCAAAGAATTTAACATCTCCAATTAAATTTCTAAACCCTAATATTAAACCTCCAACTATAATAGCTGGTATAAGTGGAGAAAAGATTTCCGCTAAATTTGCCATAAGTCTTTGAATAAAAGACATATTAGATTTCGCTGCATCTTTAACATCATCTTTACTAGTACCTTCAATTCCAGATACCTTAATGAAGTCATTATAAAAGTCCCCAACAGTGTTACCTATTATAACTTGAAATTGCCCAGCTTGTGTAAATGTTCCTTTTACAGATTTTAAGCTTTCAATTTTATCTTTATTAGTTAATGATGTATCTTTTAGTACAAATCGCATACGAGTTACACAATGCGTAACTGCACCAATATTTTCTCTTCCGCCAACGTATTCAAGTAAGGCTTTTGAATCATCAATATATTTTCCCATCTTAGTCCCTCCTATTTTAACTTATACGTACATATGTATCTACACTTTCCAAAACTTGTACGTACATGTTTCCTATATCTTTATAGTAACTTGTACGTACATCTTTGTCAATAATTTGTGTAATTCTTTTCATAAGCAAATTCTGACAATAATCCACCATTAAGATTATCCTTAACTTAAATAGCTTAACTAATACACATTTATCTATTTTTTATTACAAAAAAATTCGATGTATTTTCACATCGAATTTTCAAGTATATGTTATTTATCTTTTAATTCTCTATTGCTTAATTAATAAACTAATACTTTTTTAAAAATATAAGTTACAAAAAATCCTCTTTCGTCTTCATTTTCTTCATACTTAATTAAATCAAACATATTTTTTATTTCTTCGAAATCACTTTCCAAAATTAAATCTTCTTGTCTAATTTTAGAATCTACTTTATGCTTATGCCCAAAACCACATACAAACAAGATTCCGTCATCATTTATGTGCTTTGATATCTCTTTTAATACTTCTTTATTTGCTCTATAATGGTTAATTACTATATTATCAAAATTATTCAACTCATTTAAAGAATTACTACCACTTAAATCAACCTGCTTTGTTTCAATTTCGTACCCAGCCCTCGTAGCAAAAGCATTCAATCGTTCAAGGGCTTTATTACTAAAATCTACTCCTGTTACATCAAAGCCCTTTTGAAGTAAATACAAAGTATTTCTTCCATCTCCACATGCTACATCAAGTACGGTGCCTTTCTTCAAATATCCTATATTATTAATCAAAGCTTTTTCAGGACTTAATAGGCTATCTCCTCTAATTTCAAATTTACTATCCCAATAAGTTTTATCTCCCATGTACTCCATTATTAACACCTACTTCTATTTACTCGAACCAGTATGAATTAAATCCATAACACATAACTTTTGACCCTTTAGGTACCTGCTTAATAGTATTATATATATTAAGATAATCACCAATACCACCTAAAATCATCATCCAAGAGATGTTTCCAATATATACTTCTAATGTATTATTAAAGTTAAATACTCCTAATATAACTAGTATAAATGGAATAAACCCAAGTATGAGGTTTGGCGCTAATGATAACCATATGAATCTTAACTTTGATACAGGATCTTTAAAATATACAAATAATGCCCCTTCTTTAAAGTATGTCCAAACTTCCTTCTCTATTTCTTTAGGACATGCAAATCCGTGTATAAATTCATGAACATATAAAAGTATAAATTCAATAATTATTATGGTAAAATTCAGCTTAAAACCTATCCTTGTAAAAAGTAAAATAGTAATTACCAATAGCATTGGTGAACTAATTAAAAAGCCTCTCCAAAATATCTTATTCATAGTATCTGGCTCATCATACTTAATTGCATTAATAGGTAGTTCACCTTTTTTTAATTCATTTTCATCTTTGTATTTCCCCTTAAACTTAATATTGTACATACTACCTCCCCCATATATCACACTTTATAAAGTCTTAACCATAATTAAGCATGGATTACTCTCTCCCCATATCTCTTTAATTTCCTCTAACGGATAAAAACCTAGTTTTTTATAAAATTCTCTAGTTATTTTATAATTTTCATCTGGATGAGATTCCCCTAAAGTTTTTACCATAAATAACTTAATTTTATTTTTAATTAATACTTCTTCTGCTACTTCAATTAATCTTCTTCCAATGTGATTATTCTGATACTCCTTCAATATTCCTATCAGATACACTTCCGCCGTATATTTATTATTATATTTTATACTTATAAATCCCATCACTTCCTCTTGATTATATGCTCCATAAAAATCATATTGTTTAACTTCTTCAACATACTCTACTATTGATTCTTCAATTCCAAACCATTCTGGTAACTCTCTTAATATATAATTTGTAATTTTTGATTTCTCATTACTATCCATAATATTTTTAATTTCTATCATAACCACTATATCTCCTAATAAAATATAATTACTTTTAAATTTTACCATTTTTACATTTCATTTAAAACAAAAAACACTACTAAAGTTATTTATACTTCAGCAGTATTTTTCAAATTCACTTTATTTTATTTACGAATTTAGGATATCATTTATCCTTTCATATATTTTCCTCTCCAAAAATAAAACGCCTTCTAAATACAACATTCTTCAACCGTATACTCTTGTATTTTCATTAGTACATCTCTATATGAACGTTTATACAATATATAACCAACTATTAATGCAAGACCTTCTGCTACTGAAAAACCTATCCATACTAGTGGTAATATTTTAGTTAATGATAATAAGAATACTATTGGAAGTAATAATATTATCTGTCTTGTTAATGATAAATACATACTATATTTAGCTAATCCAATCCCTTGGAAAAATGACGATAAAACTATACTTACCCCTGCTAATGGAAGTGTTATACTTAATAATCTAATAGCAGTTATACCAATTGTTTTCATTTCATCTGTTGGATTAAACATTCCTAGCATAAATGATGGAATAATACTTAATACTATCATTCCTATTACTCCTACTAATACACTAAAAATAACACTAAATTTTATTGCCTCTTTAACTCTATTACGTTTTTGTGCACCATAATTATATGCAACTATTGGTATAACTCCAAGTCCAATCCCATTTGGCATAATTAATATCATATTTAATATTCTCAATACTACTCCATATATTGCAACTGCTGTAGTACTAAAAGATATTAGTATCATATTCACACCCATAGTAACTACTGATACAAACCCTTGCATAAATGCTGTTGGTATACCAGTCTTTAATATTTCAATAAAAGTACTCCAATCTGGTACCAAACTAAACTTCATCTCTATTTCTTTATTATACTTATAATTAAAATATAGCGCCAAAGAAGCTGAGAAAGTCTGTCCAAATACTGTTGCAACTGCTGCCCCTTGAACTCCTAACGCTGGAATTCCTAACGCTGGAACTCCAAATATAAATACAGGATCTAATATAATATTTATAATTGCTCCTGATGACAATGTAATCATAAATAAATGAGTCTTACCTGTTGAAATTAGTAACCTTTCAAGTACCCATTGAAACATTACTCCGAAAGCTAAGAACATTACTGTATTTAAATATGCTGTTCCTTGTCTTATAATCTCTAAATCGCTAGTTTGCGAGCTAAAATACGGTTCTACTATTATCAATCTAGAAGTCACAATAACTATATATGAAGCTAACGATAAAAATAGTGATGTTCTTATCGCTTTTTTTACCTTTTCAGGATTGTTCTCTCCTAATGCCTTTGATAAAACTGCATTTAACCCTATTGCATTACCACTTCCAAAGGCAGCCATCATCATCATTATTGGTGCTGAAAGCGAAACTGCACTTAACGCACTTTCTCCTAAACTTGATACATACATACTGTCTATTAAATTATACAAATTACTTATCAACAGACTAATCATCAATGGTAGACTCATATTTATAAGTAATTTTCTAATAGGTTCTGTCCCCATTTTATTTTCCATCATTTCTATCCCCTTTTATATTTTATTATTTAATCTCTCAACATAGAAAGACTCCCACCGCTTATGTTACTACCTAAAGTAAACTCTAAGTCAATATAAAAACAAAAAAAATGCAACATTTTCATTTTTTGAAAATGCGGCATTCTTTCTATACAAATCATATTAAAATTACTGTAACTTTACATTATCTATATCTCTATAAAAATTATTATACTCTGACTGCGGCATTCGTAGGTTCGAACCCTACTATCCCCGACATTTTTTTATATTCTAAAAAAAAAAACAGTAAGTTACCATTAATTAAATAACTTACTGTCTTTTTATTTGTTTTTTAACTTATTAATATCTTTCTTCTACTGATCTTAGCCTCATCTAAATCACACCTCTCTTACAAAATACTCCATAAGTAATACTCATGAACATAGAAATATATACCATTATAATTAAAGCTGCTATTGTTGGGGTGAACCCTTGAATTATTATACTATCAAAATCATTATTTACATTGGGCAATATTGTTCCAAAGTCTAAGAATTTTCTAAAATCCAAATGATTAAATGGTAAGTAATTTAAATAATTCATCATCTTCCCACCATACAAAACTACTGGCGATATTACAAATATAGTTACTATAGATGTTATAGTTGCAAATGATACTGACTTTAGTAATACTGATATCATAAAGGCTAATGAAATTGAAAATATTAATTCAACTAATTTTAATAAAACTATAACAATTGAATATAAAGCTGTACTAATTGTATACGGACCATTAACGCCATAAAGTATTGCTTCACTAGATACTCTATCAAAGCCATGAATTATTATTCCCGACAATAATCCCATAAAGAGAACTATTCCTAATATAATTGCTCCATATCCTATAATAGCTAAGTACTTAGAAGTTAAAACCTTCCATCTTTTATATGGAGATACAAGCCACATATTTATTGTTTTGTTGTTATATTCACTAGATACATTAAATACTCCAACTAATACAACTATTAAAATTATAAATCTAAATACCCAATTAAAAGAATTATCAGCAAAGAACCACCACATATTTTTTTCATAGTCCTTTGTAATATTATGTTCTAATCTATACTCTGCAATTTCTACTCTTCTTTCTATTTGTTTCCTATCACTTTCATTGTAATATGGGTCACTTAGCATACTTTCCTTCTGAGATATAAGATATTCTTCTCTTTCTCTCCAATCCCATGATTCTGATGTTCCATTGGCACTTTCATATTCTCTTACTCTTTTCATATCACTATATTCAGATATAGTTAATCCAATCATAATTATGAACGCCAATATTATTCCGACTTTAGCTATTTTAGTTTTAAACATCTTACTAAACTCTAACTTACTTAAATATAAAACATCTTTCATTATTTTTCAGCCTCCATTATTGAGTTTATAAATACATCCTCTAAAGAAGACTCACTATTAATTTCATCCATAGTCTTAGTACAAATAACCTTGCCTTCAGAAATTATAACAACTCTATCACATAGTTGCTCCATTTCCATCAATATATGGCTTGAAACTACTACAGAAATATTTTTATTGTGAGCTAATTTTTTTAAGAATTCTCTTAAATCCTTTATTCCCATAGGATCTAAACCATTAGTAGGCTCATCTAAAATTAATAATTTAGGTTGCTTCATAAGAGCTACAGATAACCCAATTCTTTGCTTCATCCCTAATGAATATTCTTTAACTTTATCATTTAGTCTATCTTTAAGGCCAGAAACCTTTATAGCGTCCTGCACACCTTCCTCAGATGCTTTATAAAGCTTAGCAAAAAGCTTTATATTTTCCATCCCGGTCATATATTCATATAAAAATGGTACTTCTACAATTGCACCTACATTAGCCATAGCTTTTTCAAAATCACCTTTTATGTTATGTCCATCTATTATAATCGTTCCACTATCCGCACCTATAAGCCCTGTTATCATTCTTATAGTAGTTGTCTTTCCAGCTCCATTAGCTCCTAAAAAACCTAATATCTCACCCTCTTTAGATTCAAATGAAACATTATCAACTACTTTTCTCTTTTTAAAAGATTTACTTAAGCCTTCAACCTTTAAAATAACTTTATCCACAATGCCACCTCCTGATTATTAGTTAAAAGCTAAGAGTCACAATTAAAAATTTTAATAAAAAAAGCCAGCCTAAGCTGACTTTTTAAGTTATTTCTATAGAAATCTTATATAAGTTTCTTACTCTACTCTTGTCTATTAACTTCTAGCTCTTAACTTAATTAAATTGCTCTTTTTACCTTTAAAGATGTTTGTATAATCATATCGATAAGTCCTGAGTAGCTTACATTAACAGCTTTTGCACTCTTAGGGAAAAGTGAGGCAGCAGTCATACCAGGCAATGTATTAACCTCTAATATATAAGGAACACCTTCTGCAGTTACTATCATATCTACTCTTGCATAAACTTCGCACTTTAATGCTCTATAAGTACCTATAGCCATCTTTTCAACTTCTTTATGAAGGTTTTCTTCAAGCTCAACTATTACTTCTTCAGCACCATTATCTGAATATTTTTGAGTAAAGTCAAAGAAATCTGCTCCTGCTTTAGGTCTTATAGCTATTACTGGCCACATTTTCTTATCAAATACAGGACATGTTATTTCTTCGCCTTTTATAAACTCTTCTATCATTACTTCTGTATCCCATTTTAGGCCTTCTAAAACAGCATTTTCTATATCTTCTTTCTTATTTATCTTGAATGTAGCTACACTTGATCCTCCATTAGTAGGTTTAACAAAAACAGGATATCCCATTTCTTCTATTGCATCATAATCTATCTCTTCTATTGATGATACATTTATCCATCTAGCAGTTCTTATTCCATTAGCTACTAATATTCTCTTTGTAAGATCCTTATCCATACATACTCCTGAGCTTATTGGGCCACATCCTGAGTAAGGTATATCTAAAGTTTGAAGTACTGATTGAACAGTTCCGTCTTCACCAAACTTACCATGTAATGCTAATAAAGCAAAATCTATTCCCTTAACTTTATTTATTATATCTTCTTTATTATCTATAACTATTGGTACAACTTCGTACTTACTTCTATCTATGTGCTCAACTATTGAATTTCCACTTTTTAATGATACTTCTCTTTCTGAAGAAATACCGCCCATAACAACTCCAACTTTAATCATTTCTGCCTCCAAATTTAAACATACTTATAAAATAAAGACTTGTATACACAAGCCTTTATAATTATAACACTATATACTATTTAAATGAAGTAAACATTGTTCTACTTCTTAAAAATAGTTTTTCCTTCTTTAATTGTTTCTAAAACTTTAATATCTTTAATTTTCATTTGATCTACCTTTAAAATATTATTATCTAATATTATTAAATCAGCTAGTTTACCTTCTTTTAATGTACCTTTAATATCTTCTTCAAAATATTGATATGCAGCATTTTTTGTAACTGCCTTAACAGCATCTAAAGGAGTTACCCTCTCATTTTTACCTAATAAGACTCTATTTTTAGTTATTCTATTAACTGCACACCATATAGTTTCTAGCATGTTAGGTTCTATAACAGGTGAATCTTGATGGAATGTATACATTATTCCTTTATCTTGAGCTGATTTAGCTAAACTTATTCTACTTGCTCTTTCCATACCAAAATTGTTAATATGAATATCTCCCCAATGGTATACGTGAGCAACAAAAAATGATGGTATCATATTTAGTTCTTTTACTTCATCTAACTGATCTTTATCTAATAATTGTGCATGAACTATAACTGGTCTTATTTCATTTGTTGATTTAGTTTCTTCTTTAGCTAACTTAAATTGATTTATATATTGTTCACAGGCAGCATCTCCATTACAGTGAACTAAAACTTGCATATTATCATTTAATGCTAACTTTAAGCTATTCTTAAGATCTTCATCTTTTTGTGTCCCGTATGCATAGTAATCTTCCTCTTCTCCTAAATATGGAGTTCTCATCCACGCAGTTCTTCCTTGAGGCGACCCATCTAAGAATGTCTTGTATCCGCCGATCTTTATATGATTATCATATTTCTTTAAACAATTTGCAAATTTCTCTTTTAAAACTTCCGCTTTAGATATGTCTAAATATCCTACTAAATCTATTTTTAACATTTTGGTTTGAATTAAATATTGATAAATAGGAACTACTTGTTCTATCACAAATCCTTCTTGAGCCGTTGTTATACCAAAACTAGCATAAGCATTTTGAGCTTTCATTAAGTTACCAAAAAACTCTTCATTAGATACCATAGGTAGCTCTTGAATATAATGCATGAAAGCTGCTTCCTCTATATATCCTGTAGGCTCTCCATCTTTCTTTTCTATTAATCCACCTTCTATGTTAGGAGTATCTGCTGTTATTCCTAATGCCTTTAATCCTAAAGTATTTAGCACCCCCATATGTCCTGATTTATGCTTAACTAGAAGCGGATTATTAGGTGCTATTTGATCTAATAATTCTTTAGTTGGATGTATCTTTTCTTTTAAGAAATTTTGGTCATATCCATCACCTTGAATCCATTTTCCTTCTGCTACGTCATTTTTTACAATAAATTTTTTTATAGCCCCTGAGATTTCTTCAAAACTAGTTGTTTCTGAAAGATCTGCTTGAGAAAATGTGCTTGCATATCCAGCAAAATGACTATGTGAATCTATGAAAGAAGGCATTAATGTTTTTCCTTGTAAATCTATTAATTCTACATCTTCACTTGCTTCTTTTAGTAACTCTTCTTTTTTCCCTAATCTACAAATTTTACTTCCCTTAACTAATAAAGCTTCAACATATAAATCATCTTCTAATGTTAATATGTCGCCATTAAAGTATAACTTCTCATTTTTATCCATCTTAAATCCTCCTTAGTAAAAATATACTTTACTATGTATTTTTACTTTTTCCTTTTTATTAAAATTTCATTAAAGAAAATTTAATATTGAACTATTATGTATATATTTAAAATTATACTACTTTTGGTAAAAATAATTTGTAATAAATTTATTAATTTAAGAAAAATAAAAGTGAAGTACTTTCTTTATAAGAAATACCTTCACTTTTATATTCCTATTAAAACTTTCCAATCTTTTTCGCTTCTTTATAATACTTACATCTACTTTGAAGTCTGCATTCTCCACACCTTGGATTTCTAGCAATACAGCATCTTCTTCCATGGAATATTAAAAGATGATGTGCTAGACTCCATTCCTTTTTAGGAAGCTCCTTCTGAAGCTGCTTTTCTACCTCTAATACATTATCTGAATCTGCAAGTCCTAAACGATTTGAAACTCTAAACACATGTGTATCTACTGCTATTGATGGTACTCCAAATGCATTTGATAGTACAACATTGGCAGTTTTTCTACCTGCTCCTGCTAAAGTCACTATCTCCTCCATAGTTCCTGGAACCTCTCCATTAAAGTTATTTTTAAGCTGATTACACATTATCATTATATTTTTAGCTTTACTTCTATAAAGACCTATTTGCTTTATTCTCTCTTCAAGTTCATCTATAGACAATGTTAAAAAAGCATCCAAATCTGGATAATCTCTAAATAGAGTTGCTGTAACTTCGTTAACCTTTTTATCTGTAGTTTGAGCTGAAAGAATAGTTGCTACTAATAGCTGAAATGGTGAATTATGCTCTAACTCACACTTTGCATCTGGATACAACTCTTTTAATATATCTAATATTGCTTTTGTTCTTTGTTTCATAATGTTCCCCTTCCTATAGTTAAGAATTAAAAGTTAATAATTACTTATAAAATCATATTCTTTAACTATTCTCTATTAATTGTTAACTGATCTATACATTTGTTTATCATAGGAGAATCTCCCCTATATTTTTCAATATCTTCACCTTCATTATATAATCTTATTATTGCATTTCTTCTTATTACATTTTTACCTCTCCATCCGCATGATGTTCTAGATAATTTCTCTTTAAAATCTTTATTATTTAAGTTAGCATAAAAGTTTATATCAACAGTATTCATAAACTCTAACGGTATAAATTCCCCTAACTTAGAAACCTCAACCTCTTTATTATGAGGACAAGTGTTTTGACAAATATCACAACCAAAAATTCTATTTTTTATAAGCTTATAATCCACAGTAGAAAGTTCTTTCTTCTGAGTAATATACGATGAGCATATATTAGGATTTTTTCTTCCTGTCATGATAGACTTTGTTGGGCAATTATCTATACAACTATTACAATCACCGCATCCTTCATACTTCAAAACCTCTTCAAAAGTCCCTGAATCTTCACATTCTATTTCTAAATCAGTTATTATTTCGCCTAAAAAAACATAAGATCCATATTGTTTAGTTATAAGCATATTATTCTTTCCTATTATCCCAATGCCAGCCAAATATCCTATATATCTTTCAGGAAGAGAATTGCTATCTACTAAAGGGATTGCCTTCCCTCCAAGTTTGCCTATATATGTACATACCTTATCTAAATAACTATTAACTACTCTATGATAATCATATCCCTTTGTATAAATAGAAAATCCATTATCAACATTAACTTCTCCCATATGGTATGGGAAAGCTATTGATATAATAGTTTTCCCATCTTCCATATATACATTAGGATTAATTCTCTTTTCTACATCACTTTCTTCAAATTCATTTTCTAAACCTTTTTCTTTTCTTTCTAAATAAAACTCACGTAATTCTTCAAAAACTCTACATTTAATAAAACCAATAGTATCTAATCCAATAGAATTACAATACTTAATTATTTTTTCTTTAATCATTATTAAATCACCATATCGTTATATATATCTTTATTACTTTCTTTATAATTTTCTTTTACTGAATCAGAATCACTTTTAACAACTCTAATTAGGTTTTTAGCTGCTTTACCTACTGCTGTAACTCCAGTTGGAACATCTTTTAACACTACTGCATTAGCTCCAATCTTGGCTCCATCACCTATTGTAATAGGTCCTAAAACCTTTGCTCCACATCCTATAACAACATCACTTCCTACAGTAGGATGCCTCTTACCTTTATCTTTTCCAGTTCCACCTAATGTTACTCCATGATATATAGTAACATTATCTCCAATTTCAGTAGTTTCTCCTATTACTACCCCCATTCCATGATCTATAAATAATCCCTTACCTATTTTAGCACCAGGATGAATCTCTATTCCAGTAAAAAATCTTGCTAATTGCGATATAAGTCTAGCTATAAAGAAAAACTTTTTCGAATATAAATAATGAGCTGCTCTATATAAAATTAAAGCATGAACACATGGATATAACAAAAATACTTCAATCTTACTTCTAGCTGCAGGATCCTTTTCCATTATATTATTTAAATCATAACTTAAGTTCTTAAACAATCTAATACCCTCCTTTTAGTACGAGTAAACTCGTAAGATAAATATTCACTACGTGAAGAGAAATTTACACCTGTGGTGTAGATAAATATGCTCTCGCAGAGAAATATTCACTTCGCGAAAATATAGTCCCCTTTGACTGCGTCAAATATTTCTCTGTGCAACAAGCACATATTTATCCTTGACGCAGTCAAACATTTCTCTTCAGCAAGGCTGAATATTTCTCCTAAGCGCTCTGCGCCTTATTCATAAATTCCCATAGATATATACTTTTCTCCTCCATCCGGAGCTATAGCAAGTACTTTTTTGCCTTTTCCTAGCTTTTTAGCTACTTGCATTGCTGCAAATAGTGCTGCTCCTGATGATATTCCAATTAATACTCCTTCTTTCCTAGCAAATTCAACAGCTGTCTTTATAGCATCTTGATCTGAAACTGCTATTATCTCATCAACATACTCTCCATTATATATTGAAGGAATAAATCCTGCTCCTATACCTTGGATTTTATGTGCTCCTGGTCCTTTACCAGCTAGAACTTGTGATTTTTCTGGTTCTACAGCTACAACTTTTAGTTTTTTTATATTTTCTTTTAACTTTTTAGAAACTCCAGTAATTGTTCCCCCTGTTCCAACTCCCGCTACAAAAGCATCTAAATCTTTAATATCCTCTAATATTTCTTCTGCTGTAGTTTCATAATGCTTATTTGCATTTGCTATATTTTCAAATTGTTGTGGCATAAAATATCCATATGCTTCTACTAATTCAGTAGCTTTTGCTATAGCTCCCTTCATGCCTTTAGGTCCTTCTGTCAAAATTAGTTCTGCTCCATAAGCCTTTATTAAATCTCTTCTTTCTTTACTCATTGTTTCAGGCATAACTATAATTACTTTGTAACCTTTAATTCTTCCAATCATAGCTATTGCAATACCTGTATTCCCACTAGTAGGTTCTATTATAGTTGAACCTTCTTTTAATATTCCTAATTCCTCAGCTTTTTCAATCATCCCTAAAGCAGCTCTATCTTTAACGCTTCCACCTGGATTAAACTTTTCTAACTTTACATATACCTCTGCACTATTTTCATCAACCATGTTGTCCAATTTTAAAATTGGTGTCTTTCCTATTAAATTTAGCATTGAATTATAAATCATAATAATTCTCCCTTCACTATTTATTATATACTTTTAATTGTCTTATTGATATTTTTATTAGCTAATAATAATTATTGTGTATTTTTTTATAAAAAAATACGCCTCTATAATTAGAGACGATATAAAATCCGTGGTTCCACTCTATTTGGATTATAATAAAATAATCCCACTCGTTAAAGGTACAATCATACCTTCTCACTATAACGGGTGAACCCGTAACACCTTACTACTATTTCAGGCTTAAACTCCAAAGGGCACTTCGTTATAAATTACCGGCAAAAAGTTCTCAGCATCCTTTTCTCTCTGTAACCATCCTTTATACTACTTTCCTTTTTCACAGTCTTAATTCTTACTATTTAACTCTGCTTTATATTTTATATTATATGCTTTTCTCAAATTTTGTAAACACTTTTTTTAAAGTTTATTTTTCTTTCTCCACATAGGGTATAAAAATTCATCTATTAAGTCATGGGTATTTACTGAACCAATTAATACATCATAGTCATCTACAACTGGAATAGATAACAAATCATATTTTGATACTATCTCTATAGCTTCATTTATATCAACAAAATGCCTTATAACATTAGTATTTTCATCCATTGCTTCTTTAGCCTTTGTATCAGGACTATTCATTATTAAATCTTTTAGTGTTAGTGTACCTAATACTCTCTCATCTTCATCAGTTATAAATATAGAATTTAGTTGTTCATCTTCTGGTTCAGTTTCTCTTAAAATTTCTATAATTTCACCTATAGTTATATCTATGTTAAAAGATATAAATTCTTTACTCATTATACTTCCTACTGTTTCATCATCATACTGTAAAAGTTCTTTAACCTCATTTGCATCTTCAGTTTCTAAATTTATAAGAATCTTTTCTCTTTCCTCATCATCTAATTCATCTAAGAAATCTGCGATCTCATCATTTGGCATGTTTTCAAGTAATTCTGCGGCCTTAGCCTCACTTATATCTTTTATTATTGCACCTTTATACTCTGGATCTATCTCTTCTAAAGCATCGGCTGCTAGATCTTCATCTATAAACTCAAAAATCTTTTTTCTTGAGCTAGAATCTAGATCTTCTAATATGTCTGCTAAATCAGCTGGATGCAATGTTGATAATTTTTTATATGGTATAGCAATTTGTAAATTGTTGTTTACCATTTCTAATGATTCAACATCATCCCACATAAGAACCTTATCTTCAAAATCTTTATTAAGTGTTTTATACAACACCTTTCCAAGATTTAAAAGTCCAAACCTTCTTGCTCTAGCCATTGGGCCTGTTTCTACTGCTATTACCCTATACTCCCCAGCAATCTCTGCAATTCTTAAATCATCAACCCTTACAACTTGTTTTCCATTTATATCTACAATCTTTCTATCTAAAAGATGTTCTGATAAAAGATATGAATACCTTCTAGGTAGTATTTCTTTGCTACCTCTAGTCATTATTTTTACTTTATTATCATTTTGTAAAAAGACTACACTCCTAAATTCATAGTGAAATGTTGCTCTATCTCTCTTAACCTTATATCCTATAACTCTTGGATACCCTTCATCAGTAGTTACATAGATATCCTTTAGTGTACCTAACACCTCATCAAACTCGTCATATATCTTCTTGCCTAATATACTACTAAATAGTAGTACAGATAATTTCTTCATAAAGTCTCCTCCTAAATTAAAAAGAATAACTTTAACTAAATAATTTAAAACTTAAAGTAATTCCCTCTATACTATTATTTGATTTTTTTAACTTAATACTCTGAGGGACACCCTCCATCTTAAATTCACCACCTATAAATTTTTCAAATAAAAATGCCCTCAATTGGGCATCTTAACTTCTACTACTATTATTATATTATAGAACCTCTAAAAGGCAATAAAATTAATTTAAAAAGAAGCTGCATATGCAGCTCCTTCAATAATTTACGATTATTTAACTATTTAAAAGTTTTTATAGCCTTAAAGCTCATTAATAAAATTAATATCTCTCCTATAAGTGGGTAAGGGAAAAACTTTATTCCACCTAAGAATAATATAAATTCTGCTATAGTTAGCATAAGACTTATTGTTAATAATTTCATTCCCCACTTATTACAAAATGGCTTGTCAACACATAATAATGATACTATAGCTATAGATGCGATTACAATTAAGTAAATAAGATTAGGGGTTAAACTATCTTTAAAATTAATTATAAAGCCAAATGAATTATTAATAGATATATTCACTTTATATAAATATAACTCTCCAACATACAGTAATAATAAAATTAACATAAATATGAAGTTATAATCAAATTTTGTATCTTCATTTCTTAGGAAAATATATGCTGTACCCAAAGCTACTAGTGGTATTAAAGAGTAATTAAGTAAAACCATAGTCCTTAAAATATATATTATTGATTGTGACTCTATTAATGTTCCCAATAAAACAGTTATGTATCTTATAACTAATAATACAAATGTAATATTGAAAAATATTTTCACTTTTTTAGGACATTTATTTCTATTTATCATAATTAAATACAAAATAAAAGTAATTATAAATATCAGAGTTAAAAGGTAAGCAAAATTTAACATAATATGTTCCTTTCATAGTGCTGTTATTTATAACTATTAATATATTTAGTAAATTATTCTTTTTTAAGTCATTTTACACCTAAAATTTTTAATCCGCCTTTTATACACTTAATGTCTAATGGGAAATCTGGTCCTTTTTCTCCATCAATATCTGTAACTATATCTTCATGACACTCTATATGGATTTCTTTAGCTTTAAAGTAAATTACATTTTCTGAATCTAAATGTTCTCCTTTTAATACTTTTATAAATAAAGGTATTAATTCCATTATAGGTATAGCTTTAAAGATTATTACGTCTAATAGACCATCCTTAGCATCTGACTTAGTTGCAAGTTTAAAGTTGCCTGCTGTTTGCCCGTTAAATACTAATAAGAAATACATTTCTCCTTCAAACTTAGTATTTTCTGACTTTATCTTAACTTTTAGCTTTCTAAAATTAGGTAGCTCTTCTATTCCTTTTAAGTAATATGCAAGCTTACCTATAGTATTTTTTATATTTACATCTGTCTTTTGTGATACATCTGTAAAAAGACCTGTACTTGCTACATTAACAAAATATTTATCATTTATACTACCTAAATCTACAGTAGTTATATGTGAATTAATAATTCTTTTACATGCTTCTTCTATATCTGAAGGTATCCCTAAGAACTTAGCAAAATCATTTGCTGTTCCTACAGGCAATATAGCAATAGGTATTGATATCCCTTGCTTAGCCATAACATTCACCACTGAATCCACAGTACCATCTCCACCAGCTACTAACACATATTTATAATCACAACTTTTCACATCTCTAAATGCTTCTGAAACATCTTCATCTCTACTTATCCTATAAGGAACTATAGTATATCCTGCATTTTGATGAATACTTATAACCTTATCTAATTTAGCAAGGATTAAATTTTCACCTGAATAAGGATTGTAAATAAACTTTACGTATCTCACAGTTCTACCTCCCTTGTGTGTTTAGTAAAATATAACATATAGAAGATTATAGCATATTTAACTTTTATAAATCATTATATTACTAATAATATTTTATAAATAATCTATATACAATCGTAACTTTTCTGCATCATTGCAAATTATAGTATTATATTTTTATATGTATTATGTTATAATTATATATCAGTAATTCGGAATTATTTTAGGAGTGATTATATGAAGAGAGCTTATATTCCTAATGCTTTTACTTTTATTAACTTATCTTTAGGTATATGTTCAATCTTATCTACTATGGAGGGTAACTATGCTTTAGCAAGTACTTTCATAATTTTAGCTGGATTAGTTGACCGATATGATGGAAGAATTGCAAGATTTCTTAATGCAAGTAGTGAGCTTGGAAAAGAGTTAGATTCCTTAGCTGACTTAGTTTCATTTGGTGTAGCTCCATCAATTTTATCTTTTATATTATTTAATTTTAAAGATGTAGGCCCTACAAGCTTAATTGGATTTATAGTTCTAATTTCTTTTCCAATATGTGGAGCCTTTAGATTAGCTAGATATAACGTATCTACTTTTGATGGTGTATTTGCCGGGGTACCAATAACAATAGCTGGATGCTTTATGGCATTATTTGTTTTATTAACTTTAAGGGTAAATATGTCTGCTATTGTCCCAATGCTTCTTATGGTAGTATTCTCATATTTAATGGTTAGTAATTTTAAATTAAAAAAATTCTAATAAAAAAGCTGTGTCAATATGCACAGCTTTTTATAATTAAGAATAAAAAATCATTGTAAAAATTAAATTATATCTTATTAATTATTATTTACTAATTCTTAATCATCACCCTCTTTAATTTTTTCCTTCGGTCTAGGTCCTAAATTCCCTCCCGGTGAAGTATTAAAGCTTCCTGGATTTGTGACTCCTGGTGAGTTTGAAAACTGCAAATCGCTATCAACCTCAGTTAAAATAAGATCACTGTTCCCATTTTTTAATATATAATCATTCATAACTGCTACATATTTATAGTATGACTCTCCACACTCTTCAAGCAAATCTATCAAATGATCAATTTCGTCACCTAATTTATCTGCCCTATTAACAGCTTCTTTTACATACTTTGTCCGTGCTTCAGGTATATTATTTAGTTCAAAAGCACCTCCGATTAGAAGTCTATAGGAGTCTGTTAATGTTTTTAATAAACCGGCTAAGTTGCTTAAATTTATATAATAATCGTGTATTAACTTGTTATATCCCATTAGCTACCTCCTACACAAAAAAATAACATATAGTAATAATTACATATACTGCTATTAATACCGTTCCTTCAAACCAATTAGTACTACCATCAGCAAAAACTATATAGGACATAAAAATAGCTAATCCAACTATAATTATATTCAAAACTGAAAATACTAGTGCTATTTGTACTCCTAATAAAAATGCTATTAATACTAAAATTGGAGTTGCAAATAAAGCTATTTGTATTCCGGATCCTATTGCTATCTCCAGGCTTAAATTAACCTTATTTTTTACAGCACACATAATAGCTGAAATATTCTCTCCTATATTACCTAAAATAGGAATTAATATTATTCCCATAAAACTTTCAGATATATTAAAATTTTTTATTACAATATTAGCATCATTTATTACTTTCTCTGATAAAAAATATATGGCTAAGCTTATAATTATTATCTTTATAAATAATAAAGCCAAACCTCTCTTGTCTGAATTCCTTGATTCTATATTTTCTTCTTGGCCATCTACTAATATTAAATTACTATGTGTATATAGAGAATATATCAATCCTAATAGGTACACACATATTAAAATTATTGATACAGCCGCACTTATTTTAATTACTGTCTCAGTTCTTATACTTGAGTAATTATTAATACATGCCATTACTACCATAGATGACATAGCTAACAATAGCATACTAAAATTTGTTTTAGCATTATTCTTATTAAAGGTTTGTTGCTTATATTTTATTCCACCTAGAAATATTGAAACCCCAAGCACTAAAAGCATATTATTAACTATACACCCTATCATAGCAGCTTGCACCATTGAAATAAGCCCTAATCTTAATGACCATATACTCATTATTATTTCAGGAAGATTTCCTAAAGTGGCAGTTAATAGCCCACCTTTTTTTTCTCCTATATATTCTGAAATACTAGAAGTGAATTCCCCAAGCATAAAAGCAAGGGGAATCATTGCAACCGAATGTATTACTAGTCCTAATATTATATTAGTTGTATTAATAAATAAGCATCCTAATGAAATTACAAATAATATTATGCTATTTCTAGTTTTCTTATCTCTTAAAGCCTCTAGCATACTCATCATCTAAATCACTATACATCCTTCTATTTATTGGTCCATTATAATTTTCTCTTGTTCCTCCTTTATTAATACCCCTATTTTGTTTACTAGTAGCATTATTTATATATTCATCATCTATTGATACATACATATTTGGCCTCACATAAGTAGCCTCTTTCTCTTGTAACGCCTTATAGTATTCTTCATTTACCTTCCCTTCTCCGCTTATGTCTTTACTACCTGGCTTTACATAAGTAGCCTCTTTCTCCTGTAGCGCCTTATAGTATTCTTCATTTACCTTTTCTTCTCCAGTTGTCTCTTTGCTACCTGGTTTAACATAAATAGCTTCTTTTTCTTGTAATGCTTTTTGATATTCAGCATTTATCTGCCCTTTACTTTCCCTGTACATCTCTTGACTTTCTTCATCTATTAAGTTTAAATTTTCTTTATAATCATACATTACAGGAACAAAAAAGTCCCTTGGCATTGATATATACATATTTTCTCCTCCTATGCATTCTTAATTTCACAACATGGCTTAAAATATGCCCTTGGGAATTTGCAAAGTGGGCAAATTAATGGTGCTTCTACACCTTCATGTATATATCCACAATTCATACAACACCACTTAGATTCTTTAGGTCCGCTAAACATTGTTCCATCTTCTAACTTATCATATAGCTTCTTATACCTTTTAGAATGAGCTTCCTCTACCTCTTGTAACTCTTTAAAGAAATCTGCAATATCATTGAACCCTTCTTGTCTAGCTTCATTTTCAAATCTTTTATAAATATCCTTATATTCTTCTGTTTCCCCATTAATAGAATCTACTAAATTGTCACAAGTAGATTTAACATTTTTTAAAAACTGTCCATATACTCTTCTTGCATGAGCTAATTCATTTTTAGCTGTCTCGTCAAATATTTCTCCTACCCATTGATATCCTTCTTGTCTTGCCTTTTCTGCATATAATGTATACTTAGTATTTGCTCTACTTTCGCCAGCAAATGTTCTATAGAGATTCTTCTCAGTTTTACTTCCTTTTAAGTCCATAGTCTGCTCCTAAAAAAATATTTACACTATTAAAATATTCAAAAGAACTTAATATGTGCCTTCAACAAATAAAGCATCAGTTTTACCTGATGCTTTATTTGTTAGTGACAAGTTAAGAGTTTACCTACTTATCACTTTTAATTTATATAAATTTTTCTATCATTATCACATAGAATCTCTATATTTTTGCCTTCTCGTGTTTTAGTCTTTAATACTACTTTCCTTCCCCATAGGTCAAATAAATATTTTAAAGTTTCTTTAGCATATAAGAGTTCTAACTCTCTTCCATCAAATACATGCTCTAATGTCAAAGCACCATCTTTTCTATCTAAATCAACTATCCTGATATATGGTATTCCCCCTACTCCACAAGTAGATGATAATGTATCTCTTATAATCTTCCAACCTTCTTCATCAGAAACTTCTTCAATAACAAAATCAAAGCTCTTTTTAGCATATTGGAATAAGTTTAATTCATTACACAAATCTTGTGTTAGATACTTTCTTAAGAAAGAATTATCTCTCTCTAAGCTTCTAACCTCAAATAACTTTTCTCTACCATATCTCTTTTCGATATCTTGGAATATCTTAAATCCCATATAATAAGGATTAAGTCCTCCAAGTATAGGTGCTATTACATCGTTGTGACGTTTTAAGAATTCAAAGTGAAGTCCTTCTGGCAATTCTAAAGAATTTAAAATTGTATAATGCCAATAGCTTGCCCATCCTTCATTCATTATCTTAGTCTCTATTTGTGGCATAAAATATTCAGTTTCTCTCTTAACTATTTTCAATATAGTTTTTTCCCATTCTTCTAGAGACCCATATTTCATTATGAATCCTATAACGTCATCACAAGGTTCAAGTGGTATCTTACTTAAATCAGGAAGTTCTATTTCCTCATCCTGATCTAAAATATATCTACCTTCTATCTTTCTATTGTATTCATCCATAAGATTAGCTTTTATTTCTTCTTGGCTTAACTCCTTAACTCCAACAACTCTAGGTATTTGGAACTTTAATGCATGAGCTGCATCTAGTATTTTCTCTACCTTTGCATAGCCTATATTAGGATCATTAACATAACCTCTTATTATTTCAGCATCTAGCTTAAACATCTCTAGAGTATAATAAGCCTTAGTTCCTTCTTTAAATAATCTATTATTTTTAAAGAAATCATTATGACCATATACGTGTGCCATTGTTAATATCTGTAACAACAATGTATTTTCTCTCATTAAGTATGCTAAGCAAGGGTCTGAGTTAATAACCATCTCATAAGGTAATCCAGTTAAGTTTAAAGAATATAATGTTTTATTTTTTTCGTATGCTTTTCCATAGCTCCAATGAGGATATTTTGAAGGCATACCAACGTATGCCTCATATCCAATCATTTCATTATATCCAATTATCTCAAACTCTTGCGGATAATAATTTAACCCAAAACTATTAACCTTTTCTTCTATTTTAACATTCCATTCTTGTAAATCACTTAAATTATACTCCATCATTTCCCTCCTTAAGCTCCTTACTAAGCATTATCTTTAAAGCATCCCAAAGGTTCTTTTTCTCCTTAATTATTACAGATACGAAATTCTTTTCATGTATCTCTTTATTGAAACGATAATACATAGTAGTAGAGTAAGTTGATGGTAAAAGTTCAGCATATCCAAACATATTGCTTATTTCACATAAATTCTTAACTGCACTTATTGCTCTTTCATTATCTTCTGACCAGTTATCACCATCGCTAGCATATATAGGATAAATATTCCATACCTCTGGTGAGTATTTCTCTTCAACTAACTTTAAAGCTAAATTTAACCCACTAGATATATAAGTTCCTCCTGATTCTGCTTTATGAAAAAACTCATATTCATTTACATTCTTTGCAACAGTAGTATGTGAAATAAATTCAAAAGCTATATTATTATATTTTCTCTTTATAAATCTAGAAAGTACAAAGAAGAATGATCTAGCAAGATACTTTTTAGTGCTATCCATAGAACCGGAAACGTCCATTATAAATATAAGAACTGCATTACTTTCTTGCTTAGGTTTCTTTTTAACTTTGTAATATCTTAAATCATCTTCTCTAAATGGAAATCTTTCTAATTCCTCATCTAATCCACTTTCCATTAAAGCTCTCTTTTTCCCTTGTTTTCTTGCAGTCTTAGCCATAACTGTCTTTTTCTTTGCAAGTCTTGGATTTATTCCATACTTTTGATATCCACGCTTTCTTGAAGTACTTTCTGTTAATACTTCTGAAAATTTCTTTCTATCTAAATTCGGCAAGTCTAAATCTTCAACTATATAATCTAATAATTCTTCCATTGTGATTTCAGTTTCATAAACATCATCACCTTCGCCTTGCCCAGCTCCTTTACTTCCTTTCTTTCCACTACCATCTGCTGAGCCAACTTTATCACCTCTTTTTTCTTCACCAGTACCTGATGCTACTCCTGTACTATTTTTACCGAAGATAAATTGATACTCTTTTATTCCTCTAATAGGTATTTTAAATTTTTTGTTTTTAGTTTCACCTACTATACTTTCTTCTGATAATATGTCGCCAATATTTTCTTTTATAGATTTCTCTACTAATTGTCTATGCCTTCTTCTATCTTCAATACTTCTATCGTGTTCAATTGGATTCTCGCTATTATCTCTAAAGATCGCCATAGCTATCAATCCTTCCACAAATTATTGGCAGCATATTTTAAGATTACATCACAACAGTGTAAGCAGTATCCATTCTTTTGCATCTCTTCTACCATTGTGTTATATTTTTCAGTTTGCTCAGCATCTCTAACTCTTGACTTAGTTATAATTCTTGATAAGTCTTTTACTGATGCCATAAGCTTCTTTTCGATAGCTTCTTTTAATGGTTCATAAGAAGTATAGTCTATCTTGGATCCATTTCTAACTAGGTAGAACATATATGATGTTACATCAGCTCTAAAGCCTTTAGCTGATGCTTCAGATACACCAATTTGTTCTTCTATGCTTCTCATAAAGTCTTCATCAGGATTCAATTCTTCTCCTGTTGAAGTATCTTTAATTCTTGTCTTATTAACAAAAGCTTCTGCATTATCTATATAATTGTTAAATAAGCTTTCAGCTTGTTCTCTAAATGAATGTATAAATGCCTTTGTAATTTCTTTTTCAAGAATCTTATTATATTCTTTTCTAATTGTATCTTGAATAAATGCAAGATATCTCTTCTTATCTTCAGCTGCAATATCTAATTCTTTAATAGACTTTATTATACTTTCCATTATGCTTAATGGGTTTATGCAGTCATATTCTGAATTAGATAGGGCATTATCTATAGCTTTAACTATAAATCTTGTACTAATACCTTTCATTCCTTCATATGGCCCTGCTTCTTCTCTAAGCTCATTAATATCAATACGTTTTGTTGTTCCCTTTTCAACTAAATCTTCACCATTGTAAATCTTTAGCTTAGTTATAGGATCAACCTTAGCTGATGGAGTTAATCTTGAAAGGATAGCAAACATTGCTGCAATCTCAATACTATGAGGTGCAATATGAGCTTTAAAGTTGCTCTTATTTATTATCTTTTCATATATTTTTATTTCTTCTGCAAGTTCTAAGCAGTAAGGCACTTCTACCTTAACTATTCTGTCTAAAATAGCTTCATTAGTATGATCAGATTTAAATTTATTCCACTCAGCTTCATTAGAGTGAGCTATGATAAGACCATCAAAGTAAATCATTGATCCTTTACCTGGTGATGGTATAGATTTTTCTTGAGTTGCAGTTATTATAGTATGAAGATATTCAACATCATTTTTAAATACTTCTATAAATTCAACCAATCCTCTATTGCCAACATTAAATGCGCCATTTAATGAGAATATTCTCGGATCATCCTCTGGATAAATATCCATCTTAGAGATATCTATAGCTCCAGTAAGTATTGAAGTATCTTGGTTGTTAGGGTCTACAGGAGGTACTACCCCTATACCTTTTCTTGAACGAATAGAGAACCCTGTAGTTTCTACTGGAACATTCTCATATTCACCATTATATTCATTTAATAATTTATACTTACATATTGGACAAAGATCTCCCTCAATTTGAACACCTAATAACTCATTAAATTTAGGTCTTAAATGATTTGGTACTAAATGTAGAGGTTCTTCATGCATTGGACATCCCTTAATTGAATAAACAGGTTCGCATTGAACTAATGCATTTTTTAAAGCTTCTACTAATGAAGACTTACCAGCTCCAACAGGACCTACAAGATATAATACTTGCCTAGATTCTTCACCTTTCATTGATGCAGAGTATAAATAATTTACTATCTTCATAATTATATGATCTATTCCGAAAAATTCATCTTTAAAGAATCCATATCTCTTTATGGTTTCATTTCCGTATATTTTCTTTATTCTAGGGTTCTCTTCTCCCTTTAAAGTTTCAACTCCCTTGCTCATAATAGTGTCATATAATCTTTTATGAGCAAGCTTAGCTGCATCAGGATTTTCTCGTAGTATTTCCAAATAATCTAGAAAAGTACCTTCAAACTTATCTCCATTTCTGCTTTCTCTATCTGTACGAATAAATTCCTTAAAATCCATAACTACTCCCCCTTTATAATTTAGTATATTATTGTCTTAAATATATATATGACAATTTCTTATATTAAAATGCCTACATATCGTTTAAATCAAAAAAAATTAGGAATTGTTTTTACAATTCCTAACCTATTAATAGTAATTATTAATTTATTTTATTATCTCTAAATTTTCATTAAATTTAATAATTCTTCTCCATACTTTTCAAATTTCTTTTCTCCTATACCTCTTATAGACAGTAGCTCTTCTTTATTTTTCGGATGCTTATTGGTAATCTCTATTAAAGTTGAATCTGAAAAAATTATATATGGCTTAATTCCCTCTTTCATAGCTCTATCTTTTCTCCATAATCTAAGGCTATCAAATAAATCTTTATTTAATATCTTAACCTCTAGGTCATCAGTTAACTTACATATTACCTTTAATCCTGATTTTAATACTTTATAAGACTTATCATTAAGCTTTAGCATTGAATATGTTCCTTCCTTTAAATCAACATATCCAAGATCTAAAAGTGTTTTTATTAAGTCCCTTATAAATTTACTGCTATAATCCTTCATTATTCCATACGTCGTTAATTTATTTAATCCATCGCTAGCTATCTTAGGACCACTCATACCTCTTAGTACATCCACTAAAACAGAAATTCCATATTTCTCTCTACTTCTATAAACACAAGAAAGTATCTTTTGGGCTTCTATTGTATAATCCCTAAGCTCCTCGTTACTTAAGCAATTGCTACAACTATTACAATAATCTCGTGCATTTTGCTCTCCAAAATAATTTAATACAAAAGCCCTATAACACTCTTTACTTTCACATAAATCTATCATTCTTTGCAACTTTGATATTTCTACTTCTTTTCTATTAAGTGATGCTGTAGTATAAATTAAATACTCTAAAGTTCTTATATCACTTCTATTAAATAGTAAATAACACTTAGAAATCTCCCCATCTCTCCCTGCTCTTCCTATCTCTTGATAATAACTCTCGATATTTTTAGGAATAGTAAAATGTAGTATATATCTTACATTTGGTTTATCTATTCCCATTCCAAAGGCATTAGTAGCTATCATAACATTTATATTTTCCTTAAGAAATTCCTCTTGGTAATATACCTTTTCGTTATCTTTTAAGCCACCATGATATTTACCTACATCATATCCTAAATCCTTAAGGTAGTAATAAAGACCATCTACCTCTTTTCTTGTAGCGCAATATATTATTCCTGCATTGCCTTCATTTTCTCTTATAATATCTTTTACAAATTCCAATTTATCCTCTTCAATATGTACGCTTATAATTAAGTTATCCCTATCAAAGCTACCAAAATATTTATATGGATTTCTCAATTCTAATAGCTTAATAATATCTTCTCTAACTACTTCTGTTGCTGTTGCTGTAAATGCAGTTATTACTGGCCTATTAGATAAACTATTTATAAATGGCGCTATTTCTCTATAGCTTTTTCTAAAATCATGCCCCCATAAAGATACACAATGTGCCTCATCTATAGCAATTTGACTTATATTCAATCTTCTTAATTGCTTTTTAAAAAATTCATTTTCTAATCGCTCTGGGGCTATGTATAATAATTTTACCTCTCCACTTTTACATTTTAAAATTATGTTATCTATTTCCTCTAAGCTTTGACTACTATTTATATATTGGGCTGGTATTCCATTATAATCTAGGTTATCTACTTGATCCTTCATAAGTGCAATAAGAGGTGAAATAACTATTGTCATTCCTTTAAATATAACTGCCGGTATCTGATAGCATATTGATTTCCCTCCACCTGTAGGTAATACTCCAAAGCTATCCCTTCCTCTTAAAATATTAGTAATTATTTCATATTGCCCTTCTCTAAAAGAACTATATCCGTAATACCTTTTTAAAGCCTCAAATACAACATTCATATCTTCACCCCTTTCAATTATAAATTATAAATTCTAAATAATAAATTCTAAATTAGTGTTAAAACTGCTTAAGCATTTTCTTACTTTATACTTAAAAATCTGTTCAACAGATTTTTTCCTTTAGTATGGAATCACCTCAAATTAAGTAATAAATTATTATCGTTGAAATGATATATTCGCGCAAGTATATCATTTCAACGTTATTTATTACTTAATAATAAGACCCATTAGTCTTGTTAAGTCTAGCCCTTGCATTGCTGTTACTGTAGTTCCATATATATTTTCTATCTCAACGTCTATTCCTTCAATATCACAACTTGTTAAGTCTTGTTTTCCTAAGAAAGTTTTATTAAAATATCCATTAGTCAAATCACATTCCTCGAATACTACTTTATCTAACTTTACCTCTTGGAATACCGCTTCTTTTAAATTTGACTCAATAAAGTTCACATTCTTTATTTTACTAAAAGAGAAAGTTGCATAACCGCCCATTACATTTTGGAAAGTTGCATCTTTTATGGAACATTCTGAGAAGTTTGCTCCCATAAGCTTGCAATTTACAAACTCTACTCTATGTAAACCTCCACCTGAAAAAGATACATTGGATAAATCACAATTTTCAAATCTAGAATCTAATAAATCTATTCTAGTAAAATCACAATCTTCAAATACTACATTCTTAAATACACAAGAATCAATAGTAATTCCAACATCATTTTTTTCTACTATTTCTCTATCTTCAATAATTTTATTTTGAATCTTTTCTTCATAAATTACTTCATCGTATATATCTTCAATCTCTTCAAGATCATCTATAAATTTAGGTCTTTGAACTTTAACTAATTTGGCCATTACAAACTCCTCTTACTATAAAACATTTTATATATCAATCTATAAATTAATATATATAAAAATAGCATATAATATATTTTACTTAACAAATATATTATATGCTAGTGATAATTTACATTTATACAATTTTCTAAGCTTTTTTATTATCTTCCAACAAAATCACCATACATAGGTGTAAATTTCCCAAATCCTCCTGCAACTTCTAATATTTCACCAGTTAAATAAGATGAAGCATCAGACGCAAAAAATGCTACTGCATTAGCAATATCTTCTGGTTTGCCTGGTCTCTTTATTGGAACTTGCTTTAAGAAAGTGTCTAAGAATTCTTGACTCATATTTTCTAAAGCTGCTTTAGTTGCAATAAATCCCGGTAATACGGCATTACATCTTATATTATATTGAGCACATTGAGCTGCAATATTTTCTGTTAATGAATTTATAGCTGCCTTTGATGTGCAATAAGCTATTCCTGATAAATCTGGATTAACTGATCCGATAGTAGATATATTTATTATACTTCCTCCACCAGTTTTTATCATACTCTTAATTGCTGTTTGGCTAGTTAAATATACACTTTGTAAATTACTAATTACCGTTTCAAAATAATGTTCACTATCTGTATCTAAAATAGTTTTATCTCTCTTAACATCATGTCCACCATAATTATTTACTAATATATCGATTCTTCCTTCATTTTCTACTATATTTTCAATCATACTAACGTACGTTTCAGCTTCCCTCGCATTGAAATAAACAAACTTAGCTATTCCGCCATTAGATTCTATATCATTTATAACTTCATTTGCTAATTCTTCATTTCTAGCTCCAATATATACAACAGCTCCATTTTCAGCCAACTTTTGAGCACTAGCTAGTCCAATCCCTTTAGTTGCTGCAGTAACTAATGCTACTTTTCCTTTTAAATTCATTTATTTCACCTCATAATTTCTTTTTATATCTTAATACGACTTCTATGCCATATGTGTAAACATCTTACCTAATTCTTCAATTATTTCATCTCTATCATGTTCTGAAATTCTCTTATGATGATTTCTTCTATTTCTTTCTCCTGCTAAGTAAGATAACTTTTTACCTAATTGATCAAATCCTTCTCTTGAAACATCTTCTGGATACATAGCAGCAGCTACAGCATCTTCATCAGCTGGTTTATTCTTTAGCCAAGTTGGAGTAATTGTAGAGCCTGCTGTTAATAATAATACATCTACATTTGTATTTTTGCACTCATATGCAACACCTTCTGTTAATGCCATCATATATGCTTTTTGAGCTGCATATTCAGCACAGAATGGTAATGAAGTCCATCCAGATAAAGATCCAATTGTTACAAATGCTCCTCTGTCTCTTTCTTTAAATAATCCTATAAAGTGATGTAATAATTTAGAGAATGTTCTTATATTAACTCTGTACATTTGCTCATACTTAGAATAATCAACCTTATTATATTGTCCCATAGAATGTAAACATGCTACATAGTTAACTAATCCCATATCCAAATCTTTAGTTGCTTCTATTATTTTATCAGCAGCATCATATTCTGAAAGGTCTTGACATAATACTTTAACTTCACTTCCTGTTTCTGCATTTATATCTTTAGCCAAGTTTTCTAAAGCCTCTCTTCTTCTTCCAACTAAAATTACGTCCATGCCTCTTCTTGCTAATTCAAATGCATCAGACTTTCCTATTCCTTCAGTTGCTCCTAAAACTATTGCCCATTGTCCATACTTTTCTCTAAAATTCATTTTTAACTCCTCCTAAATCACATTTATCTTTCTATATTAATTTTAAATTTTTCTCTTTAAACTTTTATATTACATATTTTTAGCATTTTCTCTAACTACGTTCTTACTATTAGCTAAATTTATGGCAAATAAAAAGGTTCCAAATGTTATCACTAATAATGCTATAAATATTATCCAAGTTATAGTATATTCTCCTGTTGAATCATATATAAATCCTGATAATGTAGGTCCTATAGCCCCTCCTAGTTGGAAGAACATTATTACTATTCCCAAAATAGTTCCATATTCTTTCTTACCAAATATTTCACTTGTTAAATATGATGGTCCCATAGAAGCTATTGCTATAAATGCTCCGAATATTATTGCAAATAATATTGCAAAAGCCACCGTTTTTCCAAATAGCAGACATACTACTGATAAAGTCATAAACACCCCTATTATCAGCATACCTTTTTTAATTCCTGCCTTTTCTAATAACATTCCAATTAAAACATTACTTAAGATACCCATTATAGAAACTAATGATGTTATCATAGATGCAAATTGTAAACTATGCCCTACACTTTGCATATAACTTGGAATATGCATTTGAACCCCAGCAAATACAAGCCCCAATAGTACTATTGCAACTATATATATCCAAAATACTGGAGATGCTTTTGCTTCTGCCAAAGTATATCCCATAACCTCTTCTTCATCTTTATTAATTTTTACATTGATAGTAGTTTCTTTAGTTCCATAAGGAAGTTGTCCTATATCTGCTGGTTTTCCTTTTATAACAAACAAGGAAACTGCTATAGTAACAACAAACATTACTGAACCTAAAATGAAGTAACATTTTTCATATCCAATCTTAGGCATTAAATTTGAAATTACTAATATTGTACAAAATGCTCCTAAGTTTCCTCCTGCAAAAGCTATTCCAGTAGCTACTCCCTTTTTCTCAGAGGGAAACCAATTTGTAATAATATACGATATCGGAATTTGCGTTATTCCAGTTGCAAATACCCCAATCACTACAGATAAAAGATAAAATTGCCATAACTCCTTTGCTATTCCTAATACCCCAAATGATATTGATACTATAGCTCCACATAGTGCCATTACATACTTAATATCATACTTTCTTATTATTTTCCCCATGAAAGGAGAAACTGCAGCTGTACTTACTGCTACTATTGTAAATACTAATGAGAACTGCGTTGCTGAAAATCCTAAAGCTTCTGTAACAGGCCTTAAAAATATTGAATGTGATAAAAATATAACCGCAAATGGCATTGCCAATATCAAAAATGACCCTGCGACAATATTCCAACCATAAAAAGGTCTTTTTTCTTCCACTACTTACCCCTCCATTAATATATTATTTATTGACTATGTCTTAATATTAATCCTCTAATTTAGTCAATTCAAAGGTCTAAGTTAGGCAAAATTGTGGCAAAATAATAACTTCTATTCCACCTCTATATATGTCTTTTATCTTATAGTTAAACCTTTTATTTTATGTTATAATGCTTTTTAAATATTGGGATAAAATGGAGGTTATAATACTGATGAATAAACTTATATATATCGTTGATGATGAAGAAAAAATATGCAATTTAATAAAATCCTTCTTAGAAAAGGATGGATTTGAAGTGAAAACTTATAATTCTGGTAATGAAATGTTAAGTGATTTTTATGTTAATCAATGCGATCTAGTTATTTTAGATATAATGCTTCCTGGAATGAATGGATTATCTGTTTGCTCAATTCTTAGAAATATGAGTTCTGTTCCTATAATAATAGTTTCTGCTAAGGATAGTGATTTAGATAAAGTTACTGGTATTAATTTAGGTTGTGACGATTATTTGACCAAGCCTTTTTCACCAATAGAGCTTTTAGCTAGAATTCATTCAATTTTTAGGAGAATTGAATTAGATAGAAATATTGAACCTGAGCGAAATATAATATTTTTTGGTGATATGGTGATAAATAAAAATCAACTTAGTGCGAAGATAAATAATAAAGATATTAATTTAACTAAAACTGAATTTGCCCTAATGATATATCTTATCGAAAACAAAGATAGAGCTGTAAGTAGAGATGAATTATTGAGAAAGTTATGGAACCTTAAAAGCTATGAAATTGATACTCGCGTAACAGATGATACTATTAAAAGGTTAAGAAAAAAGCTTCAAGAAAATAACTCTAAAATTTATCTAAAAACTATACGTGGTTTTGGTTTTATGGCCTGCGAGGAATATGATGATGCTTTATAAATTTAAAACCTATCCAATTAAATATAGATTTCTTATACCTTTATTGGTTGCGCTTTCAATTTTCTCATTTGTAATATTTATTTTATTTAATTCATTTTCATTTTATGTTTTAAATACTCCTCTAGAGAGATCATTAACGGAAATTGCTTTAATTAAGGTAAATATAATTTTTTTGATAATCCTTTTAACTTTCATAGTTTTATTTGTTCTTATAATAATTAAAATTTGTAATTCTATATCTAAATCTGTACTTCAGATTTCTAATGATGCAAAAAAGCTAGGTAATAGTTCTTATAAAATTGAAAAATTTCACTCATTTTCATTTGATGAAATACAAGATTTAAATAATAATGTTCATAAGTTAGCAAAAAAGTTATTAGATTATCATACTTCACAAAAGACATTATTAGCCAATGCCTCCCATGAGCTTAGGACACCCTTAATGTCTATTCAAGGATATGCAGAAGGTATAAAGTATGATATTTTTAATGATATATCTCAACCACTAGATATAATAATTGAAGAAAGTAAACATCTAAGTGAGATAATAACAAATATGCTTACTTTATCTGCTTTTGATTTTGAATCTATAAATATTAAATATAATACTATAAATCTATATGATACAATTGAAAAATTCGCTTATAGCTTAGGTGGACTTGCAGTTAAACTTAATAAAAAAATTACTATAAACGGTGAAAAAAACATTTTTGTTTCTACAGATGAATCCCTGCTCTTTAAAGCTATTTCTAATATACTATCTAATGCTATCAGATACGCTAAAGAAAACATAGAGATAAGCTTTGAATGTCATAAAGAGTCTATTATTATACATATAAGCGATGATGGTGATGGTATCTCTAAAGATGATCTAGATAACTTATTTACACGATTTTATAAAGGTAAAAAAGGTAATGTAGGTCTAGGATTATCTATTTCACAATCTTGCTTACAATACTTAGGTGGTGAAATTACTGCCTATAATACTGATTGTGGAGCTTGTTTTGATATAACTTTGAACACCTTTAATTAATATCCTTAATAAAATTCTAGTAAAAAAGCATTGCTTGAGTTATATACTCAAGTAATGCTTTTTGCATGTATTTATTAATCTAAGCTTCTAGCTGCAACTACATCTATACCTGTTCCTAATATATCCTTAATTATTACATCTCCAACTTTTATAGGTGCAGTGCAAGTAACACTATCTATTATCTTCATAACTTCAAAATTCATATTTTTAGGTATAGCACCATTAGTTTTTACAGGTAAAACTGGTAATCTAGCACCTTCTATTTTAACTGTTGAAGTTATTACTCTTACTGGATTAATTACTTCATTTAATCCGTATACTTCTCCTCTTTTGCATGTATTACCTGTTACAGTTTTATTTTCAGCATCTACAGTTAGATGACAACCTAAAGGGCATGATATACATATTAATTCCTTCTTCATATTCTACGCCTCCTCTAATGATACTACTAAATCTTCTTGTATATTTTCTAAAAGACTTTTCTTTAAAATAATCTTCTCCATTTCAGATGGTGCTAAATGCTTACGTTTAAATTCAGCTACTATATTCTCACCTGATCTTACTACTATTTTCTTATCATGATAAATATTATTTACTCTCATAAACATAGTAAGATTATCTTTCATAGAATCTACACTTATCTTTTGGGGTACTGTATAGTTTATATTTTTACCATTAATAACTTTTAACGATTTTCCTCTTTTTAATTCTCCCCTTATATATTCTGCAGCATACTTTCCAGCTCTACTAGCCTCTTCACTTACAAAGTCAACAAGGTCATGAACATGAAGGACATTACCACAAGCAAATACACCTTCTATTGATGTTTCCATACTTTCACTTACTATTAATCCATTAGTTCTTCTATCCCCATCTATGCCAGCCTTTGATGAAAGTTCATTTTCAGGAATTAATCCAACAGATAATAAAAGTGTATCCACATTAAACTCTATTTCTGTTCCTTTAATTGGTGCTCTATTTTCATCAACTTTAGCTATAACTACTTTTTCTAATCTATCTTTACCTACTATATCAACAACTGTATGAGATAAATATAATGGTATATCATAATCATTTAAACATTGAACAATATTTCTATTTAAACCATTTGAATATGGCATAAGTTCAACTACAGCTTTAACATTAGCTCCTTCAAGTGACATTCTTCTAGCCATTATTAATCCTATATCTCCTGAACCTAATATTAATACTTCTTTACCTGGCATATATCCTTCCATATTTATATATCTTTGAGCTGCACCTGCTGTTAATACCCCTGAAGGTCTATCCCCTGGTATTGCTATTGCACCTCTAGTTCTTTCCCTACAACCCATTGCTAATATTATTGACTTTGCTTTAAGAATCATATATCCATCTTCAGTATTTATAGCATGTACAGTTTTATCTTCTTCAATTTCTAAAACCATAGTATCAAGCTTTATCTCAATATTAGTATTCTTAACCATATCTATAAATCTCTCAGCATATTCAGGGCCAGTAAGTTCTTCTTTGAATGTATGAAGTCCAAAACCATTATGAATGCATTGATTTAATATTCCACCTAATTCTTTATCTCTTTCTACTATTAATATCTTATCTATACCCTCTTTGTGTGCCTCATAAGCCGCAGCAAGTCCAGCAGGACCTCCACCTATAACAATTAAATCATATTCCATATCTCCATACCTCCTACTTAGTCTTACCATAAAGTATTACTGAATCAGATTTTTCTTGAACTATCTCTTCCATATTTATATTAAGCTCTCTTGAAATAATTTCTTGGACTCTTGGTCCACAGAATCCCCCTTGACATCTTCCCATTCCTGGTCTACATCTTCTTTTAACTCCATCAATAGATACTTTTCCAAATGATCTATTGATAGCATCTATAATTTCTCCTTCTGTAATACTTTCACACCTACATATTATTCTTCCATATCTTGAATCTTTTTTTATTAATTCTACTTTTTCTTCTTTAGATAACTCCATAAAGTAAACTTGTTCTCTCTTACCATTAAAGTTTAAATTTCTATCTAAAGATAATCCTGCATTCTTTAATATATTTACTACATCTTCTGCTATAGCTGGAGCTGAAGATAATCCTGGTGATTTTATACCTGCTACATCCACAAAGCCTTTTATCTCTTTATCTTCTCCTACTATAAAATCTCCTGTATCAGGCACAGCTCTTAATCCTGCAAATGTTCTTATACAATCTCTAAAGTTAATCTTTTCAGTAGTATGCATTGCTGATTTTTTAATGTTAGCTAGTCCATCTCCTGTAGTATTTAATGATTCTTTATCATCACCATCTACAGCATTAGGTCCAACTAAAAGATTTCCATGAATAGTTGGTGTTACTAATATTCCTTTTCCTAGCTTTGATGGACATGGGAATACAGTATGACTAACTAAATTACCTTGGCTTTTATCCATAACATAATATTCACCTTTTCTTGGTGTTATCTTAAAGCTTTCTTTACAAATCATATTGTGTATTTTATCTGCATAAATACCCGCTGCATTTATTACATATCTAGATTCTATTTTCTTGCCATTTTTAGTTTCTATTATAAAAGTTTCATCTTTCTTGTTTATTTTATCTACTTCAGCATCTAAAGTAATTTCTCCACCATTTTGAATGCCATTTTCAACAAGAGCTATAGTATATTCGAAAGGTCCTACTATTCCACCTGTAGGCGCTATAAGTGCACCTTTGATATCATGAGATAAGTTAGGTTCTATCTCTAATACCTCTTCTTTAGAAAGAACCTTTAGCCCTTTTACACCTATTTTATTTCCGTTTATATAAAGGTTATTTATTGTTTCTAAGTCTTCATCATTAAAAGCTAAAACTAATGAACCATTTCTCTTAAATGGTACAGATAATTCCTTGCATAAATCTTCAAACATTTCATTTCCTTTTACATTATATTTAGCCATTAAAGTTCCTATTTTAGGATCATACCCTGCGTGTACTATAGCTGAATTAGCTTTTGATGTTCCCATAGAAACATCATTTTCCTTTTCTATTAAAATAGTTTTAATATTATACTTACTTAATTCTCTAAAAACTGATGCCCCAATTACTCCAGCACCTATTATTGCTACATCATACATATAACCCACTCCTTATTAGCAAATAAAAAAAGCCAAGACAAAAACAAGGATATCTAAAATCCCTAGTTTTTGTGCTTGACTCTGTTTCTCTTGCACTTATTCAATATACTTAAATTATATTCCCCTTAGTAACCGTTGTCAATTATTCTTCTTCCCATTTTTTCGATCTATCTACAGCCTTTTTCCATCCTTTATACAATTTTACCCTAGTTTCATTGTCTAAATCAGGCTCATAGCTCTCACTTATATAAAAACTCTTTGATATCTCCTCTTTACTTTCCCAATATCCTACTGCAAGCCCAGCTAAATATGCAGCTCCTAATGCTGTAGTTTCAGTTATAATTGGCTTACACACTTTGGCATCTATAATATCAGACTGGAACTGCATCAATAAATTATTTTTGCTAGCTCCTCCATCAACCTTTAATGTCTTAATCTTCAATCCTGTATCTTCTTGCATAGCTTCTATTAAATCTTTGGATTGATAAGCTATAGATTCTAATGCTGCTCTTATAATATGGTTCTTGTTAGCTCCTCTAGTTAATCCAAATATAGCTCCCCTAGCATACATATCCCAATAAGGTGCTCCAAGTCCAACAAATGCAGGAACTACATAAACTCCTCCATTATCTTTAACCTTCTTTGCAAAATACTCTGAATCCTTAGCATCAGATATTAAACATAATTCATCTCTTAACCACTGAATTATAGCTCCTCCCATAAATACAGATCCTTCTAAAGCATATTGGATTTTATTATCTATTCCAATAGCTATTGTGGTAATAAGCCCATTTTTACTTTCTACCATCTCTTCACCAGTATTCATAAGTAAGAAGCATCCTGTTCCATAAGTATTTTTAGCATCCCCTTTATTAAAACACGCTTGCCCAAAAAGTGCAGCTTGTTGATCTCCTGCTATACCTGCAATAGGAACTTTAACCTCTTCTTTGCTTCCACCTAAATTAGCATATCCATAAACTTCAGAGGAGTTTTTCACCTCTGGAAGCATACAAATTGGTATTCCTAATCTATTAGCTATCTTTTTATCCCATTTTAACTCTTTTATGTTATAAAGCATAGTTCTTGATGCATTTGTATAATCAGTTACATGAACTTCACCATTAGTAAGTTTCCAAAGTAACCATGTATCTACGGTACCAAATAAAAGTCTTCCTGCTTCAGCTCTTTCTCTTGCACCTTCTACATTATCTAATATCCACTTTATCTTTGTCGCTGAAAAATAAGCATCTACAACTAATCCCGTATTTTCTTTTATATATTTATCTAGACCTTCTTCTTTTAATTCTTCACAGATCTTTGCCGTTCTTCTACATTGCCATACTATAGCATTATATATAGTTTCTCCAGTTATCCTATCCCATACTATAGTTGTCTCTCTTTGATTTGTTATTCCTATAGCTGCAATATCTGATGGTTTTATATTGGTCTTAGCCATTACTTCTTGTAATACGCCATATTGAGATGACCAAATTTCCATAGGATCATGCTCTACCCATCCTTCTTTAGGGTATATTTGAGTAAACTCCTTCTGAGCTATCCCATATATATTTTGTTCCTTATCAAAAATAATTGCTCTTGAGCTTGTTGTTCCTTGATCTAAAGCTACAATATACTTTTTCATTTCTCAATCCCCCTATACTGAATTTATAATTAATAATTTTCAATTAGAAATTGAATTACATTTCCCATATTTCTGTTTTACTTGTTGATACGCAAGTTGCACCTGAATTTAAAGCTAATATTACATCTTCCTTGCTGTCTATTAATCCACCTGCAACTATTGGTTTTTTCGTAAATGTTGAAATATCTTTGATTACTTTAGGTATTACCCCTGGTAATATCTCAATTGCATCACACTCTGAAATAACATGATTTTTACTATTGTTAAGAGATATAGTATCAAAAATAAAAAAACGCTGAATTGCTACCAAATTATAATTCTTAGCTTGTTTTATTAAATTAGCCTTAGTACTTATAATTCCATCAAAACTTGTCTCATTCTTAATAAATTTAATCGCTACTTCCTTATTACTTAACCCTTCAACTAAATCTACATGAATTATTCCTATCTTGCCCTTACTATTTACTTTTTCACTTATCTCTTTTATAGAAATAATGTCACCAAACAAAACAAATATTATGTCTATCTCTGTTTCAAGAGCTTCTTCAAGAGACTTCATATCTTTCACTGCTGCGATTACCGGATTGCCTTCTAAAACTTTTCTCATCTCAATCATATAATATCTTCCCTTTTCAATTTAAACATTTACATCCCCTTTAACACTACCACTAAATCTTTATATTTAAAATTATAGCTATATATTCCAGTGGACGCAATGCAAATATAAATGATAGTTTTTTAACATTGTATTCTATAAAATATTGCCTTTTTAATATTTTATATATAGTTGTTTTAACTTTTATACTATATACTTAGAGATATATAATTTTTAAAGGAGTTTGTATTTTATATTATGAAGAGAAATATTGTATTTTTTGATATAGACGGAACACTTATTGATGAACACACACTTATAATTCCAGAAAGCGCTAAAAAGGCCTTAAAGGAAATGAGAGCTAATGGTCACTTAGCATTTATTAATACTGGTAGAACAGCATGCCAAATCGAAAATATAAAAAGCAAATTAGACTTTGATGGTTTTATTTGCGGTTGTGGAACTTATGTTGAATATGAAGATAAAGTTTTACTTCATAAATCCCTTGGAAAAGAACTAACTTCTAAACTAGTTAATGCATTAAAAAA
Organism: Clostridium jeddahitimonense; assembly: GCA_000753455.2. GTDB lineage: Bacteria > Bacillota > Clostridia > Clostridiales > Clostridiaceae > Clostridium > Clostridium hominis. Next base: position 3,315,051 of record LM994670.1, read on the forward strand.
ATACCACATTGATGGTGTTTTAGAAAGTATAGATGGTGTTTACTATGATAATATTGAAGCTATAAGACATCCTGAAGTTTTTAAAGTTCTTAATATTCATAAATCAGAAGGTTCTTATAACGGGAAAACTTGGTATGAGGATGGCTTAAATGTAGATAAGCTTGTAATATTCTTAAATGATGATAGTGACTTTGATGGATTCTATAATGAATTTAAAGATGTCTTTGACTTTATTAAAAGAGCTGAAGAATTTTATGAATTAGCTCCTATAAACTATTCAAAAGCTACTGGAATTGAATTTATTATTAATCACTTAGGCATCCCTTTCGAAAATACTTATGCTATAGGTGATAGTGCTAATGATTTAACTATGCTTAAATACGTAAATAATAGCATCGCTATGGGAAACTCTAATCCTATTTTATTTGATCTAGTTAAATTTATTACTAAAGATATAAATGAAGACGGAATAGAATACGCATTAAAACATTACGAAATGATTTAACTTGAAGTATATTGTTCGCATTGCTCACAAGAGAAATGTACACCTTAAGTGTAGAGAAATATGTCATTCTGACAGGGAAATATTCACCTTTTGTGAAAAGAAATATGCCTATGGCAGATATAATATTCATGCCGTAGGAATTTTTTTATCCTGACGTAAGCCAATATTTATATATGTCGTAGACATAGATTTCTCTTTTATGTAAGTAAAATATTTCTCTGTGGCTTTAGCTACATATTTCTCTTCAGTTTACTGAAAATTTCTCTTGACAAAGACAATATTTCTCTTCGTGAGCGTAGCAAACAACTTATTAAATTAGTTTTTCTATATTATGTAGTTTCTCTGAATCTACCTTCATAGCACCGATATAATATTCTATTCCTTTACTTACAGCTGCAAAGTCTCCATGTCCATCTGAGCCACAAGTTATTATCATATCATTATCTTTACAGAATTCTACACAAGTTTCTGTCATTAGTTCACTATTAGCCGGATAGTAACTTTCTATACCATCAATCCCCATAGCCTTGAACATATTTAATTTTTCTATTATCTCTTCTTTAGTTTTATCTTTATAATAATTGCAAGGATGAGCTAATACTGCATATCCACCAGCTTTATGAACAACTTTGCAAGCTTCTTCTACTGTTGGAAAATCAAATTGTTCATGACCACAATTATATTGTCTATAATACTTCATTCCATCAAATAAACCTTCAGTTATTTTCTTATCATGTAAATAGTGAATTCCATCCCATCCACCTTTTCTTTTATCATGCTTATATGTAGAAAATTCTTCATATGATATATCTTCATAATCCTTTTCCATTCTTCTCATTAGTTCAAAACTTGTTTCTAAAAGAGCATTTTGTGCCTTATTAATAATTTCTATCATTTCCTCATTATCATTAAATTTATAGCATAAAACATGTACTACTATATCTTCAAATTTACAATCTAACTCTACGCCTCTGATTAATTTAACTCCAACTTCCTCTGATATAGACTTAGCCTCATTATATGAACCTATTTCATCATGATCTGTGATCGCAATAACATCTATATTTTTTCTTTTTGCATCCTCTAATATTTCTCTCGGTGACATTGTTCCATCTGAGTAATAAGAATGTGTATGTAAATCAACTAACATAGTCTCCTCCTAAAGTTTAAAATTTTATTTATATCTATTTGCATTTTATATATTTTATATCAGATTGTCTATAATTAATATGTTACTAGCCCAAGCACCCTAATTGAGAAGATTATCAATTTAAATGTTTTCATGGATTGTATCCTCGTATTTTGATAGTTTTTAATACTTTTTTTGTTTTCTTTCCTATTGATTTAGGGTATAATAACCAGTAGGAGAAACGTAGGTGTAATAGTTAATAAACTTATTACTATACTTAATATTATTCTCTATAACTTAAATTGAAATATACGGAGGTATTGCCATGTTAGTTTCAGCTAAAGAAATGCTAAACAAAGCAAGAGAAGGAAAATATGCTGTTGGTCAATTCAACATCAACAACTTAGAATGGACTAAAGCTATTTTACTTACAGCTCAAGAAAATAACTCACCAGTAATCTTAGGAGTATCTGAAGGTGCTGGGAAGTACATGTGTGGTTACAAAACAATAGTTGGTATGGTTAACGGAATGTTAGAAGAATTAAACATCACTGTACCAGTTGCTCTACACTTAGATCACGGTAGCTACGAAGGATGTTATGCAGCAATGAACGCTGGATTCTCTTCAGTTATGTTCGATGGTTCTCACTATGCTATAGAAGAAAATATCGCTAAGACATCTGAATTAGTTAAAGCTACTGCAGAAAAAGGATTATCTTTAGAAGCAGAAGTTGGATCAATCGGTGGAGAAGAAGATGGAGTTGTTGGTAAAGGTGAAGTTGCTGATGCTCAAGAATGTAAATCAATCGCTGATTTAGGAGTTACTATGTTAGCTGCTGGTATCGGAAACATCCACGGAAAATACCCAGCAAACTGGCAAGGACTTGCTTTCGATGCTTTAGAAGCAATCAATAACGCTTGCGGAAACATGCCATTAGTATTACACGGTGGTACTGGAATTCCAGAAGAAATGATAAAGAAAGCTATATCTTTAGGAGTTTCTAAGATTAACGTTAACACTGAATGTCAATTAGCATTCCAAGAAGCTACAAGAGCTTACGTTGAAGCTGGAAAAGATAAAGAAGGAAAAGGATTTGACCCAAGAAAATTATTAAATCCTGGATTCGAAGCTATAAAAGCTACAGTTAAAGAAAAGATGGAACTTTTCGGATCAGTTAACAAAGCTTAATCCATTTTATATAAAAATAAAGTGAAGTATTAATTTACTTCACTTTATTTTTATTATTATTTTCTTAATTACCTTTTAAATCTATATCTTATATTACTCAGACTATATATATCTTCGCTATCTAAACACGCTATATTCTGCAGCAAATATTTTTTTATATTTTCTTCAACTCCATCTATTTTAATTCTTTGTAAAGATAATCTTTTACTTATTTCAAAAATAGTAATGGCTAATAGTATAGCCTCTACCCTTTGCTCCTTATTATCACAAAAAGCTGTAGTTGCTACTATTAGTCCTATTAATATATCTTCAAACTTTTTATCATCTAGTAAGTCATATTCAATATCAATTGTAAATTCACTATATCCATCAGTAATCCAATAATTCTTATCTTCTATTATTAATATAGTATCATTTTTTCTTGAAAAATCTCTATATTTATCATCTAGTAATGTCTTGTAGTACTTTTGTCCACTAATTAAAGAAAATACCTCTTCTTTAGTACCTTTTATAATATCAATATCATATCTATTTATAAAGCTTAATATTAACTCTCTATTGTCCCTAGATTTATTAATTCCGCATAAATCTAAAATTATTTCTTTACTCTTTTTAGATGATATTAGATATTTTTCTATTGTAATGAGATCTTCACTATTTAAATCTTCCAAATTTATTAATAATCCATCTATATTATTTTCATCATTATCTGTTATTTCATATATTAACTTAAAGTCATTATTATAGCTTCCTATAGTTTCTCTTATATCATTTATCCTATCTTTGCTAACAATGCATTGTATCACTAGCTCCTTAAACCTTCGTAAATTAAAAGCATTAGTAATAGAGTCACTGCTTAGTTTCATTATTTAGTCCTCACCTTATTATCTAGAGTGCAAATTGCCTACTACATCATATTCGACAAAATGCTCTTTGGTTCGCACTGATAATGAGAAAATATTCAATAAAAAATAAATAGCCCATGGTAGCTATAAACTAATCTACCATAGGCATAAATTTTTCTAACTATTCTTCACCAAATACTTTCTTTCTAAGTTCAAGCCCTGCTTTAGTAACAGCAACGCCTCCCATAGCAGTTTCTCTTAATGCCGCTGGTAAACTCTTTCCTACCTTATACATAGCTGATACTGTATCATCAAAAGGAATTTTTGAATCTACACCAGCCATAACCATATCAGCAGTACATAAAGCACTTATAGCTCCAGCTGCATTTCTCTTCGCACATGGAATTTCTACAAGACCTGCTACTGGGTCACATACAAGACCTAATACATTTTTTAAAACTATTGCTCCTGCATCTAAACTCATTTTGGGAGTTCCACCCATCATTTCAACAACTGCTGCTGATCCCATAGCTGCTGCAGAACCACATTCTGCTTGACATCCACCTTCTGCTCCAGCTAAAGTTGCATTCATTCCTATAATCATTCCAACTGCTGCTGCTGCAAATAATCCTTCGATAAGTTCTTCATCGGTTTTCTCTAATTTTTCCCCTGCTGAAAGAATTACAGCTGGTAAAATACCACAAGAACCTGCTGTAGGACAAGCAACTATTCTACCCATCGCTGCATTTACTTCTGATGAAGATAATGCCATAGCCATAGCTCTTACAGTAACAGCTCCAGTTAATGTTTTTCCTTCTCTTAAGTATTTATTTATTTTATACCCATCGCCACCGATAAGTCCACTTACAGAATATATCTTCTTTTCTCTACCTTCATTAGCTCCTTCTCTCATTACCTCAAGATTCTTCGCCATCTTTTCAAAAACTTCTTCTCTAGTAAGACCCTTATCTTCCATTTCAAGTCTTATTGCGTATTCACTTAATGATATATTTTCTTCTTCACAAATCTTTAAAAGTTCTTCTCCTGATCTTGCTACTATCATTTTATTCACCGTCCTTTATTGGATTGATTCTAATTACTTTATTAATAGATTCCATTACTTTAATCTCATCTATAATCTCATCAGTAACATTATTATCAACCTCAAATACCATTGTTGCTTCTTTACCTTTTTGACTTCTAAAAACTTTCATAAAGGCTATATTTATAGCATGATCGTAAAGTAAAGATGTTACATTTGATACCACTCCTGGCACATCTACATGTGATATTATTATAGTTGGGTAAGCTCCCGTAAATTCAACTTTTTCACCATTTACTTCAGACACTTCTATGCTTCCGCCACCTATAGATGAGCCAACCATTTCATATTTTTTACCCTTTTTACCTGTTATTAAAAATTTAACTGTATTAGGATGAGCATCACCTAAGTCTGTTTCTTTAAATATTATCTCTATTCCTTGTTCCTTAGCAATATTTAATGAGTCTCTTAATCTTAAATCACTTGGTTCCATTCCTAATATTCCAGCAACTAGCGCCCTATCAGTTCCATGCCCCTTATAAGTTTTCCCAAAAGACCCGTGTAATAAAAATGTTACTTCCTTAATATCACCATCTGCTATAGATCTAGCAACCTTACCAAGTCTTGCTGCTCCTGCAGTATGTGATGATGATGGTCCAACCATTATTGGTCCTAGTATATCAAATACTCCAACTGTCTTCATCTTCTTATCTCCTTATCTATAGTTCTTTTTATACTATAATTTCTCTTGTATATTATTTCTTATTTTACATTAACAAAATCTTCTTGACTACGCTAGCAATATTTAATTAATAAATAAAAGTAATTTTAATACTTATAAAAAATGCTTCCTCCAATAAACTCTCTTAATATTGAATTTTGTGGTACTAAGTCACAATCAATCTCCTTAAAGAATCCTAAAAAAGATTTTAATCGCTTAGCCTCATTATATATAGTATTATCTTCTTCTATCTTATTTAATTCCTCTAATGCTGCATTTTTTAACACACATAACTCGTATACTAAAGTTGAGTTAAACATAACATCAGCTTCTTCTTGGTAAACAAATATATTTTTTTGTTCACCCCTCTTTATTTTAGGCCACATTTTTAAAGTATCTTCAGCTTCATGTCCTCTTGATAAATGATCTCTAACTATTCTTCTTATTCTTCTCACATCTGTAGTTGCTATTCTATTATGATTATCTAAGTTTAATTGAGTTAATGCAGAAATATAAATTTTAAATTTATATTTATCTTCAATTTCAGAAGTAAGAATAGGATTTAACCCATGAATCCCTTCAATAATAACTACACCATTTTGAGGTAATTTTATTTTATTTCCAATCCACTCTCTTTCTCCTTTTAAGAAATTAAAAGTTGGAATTTCTACTTCATTTCCTTTTAGTATTTCCCTTAGTTGTTCATTAAATAACTTTATATCTACAGATCCTATAGTTTCAAAATCATATTCTCCATTTTCATCTCTAGGCGTATCCTCTCTATTTACGAAGTAATCATCTAAAGAAATTGGAATAGGAATAAGTCCATTTACTCTTAGTTGTATTCCTAGCCTATGGGCAAAGGTAGTTTTCCCTGAAGAACTCGGACCAGCAATTAATACTATTCTTGTATCTCTCCTATTAAATATCTTATCAGCTATCTCTGCTATCTTCTTTTCATGTAGAGCTTCAGAAATCATTATTAAGCTAGATAAATCTCCATTTATTATTTTTTCATTTAAAGAGCCTACTTCCCCCACTCCTAAGATATTTAACCATTTTTCCGTCTCCATAAAAATACTTGCCAATTTTTTTTGCTCATTAAATTTAACTAAAGTATTTATATCATCTTCCAAAGGATACCTTAAAATGAATCCAGGTTCATAATACATAACATCAAAACTTCTAATAACTCCTGTACTTTGTGCCATATATCCATAAAAATAATCATACCTACCATCAAGTTCATATAAGCTTACATATTCAAAATTTACTTGTTCTAATAAAAGTACTTTATCATCCATACCATAAGACTTAAAAATCTCTATAGCTTTCTCTCTTTTAACTTTAACTTTATTGATAGGAATATTTTTATCTATTATATCTTTCATCTTATTTTTTATTTTATTTATATCTTCTTCATCCAGAGGACTAACCTTATGAATTTCCCCAAATATTCCTTTATCTATACTGTGTTGCATCACTATCTTAGCATCTTTAAATAAATCTAAAGTTGCTTTAATAAAAATATATTGTAGTGTTCTTGAATATACCTTCATCCCGTCTATACTAGTAAATGGTACTAAAGTCAAAGTACCACCATATGGTATTTCTTCACCTAATTCGTAATATTTGTTATTTAGTTTACATATTGCTATATCTAATAGTTTGTCATCATAATACTTATCTATTATATCTATAAACTTGCTTCCTTCCTTGCAGTTTACATATTGCTCTTTCCCTATCTGTATTTTATATTCACTCATGATATTCCTCCTTCCTTTTTTCTATATCAATATTTTGCCACTCTATAGTTTTATTATATACTCTCTCCATTAATATTCTATTGATTTTTAATTTTTTTGTCTCTTTTAACCACATTAACTAGAATAAAATACTCTTATTTACTAATAATACATAAATGGAGGTGGTGATTAAATGTTTATTGTGCTAATTAGAACTATCTTTTTATATGCACTAGTAATACTTGTTATGAGGCTAATGGGAAAAAGACAAATTGGAGAACTTCAGCCTTACGAATTTGTAATAACAATAATGATTTCAGATCTAGCAGCTTTACCAATGCAGGACACGAGATTACCATTAATTTTAGGAATTATACCTATTGTAACATTACTATTTATTAAGACTGTATTAACTCAACTTCAATTGAAAAGCCAAGCTGCAAGAAAGTTTCTTGAAGGAGAACCTAGCGTTTTAATTTGTAAAGGTAAGATAAACTTTAAAGCTTTAAAATCCCAACAAATTAACCTAGATGAGCTTATGGAAGAACTACGTCTAGCAGGATACTTCGATTTAAACGAAATAGAATATGGCATATTGGAAAATAATGGACAAATGTCATTTTTGACTTATGATTCCTCATCTGATAGTAGTTCTAGTCAAAATAGTCCTTCTAATTCACCACCTGCTAATTGTGGTACTTCCCCAATTAATACTCAGGGAAACAACAGTCCAAATAAAACTTCTAGTAGTTCTGCCAATAATAAACCTCGTCTTCCAGTAATTTATGTTCTAGACGGTCGCGTAAACAAGAATTCTTTAACTACTAGTGGTAAAAATAAGTATTGGATTGAAGCAGAATTAAAAAAACATGGTATAAATTCCATAAAAGAAGTGCTTCTATATATGACAGATACTAATGGTAAAATTATATGTCAACTTTATAATGAATACGGAAAGGGGTGTTTCAAATAAAAAACTCTTTAATTTCTCTTTCACTTTTCTTAGTATTAATTATATTTTTATTTTATGCCGATTTTAAGTTTAAAGAACTTTGTACCGATATAGTTAATATTTGTGATGAAATGGAAGACTCTATAAAAACTGCTGATTCAGAAGTAAGTTTTCAAAAGGCTATGGATCTATTTGATATGATTCAAGAGAGAGGTTCTATAGCAGCCATCTACATAAACCATATGGATTATGATGTAATGTTAAATGAAGCATTAAAGCTTTCAGTATATCTTGAAAATGATGATGAAAGCGAAAGTGAAGCATCACTTCATTTATTAAAATATAGCACAAAGCACATGAAAGAATTGCAAGTTCCAAACATAGAAAATATATTCTAGTTTTATCTAAACATATACTTATGCATATTAAATTAACCATTATGCATAAGTATATTTTTTATGCAAATTTTCATTTATCTATTATATATTTATTCACTTATATATACAATCACTATATTGCATAGAAAATATTTAAAATAAAGAATATGAACTTGTTGGTCTAAAAAGATTAACATTCGAAATGACTACTGATCCTAAAGTCGCTGTAAAAAATGCTGATGAGCCATTTGAAGAAGCAGAAAAATAAGCTTCATGCTCAAAAAGCAATTTTAGTTAAGCTAATATCTTAACCAATATAGTATATTAAAATATTACTTTAAAATCATATAATGTTCATGTACAATATATGCAAAAGAAAAATAATTAGTTTAATCTAATAGTAAGCTATAACTATTTCTATTGGCTTACACTAATTATTAAATAATGATTTGAAAGGATGAAAATACTATGTTGGAATACAGATATGATACTCAGTTATTAATTGAAGGTAATAACCTTAATGAAGATGCTATAAATGAATATTTTACAAACAATTTTAATGGAGATTGCTTATTAGCCGTAGGCGATGACGAACTTATTAAGATTCACTATCATACTAATGAGCCTTGGAAAGTATTAGAATACTGTTCTACTTTAGGTGAAATATTTGATATTGTAATTGAAGATATGGAGCGTCAATCAAAAGGACTTAAAGGTTAATAACTTTAAAATACTTAATTAGTTCATAAGTATTTTAATTAAACCCAAAGATCAACTAGAAGTTTTAAACTTTTTAAAATATAAAGGATGTCTACAGATATCCTTTATATTTTAGTAATTTAAGAATTTATAAATTATTTTTCTATATAATTTATAACATGCTTAATAATCATATTTATACTACCATCACCATTTCTTTGTATTTCAAATCTACTTGGATCATGATATGTTTCTTCATCTATGTATAAATCTATAGACTTATCTATCTTTAGTCTTACTCTTTTAAGCTTTTTCTCAACCCACATTTTATCTACTGCAATTTCATCTTCTAATCCATGACCTTTAACAAACATTGAGAATTCCTCTTTTGCCCTAGGCTCTTCATGAAATAGCTGAGTTGAAATATCATCTATACTTATAGAATCCTCTTCCTTAAGTTTACTTTTAATAGTAGTTCTTATTCTTTCTGCTTTATCTGCATCTTCAGTTACATTACTTCTAGTCCAAGTCTCCGCTGCTTTTAAAAATGTTTTAGTCATATCTCTGTTATTAGCTACTAGCGTACAACCTAAAAAGCTATTTAAGAAATAATTAGTTCCGTACTCATCATCATCTTTGCTCTTCTTTTGCTTATCAATAACCCATAAATCAAATCTCTGATCTTCTCTTATAGGTTTAATAAATGCAGCTTTTTGAATTCTTTGCGAGCTTCCAGGGAGCCCTGCAGATTGAGGTACTATTCCAATTCCTATTTTATCATCAACAAAATCAACTTGATGAGTAAAATTCTTAACATAATCCATCTTTAAAATAGCTATTAGAGGTCCTTGGTCAGTTATTAAAGATGCTACTATTAGGTCACAAGCTGGTATGTTTACATTTCCCTTCATTATTATGAAAAGCTGCCTTGCTAACTCTTTAGATAAACTTACTATATCTTTATCTATTCCATTTAAATAATCTTGTACTATTTCCTTTACAATATTTCTTTCTGGATTAAATACAGCAGTTTTTAACTCTTCATCCTTTAAGCATTTTTCCATATGTCTATATAAAAACTTATAAATATCCTCATTTAACTCCAAAGTATACTCATTTAATATAGGTTCTTCACTATTACTATCTAAAATATGTATAACTGCTTCTTGAATATTTATATCATTAACGTATTCCATACCTTCCACCTCTTACTCTTGTTGTTAACTATATATTATTATAGCTATTATTATAGCATTAGTTTATAATATTTTTAACGATATTTGAAGGGAGTATTTTTAATGAAAGAATTAGAAACAAGAATTGTAGATATCGACGTTGATGATATAAGAAATAAATTAACTTCACTTGGAGCAGAAAAAGTAAAGTCTGAAGATCAAGTAAATGAAATATACGACTTTGACGATGGTAGACTTTTAGCTGCTAAAGGATATGCTAGGATTAGAACTACTGTAGATAGAATTAAAGGAAAAGAAACAGTATTTATGACTACTAAAAAAATGTTAAGTCAAGATACCTTTAAGGTTATGGAAGAAAATGAAGTTATAGTTGATAATAGAGAAATGGCTGGAAAAATTTTCACTTCTTTAGGTCTTAAACTTCAAGAATCTATATCTAAATATAGAGAAAGCTATAAAATTAATGATTCCCTTGTGGAAATAGATATAAATGATAAAAGTTTTTGTCCTTTTCCTTATCTAGAAATTGAAACAACTTCTATTGAAAAACTTGAAGAAATAGTTAAATTATTAGGATATACTTTAGAAGATACTACTTCACAAACTATTTACGATATACTAGCTGAAAGAGGAATAAAAGGTAAAACAAAAGGGCGTTAATCGCCCTTTTACTGCAATATTAATTGTCTGAAAGTGGTACTCCATCTGCGTCTTCTGTTATTCCTACTCCACAAAGAATTAATATACCTTCTATAAACCCCCAAAGACTTGATATACCACATGTTAGGAAGGTTAATATTAATTGAACTATACCTATTCCTATATAACCTAAGTAAAATCTATGAACTCCAAAAGGACCAACTAAAACACCTAAAATTCCAGCAACAACTTTAGACTTTTGTTTTTTATTAGCATTTGTATTTTGAGATGTGTTAGTTCCATTTGCACTAGTGTATACTGGTGACGCTTCTGACGTTGAAGAACCTTCACTTTGTTTATACTTTTCTCTCTCTATTACTTTTCCACAATTATCGCAAACAGTATCATATTCTTTAACATCCGTCCCACAATTTTCACATTTAAGTATAGTCTTTTTAACTTTAACTCCACAGTTTGGACAAAAATTATTATTGTCACTAACTACCATTCCACAATTCTCACAATACATAATACCCTCCTGAAATTTATAGATTTTCCCTTCTTTTTGTAGATTTAACAAATAACTTTTCTAACTCATCTTTATTATCATTTTTAATACATTCTTTTATACTTTCAAGCTCCCTTTGAAAGTTTTCTATTGATACAATTAAATTATTCTTATTACCTAAAAATAGTTCACTCCAAAGTCTTTCATTTATATTAGCTATACGAGTTAATTCTCTATAACTATCTCCAATAAAACTTCCAGTATCTCTTCCTTCTATATCACTATTAATCAATGCCACAGCTAATGCATGAGGAAGTTGACTAGTAAATGCAATCATCTCATCATGATATTTAGGACTTATCTTCTTTACCTTCTTAAATCCCATTTTATATGCTAACTCTTGAATTAATTCAATATTTTCTTCTTTATTTTTAGGAGTTACAGTTATAAGATAATTTGCTCCTTTAAATACAGTGTTAGTAGCATAATCTATTCCTTTTTTCTCTCTTCCTGCCATAGGATGTCCAAAAACAAAATCTATGTTTTCAGGAAGTATCTCTGTTACTTCTTCTATAAAAGGTTCCTTAATTCCTGTTACATCTGTAATAATTAATCCATCTTTAAATAATTTTATATTATTTCTAATAAACTCTTTAACCAAATCAGGATAAACCGCTAGAATTACTAGGTCAGCTTTAGGAATAACACTTTCTCCAGTAAGACATCCTTCTTTAATTATCCCTAAGACTTTGGCCTTTTCTAATGTTGTTATATTACTATCCACCCCATAAACTTCTGTATAACCAGCTTCTCTTAGCGCCATAGCATATCCGCCCCCAATAACACCAAGCCCTATTATAACAATATTCATAAATACCCCCTTAATATTACTCTCAAAGCTCATAAGAGAAATATTAGCTATCGCTAAGATAAATATTCACCTTAGTCGAAAAGAAATATTAACCGTTGGTTAAGATAAATATGCCTACGGCAGATATTCTAGATATACCATAGGCATTTATTTATCTCCAAAGAGAAAATTTTTATCTATGATGTAGTCATACATTTCTCTTTTGCGTAAGCAAAACATTCCTCCGTAGATTTAGCTACATATTTCTCTTGCCAAAGGCAATATTTCTCTTTGTGAGCTTAGTGAACAAATTAAATATTTTTTCCTTCTATTTCTGCCAACACTTTAATTTTTTTCATAAGCTCATCAAATGATTCTGGTTTTATAGATTGTTGTCCATCACTTAATGCACATTGTGGATTGTTATGAACTTCTATCATAAGTCCATCTGCACCTGCTGCAATTGCAGCTTTTGCTAATGGCTCTACTAAATACCAGTATCCAGCTGCATGGCTTGGATCTACTATAATTGGTAAGTGTGATAATCTCTTTACTACCGGAACAGCACTTAAATCTAGTGTATTTCTAGTATACCCTTCATAAGTTCTTATTCCTCTTTCGCAAAGAATTATATTTTCATTTCCTCCAGCCATTATGTACTCAGCTGACATTAGCCATTCTTCAATTGTTGCTGATAAACCTCTTTTTAAAAGTATTGGCTTATCTGTCTTTCCTAATTGCTTTAACAAATCGAAGTTTTGCATGTTTCTTGCCCCAACTTGTATTACATCCACTTCTCTAACAAAGTCATCTATATAATCAGTTGACATTATTTCGGTAACTATAGGAAGTCCAGTTTCTTTTTTTGCTAACTTTAATAATCTTAATCCTTCAAGTTCTAATCCTTGGAAGCTATATGGTGAAGTTCTTGGCTTAAATGCTCCACCTCTTAAGAAATTAGCTCCTGAGGCTTTAACCTTTTTAGCAATTTCTATTATTTGCTCTTCACTTTCTACAGAACATGGTCCTGCCATAATACCTAGATTACTTCCTCCTACTAAAGTATTTTCAACTTTAATAATAGAATCTTCTGGCTTAAATAATCTATTTGCTTTTTTAAAAGGATGCTGTACCTTTAACACCTTATCTACTCCATCAAAAGTTAATAACTTGTCTGGATCTATATTTGATGCATCTCCAACAATTCCAATTATGCAATAAGTACTTCCTTGTGATAAATGAACGCTTAACCCCTTACTCTCTAACTCTTTTCTTACAATATCTATATCTGAATCTGTTACTTTTGGATTCATTACAACTATCATGTTATCACTCCTTTTTTTATGTTTACTTAAAAGATACTAATATATGTTGAAATTCTTCATGTAACTTCAACAATAGCTCTTAACTATTATTTCTTAACTACTAACTCTTTTAATGCATCTAATGCTAAGATGTACCCGATTTCTCCTAACCCGCATATTTGTCCTACACATGCTGCTGCAGTTACAGATTTATGTCTAAATTCTTCACGTGCATGTATATTAGATAAATGAACTTCTACAGTATTTATATTAACACTTTTTATTGCATCATGTATCGCATAACTATAATGTGTATAAGCTCCAGGATTTATAATAATTCCATCAAACTTCTCATAATAGCATTTGTGGATTTGGTTTATTATCTCTCCTTCTATATTACTTTGATAAAGCTCTACTTGTATATTTCTTTTCTTTGCTTCATCTTTTATATAACTACATATATCTTCAAAGCTTCTAGTACCATATATTCCTTTTTCACGGACACCAACCATATTTAAGTTAGGTCCATTTATAACCATTACCCTCACTTAAAATCTTCCTTTCTTAAATAAAGTCTATAACACTTTATTTAATTTATAATTTAGAATTTCTCATTAATTATCTTCATTATTGAATCTATAGCTTCTTCTAAGCTTCCATCATTAACAACTCTATAATGGCAGTAATTATTATATAAATCATATCTTTCTTCTTTTAGCTTATATAATACTTCTTTTCCTTTAGACAGTAAAGGTCTTTTAGATACATCTATATCTTCCAAAATATTCTCTATGGGCCTATCTATAAAAATTATTATACTATTATCATTAAATAGCTTCATATTAATATTTTTCTTTATTACTCCACCACCAGCTGATATAACAGATTTATTTATCTTACTTAATCTTCTGCAAGCTTCTGTTTCCCAATTCCTAAAGTTTCCTTCACTTACTTTAAATAAATTAGAAATAGAGTCATTAGCTATCTCCTCAATATAATCATCCATATCAATAAAGTCATAGGATAATTTTTTAGCTAATATTCTTCCTAAAGTTGTTTTCCCACACCCCATCATCCCTATTAAGAGAATATTCTTTCTCATACATTCCATAATAAATCCCTCAATTACTTAAAATTATCCTGTAGACTTTTGTATATGTTATCTATTATCTCATTATCAATATCTATTTCTTGAAATATCTCTTGAGCTTTTACTGCTTGAGCTACTAACATATAAAGACCATCTAAAGTTACCTTTTCTTTTTCTCTTGCATACTTTAAAAGCTCAGTTTCTAATGGATTATATATAAGATCCATAACAATATCATAATTATCAATTATATCTTTATCTATTGGGCATTTATCATTATTTGGATACATTCCAACAGGTGTAGAATTAATAATAATATCTCCCTTAATTTCTTTTAATTTATCATAATTAATAACCTTTAATCTATCATCTTTTATATTTAGATCAATCTCTTCAGGATTTCTACTAACTAAATATAATTCTTTTATTCCATTATCTAATATATATGTGAATGCAGCCTTACAAGCACCCCCAGTTCCTAATATTACTGCAACCTTGTTTATAAACGTGATATTATCTCTTTCAAATGTGGCTCCAAACCCAAAATAATCTGTATTATATCCATATAATTTATTATCTCTTAATACTACAGAATTAACTGCCCCAATCCTCTTAGCTTCATCGGATATAAAATCTAAATATTTCATTATATCTTGTTTATAAGGTATAGTAACATTAAATCCCTTAACCTTAAAAAGTTTAACAGCCCTAATAAATTCCCCTAATTTATCTCTTTCTATCTCAAATAGTTTATATGCCCCAACTTTCTCTATATTATTTAATATAACTCCATGTATTTCTGGTGATAAACTATGACTTAATTTTTCTCCTAATAGCCCAAAAAACTCCATTATCTTAACTCCTAATCAGCTAAATTTTTTATAATTACCAAGCAACTTAAAATACTCACTATTTTTTTGGATTAATTTCAGCGCATTTTTTACCTCAATGCTATTTAGGTTTCCATCAAAATCTACATACAACAAATACTTCCAAGGTGAGTTTTTAATTGGTCTTGATTCAATCTTTTTTAAGTTTATATTATTTTCTGCAAAATGATTCAAAAGACTATATAATGTACCAACTTCATCTTCTAATGAAAAAATAACACTAACTTTATCACAATTTTCATTAACTTCTAAATTTCTACCTATAATTAAAAATCTTGTTTGGTTTTCACATTGATTATTTATATTATGAACTAATATTTTAAGTCCATATAGCTTAGCCGCTCTTTCACTACCTATAGCTACTTTAGTTACATCATTTAAATCATATACCTTTTTTACACTTGTAGCTGTATTGTAATAAGGTATACATACCCATTCTTTATTGACATTTAAAAATTCACTACTTTGCTGAAATCCCTGAGGATGTGAATAAACTTCCTTTATATTATCTAAGGTCGCACCTTCTAACCCTATAAGATGTTGCTTTATCTTAATACACTCTTCTCCAACTATATAAAAGCCATATTTATTCATGAGGTCATATACTTCTGTAATTGCTCCTGTCGAAGTATTTTCTACTGGTAAAATCCCATAATCTATTTCATTTTTCTTCAATGCTTCAAATACATCTTCAAAGGTTTCATAATGAGATGTTTCCCTATTCCCTCCAAAGTACTTTATCATTGCCTCTTCACTAAATGAACCCTCTAAGCCTTGAAATCCTAATTTACCATCTCTAATTCTTCCACTTAACTCTGTAGAATAATTATTAATTTCATTAAACCTTTTTTGTTGAAGAGCTCTACTTAACTCCATTAAATGATTGAAATACTTTCTTATTAATGATTCATAATTTGAGTTTTTTAATCTTTTAACATTCTTATGAATTACTTCAGCTTCTCTCCCACCATTAAAGATAGGTAATTTATTATTAATCTTATATTCAGCAACCTTAACAGCTACATCCATTCTCTTTTCAAAAAGCCTAGTCATCTCCTCATCTATCTCATCAATTTCTTTCCTATAATCAGAAAGATCCATAATCTCCACCTCACACTTCTATGCGCCCTAGCACATATTTCTCTTAGTTAAAAGTAATATTTCTCCACTTAAGGTATATCTCTCTACACGCAGTGTATATTTCTCTTAGCGTAGCTAACATTTCTCTGGCGAAGGCATATTTCTCCTTACGATAGTAACTCACAAATTGCTATAGCTGTAACAGCCTCTATTACCGGAATAGCCCTTTGTACTATACAAGGATCATGTCTTCCTTCAACCTTTAGTATAGTATTTTCTTTACTACCTATATTAATTGTATTTTGCTTCTTGCCAATTGATGAAGTTGGTTTTATTGCAGTAGTGAATATTATAGGCATACCGTTAGTTATTCCCCCTAATATTCCACCATTATTATTAGTTTTAGTCTTTACTACTCCATCATCATAATATATCTCATCATTTGCTTCTGATCCTCTCATACTAGTCAGTTCAAATCCTCTTCCAAATTCAACACCTTTAACTGCTGGTACTGAAAATAAAAGGTGAGCTAAAGTAGATTCTACTGAATCAAAAAATGGATTTCCTACACCCGCACTTATTCCAAATACTCCACATTCAATAGTTCCTCCTACTGAATCCATATCTTCTTTTGCTTCTAGTATTTCTTTCCTCATATTTTCTTCAATACTTTTATCTATTAAAGGCAACTCAAAACTTTTTAGTGAATTTAAGTAATTCAAATCTAAAGTTGAATCAAGAAAACTCTTATCTTTAACATTCTTTATTGACTTAACATGAGCAGCTACTATTATCCCTTTTTCTTTTAATATTTGTTTACATACAGCACCTGCAAAAACTAATGGTGCTGTTATTCTTCCTGAAAAATGTCCTCCACCTCTATAATCATTAAAGCCATTATATCTTATATTTCCACTATAATCTGCATGACCTGGTCTCATTACATCTTTCAAAAGACTATAATCCTTTGATCTTGTGTTAGTATTTCTTATAATTGCACAAAGAGGTGTACCTGTAGTTTTTCCATTGAAATATCCACTTAATATTTCTGGAATATCCTCTTCACTTCTTGCAGTAGATAATGGACTTTTGCCTGGAGCTCTTCTTCTCATTTCATAAGCTATATCCTCTAAATTTAACTGTAATCCACTAGGCAATCCATCAATATTTATCCCTATAGCATTTCCATGAGATTCTCCAAAGATAGATACCTTTATTTTATTTCCCCACATTCCACTCATCTACTTTACCTCCTAACATCTTATAGTCTTCAAAAAACTTTGGATAAGATTTAGCTATACATTCATAGTCTTTTATAATTATAGGATTTTTACATCTAGTAGCAACTATTGCTAATGTCATTGCAATCCTATGATCCTTATGACTCCAAACTTCTATTCCACCTTCTAAGCTATCAATTCCATCTATAATTAATCCATCTTCTTTTTCTATTATATTTACACCAAGCTTTGATAACTCACTATTTACAGCAGCTAATCTATCACACTCTTTAATTCTAAGTCTTCCAGCATTTATTATATCAGTTCTACCTTTAGCTAAAGAAGCTGTTGCCGCAAGTACTGGTATGATATCTGGACATTGAGAGCCATCTATTATTGTAGAATTTATTATATTACTAACTTCATTTTTAATACCATTTTCAGAGTTTATAAATTTAACTCCCATTCTCTCTAATATATCTACTACTTCTTTATCTCCTTGAAGTGAGTTTAACGATAAGTCTTGTACTTCAATATTATTTCCTAAAGCATTTGCACATAAGAAAAATGATCCCTGAGAATAGTCTCCTTCAACTCTATATTTTCTAGAAATATATTTTTGATTTCCTTTAATAATAAACTCCTTATAATTATTATTAATTATATTTACTCCAAAACCTTTCATAGCTGATAATGTTAAATCAATATAGCCTTTAGATTCCATATCTGTAGTTATAATAATCTTAGAATCTTCTTTTAATAAAGGAAGTGTAAATAGTAAGCCAGTGATAAATTGTGAGCTTATATTTCCTTTTACATAAAACTCTCCACCTTTTAAGCTTCCTTCTATATTAAGATTAAGATTTTCTTCTTCGTAAGAGTATTTAATACCTTGCTTATCAAATATTTCATAATAAGTGTTTAAAGGCCTCTTTCCTAAATTACCTCTTCCCATAAATTTACTTTTACCTGGAACCAATAAAGATATAGGAACTAAAAACCTTAATGTAGACCCTGATTCATTACAATCTATAACTCTTTCTTCTCTTTTTCCTACAGTAGATGAATATATCCCATCTATCTCTAATCTATCATCATCTTGAATTATATTAGCCCCTAAAGATCTCATTCCCTCTATAGTTGCAATAATATCATCTGAATAATCTATATTGTCAATTTTACTTTTCCCATCACTAAGACTTGCACAAATTATTGCTCTATGAGCCATACTCTTAGAAGGAGGTACTTTTACACTTCCCTCTAACTTTGATGGATATACTTTTAAATCTGCCATAGTACCTCACCTTTACTTTTTGAAAAACTCATTTGTAGTTT
Source organism: Clostridium jeddahitimonense (assembly GCA_000753455.2). GTDB lineage: Bacteria > Bacillota > Clostridia > Clostridiales > Clostridiaceae > Clostridium > Clostridium hominis. The sequence continues at coordinate 3,334,367 of LM994670.1, forward strand.
TATAAATTTCAGACATCCCTATTTCCTTTAAAGTAATTAAGTTTAACTTTTTACCTAACTTCTTTTTATCTAAGTTCATGGTATCTAAAATATCTTCTATATTAATATCTAGCTTATATGGAAGCTCATACTTCTCTAAAATTCTCTTTATTTTTTCACTTGTTCCTACTTTTGTTATACCATGCACTTCACTTACAAGAGAAATATTATACATTCCTATGGCCACAGCTTCTCCATGAGTGTATTTAGAATAATTATAATATTGCTCTATTGCATGGCCTATGGTATGGCCAAAGTTTAATAACATCCTTTCACCAGTATCTCTCTCATCATTTTCCACAACTTCCCTTTTTATATCACAACACCTGTGGATAATAGTTCCAATATTGTTGATTAATTCATTATAATCATGAATATTTTCAAGATATTTAAAAAGTTCTTTATCTTTTATACATCCATACTTAATAACTTCTGCCATTCCATCAACTAAAAATCTCTTATCTAATGTTCTTAACACTAATGGATCTACTAGTACTGATTTAGGGTGATAAAAGCTACCTACAAGATTTTTTCCTTTTTCTAAGTCAACAGCTACCTTACCACCAACGCTGCTATCAACTTGAGCTAAAAGAGATGTTGGTATTTGAACAAAGCTAACTCCTCTAAGATAAGTTGATGCAACAAAGCCTCCAAGGTCTCCAATCACTCCTCCACCTAAAGTAATTATTAAATCACTTCTAGTAAGATTAAAATCTAATAATTCATTATAAACTTTTGGTAAAGTAAAGAAGCTCTTAGTTCCCTCCCCTGCAGGTAAAACATATTTTCTTACTTCATATTTAACATCTTTAAGCTTTGACTCAATAGCATCTCCATAATACTTATTTACATTCTCATCAGTTAATATAAATATCTTATTACCATTGAAAACCTTCTTTATCTCAACATCAACTCTATCTAATAATCCATCCTCTATTATAATGGGATAACTTCTCTCACCTAAATCAACAACTAACTCCATTTTGTTCCTCCTAAATCTCTCTTCCAACTGCTTCAGCAATAATTCTTAAGTCATCCATAATATTGCTGAATAATTCTGGCTTAATTGATTGTTGTCCATCACACCATGCCTTTTGTGGATCATTGTGTACTTCTATTATAAGCCCATCTGCACCTACTGCAACTGCAGCTTTTGCTAAAGGTTCAACCATCCACCATTTTCCTGCCGCATGACTAGGATCTACTATTACAGGTAAATGGCTTAACTTTTTAATTGCAGGTATAGCACTTAAGTCTAAAGTATTTCTAGTGTAGGTTTCGAATGTTCTTATCCCTCTTTCACAAAGAATTACATTTTCATTGCCACCAGCCATTATATATTCAGCACTCATAAGTAACTCTTCTATTGTAGCTGATAGCCCTCTCTTTAAAAGTATTGTTTTATTTGTTTTACCAAGTTCCTTTAATAGGTCGAAATTTTGCATATTTCTTGCTCCAACTTGAATAACATCTACATTTTCATTAAATACCTCTATATCATAAGGTGACATTATCTCTGTAACTATAGGTAACCCTGTTTGTTCCCTCGCTATCTTTAATAATTCTAATCCATCATATTTTAAACCTTGGAAACTATAAGGTGAAGTCCTTGGCTTGAAGGCTCCCCCTCTTAAGAAACTTGCCCCATATTTCTTAACATCTTTCGCCACAGTTATTATTTGCTCTTCAGTCTCTACTGAACAAGGTCCTGCTATTACAGAAATTTTTCTTCCACCAATAGTATTTCCATTTACATCTATAATACTATCTTCTGGATGGAACATTCTATTCGCTTTCTTGAAAGGCTCTTGAACATGCATTACCCTTTCTACATAAGGATTAGCCTCAATATAACATGGATCTAGCTTACTTGTATCTCCTACTAATCCTAAAATGATAAGTTCTGTTCCGATTACAGGATTAACTGTAACTCCTTTTGACTCTAGGTCCCTAGTTAATTTATTAATTTCCTCTGTGCTTGTTTTTGGTTTTAAAATTACTACCATTTTTAATTGCCCCCTTTTTTAAATAAAAAAGAGAACTCTTAATGAGTTCTCTTTTTATAACAAAATTATTAACACTTATTTATATAAACTTATAAAAATTGTGTACTATTATTATACTCCCATTAAGATAGAATTATATTTATTTGTGCAAAAGAAATAGCCAGCGCTAAAATAAAAGCCCCAGAACATAAAAAAGTAAAAATAGCTATATAATTTTGCAAATAATTCTTTTCTTAACCCTTTCATAATAATACCTCTTTAAGTGAAATTCAAAATCTAGGATTTTGTTAATTGAAGTTAAACTATAAGTGCACTCATGTGAACACAGCGAGTAATGAGATTCCTTTTAATGTTTTTCTCTTGTGTTAATTATACCAATTTTAACCATATTGTCAACAGACATTTTATAAAATCGGTGCAATTAACCTTATTAATGACTCTTTAATTCTAAGTGATCTACTTCTATTATTATATTCATGCTTTGTTACAAGTTTACATTTTTCTTGATCTTTATAGAATATATTTTCTTGTTCTTTTGATATTTGCTCATTGTACATAATAGCATTCACTTCAAAGTTTAATTTAAAGCTTCTTATATCTAGATTAGCTGTGCCAATACTACATACCTTTCCATCTGATACTATAGTTTTTGCATGTATAAATCCTTTTTGATATCTATAAAACTTAATTCCATAATCAATTAACAACCCAATATTAGCACTTAACATCCACTCCATAAAAAAGTGATCTGGTTTTCCTGGAACCATTATCCTTACATCAACTCCAGATAATGCACATATTTTTAAAGCCTCTATAACTGGACCATCTGGAACTAAATATGGAGTTTGAATATATACATAATCTTTAGCATCATTAATAATTTTCATATATGCATTTTTTATATACTCTTCCATATGGTCTGGTCCTGAAGATACTATTTGCATTCCTACATCACCATGAATAGCATGCTCTGGGAAAAACTCAGTCATATCATTAATATTCTCTTCTGCTGCATAATCCCAATCTAAGAGAAATCTCTTATTTAATTCATTTACAGCCTCACCTTGGACTCTTATATGGGTATCTCTCCAAAACTCAAACTGCTTTCCTCTATTTACATACTCATTTCCTACATTAAACCCACCAACATAACCTATTTCACCATCTATTACAACTATCTTTCTATGGTTTCTATAGTTTATACGAGTATTTATGTGAGGTAAAATCCCAGGGAAAAATACTGAAAACTTTATTCCTATACTTTCAATATACCTTATTTCTTTTTTCTTAAGGCTTTTAGATCCCATTCCATCAACTAAAAATCTTACTTCTACACCTTCTTCAACCTTTAACTTTAATTCATTTATTAAAGCTTTTCCTAAATCATCAAATCTAAAAATGTAGTACTCTATATGTATAAATTTTTTAGCTTCTCTTATGTCATTAAATAAATCTCTAAATTTATCCTCTCCGTTTATATATGTTTTAACATCATTTCCATTAGTAAATATTGATCCTGAATGATTATAATTCATAAGTATTAAGCTCTTATAATTATCTATAAATTTTTTATCATCCTTTTTAGAGGATTCGTGTTTTTCTTTTACCACCTTCGTCTTAACTTTATCTATTATCTTTTTTTCCCTAAATAATTTTTGTCTACTTAAGTTCTGTCCTAGCGTTAAATATATTACGAAGCCTATACCTGGAAGTATCAATAATATTAATAACCATGCCCATGTTGTATCAGGCTCTTTCCTCTCAATAAATATCAAAGAAAAAACTAATATAATATTTATAAGAAATATTAATGCAACAAAAAATATGTACGCTCCCACTCCTTCACCAACTCCCTTGTTATGCTTATATAATCAATATTATATGTTATCTTGGATTTTGATACTAAAAAGTATCCCTACTTCAAATTAGTATATATTGTTATCTATTTAATACCATTAACAAATATACTTATATTATTCTTCATTTGTGTAGCTAAGTCATATTGTCCATGAAATTTACACCAATCAAAAACAATTCCCCTAATATTAATTAGTATCATATTAGAAATCTCGTCTACACCAAATTTAGAATTAATTTGCTTTTTATCCTCAGCTCTTTTTACTATATCAACAATAATCCTATTTATATCTCTTTCCTTGGATCTATATATCTGATTAGATTCAGTATTAATGGATGCTGAAAATATTTGTTTAGCTATAATTAATCCACTATCTGATACAAACTTACCATATTCCTCTGAGAGTGTAATTATATTTTTTAATTCATCTTCATCACTTAACTTCTCTTTTTCTATTTCTTTAAGATATTCATCAACACTTGTATATAACTGAATTATTATATCTCCCTTGTCATTAAAGTAATGATAAAAAGTTCCTATGGAAATATTAGCTGCCTTACAAATTGATCTCACAGTAACATTCTCAAACCCTACTTCATCCATAATTCTTTTTGCAGCTTCTATTATTTCATTTCTTTTTTCAATTTGCTTTTTAGTGGTTTTACTCATATCCTTACTCCTAAAATGCTATTATATTCAATTTAATATTTTATACTATTTTAACATAAGGCATCTATAAGTACCACTTTCTCTTTCTCTTTCTCTTAATAATAAATTAGACCATAGAAGTAACCTTCTATGGTCTCTATAATAATAATCAATTTTAGGGGATTAATTATTATTTGCTTATAAACTTATTATTTTGCTTTAGCAGCATTTTCTCCTGCTATTCTTCCGAATACAGTTATATCTGCAAGCGCATTACCACCTAATCTATTTGACCCATGGATTCCTCCAGTTACTTCTCCAGCAGCAAATAATCCTGATATAACATTTCCATCTGTATTAACTACTTCAGCGTTAGTATTAATCTTAACTCCACCCATTGTATGGTGAACTGTTGGTTTTCTAGATGCTGCATAGAATGGTGCAGTATCTATTTTATTAGCAAATAATGTTCTGCCAAACTCATCTTCAGCACCATCAACAGCTTCGTTAAATTTATTAACAGCATTTATAAAATTATCTTTATCTACACCCATCATTTCAGCTAACTCTTCTAAAGTATCTGCTTTATAAGCTCTTCCTGCTTCAACTAACTCGTCTATAGTTTCATTGAAGTTATTTTTAGTATCTCCTGTTGGATATGAATGTTGATCAACAACTATCCACATAAAGTCATCAGTTTGTTCAAATAAAGCTTTAGTCATAACGTCTCTACGTTCACCTTCATCAACAAATCTGTTACCTTCTTTATTTATAAAGATACGATCTTCAACACCTTGTTCTATATTACCTGTAAGGCTTCCTGTTTCAGGATCACCCATTGGTAATAATTGAATCTTATCCATCCCTACTAATTCTGCTCCTATATCTTCAGCCATAACAACACCGTCCCCAGTAGCTCCTGGATGATTTGTAGTTCCTATTGAATTATCTAAAGTTCCCCAAATCCCATCGTATTCTTGTCTCATTTCAACATTAGCACCAAATCCACCAGTAGCTAATATTACACCGTTATTTGCTTTTATAGTTACTTTATTACCTTTAGACCCTTCAGCTATAACACCAACTACTTTTCCATCTTCTACAATAAGCTCAGTAGCTTTAGTTTCTAACATAACTTCAACATTATTATCTTCTAAATATGGCATATATGCTTGTTCAAAGTACCCTGTACCTAATGGTAAAACTGGTTTATGAGCTCTTGGCCATAAACCACCTAAAACAGTAAATACTTCATCTTTAAATTGCATTCCTAAGCTTTCAAGCCATTCAATACCTGAATAAGCATTATCAGTAAGAACCTTTACTAACTCTGGATTTCCTAAATTATCTCCTCCAGATAAAGTTTGCTCATAATGTTTTTCTGGTGAATCCTCTATACCTTGAGCTGATTGTCTGATTGGGTCTGCAGCATTATACGCAGTACCTGAAATCATTGTATTTCCTCCAACCTTACCCATTTTTTCAATTATTAATACTTCTGCTCCATTTTGATGTGCTGTAACTGCAGCAGCCATACCAGCTCCCCCCGCACCAATCACAAGAACATCAGTAGTCTTTTCAATATCTTCTACTGCAACTTCATTACTCTCTGCTCTTTTATTTAAAGCATCTATATCTACTCCTGATTGCTTAAGAGCTTCTGTTACAGCTGTTATTATAGCCATACTTGAAACTGTAGCTCCTGAAATAGTATCTACGTTTACACTTTGAGTATCAATTATTTCACTTGGAACTTTATCAAATGCTGGATCTGAAATTCCTGGAGATTCATTATGTTCTAGAATATTTATCTCCTTAATAGATGTCTCATCAACAGTAACAGATAATTTTAGATCTGCATTATGCCCTTTAGCTGTGGCTTCATAAGTACCCGCCTTAAAAGTAATAGCAGAATCATCTGCAGTTGATTTTTCTCCACAACCAACTAAACTTGTAGCAATAGTTAAAGTCATTAGTGCACTAATAATTACAGTGCTTAATTTTTTTCTTTTCATCAGTAGTCCCCCCTCTAATATAGAACATGTTCTAAAACTTGTTCTGTAATATAGTATTATATTTAACAATCATATTCAACTATTTTTTTCTATATAATCCATTTTTTTCTTTATATTGTTTGTGAAAACATTTTACATTTTAATTTTTATTATCTTACGAATTTACATCACATTTAAATATTGTTAAAAATAAAATAATACTTGAAATAAAAAAAACTAGAAGACTCTCATCTTCTAGTTTTTGTTTTCTATTTTTATGATAGGTTTTGTTTTGTATATATTATTAGATTTCATTTTAAATGAAACACACTACTTGTACACACTCGTAGGTGTAAGTTCGATTATCCAAATTTAAATTTGGAATCTCTCTTATCCGAAGTATCTGTTTAATAAACCTTCGAAAGCTTTTCCGTGTCTAGCTTCATCTTTAGCCATTTCATGAACTGTGTCATGGATAGCATCTAAGTTAGCAATCTTAGCTCTCTTAGCTAAATCGAATTTACCTTCAGTAGCTCCATTTTCTGCAGCGATTCTTAATTCTAAGTTCTTCTTAGTTGAGCTTGTAACAACTTCTCCTAATAATTCAGCAAACTTAGCTGCATGTTCTGCTTCTTCTAAAGCTGCTTTTTCCCAGTAAAGACCGATTTCTGGGTAACCTTCTCT
>LM994670.1:3342891-3343918 GCA_000753455.2 Clostridium jeddahitimonense
CTTATCCGAAGTATCTGTTTAATAAACCTTCGAAAGCTTTTCCGTGTCTAGCTTCATCTTTAGCCATTTCATGAACTGTGTCATGGATAGCATCTAAGTTAGCAATCTTAGCTCTCTTAGCTAAATCGAATTTACCTTCAGTAGCTCCGTTTTCTGCAGCGATTCTTAATTCTAAGTTCTTCTTAGTTGAGCTTGTAACAACTTCTCCTAATAATTCAGCAAACTTAGCTGCATGTTCTGCTTCTTCTAAAGCTGCTTTTTCCCAGTAAAGACCGATTTCTGGGTAACCTTCTCTGTGTGCTACTCTTGACATTGCTAAGTACATTCCTACTTCACAACATTCTCCTTCAAAGTTAGCTCTTAAGTCAGCCATTATATCTTCTGGTGATCCTTGTGCAACTCCTACTTCGTGCTCACAAGCCCAGTTTAATCCTTCACCTTGTTCTTTGAATTTATCAGCTCCAACGTGACATACTGGACATTCTGCTGGTGCAGCTTCTCCTTCATGAACATATCCACATACTGTACATACAAATTTCTTCATAATTAACTCCTCCATTTTTCAACAATTAAATATATTTTTCTATATCTTTATTATATAGCATAATTTAACAAAGTAAATATTCTATCGGTCAATTTTCAATATTATCACAAATGATCCAAGTAAAACTCGTTACTCATATACATTCGTAGAAATAAGTTCCATTATCCAAATTTAACTTTGGAATATCCCTTATCCGAAGTATCTGTTTAATAAACCTTCGAAAGCTTTTCCGTGTCTAGCTTCATCTTTAGCCATTTCATGAACTGTGTCATGGATAGCATCTAAGTTAGCAATCTTAGCTCTCTTAGCTAAATCGAATTTACCTTCAGTAGCTCCATTTTCTGCAGCGATTCTTAATTCTAAGTTCTTCTTAGTTGAGCTTGTAACAACTTCTCCTAATAATTCAGCAAACTTAGCTGCATGTTCTGCTTCTTCTAAAGCTGCTTTTTCCCAGTAAAGACCGATTTCTGGGTAACCTTCTCT
>LM994670.1:3345249-3648142 GCA_000753455.2 Clostridium jeddahitimonense
CTTATCCGAAGTATCTGTTTAATAAACCTTCGAAAGCTTTTCCGTGTCTAGCTTCATCTTTAGCCATTTCATGAACTGTGTCATGGATAGCATCTAAGTTAGCAATCTTAGCTCTCTTAGCTAAATCGAATTTACCTTCAGTAGCTCCGTTTTCTGCAGCGATTCTTAATTCTAAGTTCTTCTTAGTTGAGCTTGTAACAACTTCTCCTAATAATTCAGCAAACTTAGCTGCATGTTCTGCTTCTTCTAAAGCTGCTTTTTCCCAGTAAAGACCGATTTCTGGGTAACCTTCTCTATGTGCTACTCTTGACATTGCTAAATACATTCCTACTTCACAACATTCTCCTTCAAAGTTAGCTCTTAAGTCAGCCATTATATCTTCTGGTGATCCTTGTGCAACTCCTACTTCGTGCTCACAAGCCCACATTAAGTTTCCTTCTTGAACTTTAAATTTATCAGCTCCAACACCACATAATGGACATACTTCTGGTGCAACTTCTCCTTCATGAACATATCCACATACTGTACATACAAACTTCTTCATAATTAAATCCTCCTATTGATTCAAACATTTATTTATATATTTCTAATATCTTATACTCTTTATCTTATAGTTTTAATCTGCAGTGCTTAATGCACCTTACATTTATTATTATATAATAATTATTATTAATTGCAAGCCTTTTTTTAAAATTTTTTTATTATTTTTTCATTTTTCTTCTAATTGATAACAAGTATCAATTATTGATATAACTTACTTTACATATTTCTTCTTTGACATTTCTTATCAAATGATAATATTATCATTTACTCAAAATAAAATACTACTAGTAATTTACTAGTAGTATTTTATTTATATTTTTACTCTTTTATTATCTAATAGTAATTATTACTTAATAATAAGCTTGTGTTTTTTTAACTGACTTTTTGTAGTATCACACTTTAATCACATTTCAATACTATTATTGATTTAAATAAATCTCCGTCTATCTCTATCTCAAAATTTCCTCCATGAAGCTCTACTATACTCTTTGCTATAGCAAGCCCTAATCCTGAACCTTCGCTAGTACGCGCTTCATCTGCTCTCTTAAATCTTTCTGTTATCTCATTAACATCAAAGTTTAATTCATAGGCAGCAATATTTTTCATTACTATTTTTACATTTTCATCTTCTTTAATAACATCTATATATACTCTAGTGTTAGTAAGTGAGTATTTTATAACATTTGAAATTAAATTTTCAAAAACTCTATATAACCTCTTTCCATCACCTTTAATATATATCTTTTCTTCTGGAGTATTTACTTTTAAGTTCAATCCATTCTGACTTATTCTCTCATCATTCTCACCTAGTACTTGTTTAAGCAATTGAACTATTTCAATTTTTTCAACATTTAATTCCATTGCTCCACTAGCAGCTTTTGATGCTTCAAATAAATCTTCAATTAACACTTTTAATCTCTGCGCCTTATTATCAAGTACATTAATGTAATCCCTCGCCTCTTCCGGCTCTATATTTTCTCTCTTTAAAAGATCAATATAATTTATTATTGAAGTTAATGGTGTCTTTAAATCATGAGATACGTTTGTTATAAGCTCTGTCTTCATTCTTTCACTTTTAACTTCCTTCTGAATAGATTCTCTTAAGCCTTCTTTCATATTATTGATATTATGAGCTAAGTCTGTAAATCTTCCTTGACCTTTTTCTTCAATCTTATAAGTTAATCTTCCTTCAGCCCCATCTTTAGCTCCATCCATTATCTTTTCTAAATATGCTAACTTTTTAAGCCCTACTACAATAAATACTATTGTAAGTATTATTCCTGCAATAAAGAATATCCAAAACAAGTCCCAGAATACTGCTGCCATAAATAATAATATTCCACCTATAGCTCCATATATTAAAAACATTAATAAAATACTTCTAAATATTGATCCATTTTTCATTAATACTTGAAGGTTATCCCATAACTTTTTACTGATATTATTTTTTAATAAAGTTCCATCTTTATAGTTTGAATATAAGTCTTTAAATATCAGATACCATATAGCCAAAAGAATTGACATAGATATAATTCCTCTAACTGTTAATCTTGAAATATATCCGCTATAATAATATCCATGTCTACTCACTAACCAAACTAGCCATGATAATATTCCCGCTCCAACCTTATATTCTATCGGATATTTTTTTATCTTACTTAAAATATTATTTATATATAAACTATCAAGTTTCTTCTTTTTTAATATATTTAATATTACTGCACTCATTAATAATGCAATACTTAATATTAACATATTTCCTAAAAGTCTATTTCTGTTACTTATTAAATCATTCCACACACTATATATTGAATCACCTTTAACAATCTGCTTCGGCATCCATACATATATTGTAATATCATGATTTTTTGCTGTATTATTTATATAATTATAGCTAGTGCTTACTTCTGTTTCAGTATCGTAATATTTATATTCATATGAATAATAATTATATAAATCTTTTTCTTTAACTGCTTTTCCTTCTACAAACATATCAACTGTTACATTCCCATTTGGCGAAATATTTACAGTTTCAAAAAATCTACCATTAGCCTTTAGACTTCCAATATCATTTTGTTCATTAATAATCCACTTCTTAGTAGTTTCATCATAAGCGCTAAAATTAAGATTTTTATAAGAACTTAACTCATTACTTAAATTATTATAACTATTAATTTTTCTTTCTATTATATATGCTGTAAACTCTTCTTCAGTAAGATTGTATTTCTCTCTAACTTTTTGTTCTTCCTCTTCTAACCTTTTTTCTCTAGCATCATATTCTAAGTCATTGAAACTGTTGCTGTTATATAAATTGTTAATAGCATCATCAATCTCACTATTAATCTTCTCTTCAATCTCAGCTCTACATATATCCATATCATTTGCCGTTATATTATTTACATTCTTAATATAGTCTTCTGACTTATAATATAATGCGTAGTCAATAGCACTTCGAACGTAACTATCTATTTCATTATACATATCTGTTCTTAAAAATTTATCCTTTGGAGATATATATTTTAAGTTATCCTTAATATCAAATACTGATAAAATTATTGTTGATACTAATATAAAGATTAATATATATATTATAAAACTTGAGTACTTGCTTTTAATACTTTTCAATTTTGTATCCAATTCCCCACACCACCTTTAAATATTTTGGATCTTTAGGATTAATCTCAATTTTTTCTCTAATTCTTCTAATATGAACCGCTACTGTATTTTCAGCATTGTAGCTTGGTTCCTTCCATACCTTTTCATATATTTCATCTATTGAAAATACTCTTCCCTGATTTCTTAAAAGCAGTTCTAGTATTCCAAACTCCGTAGCTGTAACTTTAATTACCTCTCCATCTACTATTACTTCTTTAGTATCAAGATTCAGCGACAAACCTCCACTACCAATTATTGAATTAGACTCTTCCTTTTGTTGTGATACTCCAAAATTTCCAAGCATAGTATATCTTCTAAGCTGTGATTTAACTCTAGCTATCATTTCTAATGGATTAAAAGGCTTAGTTATATAATCATCTGCCCCCATATTTAGCCCTAATATTTTATCTGTATCCTCTGACTTTGCCGATATTAATATAATAGGAATATTCTTCTCTTCTCTTATCTTCATAGTTGTTCTAAGTCCATCCATCTTAGGCATCATTATATCCATCAAAATTAGATGTACTTCATTTTCCATTAAAGCTTCTATAGCTTGAATTCCATCATATGCCTTAATTACATTAATACCTTCATTTCTTAAATATATATCAATTGCATCAACAATCTCCTTATCATCATCAACTACTAAAACATTACTTTTTACCAATTTAATTCAACCCCTTAAGTGAAATTCTAAATTTTATATTTAGTTAATTAAACTTACATCTCATGAAATATGAATGAGATGTTTCCACTAGTAATTATAACACGTTTTTCTCAATCCTATATTTATATACTACTTCATAAGTTTTACAAAAGGCTTTTATAAATATTACGTTTTTCTTAAAAGTTACGGATTCGCTTCACAACTAATTTTTTCAAAACAAAAAGTCCAGCAATTGCTGAACTTTTTTATATTTAATATCAAATTTTTTTAACTTTAGAAAGCATTGCCTTTAAATATATATAACATTTCTCTTCACCAAAGTTTAATTCTATATGCTTATTAATAATCCTGCTATTGTTGCACTTAAAAGATTACAAAGCGTACCTGCTGCTACAGCCTTCCATCCTAAACGTGCAATATCATGTTTTCTATTTGGAGCCATGCCCCCAATTCCACCAATAAGTATCGCTATTGATGAAATGTTAGCAAACCCACATAGTGAGAATGTAACTATGGCTACTGTTTTAGCTGATAGAGTTCCCATTAATGGTGACAAACTAGTAAATGCTACAAATTCATTTAATATTACTTTTTGACCTATTAATGAACCCGCAGTTACAGCCTCATTCCAAGGTACCCCAATTACAGCTGCCACTGGTGAGAATATATATCCTAATATAGTTTGCAAGCTTAAGTCTGCAAAACCAAACCAGCCTCCAATCCATCCAATTAGTCCATTTACTAAAGCTATTAATGCTACAAATGCTAAAAGAATTGCAGCTATATTAAGTACTAACCCTAATCCATCTATAGCTCCTTTTGCTGCAGCATCAACAACATTAGCAGAATCATCTTTTACCATCTCTATTTCATTATTTACTTCTGCTTCTTTAATTTCTGGTAGTATTATTTTTGATATTACTAGCCCTGCTGGAGCAGCCATAAAGCTTGCAGATACAAGATACTCTATAGGAATCCCAAGTAATGAATATCCAACTAATATAGATCCTGATACTGATGCAAGGCCTCCGACCATTACTGTAAAAAGCTCTGACTCAGTTAATTTTCCAACATATGGTTTTATTAAAAGTGGTGCCTCTGTTTGCCCTAAAAATATATTAGCTGAAGCAGATATTGTTTCTAGTTTTGATGTTCCTAGAAGTTTTGCTAATCCACCTCCAATTATTTTTATAACGAATTGCATAACTCCCAAATAATATAATATAGAAACTATTGCTGATATAAAAATAATTACAGATAATACATTAACAGCAAATATACTACCATCTTTAGATAATGAACCAAAAATAAAACTTACACCTTCATTAGCATAATTTATTACTGATTGAACTCCTAATGCAACTTTTCCTAAAACGTATTTACCAACACTCCATTTTAGTGCTATAACAGCAAATCCAAATTGTATTAAAAAACCTATTATAACAGTTCTCCAATTAATTTTTTTCTTATTATTAGATAATAAGAAAGCTACTAAAAAAATAAAAATAATTCCTAATATACTATTTAAAATTGCCATAGTATCTCCTCTTCCTTTGTACAAAATTATTTAAGATTAGTATTTGCAAATACTAATGTTAATATACCTATCTAACTTCTTTTCCAAATGGCATTAATGATAGTTTAGCTAACTTTAAACTCTGTGCCGCGAATGGTATTCCAACTATTGTTATACATAAAAGTAGTGCACTTATAAGATTTGCTATACATAACTCAAATCCACCAAATATTAACCAAAGTATATTTAAAACAAGGCTGGTCCCACTGTCGCTTACTGTTATAACTTCCTTTCCAAAAGGCGCAAATTGTAACTTAGCCATTTTGAAGCATTGCTTACCTACCGGTATTCCAACTATAGTTATACACCACAATATCCCTGTGAATATCCATCCTATCGCCCCAAATAATCCACCAAATATCATCCATATTATATTTCCTAAACAACTCATCTTTTCACCTCCTATTTTGTTAATAAAATTTTTACAAAACATTTTCTATTATATAAGTTTTTATTTTAATATCAATAAGTTTATTATATGGTAATTTATTCCACGATCCATCCTATAAGTTATCACATTTCCTTGACTATAATATAATATATGATATATAATTTATGAAAGTAATATTAAAAATATATAATAGTATATGCAAAGATAAGGAGTAGTACTGTATAATTTAATCTTAAGAGAGCTATCGGTTGGTGTAAGATAGTGATGAATGTATAGGAACTTGCCTTGGAGCTTACTTGTCAAAAGCAAGTACGGAGTCCCCGTTATGGATTTAAGTGAAAACTTTTTTTAATTATTAATTAAAAATGAAAAATTTTGAATTAATGATAAAACTCTAAAGAGTTTTTTAAATTATCTTTCAGAAATTCTCAAAAGAATTTCTTCCTTAATTTTTCATTATACATTTCTAATTATTAATTGTTTTAATAAGAGTGGTACCGCGAAACAATGCCTTTCGTCTCTTAATTGAGATGAGGGCTTTTTTTATTTTAATTAACAATTAACAGTTAAGAGTTAAAAATTATTGATAAAACTGCCATGCAGTTTTTAAAATTATAATCTTAAAAGTCAGCTTTACTGATCTTTTTACACTAACTATTATCTATTAATTATTAACTATTAACTAGTTTTAGGAGGTTTTAAATATGAGTAACTACGGAACTGCCATCGATAAAAAATGGCAAAATAAGTGGGAAGAAACAGAACTTTATAAATTTAATCCTGATAACGAAGGTGAAAAGCTTTATGTTTTAGAGATGTTCTCTTATCCATCAGGAAGCCAATTACATGCTGGTCACTGGTTTAATTATGGACCTGTTGATTCATGGGCAAGATTAAAAAAGATGCAAGGCTACAACGTATTCCAACCAATGGGATTTGATGCCTTTGGATTACCAGCTGAAAACTTTGCAATTAAAACAGGTATCCATCCTTGGGATTCTACTGAAAAGAATATCAAGACTATGGAAGAACAATTAAAAGCAATGGGTGCAATGTTTAACTGGGAAAATGAAGTTATAACTTGTACTCCTGAATATTATAAATGGACTCAATGGGTATTCTTACAATTATTAAAGAATGGATTAGCTTACAGAAAGAAAGCTCCTGTAAACTGGTGTCCATCTTGTAATACAGTTTTAGCTAACGAGCAAGTTCTTGACGGTGCTTGTGAAAGATGTTCAACTGAAGTTACTAAGAAAGACTTAACTCAATGGTTCTTCAAAATAACTGAATATGCTGATGAGCTATTAGAAAAATTAGATACTTTAGATTGGCCTGAAAAGACAGTTGCTATGCAAAAACATTGGATTGGAAAATCTACTGGTGCTGAAGTTACTTTCAATGTTAAGGATTCAGATCTTAGCTTTGATGTATTCACAACTAGAGTTGATACTTTAAATGGTGTTACTTATGTTGTTTTAGCTCCTGAAAATGAATTAGTAGACAAATTAACTACTGCTGAAAATAAAGATGCAGTTGAAGAATATAAAGATGCAGCTAAAAAGCAATCTGATATAGAAAGACAATCTCTATCAAGAGAAAAAACTGGTGTATTCACTGGCTCATATGCTATAAATCCTATAAATGGTAAAGAGGTTCCAATATGGGTTGGTGACTACGTACTTGCAACTTACGGTACTGGTGCTGTTATGGCTGTTCCTGCTCACGATGAAAGAGACTTTGCTTTTGCTACTAAATTCAACTTACCAATAGAGAGAGTTATAGTAAGTAAAAAAGGTGAAGAAATAGAACTTCCATACTGTGAATATGGAAAACTAGTTAACTCTGGTGAATTTGATGGCTTAACTACTGAAGAAGCTAAAGAAGCT
Organism: Clostridium jeddahitimonense; assembly: GCA_000753455.2. Classification (GTDB taxonomy): domain Bacteria; phylum Bacillota; class Clostridia; order Clostridiales; family Clostridiaceae; genus Clostridium; species Clostridium hominis. The sequence continues at coordinate 3,352,974 of LM994670.1, forward strand.
ATAGTTGCAAAACTTGCTGAAAATAACTTAGGTACTGCTAAAGTTAATTACAGATTAAGAGACTGGTTAGTTTCAAGACAAAGATATTGGGGTGCACCAATTCCAATAATCTACTGTGAAGATTGTGGTGCTGTTCCAGTTCCAGAAAAGGATCTTCCAGTTCAATTACCTTACAACGTAGAATTTGCTCCAGATGGTAAGTCACCACTTGCTAAGTGTGAAGAGTTTGTAAACACAACTTGCCCTTGCTGTGGTAAGCCTGCTAAGAGAGAAGTTGATACTTTAGATACATTCGTATGTTCATCTTGGTATCAAATGAGATATGTAGATAATAAAAATACTGAAAAAGCATTCGATAAAGAATTAGTAGATAAGATGCTTCCAGTTGACAAATATGTTGGTGGACCAGAGCATGCTTGTATGCATTTATTATATGCAAGATTTATAACTAAAGCTTTAAGAGATATGGGTTACTTAAGCTTTGATGAACCATTCAAGAGCTTAACTCACCAAGGACTTATCTTAGGACCAGATGGATTAAAGATGTCTAAATCTAAAGGAAATACTATATCTCCAGACGATTATATTAAAGAATATGGTGCAGATGTATTTAGAATGTATCTAATGTTTGGATTTGCTTACACAGAAGGTGGGGCTTGGAGTGATGACGGTATTAAGTCAGTAGCTAGATTTGTTGATAGAATCGAAAGATACCTTGATATGTGTAGAGAAGCTATACAATCTGGAGAAAACAACAAAACTACAATGGATAAAGCTGAGAAAGAATTAAACTTCTGGTTAAACAACGCTATTAAGGGAGTCACTGAAGATGCTGATAAGATGCAATTCAATACTGCTATAGCAAGAATGATGGAATTCATAAACGCTTTATCTAAGTATACTAAGGAAGAAGTTAAAAACTTAGACTTCTTAAACACTGTTTGCGAAAACTTCATTAAGATTTTAGCTCCATTCGCTCCTCACTTTGCTGAAGAACAATGGTCATTATTAACTGATAAATATTCAGTATTTAACGAAGCTTGGCCAATATATGATGCTAAAGCTCTTGTTAAAGATGAAATAGAAATAGCCATCCAAGTTAATGGTAAGATAAAAAACAGAATTAATGTTGCCTCTGATTTAGATGAAGAAGGAATTAAGGCTGCTGCATTAGCTGATGAGGCTATAGTTGCTGCTACTGAAGGCAAAAATATAGTTAAGGTTATTGTTATAAAAGGAAGACTTGTTAATATAGTTGTTAAATAATTTTATAATAATCTTCTGAGCTGAAGTAATACTACTTCGGCTCATTTTTATTTTTAACAACTATTTTAAGCAAAGAATAAGAATAATATTAAATAAATGTAATAAGTTTATAAGTGTATAAAATATCAATAATCCTCTACTTGCGATTATTGATATTTTCATTTCCTTCTCATTTGATTCCTTACTTCTAAAATACCAATAATAAAGGACGCCACCACAAACTATAATCTTTAAAAAGTATGGTAATGCTCCATCTATTACTGGCGCTAAAAAAATATTAGCTTCTTTAAACATTGTAGGTTCTATAGCTAAAAGAATTTTTGTGAAGAACAAATCAGATAAATTTAATACATATAATATCCTAAGGTTTACTTTTAATTTATAATATTTATTTTCCATTAAATAATTATTTTTTAAAAACATAACTCTCTCACTTTCATTTTTATAAATTTAAATAATATGTACTAACAGTTTAAATATTAGTGAAAGAATATTTTTTTTAATATAAAAGTATTACTTAACTTTTATTAATTAAATTTGCTCAATAATATAGTAGTATGCTTACTTTAAGATATTATATAACCATATATAAAGTTTATCTCTATTTAATACTAATCCTCAAGAAATTTAATAATACAAATTATTATTTTTTAACAACTTTTTCATAAGTTCAACTTACTTTATGACAACTATATAAAAAAAGATGTAGCTTTCGCTACATCTTATCGAGAACTATTTTAAATTTTTGTAATACTGAACTTACTATTTCCTTATCTAATGGATTATAGTATTTTAATAAATCTGACTGTTCTAATGCATCATACGCTTCCCTAGCCATTTCCATCCAATTTTCCGGTATATACACCCATACTATTTCTTCATAACTGCAACTCAATAAAAAATGTTCCATTCCAAAGAATGAATATTCCTCTATTTTGTGTAGTTCATTAAATGCCTCATAATCTTTAACGATCTGGCTAGTTAGTTTATATTCATATATATCTGCATAGAAAAAATCAAATTCTTCCGCTTCTGCCTTAAAGGCATCTATATTAATAACTTTAATTTTAGAATTCTCTTTGAAATTACAGTTATATAAATCAATTACATCCTTACTAACCTCGTAAACTATAATCTCTTCTACGTCTTCCTTCTTTGCCATCTCTTGAACAACATATCCAAGTCCTAATCCTACTACTCCAACTTTACCCTTTGCTCTTTCTATAGCAAAATATGCCCCCTCTATTTCTAACGGTGTTAATCTCATCCAGATATGATTATATTCATTAATTAACTCAGCTATTCTTAAGTTAATTCTATCCTTCTTCTCATATAAATAGCCTTGAACGATCCCTTGCAATCCATCAAGTTTCTTTATCTCAAAATCACCAATTTTACGAGGTCTTATCTTTCTATTATATTCCTTTATTTTATTTAAGACATAGTCTCTATCAAAAGGCTTCAATCTTAACAATCCCTTTCTATTTTTTATACTTTAACTTTATCCCCAATACCATTATACACTTTATATTGTGCCGAACATAATAAATATTATATTTACAATTTATAGAAATTTCAACCCTTTTATAAGATGTTATTATTTTACAATATATACCTAAAAAACCTCTTGCCATTTCCGACTAATATGGTATACTATAAATATAATTTGAATATAAATAATATGAGGTGAATAAATATGAACAAATTTATAATAAGCGAAGAAGCATACAACGAATTCAAATCATTTTTACAAGATAACGAAATAGAAAAATTCAGCATAAGAATTAACTTAGCAGGTTTTGGTTGTAGTGGGCCAGCATTTAACATAACTGTTGATGATGCTAACGAAAACGACGTAGTAGAAACTATGAACGATATCACTTTCATAGCTGAATCAAAATTAATCGATGAATTCGGTGGATTTAAATTATTATCTTCAGAAGAAAATGGTGGAAGAGGGTTATCTTTAAAACCAGTTATAGAAGTTGAAGGTGGATGCGGTTCTTGTGGAGGCGGTTGTCACCACTAGAAATAATAAGAGCTATTGATAATTCAATAGCTCTATTTTTATAATTTAAACATATAATTTTTATACTTACTGTTTATCTCTTCTATTCCCTTTAAGATATCTATCCAATATCCTTTACTAATCATCTTTTCCGCTTTTTCTTCGCTTTCTAAATTACTTAATTTTTCTTCCATAAAGCTATTAATATAATTATTTAATTCATTAGATATTTCTTTCATAACCGAAATATCCATACATAGTTTATCATCTAACTTTATAGAATCCATATTATCTGACATATAATTAAGCAATAGATTATATATTAACTCTTCTATGTTAGCAAAGACTTCGTTTTGACTCGATTCTGTTAAATCAACCTTATTATCCTTCTTAAATAATGACACCTCTATACTCTTTAAATATTTCTCCCATAAATTTAGTTCTGCAATATTTATCAAATTATAGTTCTTGTATAATGTTAATATCTCTTCCTTTGTAATACTTTGTGATGTTATACATCCATCAAGTGTTAACAAAATAGATTCATTTCTTGTTCTTACTTCTTCTATACTTTTATATATCTCATTTCCAAGCTCTTTTTTATACGTAATTCCTGTTAGACTTTGGTAAAGATTCACCAATAGACTGATTAACAAGATTAAAGTAATTGTTAATATGCAACTACTCTTTTTATCTATTTTATTATTCATAAATCTCCCCCTGACGTGATAATTATATCATAAATGTTAGGTCTGAAAAAGAGTTAAATATGCTACAAATATACTCAATAAAAAAATTTCATTGATGTGAATTTCAAAAAAAAGAGAAACTGCCATAGCAGTTTCCTTATTAATTTCGAATTATAAATTTATAATTTTTCATTAAATAAATTATTACACAATTTATTTAATTATATTTACAAACATGTATTTCATCTATTGTGCTTCTTAGCATATCTAATCCAGTGCTTCCACCTGTACCTTCTTCTACTTCTTTACTTATCCTTTTTATAGTTCCATAAGGCTTGCTCAAAGATAATTCTTCTTTTCCTGTTAATACCCAAATATTATTTTTATTAATAGGTCGTACTTCTAACTCTTTTTCTCCAACGCCATCAGTAAAATATATTAATATTACATTTCTCATATTATTAGCTTTAATATATTTAAACACCGGTGAAAACTTAGTCGATCCATTATTTCTTTTTCTCTTTTTAATATCCTTTATGGACTTAATTTTATATATTCTTCTTATTTCATCATCACATTCTATAACAGTGATTACATTACCTCTTGATTTTGATATCTCTAAAATTTCTATCATTATCTTATTAATTTCGTCATCAGTCATAGAAGCACTTATATCTATAGCTACCAATATTTCTGGTATATTGTTAGGTAATTCGCCTTTCAAGTCAAGTCTTTCTGGTTGTCTTCTATTTCTTCTAGTTATAGTACTTTTTGTTCCTGCTCTCAGCGATGGAATCATCTTTTTAAGCAATTTTTGCCATGATATTTCTGCTTTTTCTTCATAACCTAATATAATTTTACCAATTTCATCAGGTGCTTTTCCATTATAAGAGTTTGTTGCTACAGTTTTTGCTAAATTTCTACTCATTTCCTGGGAAATTGATGATTGCCACCATAAATCATGTGCATTTTTTATATTTATATCACTTTTATCTCTTGTATCTATCTTTAATGGTTCTTTCTTGTCATTTATAGCTTTATGAAGTATTTCTGCATAATACTCGCAACTCATATTTTCTTTTAAGTCTAAATTATATTTCATGTTTATATTATGAATTCTTGTATATTCCATAGGAATATTTTTTATAAATTGATTTATAGAAATATCTAAAGCTATATTAACGGCTAATTTGTCATACCTTTGTCTTAAATCTCTTTCACGTTCATAATGATTGAACATAATATGATATATTTCATGTTTTATTAAAGCCTTCATTTCATTTTTATTATATGATAAAAAACTTTTAGGATTAAAACTCATTTTAAATCCATCAGTTACAGGTATTGTTACAATTGGCCATTCAATAGTAAAATCAACATTTCTTTTTGTCTGAACCATAAAAGATCCGAAGAAAGCATCTTCATTTTCCATCATTTCAATAACTAATGCTTCTATTAAACTCAAAAATTTCTTATCAAAGTCTGATTTAGTATTTAACTCTATACACTCTTTAATAAGCTCATCTTTAAATGCATCAAAGTTCATAATAATCCCTCTATTCGTAGATATCAAAGAAAGCTTCTATAAATGTATCTTGGCTTAAAATTTCTTTATATAATCCACCATTATAATCTTCTTTTATATCCTTCATAACACCTAATCTTAAATCTTTAGGATAGCACATTAAAATTTCTCCTAATAACTTAATCTTATCTCTATTTTCTTCTTCATTTAATAATTGCACTAATCTCTTTGCTAACATATATAGTCTTGAATGATTTTCTTTTTGAATAATTTCCTTAATTTCATATGGTATAAAATCATAATCTAGAAGCTTTTCTGCTTTTATAAGTGGACTATTAAAGTTTCTAGCAAACCCAATAAAGTCTGTAGCTATTCCTCCACCTACATTACCTTTTACTACATTAAAAATAATAGATTCACTGTACTTATCTTTATTATTTTTGTACATTTTAAATGCTTTCGATACTCTCTCCCAGCTTCTAGGAGTTGGTTTTATATTTTCATTTGCATAAGGCATATGAAGATAATTTGGAAATTGTGATATAAACTCTATTACCTCTTCTTCAATATCAGCTTCATCAGTCATAGCCCACTTAATCCACTCTTTGCTATCTGAATCTACTTCAACCCATACAAATCTATCTTCTTGAGCCGCATCCATATCAATAACTTGGTAATCACTATTTTCAAAGTTATCATACTTATTTGATGGATTCATTGCTGCAATTATTTTTACTGATGAATCAAGCCTGTATCCATTTATTTCTCTGTTTAAAATTAAATTCATTAACTCTTGTTGAACTGCATGCTCACATCTATTTAATTCATCTATAAATAATATTACACCATTATATTTAGTATCTTCTAATAAAGACGATACTTCTGTCAACTTATAATGTGTAGCATATTCAGTTCTTCCATTATTAACAAATGGAAGTCCACCAATTTCTCCTTCTTTCAAAAGATTAGCATCTATATTTACTATAGCTAAGTTATTATTCTTAGCTATTTGTCTTACCATAGAAGTTTTACCTATACCACTTTCCCCTATTATTAGTGGAACATCATCAGTCATTGTTACTAATTCAATAGTATTCATCGCTTCTGTAAAATTCATATCTATCTGCTCCTTATTTACTTACTAAAGCCCTAATTTATAATCTATTAATATCATCTTTGCATTTTTACTTCCGTAGTTTTTAACAAAGTCTACCTTATCCATCTCTAAAACTTCTAACTCCAAGAAGTCTCTCATATATTTATTATCTATATCATCTTTACATATTTTTTCTTTTATAATTTCTAATATTGTATCTATATCTATTGAATCATAAACATACTTTACTATATTGATGTTATCACCGATAAATATCTTTAAATCATCAAAATCATAGTTCATAATATAATTTATTGATTCTTCATCTATTTTTATAGCACATCTTCTAGCTTCTAATGTAGGATTATCTATAAATCTTATAGCCCCCCAATATTTTTCTATAGCTCTTATTTGAACCTCTTCACTTGGATTCTTTATGTATTTTATTGCATCAAAATCTTTTTCTACTGCTAAAAGCTTAATCTCTTCTGATGGATTCTCTATAAATTGAATAGCCCATCCCTTAGATTTAACAGCTTCTCTCATAATATTATCATTTAAATTATTTACATATTTTATAGAGTTCCATAAAAGCTGAACTGCTAATATTGCTAATTCCTCCGATAAATATTCTATATGTTCTATACATAATGGATTATTTAAAATTGCTTCCCTTTTAACATCTTCTGATGGATTATTTATAAATCTTATAACCATCCCATTTCTTTTTACTGCCTCTATTTGCTCATCCTTTGTAGGATTTTCAATATTTCTTATATATAGTGGATCATTATATAACTTTTTAATATTATTACTCATAACTTCACCTTCAAAATCTTAATATATAAACTATTATATATTATCTAATAATTATTATCAATTATAATTAAGTGTTTACTTAACCAAAATATGCATTCCACATAGAGAAATGTTTTACTTTTCAAAAAATAAAAATATGCCTTCGACATAGATACTTCTATCTACCGAAGGCATACTCCTTTGTAGCTTTAGCTACACATCTCTCTTGATTTTGCCAATATTTATCTTAACATAGTCAACATTTCTCCTACTAGCTTTGCTAGTAATAATTACTTTGCTTCTTTAAAACTAAACTTTTGCCAAGGCTTAATATAATCTAAGATAAATATCTCTTCTTCTCTTATATGTCCAACTACATTTGTTTTTCCGCTGTTAACCATATCTCTTAAAGCTATTTGAAGCTCTCCTGCATAATGACCATATTCACTACTTTCTATTATTACATCTCCTCTTCTTATTATTTCCGGAGCATTAAATAATGCAAAATAATGACCTTTATATTTAACACGACTTTGTGTTGATCTTAAGAAATTATCTGAATAGTCTCCTCTATGATAATGCATTTCTTCAAAAAGGATTTTTCTTTCTATTTCTGGTGTGTTTTCATTTAATATAATATCAAATGTTACCATGTCTTTTCTCATAGATCCTAAAGCTTCTAATTCTTGATCTGTAGGATAGCAATTAGAAATTATAATATCATTTATATTATCTAAAGCAATTAGATGCTTAGCCTGAACATCTACTGGTAAATTACGATGCATCTCTAAAGTTGGTAATCCATCAGTTACAGGCCATGGTCCAAATGTATTATCATTTTGACTTGTTATAAATGCTGCTGTTTTTAAGCCATATTTATTAAACTTTTCTGTACATCTCATAAAGTGATCAAAATTTAATCCACTATAATTATGAGGATAGAAGTTATGACAAGCTATTAGCTTTTCTTTATTAGGCATATAATCCATTATTGTATCAATATAATGTGTGTAGTTACTCATATTAATTTCAATCTTTAGTCCTTCAGGATTAAATGTCATTATTGATTCTTGTGACCCACCAAAACCTTCATCTAATCTTACTCCATCAGCTCCTATTTCTTTAAAGAAGCTTAAGTCGTTATAGCTTATTCCTAACTTATTAAATACAGCTGGACTTACATCAACTATTATTTCAAAGCCTTTACTTTTTGCATATTCGTTAGTATTTTTAAACTTTTTAACTATCTCTTCCCTACTTTCATTTACTGATAGAAGACAAGAAAATATTCTAGAAAAACCATTTTCAGCAGCTTTATCTATATATCTTAAAATTTCCTCTTCTGTTGACTTCTCTTGATAAATAGAAATTCCTAATTTACCCATAATCACTACTCCCAACTTTAATTTCTTATATTATGATTCCCTATTTAAATAAAATTTATTTTAAAGTTCATCCTGTTAACATATATACATTATATTATATATGTATATACATTCTAACTCAATATAATCTTTCATTACTTAATCTATTTTTTTATACCTTAACCTTATTATCTTTATCATTTTATCTTTGCTAGACTTCCCCAAAATTTAAGTAAATATATCTTCTTAGTAAATAAAAAATATACCTATAGTAATTAATATCTATCTTCTACTAGATAAACATTTACTATAGGTATATTATAACAATTGGCTATTTTATTATTTATCGTATTGGCTCATTCTCTTAATAACTGTTTCAGTATCTCCACTTCCACTTTCAATATAAGCTAATAGACACGCGCCTAAATGCGGTGGTAGTACCGGTGGTATGAGCCTTACGTTATACTCTTTTAATTCACTTCTTATCGGCTCTAAAACAAGCTCCCCAGACTTAAATACTCCTCCAGTATATGAAAGTAAAACTTCTTCATCCTTATTAAAGTTTTTTAAAAGAACTTTTGCAATTTCAGCTAATTCTTCTCCTGCTTCTTTAAATATATTTATAGCATTTTCATCACCCTTTAAAGCAGCCACTGAACAAATATATGCAAGCTTTGCAATTTCTCCTCTATCATTTTTAATTTCATCATTTAAAAAAGTAATTATTTTATTCTCATCTTCCAACTTAAGTTCCGTCATAAACATATCATAAAGAGCGCCTTTTTTAAATCTTCCATCACACTCTTTACTAAATGCTTGAATTGCTTTTTTTCCGATCCAAAAAGCTGATCCTTCATCTCCTATAGAAGCTCCCCAGCCTCCACATCTGTTTATTTTATCCCCATTTATAGAAAGTCCAATAGAACCCGTTCCTGCAATTATATTAATTCCATCTCTCCCACTTAGTGCACCTGCTATAGCTACTCTAATATCACTATCTACAGTATAAGATAATTCATCAAAAACTTTTTTTGCAGCATTCTCTATTTTAGGTTTAGCTTCTTCAACTTTACCGTACCCTGCTAATCCTAAAAATGAATGTTTAATTTCTTCCTTTTTAATATTAGCTCCATATACTATTTCGCTTAATCCTTCTCTTAATAGAACTTCTAAATTTTCGAAACCTATTTGATTAAAATGACAAGTTCCTTTAGTCGTTGAATATACAATCTCTCCGTTTTTATTTATTAGAGTAAAGGTAGTTTTTGTACCTCCACCATCAACCCCTAAAAAATACATATTTCTCTCCTTATTTAGCTTCTTTAAAGCTGAATTTTTGCCATGGCTTAATATAATCTAAAATAAAAATTTCTTCTTCTCTTACACGTCCAACTACATTTGATTTTCCGCTATTAATCATATCACTTAAAGCTATTTGAACTTCACCTGCATAATGACCATACTCACTACTTTCAATTATTATATCTCCTCTTTTTATTATTTCTGGAGCATTAAATAAAGCAAAGTTATGTCCTTTATACTTAACACGGCTTTGTGTAGATCTTAAGAAGTTATCTGATACATCTCCTCTATTAAAATGCATTTCTTCAAAAAGAATCTTTCTTTCTACTTCTGGAGTATTTTCATTTACTACAACATCAAAAGTAACCATATCTTTTCTCATGGACCCTAAAGCATTTAACTCATCATCTGTTGGATAACAGTTAGAAATTATAATATCATTTATATTTCCTAAAGCTATCAGATGTTTAGCTTGAACATCTACCGGTAAATTTCTATGCAATTCCAAAGTTGGTAATCCATCCGTTACAGGCCACGGTCCAAATGTGCCTTCATTTTGACTTGTTATAAACGCAGCAGTTCTTAATCCATATTTACTGAAATTCTCTGTGCATTTCATAAAGTGATCAAAATTTAATCCACTATAATTATGAGGATAGAAGTTATGACAAGCTATTAAATTTTCTTTGTTTGGCATATAATCCATTATTGTATCTATATAACGAGTATTATTGCTCATGTTTATTTCAATTTTTAACCCTTCAGGATTAAATGTCATTAATGATTCTTCTGAACCAGTGAATCCCATATCTAATCTTAATCCATCAGCACCTATTTCTTTAAAAAAGCTTAAGTCTTTATAGCTAATTCCTAAGTCATTAAATACCTTTGGGCTTACATCTACTATAATTTCAAATCCCTTTGACTTTGCATATTCATTAGTAGCTTTAAACTTTTCAACTATTACTTCTTTACTTTCTTCAACTGATAAAAGGCAGGAGAATATTCTTGAAAATCCATTTTCTGCTGCCTTATCTATATAATTTTTAATTTCTTGCTCTGTTGATTTTTCTTGATAAATCGATATTCCTAACTTTCTCATTTTAAATCTCCTCTTTAAAATTAAATCTTTCAAAATTAACTTATATCTTCTAAGTTAATTTTAACTTTGATTTTTTTAGTAACTTAATTTTATCTTTTATATCTATAATCTATATAAATAAAGTGATGAATTTAAATTCATCACTTTATTTATGCTTAATAGTATTAATTACTTACCAAGTAATTCATTAACTTGTTTAAGTAGCTTTGGTCCACCTAGTGGGCTATAAGCTTGAGGTTGAATTAAAGCACATGGAACTCCTGCGTTTCCTGCTGCTTCCTTTAAATAGTCAAATCTATGTCTAATTTGTGGCGCAACCATTGATACGTCCCATCCATTTTTAACTTCTTGTTCGAATTCTTGAGTACTTACAGCAAGAACTTCCATTTCTATTCCATTCTTCTCTGCTTCTTTCTTTAATGCATTTACAGCTATTGCACTTGACATTCCTTGTGAACAAACAAATAATACTTTCATTTTAACTCCTCCTAGGTTGTCCTGTTTTGAAACCATTTTCAACTTACTTAAATTATAATATTATCTTTTTACTTTTGCAATAGTTTTTGAGTTTTTTTTTATATTTTTATTCAATTTTACTGAAATTTTATTTCACAACTGTTTTCAAATTACATTTTTATTAAAAATAACCTCGAATCCTGTTCTTATTCCTTCTTCTACTACCTTGCTATCATGATTTCCATTTATAAAGAAATATTTTATATCTATATTATTATCTTCGCAATAATCAACAAACTTATAACAATTAGATACCTCCACTATTTCATCTTGCAATCCGTGAATTACAATATAATTATTCTTACTCAAGTTCTCTTCATTTCTAAACCAACTATTATTCATCCATATTTCTTCATTAAACGGCCTTCCAAAAGCACACATCTTTCTAACACTACAATCATCAGGTGGTACTGGGTTCCAAATTGCTGGTGAAATTAATATTGTATTTTCAAATATATTAGGATATTTTAACGATAGCCTTAATGCTCCAAACGCCCCCATAGATACTCCACCTAAATTAAGGCTTCTAATATTAGTATTTTCTCTTAAAAAAGGAATAAGATCATTTATTATCGCATTCTCCACTTTATCTAAATAATATGAGTTAAACCCATTAGGTAATATTATTATCTTATCATCATATTTTTTCATTATTTCTTCTAAGGGAACTCTATCTACTAATGTTCTATTATTCCCATTAGTTCCATGTAGTAATATTACAACATCATACTCCTTTTCATTATCATAATGATTAGGATAATATGCTGTAAAGCACCAATCCATTTCTAATGCGCTTGAATATATAAAATTAGTTGTAACCATAATTTAGACCCCTTTACTCTTTCAATTTTTATTATTTTATATATAAAAAAGAGGACTCACTCGTCCCCTTTTAATTATAATGTTTAAGCTACTTGACTTTCTTCTCCTTGTTCTTCAGCTAATAATTTCTTATCGTACATCTTGAAGAATGGATAGTATACTAAAACTGATACAAATATTAGAACAAATCCTAATATTGCAGCTTGCCAGCTACCACCAGTTGCCATGAATGCAAATAATGGTGCAGGTAATGTCCATGGTGCAGCTATGTACATTGCTGGTACTAGCCCAAAGTTAGTTGCTGCCCAAGCTATTATAATATTAATTATTGGAGCTAATATAAATGGTATTATTAGTATTGGATTTAATACTATTGGCGCACCAAACATGATTGGCTCATTTATGTTAAATATTGCTGGTATTACTGTAGTTTTACCTAACATCTTACCATATTGTGATTTAGCTCTTAATGCTAAAAGTATTGCTAGTCCTAATGTTGCACCTGCTCCACCTATCATAACAAATCCTTGGAAGAATTGTTCTGGGAATATGTGTGGTGCTGCTTGCCCTGCTGCAACTGCAGCTGAATTGTTATCTAATAATGTTAACCATAATGGTCTTGCTAATGATCCTACTATACTCATTCCGTGGATACCGAATGACCAGAAGAATCCAATTAATGTTGAAATAAATATTGCTGATGGTAATGTATCTGTAGCACTTACTAATGGTGATACTAACTTACCTATAATTCCATGCCAATCAATTCCTAAGAAGTATGTAAATACCGCAAAGAATATTATTATAATTGCTGCTGGTGTTAAAGCTTCAAAACTTCTTGATACTGAGGCTGGAACTTGATCTGGCATTTTTATTACTATATTTTTTGTTTTAGTGAATCTTAAAACTTCAACTGCAAATATAGAAGATAAAATTGCAACGAACATTCCGCCACCACCAAGGTTAGCCATAGGCATTGCCCATCCCATACCTTCAACAGTTTGTGGAACTAATGTTAATAAGAATGATGTAGCTGCTAAAGTACCTCCAGTAACTCCATCAAGATTATAAGATCTAGATAAGCTATATCCTATTCCCCATGCTGCATATAAAGACATTATGTACATTGTCATTCTATATGGTAAAAGTATTGTTCCTGAGTTTGCACTTAACCAAGTTTTAATAGCAGTTCCTTCTGGGAATGGGAATAAAGCTATTATTAAGAATAAACTTCCCACTATTATAAGTGGTAAAGTTGAAATTATACCGTCTCTTACAGCTCTTAAGTGACGTTGTTCGGCTAATTTAGCCATTGGTGTAGAAAGCTTTTCATCTAAAAATGTGCTTAACTTTTCTAACATCTTTTGTTTCCCCCTTATTTATATATATTTTTTTATAAATTTGTTTTTGTGAAATTGTTTTCTTTGTTCTACAAATTTATTTTATCATCTTCTGAAATTGTTTGCAATATTTTTTTGGAATTTTTATTGTTTTTTTGAAATATTATTTCTAAACTTTTTTAAGTTATATATATACACTCATAGTTAGCCATAGGAACCCTATTATAAAAAATGATACAGCAAATATTAAATACGTATACCAGAACCTTTTGCAAAATCCCTTTTTACTTTCAATGAAGTATCTTGAATATGCCACTGAGAAACTTGTAATAATAGTATTAGCTACTATAGCGGCCATTTCGAAATTAATACCAACATATTGTAAAAGGAATGGTATTAAAATCGTTGATACTACAGCTGCAATTACTATTAATATCGCACTTTTAAAACCAAAAGTAGGTATATCATAATCAGTTTTAGTCTTTCTCATGTCTCCCACTGGCATCTTAAATCCTGCATTAGTGACTTTTTCATTTGTTACTTTCTTTTTACTCATTTTTATCTCTCCTAATTGGACTTGGTGTTATATTCCCAAGAATAACTTTTTCTTTAGCTCCAGTAGCACTTGGTACATTAGAAAAACTTGAATGTAACGTCTCATTTCCTAATATAACAAAAGCTACAGCTTCTTTTGCATCAGATGAAAATCCTATATCATCTTGAGTTACTATAGTTATATTAGGTAGTTCTTCTCTTAAATATGCTAATAAAGTTTTATTATGGGCACCACCACCGCCAATAACAACTTTATTTAATTTAATTTTATCTAATATAAATTTTTTATAATTTTCAGCAATAGATTTCGCTGTAAACATTGTCACTGTCGATAATATGTCTTCCGAATTTCTTTTAGAATACTTTTTTAATACTTTATCTACAAATTGCTGACCAAAATCCTCCCTACCAGTAGTTTTTGGAGGAATAGAAGAAATATACGGATGAGACATTAAATCCTCAAGCATATCTGTTTGAATCTTACCAGTAGCTGCGATTTTACCATCTGCATCATAAGCTAAATTGAATAATCTTGAACAAACTTCATCTATTATCATATTTCCAGGACCAGTATCAAAGGCAAATATTCTATCTATATCGCCTCCTTTAGGGATAACTGTAACATTTCCTATTCCCCCAATGTTTTGTAAAGCTACATTTTCCTCATTACTTCCATAAATAACATATTCACTATATGGTACTAGTGGAGCGCCTTCTCCTCCCGATGCCATATCCATCACTCTGAAATTAGAAATAACTCTAATACCTGTTTCATAAGCAATTACTGCTGGTTCTCCAATTTGTAATGTAGAAGATACTAGGTTACCTTTATTTTTAGGTAAATGATATATAGTTTGTCCATGTGATGCTATAAAATCAAGTTTTTCTATATCCATACCTACTTTTTCACATACTTTTTTTGTTGCATCAGCAAATAAATAGCCTAATTTAAAATTTAAGCTACATATTAAATCTACTGATGACTTTTCTTCTGAGCAAGCTGCTTTAATTTCTTCCTTTACATCTAAAGGTAAAGATAAAGTCATAAATTCTATCAAGTTAACTTTAGTATTTTTTCCTTGTCCATAGATTTCTACTAATGCTACATCTATTCCATCTAAAGACGTTCCAGACATTAATCCTACTGCAAACATAATTCCCCTCCTATAAGTTTATTAGAAAACCTAATTTTCCACTAATTAACACTTTGTTTTCTATATATAAAAAGGATTGCATTAAACAATCCTTTTTAATTCATTCAAAATATATCTTATAAATTAGCTAATTTATCATTTATAAATTTGTACATTCTAATCATTTGTTCAATTAAATTTCTAGCTTCTATAGCTGTCATTAAGTGGTCTTGAGCATGAACGAAAAGAACTGAAACTTCTGTATGTTCTCCTCTAGCTTCTGCTTGGATTATATCTGTTTGAACTTTATGAGCTTGATTTAAACATTCATCTGCTTCCTTTAATAATCTATCAGCTTCTTCAAAATCTCCATTCTCAGCTGCTTTTAAAGCTTCATAAGCTAATCCCTTAGCAGTTCCACCTGTGCTTATTATTTCAAAAATTATTAATTCCATTTGTTCTGTCATTTTTATTTCCTCCTAAGTTATTTAAGACTTTCTAAAGCCTTTCTAATATTGTTATCATTTTCATCAAGAATATCAATGCTTTCTTCTTTATTCAGCTTTGATAATATCATAAATATTGAAAGACGTACATCATTTCCTGATAAGCTCATATACTCTTCAGCCACATCTCTTGTAACACCTGTACATTTCATTATTATTCCCTTAGCTCTTTCAACAAGTTTTTCATTTGTTGGTCTAACATCTATCATAAGATTCCCATAAACCTTACCAAGTTTAATCATAACCCCTGTAGAAATCATATTTAATACCATCTTTTGAGCTGTTCCTGATTTCATTCTTGTTGAACCAGTTACAACTTCTGCTCCTACTACTACCTCAATTGCAAATTCAGCAACATTTGAAACTTCTGAATTTTGTACACAAGAAACAGATCCTGTTCCGGCACCTATTTCCTTTGCATATTCAAGTCCACCAATAACATAAGGTGTTCTTCCTGAAGCGGCTAGTCCAATAACCATATCATTTTTAGTTAAGTTTATAGCTTTTAAATCCTCAACTGCTAATTCCTTAGAGTCTTCAGCTCCTTCTTTGGCTTTGAACATTGCATCTCTTCCACCAGCCATAATCCCTTGAACTAATTCAAAATCTACTCCATAAGTTGGAGGACATTCCGAAGCATCTAAAACTCCAAGTCTTCCCGAAGTCCCAGCACCTATATAAATTAATCTTCCGCCTGATTTTATTCTGTTATAAGTTTCATCAACAGCTTTTGCGATGCAAGGTATAACCTTTTCTACTTCTAGAGCAACTTTTTTATCTTCATTATTTATAGTAGTTATCATATCTATCGTTGATAAATTATCTATATTCTTAGTATTTTCATTTACTTGCTCAGTATCAAGCTTTTGTAAATTTATCTCCATTACCGACACCCCCGCTTTTATTATGACCTTATTATATAACCTTATAAATAAAATTTCAATACTTTTAATAATAAATAGAAATAATATTTCTGTAAACTCATTTTATTTTACATATGTGTAATTTTTTAACTGTTAGTATAGTAAAATATATTACTAATGCTAATAACTTATTATCTCTAAATAATTTATTATATATAAAAAAGGTTAAATATAATTATATATCTAACCTTTTTAATCTAATTGTATTTTTATAAAAGAAATATTATTTTATACTATTTATAATATCTCTTGTTTTCTTTATATCACTCTTAGTTCTTTCAAAATCATTTTTAGCTACTCCAAGGTATAATATATCAACTATAGTTAACGCATCTATTCTTGAAGTTATAGCTCCAACTCTTAATTCCTTCTCATCATTAGGTAGGTATACGGTGTAATCTGCAATCTTTGATAATGAGTTTTTGTTATATCTTGTAATTGCTATAGTCTTTGCACCATTTTCTCTTGCTATCTTTAATGGAGTATTTACTTCCTTAGTCTCTCCACTATAACTTATCCCTATAGCAACATCCTCATTAGTTATATGAACAGATGATGATATTTGAGTATGTGGATCCATTTGATATAATGAATTCTTATTTATTCTTAGTAGTTTTTGTTGCAAGTCCATTGCAACTATTCCTGAAGCACCTATACCAAATAAATATATTCTTTTTGCATTAACCATTGCTTCTATTATACTGTTAATAGTATCAACATTTAAAAGTCCTATAGTTTCGTCTATACTTGATGTATTAGATACCTTAACTTTTCTTATTATATCCTTTATTGAATCATCTGCACTTATTATAACACTAGTATCATTTTCTCTTTCATCTCTATCCTTAGCTAAGTCAACCTTTAATGCAGTAAAGCCTTTATAGCCTAAGGTTTTAGAAAATCTTACTACTGCTGCTGGAGATATATCAGCTTTATCTGACAATTCCTGTGCTGAAAGATTAACAACTTCTTCTTTATTTTTCAGAATATAATTAGCTAACTTTTTTTCGGTATTAGTAAAACTATTAAATCCCTCTTTTATCTTAAATATACAGCTCATAAACTCACCTTTCGTTAGTTCTCTTTATACTTTTCAATATCTTTCTTTATCATTTTTAAAAGATTAGATAGTTCATAAACTTCTCCTTCTTCAATAAGTCTGTTTAATGCTACCTGATATCTACTTGCTTCAGCGACTTTCCCCGCTGACATTAAAGTTAAAATATTATTCATGATATTTGAAATAATATCTGATTTAACTTCAAATAACTTTTGAGCATCTTTTATTTCATCTTTTATTTCAAGCATCTGCTCATCAAGATTAAATGCTGCATCTGCTGCCCTTTTTAATTTAATTTTAATCTCATCTGGAATGTGCTGCTTATACTTATAATTTAGAGAATGTTCAGTAGTAGCCCAGAAGTTCATAGCTAGAGTTCTTATTTGAAATTCTGCTAATATCTCTTTAGGTCCATCTGCCATATTTACTAAATACTTTATTATCACATGATAACTTCTATATCCACTTGACTTTACATTCCTTACATAATCCTTTTCGTAGAGTATTTGCATATCTTTTCTAACTCTTAAAAGTTCTACAACCTTGTCAATATCATCAACAAACTGACACATTATTCTTATGCCAGCTATATCCTCCATCTCTTGAGCAACTCTATCTAAAGGTATTCCAAATTTATTAGCTTTTTCTAAAAGACTAGATACTTCCTTCACTCTTCCTGTAACAAACTCAATCGGCGAATATTCATTTCTTTTTCTATATTCTTTTCTTAAACTTTTCAATTTTACTTTTAGCTCTTCAACTGCCTGTTCATAAGGCAATAAGAAAGTTTTCCAATTTTGTATAGCCATTTGTAAACCACCCTTAATTTTACTCACTGTTCCATTATACCAAAATAATATATTTATGTAATTATATTATATAAAGCTATATAGGTTAAATTCACTTTTATAGTAATTTTATTGGATCAAAATTTATAAAATCACAGGATGTATTTATATATTCTACTCCATCTACTGTATCATTCTTTATTTTAAAATTTGATGGTCCATGAAGGTGACCATATATAACCTTCTCCACTCCATACGCCTTAAAAACTTTAGTAAATTCAGTTTCATCATAATTTTCATTTGTAGGTGGATAATGAACCATAACTATAAATTTAGAATATCCTGCATTCTTTGCCATATCTAATGATAATCTTAATCTAATAAGTTCCCTATCATATATTTTTCTATCATGTTGAGTAAACTTATCATTATCTGGCGATGTCCATCCTCTAGTTCCACAAATAGCATAATCCTCATAAGAATAAAAATTATTTTGTATAAACTTAGTATTTTCATACATCTTATTTAGTTTGCTAATACTTTGCCACCAATAATCATGATTTCCTTTAGATATAATCTTCTTTCCAGGTAGCTTATCTATCCAATCTAAATCATACTTACTATCTTCAGCTCTCATAGACCAAGAAATATCTCCAGCTATAAGAACAGTATCTTCTTCATTAATTTTACTTTCCCAATTCTTCTTTATTTTTTCATCGTGATTTAACCATCTCTCTCCAAAGATGTCCATAGGCTTATCAACATTAAAAGCCAAATGCAAATCTGATATCGCATATAAAGCCATTAAATTTTCTCCTTTTATAAAATCTTCGTTCCATAATTTATATTATATTCTTATTAATTTCACTGCAATATTTTTATCATACATTATTAATTATTAACTAACTTTATATAATTAATAATCATATAAATAAATTTAATAACTTCTGATAAGGTTTCTATGGTATTTATAAAATACGCTTCTAAATTATTTACTATTAACTAAAAAGAGTTGCTAATAGCAACTCTTCTTTTAAAATATTATTCTACTACTATTTTATTATAGTTTTTCTTACCTCTTTTTATTAAAGCTTCTCCATCTTTTAAATCAGCTTCTGTTAATGTTCTTGCAATATCAGTTACTTTTTCTCCATTTAAAGATAATCCACCTTGTTGTATAAGTCTTCTACCTTCAGCCTTTGATGGTACTATCTTAGTTTGAGCCATTATATCTAATATTGAAGCTCCAAGAAGTTCTTTTGATATTGTAACAGTTGGAACATTACTCATATCAGCTCCACCTGCAAATAATGCTCTAGCAGCAGCTTGAGCTTTTGTAGCCTCTTCTTCTCCATGAACAAGTTTAGTAACTTCAAACGCTAATACTTCTTTAGCTTTATTTATTTCAGAACCTTCTAAAGCTCCTAATCTTCTTACCTCATCCATTGGCACAAATGTTAATAATGATAAGCATTTTTCAACATCTGCATCATCAACATTTCTCCAATATTGATAGAAGTCAAATGGTGATGTTTTATCTGGATCAAGCCATAAAGCTCCCCCTACTGTTTTACCCATCTTTTGGCCTTGGCTATTAGTTAAAAGTGTACATGTCATAGCCATTGCTTGCTTTTGTGATTTTCTTCTTATAAGATCTGCACCAGCTAACATGTTTGACCATTGGTCATCTCCACCAAGTTGCATTTTACATCCATATTTTTCGCTTAATACGTAGAAATCATATCCTTGCATTAACATATAGTTAAATTCTAAGAATGAAAGACCCTTTTCTAATCTCTGTTTGAAACACTCAGCTGTTAACATTCTATTTACAGAGAAATGCATTCCAACTTCTCTTAAGAAGTCAACATAATTTAAGTTTAGTAACCAATCAGCGTTGTTTACTAATATAGCCTTATCATCTGAGAAATCTATAAACTTTTCCATTTGCTTTTTAATACATGAAACATTATGAGCTATTTGCTCCTTAGAAAGCATTGATCTCATATCAGTCTTTCCTGATGGATCTCCAACCATAGCTGTTCCACCACCAAGTAAAGCTATCGGTCTATGTCCTGCTTTTTGCATATGAGCCATAAACATCATTGCTATAAAGTGTCCTACATGTAAGCTATCTGCTGTTGGGTCAAACCCTATATAAAAAGTAACCTTTTCCTTTTCTAATAATTCTCTAGTCTCATCTTCATGAGTAAATTGTTTTATATATCCACGATCTAGTAATTCGTCTAAAACATTAGCCATCACACTAACCTCCTACGTTTTTCTCTACATATTAGTATATCTTTAAAAAGTTTCTTTATCAAGAAAACTTTTTAAAATAGTAATAGTACCTTAAGTAAATTATAGATTTGATTCGCAAATAGTTCTGATATCTTTGTATATGTTACAAATTCACTTTACTAATGGCTATGTTTAATTCAGTAAGTTACCTATCAAAAGGAGCACAAAACTTAAAAGGGAGTTGCTATTGCAACTCCTCTTTATCTTTTATATTAAGTTGATTTTTTCCGTTCTATGCAACATACTCCTTAATGCATTCTGGCACTTCTTCACTATTATCTACATTCACATTAATATATACGTTAATTCCAAACTTCTCAGTTATACCTGCAATTTTCTTAAACAATTCTGTAGATTCTTTCATAGTACATTTAACTATATTTGATAAACCATCGATATAAATATTTTCTATGTCATAGTTAGATGATATAATTCCACAAAGCATTCCATAAAAACTATCACAATCACAAACTCTAAACTCATTAGTTTCTACAAATCTTATTCCACTGTGTAATTGAAACATTGGTCTGCAATCATCATCGATATAAACTGAATCTCCTTTTGATTCTAGATATTGATTATTAGCTAGTTCTATTAATCTCTTAGTCTTTCCTGAACCTCTTCTTGCACAAAAAACTTGAATCATTGGAATCACTCCTTTTATTAAATTATTATAGATGTTTATACATCTAATTATTGACTTATTGAAAATTTTTATTACGTCCAATTGTTAACTTTTCCTTAACTCTATTGTTCGCAAATAATTTTTTATTATTCATCTTGATAGTACGGTAAAATTACTTTAAAACAATCCTCAACAGCTGAGTTTATTAATTGCACAGACCCCTTTCCTCTAAAAGCATTTTTCATTCTTTTAATTCCAAACCCATCATTAGTAAAGGTATTATCTTTATCTAAAGATATTAGCTTTTCATATATCCACATATTTCTACTATTATATTTTATATTCTTACCTTTATTATTTTTAATAATCATCTGACCTGGACTCAAAATAATAATTGATTTTTTGGTTATTATTATTTCTATCATCTTATTGAAAATAGAATATTCCCTATACAGTACTGCATTCTTTACTGCTTCCATAACAGCTTCTATAGGATAACCCACTTTTAATATATTTCTTAGTTCCTTTTCCGTCTCGTGGATTATGTTTAAAAGATTCCCTCCTATAGTGATAACGTTATCTTTATAGCTCTGTCTTTTGTCAATTATTTTCACCATATTTTGTGGAATGCATATATTATTTATATCTGAAAATACTAATAATCCCCCTAAAGTACATCTATAAATCCTATTACTTGTATCTAAATATATAATACCTGCACTTTCTAAGAGATATTTTTCATTCTCTTTATTTATATATATTCCTTTACTTTGAAAATATTTACTTACTAGCTCCATATTTAAAAATTCTATTCTACTTTTCATTATGGGGCATGTCTCAACTATCAAAAGTAAATTTTCCTCAAACGCTGCTACTAACTCCTCTTTTCTCATAGTATCAGTTGTTGATCCTCTACGTATATTAAAGGCACCTGTCTCTCTAATCTGATAAGGCTTTTGCCCTCCATCATAAATAATGATTATTCCTACCTTCTTATTTTGTATTTCTACTATCTCTACCATTATTGGTATAGGTGGTTCACATCTACTGGATACTATTTGCTGTATCTTTTCTTCATTTAGAGAGTCTATATCTTTAACTCCAACAATCTCTCTACTTTTATCTTCTATACCAACTATGATATATCCTCTTCCCCCTCGAGAATTTGCTATAGCACATACATCTTTAGCTAATTCCTTCTTACAAGATTCATAATTTAAATACAATTCTCTCTTAAAGTCTACTTTTATTCCTTCGCCTTTTGAAATTATAGATAATAATTTTTTTTCATCCATACCCAAGCCCCAAAATATTGGTATACTATATAATATTCAATTACTTGTAAAAATGCCCTATTTTCAATAAAAATTATAGATTATAAATTATTTTTCAATAAAATAAAAGAAACCGCATAAAGCAGTTTCTTTATTAATTTATAATTCAAATTTTTCAACTGTAAATTATCTAAAGGCTATTTCTAGTAACTCCTGTACCTTTAATCTTCACTTTAGTATTAACTTCTATATCTGTATACTTTAACGGATTAGCAACTTCACTCTTTGGATAATAAACCTCTACCATTCTTTCTACATCAAATAAATCTAACTCTTTATCTTTATATTTATTAAAAATAAACTTTGAATATTCACTTACAAAAGCTTCTTCATTTTTAGTAATATAATTTAAAACATCGCTATCTACTACAAATTGTTCTTGTGCTTCTGCTACAGATACAGCAATTTCTATATTCTTAATTAACTTAAACTTACCATCCTCGTATTTTAAGCTATCTTTAACATTGCTTTCTAATATTTGAAGAGTTATAAATCCATCATTACTTTGAGGATTAGGTATTTCTAAATTTCCATACCTTAAGTTACGTGTTAAAAGATTATACGCAATTGTATCTTCTACAGGAATATTTTCTACCAACTTATTATTCTTAAATACAGCTCCACCTTTAATTTCTACCTTTTGATCTATAGCATCCTTCTTTAAATCCATTGCTGATAACATTAAAGTATTACTTCCCATAAGTGTGTTACTTAAATAATAGTTTATATTCGATTTTATAAATTTAATATCATCATTATCTGTTTTAACTATCTCATTCAAAAATAATCCTAAATACTCTTCATCACTTGATGTAGTCTTTAATAGTTCCTGTACATCCCCATAATATACAAAAGCGCTACTCTTCATCTGAAATTGATTATTATCATTTATTAGATCTAAGAATTTCTTTATTCCTTTTTGGGCTGCCCTTTCTGTAAATATGTATGCCTTAGTTTGAGTATAGTTTAACTTATAACCAGATATCATATTTATATTACTTAAAGCCTCAACCACGGTTTTTCCTTCACCCTTATAAATTATCCTTCGCCCCTTATCTGAACTATCGTTAGTACTTCTATAAGGCTTTATACAATCTAAATAAATAATAGTTCTTCCTAATTCATCAATATCAAATATAATACTTGTGCTGAAGGTTACTCTATTAATATCTCTATAATTAAAACATCCTGTTAGCAAAAGAGGCAAAAGTATGATACCTAAAAGACCTAATGCTCTAAACTTTCTAATCAACTCTTTCCCTCCTACTTATAATCTTCTTTGATATCCTATCTAACCGACCTCTGAAAAATACATCCTTAAAACTATACTGCTCTGTACTTCCCATAGGGAATAAGAATGGATATCCAACGGAATCTAATTCACATATCTGTGTTATAAATATTAATGATCCTGCAAAAAAACCTGGTAATCCAAAAGCTGCACTAGCTAAAGATATTATTATTGACCAGAAAGATAATGCCCCTTGTATCTTAGGAATTAAGAAATAACTTAAAGTACTAAGTGCTATTATAACTATTGTTATTCTTGAAGCTATTCCTGCCCCTACAGCTGCATCTCCCAATATAAGTGCCGATACTATACTCATTGCACTACCTATTGGATGAGGTAACCTCAATCCTGCTTCTTTTATAAATTGGAATGCAAACATCATTATTAAAACTTCCATGAATGTTGGAATAGGAACCCCAGCCCTGGATACTGCTAATCTAAAAATAAATAGCGTTGGTATCATAGAAAAATGATATGTTATTACTGCTACATATAGCCCTGGTAAAAATGCAGCTACAAAAAATGCTATCCATCTTAAAATACGATTGAAATTTGTATAATATCTATTTAAGTAATAATCATCAGGCATTTGAAAATTTTCTAAGAAGAAGTATGGTACAGTTATAACAAATGGTGTTCCATCAACTATTACCCCTATTCTCCCTTCTACTAGCTTTGCTGCAACTTCATCTGGTTTTTCAGTATAACCTACAGTATCAAAGAAAGATTTTTGGCCCTTTAAATTAGCTTCTATATAATTTGTATCTAAAATGAATCTTAAATCTAAACCTTTAATCTTTTCTTTTATTGAATTAACTAATTCATCTGGTGCTACTCCTTTAATATACGTTATTGCAACAGCCGTATTAGACTCTTCTCCTAATATTACAGTTTCAAATTTAAGATTAGGATTTTTAAGCTTCCTTCTTATAAGCGCCACATTATCCACTATAAGCTCATTAAATCCTTCCTTAGGGCCTTTTAATACGGCCTCTGTTTCTGGGATGCTAATACCTCTTCTCGGAAAGTTTTTAGCTTCACAATATATTATTTCCTCGAACTTTTCATATACTAAAATTGCATCACCTTGCAATATATGATTTATTGCATCATCTAAATCTTTTGCAAGTCCAGCCATATTCATATCAAGAACCTTATCTAAAAGATCTTGAGGTGTAGTTATGTTGCTATCCTTTAGCTTTCCAAATCCTCTTAATGGGAGTATTGTATATTCCATTAGCCAACTTCCATTGCATAGATCATCAATAAAGATTAAAGTTGCATCTCCCAATATAGTTTTAATATCCCTATATTTTACATCAAAACAACCTTCAAAATTATCTTTAATTTTCTTTAGTTTATTCATCTTCATCACCTAAAGATATTATTCCTCTAGATAGGTTTAATATTCATTTTTTAGCTAATAATAAGTAGAGTAAACTTTAAAGATAGAAAAAGAGAGGTTAAATATGAGTAAATTATCAGCAAAACACTTTGTACTTTTTATATTTGGAGTAACCTTTATCTCCTTTAAAACATATTCTTCATTATTTATATCTGAAGGGGGAAGGGATACATGGATTTATACAATAATAGCATATATAGTCTTTCTACTTTTTGCTATGTACCTAATATATATTATGGATTCAAGAAAGACTTATGATTTAACTCAAATTTTCACCTTAGGCCTTTCAAAACCACTAGGTAATATACTATTATTTGTATTTTCAATAGGGCTTTTTTTAGCTGCACTTGAAGCTGCAACAGTGGAAGCAAATGCTATAAAAACGAACTTTTTCATAGAAACCCCAGTTTGGTATATTTTAATATTCTTCCTATTACCATCTTTCTTTATAATAGGAAAAAGATTTACCACACTGCTAATTTTTATTATATTAACTTCCGGTTCATTGATAGTTAATTTTATAAATCTATCATTAATAACAGAAAAGTATAAAAACATAAAATATATAATGCCTGTATTCGGTAATGGATTAGGTATTGATCTTTTAAGAACATCCCTACTAATAATAGGCTCTCTTTCAGCATTTGTAATTACATTACCATATTTAAAATACCTAAATAAGAATAACAAGCTAAAAAAGCATAGTTTTATAGCTTTATTAATAATTGGATTCATTTGTATCTATTCTATGATAGGAGTCCTTGCAACATTTGGACCTTTAAGAGCTAGCAATATATTCTATCCTGAATATGTGCAAAGTCAACTTGTTCAAATCGGAGGCTTTTTAGAATTTGGAGAATTCTTTTTTGTATTCCAAACTGTCATAGGAATGTTTCTTAAATACTTAATTGCTACTTGTGGTATATATCTAATTTATGAGAAGCAAATAAAAAGCAAAAAAGTTTTTATAACTGTGTATTCAATAGCTATCTTTATACTAGCTTGCTTCTTATCACGAAACAATTATACCCTATTTAACATACTGAAATATTACCAATACGTTAACCTTGTAATCTTTGTAATAGTGCCACTTATAGCTTTCTTATCATTCCAAATAAGTGTGCATAAAACTAGTAAAAAATAATTAAAAATATCATTAGTATTTTAATTGCATTTATACCATATTATGCTATAATGATAGTGTAATCAAAAATTTGGAAATTCTCTTATAATAAGATAAACTAGTCTTTACCCTTTAAATTCATTTGGGGTGTATAGGTAATTATGGAATTATGGAGATTAACCCAAAGAATTTCTAGGAGGTATTTTAAAATGGAAGATAAGAAGATTATCTGTAAAGATTGTGGAAAGGAATTTATTTTCACAGTAGGAGAACAAGAATTCTATAAAGAAAAAGGATTTGAAAATGATCCAGTTAGATGTCCTGAATGTAGAAAAGCTAGAAAATCTCAAAGACCTAACAGAGAAAGAAGATAATTGCATAAAATAAGCCCTAACCTTAATTGGTTAGGGCTTTTGTATTATAACTATTTCTCAACTATTCTCTTTACCGCTTCAAGCTCTTCAAGATTATCTATCTCATATATATCATCTTCATTTATTATATTTATATGGACATTAAGCTTATCTAAGTTACTCTTAACTATATCATCCCAATATAAATCTTTGAAGTCACCTTCTTCTATAACCTTTTCTAACTCCTTAGCTATAGCTTTTCCATCTTCTAAACTCCAATAAGATACTCCACTTAGAATATAGCCTTCTCCACTTATTATATCTATACTTTGAACTTTTTTATTATCGTCAAAATTTAATAGCCATTCATTTTTAACATCTCTTTTGTAAGCAGTGAAATAAGTTGAATCTTTAACTTTATTATCTATAAAATTTCTATTTATATATACATCTGCATCTATAACATAAGAATCTGCTAAATATTCTTTAACTAAGTACATAGTATACACATTATTATATACATTGTACTTATCATTATAAACTAACTTTACCCCATACTTTTCTTTAAGATATTCAAACTTTTCATTTAGATATCCTGTTAATACTATTATTTCATCTATTCCTTTTTCCTTTAAAAATTCCACTTGTCTTTCTAATAGAGGTTTTTTATTTACCTCTATTAGAGATTTAGGTGTATCTAATGTTAAAGGTCTTAATCTTGTTCCCATTCCTGCTGCTAATAAAATAGCTCTCATAATAATTATCTCCTCTTCACTCTACACATTTCCCTTTGTAGTTTTTTTCACCTTAAAAACTTCAACAATTTCTTTTATATCACCTGCTGCCATTACAGATCCAACCATAATACATATACAACATACTATCATTTTTAAATCTAAAGCATTTTTTAATAATATAACTCCAAATATTATAGACCATGCTGAATAAGTTATATTTAAAGCCATAGCCTTTGTAGCTCCAAGCTTATAAATTCCTTTATAATAGAATACATATGAAGCCGTTCCTGCTAAAGCTGTTAAAATTATAATAACTGTTGCTGTTGTTGGAACTACTGACATAGTAAAGTTAATACCTTTTACTATTGGTATTATAACAAATCCGTAGGTAACTGCAGAAGTTAATTGTCTTATCTGTAGTGATTGCTCTGGTGTTATTTCATCTTCCTTCATTCCATATGCACAAATTACAGCTTCTGATGCCCAACCTACAACACAAAGTATTGCAAAAGCAAAACCTAGAAGCATATTATTTACTTCTCCTCCCGGAGTATATCCTAAAGCTATAATTCCAGATATACTTATAAATAATCCTAATATTGATATTGGCTTCATCTTTTCCTTTAAGAAAATGTAAGAGAATAAAGCTCCTACGGCTGGATATAAGGAAGATATTATTGCAGTATATGCAGGTCCTATATACTTAATAGCTAAAAGGTATCCTGTCATTCCTACAGGTCCACCTAAAAGCGCTCCTAAAACTATAAATCTTCCACTTCTAGTCTTTGCTGCGTTAAAAGTCTTTTTTATTTCTCTCTTAAACATCATATATATAGCCATCCATATAGATGAAAATGCATCATGTAAAAAAGTACTTACAAAAGGAGCTAAAAATATAGCCTGCTCAGTAGAAACAAATTGAGACATCGCTAATGCTATTCCTAACAAAACAGTATCTAACCCCCATAATAATCCTGATAATAATCCGTAAACCATAATTTTACCTCAATTCCTTAAATAATAAATCTAAATTAGCTTTAGCCCTATTAAATCTGTCTACTCCATAACTTCCAAAATCATCGCCTTCTGCTTCCTTAACTAAAGTCCACACTGCCCATAAAAAGTCTTGGCATATTTTATTCATTAATATTCTTAATCTACTTTCTCTATCTGGATTTCCATTAAAGTATAAATTTAAGAATAGCTCTTCTTCATCGCTTGTAAAATTACATTCAATAGAATGAGCTGCTAAATCCCACATTTCATCATTTAATCCACTATACTCCCAGTCTATTAAGTAAAGTCTACCATTTACATCCTTTATAAAGTTTTCAGGAACAGTATCATTATGAGATGGTACTAATTCAGAACCATATTCCTTCATTAATCCATCTAAACAGAAGACCCTCTCTCTTGTTTCTTTATATTCATCGTAATATTTAACAGTATTCCCTTTTAGTATATCTTCATATTTTAATAACTCCTCAAAAGGATTAAATATATTAACCATATTCATATCTGAATTGTGAAGCTCTCTTAATATGCTAGTAACTAACTTCATATTCTCTTCCTTCTTAGCAGATGCTCCTGTTAATGTTTCTGCACCTTCTATGAACTTAGTTATTTTTATCCCACTATCTTGATTAAAATATAAAGTTTCAGCATTATATCCCTTTAAAGATGCCAAGTTAGAATTTTCCATTTCATTATTTCTACTTATCATTTCTTCTGTTCCTAAGCCAGGAACTCTTAAAATATAACTTTCACCTTTTATAATTACCTTATAATTTTTATTAGTCATTCCACCTGCTGGAATAACATCATTAATATTAGCTTTATCTATATCTAATACTGATGATATTATATTCTTTATAGCTTCCTTTTCAAATTCTAAATCTTTTCTTTTTATTCTTGGATAAAGGTAAGATTTAATATAATTATATTGCTTTTCATTATCTATCTCTCCCCATAATAAATCATCAATCTTTAAACAATGTACCTTATAGTTTCTAGCCATGTCTAATAACATATACTCATAATTTAAATATGGGTTAATATTTCTTTCATATTCCTTAAGCATCATATTAAATAGCTTATATGATATTTTAGTTACACCTATCATTTCCCCATCAATTCTATTAAACTGATGAACATCCTTTGCCATCTTAAATAAACAATTATCTTCTAATTGAACAAAAGCTTCATCTCCAGAACCACTTTCATTTGTTATTAAAACGCAATCTCTATTAATACTATTTAATATCTGTGGAATTGCTATATTTTCAAGAATCAAATCACTTTCTATTAATATAAAATCATCATTTATATGACCTTTAGCCATAGAAAGTGATTTCATAGTACCTGTCCATTTATATTTATCATTCTTAACAAGAATAATTCCACTTTCATTTTTCATCTTTTCTTCAAAAGCTTCACTATTATATCCTGTTACTATCACAATATTATTTATTCCACATTCCTTTAAAGTTTTTATATGTCTTTCAATAACTAAAGTGTTATCTACCTCCAATAATCCAACAGGAATATCAAATGTAGTTCTTCCAGCTGCTAAAATAACAGCTTGCTTCACCCTATACTTTTCCTCTTTATTTATTATTAATTTTGTATCCTTTATCTCTTTTAATGCATTTAATAATTCATCATTTCCTCTTTGAGTTATTATGTACTTATTATCCTGCTCATTATTAATTCTTTTAATTAATCCATTTTCTATAGCTTCTTTTATTATGCTATTTATCTTTCCTAAAGATACTCCAACCTCTTTTGCTAATTCTCTTTGATTTATATTTGGTTTTTCACTTAAAACTTTAATAGTTAAATGTCTGTCTTCCATTTTTATACCCCCTTGTTCATTTTTTGAACTAACTATATATTAGTGCATTTTTACAATATATTCAAGTCTTTTTATAAACTTATTTTAATTTATGTCATACCTCATCTTTTACAAAATCAAAATATCACCATTGTAATAAAAAAAGCCATATATCAGAAATTTTAAAACTTCCTTCTATATGACTTATTATTTGCATTATTTTATTCTTTATTATCAGTAGCAGCTACTTCTAAATCTTGTTGAGGATTATAAGTTGGAACTATTTCATGAAGCTTTTGTCTTAACATAACTTTATTTCCACCTTCAGCAACCTTCATAATTTCATCTATTTCAGCTTTAATAGTATCCAAATCAAAGCTAGAAGGTTTTCCAATGAATATCTTTTTATGCTTAGTTTCTGTAAGCCCCTCTTCATCCATTAATAACTCTTCATAAAGCTTTTCTCCTGGTCTTAAACCAGTAACCTTTATTTCTATATCTTTACCTGGCTCAAATCCTGAAAGCTTAATTAAATTAACTGCAAGATCATATATTTTAACTGGTTTACCCATATCTAAAATAAATATCTCCCCACCTTTTGCATAAGCTCCAGCTTGAAGAACTAATTGGGCTGCTTCAGGTATTAACATAAAGTAACGTATTATATCTGGATGAGTAAGAGTTACTGGTCCACCTTCTGATATTTGTTTTTTGAATAGTGGAATTACAGATCCATTACTTCCTAAAACATTACCAAACCTAACAGCAACAAAGTCTGTTTTACTTCTTTCATTTAAAGCTTGAACTATCATTTCACAGAATCTCTTTGTTGCTCCCATTACATTAGTAGGATTAACTGCCTTATCCGTAGATATAAGAACAAACTTATCACAGTTATACTTATCTGCACACTCTGCTACATTTAAAGTTCCTCTAACGTTATTTTTTATTGCCTCTGTTGGGTTATATTCCATTAAAGGTACATGTTTATGTGCTGCAGCATGGAATACAACATCAGGTCTATACTCATTAAAGACTTGATCTATCTTATTTCTATCTCTAACAGAAGCTATTATAACTTCCTTATCTAACTCAGGGTGATTTCTGCTTAATTCATTTTGAAGATCATATACATTATTTTCATAAATATCAAGTAATACTATCTTCTTTGGCTTAAATAAAACTATTTGACGGCAAAGCTCTGAACCTATAGTTCCCCCACCACCTGTAATTAATATAACCTTATTGTTTAAGTATTCACTTATTCCTTCTTTATCAAGTACAATCTCTTCTCTTCCTAATAAATCTCTTAAATCTACATCTCTTACTTGTTTTAAATCTATTTGATCATCTATTGTTTCATAGAAGCTCGGAACAATCTTAACCTTTGCTTTAGTCTCTTTGCATATATCTAATATTTCACTTTTTTCTTTAGCATCTAAAGAAGGCATTGCAAAGAAAATAGTCTTAACCTTATTATCCTTTACTGTTTCAGCAATCTTACTTCTATCTCCAATAACTTTTATTCCTTTTATGTACTTCTTTTCTTTATTAGGATTATCATCTATCAATCCTATAATCTTATACTTATTATCTTTTGCTTTTCTTATTTCTTCTATTAAAAGACTTCCACAAGCTCCAGCTCCATAAATAAGAACTTTTTCACCATTACCCCAGTATACATTTCCATATACTGAAATTCTTCTTATAAATCTATAAGATAGCCTTACTCCAAGAACAAAAGCAATTATAAAGAAACACGATAAAACAGTAACCACCCTTGGAATCCTAAATGGCATAAATTCTAAAATAACAAAATTTATAACTCCAGCTATAATACATGCTGAAACACCTTGTATAACTTCATCTATACCAGCAATTCTCCATATACTTCTGTACATTTTAAATATTGCTAACATTCCTATATAACTTATCAATATTAATGGTAAATATGTAACATATATATCATTATAAACTTCGTTATAAATACTTCCTAATCTAATATAAAAGCTAACCATATAAGCTATATTTATTAGAATTATATCCATCATTAATAAGAGAAAAATTCTTAACCTTTTCTTATCATTACCCATGATCATTCTTCCTTTCAGCATAATGAAATATTTCCAAATTACAACTAATTATATCAACATTACTTTGCTAAATCAAATGTTTTGAAATTATATGCAAACTTATAATATTATTTTTATTATCGTCAAAATATTTAGTAAATATTAATATATATTTTTTATATCTATTAACCACAATATCCGCGTGAAATACCTCTATTTTGTTGACATAAAATTTAGCAAAATCTATAATTAACATATGAATACTAAATGTATAAAAATTGAAATGAGGTGTTCCTTTTTGGAAAATAATACAGATAAAAAGAAGGTTATATTTAGTGGCATTCAACCTTCAGGAAACTTAACTTTAGGAAACTATTTAGGTGCTATAAAAAACTGGGTTTCATTACAGGACCAATATGACTGTTATTATTGTGTAGTAGATTTACATGCTATAACAGTTAAACAACAACCTAAGGATTTAAGAAGCAGAACTTTAGAAGTATTAGCTATATACATAGCATCTGGTATAGCCCCAGATAAAAATACTTTATTTATACAATCACACGTTCCTGCTCATAGTGAAGCTTCATGGCTTCTAAACTGCTCTACTTATATGGGAGAGTTAAGCAGAATGACTCAATTTAAAGATAAATCTAAGAAGTTTGGTGAATCAATAGGTGTTGGATTATTTACTTATCCAATATTAATGGCATCAGACATATTGCTTTATAATACTGACTTAGTTCCAGTTGGGCAAGACCAAAAGCAACACTTAGAATTGGCTAGAGACCTAGCTGCAAGATTCAACTCAACATATAGCGATACTTTTACTATTCCAGATCCATATATAGCAAAAGTAGGAGCAAAAATAATGGATTTACAAGATCCAACTAAGAAGATGTCTAAATCTGAAGAAAATCCAAACTCATATATTTTAATAATGGACCCACCTGAAGTTATAAGAAAGAAAATCTCTAGAGCTGTAACTGATAGTATTGGTGTTGTTAATTACACTGATGAACAACCTGGAGTAAAAAATTTAATAAACATAATATGTGCTATAAAAAATACTACTCCTGAAGAAGTTGTTCAATCTTATCTTGGAAAAGGATATGCAGATTTAAAGAAAGATACTGCAGAAATAATAATTGAAGAATTAGCTCCTGTTCAAGAAAGAGTTAAATCATTATTATCAGATAAAAAATACTTAGAAGAAATTTACAAAAACGGAGCACTTAAAGCTAATTATGTAGCTAATAAAACTCTTAGAAAAATGCAAAAGAAAATAGGATTAATTCCTAGATAACATAACATCAAATACTTAAACACTTAAATACTATTTTTATGTAGCATTTAAGTGTTTATCTCATGAAAGGTGACTAATATGAAAATTTATCAAAGATTAGTTAACATATTATTGTTAGTCTATATCATATTATATCCTATAATACCAACTACAAGAAGCTTTGCTTCAGATATAATAATATATATACTAATTCTTCTACAAATAATAGGTTTTATATTTATAAAAAAAGAAAGAGATAGTATTTTTAATCTAATAATAAATTTATTTAATGATAAAATATTTTTCACATTAATTTTATTAAATCTTGCTATGTATTTATCAACCTTTGTAGCTACTGACATAAGAACTACTGTAACTCATAGCATCAGATTTACAATGTACATATTTATATTTTATTGTATTTCCTATAAAACCACTGCTAAGGATCATCGTATACTTTTCAATACTTTTATTTCTTTAGCTACGCTTTCAGGAATATATACTGTTATTCAATTAATTTATACAATACATCTTGGTTACTCTATAGATAAGACTATAAGAATGTCTTCATTCTTAGAAAATCCAAATAATTTAGCTGCCTATAGTATATTAGCATTCTTTATAGTAATAATTTTGTTAATATCTACAAAAAAGCTTGCGTATAAATTGTTTTATGGATTATCTTCAGTTTTATTATTAATTAATATAATGTTTTCTCAATCAAGAAATGCATTAATCGCCATAGTAATAGGTGCTTTTATAATAGCTGTTTTATATGATAAAAGATTTATTATACTATCCTTTATACTACCGGTTATATTCTTAATAATACCATCTATACGCTCTAGAGTTTTTCAAATTTTTGATATGTCACAAAATAGTTCAAGATTTAAAATATGGAATATAGATTGGTTGATGATAAAAGATTATCCTTTAGCAGGAATAGGTTATGAAAACTTCAGTGTACAATATCCACTATATACTGCAAAGAATCCTAACTTTATAGTTGAAAATGGATACATAGCTATTCACCCTCACAATATCTTCCTAAAAATACAGACAGAGCTAGGAATAATTGGAAGTATATTGTTTATATCATTTATTATAGCTACTATTATAACATTATATAAATTAATAAAATCTAAAAGAAATAAAATCTATAGTTCTATTACTATTGGTGTATTAACTAGCTTTGTTACATTTATTTTTATGAATCTTCTTGATTGTTATTTAAACTCACCAAAGGTATTAGCAACGCTGTTTGTAATTTTAGCTTTAGCAAATTCTCTAAGGATTAAAATTAACTCAAAAATAATAGATTAATATGATATAAGAAAAGACAGCCAAGGTTGGCTGTCTTTATTTCCCTATCTTTGTTCTCATATTTAATAATTTTGATGTATTAGATAATCCTATAAGATTTATTGCAATTCTTACCATAGAGGCTTTTGGGGTATCTATGTGATCTAATAAATTTTTATTATTCTTTAAGTAATTTATTAATCTTTTTCTCTCTTCTTTATTATACATAGAACATTCATTTAAAGCTGCAATATAATTATGTGCTATACGACTTCTTAAAAAATCATTCATCTCTTCAGAGTAATTATTTTCTTTTATTCTATTATATATTTTACTACTTATAACTACTTTATCTGAAACCTTCTTAGGGTTAAGCATCCCTGTTATAGACTGTGGATTACCCACTCTATAATTATATAAATATGGCATTATAGTTGTAAAACTCTTTGCTGCACATAATATTCTAGGAGTCCAGTCTTCATCTTCGTGATATATTCCTTCAGTAAAAAATATATCATTATCGATTATTATTTTACGCTTAGTTATAAATCTAACAGCTGCATAACTTACATTTCCTAAGTTTTCAACATACTTAAATGGCTCTATACTTAAATCATCATCTTCTTTAAAGCCTTGATAAAAATAAATATTCCCATCAGGAAATACCTGTCTATAGTTTCCTATGATTATATCAGTATTTTCTTTAATTTTATCTAAAATTACTTCTATACTGTCACCATCTATATAATCATCACTGTCTACAAACCAAATATACTCACCTTGAGCTAACCTTATCCCTGTATTTCTAGCGGCAGATAAGCCTCCATTTTCTCTATGGCTTACCTTTATAAAATCATATTTTTCTTTATATTCATCACAAATATTTCCGCTATTATCTTTTGAACCATCATCTACCAATATAACTTCTACATTATCTCTATACGCTTTTATTATACTTTCTATACATTCTCT
Organism: Clostridium jeddahitimonense; assembly: GCA_000753455.2. Classification (GTDB taxonomy): domain Bacteria; phylum Bacillota; class Clostridia; order Clostridiales; family Clostridiaceae; genus Clostridium; species Clostridium hominis. Next base: position 3,389,400 of record LM994670.1, read on the forward strand.
TATATACTTCTCAACATTATATACTGGAACTATTATAGAAAGCTTTATTTTATTTTCCATATATCCTCCGCTCTAATACCTATTGTAATTGTTAAAGTTATTACTTAAAACAACTATATATCCTAAGAATATCCAATAAGCTGTTGCTATAAACGAGTTTTGATAAAAAATTTCGGTTAAAAACATTGCTGCGATTAATAAAGATACAACCATTAATGAAATGATACTATATACATAATAATTTGAATTATACCTATATTTTCCAAAAAATATACTAATAGCTTTAACTCCTATTATAGCTATAAATATAAACATTATAACTAGAGCTACTACTCCACCAGATAAAAGCATATGAATAAATCCATTATGTACATATTGCACTTCTAAGGAAGACCCCGGAGTTAATTCTGCTGCCTTTATAGGAATATTTCTATCTCCAAAGCCGAATACTGGAGAAAATTTACTTAATCTAAACCCATCTTTCCATAATGTTAATCTTCCATTTGAAGTTGTTGCATCTGGTCTTTCAACAGTTACATTACCAGAATGCTCTCCACTTTGTATTCCTGTTGTTTGATTTAAATATTGTTGTGTCTTTACTGTTGTCTTTGGTATATAGCTCAATAATCTTCTGCTTCCATCAAAGCTTGCTACAGTACCTATTGTTATAATAAATCCAAGTACTAAAGAAATAATAACTCTTATAATGTTATTTCTTAAACTATTTTTTAAGATAAAATCAAATAATAAATATCCTAACCCTATTAAAACAAATATTAAAGCTATTTCTCCGCCTCTTGATCCTGTTAATATGATAAATATATATTGAATAATTATACTTATAGTTAAGAAAACTTTATTTAAAGCCTTTCTTTGAACTATTAACACTAATGAAAGCATTAATGCAACTAAGGCTACACTACTTGCTTGGTTGGGGTCAACGTATATTCCCCATAATCTAGCTGCGTAATATCCTTGTGGAATAAGCTTTCCATCTACTCTTTCTACAAAGTATGAAATATCTAATGAAAACATTAATATTGATAAAAGTGAAATAATAAAAATAACTATTACTAATACTTTAGATATTTTATTAATATCTTTATAAGCTTTTTTATCATTATCTGAGTATTCACTTAAAAATAATACTAGAGTCATTATAGCTCCCCATATTAATGTCTTAGTGTTTCCTATTAAATTTAAATTTCTATTTAATATTATAGTTACTACATAAGAAGCTAAAAAAGCGTAAATCAAGTACATCAATATATTTGGTACATTTGCTTTTTCAATAAATAAATTTCTTATTAGCAATAATCCTCCCCATAATAATATTACAGGTGATAGGTATCCTGTATATCTTTGACCAAAGCTAAAATTATGCACTAGTGCCCACAATAAAAAGAAAATTTTAAAATAAACACTATCTCTTAATATTCCTATGTTAAAAATATTTCTAACTTTATTCATAAGTTTAATCTCCTCTTTAGACTTACCTATATATTAAATTTCTATATTTTACCTTTATTGTATACATTATCTTACTTATCAATAATACTATTGATGGATACTTTAAAGTTAATTTAAGAATCCTTTGCACTAATCCTAGGTTATTTGTACCTTTAATAATATTATCATATTTAACTATTGCTTCTTTTAAATACTTTATCTTTTCTTTATATGTCAAATTACATCCTGAATTATGCAAATCTATAAAACACGAATACATCCATTTTATAAATAAATTATTTAAATCTCTATATTCATCTTTACTCAATCTTGAAAGCTTAAAATATTCCTCGCTTTTTTTATACATTAAATACATCAAGTCTAACTTATTTTCTCTAAACTTAAATGTAAGATTGTTCTCAATCTTCATCCAGTAGTGATAATAACATTTATCACTAAAAATAACCTTATTACAAAATTTTAAATACATTAAATTAAAAAGAAAATCTTCTCCTAAATCTATGCTTTTATCCATAAATATATTATTCTCTATTATTATATTTCTTTTATATAGCTTATTAATAGGTGAATTTATATATGTTCCACCCATTCTAGCTAATACATTAAGTGCAATATCCTTCTTATTTTCAGCTTCAAAATACTCAAATGTTTGTGTACTAGTACTTATTTTACTATCTTGTTCTATATCTAAATATAATCCTGTCATTACACAATCAGCATTACTATCTTCTAGAAGCTTTAATGTATCTTTAAGCATATCTTTGTCTATAAAATCATCAGAATCAACAAACTGAATATATTCACCTTTTGCAGCTTTAATTCCTATATTTCTAGTTTCTGATACCCCATTATTATTATTGTCTATAAAAACTATTCTATTATCCTCATAGTTTTTTATGATTTCTGAACTTCTATCATTAGATCCATCATTTATTAGTATAAGTTCAAAATTAGAAAAGCTTTGATTTAAAATGCTATCTATACATCTACCTATATAATTTTCAGTATTATAAACTGGCACTATCACACTTATCTTTGGCACTCTACTCTCACCCCATATAAAATATAATTAATTATTTACTTTTTATTTAAATCAAAGTTTTTTATATTTTTTATTACTAAATATCCTGCTACCCCTAAAATAATAAATATTATTATCCATCTTACAAATAGATTATTAATAGATACATACGTAATAAGACTCGCTAAAGCTACTGACCCTATTCCTATTAAATTAAATTTAAATGGATAATCTGTATGCTTATACTTTATTTTTACTAATGCAAAATGCATGAAGAATAATACTATATATGCACATAATGTAGAAGCTGCAGCTGCATACATTCCATATTTAGGTATGAATAACCAATTTATTAATATATTTATTATAGCAGCAGTTATAGTTCCAATTGCTATAAATTTAGTTTGCTTTATATAAAACTGATAATTTGCTGGAAATGTATATAAAAATACAAAGTAATATCCTGCTATTATTATAGGTAATAATGGTATACCACTCCAGTATGTCTTAGGCGAAAATAATTTTACTAATTCTGGAACACCTAAAATAAACATAACTGTTAAAGCTGTAAATACAGATATATAAATTGCAGATACTCTCTTCATCTCTTTTTTATTCCCAGATTTTAAAGTATCATAATACCAAGGTAGCCATGCACTATTAAGCGCTAACTGTATTGTATTTATCAAAGCCCCAATAGTATATGTAAATCCATATATACCTACAACAGCATCTGTAGTAACCTTTTGAAGCATCAATTTATCTGCCTGATTTAATATTAAATGAGATAAATTATGAAATATTAAAGGCAATGCTATTGGTAAACAGAACTTCCAATGCTTTAAACTAACAAATCTCTTACCTTTTCTCATAATTCCTATATAAAGGATTACTCCAACTGACACAGTTGCAATTGCACCACCATAGATTCTTCCTGAATACTTATCACTATTCATTGAAAGTATTAAAACAATCGACAAAACAATATTTATTACTGTAGTAATTGCTGAAGTGAATAGATATGCTTTATGATTTCTTTCAAAAGTAAATACTGAAGTTACAAAACTTATTACAAACGAGAAAAAACTTTCAAATAATAAAACTATTATTATAGGTACACTCAATCCTAATAATGATTCTAGTCCATTTCTAAATATTAAAGTAGCTATTCCAATTACAGAAAAGCTAATAGTACTTAAAAATAACGTACTAGATAAATATTCTTTATATTCTTCTTCATCTAAATTAGCTTTTGCACTTCCTATTGTCCCATTTATTCCTATACCTATTACTATTGCAAATATAGCACTCCATGTTGAATAAATGGTAATTATACCAAATTCATTTGTTGTTAATAAATTCGTAAATATTGGTGTTGTAAAGAAATTTACACCTTTTAAAATAAATGTACCTATTGTGTACCATATAGCTGAGTTTAACAACGTGTTACCTTTTAGCCATTCTTTTACTCTCATTTTTACTCTCCTAATTTTATCTTAAATAAGAGGCTGTTGCAAAATTTAGTGCACAGCCTCTCTTTTACTTTTATTAATTACAATCTATATACATTAAAATTCAAACTTAATTATTATAACTTTAGTAGCACTATAACTTTAGATAATAATATTATTCCTTAAGTATGTATAACTTATTATATTATTTTAAAATTCCCTGCTTCTTTAACTCAGCTTTTATCTGAGTCGTTGAAATCCCTTCCGTTCTTGGAAGATATACAACTTCACAGTAATCCTTTAAAAAGTCAAACTTTCCTTCCCAGTCATCTCCCATAACAAATACATCTATATTATGCTCTTTTACATCCTCTATCTTCTGTTCCCAAGTATTTTCCGGAATTACTTCATCTACGTATCTTATAGCTTCAACCATAAGTTTTCTTTCTTCATAACTAAAATAAGCCTTTTTATTTTTAAGCTTATTAAACTCATCACTTGAAATCGCAACTACTAAATAATCACCTAATTCTCTAGCTCTTTTTAATATATTTATATGACCATAGTGTAATAAATCAAAAGTACCGTAAGTTATAACCTTTTTCATCTAGTTAACACCTCTTTATTTTTTTATTATGTAAATAACCTTACATATTATTTTCTATCCAATCTACTACTCTGCTACTTGCATTTCCATCATCTACGCAACCTTGCTCTTTTAAAAATTTATCAACCTGATCTAAATATCTTTCTTTATCAAAACTTTCGATATTTCTAATCATTTCTTCTGTTGACTTCGAAATTACGAAAGGTAATTTTTTTAATTCAAAATAAAAGCCTCTATCATCGCTATAATTCTTTATATCACTAGCATATATAAAACAAGGCTTTTTAGTTAACATAAAATCAAACATAGATGAAGAGTAGTCAGTTATTAATATATCTGTAGCAACTAATAACTCCTGCATATCAGGATAAAACGATGCATTTAAAACATTTTCAGAGTTGAAATTTAATTCTGTAGACTTATGAAAAACATTTGGATGTAATCTTATTAACATAACATATTCTTCTGAAAATCTTTCATTAAATTCTTGTATACATTTTTCATAATCAAATTTATAAACGTCTAAATTATTATCTTTTCTAAATGTAGGTGCATACATAACAATTTTTTTGTTAATATCAATATTAAAGAAATCCTTAACTTTATCTGTTGTTTCTTTAACATTATTAAATAATAAGTCATTTCTTGGCACTCCACACTCTAAAACTTCTCCATCATACCAAAAAGCATTTTCATACATATTCGTGTTAAACTTAGAATTAGATATAAAAACATCTGCATTTTCAGAATCTTTTTTTGCAAACTTTACATAACTCTTATTTAACGCATTCTCGGCATCTTTTTCTATTTTTTTAAGAGCTATTCCTCCATGCCAAGTTTGAATATATAATTGTTTTTTCCTTTTTCTAGTATAGTAGTTTTTTCTTGAGTTATCAATCCATATTCTAGCTGTAGCTAACTCCTTAATAGCTTTAAAACTTCCATACTTAACCAATCTTATACTTCCAGGAAATTCTTCATTTTTCTCCATATTACTCACAAGCCAAACTATATCATAATCAAGTTTTCTTTTTATGCATTCCATTGCTATATACTTAGCATTATCAGAAAACCCTCTTCCATAATAATTACAAATAACTATCTTATTTTCATTTATTGGATGTATTGAATACATTATCCAACAAATTCTATTTATTGTATTATCATATGCCCATTTAGAGCCATCAATTATCATTTCAGCAATTTTAGAAATTCCTTTATTCCTCTTTATGATGTTTTTCAGCTTACTCATCTCACTCCTCCTAGAGCTGTCTGTTTACCCTATTATCTGTAAACATACCAATATTAATTTATTATACGTTTAAGCTATAACTATTGTCAAGAAATCTCAATTATTGTGAATTCTATCCTAACATTGAGTAGTATAATTATAAAAAGCCTAGAGAGTTTTATCAACTATCTCTAAGCTTTAAATATTATGATTAAATCTATGCTCCGAATAAACTTAACGTTTAATTTATATTATTTCTTAAATACAACTTTTTTATATAAAACAAAATTCCAACAAGTAATTAATATCATTGATATAAACTTAGCTACAATACTTTTAACACCTACATTAGATAAAAGCACAATAAATTGAGAAGAAAAAGTTATATTAAAAATAAATAAACCTATATATAAAACTAAGCTCCTAATAGATCCTGTTTGCGATTTAAAAGCCCAAAATTTATTTAATAAATAATTAATAATTGTAGAAATAATTACTGATGAAATATTTGATATAAATATATTCATTCCTATAATTTGAAAAATAGTAAATAACATCAACTCACAGAAAGCACTTGTACCTCCAATAATTATATATTTACTAAATTGAATAATGTTGCTTTTACTTTCAATAATCTTTTTTAACATTTTACTCTCTCCCTATTTATCGTATAAGTTATATCAACCTTAAACTTTCCTAACAATACAAATTTTATATTATTAATCTAAACTACTTTTAACTATATATATTGGTCTATTCTTAGTTTCAGTAAAAGTTCTAGCAACATATTGCCCTAATATTCCCATGAAAAACATTTGTAGTCCAGATGTCAATAATATTACACATATAAGCGTTGGAAATCCTGCAACAGCTTCTCCAAATATAAGAGTTTTTATTACTATTATTGTCATATAAATTAAGGATATCATGCAAAGAATTATTCCAGTAAAAGATGAAATTTTTAATGGTAAATCAGAGAAAGATATTATTCCATTCAATGCATAGGTAAATAATTTCCAAAAACTCCATTTAGATTCACCACTATTTCTATCTTCTACTTCATATTCGATATAATAGGTTTTAAACCCAACCCATGAAAATATTCCTTTAGAAAACCTACAACGTTCTGGTAACTTAATAATTGAATCAACAACATTTCTTCTAAGAGTTCTAAAATCACTTGCTGATTTTACAAACTCAATTTCTGAAATACGATTAATTAAATTATAAAAACTATTCTTAAAAAATGTTAGTACTTTACCTTCTTTACGCATTTGTTGATACGCTGCAACCATATCATAATCTTGATTGCTTTCTAAAAATTCAATCATTTTTATTAAATATTTGGGGTTTTGTTGTAAATCTGCATCTATTATACTTACATAATCACCAACACTTTTTTTCAATCCTGCTAATAATGCTGCTTCCTTACCAAAATTTCTTGAAAAATTAATAACCCTAACATGTTTTTTATCTTCATTATAAATCTGTTCTAATTTATGAAATGTATTATCTGAACTTCCATCATTAATAAATATTAATTCTATGTTATCCCAAAAATTTATCATTGTTTTCTTAATAGTATTATAAAAAATATCTAAATTACTTTCCTCATTAAAGCAAGGAATCACTATAGATATAACCACAATATTCACCTCTTTTTTCAAAACCACTAAATTATTAATTAGTTAAGTTATACTAATTCAAGCTTGTTTTTTATTCAAGTCTTACAAATATTTTATCATTTATAATTTTTATTGAATTATCATTAGGATACTTATCCATTTCTTCTATAAACTCTTTATTTTCTATGTAAATTTCACTATTAGTATCAATTTCTTCATAGGAATATCCAAGATAATTTGAAATAGTTTGAGCTCTTGAATAAGAATAAGTATTTAAATGAGAACCATTCCCACCATATCTAAATGCTAGATCAGACCACCTTGATTTAAATGTTTTATCAGAAATTACTCTACCAACAAAATATACATCCATATCTTGATTATAATTATCTATTGATTTTATTCTAGTATACATAGTTTCATAATAATTTTCTAAAATTCTATTTTCATAATATACTGCCCTATAGTTTACATTACTTTGCCAAGAATAATTTAGTATAGCTATTAAAATAATTGTGATTCCTGAAAAGTTTAATAATTTATTAATATAAGAAGATGCATTAATTTCTAAGTTATAATCACTAGTAATAATAGCTAAATAAAATATACAAACAAATGCCATTTGCATTAATGTATATATTCGTCCATTTGGAACTAATATAACTATAGAATCTATAGATATTGGTAATATTATTAATAATACTAATAATAATCCTATTAAACTTAAATTTTTCTTTTTAAAATTCTTTTTAGTTATAAATAAAAAATTAATAAATGTAATTATATACATACCTAGAAACGAATATCTTATTATTCTTGTTCCATTTATTTCGTTATAGTTGCTAAAAGGCATTTTAATTAATGTTTTATATATATTTTTTATTTGTTCTGGTAATAACGTTAAATCTATCTTCCCCATTTCATCTATTCCTTCATAGGAACTAAGACTTATGTTATTTGTAAATAAGAAATATTCTAAAAACAATCTATATAATATATAACCTACTAGTAGCGCTGAGAAAAATTTAATCCCCTTTAAAATTACCTCTTTAAATGTAAATTTTTGATTTATACACATTTGTATTAGTATTATCACAAATATAGATGCAGTTAACGGATAATAACCTTGATAAATCCCTAAAGAAAATGAAAACAAAAGTGTACCTAAAAAATATCCTATAATTTTATATTTATAAATAAGGTAAATTCCTAAAATAGCAAAAAATATAGCTAATGAATAATAGCCTACTGTAAATGTAAATAACATTGTACTTGCTATTGCCGGAAAAACTACAGTAATTCCACCTATTAAAATACAATTCCATTTATTTTTTATGTCAAAAATTTTAATTATTATACATGACGTAACTGCTAACGTTAACACAGAGAATAGTCCAATAAATATTGGTACATTATAATTCCCCCAAATTTCACCCACAAAATTTCCAAACTCTTGTAAAAACCATCTTCCACTACTTGTTCCTGTTCCATATCCCCACGGTGTCATAGCAATATTATCAAAAATATTTAAATTATTCGTGAACAAATATATATATGACAGTATTCCCCAAAATATTGATGATAAAAAACAAGCAACAGTATTTTTATTTCTTACAAAAGAATTTAATTCACAACTAAAAGATTTTATTTTTAATTCCAGTTTATTTATCATTTTTCCCTCCTAAATTTAATTTTATAAACTTTTAAGTAATTTCCTTAAGCTCAATTTATAAAACAAAGGTATTTTATACCATCAACTTCCAACACTATATTACTACATATTTTTTAAAAAAACTATAAAAAAAATTACACATTTACAGATAATAAATTAAATCACCTAATTTATTATCTGTAAATTAAGTAATCCTAGTAAATCTTTTACAAAAAGCTTTACTAGGATGTTTAAATAATACTTTTGAAGCTTATAGAAGATGTAAAACCTTTTAGGCTTCTCTTTAAACTAACTATTTTATTATTGGATAGTTAAAGTTCTTATTTTTTCTTATCCAAAACGGTAATTTTATTAATCCATATAAAGTTCCCCATCCATATGATATATGAAGTAGAAAGAATATTATAGGTAATAATAAATATGAAAAATGCTTTTTCTCTTTTAATGTAGAGAAGATAGTATTCACTATATTAAAAGTAAAATAAACTGCTAACAATAATACTAATGGTATCGGGCTAATAACAAATGCTCCAATAGTAGTTATTATAAGTGCTAATACGAATAACAACGGAACAAAGTGATATATGGAGAAACACTTAGGCGATACTCCCATAGTTAATCCTATCCAATACCCATTTAAATACTTTTGCTTCATCATCTTTGATAAACCATTTCTAGCATGGTGATAAGATTTTATAGTTGGATCTAATAAGAACTTATATCCTGCTTCCTTCATTCTATAATGCATTTCATTATCTTCAGTTCTAGCTAATCTTTCATCATAGCCTCCAACTTTTTTAAAGGTCTCTCTTGAGTAAGCAGCATGTGCAAGAGTACTTACATACTCTTCAGTTTCTTGTCTTCTATAGCTTGCTATACCACTTCCAAATATAGATTTTTCAGCTATAAGAAGTGTCTTTTGCCAAGCATTATCTTCGTCTATTATGCTTATTCTATGTCCTCCAACAACTTTTTCGCCTAATGCTATTCTCTTAACATTCTTACTTATAAAATCAATTGGTAATGATGAGTGAGCGTCTACTCTTAATATTATATCTCCACTACTTTCAGCTAAAGCAATATTCCATCCACAAGGTAATATCTTCTTAGGATTATCTAATACGCTTACTTTTGAAAAACTCTTAGATGAATTTTTAAACTTCATCATTACATCTTTTGTATTATCACTTGAATTGCTATCAACTAAAATTATCTCTATATCATTATGGTTATAATCCTGCTTTTCAAGGTCTTTCAAAAGATTTTCTAATTTATTTCCTGCATTATATGCTACAACTATAAAAGAAACCTTCATCTATTTTTCCCCTCTCTACTAACTATCTGCTGTATTTCATTCATCCTTTTCGCCTAATCCTAAAACAGCACCAACAGTTCTTAACATAATTTTAAAATCATATAAAACTGTAAAATGCTTAATATAATTCAAATTATATTTCATCTTTAAAGGTAACACTTTATAAATATAATCATTATCTACATTACTACTATTATCTAATATCTTTTCTTCATCTTTAAATTCTATACTAGCCTCTGATGTTACACCTGCTGGTAATAATAACGTTGCTATCATATCATTAGTATATTCCTTAACAAACTTTGGAACCTCTGGTCTTGTTCCTACAAAGCTTAAATCACCTTTTAAGATATTAATTATTTGAGGTAGTTCATCTAATCTATATTTTCTTAAAAATTTTCCTACCTTTGTAACTCTAGGATCATTTTTAGATGTAACTTGAGTTCCTAATTTTTCAGCATTTACAACCATAGTTCTAAACTTTAATATTTTAAATTCTCTTCCGTATTGAGTCACTCTTACTTGCTTAAATAATGCAGGTCCTTTAGACTCAAGCTTAATAATTATAGCCAATACAGCCATTATAGGTAAAAGTACTATAGTTCCAATAGTTCCACCAATAATGTCAAAAAACCTTTTTAATGTTAATTGACCTTTTCTTTCTGATAGAATCTCATAATACTCCTTTACCTCTGGATTTTTCATAAATTCAGGCAAACTGTCGTATTTTTTCAATGACATATTCTATCCTCTTTCTACTTCATTAAATTTATCTATAACATATTTTACTTGCTCTTCAGTCATAACACTATTTAGAGGTAATGTTATTTCATTTTTATACATATCATAAGCATTCGGATAATCTTCCATCTTAAAACCTAAGTTTTTATATGCAGTTAACATTGGTAATGGTTTATAATGAACATTAGTAGCTATCCCAAATTCAGCTATATTTCTAATAAATTCATTTCTATATTCAACATCTTTTCCTAATAATCTAACTAAGTATAAATGTCCACTTGAATTTTTCTCATTATCATAATGATTTAAAACAGCAAGATTAGGATTATTTTCAAAAGCTTTATTATACATCTCTATAAGCTTTCTTCTATAAGCTAATATATCTTCATATCTAGATAATTGAGCAAGACCTATAGCTGCATTTATATCAGTCATATTACATTTATAAGCAGGCTCTAAAATATCATACTCCCATGCTCCTACTTTATTTTTAGATAAAGCATCCTTTGTTTGACCATGTAGAGATAATATCATATATTTTTTATAAATTTCTTCATTATCTATACCATTAATATTTCTCCAAGTAACAGCTCCACCTTCAGATGTTGTAAGATTTTTTACTGCATGAAAAGAAAAGCTAGTAAAGTCAGCTACTTCTCCACTCATCTTACCTTTATAGTTAGCTCCAAATGAATGTGCCCCATCAGCTAAAATAACTACTCTTCCAATAGCTTCTTGAATCTCATTATTTGCTTTAAATAAATACTTTTTACTATTTACTACTTGGAATAATTTATCGTAATCGCACATTACTCCAGCTAAATCTACTGGAATAATCGCTTTTGTTCTCTCATTTATTAAATTTCCTAAATTTTCATAATCCATCTCAAAAGAATCTTTTGCAGTATCCACTAATACTATCTTTGCACCAACATGATGGATAACACTAGCTGATGCAGTATAGGTATAAGCACAAGTTATTACTTCATCACCTTCGCCTACTCCTAATAATCTTAGAGTCATTTCCATTGCGGCAGTTGCTGAATTTAAACAAACAGCTTTTTCAGTATTGCAATATTCAGCTATTCTTTTTTCAAATTCCTTTGTTTTAGGTCCTGTTGTTATCCACCCTGATTTTAAAACTTCTATAACGTTATCTATCTCCAATTGTGTTATGTCTGGTGGTGAAAAAGGTACGTTCATAATATTTCCTCCTATATTATTGATTAATTAAATAATCTATAATATTTCATTATTCAAATTAATTACTATTAAATACTTTTATTTTAGTATTAAAACCGTACTTTTACAATATATAATTTGAAAATATACTGTTAATATTAAATATACCTTTAAGAATTTATGTATCTGTCCTAGATTCTATATAAGATTTTTCAAAATCTTATATAGAATCTCCATGTCCATCTCTTTGTGATTGGTCATGAAGTTTATTATACTCTCCATAAATATAACTTAGATATTGATCATATTCCTTAGGTATTGGTATAGTAACATTTTCAAAATCCACAACTATATTATCTTTAAATTATTCTATATTAAATTTATTGCAAATACGCTCTATCTCTGTATATATCTCTAATTTAGTAGGCTATAATCTTTTTAGATCAAAACCTCTTTCCATAAGTAATAACTTATCGTTTAATATAATAATATCTATTAAAATTACTATATTAATATGAAGTTAATATTGTATCTACTGTATAACTCATGTATAATTAACATCTGCTAACTATTCATGAGTCAAAGCTTTGTATATTCTATTTATCTAATCTAGTTGTATATTCTTCATATGATTTATCAAAATCTACTATAGTATCACCATGTCCACACCTTTGTGTTTCATCTGGTAATTTCATATAATCACCATAGCATTGACTTAAGTATTTATCATATTCTTTTGGTATTGGAATTTGTACATCTTCAAATGGAACTAAAATATGCTCTGAAAAAATCTCTTTTTTATATATTCCAGTAACACCGCCTTCTGAAAATATCTCTTCCCAATACTCGCACTTATCAAAATCATATTTAGTTATTTCTTTTAATAAATGCCTTTTTATAACCGTAATACCTTTATTAGGTATTAACCATTTCTTCAATACTTTTAATACTTTGTTAGGTATTATTCTTATTATCTTTGACAGTTTCGAATCTTCATTAGGATTTACATTTAATATATATGGAATAAATCCTAATCCAATATATATTGAGCTATAAATTTTTTGCTTCAATTTTGATATTTTTGAATTAGGTACAGCTACAATTGGAAATATATCCATACATATTCCCCAATGACATTTTAAATGTGTTAACCTTTTATCCATTGATGTAGTATTATTTATTCTTAACTTATTATATGGATTCCAAAAATACTTATCAGTCTCTGAATTTTGTAAAAAGAATTTACTATCTAATTCATATTTACATACCTCTTCAAACTTTACATAGTCATTCCACTTCATAGATATATCAATATCATCATCCCATGGAATAAATCCATTATGTCTAATAGCACCTAATGCTGTTCCCCATGTTCCAAAGTACTCTATATTATGCTTTTTACAAATACGATCTATCTCTTTAAGTATTTCTAACTGTGTATTTTGTAATCTCTTTAAATCAAAATCTCTCACTTCTTAAGCTCCTTATACTTAAACATATATTTCGGTTACCATTTCACATTATATTACAATATTCATAATAGTAAAACATATTTTAAAAATAGTTTACTATATATACTAATTCTTCTCAATCATTGATAAAAATTAAATTTGAAACTATTATTTAATAAATAAAAAAAGGTGGATAATCCACCTTTTTTATTATCCTCTCCAAGAACCATCAGATTCTAAGAAATATTGCTTTCCATCAACAGTAATCCATCCAGTAGCCATAACTCCGTTAGAGTATAGATAATACCAAGTTCCATTTACTAATGTCCATCCTGATGCCATACTTCCACTACTTGGATACATATAATACCATTTATCTCCAACTAATGTCCATCCTGATGCCATGCTTCCACTACTTGGATACATGTAGTACCATTTACCACCATCAGCAACCCAGCCATACATAGTTTCTCCATTACTATCTAAGTAATACCACTTACTATCTGCTAAAGTCCATCCTGTTGCCATTGATCCGCTACTTGGATACATATAGTACCATTTTCCATCAACTAATGTCCATCCTTTTGACATACCACCACTACTTGGATACATATAATATTTTTTACCATCTACAACATTCCATCCGGTTGCCATTACCCCTGTTGTTGTATCAAAGTAATACCAATATCCATCAATAAATTTCCACCCTTTGCATATAGCTCCATTTTCATCGTAATAATACCATTTTCCATCAACTTTTTCCCATTGACTTATAAAGTCTGGAGCTTTTTCAAACCTTCCAACATTTATATAGCTAATATTATTAGCTCTTATATACCCTCTATTACTCCACTCATAATTACCATGGAATGTTACTAAATTTCCATTTGAATTATAAATAGATGTATTTCTCTCTGGATATATTTCTAATGAATTTACTCCATTAATAACTTGTTGGTTTTTATTGGTAACAATTGCAGTTGTGCCAGGATATCCTCCATAACCACTTACTGACCCATTTATATTATAAAGTAGATTATTCTTATAATCTCTTACTTCATTGGCTCCAGTAAACATAATAATTTGATAAGCATTAAAATCTTTCAAATTATATATATTCTCTCCAGATAAATACATATCAGCTCTAAATGCATAAGAAGCTGCTTTTTCTCCCCAGAAAGGATCAGATGCATATTTAATATTAGCACCCATATTTTTATTTCCTAAAAATCCACCAAAATATCTCCAGTCAGATGGATCAGCATACCCTTTTGAAATATAATGATTACAAAACTCTATTATGCTATCTCCTACATTCCTAAAATAATTAGCAGATTCACCAGGGCTTGAATCAACCGCATTCATACCAAAAATATTATTCTTGCTATGAGCTATACTAGATTCACCCCATGCCGACTCATTGATCCCCACTCCTAATGCAAGCAATGCATTTACTCCATAAGAATTTTGAGCATTAATAAACGCTTGCCCTGTGCCTCTTAATTTGCTTGTACTATCAGTGTTGGCTTCAATAAACCTATTAAGATCATTTGCAGTATACATAGTTTTACTTCTAAAAGGTAAGTAATTATAGTAGTTATAATATGCATTATTTGCATTTACAGAATTATTTTTATGTCCTACTTGTAAATCACCTATAAGAGTGTCTAATCCTGCAGCAATATTGCTTCCATTATAAAAATATCTTCCATCATAACTTAAATATTTAACACCTTGTTGTAAATATTCCGGTGCTGGACCTATCTTTAATGTAGTTCCTCTTTGACTTCCTGATTTTAAATCACTTGATATAAAATGATATAATATTCCACCTTCTACTTTATAATAGCTAGGATTAGTAACTTGATTTATGGGAACTAATACCAAATCATAGTTTCCAGAGGCTGTATTTTTGTTAATCCATGCTTCATGTCCACTTACCAGAATTTTAGCAGAAAAATCATTAAATTCAATTACAGGAACATCATCTACATAACCTTGGTTAATATAATTATAAGATTTAGTTAATCCAGAATCAGTATATAGGGTTGTATTTTTGTCAAAACTTGGATAAGATTGTCCCCCTATATGTTTCCATATTCTCCCCATAGTTCTAGTAGAATATACAACTTGTCCTTCTCTGTTAATTACTGTAGGTAAAATCATATCATCACTATATGGTACTGGTGAGTTTTCAGCTATTCCTTTAGCCTCTTCATAATTATCACTAGAACCAATATATGTATAGCTACCATCGCTATGAGCTAATGCTATCTCGTATTCATCATTTGTTTTCTTTTTTAAAGATGTTGTATCAATCAAAGTAGGATATTTAAGATTAAATTCCTCTCTTTCAAATATCTCTTCAACTGAATAAGCAGCTCTAGCAATATTGCTTTCTACTACTTCGTATTTTTCTCCCACACTAACTTCATTTGTAAAATCTACTTCTGATTCCTCATTTAATTGATTTTCAGTAACGATTTTACTATCTTCACTAGACTCAACTTCCTCTGTTTCAGAAGTTGAAGTGTCAGTTACAGTTTTCTCTTCTGTATTATCACTTTTATCAACTGCCTCTTCATTTACTTCAAATTCTCCATCTTCTGCAATAATTTCTTTATTGCTATCATTTAGTTCAACAGATTGTCCACTAAACTCATTTGTTAATTCAGTGGCCGTTGTTGTAAAAGATGGAAATAAAATCATAACAGAAAGTATTAATGATAATACCGATTTTACACTTTTCTTCATGTAATCCCCCCTTATTACAAATTTTTTATCTTCTTAATAATTATATACTTTATGCATAACATAATCCATATATTATTTAATAATTTCTTAAGCTATGCTAAATATTATTTACTCGTTATTCAAGTAATACTTCAAAGTTTAGATACATTTTTATATTTAAACTTCTTTTCATATATTTATCCCACTAAGCTTACTTACCAAAATTTTATAACCACAAAAACCATTACATAACAATACTATTATTAACAAAGTTATACATAATGTTATATTTACTTTATTACTTAATAATGCTAAAATTTTATAATAGGAAGGAGACGTGAAAAATGTCTAGAGTAGAAAAAAATAATAAAAAGAAGAAAACAAAATCTCTATTTTTTAAAATATCTATAACTATTATTTCTATTATTGCTTTGTTAATAGCCATAGGAATAGGAACATTCTATTCTATCTTTAATAAAATGGATAACGTTGCTTTAAATAAGGAAAACTTAGGTGTAACATCAAAAGAAGAACTAGAAGTTTATGATAATTATAAAAAAATTAAGAATATAGCACTGTTTGGAATAGACTCTGCCGATGGAGTTGGTAGGTCAGACTCTATGATGATAGCTACAGTTGACCCTGTTCATGATAAGTTAAAGATTACGTCATTAATGAGAGACTCATATGTAAATATCGAAGGATATGGCTATGATAAATTAAATCATGCTTATGCCTTTGGTGGTCCTGAACTTTCAATAAAGACAATAAATCAAACATTTGGTTTAAATATTGAAGATTTTGTAACAGTTGACTTTGCTAGTTTACCTAGAATAATTGATATTTTGGGAGGATTAGAATTAGATATTACCTCAGAAGAATTAGAATATATTAATGGATATATAGACGATATAAATTCAAAAGACGGCACTTATTCTCCTCATATAACTTATGCTGGACCTCAATTAGTAGATGGAGTTCAAGCTTTAGCATATTCAAGAATAAGATATACAACTGGTGGAGATTATGAAAGAACTAGAAGACATAGAACTGTATTAGAAGGCTTATTTAACAAAGCTCTTACAGTATCACCAACTCAATATCCAACAATAATAAATGAAATATTACCTTATGTTAAAACAAACTTAGGTGCTACTGATATACTTTCATTAGCTACCAAGGTTGCTACTATGGGGGGAGGAACTTTAGAACAGGATAGATTTCCTAGAGATGGCTATGGGCAAGGTGAAATGATTGATGGCGTTTATTACTTAGTATTTGATGAAGCTGCTACAAAACAACAAATAATGGATTATATTTTTGATGATAAATAATTTAAATAAAGTATGGAATATTGAATTGCTCTCTCTTTTAGATTAAGAGCCTTTCAACATTCCATACTTTTTCTATTTATTATAATTATATTTTAAGTTAATTTATAGCTTATCTTAATTTTAAATTTGCTATTAATCTATTTTTCATATTAACTAACTTAATTATTATTACTTCCAATACCATTATTATAAACAACAAAAGTATCCCACTTATATATCCATATAAATTTTTTCCTATATATCTTTGGAAAATACATATTAAATTTGGATGCGTAGCCATTATTATTAAACTATTTTTTCCACAATACATTAAAACTTTACATTGGTTTATTTTTTTGATATTTGAACAATTATAAATGTACCTATAGCAGAGTTTAAAAGATATAACATAGAATTGTCAAATACCAGATTATTCAAATCAACAAATCCATTATATTTAGCCATTAAAATTTGAATTATAAATATTACTATCAAATTCACACCTTTCACTTCTCTATTACTTATAATATCAAATATATGATAACCTACTGTTATAAAACCTAACGCAATTAAAATTCTTGCTAATACAAGTAAATTTTCCTCATGTCCTTTAGTTATCATTGTTTCATAAGCAAAACCATATGCTATTAATAATATCTTTATATATCCATTCTTGATTATTTCATTTATCGATATAAACAATATCTCAGCAATAAATATAGTAGGTAAAAACCAGAGTCCATCTATTCCTATACCTTTAAATGTAATAAACAAATTATTAATTATACTACTTTGATCATATCTATATATTATTGTCTTTATTAATATAGTTAATATAGTTAATATACTGAATAAAAAATATGATACTAATATACTCTTAGATTAGATATTATAAATTTTTTAATATTATTTCTTTCTTTGATACAATAAAGAATAATGGCATATGAAATGAATATATATACAACAATTATTCCTCTATTAATATTCATATTAAATGCATAAATATGAAATATTGCTACAAGTATTATTCCTATACCTTTAGCTATATCTACGTACATTAGTCTATTTTCTTTCATTTACCCCTTCCTAAACTAACTTATTGATTACCTACAAATAAAGTATTATAAACATAAAAATAGTTGAACAATTATTATTTTAATTTATTCAACTATCCTAAAACTCTATTATTCTAATTATCTCTTATTATAGCTTTTTAAAAAATCACCAACTATGTCAATTGCATATATTAATATATCATTCTTCATTATATACATAATTCCAAAGTATACTACAATCCCTATTATAACTTCTATTAATGTAGACAATATACTTGCAGGAAGAAACACACTTGTACATATAACTACTATCAACATAAAAGTTGATGCCATCAATATCTTATTTATTCCTTTAAATAATAACTTTACATCTATAAACCCTTTTATATAATATATTTGAATACAAGGTACTAAAAATTCTGCAATAACAGATGAAATAGTAGTTCCTAAAGCTCCAATTTTTCTTATTAAAAATAAATTTATTGTAAAATTAACAATTGCTGCAACAGTTACTGATATAGTAAATTCGCGTTCTTTATTCATTGGAACCAAAACTTGAAATCCAATTATATTACACCATGTTCCAAAAATAATTATAAATGATGATACTATTATTAATAACTCTATCCCATTAAAACCTGGTCCAAAAAACCAAGGTTTAAAATTCTTAGTAATACCTATTATCCCAAATGCTAGTGGTATTGATATAAAATTCATACTTGAAAACGCTTTATATATATATTCTTTAAATTCATCCATTTTCCCGTTTGAATATAAATTTGCCATTCTTGGTAATAACACTACTCCTACAGATGTTACTATTGGCATAGCTAATCTTATTATCTTTTGTGAATTTTCATATAATCCTACTGCACTCTCTCCAACCATCATCCCAAGCATTATTCTATCTAATAACAAATATACTTGTGCAGCTAACTGAGGGATAAATAACTTTATTGCAAATTTAAAGTGCTTTTTCAGCTCAGTATTATCACTCTCTTTTATACTGATAAACTTAGGTATTTTTATCCACATTACTAATTGACCTAATAATTGAGATAGACTTAAGATTACTATGTATGTTGAAACATCACTAATATCTTTTACAAAAATAAAAATACAAATGACTCCAACTATTTTAACAAAAACATTTCTAGTTACTGTTGCTTTAAACTCTTCTAGCCCCATAAAATACCAAGATATATCAAGTAAAGCAGCTAAAATATTGATTCCTTGAATAGCATATATAAATCTATCATGATTATTAATACCTACAAAAACAATGTAGTATATTGCTATAGATATACTCATAGTAATTATTCTTAAATAGACTAACTGCCAAAATGTTTCATTAAGTTTCTTTTTATCATCCCTAACATACGCTATTTGCCTATTTCCATAAAGATTTAATCCTATAGATCCTATTAGAATAAAATATTGAGCGAATGCTAAAGTATAGGCTTGCTTTCCAACTCCTCCCTCTCCCAAGACTCTTGAAATATACGGAACTGTTATTATCGGCAATAACACAGTAATAATTTGATACATTATATTATATATTGAATTTTTTATTATCTTCATTATTTACCTCTCAAGTTATCTCTAACAAATCTATATGGAAAACTTATACAATGCAATATTTTTTCACCTAATATCTCTTTAGCTTTTTGTCTTATCTTATGTTCTGTCTTATCAAAATTAGATACCCATGAACCTTTAAAGTGATGAATTGCATATGTATTTTTAGTTATTGTTATTTTTCCTGTTTTATGATCTTTAGGACAGAAATATTCTCTAGGATATATAGTAAAGTTTCCATTATCTATTTTTTGCTCTTTATTATTTAGCTTTAAACCATATTTTTTAGTTAGTATATCCGTAACTATTACAACATTTGTTGTTAAATCACATTCTCCATTTATTATAAAAGGTCTATTATCATAATACTTTAATAGTTCCTTAATCACCGAGTTCCCCTTTTCCCCTGCTATTATTCCAGTAATCGCACCAGTTTCATGTTCAAATCCAGTAAAAGCCTTATTATTTAAAAATTCATCAATATTCTTTAAAATTTCTACATCAGAATCTAAATATATCCCTCCATAATTATATATTGCATATAACCTTACATAATCGGTAATAAAAGCCCACTTTTTTTGTTCGTAAGCTTGTTTTACATACAAATTAGTATTTATATCAAAATTTCCTTCATTCCATTCAATAATCTCATAATCAGGAAGCTTCTCTTCCCAACCTCTTATGTATTTTTCTATTTCTTCACTCTTTTTATTTCCACCAAACCAACAATAATGAATAACTTTATTAATCGCCATGACACACCTCATATTTTATAACTTATCTATTATCTTTAATATAAAAACTGCTTTTAGTTCATTTCTTTTATACTTACAATTCACAACAGAAGTTACAACATCTTTCAAACCACTAGTAACATTTTTACTTCTAAATTTTTTTATACCTTTTGTGTATAACATTTGATATTTATTATATTTCTCTACAGTATCATCATCAATCTCTATATTATTTATATTCTTTGGAGTATTATATATACTATTATTTTTCTTACTCTTTAAATAGGCTTTACTAATACATAGCATTGTTACCTTTTGTTTGAATAAATTATTAAATGATATTCCATTCTCACGTAATCTATATTTAAATAAATATTCATCAATTACGGATATTTTTTTCATTCTACTAATCAATCTAAATAATAGATCATAATCTTCCGCTTGATTCACATCGTTATATTGATTAATTACATCTAAAATCTCTCTTCTAAACATCCAAGACCCATGTGGAAATACATTTCTGTATAAAAGACTCTTTTCAGCTTTACTTGAAGAAGTACCATATATATTACTTCTATATAGTTCCTCTCCAAATTCATTCATTATTACTACCCCAGTTGCACACAATGAAATGTCTTTATTTTCATTCAGATATTCAACCTGCTTTTCAAACCTAGTAGGATAACTATAATCATCTGCATCCATTCTTGCTATAAAATCCCCATTAGATAACTTAAGTGCTCTATTTAGAGAATATACTAATCCCTTATTTACTTCATTTATATAAACTTTAATTCTAGAATCCTTTTTTTGATAATCATTTAAAAAATTTATCAATTCAATATTAGATGGATTATCCATTATAATTATATATTCAAAATCTCTATATGTTTGGTTAAGTATTGAATCAATAGCATCTTTTAACCATTCCTTTTTTTCATTGTACACACTCATTATTACAGATATACTTTTGCTACTCATTCTAGCGTCCTCCATTAAATAAGTCTGATACAATATTATCAAATTCTATAATAAATCTATTAATATCTTCACTACCACTATTTGTATTAGCATTATATCCTTTGTAATTAACTATTCTATCTTTTAAATCATTTATATCTAAAACTAAATCAACCCTATCATTATTAGCCATTCTCTTAGAAAATTTTATTTGATGATCATCTACATGTTCATCAAATTTAGGATTCCTTGGTACAACTATAGGCTTTTTTCCATATTGTATAGCCTGAAATATACTTCCTGGGCCTCCATGAGTTATTACAATTCTAGCATTTTGTGTATAATAATCCATTTCGTCATATGAAATTACATCCTTAACTTTACAATATTCTGGCTTATAGGTGCAATATCCAGTTTGAATAAATACATCTTCATTTATAATGTTATTTTTTTTAAGTTCATCTATCTCTTTTACTACTCTATTAAATTGCTGTTCATGTGTTCCAACTGTTACAAAAATCAAAATAACCCTCCTAATAATTTAGCTTTCGGATAGAATCTCAATTGCTCTTCCCATTGAACAATAAACTCATCACATATAGGGTATACTACTCTCCCCGTTATAGTTGGTGAATCTATTCTATCATAAACCTCTATATATATTAATTTGCACCCATAAATCTTACCAATATAATAAAACGGAATAGCAACTGCAGCTCCTGTAGAAATTAATAAATCCGGTTTTTCTTTTAATATTACTTTAATTGCTAAATATGAATTTTTAAATAGATTTTTAATATTTCTATTCGTTGGGTAATAGCACCAATACTTTTTTTCACATTTAAGAATTGATTCTGCATCTGTCTTCCTAAAAGTAACCCATATACGTTCTTTATTTTCCCACCATGACTTCATTTGAATTAAATGCGTTAAATGACCTCCACTCGAAGTAACAAATGCAATTTTCAGTTCATTCTTTTCACAAACACTCTTACTAAGCTTCTTAAACGAAAAAATCAAAGCTACATTTACAAAGAATAAAAATGCAACAATTTGTGGCCAATCAATTTCTTCTGTAAACATCCAAATTACAGAAGTTATAAATAACCACGTAGTATTGAACCATATATTTCTACTTTTTCTATTTGTAATATATTTTTTATTATTAAACACTTGACAAAAGGTAATTAATATAAATCCTATAATAGAGATTGTACCTATAATTCCACTTCTTATTAAAACACTTAGATAAGTAGAATGAGATCCTATCATCAAATATACATCTGGCACCTTAAATTTATCTCCAACTCCAAAGAAAGGATATTGAGATAATGTGTCTAAAGCGTATTTATATTGCATTAACCTATCTGAACTACTATCAGGCCTTGAACCTAGTATAACGTTAATTAAATCAAATTTAATGCATAATGTTAATCCTATTAAGCCTAATAATAACATAGTAATTAAAATCTTTTTATAAGTTTTCTTATCCCAAACAAAAGTTAAAATGGTTACTACTAACCCAATAATTATTGAAATGTATACCATTCTACTTCTAGAAGTAAAAATACAAATTATCAACCCTATAATTGTAAGTATTTTAATAAAATTATTCATAAACTCATTTAGCTTACTTTTATTTTTTTTATATAGGTTACTGAAATTACTTTGAAGTAAAAGATAAAAAGAGCCAATACCTGCTGCTACTGGATAAACATAAAATCCATTAAATCTATAATAAATATTATTTAAAATTGGATCTTCTACAGCAATATTTAGTGTCATTACTTCAAATAAAAAGCTATTTTGAAATTTACTTGGTAATACATTATAAATTAACGCAGTACTTGCTGTCCATCTCTGCCCTGATAGCCATTGTGTAATAGATATTATTAAAATTATAACTTGAACTATTGCTAAAATATACAAAGCTTTTGTTATATAGTTTGTATTTTTCTCATTCATATCACTATTAGCTAAAACATTTATTATAATAATTCCACTAATCCAATATGATAGATGATATATTGCTGATACAAATTCGCTTCTCTGGAAATTTAATGGGTTATTAATAATAGCTATAATGTTAGCAAAACAAAATATTAAAACACATATTGTTACATAAAACAATTTTTTGTTCTTAAATTTAATCTTTTTTATATTTAAACATAATAAAATAGCTGCTATTCCTTGAAAGAATACAAATTTCAAGCCAATAATCCATAACAATGGAATAAGTATAATTGTTCCTGCTATTAACTTACTATTAATATTTACTGTTGAATTTTTTCCCATCTATTTTAGCCTCCAACTTACCTATAATAAAATGATATATTACTAATATACTATTACTTTCCAAATCTTCTAATACATTTACATATTTTTTCCCTAATTTATTTTTAAAATAATTATCTATATCACTTAATAAATACTTATTTTTTTTCCAACATTTAAAATACTTATTTAATATCTTAAATTGATATTCTAACTCCTTTTTTATTTTAGAGATGCTATTATTCTTAATTACTTTTATTGTATTTCTAACTATTAAATTTTTAATAAACACATACTCTATTTCCTGATACTTATATTTTAAAACTTTATTTTTTTCAGTGAAAAAATATATATATTCACACGCTTTAAATACTTCCTTATATTTTGTGTTTACTACTAAATTCATAGAGGAATTTTGTCTATCTTGTCTATAATAATATATTCCTTTTTTAATATGTTTAAAGCTATCCATTACTGATATATAGGAAAATGTAAATACCATATCTTCACCAATAGTTAAATCTATAGGAAATTGTATATCATATTTTTCTACAATTTCTCTCCTAAAGACTTTTCCACATGCATGATTTTCAGTGTTGAAAATTGTACCATCGACATGCTCTTGATGAAGTATCTCTTTATCATTCACATAGAAACTATCAAAAACAATTAAATCTACATTTTTATCTTTCATATTCTCTACAGATAATTTTACTAAATTATCATCTACCCAATCATCAGAGTCAACAAAAGTTATTAACTTACCCAAAGAATTTTTCATACCAACATTTCTTGCATTTGAGACCCCACCATTTTCAATATTGATAATTTTAATTAACTCGTTATTTTTTTTCTTATATTCTTTTAAAATATTTAATGAAGAGTCCGTACTTCCATCATTAATACATATTATCTCATATGTATACTCTACAGCTTTTTGATTAATTAAACTATCAATACATTTATGTAGATATTTTTCCATATTATATACTGGTACTATTATACTTAAATCTAATTGTTCCATGACTGCTCCCATCTATGTCTTATTACTTAATTTATGAATTAGCAAAATTTTCACTTAAAATATCTAGTATTCTCTTGCATGCTTTTCCACACCCGTAAGGATTTGTTGCCTGTGCCATATTTCTATATGCACCATTATTCTTAATTAATTCATTTGCTATATTTAATATAGTATCCTTATTAATACCAGCTAACTTAACAGTTCCTGCCTCAACAGCTTCTGGCCTCTCTGTTTCTGTTCTTAAAACCATAACCGGTTTCCCAAGCGCTGGTGCTTCTTCTTGAATACCACCCGAGTCAGTCATTATTAGATATACTTTTGCCATTAAATTAGTAAACTCAACATACTCTAATGGCTCTATTAAATGAACTTTATCTAAATATTTATCAAAATATTTGTGAGCTAATTCTCTGATTGCAGGATTTTTATGCATTGGAAATATTACTTCAACATCCTCATTTTCATTTATTAGATCAATCATAGCTTTGAAGATATTTTCCATTGGTTCTCCCCAATTTTCTCTTCTATGAGTAGTAAGTAATATAACCTTCTTATTTTCAAAATCAATTGTATTCAACGTCTTATCTTCAAATATATGGTTTTCATTTGCAACACTTAATAACGCATCAATTACAGTATTTCCTGTTATAAATATTCTCTCTTTGTTTACTCCCTCTGAAATCAAGTTATTTTCGTTAGTTTTAGTCGGTGCAAAATGTAAATTAGTTATAACCCCTGTTAATTTTCTATTTGCTTCTTCAGGGAATGGCGAGTATAAATCATAGCTTCTTAATCCAGCTTCTACATGTCCTACAGGTACCTTATTATAAAAAGCTGCTAGTGCTCCATTTAATGTAGTTGATGTATCACCATGAACTAATACAATGTTTGGATTGCATTTTTTTATAACCTCATCTACCCCTTTAAGTACCTTATTAGAAATATCAATTATAGTCTGACCATGAGCCATAATATTCAAATCATATTGTGGCTTTATATCAAATATCTCTAATACAGAATCAAGCATTTCTCTATGTTGTGCAGTAACACATACTATTGACTCAAACCTTTCATCCTTCTCTAAAGCTTTAACAAGCGGTGCCATTTTAATTGCTTCCGGTCTTGTCCCGAAAACACTCATTACTTTTATTTTATTCATATTTATATCCTCCTAATATGCATTCTTATCTCCAAATAATACAAAAAATGTCTTAAATATCAACTTTATATCAAGCCATAAGCTTCTTTCTCTTACATACTTAACATCAAGTTTCATCCACTCATTAAACTCGATATTATTTCTCCCCATAACCTGCCAATAACAAGTTAAGCCTGGTTTAACCTCTAATCTTTCTAACATCCACTCTTCAAACTGTTCAACCTCTTTAGGTAAACTTGGACGTGGTCCCACAAGGCTCATATCACCTTTTAGTACATTTACTAATTGAGCTAATTCATCTATACTAGTTTTTCTAATAAACTTTCCTATTCTAGTTATTCTAGGATCATCCTTAATCTTAAACATAGGACCTGACATTTCATTTTGTGCTTCAAGCTTCCTTTTAAGTTCTTCGGCATTCACTACCATAGATCTAAGCTTGTACATTTTAAATTCCTTTCCATTCAAACCTACTCGTGTTTGTGAAAAAACAATCGGTCCTTTTGACTCTAACTTTATTAGTATTCCAACTACTAACAATATAGGACTTGCTAAAATTAATCCAATCAAAGCACCAATTATATCAATTAATCTCTTAAAAAACCTATATATTATTTTTTCTTCTTTTACAACAACTTCAACATCTTTTTTCATTGCTAAATTGTTCATTTTCCCCAACCACCTACATATTATTTTGCTTCTACAAAACAAAAACCACTATTTGTAAAATAGGGTTTACTACAACTTAATACTTTAACTTTAAACTTTCTAAATAAATCTTTATACTATTAAAATATTTATTATTAAATTAAATATTACTTCGTACAAACATTATATCATAAACCTAAATTTCATAGAACCTCTAATTCTTATCTTATTCTTATATCATTTTTACTTTTCACCCCCAATTTTGTCACTTTTTTTGTTTTTTTCTAGCTAATTCAAGTTTATGTTCCATGATAAGTATATTTTTTATACTTAATATATATTTTTTTAAATTTAATTTAACTAACTATATATATTTTGCAATTTTTGTCGTATTTTTTTTGATTTAATATAAAAAAAACAAGAATAGTAAATATCACTTTTCCTATTCTTGTCGAAATTTTATTTATTTTATTTAATTGTACTAATTCCTAAATTATAAAGTATATTATCACTTATTAATTTATTACTCCCTAACACACATACTTGATTTATATTCTCTCTATTATTAACTAACACCCCTCTAATAACTGCTTCTGCTGAATTTGTAACAAATCCATTTTCAACAAGTATAGCTGGCATTGTTGTACGATTAGTCACATAAGTCTATATCACTACTTAACTATGGTAGAATATTAATTACATCTACTCTATCGCCTAAGATTAATACCCTTCCATTTTCAAATATAATATTTTCGTTCCCATACTGATTAATTACAATCTCTAACTTTTGTTCTGTTTCTCGTGATGAACTTAATTCTTCAGCTCCTGTGCTTATAGTAGACATAACATATGTTCCTATCAATACTGAAATTAAACACATACTCAAAACTTTAGTTATCTTTTTTATACTTTTCATTTTCCCCCTCATAATAATATAGTTATAATCTATTATTTTCCCTTAACAAACTTAAAATATCTTATTTTTATACAAAATTCATAAAAAAATTAGGAACTTCTTAATTTCAGTTCCCAATTTTACTACTTCTATTTTATTATTAAATAAATTTTCATTAATATTATAAACTATATTAGTTATATCCCTTAGGATTATTGCTTTGCCATCTCCAAGAATCTTCGCACATTTCTTTAATTCCTCTTTCAGCAGACCATCCTAATTCTTCATTAGCTACCTTTGGATCTGCATAACAAGTTGCTATATCTCCTGGTCTTCTATCAACTATTTCATAAGAAATATCTCTACCTGATGCTTCAGCAAAAGCTTTTACAACATCAAGAACCGAATATCCGTTTCCTGTTCCAAGATTATAAGTTACAAGTCCTGGATTAGTTTTCAATTTTTCTAAAGCTTTTACATGTCCATTTGCTAAATCAACAACATGGATATAATCTCTTACCCCTGTTCCATCATGAGTTGGATAGTCGTTTCCAAATACTCTTAATTGTTTTAATTCCCCAACTGCTACCTTTGTTATATAAGGCATTAAGTTATTTGGAATTCCGTTTGGATCTTCTCCTATAGTTCCACTCTTATGAGCTCCTACTGGATTAAAATATCTTAAAATAGCTATGTTTAATGTTGGATCTGCCTTTGCAATATCCCTTAACATATCTTCTATCATAAGCTTTGTTCTTCCATATGGATTTGTTGCTGAAAGTGGAGAATCTTCAGTTATTGGGACAACCTTTGCATCTCCGTAAACTGTTGCAGAAGAACTAAATACAAAGTTTTTACAATCATATTTCCTCATAAGTCTTAACATTACTAATGCACTAGTTATATTATTGTAGTAATATTCAAGTGGCTTTTCTACAGATTCACCTACTGCCTTAAATGCAGCAAAATGGATTACTGAATCTATATCATTTTCTAAAAATACTTTTTCTGCTTCCTCTTCATTAGTTAAATCTACATTGTAGAACTTAGTAGTTTTTCCTGTTATTTTTTCTATTCTATCCTTTACTAATTCCTTACTATTACTTAAATCATCCGCTATTACAACATCAAAGCCTGCATTTAAAAGCTCTACAGTTGTATGGCTTCCTATATATCCCATTCCTCCAGATACTAAAACTGCCATCTCTAATACCTCCACATACTAAATTTATTTTCAAATAATATTATATAATATTATCTTTAAATGTAAAATAATAGAGTTGCCATATTTTATAAATATATTAGTTTTAATTACATTTTTTTAATCTTGGTCGTATATATAATATAGTTATCTTAAGTATTTTGTTGTAATTATCTATGCTATTATACTTATGTAAACTTTTAATAATAAATAAGTAATCTACTTTAAGAAAGGACCTCAAAATGGAACTGTATAATAAACTAAAGAATAAAAAGGAAAAAATATCAATTATCGGATTAGGATATGTAGGCTTACCATTAGCACTTTCATTTTCTAAATATCTTGATGTTGTAGGTTTTGATATTAATAAATCTAAAATTGAAAATTATAAAAAAGGTATAGATATAACTAATGAAGCTGATACTTCTTCTTTAATTAATAGTAAAATCCTATTTACATCTAATGAAGATGATTTACAGAAGTGTAAATTTCATATTATAGTAGTGCCTACTCCAACAAAATGTGATAACACTCCTGATTTATCTCTTTTAATCGAAGCAACTAAAACTGTAGCTAGAAATTTGAGTAAAGGTTCTATAATCGTATATGAATCAACAGTTTATCCTGGAGTTACAGAAGATATTTGTATTCCTATTATAGAAAATGAATCTAAATTAAAATGCGGCATCGACTTTAAGGTTGGTTACTCTCCTGAAAGAATAAATCCAGGTGATAAGATTCACACCTTAGAAAACACTGTAAAAATCGTAGCTGGAATTGATAATGAATCATTAAATATAATTTCAAAAGTTTATGAATTAATAATTGAAGCAGGTATTTATAAAGCTGAAAGTATAAAAATAGCAGAAGCTGCAAAAGTAATTGAAAACTCACAAAGAGATGTTAATATTGCATTCTTCAACGAAATGTCAATTTTATTTAACAAATTAAACATAGATACTTCAGCTGTGATTAAAGCTGCTAGTACTAAATGGAACTTTATTAATTTAACCCCTGGGTTAGTTGGTGGACATTGTATAGGCGTCGACCCTTATTATTTAATTCATAAAGGAAAAACTTTAAATACAGACTTGAACTTATTAAATACTTCTAGATTAATAAATAATAATATGTCTAAATATATTGTAGATTCGACTATAAAATGCTTAATAAAAGCTAACAAAAAAATAAAGAACTGTCGTATCGCTATACTTGGCATAACATTTAAAGAGGACTGTTCAGATATACGAAACAGTAAAGTTTTCGATATTATAAAAGGTTTAAAGGAATATGGTATTGAAGTTATTGTTTCAGATCCATTAGCAGATAGTACTTATCTAAAAAGCAATTACAATATTAATTTAATTAATATTGATGAGATAGAAGATATAGATGGAATAATAGTTGCAGTACCTCATTTACATTTTAAAGATATTCCTATATCTAATATTTATAAGATGTTTAAAGTATATAATCAAACACCTTCTTATACCGAACATGAATATATTGAAAAAAACGTAATAATAGATATAAAAAGCATGCTAAATAAGACTTTAATAGATTTTAATAATTTTATTTATTGGTCTTTATAGGTTATATTATTTAGCATCTTTAAAACTCTATAAATTATATTTTCTCTCATAATATGCTATAATACATATATTACTATTTTTTGTGGGGTGGGTTATGACAAGAAAAAAGCGAAAGAAAAAATCCTCTATAGGTAAGAAAATATTATTAGGTTTTCTATCATTAATATGTATTTTAGTTTTAGTTGGATCTATTGTAATAATAAATCTATCATCTAAAATTAATACTGTTGAGATAGATAGATCTTTTGTAACAGATACAGGAAAAGAGCCTGTAAAAGAAGAAAAAGATGTAATAACTGTTGCACTATTAGGTTCTGATTACTCTGGTACTGAAATAGGAGCATCAGATGCTACTATGATTTTATCAATCGATACTAAAAAAAATAATATTAAACTCTTATCTCTTATGAGAGATATGTATCTTGATCTTCCTAATGGAGGTAAACAAAATTTAAATTATACTATGGTTGATGGCGGCCCTGAATTATTATTAAAAACTATAAACTATAATTTTAATCTTCAAGTAGATAAGTTTGTTCATGTAAGTTTACATACACTTCCTATAATTATAGACAAGCTTGGTGGTGTTGAACTTGAAATAACTAATGAAGAGCTAGATTTTATCAACAGTTATATTAATAGTATAGATTTTCAGAATGGAACTGTAACTGAACCATTGTATAGCGCTGGTAGACAAGTATTAAATGGAACTCAAGCTGCTGCTTACTGTAGAATTAGGTATACAGAAGGAAGAGATTATAAGAGAACTGAAAGACAAAGAGATGTATTATCTGCAATCTTTGATAAATTTAAAAATATAAGCATTACTGAAGTTCCTGGATTAATTAATGATTTATTACCTTTAGTTTCAACTAATATGACTACATCAGAAATGCTTTCTATAGCTACTAAAGCTCTTGGAGCTGGAGTTTCAAACATAGAACAAGGAAGATTTCCATTAGACGAGCATCATTATACTGAATGGACAGATATGTATCATATGATAGTTGATATTGATGCAACTACTGAAGAAATACATAAGTTTATTTACTCTAAATAATTTTTAAAGTATTAATCTACTATTAACTAAGAAGTTATTAAGTAACTATTTCAAAACATATTATATATATGTAATATATTGTTAAGTACATAAACTATTTTATTATTATGGGGGTATTTATGGGAGAAAAACATAGTGAAAATAAGAAAATTAACCCTTGGATTAAGGGAAGTTTAATAGTAGGTTCAATCTTAATTTGTATATTACTTATAGGTGCTTTTACAGTCTATAGAACTCTTGGAAAAATGCAACAAGTTTCTGTTGATACATCAGACTTGAGTATTAACTATGAAGAAATTCAAGAGTTTGAGAATCATGAAGAAATAATTAACATAGCTTTATTTGGTATTGATTCTGAAGATGGTGTTGCTGGTAGATCTGATGCTATTATGGTAGCTACAATAGATCCTATTCATAATAAACTAAAACTTACATCTATCATGAGAGATTCTTATGTTAATATTCCTGATAGAGGAATGGACAAGATAAATCATGCTTATGCTTTTGGTGGACCTCAATTAGCAATTAAAACTATAAATGAAAACTTTGGCTTAGATATAACAGACTATATGTCTGTTAACTTCACATCTTTACCAATTATTATTGATATACTTGGTGGTGTTGAAATTAATATAACTGAAGAAGAAGTACCACATATTCCTGGAGTAAATTCAGCTGGAACTTATACTTTAACTGGTGATCAAGCTCTATCTTATTCAAGAATAAGATATGCATCAGGTGGAGATTATGTAAGAACTGAAAGACAAAGAACTGTTTTAAATGCTTTATTTAATAAAGCATCAACTCTTTCTGTTACATCTCTTCCTGGATTATTAAATGAAGTTCTTCCACATGTTCAAACTAGTATGAGCACTTCAGATATATTAGCTTTAGGAACAAAAGCCTTAGGTGCAATATCTAATGGTTTAGCACAAGATAGATTTCCTAGAGATGGTTATTGTGAAGGTACTATGATAGATGGGATTTACTACTTAGCTTTTGACCAAGCTACAGCTAAAGAACAAATGATGAACTATATTTTTGAAGACAAAAGTGAGTAATTCTTAATGTATAAATTTTCACCTAATTAAAACAAATGCTATGCTGCGACTAAGAGAAATATCTTTCGACATGGAATATAATTATTGCAATCTAAAACCACTAAGCTATTACTGGCTTAGTGGTTTCTTTTTTGTTCTTATCGTTTCCATATAATTTCCTATACTGTAAGCAAATCTTTCTATATAACGTAGTCATATATTTCTCTCTTGCTATCGGAAACATTTCTATTTAGCTTTGCTTATCCTTTACCTTGTTTTTCCCCAATCAAAAATTCTTTCCAGAATTCTTGCACAAGCCTCTCCATCTCCATATGGATTGGCTGCATGAGCCATTTTTTCATAAGCTTCATTATCATTAACTAATTTACTTGCTATACTAAATATTGTTTCTTTATCGATTCCTGCAAGCTTTACTGTTCCAGCCTCTACAGCTTCTGGTCTTTCGGTTTCTGTTCTTAAAACCATAACTGGTTTTCCTAATGCAGGAGCCTCTTCTTGTATTCCTCCTGAATCTGTCATTATTAAATAACATTTTGACATAAGGTTAGCAAAGTCTACGTATTCTAAAGGTTCAATTAAATGTATCTTTTCTTCAATACCTTCAAAGCAACTCTTTGCAAGTTCCCTTATTAATGGATTTCTATGCATTGGGAATATTATTTGTACTTCTTCGTTTTCCTCTACAAGACGTCTAACAGCTGCAAATATATCTTTCATCGGTTCTCCCCAATTCTCACGTCTATGTGCTGTTAAAAGGACTACCTTATTATTTGTAAAATCTATATTATTTAATGTATCATCTTGGAATTTGTGATTTTTATCTACTACACTTAAAAGTGCATCTATTACAGTATTTCCTGTTATGTAAACATTCTTTGTAATATTCTCTTTTTCTAAATTTCTTTTATTACTTTCTGTAGGTGCAAAATGTAAAGTTGTTATAGCTCCTGTTAACTTTCTATTTGCCTCTTCCGGGAATGGAGAGTATATATCTCCAGTTCTTAAACCTGCTTCTACATGTCCTATAGGTACTTGATTATAAAAAGCAGCTAATGCTCCATTTAAAGTAGTCGAAGTATCTCCATGTACAAGCACTATATCTGGTCTACATTCCTTAATAACTTTATCTACCCCTGTTAATACTTTGTTTGCTACATCTATAATAGTTTGACCATGCGCCATTATATTTAAATCATATTGTGGATTAACATCAAATATCTCTAAAACAGCATCTAACATTTCTCTATGCTGCGCAGTTACACATACTATAGATTCAAATCTATCATCCTTTTCTAATAGCTTTACTAAAGGACACATCTTAATAGCTTCAGGTCTAGTTCCAAATACGCTTAATACTTTTATCTTATTCATCTTATCCTCCACACATATTAAATATTATTATAATTATATCACTTAATTATGATTATCTCCTACTATAATTTCTCATTGAATAAAAATTCATATCATGTTACTATATATTACGATTCTGACGAAAAATACTTAATTTTATTCATAAATAATCAAATTTTTAAAAAGGATGGAATACAAATGAAAAAAAGTACAAAAGATTCAATCGTAATAGGTTTTGCGCTATTTTCAATGTTTTTTGGCGCAGGAAACTTAATCTTTCCTGGATTTTTAGGAAATAGCTTAGGTTCAGATTTCTTACTTGGAACTGTTGGCTTTGTAGTAACTGGAGTTGGGCTTCCATTACTTGCAATAGTAGCATGTTCTAAAGGCGATGGAACATTTGAAAGTATTGGAAATAGAATAGATCGTAAATTTATATTAATATTCACAACTGTTCTTTTCTTAGCTATAGGTCCACTTATGGCAGTCCCAAGAACAGCTGCAACAACCTTCGAGCTTTCAGTTAATCCATTTTTACCAAATGTGCCTGCAATAGTAGCAATTACAGTTTACTTTGCAATAAACTTATTCTTCGTATTAAAGAAATCTGCAATAGTTGATACTATAGGTAAATTTTTAACGCCAGCATTACTTATCTTACTAGTAGTGCTTATAGTTAAAGGAATAGTTTCTCCAATTGGTGAAATAGTAAATACTAATGCCTCAGCGGTGCTTTCAACCTCATTAATTGAAGGATATCAAACTATGGATGCTTTAGGGGCACTTCTTTTCGCATCAATCGTTACTACTTCATTAAAAGATAAAGGATATAAAGGTAAAGAAATGCCTAATATGATATTTAAATCAAGCTTAGTAGCAGCTATTGGGCTTGCTTTCGTATATGGAGGGCTAATGTACATAGGAGCTCAAACATCTGGATTAGTATCTCAAGAAATAGGTAAGACTGGACTTTTACTTCTTATATCTGAAAGTGTTTTAGGAAAAGTTGGCCCTGCTATAATAGGATTGGCAATGGGACTAGCTTGCTTAAGTACTTCAATAGGACTTGTAAGTGTAGGTGCTTCATTCTTCGAAAAAATTTCTAAAGGCAAATTATCATATAATTTAAATGCTATTGTTATTACTATTATAAGCTTAGCTGTTGCTACGCTTGGAGTTGACAAAATCGTAGCGTTATCAGGGCCAGTACTTAACTTACTATATCCTGTTTCAATAACAATAATTGTTACAACACTTATGTCAAAATATTTAAAAAACATGAAAGCTGTAAGACTTGGTATTTATACATCACTCGTATTATCTTTACTATTATTAATACCAGGACTAAACCTTTCATTCCTACCACTTGCTGATTTAGGCTTTGGATGGGTTCTTCCTACAGTTTTAGCTATCGTAATCGGATTATTTGTTTTTAAAGAAAAAATATCTACAACAAAGCTTAAAAATGTAGCGTAATAAATAAATAGTATATCAATTAATTTATTTGAAAATTAAAAATTTATAATTCTAAATTAAAGAGAAACTGCTAAAGCGGCTTCTCTTTTTATTCACATTAATGAACTTCTTCCTTTAATTTTTTATTGACTGTAAAAATAAAAATCCCAACTTCAACAAGTTGGGATTTTACATAATCTATTATAATATTAATTAGCTTTATTATCTATTTATAATTCAATTATCACTTTATAATAAGCACTCATCACCTCAACGATATTGACTATCAATTTTGTGATTCAAACCTAAAACTTATCTGATAACCCCTTTAAATATTCAATAAACCCATCTCTTAATTCAGGTTTTCTTAAAGCATATTCAACAGTTGCTTGTAAGAACCCTAATTTATCTCCAACGTCGTATCTTCTACCTTCAAAATCATAAGCATACATAGCCTCTTCTTTTACTAATTGAAGAAGTGCATCTGTTAGTTGAATTTCATTACCTTTTCCTGGCTTAGTTTCTTCTAATATTTCAAATATTCTTGGAGTTATTATGTATCTTCCTAAAATAGCAACATTTGATGGTGATTCTTCTATGGATGGCTTTTCAACTAAATTCTTAACCTTATAAACTCTATCTTCTATATGAATTCCACCAACTATTCCATATTTGTTAACATCATTAGGATCTACTGTTTGAACTCCAAGTACTGATGTCTTATACTCTCCATAACAATCTATAAGTTGCTTTAGACATGGTTTTTCATCATTATAAACGACATCATCTCCAAGAAGTACTGCAAATGGTTCATTACCAACGAAAGTTTTTGCACAAAGAATTGCATGGCCTAACCCTCTTGGCTCCTTTTGTCTTATAAAGTGAATATTAACCATATCTGATATTTCTCTTACCATTTCAAGCATTTCTTGCTTTCCTGATTTTTCAAGTTCCATTTCTAACTCTACAGATCTATCGAAGTGGTCTTCTATACTCTTTTTATTTCTTCCTGTAATTATAAGTATTTCTTCTATTCCAGATGCTACACATTCTTCTATTATGTACTGTAAAGTTGGCTTATCTACTATTGGTAGCATTTCCTTTGGTTGAGCCTTTGTAGCTGGTAAGAATCTTGTTCCTAAACCGGCTGCTGGAATAATAGCCTTTCTTATTTTGTTACCCATGTTTTTACCCCCTAAGTTATACATTTTTATATTTATATCAACTACTATTATAGTATACTTATTCGCTTTAATAAATACTCATTTATTCCTAAATTAATTTTCTTGTAATCTTTTAACTCTCCATATTACCTTAAATAGCATAAATAGTACTAATACTATTACCAATACAAATACTATTATTTTAAGCTCTAACATATCATTATTATTCTTAACAAACAAACTCTCATTATACTTATCAAACTTATCTATATACTCATCAATAACTATCTTCACGTCTCTATAATATCAAGAAATACTTTTAATATCATACGTCTTTTCATACCCCCCATTTACATATTAATTAATTTTTATACACATTAAACTAAATTTCTTTCTTTTTTTCGTATATGTACATATTATTTACTTATATGTACATATATGTTATATTTTTTATATTATATATTAAAAGGATGATGTTACTTGATAGATCAAATCACAGTTATGAGAACAGAAAAAAAATATGAAATTTCATATTTTACTTCTTACAAACTAAAAAACATGTTATCAACAGCATTACATAATGATGAGTTCAATAATGGTGATGGATATTCAGTTCGTTCGTTATACTTTGACACACTTTATGATAACGATTATCGGGACAAGCAAGATGGTTTGGAAAATAGAAAAAAAATAAGATTAAGAATTTATAACCCAGAAGATGAAACAGTAAAATTAGAACTTAAAGAAAAAGTTGGTGAAAATCAACTTAAGCGCTCTTTATCAATTACTAAAGATATGGCTTATGAGCTAATCCAAGGTAATTATAGCTGCCTTCTTGAAATTAATAACGAATTTGCTAAAGAACTATTCTTTATTATGCAGACAAATCTATATAAACCTAAATGCATAGTGGAATATACTCGTCACGCTTATATAGTTCAAGAAAACAATATTCGTATTACTATTGACAGTAATATAAGAGCTACAGAAGCTAATTTTGATATATTTTCAAAAAATCTAAATTTATACAATGTCTCTTCTCAAATAATTCTAGAAGTAAAGTATAACAACTTTTTACTTAGCTATGTAAAGAACATTATTGATATAGCTAATAAAAATGAATTGTCTGCAAGTAAATATTGTTTATCAAGAAGTATTAGCTATTTATAGGAGGATAAAAATGAAAGAAACATTATTAAATTATTTATTAGCTACTAGTAGTAATGTTCCTATCGAACAAATAATCTTAAATTTTATGGTTGCAATTATATTCAGCTTAGTAATTTATATATCATATAGATTTTCTCACTCAAGAGCTGTATATAGTGCAAGGTTTAACGTCTCATTAGTTATGCTTACTCTTATTACTACAATGGTTATGGCAGTTATAAGTAGTAACGTAGCTTTATCACTAGGTATGGTAGGCGCATTATCTATAATTCGTTTTAGAACTGCAATAAAAGATCCAAGAGATGCAGTATATATATTCTGGTGTATAGTAGTAGGAATTTGTTGTGGAATATCAGAGTACTTTATAGTTGCTTTAGGTAGTGCCCTTATATTCTTATTTTTACTTATCTTTGGATATGTTAAGACAAATGATAGATTTTTACTTATAATTCACGGTAATATTTCAGAAGAAGAAAAAATCGAGAAATCTGTTCTTATTTATTATGATGGAAAAGCTACTATGAGAGTTAAAAATACTACTTCTGATAGGGTAGAATACATATATGAGTTATCTCAACGTATAATTGAAAAATACTCAAAAAGAGAACTTTCAATAACTCAAGAACTATATAAAATTAAAGATGTAAATGCAGTAAACTTAGTTTGTCAAAACGAGGACATAAATCGATGATAACTAAGAAATTATTATCTAAGCGTAGCATAAGTTTATTTATAATTTTAATACTACTTACATTCTGTTTAATCTTAATCAAATATTTTAACATTAATACAAATAAAAGATATCACCATCATATAGATAGCATGAATCATGAAGATTATATTTCTGAAATTAAAAGCGATAATACTGTAGATGGTAGCTTTAGCACACACTTACCTCTTATAATCTTAGATACTAACGGTGAAAAACCTAAAGCTGATAGTTCCTGGGACGATGAAAAAGGGTATTTCACTCCATTAAATCATGATCCGTATGTTAAAGGTACTATATCTATAATTGATAATTCTAATGGTTTAAATCATATATCTGATTCTCCTAATATAGAATCAGATATAAAAATACGTTTAAGGGGAAATACTTCTTTAACCTTCGATAAAAAACAATATTTTATTAAACTTATAGACTCAGATGGAAATAAAAATATTCAAAATATACTAGGAATGGGAACCGAACATGAATGGATATTAAATATCTCTTTTATTGATAAATCACTATTGAGAAATTATTTAGCTCTTAACATTGCAGGAGAAATTATGCCTAATACTCCTGACGTAAGATACTGTGAAGTATTAATTAAAAATAATAATACTTACGAGTATGAAGGAGTATATCTTATGATGGAAAGTGTAAAACAAGATGAAAATAGAGTCAATATTTCTGATTATGATAATAAATTCTTCGCATCATCATATCTTTTGAGAAGAGATAGATATGATGAAACCGGAATAACACTTGATAATTATGGTAGATTAAATAACTTAACTAACGGTTACTTAGATATTAAGTATCCTTCTCAAAATGATATAACCACTTCAACTGTGAATTATATCACTAACGAAATAAGTGAATTTGAAAAGGCTCTTTTTTCTAATGATCCTAATGAATTTTATAAATATAGGGATTTCATAGATCAAAATTCATTTATTGATTATTTTATTATAAATGAACTTTTTGCTAATTACGATTCTGGTTATCACTCTACATATTCCTACAAGGAAGTTGGAGGAAAAATTAATATGGGTCCTGTATGGGATTTTGATATGTCCATAGATAACATCAAAAAATCGCCATCTAAGCTCGATTCTACAGCTATGCATGATGCTCCGTGGTTTAGACAAATTCTTAAAGATGCTAATTTTACTACTAAACTAATAGAACGTTATCACGAACTTAGACAAAATATTTTATCTAACGAAAATTTAATTAAATATATTGATGGAACTACTTCTTTCTTAGATAACGCTATAAAGCGTGATTGGGATAGATGGGGATACTTTTATAATTCAGACTATCTCTTTGATACAGTTGATGAAAACGGAAATTCAGTAAATAGAAATACTAAAACTTATGATGAAGAAATACAAAAAATTAAAACTACATTAGTTACGCATGGAAACTGGTTAGATGAAAATATAGATTCTCTTTATCAATTTAGTGAATTTAGCGAAGATAATATAGAAAAAAATACTTTTGAAAAATCTATATCATTTCTACTAGGTAGTACTAAAGATATATCAATATCTAATATTTTATCAATAATATTTATACTTATTTTTATTGTTTCTATAGTATTAATTATGAGAGATTAACTATGGT
This sequence comes from Clostridium jeddahitimonense, assembly GCA_000753455.2. Taxonomy (GTDB): domain Bacteria; phylum Bacillota; class Clostridia; order Clostridiales; family Clostridiaceae; genus Clostridium; species Clostridium hominis. The sequence continues at coordinate 3,429,926 of LM994670.1, forward strand.
TGGAGGGTTTTATGAATAAAAAAACTATTTTCAAGAAGAAGGTATTATTAATAGCTGCTTCTATTTCCGCTTTTATCTATATTAGTTGGAGACTATTTTTTACTATTCCACTTAACTTTGGAATAATGTCATTTATATTCGGAGTTGCTTTAGCGTTATCTGAAACAGTTGGAGTTATTGAAGCATTTTCTCATTATAGAAGCTTAAGTGCCAATGTTTCTCCCGAATTACCAATTATAGAAAAAGAACTTTATCCTGATATAGATGTACTTATAGCTACTCATAGTGAGTCCGTGGATTTATTATATAAAACTATAAATGGATGTATTCACATGGATTATCCTGATAAAAACAAAGTTCATATTTATATATGTGATGATACTAATCGTCCAGAAATGAAAGCTTTAGCTAATCTCATGGGAGTTGGATATTTTGGGCTATCTGATAATAAGCACGCTAAAGCAGGAAATCTAAATAATGCATTAAGTAAAACTAATTCTCCTTTAATTGTTACCTTTGATTCTGATATGATTCCAAGAAGAAACTTTTTAATGGAGACTGTTCCATACTTCTATCTGCCAAGATTAAAAAAAGATAAAGATGGTAATTGGGTAGATCGTACTGAAGACGAACTTGATGAAAATTATAAGATAGGATTTATTCAAACTCCTCAGAGTTTTTATAATCCCGATCTCTTCCAATTTAATTTATATTCAGAAAATAACATTCCAAATGAACAAGATTATTTCTTTAAAGAAATTAATGTAGGAAGAAATAGAAGTAACTCCCCTATTTATGCTGGTTCAAATACAATTATCTCACGTGAAGCTCTTGAATCAGTAGGTGGCATTACTACCGGAAATATTACTGAAGACTTTGCTACTGGTATAAAAATACAGAGTAAAGGTTATACATGCTTTGCAATACCTAAAGTATTAGCTAATGGATTATCACCTGTAGACTTTAAGAGTCTTTTAAAGCAACGTCAAAGATGGGGACGTGGTTGTGTTCAAACTATTAGTAGCTTTAAATTTATATTTGGAGAATTACCAATTAAAGCTAAGATAAGTTATATTATTAGTTTATTATACTGGTGGACATTCTTTAGAAGATTCATATATATTTTATCACCTATATTATTTACCGTTTTTGGTTTAGTTATAGTTGATTGTACTCTTCCTGAAATATTATTTATTTGGCTACCATCTTATGTGTTATATAACCTAGCCTTAAAATATTTGTCAGGTAATATAAGAAATCAAAAGTGGAGCAATATAGTAGATACTATTATTTTCCCATTTATGATTATTCCAATTTTTCTTGAGACTATAGGTTTAAAACTTAAGAAATTTGCAGTAACTCCTAAGAATAAAATTAACTCTAAAAATACAGAGTTTAAATATGCAATACCACATATAATTCTAATTATAGCAACCTTCATAGGTTTAATTACTTGTACTCATAATATGATCAAATATAAAAATATAGGTAGTATAGTTTTACTTTTTTGGTTATGTATGAATTTATACTTCTTAATAATGGCTCTATTCTTTATGTTAAGTCGTGTAAACTTCAGAGATGAAGAAAGATTTTATACTAATATAGATGTTGTTATTAATACTAATAACCTTACAATTAATGGTGTAACTTCAGATATATCTGAAAATGGTATGGCAATAATATTAAATACTCCAGAATATATACCTTATGATGACGAAGTAAATATAATTGCATATACCCCACTTTATACAGCTAACTTAAAAGGTAAAGTTGTTCACGTTTCAACCTTCAACAACAAGTGGAAATATAGTATTAAGTTAACTAATGTTACTGAAAAAAATAAAAGAGAATATCTCCAAATAGTTTATGATAGGGAACATACTCTTCCAACAAAAGTAAAATCAAACACAATAAAAGAGGTAAGTAATAATATATCTAAAAGGCTTCACGCTCAAATTATTTCTAATAGAAAACTACCTAGAATACCATTAAATACTACACTAACTACTATTGATGGTATACCTATGAAAGTTATTAACTTTAATTATGAATATATTTTAATCAAAGCTAACAAAAGCACTTATAATAATATACAATTAAATATAGGTAATGATGTACTTCTTGATTGTACCTTATGTACTATTATCAAAGGAAGTACCACTGCTTTATATCATATAGATAATTGGAAAGAAATCTCATCTAGCGAAAGCTTGAGAAGTAATCTATTAAAATTAGTTAGTTAGCATTTTAGAGGATAATTTAAAATTATCCTCTAAAATCTTATTTACTATTTTAACTTATTTTATTCTATCTTCTTATTAACTGATATTTTCTTTAATATTACTAATATTGTTACTGATATTGCAAATATAAATGCTATTATTTTAAGTTCTAATATATCATTATCATTCTTAACCAACAAACTCTCATTATATTTATCAAACTTATCTATATACTCATCAAGCACTGCATTTATTTCATTATTATTACTATTATTAGTACTATTCCTTTCTATCTTTAATGAATTATTTATTTTATTGTTAACTTGATTTTCACTATTATTAAGCTTTTCTTCACTGTTATTTTCTTTAATATTTAAATTAATCTCTTTAACTATAGTTTCAACGCTTATGTTATAGTTGCCATCTTTATAATTTGAATATATTTGAACTAAAGAGTTAATATCACCTTCAAATAAAACATTATTATTTTTCTTATCAATCAGCCTAATATTTAAGTTATTAATATCAAAGTCTAAATCTAAATTTAGTACTTCTGATATATCCATAATATTATCATATACACTATAGTATTTAAGAAAATTTATCTCTTCTTCATTTTTACTATCTTCAATAAAGCTTTTAATATCATTAATATTATTTTCTATTTTTTGAACATCTGACTCTGTAATACTTATACCTTCTAAATATTGGACTATATTTTCACTATATTCTTCATCGATACCTATATGAATCAAGGCCTCTTCAATATATGCTAAATCCTCTGCAAAAATATTAATAGTAAAGATATTTATAAATATAAACAAACTAACTAAGATTTTACTAGTTTTTTTCATGACAAATACTCCTTCTATTTTTTTATAAAGTATTGCCATAAAAACCTTCGTCCTAAACAATAAAAAAAGAAAAGACCAGTAAAAACTGATCTTCTGTAAATTATTATCTTCTAGTGGTTCATCTCTTTTATGAAAATGTCCTAAATAACTCTTCTTTCAAAATATTAAATGTCTATTTTATATGTTATTATTATCAATATTATTCACTTACTGGATTACCCTTCCAATCAAAATTTCCATAATGAATCAACTTTCCTTCTTTATCATAATACTCACCATATTTTATTCTCCCGCGCCTATCAACATATCCTAATGAAGATTTCCATAACTTTAAAACTTCTATTCCAACAGTGGCTTGAAATACACCCTTCCATCTTACTTGACCATTAGCATAATAATATTCTCCATATCCATGAGGGCTACCATATACAAAGTTCCCTTCATACTCTAACTTGCCATTGTCATAATAAGTTCTGCCATAGCCATGTGCATACCATTTTTCAGAATAACATCCCTTCCCTTGAATATATTCTCCTTCATATACAAGCTCACCGTTTTCGTAAATTCTACCATTTATTGATTCAGTATTTATATTAATAAGTCCAATATCTCTTTCAACTTGATACTTTAATTCCTTTTCAACTTTTCTACTTTTTAAAATATCAATCTCATAAAATGAATTCTCATCCGTTTTTATATCCTTTTTACTTACTTTAACATTTTTTTCTATAGGATTCTTTAGTATGCTTTTTGGTATAATTGATAACCCCATCGAAATCATCTCCATTCATTGTGAAAATAACTAAACAACTTTAAACCCGCTTGTCTTTATTTAAATAATTACCATTTTAATCCTATTGTAAACATTAAATAATAAATTTTATTAATTTCTCGTACATATAAAAACAGGCTCATTATAGAGCCTGTAAAATTAGAAATTATGAATTTTAATATTATTTGTATTTATATTAGGTTCTACCTTTGAAATTAATTCATTTGCTATCGTATTTAAATTTTCAGCCCAATTACCACCAATACAATACTTAACATTAACTCCGTAAATACTTGTACCGTTATAATAAGCACCTGTTTCTGTTAAATACATTTCATCTATTAAGCTTGCTATATATTCTAAACAAGAAGCCCAACTATCGAAGCTTGCATATCCACCATATCTAGACTTAATACCACCTAAGTTGTTATTGTTAACTGCTAAAGAAGAACTCCCATGTCCTGATTCTTCCATATTAAGTGCCATTAAAAATATAGCATTTACATTATACTTTTGTTCCATTTCATAATACTCATCTGCCAACTCTTGCAAATTATTTCCTTCAAGTATATTATAAATCTGCTCTTTAGATAAGTTACTTTTTTCTCTTAAGTTATCTGGATTATATGTTACTTCTTTTACATCTTCTTTTATTACTATTTCTTCATGACCTGTAACTTCACGTTGTAGATACTTTGTATAATCTTCATAATATCCTGGTATAATTCTCATAGCTGCTGATACTGATAATTCACTTACCCCTAAGAACATGCTAGCTATGCATATACATGATAAAAATCTTAATAATTTCACTACTTATAACCCTTCCTTTTCTTATTATTTATTATACATTTTTAAGTATTACCAATTAATTTCAATCTTAAACATATCTTATTGTAATTTTTTCCACAGAGTATTTCTTAATTAGATTCTAATTTTTTATAATTACATAGGAGATACTAATCCTTGAAACTAATCTAATTTTTATGGAGGTAAAAATTATGAAAATAACTTTTAATGGCGATCCAATCACCTTAGTTGGAAAACATTTATCTGTAGGTGATGACGCTCCTGATTTCTTAGTAGTTGATAATACTTTAAAAAATGTAACCTTAAAAGATACATCTGGAAAGAGAATATTTGTCGTAGTACCTTCTATTGATACTTCTGTTTGTGATATGGAAGTTCGTAAATTTAATGAAAAGGCTACAAATCTTGATAATGTTACAGTTTATGTAATATCAATGGATTTACCTTTTGCCCAAGTAAGATGGTGTGGGGCTGCAGGCATAGATAGGGTTATAACACTTTCAGACTACAAACAAAAGAGCTTTGGTAAAAATTACGGGACATTAATAGAAGAGTTTTGCTTCTTAACAAGAGCAATCTTCGTACTAGACGAAAATAATAAAATTACATATGTAGAATATTGCAAAGATGTAGCAAATGAACCTGACTACGAAGCAGCTTTAGATGCCGTAAAATAGTATTTCAAATTCACAGTAATATTAATTTTATAAACATTAATCACTATACTAGCGAAGAGAAATATGCCTACGGCAGATATAGTATTCATACCGTAGGCATATGCTTCTCTGTAACTTTAGCCACATACTTTTCTTCAGCTTGCTTAATATTTATCTATCACTTCATCAAGGATGAAGTCAATTTTTTATCTGCGTGCCTTAGCTCTCACTTTATTTATACTCCTAATTCTAACAACTCATCGTACAGTTGTTTGTTTAACGTATTTTCATCAATTCTATATGTCATATATTCAGTTATACATGTACTAATATTCATTAATGCTGATTTTATTTTAACTACTTCTTTTTCAGAAACTTCATTATGATTTATAGCCCTAAAAAGTGCATAACTATATATGGCAGCATTAGTTAATATCTCATTTTTCTCAACATCAGCTAACTCTTTTGCTTTATGATCTATTCTCATTAAATCATACTTAGTACATACATTAAGGTTAATATTGAAATGAATTGCAGCAATTATAAAATCATGTTTTGTTTCATCTGGTACATTTTTTTCTAAAAATTCTTCTACTATTTTTTCTAAATTCTCTGATAAATGTTTCATATTTATACCCCTTATTAAACTATTATAGGTATATTATATACTTTCCTATAATTTTCTAAAATATAAACTTTAACATAATAATGGGAATTTTCATTATCTAATCCAATAAAAAATAAACTTTCCCCAAATAGATAAAGACTCTACACTATGGTAGAGCCTTTATCTATGACTTATAACAATCTATCAAAAGCTTCTTTTAATTTATTAACTCCTACAGTTAATGCAATTCTTATATATCCTTCTCCTGATTTTCCAAAAGCATCTCCTGGTATTGCCAAAATATGATGCTCATTTAGCAACTTATCACAAAACTCTCTAGATGTTGATCCTGTTTTCTTTATGTTTACAAATAAGTACAAGCTACCTCTTGGCTCTAAAACTGAAAGATATGATATTTCTCTTATTCTTTCATATGCATAATATGCTCTATTTTTAAATTCTTCTATTATACCTGGCTGAATTTCTTTTCTCATTCTTAAGGCATGTAATGCAGCTCTTTGAGATATTGATGGAGCAGTAAATACATTATTCTCATTAACATCTTTCATTATTTGAATAATCTCTTTAGGTGCTATAACATAACCAATTCTCCATCCAGTCATACAGTAATCTTTTGAAAAGCTTCTTATACTAATGGTTCTTTCCTTCATTCCATCTAAAGTCGTAATTGGAATAAATGGTTCTGCATAACTAAATGCAGTATATATATCATCAGCAATAACTATTAAATCATGTTTTATAGCTACCTTTGCTATATCTTCTAAAGTTGTTTTACTAAAACATGTACCTGTAGGATTGCTAGGAGTATTTATTATAATAGCTTTAGTTCTATTTGTAATACACTGCTCTAATCTCTCAACATTTACTTGGAACATCTCTTCCTCGAAAGTTTCTAGTAATACTGCCTTCCCCCTAGCAAGCTTAACTTGGTCAGGATAAGGAGTAAAATATGGCTCTGGAATTATAACTTCATCTCCATCATCAAGAATAGATTCTAATATTAGCCACATAGCATGGCACCCACTTGTAGTAACTAAACATTCATTTAATGCTACATCATAATTAAACTCTTCCTTATAATATTTAGATATCTCTAATCTTAATTCTTCATCACCTAATGGATTTGTATAATGAGTATGCCCATTACTAGCATCATTAAAAGCTTCTTCGATTATTCTTAAATCAGTGTTTAAGTCAGGATCCCCTAAACTTAAGTTTATAATATCATCATACTTTTTAGCCAAATCTCCACTGGCACCCATAGGTGTACTTACATTATTCCAATATCTCTTAGAAATAAATTTATGTTTCATAATATTCTCCTTTCGTGTATTACCTCTGAGGTTAATCCATTTTATGGATTAACCTCAGAGGTACCGTATCAAAAAACTATATTTGCTATTAATACTATTATTGGTATTGCTATAATTGTTCTTTCTAAGAATATTATTAATAAATCTTTAAATCCCATTGGAACATCTGATTGAATAATTATAGCCCCAACTTCTGTCATATAAATTATTTGTACTAATGATAATACTCCAATTATAAATTTTGTCTTTACAGACTCAACTCCTGTTATTAATAAAGCTGGTATAAACATATCAGCGAATCCCACTAATGTTGCTGGCGCTACTTGGAATGCAGCTTCAACACCAAAAAGATCTAGTAATGCTCCCATAGGATAAGATATCCAAGTAAATATTGGCGTAAATTCAACTAATATAAGAGCAATAGTTCCCCAAGCAATAACTATTGGTATTAAATTAAATACCATTCCAACAACTATCTCATTCCCACTTTTAATAACATCTTTAATATTGAACTTCTCAGCCCTTTCACAACTTTGTTCTAGAGCAAAGTTAAACATAGATTTACCTTCTGGTACATCTTCGCTTAATAATTTTTTATTGTCATTGTAATAAGTATCAGGCAAACTCTTCAATGGTTTAATCCTTGGAAGTACTAACGCTAATATTAAGGTAACCATGCTTATAGCTAAATAAAACGCTGGAAACATACTTTCAATTCCTAACATCCCTGCAATCATAAAACAAAATGGTATTGATACTATTGAGAAGTTTGTCATTATTATTCCTGTCTCTCTTGCTGTATAAAACCCCGATAAATACTGCTCTCTAGATAATATTACTGCAGCATTAGATGCTCCAAACCATGAAGTTATTAAATCTACTGAAGCTCTTCCTGGAACCTTAAATAAAGGTCTTACTATTTTCTTTGTTATTACACCTAAAAACTCCATTATTCCACAATAAGTTAATAATGGTAATATATAGCTTAATGATAATGCTATAGCAACTAAAGTTGAACCTAATGAAAGCATAGTTCCACCAGTATCTGCAGAAATAATAGCTTCAGGTCCAACATTAAAGAAAACCATAGCTGTTATTATTGTTGCTATAACCTTTGTAATTATATATAACGGTGTTGTTGCAAATACCTTTGTCATAAATTTACTTTCAGTTATAAACTTTGGTTTAAATGTGTACTCTAAAATAGATAAAACAGTACTAGAAATTAAACCTAAAACAACTATATATGGTAATACAGCACTCAAATTTGCTTTAACAAAATCAATTAATATTCCTATTGGAGTTGAAATTGACCCTTGATATGATATAGGCGCAAGAAACATAAATCCCCCAACTGATGATGCAAGAATGAATTTTACAAGATTTATTATATTTATTGATTTATTACTATTTTCAACGTAGTTTTGCATAGAATAGCCCCCTTATTTTTATAAACTTTCAACTATTTGAATTGCCTCAAATATCATTTTCTTAGTTACCTTATATGGAAGATGTTCCATATCTGGACCATCTATTGTTTCTTGAAGAACCTTATCTAAGTAATCTAAATCATTTTTTACCTCTATATCTTTAAGCGATGTTGGAATACCTATTTTTTTAAAGAATTTGTATAGCTTATTCATCTCATCAATCTTCTTATCTACAGCTAGTTGTACTAATACCCCATATCCAACAACATCACCGTGAAGATAATTCTTTTCAATATGTTCTAATAAAGTAAGTCCATAAAATAATGAATGTGCAATTGCACCATTATATTTTTCATCAATTAACATTGAAACAAGTCCAGTACTTACTATGTTATTTAATATAATTTGCTCTACTTCAAATGTAGCTTCTCCTTCTTTTGAATCTAATAAAGCCTTTTCTCCATACTTTACTATTGGTTCAACGCACATACTACTTATTTCTCTAGCCATCCAAGAACTATGATTAAGATCATCCCCCCTAGAAGCTAATGTGCATTCATAATGTTTCGCTATAGTGTCTCCCATTCCAGCTCTTAAATATTTACTTGGAGCCTTTGTAATTATATCTGTGTCTATAATTGCATGTATTGCTGGTCTTTTCATAAAGTAAAAAGAATCAAAATCTCCATTATCATCATAAACAACAGATAAAGCAGTAGTAGCTGCACAAGTTGAAGCTATAGTTGGAATGGTTATAATTGGTAGGTTTAGATTTTCTCCTACTCCCTTTGCAGTATCTATAGCTTTTCCACCTCCAACGCCAATAATTATTTCAGCATCTTTTGCTAAAGCTATTTCTGTAAGTCTACTAATATTTGAGTAGGTACATTCACCTCCATACCATTCATATCCTACAACCTCTAACTTTATATTATTTATCTCGTTAGGTGATTTTCTTACGTTCCAACAATACTTATTTCCTCCATTTTCGTCGCTTGTCCAAATCGTCTTCATATCAAAATTTGAATCATTGATATATTCCTCTAACTTTTGCTTTACAACACCTATTGCAGTTTTCCCACCAATAACTAATATTTTATTACCATAAGTCTTACATATATCATTGATTGAAGCAAAGCTATCCTTTCCTATGGTATAATTTGAAAAATTAACTGTATTATTATGCATTATATTCATATCCATGCCCTCTTTTGAATTTTTATTCATTATTTATGCATAATTATAACCTTCTTGATTATTAATTTCAAGAGTTTTTAGGAAATTTTTTCTATTTATAAAAATTTAATTTATATATCTGACTTAAAATAGTTGACTCATATTTTCCTTAACTGTAAAATTAATCTAACAAAGCCCTTAAAGGGCTTTTATTTTTATATTTAAGGATGTGAATTTAATGAAGGCAATTTTAACAGTTATCGGGAAAGATCAAGTAGGAATAATAGCTGGTGTAAGCACTGAATTACAAAAATTAAATATTAATATCTTAGATGTAACTCAAACTATAATGCAAGGCTATTTCACTATGATAATGATGCTAGACCTAAGTAAAATATCTTGTGACTTTGATAATGTAAAAAAGGCATTACTAGAAAAAGGACAAGTTCTTGGAGTAGATGTAAAAATCCAAAGAGAAGAAATCTTTAATTCAATGCATACACTGTAGAGTTATATATAAATGTTAATAGGTGCTATTTACTTTGATACTAATTCATCAGTATAAGAATTTATATCATTTCTTCCATGAAAATCGCTAAAGTTTGTGAGCTCGCTATGCTCAGACAGCACAAACTTTTTAATGCTATTTTCATTCCAGAAAGGATTAAATTCTAAATACTGCTTCATAATATATCTTCGTGAATATCCCCTATTAACAATATAAAAATATAACATCAAGTAGAAAATTCAAACTTTTATCAATAATGTAATTTGAATTATAGGGAGTGTTAATAATAAATGATGAACAGCAATAATATATTAGAAACGATTAAAATGATTGAAGAGGAAAAGCTTGATATTAGAACTATTACTATGGGGATATCTTTACTTGATTGTATTGATTCTGATGGTGATAAGGCTAGGGAGAAAATATATAATAAAATAACTACTTCTGCTAGGGATTTAGTTAAGGTAGCTAAGGAAATTGAAAATGAGTTTGGTATTCCAATAGTAAATAAAAGGGTATCAGTTACTCCAATATCAATAATCGCTGGAGCTACAAATGAGGATAATTACTTAAAGTTTGCAGAAACTTTAGATAAAGCTGCTGAGGATTTGGGTATAGATTTTATAGGTGGATTTTCAGCATTAGTACATAAGGGATATACAAAAGGTGATAAGATATTAATAAACTCTATTCCTGAAGCTTTAGCTAAAACAAATAAGGTTTGTGCCTCTGTTAATATAGGTTCTACTAGATGTGGTATAAATATGGATGCTGTAAAAGAAATGGGACAAGTAATAAAGAGAACTGCTGAATTAACTAAGGAGTCTAAAGGCTTTGGCTGTGCAAAGCTTGTAGTGTTTGCAAATGCAGTTGAAGATAATCCATTTATGGCTGGTGCTTTTCATGGTGTAGGTGAAGCAGATACCATAATAAATGTAGGTGTTAGTGGCCCTGGTGTAGTTCAAAGAGCTATAGAAAAAGTTAAAGGTGAGCCTTTTGATGTTGTTGCAGAAACTATTAAAAAGACAGCTTTTAAAATAACAAGAATGGGACAATTAGTTGCTCATGAAGCCTCAAATAGACTTGGTGTTCCTTTTGGAATAATAGATTTATCTTTAGCCCCTACCCCTGCTATTGGAGATTCAGTAGCTCATATCTTGGAAGCTATGGGGCTTGAAGTTGTTGGAACACATGGTACTACTGCTGCTTTGGCACTTCTTAACGATGCAGTTAAAAAAGGTGGAGTAATGGCCTGTAGCCATGTTGGTGGATTAAGTGGAGCATTCATTCCTGTTTCAGAAGATGCCGGAATGATAGATGCTGTATTAAATGGTTCATTGAACTTAGAAAAGTTAGAAGCAATGACTGCAATATGTTCAGTTGGTTTAGATATGATTGCTGTGCCTGGAGATACTACTGCTGAAACATTATCAGCAATGATTGCAGATGAATCAGCTATCGGAGTTATAAATAATAAAACTACAGCAGTTAGAATAATACCTGCTCCTGGTTGTGTTGTAGGTGATATGGTTGAATTTGGTGGTTTACTTGGAACTGCACCTGTAATGAAAATAAACCAATTCTCATCTTATGAATTTATACAAAGAGGAGGAAGAATTCCAGCACCAATCCACTCATTTAAGAATTAAGTTGTTAACTATACTCACAAAGAAAAATGTTACCATATGCAAGCAAAATATTTTGCTTAAACCAAAGAGAAATATGTAAATACATTACTGATAAATATTCAGCAAGCTGAAGATAAATATTTCTTTAAATAATTTAAAATAAAATAAGCCTTGTATTTTATTACAAGGCTTATTATTTATTAATGTTTATACTTTTTTCTAGGTAACATAAATATACCAAAAACAATTAATATAATTGCAGCAATTATTATTACTCCAAAATATACTCCTTGTCCAGTAGCTGGTAAATCATTAGTTTTGTCATTTTCTGTGTTTCCTTGATTACCTGGTTCTTCTGGATTAACAGGTTCGCTTGTATCTCCTGGTTTTTCTGGCTTATTAGTTGTATCCGTATCCCCTGGTTTCTCTTCATCAACTGGTGGTTCCGGAGTCACATTAGCTTCATTTACAGTCACTGTAATAACTAATTCTTCAGCTTTATTTCCACTTTCATCTTCAGCAGTATATGTTATTGTGTATTTACCTGCTTTAGTTGTATCTATCTTATCTATAACTTTATCATTGCTATCTCTTATAACAACTTCTACTGTTACATCTATATCTAGATTATCTTTAGCAGTAACTTCTGGAACCTCAAAGTTTGCACCATTTTCAAGTATCATATTTAACGCTCCATTGTACTCTAGTACTGGTGCTTCTTTATCATCTTTATCTAATTTAGAGAATACATTATTAAATTCATCAGTATTAGGAACTATAATGTCAATATAGTAAGTATTTGTTCTTCCAAATAACCTAGCTATAATTCCCTTTTCCTCTAATCTAATAGAATACTTTTGTGTTCCATTAGCTAAGATTGTTCTACTTGTTACTATCGCTTTAAATTTATTTTGTGCTTGTTCAACAAACTTATTTAAAGATACTATATTTTCTGTTTCATAAGTCATAGGTGCTTCTTCTGTTCCATCACCCCCAACATTAACTATATCCTCTGGTAAAGATTCTTCAGGATTCTCTGGAGTTGTTTCGCTATCTTCACCTTCAACTATTAATATTGCAGTTACTTCTTCAGCCTTATTTCCTAAGCTATCTGTTGCATTATACTTAATTGTATATTCACCTATTTCATTAAAACTGTAAGCTCCATCTACACTTTCTAATTTTTCTCCTGCGTAATAAACACTTACATCAACAGTTAATTTTTGTCCTAAGTAGTCAGTAGCTATAACACCTTCTAATAAATCTACAGTTTCACCTTTTTTGATAGTTATAGTTTTATTAGTTACATTTATTATTGGATTTGATACTGGTTGCTCTTCTCCTTTAACAACTAACATTAACGCTAACTCAGCAATATTACCATGTATATCTTTAGCTATTAATTTAATAGGATATGTTCCTGCATGATTAAAGCTATATTCTCCTTCAACTTTAACTTCTACATCTCTACCTCTGAAGTCTTGTGCAGTAATTCCTTCTAATATATTAACCTCTTCACCTTCATTAATTGTTATAGTAGAATCCACTATTTGAGAATTTTCTATATTTATTACTGGAAGTGAATCAGCTTCTTCAACTATTACTGGAACCTGTAATGTAGTTGAATCACCATAATCATCTGTAGCAGTATAAGTTACATTATAAACACCAACTGTATTTATCTTTACAGTACCACCATTGTGAGTTAATGTAACAGTACCATCCTCGTCAGTAACATTTACATAATCTTCAGCCTTGAAAGTCTTACCTTTAGTTAAGATTATTTCACCATCTATTATGAACTCAGATTCTTTAAGTTCTATATTGGGAGCTGAGTTTATGTTTATAGTTTGTGCTTCAGTTGCTAAAACTTGTTCTTTTTTCTTATTAGTATCACTTAATACGTAAGTAATAGATGCTCCATTTGAGTCAATAGAATATGGCTCTATACTAAATCCTGTCTTTTTATCAGTAGCTTTTTCTAAATCTATTTCACATATCTCAAATTTTGTAGAGACTCTCTCTAAAGCTTCTGTAGATACTATAAATATCTCCATGCCCTTTTTATCATTACTTACCTTTATATTAGTCTTCATGTTTTCATCATTAGACTTTACTAAAGATCTTATTCCCTCTTCTACAAACTTAGCATTTCCATCTATTTTAATACCAAATTGCAGCGATTTTATATTAGGTTCAAAATCATCTAATGAAATTCTAATTGTATCTCTATCTACTTTTTCAATATTTAACTTTACACTAGCATCTTCATTTACAGCAAGCTCTGCAGAAATACTTTTAGCATATAAAAATATGCTCAAAGTAGCTATAACAGCTAGTAATAAAGGTATAAGCTTCTTCTTAGTTTTTACCTTTTTCATACTATTCTCCTCTTACTATCTATTTTCTGTAACCTTATTTATTAAATCTTTATTTATTTCTATAACCTTAACATTGTTAGAGCTTAGAGCACTTCTACCAGCTCCACCGTTGAAACTTATTTGTGGTAATTTGCTTGGTACATCTATTTTAAATGTATCACTAACTAATCTTTGTCCACCATCAATAGCATCTGCTGTATCAGTTCTATAAAGCTCTGCAAATACTTTAGAGTTATCTTCCATGAATTTTGCTGAATCTTCAGGTCTTACCCAATAAATCCAAGTTCCTTCAGCTATTTCTTCTATATTTCCATTATCAGGCACTTGAGCAAATAATAATCCATCATATTTTTCTGCAATATGCTCTTCATCTTGATTTAATACTAAAGGTACATTAAATGCAGGATTTCCTCTATATTCACCAGTTATAACTATAGAACCTGCTGGTATTGATTTTTCTTCTGTTTCATTACCATCACCAACTACGTAAGTGAATTCATCTTTTAACACTCCGATTCCATTTGCATAGTTAATATTATCATCAGCAACACCAATTTCAATGTTATCACCTGGAGGCGTTATTACTTCAAGTTCTGATGCTGAAATATATTTAGTTCCTAAAGCAGTTATTTTTACATATCTTGCATTATAAGAAGCTAATTGGTTTCCACCTTCAACACCTTCTTTATCAAAGTAAATTGTTGCCGTAGGATTTTCAGGTGTTAAATTTAATTCTCCATTCTTAACAGTTGTCCAATTTACACCATCTTTACTTACTTCAATTTTATATTTTTTAATTGAGTCTGTTTCTATAACATCTTTCTTAAATATAAATCCTGTGCTTTCAACTGGTGCAGTGTATTTAATTCCTACTAAAGTCTTCATCTCAGTTGTATCTAACATTAAATAAGGACTATTATTAGGATGCATTTCTGGTAAATGTACTGAGCTATTATACTCACCATTAATTAACATTCTTCCTGCATATGCAGTACCATTATTATTATCTAATGCATTTTTTAAATCTACATTTCCTTCATGACCATGTATATCATTACTTTCTTCATTCATACTAATAGTATTTGAAGTTAAAATAGTACTTGACTTATCTACTCCACCTTCATGTCTTATCTTAACTGTTCCTAACTCTACAGTATTTGTTGATTTTAAGTTATAATCATAAGCAACTGCTGAATAAGTTACTACTCTATTGTTAATATTATCAACAATATCAGTATATACAGTTGTATCATTTACTTTATCTGCTTCAATAAATCCGCAAGGCTCTCCATTTCTATAGATTTCATATCCTAATATCTTATCCTTACTCTTATTTACTGATAAGTTAATTGAGACTTTCTTATCATCTACATAGGAACCATCTTTTATTGGAGTATCGTTAGAATCATTTCCAAAAGTTGCTGTTAGAGTAGTTCCTTCTTCCATATCTGCAGTTCCTGCAATTCTTCTTCTTCTAGCTTCATCATTAATATATTGAATCTTTCTAGTTTCCTCAGAGAATTTAGATACATATTCTAATGTTGTTTGGTTTGCTATTATACCATGAGCTTCATAAAAAGCAGTTAAATTCCTTCCTGCAGCTTTAGAAGTCATTCTAATTAACCATTGATCTCTATCTCCGTTAGCTCTTTCTTCTGCTGTCATTTCTCTATAAGCTCTGTTTAACTTAGCATAGAATGAGTCATTGCTTAAATCAGCATCATTATCTGTAAGTAACATCTTATAAGTTATGTCATCTTCATATGCTAAATATGGTTGCCATAACATATTTACTACTACACTTCTATTAGTAGATAATCCTATAGTATTAGAAGTTACCTTCTTATATACTTCTGACATTGATGATGCATATGGACTATCTTCGTTTAACATAGTTGCTGTAATTGCAGTCATCAAGTTATTACTAGTTTCAGGATAAAGTCTATCTCCAATATCCATAGCATGTCCCATTTCATGTCCTATTAAAGCACCATAAAGCTTAGCTTCATTTTCATTTGTAACATTTCCCTCTTCATTAAACTTATATGGTACACCTTGAATATATGAAGATGATCCAAAGCCTACACCTATGTGATGACTTGATGCATAAGCAGCAGCTCCCATCATCATTCTTTGATACTTAACATTTAATCTTGTAAGTGGTGCTCTATGCTTGCTGAAGTATGCTCTATCTTCATCATCAATTGAACCACTTTTATTAAAATCTTTAACCTCTTCAAATACACCCTTCTTAGCAAATCCAACTTGTACTTCTTGCTCCCAAGCTAAAAGTGCATTATAAACTCTATCAACTTCTTTATCAATATCTCCATTTAGGCCATCTTTAATTCCTTTAAGAATTTCTGAAGCTGGTAAAGTAAGTGTAAATCTATCACCTTCTATATCAGTTGTATTTAAAGGTGATGTTTGTTCATCATAAGGATATATATTATTTTCTCTATCAATAGTTTTTCCTTCATAAAGACTTTCTATATTACCCATATATAACTTTAATTCTTCTATATATGTCTTTATTTTACCCTTTACTTCATCAACCTTACTTGAATCATTTATTATATTATTAACATTTAAATGAGGAATCTCAGTAACTCCACTTAAACGTATCTTAACATCTGCAGTTGTAGAACCATTAGTAACTCTTGCCATTACTTGTCCACCTTTTTCTACATCAGCTGCAATAATTGATGGTATAGTAATTTCTGTTCTACCTGGAGCTATTGTAACAGTTCCTCCTTGATATTGACTTGGAAGTCCGTAATTTTGAAGGAATGTTATTTGAACTCTTGTATTTGGGTCACTTGATCCCATATATACTACTATCTGCTCAGATGTTCCATCTTCATCAACACCTGGTCTTGCAACACTTCCTAACGATTGCCAGTCATTTTGCATTCCTAATTTTGGTCCTTCATTATCATCTCTAATACTAGCATCAAGTGTTGTTATTTCTTCAGAAACTTCTCTATCATTATATAATAATTGAGCAACCTCTAACTCCTTTTCTAAAACAGCCTTATCAGGATGATATTCATTAGAGATAGGATCTTTAGTATTTAATCTATCTCTTAATTCATTTAAAGTTTCTTGGGTTACTTCTTTTTTAAGAACAAGTCTTAAATCATCTGTATATAGTGCCTTTATATCATCAGCTATACTATCATACTTATAGAATCTAAGCTCTGACATAGTTTGTCTATTTCCGCCCCATCCAGCTGTATCTACTTTTATTTTCTTAGCATTTATTGGCTCTGATAATTTTACAATATAGTATTTATTCCCATTAGATGTTTTTTGTTGGATAGATGTTGGACGAACTACCTTAGCTTCCGTACCATTCTCTGTATTTTCCCAATAAGTAATTTTAACTTCTTTTACTGCCATAGGATATCCTTGCTCTAAGGTTTCTGCAAATGCTATTGATCCTATTTCATATGTGTCATCAAAAGTGATTTCAGATCCTCTATTTGCTCCGTAAACAGCTCCTGTATCCCAGTCATTAACCTTCCAGGAAGTTGTAAAGTCTCCGTCAACTAAAGCATACTCTGAATCATATTTTAATGAGCCATCGTTTCCCCATCCATCTGCGTCATTCTTATTACGTACATCAACAATATGCTCTGTACCAATCTCATTTTCATCTGTTGGTCTATTTATAAGATTATATTCTGGCATTACTGGTGGGATAACTGATGTAGTTTTAGCTATATATGTGCTAGACATCTTACTTGTCCCTAAATGGTTAGTTGCAGTAACCCTTACTTCATAAGCAGTATTATCTTCAAGATTAGTTATAGTATAGCTACCACTTCTTGATAGTTTACTCTTATCTGGATTAGTAACCTCTGGGCTATCCTCTGTCACTTCTTTATTACCATCATTTGCTTTTAGCCAATTTTTATTTGTATCTCCAAGTTTTCTATAGTAGATATCAAAATCTCTAGCTTGTGAATGTTCTTCCCATTTTACAGTAAAAGATTTATACCCTTGGCTTGTTGTTAAGTTTCTTGGTGGCTCTGGTGCACTATTAGGAACTACCCTTACTTCTAATACACTTTCAGTATATTCATTGTAGTACTTATCAATTGGGTTGAATGATCCATCTACATTGTCTGCAGTTCCATCAAAACCTGCTCCTATATCATCTTCACTTAAATATCCACTATTCCACTCTCCATTTAGTGATTGAATACTTACTCTATATAAATCATAAGGCTTAATGTCCTTATCTAATATCTTTATGCTTGTTTGATTTGTTTGAAGCTTCTTTGTACTCTTAACATTTCCATTATCATCAAGCTTTTGATACATTACTTCATATGAAGTTACATTTGCTTGTGGTTCCCATGCTAGAGTTATACTTTCATTATGTAAATTTGTAGAAGTTTCTACAATCTTAAGTTTAGGAATATTCATATCTGGTTTTGGAATTTCCTTATAAACATTATTTAAGAACTCTATCTTAGCAATTTCTGATATTTTTTTATTCCCTCTATTTCCTGTTACATTAATAGAAATTTTCTTAACAGCTATTTGATTTCCAAGTTCTATTACAACATCGCCTTGTTCATTTACTCTTGTTATAGCTCCTAAAGCCATTCTTGCTTCCGCTGCCGATGAATCATCATTAGTTTTATTTTCATCAAAATTCAAGGTATGTTGTTGCCCATTTTCATCTTCATATGTAATTGTACCCATAGATGGTACCCCGGCCTCTGAATTAGATGAAGTTATTGGAGCTTTTATAACTATTTGATCCATCTTTACATTTTCACTACTTCTAGTATTTTTAGATAAGTCAAATGCTAAAGTTAATGGGCTTTCTACAGAAGGTGCTTGTCCATCTACCTTACCTATAGTTACTACTGAATCCGAATCAGTTAATATATCCTTTAAGCTAGCCGATCCTTCTTCTAGCTTCGCTCCTTCTGCTTTTACATCTATATTTTCTAACTTTAATATTGCATCTGTATCTGTAACTTCTGCTAAACCTAATTCTTTACCGATATTTTCATTAACATAAGTTAAGTCTGCAATATCAACTATTCCATCATTATTTAAATCATATTTAGCTTGAGATTTACCTAGATTTTCAAAAACTAGGTTATAATCACCCATATCTATTATTCCATTACCGTCTACATCTCCAGCTAAGAATCCCCCATTGTATCCTTGTGATGAATTATACCCACTACTTAAAGTAACTCTCTTAGAATAATTAACTACTTCTATATCATCTACTCTAGTATTTGTATGTCTATCACTATTTACTTCTAAAGAGTAGTTTCCAAGCTCCAAACCTTCAAATACTACATGTAAGAAGTAAATATTTTTATCACCTTCTTCTAAAGGCTTTCTTATTGAATTTAATTTTTTAATTTTATAAGATGCCCCATTATCTAAAGTACCTTCTTCAATAGATAAATCAGTTATATTACCAATTTTTTGCCCATCTTTTGATATAGAAAATGATATATTATCAGTATTAATTATAGGCATTGGAAAATTAATATCTAATTCTATTTTTCCCTTTGATTCATAACTATTTGAAGTCCCAGTGCTATTCTCTTTTTCACTTTCTGATGTTTTTTCATCTTCAGATATATTTGCATTATCTTCTAATGTTTTATCATTAGATACTTCAGTAGATTCCTCACTATTACTAGCACCGTCTTCATTTGTTATAGTTGATTCACCTTCTGTAACAGTTTCATCATTGGATTCATTTATATTAGAATCACTATTATTAGTATCTACATTTTCAACATCCTCAACTTCTTCAGTTTCAGTAGTTCCTATATTTTCACTACTTTCTTCATTATTACTATCTTGAGGTACTTCAGAATTATCTACAGCATCTTTAATTTCTGTGTTACTATCCTCAATTTTTTCAGTATTCTCTACAGTAACATCTACTGTATTTTCTGCTACATTATCAACATCAACATTATTAGTATCAATATTCTTTTCAAATGCATTAACAGCTTGAGAAGATATTCCAACTAAATTCGTCGTTGCCAATGCTGTCGCAATAGTTTTCGAAATTATTTTTTTACTTCCCTTTTTCATACTATTTTTCTCCATATTAAACTAAAATTTTTGACATTTTTTTATTTTAATATAAAATTATATTAAAATAAAGTAATTTTTTGCTAATAATTATTATTTATACGTAAATATCTATTATTTTTACTTAATTTTCTATATCTAGTTTTAGAAAAGACACAAATATATATTATTTATAGGGGTAATCCTATTCCTAAACATAAAGAAATCCCCTATATAGATACAAAATCTCTATATGGGGGATTTCTTTATTTAGATAAACAATATTAAATTTCTAATACTATAGCTAACCTTACATAAATCCTTAATATTAATTCCATTCCTTTATAACGTCCATACTTTCTTTTGATGGGTAAAAGTTTTTATCCTGACCTTTTTCTCCTACTGCAAATATAGAAAATCCTTTTATATAATCTTTATCTCCAAATACATTTTTATAAGCCTCGAAACATCGTGCTTGCTCTTCATTATTTTCTATACTTGAAACATTACTATTCCACGGATGCATTGCTGCATAATTCCTTCTTGGAAAGCCTAACTCCCCAAAGTATATTTGTTTATTATATTTCTTATAAAAATTATGTATTTCTTCTACTACATTCTGATTTCTATTATATATCTCAGTAGAGGTTAAATATTCTACTAACTCTTCTACTGTATTTTCTTCTTTATCACTTAACTCAAAATAAGCAGCTATAGATATAAAATCTACCGATGAAAATATCTTATTATTTAGCTTTTCATTATATTTATTAATGCTTTCTTCATCCCACTTTGCCGTATACCACCATGATGTTTTATATGTAACAAGACCATTAAATTTTTCTTTTACATACTCTATTATATCTATCCACTCATCTTGGTAACTTTCTAACTTAGTAAGATTTGAAGCAGTAATTATTATATCAACATCATATTTATTAGCTATTTCATCTATTAATTTGCCTAAAATACACTTCCAATCCTCAAAAAACTTATTCTTATCCTCCGGATCAAATTCTGTTTCATAGTCACTACCATTATTTATCCAAGGATAAAGTTCTAATATTACATTTATATTAGAAGACTTAAGTTTTTTAATTAGCTCTATAGCCTTTTCTTTGCTGTATTCATTAATCTTCATCTCATTTGAAGTTAGCATTGGTATTTCTATAACTACTGGAACATTCACAGTATTAACCTTTAAAGATTCAATATCAATCATAGCTTGATCAATCTCATAATCTGTAGATAAGTTTACTGATTTAATCTTATCCACATTCCCATCATTCTCTTCTGTAATATTGTGGATATTTTTAAAATATAATCCACAAACTGTTAATAAAATTATTAAACCTAATATAATTGCTATTATTTTTTTCATAAATTCCTCTTATATATTTTTTTGATTGCTATTTATGATTATTTTACATCATTTTTACTATCTTTACTATTTTGCATATAAAAAGATTTTTAACTAATGTTAAATTCTTGTTATGAAAATTTAACATTAGAGTATTTATAAATCTATTGAATTAATATTTTTAGTTATATATAATTATCTTTAAAACTATATGGCAAATACTATATACTAAGTTAAATTTTATTTAAAAATAAATTATTTTGTACTATATTGAATTTAATATTATTTCAAATCACAAGACATTGTTTGCGTCTTTTTAGGTGTAGATTATGTCTTTTTACATGGTATCTATTAATAATGATTGAATAAGAAAAGGAGCATAATTTCTATTATGGAAGAACAGATACAAAAGTATTGGTTGTATAAGGTAACCACCGATATTTTTGGACAAACTATTATTTATTTAGTGATTAAGTTATCACAACTCTTTATAATTCTTAATAAAGAATCTAGTATACAAATATTATTCAATAAAAGTTATGAATTCAATAGTAGTTAATTCTTTTGTTAGCTTTAAGAGCTATATTGACTACAATCTATTGTTTTATTCTTTAAGGAGTGACTTTTAAATGGGATTAATAAACAAAATTAAACCTGGAAGAATTATTGTATTAGGTTTCTTGCTAGTAATATTATTAGGAACCATGCTACTAATGCTGCCTATATCTATAAATGATGGTGCTAGTGTATCTTTAATAGATGCATTATTCACATCTACAAGTGCTGTTTGTGTAACAGGTTTAATAGCTATAGATACAGCAGATACTTTTACCGTATTTGGAAGAACTGTAGTAGCTATGCTAATTCAAATAGGAGGACTTGGCGTTACATCTGTCGGTGTTGGTTTTATTCTTTTAATGAGGAAAAAAGTAGGGATTAAGGAAAGAACTCTTATAAAAGAATCTATGAATTTAGACTCATTAAAAGGGCTTGTAAAATTAGTTAAGTCAGTCTTACTTTTAACATTAATCTTTGAAAGTATAGGTGTGATCTTAAGTTATATTGTATTTTCAAAGGATTATTCTCCCTTAGATGCTTTAGGAATAAGTATGTTCCATTCAATTGCTGCATTTAATAATTCAGGCTTTGATATATTGGGAAATCTTCAAAATTTAATACCTTATCAAAGTAATATACTCTTAAATTTAACTACTTGTGGATTAATTATATTTGGTGGATTAGGATTTTTAGTTATTAAAGAGATTATTGAAAAAAGATCTTTTAAAAAATTTAGTCTACATACAAAGGTAGTTCTTATTACCACAGGTATACTACTAGTAGTTGGAACTGTAGTATTAAAGTTTACTGAAGATATCACATGGCTTGGAGCTTTCTTTTTCAGTACATCTGCTAGAACAGCAGGCTTTAGCACTTACCCACTAAGTAATTTTACTAATGCAGGGTTATTTATATTAACTATTTTAATGTTCATAGGAGCATCCCCTGGATCAACTGGTGGTGGAATAAAGACGACAACTATATTTACTTTATATAAGAGTATTTATAGTACATCTACAAATAGACATTGTGTAGCTTTCAAAAGAAGAATTCCATCTAATGTAATATTGAAGGCCTTTAACATTACACTGTTAGCATTATTTGTAGTATGTATGGGAACATTTATTTTAAGCATTTTAGAGCCAACTTACACCTTTATGCAATTGTTATTTGAAGTAACTAGTGCCTTTGGTACAGTAGGATTATCTACTGGAATAACTCCAAACCTTTCTGATCTAAGTAAGGTTATTATTTCATTAATTATGTTTATTGGAAGATTAGGTCCTATGACCATAGCCACTATTTGGTATTTCAAAGAACCATCAAATGCATATTATTCAGAAGAAGCAGTTATAATAGGATAGGAGAAATTTTTATGTTTAATTATAAATCAGTAGTAGAATTTGGGATAATCGGTATAGGAAGATTCGGATTTTCTTTAGCCAAAGCTTTAATAGAAGCAGGCAGAGAAGTTATAGTATTAGATTGCGATGAAAATAAAATAAAGCATATAAGATCGCTTACAGATAATGCTTTTGTTGTTGATAATTTAGACAAAGAAACATTACAGGAAACTGGAATTCAAAACTGTAAAACTGTTTTCGTATGTATAGGTGAGAAAATAGATATAAGTATATTAACAACATTAAATGTTATTAATCTTGGAGTTCCTAGAGTAATTTCTAAAGCAATAACTTATGAACAAGGTTGCGTTTTAGAAAAGATAGGTGCTGAAGTTGTATATCCTGAAAGCGATATGGCTATAAGAATCGCAAACAGACTATTAAACGAAGAAGCTTTAGAGTTTATTGAATTAAATAACGATATTCATATAGAAAAAGTAAAAATAACAAGTAAATTAGATGGTAAAACAATAATTCAATCTAAAATACGTGATGATTTTAACTTAAACATTATAGCTATGGAAAGAGGTAGAAATACAATAATCGAAATTGATCCAAGCCATATACTTAGAGAAGACGATTTAATTGTAGTAATAGGAAAGAAAAATAATATAAGAAATCTCGAAGATTTTCTAGGTAATAAGTAAATATTAATTTCTAACACAATAAAAAAATAGTAGCTCCAACCTAACTCAAAAGTTGGATAACTACTATTTTTTCTCTTCATGCAAGTAAACTTCTCACCTTTGACGAAGTCAAACCTTTCACTTCACCGTATGTGACCTTTCACCTTTTGCCTAGCAGAACCTTTCCCCTCACCGAAGGTGACTTTTCTCCTTTGCGCCAGCAAACCAGACATTACTTTCTATATTTCTTAAGCATCATAATCACAACTATTGCTATAGTTATAAATAATCCAATTGCTACAATAATGAATATTTCTCCTTCTTTATTTACTTTTATTTTTTCATCTTTTATTTCATCTACCTTTTCTTTGGTATTATAATATAAATCTTCAACAGAACCATTTCTATCAATTACTACTGTATCTCCTCTTAATGATTTCGTAAGCGATAAATCATTTAAGTAGCTTGTAGCTAAATTTAAATCATTATTATCTGTTGCACTTATTACCATAGCTCCAAAGTCTGAGTTATAAGGCGATTTTATAAACTGTATAGAGGCTATTTGTGATGAATATTCTCCTATAAACTTAATTTTATCATTTGATTCAAATGCACTAAAATCACCATTAAACTTTAAGTTTAATTTACTATTTATATCTTTCAAAATATTATTTGTAGTAGGAGTTCCATAAATTATTACATTTGCCTTATTATCATCTTTATTAAACTCACTATCTTTTATAATCTGGACATTTCCAAGATTATATTTTGTATCTCGTCCCATAAATGATACTATATTTGAAACATTACTTAGGTCATTTGAAGTCATAGTGTCTGGTATTATAATTTTCAAATCATTAAAGTTACTATCTAGTACAAAAGGATATGGATAATTGCTAAATGTTAATTCATTATTATCTTCATAATCAAATTGAATATATGAAGTATTTACTATATATGCCCATGGATTATCAACATCTCTAGTAACACATTGTAAATCTTTTACGTTTAAATCAAAGGCTACCTTTACTTGATAATAGCTTTTCCCTAAAACATCACTTGGTATAGTAGCTTCAAATGTGTCATTATCCGCCTTATCAATATATAACCTCTTACTGCCTATAGGAATATCATTTAAGTAAACTGTCATAAGGGACCTATCAAAATCTAGATTTTCAGCATATCTAACATCAAACTTTATCTTTGATCCTTCTGCAACAACTTTATTTTTAGGTATATTTATATCTAAAATTATCTCTTGATTAAAAGGCCCCTTTACCATTAGATTTTCATACCCTAAATCTTTTAAATATATTCTATCTGTTCTTTCTTGAGTTACTAAATCCTTAACGTCACTATCTTTATTTATAACTATAGATGAGCCATTCAATTTTTTTATTAAGTCATTACTAGTTATAAGCTTACTACCTTTTATTAATAACTCCTCATCATTTGATATTAAAATTAACATCTTACTCTCTTTATTAAAAGGTGATTCTACCTGCTTTATTATACAATTATCATTTAATAAACTCTTTTCATTATCATTAAAAAGCTTAAGTATATTTTCTGGTGAATCTGTACCTTTTCCAATAAATATAATATTATCATTTTTATTTTTCAAATTAGAATATGTATTAAATTCAAATCTAAAATTATCATATTTTTTCCTTTCTCCAAAGTTAGCACTAAAAATCATTCCTGCACTTAATTCTGCTGATGAATAATTGTCTGGAACTAAAATCGAAGTAGTTAATCTTGATCCATTATCTTCTTTTAAATATGTATTACCAAATTGGCTTAATATATTGGGAGAATCTTTGTAAGAATATTTAACATCAACATTACTCTCTTTATGTATAACAAGCCAGTTTGCAGTATTAGCATCATCTCTACAAACTACATCTGAAATTGTCTTATATGACTTAACTGTAATTTTATTATATCCACTTTGAATTAAATCCTTTGGTATTTGTATAGCTACTTCTTTTTTATATTCTTTATTGCCATCTAACTTTTGAGAGGAAATAGGCGTATCATTTATTAATACTGTCACTGTAGAATAATCAATATCTAAAAGCTCACTTTTAGTTAATACTAGTTTTATCTTTGCATCCTCTACATCCCAATTATCCTCTACAGTAAAAAACTTATCAGTACTACTTACTACTCCACTCATCTTAATATCTTTATCAAAGGAATAATTTTTAACGTTTTTTGTATCTGCCAAACAAGAAATACTACTTGATAGCCAAATAAACATTGCCATTATTAAAGTAATTATCCTCATATCATCACTCCTAAAATCTTTCTGTCTTATACCACTTAGCTTCTCTCTTATGAATAGCATCTGAAAAATATCCGATCATACCTTTTATAGCAACTACTAGCCACATTTGAGAATAGCTAAAATACATTATTGCAGCTAAAAAAATATTTTCTAGTCCACCTTCACCCTTTTCCATACTTAAGGTAATACTTACTTGTAAAATAAATAAGACATAAGAAAGTATCCATATTACAAAAAAGTTAAATGGCACATTTATCTCTATTATTTTAAAAATACCTAAAACAAAGATGATGTCTGAAAGTACCACTGATGTTAAGAAAAGAAAATATACTGAGAAAAAATATAATATATCAAATAGGACTATATTTTGTTTTCCTTTAAATAAGTTTTTTATATACTTCACTAATACATATATATTTCCTTTAACCCATCTTGTTCTTTGCTTTAACCATACGTTAATTGTCTCTGGCTCTTGTTCCCATGTTACTGACTGTGGCACATATGTAATTCTTTGTCCCATCTTATAAATCCTAAAGCTTATCTCAGTATCCTCAGCAATAGCTTTAGTATCCCAACCGCCAAGCTTTTCTATAGTAGTCCTTCTTAAAACAAAGTTTGTTCCTGGAATAGTACATAAGCCTAATAGTTGCTTTCTTCCTGCTTGAGCAATCCATTGAAAGCTTAAGGTTTCTATATTTATAAATTTAGTTAATATATTCTTATGCTTATTTCTAGTTCTAAACTTGCCTATTACAGCTCCTAAACTTTCATCTCTAACTATAGTCTGAACTAAGTATCTAAGCGCTGTTTTTTCTGGAGTATTATCTGCATCATATATAGCGATAAAATCGCCTTTTGCTTTTTGATATCCTATATTTAAAGCGTTAGATTTTCCCTTTCCTCCAGTTATATTATCTGTATTTATTATTGTAAAATTATATCTTCCATATCTATCTTTAATACTTTGAAGAATATCTTTAGAGTTGTCTGAAGAATTATCATTTATAACTATAAGCTCCATCTTATCTCTTGGATAATCTAAAGATAAAAGCGATTCTACAGTCTTACCAATAACCTTCCCTTCATTATGAGCAGGAACTAATATAGATACAAAAGGATATTCATTAAGCTTCTCATCTTTAAAACTTAAGCTTTTTAAATAATATATATATCCTCCTATAGCTAAAATTATATTAATCAGTAATATAGCCCATATTGATATTAAAGAAAATAAAAATATATAATCCGTAAATTTTAATCCTTTCACTTTTATCTCCTTTTAAATTTTCTAGTGTTTATTCTTCTAAAGATAATAAAAATCACAAAGAACAATACTAAAACTACTGTTATAAATATTATTACTACATCATTTATATCCTTTATAACTAAATCAAATTTTGAGATTTCATTTTTAGGTTTTGCTTTACTTTCATCATAACTACACTCTATCTTCCCATTTTTAGATACTATGCTTATATCATCAATCTTCACGTAATTATCCATGGACTTTAAATCTAAAAACTTAACATCTTTATCTCTAAAAAAGCTTATACACTCTTTTAAGTAATTTATATCTAAATAAGGATGATAAAAGAAACCTCCAGTATATCCTCTTACCATAGATAATTTTTCAAAATTCTCTTTTATTTTTTCTACAGTGAAAATATCATCTTTATCTACGTAACCTAAATTTTCTGGAATAAATGTATTGAAAGCATCACTACCTCTTATAATGTATGGAAAGGTGCTAGTAGCAAATTTTTCATTATTATTTTGAAATTGCCCTATATAAGTTGAGAAGTATTTCCTTAGAACCTTGTACCCATCTATACTCATGGCATAATGTGGTGCTTCAAAGCCTAAAGGATAAATTCCATTTTCTATACATAACCTTAGTCCACTTAATGCTCTATCTCTTATGTAAGTTTCCATATCCTCTTGGATAGGCACATTATTTTCTATATCCCAGAACTCATATCCCTCACCACTTATTTCCTCTTCTCCTAACTGATGAGTATACCCATGAAGTATAACTGTACCACCTTTAGATTGCATATACTGAATATTCTCAACAAATTCTGGTACCATATCCAAAGTATTAATAGTTTTAGTTTCATGATCTAAAAAAGTAGGTATTAAAGCTATTATAAAAGGTACATTTTCAGAATATAAATAATCAGCTACTTCTTTTAGGGCATCAGTATCTCTAAATGGATGTACATCTTCTATTCTTACGAAAATTTCCCCTTCCTTAAACTCTTTAATGTCATAAAAGTCATTTAAAGAATCATCAAAGATATATCCATTTTCTAAATCCCACCTTGATATATAATAAAGATTTTTTTCATTTATTATATATGGATATAAATTATAACCATCACTCATTGTAGCAATGCTACTGGATTTCGCTGATGGTTCTACTATATTAAAAGGGTATCCTAGATCTATCACTATTTTCTTTTCTTTATACATTAGTTCAGTTATATTATTATTTTGAAAACTATATTTTATATCATACTTATTACTATACTCTAAATAGTCTTGTATTTTATCTCCTATCCAATAAATCTTATCTTCATACTTTGATAAATCTTCTAAGAACTGATTATTTACTATATCATTTTGAATATTTACCACAAAGATAGAATCATATTTGTTTATGTCGCCATGTTCATATGAATTAATGTCTCTTTCACTTACATCACTATTAAAAACATATAAAAGTTCTTTTAAGTGATTAACAATATTCTCATCATATCTAAACCTATTTTCATTTTCATAGATTATTAATGCCGATGTGTCTTCTTTTGAATCAGCATATACAACACTTGGCAATATATTCAATACTATTAGCACTATTAGAGCTGATATAGTAACCTTTTTATACATCATATTGAAGTTCCTCTTCCGCTCTTATCTTAAAATCTACAGCATCTTTAATACTGTCATCATGTTCTAAAATAGCTATTTTAGTATCTACACTAACTCCATCCTTCTTCTCTTTTATTTTTAAATTAAGATCTGCTATTTTATCTTTTATTCTATTTTTTACAACCTTAGCCCCTTCAACTTCAGTGCTAGGCATTATAATAGCTAAGGTATCATGTCCTATTGTATAAATCTCATCTTCATTTCTTACTGAACTTATAATAACATCCCTTACAGATCTCTTTAAGACATTAGTTCCCTCAACTCCAATAATATCTTTTATTTCCTTATAATAAGGTAGTTTAATTAGCATTAATGTACATTTACTTTTATGTCTAAGAGATTTACTAATCTCCTTTTCAAGTGCCTTATAAAATAACTTTACATTTCCCAAACCAGTTGCTTCATCTATAGTAACTAAGTTTTCATAATCATCTTTTAATTTCCTATTTTTCTCTTGAATAATGTTTATACTACTTTGTAGCTTTCCAGTAGTTAGGGTTACTATTGGTATTGAAATCATCCAAAGATATGAAATAATATCAATACTAACTCCTTTAACTAAGTTCATGTAAAATATGTAACTTGCATAAATAAATATTGTCATCGAAGCACTAATTAAGCCAATAACAATCCCCCCCGCATAAGTTATCATTACAGAAAAGAAGGTTATACAAAGCATAACAAAATCTAATATTCTATTATTCTCATTTCTATAAGGTATAAAAAATGAAAATATTATAAATAACTCTAATATCAAACTTAAAAAGTAAGAATCAATTCTAATCGAAAGTTTATTCATCTTTAGTTATCCTCCATAATACTATTAGACTAATTCTATCATATTTTTTAAATTATTTTAATTTAATTCTAGTATTAGTATTATTTTACGACTTTTTCCGTCATATTACCCACTTAAATAATTTATAATTAAAAATTCTAAATTATAGATTTAAGAATAAATTCCCAAGTAGGAATTTCAAAAAAAAAGAAACTGCCTAAGCAGTTTCCGCCTTAATTTAGAATAGAAAATTTATAATTGTAAATTTTCTATATAATTAGCCTCCATAGAGTTAACCCTTTCTAGTAACTCCATAGCAATAGTATTTAGATTATATGCCCACTGATTACCCTCACAGTATCTAACATTTACATCATAGATACTCGTCCCATTGTAATATTCTCCATCTTCAGACAAATACATTTCGTCTATAAGATTTGTTATATACTCTAGAGAATGATTCCAATCATTAAAGGTCGCCCATCCTCCTGTCGCTGACTTAACGCCTCCAATATTATTATTTAATAAGGCTAAATCAGACGTTCCGTGACCTGACTCTTCCATGTTAAGAGCCATTAAAAATATTGCATTTACATTATGCTTACTTTCCATTTCATAATAAGAGTCCGATAATACTTGTAAGTTTGATCCTTCTAGCAAACTGTATATTTGCTCTCTTGATAAGTTACTCTTTTCTCTTAAATTGTATGGATTATATATTATTTCTTTATCTATATCTTTCTTTTCGAATAATTCCTTAAGTAACTCATCTCTATCACTGACATTTAATTTTAAATTATTCATTGATTCTAATAAGTCATATTCATCATTAATATTATGAATTCCATTAACCTTTTGTATATTAGTATCAGTATTACTTTCTGCTTCGCCTGGTATATCTATAACTACGCTAGCTTTAGTTGTCCCATCCTCAACTTCGCTTTCATATACCTTTAAAGAATCATTATATCTACTCTTACTTTCTACAGTGAGATTCCTCACCCCTGTTACTGGTTCTAATGTGCTTTCTAGTGTGCTATTAGTTCCTGATAATAAAGTCATCATGTATATAGCACATAGAAATTTTGATACAACTATAATAAATAACACTCCTTTTCTAGAATAAAAGTTAATCTAAATACTGTCTTATTTATCGCAGTTGTTATTTTAAACACATATAAAACCTCTTGTCAAATCTACTTTGCTAAAATTATTAAAAAATAATCATTATCCACAAATTGTTGATTACGCTTTCACAATCAATATATGGAGCCTCACATATTAGATAATATTTTGACAATCAAATTTGTGAACTTTTTGTGAACATACTTATTTTTATGCTTTATTTCGCCTTAAATTAAAAACTACGTAATTGTAAATTACGTAGTTTTTATGCATAAATTTTACATTATTTATTACTTTTATTGTGAAATTTATCCACCAATTTGTGTAACTTCTTTATACAAATTGAAGCTTTTTTCTTATAACGTTCTAATCTTAGTTACCGATCACTTTATCTATCAACATAAATAAATCGACACTAACTGTTCCTACCAAAACTTAGTATCTTCAAATATATAATTGCGCATTTGATTTGCCGCTGTTTCTCTATCAAATACTAAATAGTATATTCCACCTATCATTTGTCCTTGGCAATATCCATCTAAAGGAAACCTTTCTTGTTCTATATTTAGATAAAGTTTCTTCCACCTCCTCTGTAATTCCAATACTAGTTTTACTTATTTCTACATTCACCATTTTATTAAACAAATTATTTAAATAAAAATATGCTCCTAATATAGAAGCAACAACAATAGTCAATAATAGTCCTATACTCCAAATTACAATTTTTTTACCTTTAGACATTTTAATCTCTTCACCTATCTTATAATATTTAAATCTTTACTATATGATATTCCTTAATATAAAAATAGGAGCCCAAAAGTGCTCCTATTTTTATGTTATTTATGTAATATTTTCTTTTAAAATAATATTATATTTAAACTTTATTATCCCTTATATATTTGAGGAACTATTAGATCCTAAGCCAAAAACTTAGAATACGAAATACATATTAAACTAACTATAACGCTCAAAGGATATGGATGAGATGAATAGTCATTTCCTGACTCATACATAATTACTTTATCTACATAAGATAATTCCCTAACCTTAGGGTTACTTGTAATTAAGTATATCTTAGGCTTATTTTTTCTCCTAAATGGGTTTCTATCTTCATAAGCTCGCTTAAAATAACTGCCTGATTCTGAAAAGATAATAATTAAATCTTCCTCGTTAGCATTATTAATATAAGCAACTTGATCTGCAAACCTCATAGCTGTATTTACAAACTTATTATTAGTAAATAAATCTGTTTGTAAGTTTAAAGCAACATGCTGCGACTGTAGATATCCAAAGGCTGATACTTTTTTGAAGTTATATATATCATGTACTAACTCTTCTATCTCTTCTGCTTTAATGCTATTTTTGACTCTTTCTAAATTTGCTATAACCTCATTGATATATACTGATGTAATATCTTCTGATTCAATTCCATTAAAATAAAACTTCTGCTTAGCATGGCTTGATGCTTCAGAATATTTTGCTATTTGACACCGTAATTCATTAAAATCTTCTAGTCCAATATCTCGACAAAACCTAGATATACTTGAAACTGAAACATAACATTTTTTCGCTAATCCGCATATTGTGCATTTTTCTAAATTTGTTATATTATTTAACAGAAATTTAGCAATTTTATAATTATTTGAATCAATTGGTTCACTATTTACTGTAGATAGCAAAATTATTATCAAATTGAACATTTTTATCTTCTCCATTCCTCTTTATAGTATATATATACCATAAAAGGAATAAAAAATCTTTAAGTAATTAAATTTTTATCAATATTGTTTTTGCTATTTTATCATGTATAGTTAATGAATCTTTATTAAAGTAAGCAATTCCTATAGAAATAATAGTTACTATATAAGCTAAATAAGTCCATGGTGTGAAAATATTAAATGGAATGAATAATTGTACAAGCTGTCTTAAATAAATTGCAGTAGTAACAATTCCTCCTTCAAATAATGTGCTTCCTAACACTTCTCTTATTAAAATCGTTTTAGCATCAACTTCACTTTTATCTTGTTTTACTACCTTTATTTTTAATAACTTCTTACCTAAAGTCTGTCCCTTAAATATAAACATTGGTATGATAGCATAATAAATAATTCCACTAAGTACAGCAAATATTCC
Source organism: Clostridium jeddahitimonense (assembly GCA_000753455.2). Taxonomy (GTDB): domain Bacteria; phylum Bacillota; class Clostridia; order Clostridiales; family Clostridiaceae; genus Clostridium; species Clostridium hominis. The sequence continues at coordinate 3,463,574 of LM994670.1, forward strand.
TAAAAATACCGCAATGTTTAAGTCATAATTTGCTAACTGAAAATCAGCGGCAGAAATATAAGTTTCTTTATTAAAATAAAAAGTAACAGGAATAGCTGCTATCATAGATGCGATATACCAATCTATAATCATTGCAACAAACCTTCTAGCCCTTAATTTCCCTATATCATACCCATTATTTGTACTAAAACTCTTATTATTCCCTTTTTGATTCTTTTGTTGTTTTCCCATAATTAACTTCTCCTATATATAACTATATTTTATTCCTAATTACACCTTAAGCTCTATTAGATAGTAGGTTCTAATAGAGCTATACCTTAATATATCAATAGAAGAGATAATCATTTAATAATTATCCCTTCTAATCTTAATATCTCTTAATATCAAATTGTTACCTTTGCATATATCATAGATATTACTTCTATGTATATTAGATATATACTACTCTATTATTTATGTATACTATCTTTGAGCTTCTAACACAGCAATTTTTTCTTTAAATTGTGGTAAATAATCTTTGTTAGCTATTAACATATCATCTAATACTGCCTTTGCCTTGTCTCCATCATTTACTAATGGATTTATAGCTAATGCCTTAATAGCAGAGTTATAGTCACCATTTACCCCAGCTTGAACTGTTAACTCTTCATATGCTTTCATTAATGAAACTTGTCCACGCATACTTAATTCTAAATGACCTAAGTTAAATGGTTGAGCTCCCCATTTGTGTACTGAACAACAACATTCTATAGCAACATCATCTGGTAGGTCACTTATTGTTCCATTATTTCTAACGTTAACAAAGTGAACAGCACCATCATTATTATATAATGAATCAATTAAGTTTACTGCAGCTTCAGAGTAATGAGCTCCTCCACGTTGTTCTAATTGCTTAGGTTTAACTTTTAAGTTTACATCCTTATATAATTCAAATAGTTCATCTTCTACCTTTTTAACTACTTCTCCTCTAGTGCCTTCTTCATTAGCAGCACGTTTACAATCTTCTACCATCTTTTCTCTAGTATAGTAGTATTTTAAGTATCCAGCTGGAATCATTCCTACTGCATCAAGAATATGACTTGGGAATGAGAAGTTAGGAATATTTTTCATTGAAATTTCTTTTCCATCCTTCATCTTATCGATAACTTCTTGAGTTCTATCAATTCCATCAACATATACCTTACGACCAAATACAAAGTGGTTTAATCCTGCAAACTCAACATAAACTCTTGATGGATCAACATCAAATAATTTAGCACATTTAACTTGCATTCCTAAAGGAACATTACATAATCCTATAGCTTTAACTCCACCATGCTTTAATATTGTTTCAGTTATAATTCCTGATGGATTAGTGAAGTTTACTAGCCAAGCATCTGGGCATAACTCTCTAATATCCTTACAGATATCTAAGATTACTGGAATAGTTCTCATTGCTTTCATGAATCCACCAGCACCATTAGTTTCTTGTCCAATTAAATCATATTTTAGTGGAATTCTTTCATCACGGATACGAGCATCTAATAAACCAACTCTAAATTGAGTAGTTACAAAATCAGCATCCTTTAAAGCTGCTCTACGGTCTAAAGTTAAATGTACATTAAATCCAGCACCTGATTCTTCAACCATACGTTTAGCTAAATTTCCTACTATTTCTAACTTTTCTTTACCTTCTTCAACATCTACTAAGTATAAATCCTCAATAGGTAATTTACCTTCTAATTTCTTTTGAATAAATCCCTCTATAATTTCTGGTGTATAACTTGATCCTCCACCAATTGTTACAATCTTTAATCCTTTTTTCATTTCAATCTCTCCTATGCTGTTGTAAATATATCTTTATCTAAAAGATTATCCTCTTCTTCAGAACCACCATTTTCTTCTTCTAACTTTTGCTTTTCTAATAACTTAAAGAATGGGTAGTACATAAATACGTCTAATACTATTAATCCACATACCATTATTCCTGCTTTAATATCCATACATCCTAATGCAGCTCCAATTGGTGCCGGAGTTGTCCATGGAGTTTCAATTATCCCTTTTCCAACTATTCCTGTAGCCATACATACATATGCAATAATAGAGTTAACGACAGGAACAAATATAAATGGAATCATCATAATTGGATTTAATACTAATGGTAATCCAAATATAATTGGCTCATTTATATTGAAAATGGCTGGTCCAAGTCCTAAACGACCTAATTGTTTAAGCTGAACTGATTTACTACGTGCTAGTAAGAAACATAAGCTAAGAGTTGCTCCTCCACCACCAAGGTTTATGATATATGACCAGAATGGTTGAGTGAAGAAGTGAACAATAGGTTGTCCAGCTTCATAGGCTGCTATGTTGTTCATTAAATACATCTGCATAAATGGTAATCTTACAAATTGTGTTATGCTAGCTCCATGTAATCCAAAGAACCAGAATACTTGAGCTATAATTACTATCATACAAATTCCTACTAGTGAATCTAAACCAGACATTGCGGGTGCAAGTACTGTCATAATCATCTTAGGAATTAATTCACCACTTAAGTTTTGAACAATAAGTGAAGCTGAATAGAAAATAGCTACACAAGTAAATAGTGGTATTATTGAATCAAATGAAGATGCTATTGCAGGCGGAACCCCGTCTGGCATTTTGAATCTTATATCCTTCTTTAATAAGAAATGCATTATTTCAACGCATCCAATACCAACTATAATAGCTGTAAATATTCCATTGGCATCTAAAAATGATGTAGATAAAAAGCTACCCTGTTTACTTAACAAATCAGCTGCTGTAGCTCCATCAACAATTAAGTTAGAAGTTACTGCCTTTGTTGTTGGTGCAGATACTAATAAAAATACTGCTGTTGAAATAACTGATGCATTTAATTCAGGCATCTTATAATGTTTTGCCAAACTATATGCAATCGAAAATACAATAAATAACCCCATTAATCCCATTGTCATATTAAACGGTAGTTTTAATGCATCACCATTAGCTTTTGCCCAAGTATACCATCCTAATAATAACTTACTAATGATACCCTCTCCTGATACTTGTTCGGCTGTAAATGGTGGTGTTGCAACGATTAGGCACATACCTCCAAGAATTGATAATGGAATAGCTACTGTCATACCATCCTTAATTGCTTGAATGTGCCTTTGTGTACCAACTTTATTTGCAATAGGTACTAAATACTTATCTGCAAATTGATTAAATTTATTCATAAATTCTCACTTCCTTTCGTGAGTTATTATAGCAAATATACTTATATCAACTTCGTTTTTTCCATACACCAGAAAAAATTTCCACAAACTGAAAAACAAATTATTCCATATGTAAGTTTTATTCCTTTTCCTTATGAAAAAAGCCCTATGCAATTTGCACAGAGCTATTTTTATAAGCTATTTCTTAATTGTTTCTTTGACTTTTTTCTTTCTTATTATAAATACACTACCAATACATAATGCAATGATGATTACACCTACAACTACTATCACATTAGAATTATTATCAATATTTCCACCCACATCTTTTCTTTGAGATGCTAACCATTCATAAAAATGTTCTCCACTCTCATTAACAGGATCATTATTTAGTGGATAAATCCAAGATGCATGTGAAGCAAAATCTTCACCATCTACTTGTACATTACTATATTCAGTGTAAAGTATATTACCACCTTTACTCTTTAAATAATTATATGCATATTGTGTATATTTAACAGGAATAGTATCATCATTTGCTGCGTGAACTGACCATATTGGAATATCCTTAACAGTATCAAGCCTTTCTTATCGTACCTCATATGCAGCACAAATTGGGAATGCAGCTACAAATAATTCTGGTGCTACAAATAATGTGTCCCAAGTTTGATATCCACCCATTGAACAACCACCAATATAAACTCTTGAAGTGTCTATTTCAATATTATTACTAATATATTCTTCTATTATGTGATAAATATCTAAAAAATACTGCGTAGACTAATCTACGCAGTTATATTATATATATTAATTTATCTAATATTGATAATGAATAACATCCTTATACTCTTCAAATATCTTCTTATTCAACTCATCTCCACCATCAATATTCGCACTATAAAATACTGGTGGTTTTTCAATTCCAATATTAACTAAAGCTTGAGTTGCTTCTGCTATTATAGAATTCATTATAGTAGCTGCTATAACTGTAGATGTTGGGCTAACCTTTTGATCTAGTCCTTCAATCTCTACACAAGCATCACCTTTCTCACCATGATTATCTATAACTAAATCACAAACTTCATAAAGATTTTTTCCTGATGGATGTCTTGAAGATACAGTCTTTGAGTAACTTAAGTTAGTTATGCAAATTACTATAGCCCCTTTACTCTTTGCTCCTATAGCAAACTCAATACTTACAGGATTTCTACCTGATACAGAGTGAACTATAACTACATCTCCCTCTTTTATAGGAGTTTTATTAGCTAGCTCTGTACCGTAACCTACTAGTCTCTCCATTTTACTAGTAAATGTTACTGGAGCTGTATCTAACATTAATGATCTTGCAAATACTGGGTTTATAACAACAAGTCCACCTGCTCTATAAAATAATTCTTCGCTTAATATACCTGCATGTGAAGCTCCGAAAGAAAATATAGCATTTTTACTCTTTATAGCATTAACTATAATTTCAGTTGCTCTTTCCATATTATCTTTTTCTTCAACTTCTATTACATTTATTAATTCTTTTATATTATCAATATACTTAAAGTCCATAGTTTACTAAAAACCTCCAAATAAGCTTCCAATAAGTTTAGCTAATATACCAAATAAAGATAAATCATTACCACCGAAGATTAAAATCCAGTTTTGTATTGTTCCAGAATAGATTATGGCTGATATTCCAACTAAGACTACCATAACAATTGCAGCAACAGCGGTACCTATAATAGCACCTCTTAATCCACCTTGACCTTCACCGATTACAGCTGCAGCACCACATTCAAAGAATGAAGTTATTACTAATGGAATTAATAACATATTAAATACATTGAAGTAATTACATATTAATAATACTAATGTAGAAGTAATCATAGCAGTTACAAACCCTATTAATACAGCATTAGGTTTATAATTGAATAATATAGGACAATCGAATGCTGGTATTGCATTGGGAACAAGCTTTTCAGATATTCCTTTAAATGCTGGAACGATTTGATTTATTAACATTCTAACACCTTGAAGCATTACAATAAGACCTGCTCCAAACATAAATCCTTGTTTAACTGCATACGTTCCTAAGAATTCTCCAGTTTCAGCAAAAGCATTTGGAATTACTAATCCAACAACTAAGAACATAATGAATATTACTATTCCACCACTTATAGAAATTTCTCTAAAGAAAGATAACCCTGAAGGTAACTTTAAATCTTCACAAGATTTTTCTTTATTTCCAACTCTCTTAGCAATAAATCCTGATATTAAAGCTAAGCATCCTGAAGGATGTCCAAGTGTAAATGAATCATCATTAGTAACATCGCTAACATACTTTCTTAATAACCATGGCATTACTGACCAATATAATGCTGAGAATACTGCTCCAAAAGCTATAAGTAATCCTCCACTTAATCCTGCTTCAACTCCTGCTGCTACAAATATGAATGGGAACCACCATAGCATATGTCCAGTTAAGAATATCGTCTTAATTGGAGTAAATCTTGCAATTAATAAATGAAGTATTAAACCAATAAACATTGAAATCCCAATAGTTCCACCATATGTAGCTGTAAATGTAACATCATTTAATCCTTCAACTACAGCTCCTGTTCCCCCTATACTTTGGAATGCCGTATTTATTGGTGCTATAGCTCCAACTAGCATACCTGTACCTTGCTCTAATATTACCATACCAAAAGCAGCTAATAATGATCCTTTAATTATATCTGCAGCTTTCTTTTTTTGTAATATTAATCCTAATGCTGCTATTAAAGCTAACAGCATTGGTGGATTACGTAAAATATTATTAGTGATAAAATCCATCATTTCTTAATATCCTCCTATCTTTCACTTAAGAACTTCTCTACTACTTCCTTGACCTCAACTAAGTCCATATACTTTTTAACTGGATAAACCTTTACTGAGCATGTTCCTTTTAATTCCTCATAAAGCTCAGCACTTGTAAATATAACGTCACAATCAGTTCCTCTTGCAGTATTTATATCAGTATTTTCGACCTCTGCATCTACTCCTAAATTTCTTAAAACTTTTTCTATTGACATTCTTAAGATCATTGATGATCCTACTCCAAAACCACAAACTGCTAAAATTTTCATTATAAATTCCCCCTTAATCTTGTTTATTAATAAGTTCTAATATAGAACTATTATCACCGTTAATTATTGATTCAATATTTTTTTGATCATAAAGCATCTCAGATAAAGATGCTAAAGCCCTAATATGAGAATTATTATCTACTGCTGCTAAAACCATAAATATGTTTACAGGTTTACCAAGCAAATCTACTTCCTCATCTACAACTAATAGAGACATAGCTAATTTTTTCACTCCATTTTTAGAACTTGCATGAGGAAGTGCAAATCTATCTGCTAATACTATATACGGTCCATGTTTTTCGATACTTTCAATCATATCTACTACATATGATTCGTCTATTGAATTATCATCTAGTAATGGTTTTGCTGCAATTCTTACTGCCTCTTTCCAATCCTCTACTGCTTTTACTTTTCTAATTCTATCTTCAGTTATTAATTCTTTTAGCATTGGCTGATACGCCTCCTTTTCATCAAATCTATATAATATTTTTAATAAATCCTCTTTTAATTTTTCTTCATTGATTACCTTTGCATTTTTCTTTATAGCTTGTATAATCAGTTCTAAATTAAAATATGATTGATTTTCCTTTACATTAATTAGCTTGTCCATCAATAGTTCTATATCGAATTTGCTAAGCAAGGGATTGACAACAATTACATTGCTTTTATTAGGAATATCAACTGTTGATATAATATAGTCATAATAAACATTTGAGCTACTTAATTGCTTAATCGACATTACATTAACAATATCTATGGTAGGAATATACTTATACAATTGTATCTCTAAATTTTTTGAAACCATAAGTCCATTTGGACAAACAACTAATACTTTATTTTTTCTTATTCCATTATCCCTAGCCCCTCTTAAGTATCCTCCAAAATATGCTGCAATAAATCCTATTTCCTCTTCTCTTATTCCAACAAATATAGGAAAATCATCTTCATTTTCAATAATAGATTTAATAATCTTAAATAGGGACTCATGCTTGAATTTAACCTCATCAAGAGCTGGATTACTTATAGGAAACTTAAAACGAATTCTGTTATAAGAAGATAATAAATGTCTTGTAATATTCTTCTTAAATTCTGACTTACTCTCTAATGTTATAGCTGTACTAGCTTCAAACTTGCTTATGAGCTTATCAACATATACTTCTATTAATCTCTCTTCAATATTACTTTCTAAACTTGGCAAAGTGCTAATATAAGTGCATAAATAAGAAATTTCATCTTCGTTTACTTCATTACACTTAATCAACTTACTACATAATTTATAATAACTAATCTCTTGAGCATCTCTTTTATACTTGTAGTTATTTATTACTCTACCTTCTCTTATTCTCTTATTAATAAAATCAACAAACTTAGTTAGATTAATCAGTGAATAATTAGTAAGTTTAATGGAACATCTCTTATCAAATTCAGCAATTTCATTACTTATTGAGTTCAAAATTTCTCTTTCTTCTTGCATAAGTAATATAAAAAGCTCTCTAATCTTGTATTCGTTTCCACTAATTACATAACTCTTCTTATACTCTAACTTTAAATTTAAAGATCTTAAATAATACTTAATATCATCTATAGTTTGAACTATTGTATTTTTTGAGAGTAGCATTTCATATGTTAATTGCTCTATAGTTACATACTCTTCATTTAATATTTTATTTAATATATAATTTTTTCTATATTCACTATCTAAGAATCTATCATCCTTATTAGTGATTATTCCTCTTAGTCTATTATAGTCACCATCGAAAGAAAATTTATGTTCTATATTTTTGACTGCCCCAAAACTTTCTATATTATCATTTATGGTCTGAATATCATAATAAACTGTTCTTTTAGATATATTAAATTTTTCTTGAATTTCTGAGCATGAGACTCTCTTATTTTCAACAATGTATTCTAGTATTTTTTTTGTTCTTTCTTTCATATTTCCTCCACAACTTAATTATCTGAAAAAGTATACATTTCCACAATACCAATTAATTGCACAAATAAGAGCTATTTTGCAACTTTTTTGCACACCATATATATTACTTGCAAATAGTGCATTTTTTAATAGTTTTTATAATTTTCCATATTTTACACATACAAAGATTAGTAAAACAAAAAAAGCTACATAGTCTATAACTATCTAGCTCTTTATTAATTCTATTTATCTATATCACATATTTTCTTAATATAAGTATATTATTCTAACGCGGTTCTATTAAATTATAATACTTAATTGTATCTTCAATTATATTTAATACTTCATCATTGTTATATATTCTTTGACTAGTTGTTCCTAAAAAACCTTTTGGTGTCATTAAAGTAGTTGCTTTTAACTTAAACTCCTTTGGTGTACACTCACAATATTTCTTAAACGCCTGAGTCATATAACGATAATCTGAAAATCCGCATTGATAGCAAATGTCTACTAACTTCATATCACTTGTAAGAATAAGCTCTCTAGCATGATTAAACCTTACAAATGTTAAATAATCTTGAAAGCTTAACTCTAAATACTTATGAATAAATCTTGATAAGAAATATACAGATACCCCTTCCCTATCAGCCATATCTTTTAGTGAAATCTTATCATAATAATTTTCTTCTACATAATTAATAATTCTTCCTAATCTTAATTTATTTTGGCAACTATCTTGGCTTTTATCATTATAAATATCATACCTTGAATAATTGTCTAATAAATAAACAAACATAATATTTATCATACTTGCACATCTAACTTTATAAAAATCAGATTTTTCTATGTAAAGTCTAGCAAGATTTAAAAAAGTATATATCAGTAACTTATGCTTTGGGCTATATGTACAATGTCCTTTGAATGTAATTTGATTAATTTGTGAGAAATATCCCTCAAAATACTTAGTAGAAATATTTAATACTAAAAAAGTTGATGTTTCATTGCTTGAGATTATTTCGTGCTTTTCATTACTATTAATTATGATAATATCTCCTTGATGGAATTCAAATTTTTCATCATTAATTATAAAAATAGGATTACCTTTAAAAACAAATAGAACTTCTATTTCTGGGTGAGTATGCGGTGATCTATACTCTATATCAACAACAAATAACTTCATATTATCTATACTTGGATAATAAATAACCTCTAACTTTTCACTCATAATTACGTCCCCCTTACTAAATATTATAACTAACTATCTTAAAGCTGAAATAATCTTTTTGCTATAAGTGCAAGATTGTTATACTAACTTATAAAATTAATCATATTTATAAAATAACTTCCCTTGTATAATTTATACATGAAATGTTAACGTTTTAATTGTAACTATAGGGGGATAAATTATGAAGAAAAAATCTAAATTTAAACTTACAGCAACACGAGGGCTAATTATATCAATTATTTTCACTTTATTATGTGCTGTTAGTGCTAACCTACTTTTAAGTAACTTTGGAAAAGTTAAAATTGAAACTACTACTGTACAAACACGTTCTGGAGATAACGTAAGTATTAGAGTTTATAGTCCAAAGGCTGCAACTGCTGATAACAAAGCTCCTGCTGTTGTCTTTGCCCACGGTTTATCAACAACAAAAGAGTGCTATGCTCAATATGCTCTTGAACTAGCACGTCGTGGATTCGTAGTTGTTACACCTGACATGTTAAACCACGGTGGTTCTGATATAACACCTTATGAAACATTCTTTACTGATATGAACGCTGATGCATATGGAGTTTACGCTGCAGTAAAATATGTATCCGAATTAGATTATGTAGATTTAGATCAAATAGGTATAGCTGGTCACTCAATGGGTGGTAATGCTACAAATATGAGTGTTACATTAGACAACATGAGTGGAAACCCAGTAATATCTGCTGTTTATTTAGTTGCAAGTAACCCAATGTTTACAGATTTCGAAGGAAACTGGGTAAATATTTATGGAGATCGTAATGTAGGTCTTTACTATACATACTATGACCATGTTTACTTTAGCACTAAAGATGCAAATGGAGCACCTGTTCCTGCACAACAATTCTTAGATTCAAATGAAGCTAAATCTTTTGTAAGCTTTGGGCAAGATCCAAGCACACTTACAGATGTTAAAGTAATTCCTGGACATACTTATACTACTGATATGAATGGAAAACAAGTTATTCGTCGTATTACAAAAGCAGATGAAATTCATCCTAAGCCACAAGGTGGTAATGGTGCAGTAGCTGCTGTTGTAGACTTCTTCCAAGAATCATTTGTTGCGCCTAACTACGAAGTTGGTGGTATGCAAATTTGGAATTTCTACTCCCTTGCTTCTGTTTTAGGATTATTTGGAGCATTAGCAATTTGCGTATTTACTATTGCAACATTAACAAAAACTAAATTCTTCTCAAGCTTAAAAGCTGAAGATAACAAACAATTAAGACCTGCTCCTAATAAGACAGGAAAGATATGGTTCTGGGTATTAACTATAGCTAACTGTGCATTTGCATTCTTAAGCGTATCATTTATATTCAAAAAAGGTTATGGATACTTTGCTACAGAAGTTTTAGCACAGCAAACTACTAATATCTATGCACTATGGTCATTAGCAAATGGTATATTCATGTTAATAACTTCATTTGGTTCATACTACTTATATGCTAGAAAGCAAGGAGATACATTAAAGTCATGGGGTGTAAGAATCTCAATTAAAGACTTCTTAAAATCACTTTTACTAGCTGTAATTGGAGTATTAAGTGTACTAGCTGTTTTATATATTGCTCAATACGTATTCCAAATAGATTTAAGATTCTACCTATGGGGTATGCGTGAAATGAGATTAGATCATTTATACTTATTCTTTACTTACTTACCATTCTTCTTAGTATTTGGTATAGCTGTAAGTATTGCTATAAACTCAGCTTACTACTCTAAGATAGGTAAAGAACCAACATTATTAAATGATTTATTCTTTGCATTTATGAATATGATTCCTGCATTTACTATTACTTTTATCGGATACTACCTATTTGCAAAAACAGGATTCCAACCAAATATATTTGGAGCACCATTTACATTCACATATATGATTAATGCAATACCAGTATTCCCAGTAGCAGTGCTTCTACTACGTCGTTTAGCTAAATATTGTAATAACCCATATATCCCTGGAATCATAGTAGGTTCATTACTATGCTTCATGCAAGTAGCTTCAGTATTTACTTGTCATACATTCATGTTTATGGGATAAAAAATCAGCCTTGTGCTTTATTGCACAAGGCTTAAAATTTCTTATATTAAAATAATATTTAAGTACTATTTATTTTTTATCTAGCATATTTTTCAATACCCACTCATCTAATTCTTCTTCTGTAGTTATTTCAATAGCCTCATCAATAACTTTTCCATCCTTTAAATAATACATTGATGGAACCGCATTAAACTCTGAGAATATAGTATTTATTTTTCTTCTATTACTTTGAATTTCTTCATCAGTTGTACCTTCATTATCTAAAACAACTTCATTTATTTCCACCGAATGATTTTTCAAGTAATTATTCAACACTTCCTTTAGCTTTATACAATCATTGCATGTAGTTATGCTATAAAGTATTATGCTTTCCTTTTCCTCCTTAGCTAATTCTAGTGACTCATCTAATGTAATTTCTGTTATGGAGCCTGGGCTATTATCCCTGATATATTTGTCACATCCAATAAGACTAAATATTAATAAAAAAACTATTATAATACCAGTAAATTTTTTCATAAAAATCCTCCCAATATGTATTATTACAACCAACTTAATCTCACGTTGATTTCACCATTTACCTATCAACATAATAACAAGTAAATTTTAAATAATGGAAAATGACTATTAGCCATTTTCCATTATTCTTATTTTTTAATTTCTATTTTCTTTTCTTTTTAAACATTCCAAATCCTAAGGCTGCTGTAAATACTCCTAGTATACCAACTGCTCCAGCTGGTGTTCCACCTGTATTTGGTAAGTTACCACCGTTTCCTGGTTTATTTGGTTTACCTGGCTTAACTGGGTCAACTGGTTTAACAGGTTTATTAGAACCTTCTACTAATCCTTCAATAGCAATATTCAACTCATCGTAAGCTTTATTTACTTCATCTTGAGTTGCATCCTCTCTAGACATTACTTCTTGAGCTGATTTTAATGAAGCCATAAGTGTTGACCAAGTTTCTGATGTATATTTATTACTATCAAGATTTAAAGCATTATTTATCAATCCGTTTAATAATTCTTTATTTACAACTTGATCTTCATCACCATCATCACCATCATTTCCACCATTATCTACCTCTACTAAGGCATCTATTGCTGCTAATAATTCAGAAGTTACTGCATCTACTTCCTCTTGTGTAGCATTTTCTTTTGCATGAACTGATATAGCTTCATCAAGTTTTGCTTTTAAGTTCTTAAATGATTCTGAAGTATAGTCATTTTCTTGGATACCTTGTCCTTTAACAATAGCTTCGTATAAACTTGACTTATCTGCTTCAACTTTATCATCTTCTCCATCATCAACTTCCTTTAAATTGTCTATAGCATTATTTAATGCAGCGATGGCAGCTTTTACTGATTCACTACTAGCATCATCATTACCCATAACTTCTTTAGCTATAGCTAACTTCTCTAATACTAACGCATAAGTTTCTTCAGTGTATTTGCTATTATCTAGAGCTTCTGCTTTATTTATAACTTCTTGTAATTCTGTTTTATCTGCCTTCTTTTCTAATTTTGCATGTGCATTTAATAGCTTAGTATAAGCTTGTACAACATCTCCAACTGTAGCATTCTCATTAGCAATTACTCCATTAGCTTCAATAAGTGCTAATTCTACATCTGACCAACTAGCTGAAGTAAAGTTGTTAGGATCTAAAGCATTAATAGTTTCTACTAATTTTATTAAATCAGTCTTATCTCCAGCAATAATTTCTAATCCCTTAATAGCTTTATTTAATCTATCTAAAGTAGTATCAACTTGCTCTTGAGTTGCCTCTTCATTAGCTAAAATTGATTCTGCTTCTGCTAATGCAGTTACAAATTCATCTCTTGCTTCTGGAATAGCAGCATTTAATTGCTCTTCTGTTATCTCCTTAGCTATATCTATAGCCCCTTGTAAAGCATCCTTGTTAACTCCTTCTTCTACTTCAACTTCTCTTCCATAGAATACTAACTCTGCAACACTTGCATATTTATTATTAGTATCACCTAAAGATTCTAAAGCAGTAAATCTAACATATCTTGCTTCTACTGAGTTAAATCTAATTGGATTATATCCTGTATTAGCTAATGCAGTTCCTTCTTTATTAGCCTCTAAATCTCCAACTCTGGCTTCTATCCAGTTTTCACCATCCAAGCTTGTTTCAATCATATACTTTGTAATATGACCATTTCTACTATTTTGTCTTGGTAAATAATCTATTTGGTCAAGGTTATAGGCCTTATCAAGTTCTAATGTTATAGAAACAGGTAATTTATCTGCTGATTGATATCCTGAATGCCATATAGATCCTTCATCACCATCTACCGCATTTTCTTTATAATCTGTATCTGCCTCACTAGTTGCATCTATAGCTTCTACATTTTCATAAGAAATCTTATCTTCTTTAACAGTTTCTCTTTCTTGTAATTTGTCTATTGCATCTCTTAGTGCAATAATCGCATCACTTACTTCTTTTTCAGTTGATTCTTCATTGTCTGCTACTTCTTCTGCAACTTTTACTTTTGCTATCAGAGCATCATAGGATTCCTTTGTATAGATTTCATTTAACTTCGTATGCTCTTTGGCATCATTTATAACTTCAACTAATAGAGTCTTATCAGCACCCTTACCTACAGTGATAGTCTTTTCTACTGTAAAGCTACCATCAGCTGTTGTTGCAGTTATCTTTGCAGTTCCAGATTGAAGTCCCATTAAGTAGTAGCCTACCTTATCTTCACTATCTAAACGAATTACCTTAACCACATCTTCATTATCTGAAGTTACTTTGTAATATGGATTATTTGCATTGCTTGGTAATACATTTGCAGATATTGGAGTAATCTTGTTAAGATATAATTTTTCAACTGTATCTTCAGCAAATTCAATTCCACTTACTTCTTGTCCAGTTTTTTGATAGAACTCAATTTCATTTATAGCTAAAGTATTCTTATCCTTATGACTATCTAATGCAGTAACTACTATTTTATCAAACTTTTGTCCCTTTAAATCAAATATAGTTGTAGCAGTTTCAATATCAGATATTGTTCCTAAATCAGTAGCTTCTTCACCTAAATATCCTACTGCTTTAACTTCCTTAAGCGCCGCTGTATTTATACTTCCGTTTGCATCCATACGGTTATAAATTGTAAAGTTATCTAATTCTTTAGCTTCATCAAACTTAAATGTCATTTCGAATGGAAGAGTTCCCTTATCTGCTTGATCAGCTGAGAATATCCACTTTAAGTCCATACGTGAACTATCATCACTGCTTGTAGTTCCATCGATAAGTTTATTTAATCCCATTCCAGCTTGTAATTGACTTTCCTCACCACTTACAGATATAGACTCACCTGAAATCTTAGTAACTGCTTCTCCTGCTTCTGGTAATGGAGCATCATTATTAGTTACTTTAGCTATAGCTAATTTAGAGTTCATCTTACTATCGACTATTAATCCATGAGTTAATTCCATATCCCATGTAGTATCAACCTTAGCTTTTAAAGTTATTCTAGCAACTGAATCTGTTCCCTTAAGCTTCATAGCATTACCAACATTAGTGAATACAGTATAAATATCTTGACTTCCATCACTATGTTTTCTAACCTTTGAAAGATTCTCCATAGTACTTGTTAATATAGTACTTGTTGGAGTTCCAACCATTTCGTACTTATTTGAATCTAAAGGAATTGCAGCACTAAATGCATTAACATCAGATAATCCTGTACCTATAACATCAACAGTAAATGTTTCTCCTGCTTTTAATTCAGTCTTACTTGGTACTAACATAAGGTCTCCAGCCATTTGAGCATTTGACTCAACAACTCCACCTTTTAACTTACTAGCAACATAAGCTATATCATAAGCATCAATTACACCATTGTTATTTAAGTCTGCTGCTGAAACATATCCTGGCCAGTCAGCATCTACAGTTGTTAATCCAGTATAGTTTTGAAGGAATGTTAAATCTCCATCATCGATGTCTCCACTATTATTCCAGTCTCCAACTACCTTACCGTTAGTTCCATCTACCTTGTATGGTCTAAATTCTCTCATTGTTAAGAAGTTTCCTATAGACTCTTTAGTTATAATTTTAAAGTAACGTGCATTTATTGGTGTATCAAAGTTAATAGTCTTTACTTGTCCATCAGTAGCCCATGCCTCATTACCACTATCTGTTGCATTACTAAATACTTTAGTATAGTTAACTCCATCTGAACTTGAATATATTTCAGCTCTCTTTACAGATCCATTTCCATTTGCCCTAAATAATAAGTCTAACTTTTCAATTGAATAGGCTTTCTTCATATCTATTATAAATGGTTGATCTATAGCATTTCCTTTTGAGTGGAATTGAGAGTTATCATCTCCATCTAATGCTTTATATGGGTAGTCACTACTATATTGGCCACCTGTCCATAATGCTTCCATGTCACTTGGAACATTACGATATGGATCTAAAGCAGTTTTAGGTGATATCTTTTCACTCCATTGTGAATATCCATCCTTATTTACACTACGAACTCTATAGTTGTAAACTGTGTCATAATTTAAGTTTAAGTGAGTGTATCCAGTTTCTGTAATATTACTAAATACTGTTCCATCGATTTCAACATCATATGAAGTAGCGTCTTCGACTTCATCCCATACTAATTTAATAGTATCTGGAGTTATACTATCTTCTGGTGCTGCAAAATTTGATGGCGCAGCTAAATTTTCATTTAATTCATTTTTATTAATATCCTGAGTATTAACAAAATCTTTAACTGTTAATTCAACTTCATTCTTAGTTACATCTGTCTTTTCAACCTTAACGTAAACCTTTGGAGTTGTAGCTATTTCAACCTTTGCAAATTCAGAACCTTCTGTTGCATATTTATTTAGGTTTGGTGATTCATCATAGAAGTACATATTGGTCCCTTTTTCATATTCTTCAATGGATTTTGCTTCTGTAAGCTTAACTTCACTTCCACCAACTTTAGTAGTAAGGCTTGATGGCTTTTCACTTACATTAACAACAAACTCAGTTTCTCTTTCTGCAACCATTCCCTCATAGTTTCCAGTTAATAATCCTGTCTTTATTGTAGCTGTACCCTTTCCTGCCTTAGGAGCTGATGAAGTAACTAAAGTAGTTGCTGATTTATTTTCAAGATAATCTGTTGTTAAACCATCATCCTCATAAACTTCAAACTCTGTATCTCCACTTGGGTATACTTCATAGATACGCTTAGACTTATCAACTTCCTCAGGGGTATTGTTATCATTATTCATAGGAATAATAGCTCCATTCTTAACAAATAGAGGTAACTTCCATAAAGGTGCTTCATAGTTATTTAATACTCCACCACCTCTATATTGTTTTCCACTGAAGTAATCTATCCATACTTGCTCTTCATCTGGAAGATAAATATCATTTCTTATGTCGTTTCCATTTGCATCACTTGCAGTATTTTGATATATAGGAGCAACTAATAAATTAGGTCCCCACATATATTGATACTCTGTTGATGTACCATATGTGTATGCATTAGGATACTCAAGCATCATTGCTCTAATCATTGGAGTACCTTCATTAGTAGCTTCATTTCCAATACTATAGTTATATGGCATCATTGATGACTTCAATTTTAAATACATTCTATTTATTGAAGTATATGGCTCATTAAATGCATATGGATTCTTTGGATTACTTCCCCAACCATCCATATCTATTTGAACTGGAGTAAATGCTTTCCATTGGAAATCTCTAGTTTGAATTAAATTATTTCCTCCAAATATACCATCCATATCTGAACCAACATTAGGCTGTCCTGATAATCCTGCTCCTATATAAGTTGGAATATGGAATCTTATATATTCCCATTGTCCACCATATTGGTCTCCTGACCAAATTGAAGCATAACGTTGAGTACCAGCCCATCCATCTAAAGATACAATAAATGGTCTTGCATTATCTTTTGAATTATTTATAATTCCTTCAGCTGCTTGTCTTACTGAGTTAAGGGCAAATGAATATCCTGCACCAACCCAAGCAACGTCTGTTTTAACTCCGTTAGTTCCAGCCACTCCAACTTCTTTATCTATATCACGCTCTAAATAAACCTCCTGATTACCTGTCGGCTTTAATGTACTTTGAGTCCAAAGACCTGTTTGAATACCAAAACCTCTTGCATAATCAACAAAGCTTTTCAAATTATTTATATTTCCATCTATGCTATCTTCTCTACCGTATCCACATCCATAACCATCATTAGGTAAGAACCACCCTAAAGGCATATCGTTTTCAACGTGGCTATCAATTACTTTTACACCATCAACCATTAATGACTCTTGTCTATCAAACCCTGGTTTTTGTGTTTGAGATTCTTGTCCTGTTTCATCATTTATCCAGTCTCTTGAATAACAGTTAGCATGTCCTAAATAAAATCCATACTCTGGTAATAAAACTGGCTTACCAGTTAACTCTGTAAATTCATTAATTATATTAGTTGGATTTTCACCTATAAAGTAGTATGCATCAAATCTCTTTTCTTGATGCTTAGTTATTACTTTACCTTGCTCTGTTGAAGAAAAATCGTATGAACCTGGCTTAA
The DNA here is from genome assembly GCA_000753455.2 of Clostridium jeddahitimonense. GTDB lineage: Bacteria > Bacillota > Clostridia > Clostridiales > Clostridiaceae > Clostridium > Clostridium hominis. The sequence continues at coordinate 3,481,659 of LM994670.1, forward strand.
ATGTATGTCTCATTACACCATAACCAGCTGTTGAGAAATAGAATGGTGTTGGACTGGCAACCCCTCCATCTACCCAATTGTTTTCGTTTACAATATTTATAATTTTACCTCTGTGAGAGAATCTACCGTTTTGCATTCCTCCACCATAGAAGTATTCATCATCTGAAGCTTCTAAAGTTTGAATAGTCTCATTATTTTTATACTTTAAAGGTTCTGCTTCTTTCCAAATAGTTTTTCCAGTAGTCTTATTTACTAGTTCCATTTTACTAGTTTCTTTCTCTACCTTTAATTCAATATTTGCTGTTGATAGAACAATCTCAGCTCCATCTGTTACTACAGGAACTGTTTTTTCATATTTGTCCTCAGTTTTATCTATAATTTTAGTTATGTGATCTTTAGAGTTTGGTGTTGGATCTTCTTGGAAGTCACCTGTTGGATCCATGTATATACGAAACACACCATTTTCTAAAAATGATACTCTTAGCTTTTCACCTGTTGCCAAGTCAAAAGTAACCTTGTTTTCATCTTGGACGTAATTAACAATTCCTCCTATCTCGTTATAATCGTTTGCACTAGTTTCATCAACTAACTCTTCGTTCTGGCTAAGTATAGTCTCTGCCTGTGCTACTACCGCAGGACTTATGCTACTTGTAATTAACATTCCACTCAATAAAGCAGCTGTAATCTTAGCAGTAAGCATCCTTCTCTTCATTATAAATCCCCCCTAGAAATACCCTATATAAATAGGAAATATAATAAGTTTCATACTAGTACATTTTCGGCTGCGAACTTTCTTGTATATTCTGTATATTTTGTAACATTTTTACAAAACTTATATTCATATTATATTGTCTATTTTTTTTTAATACAATATTATATTTTAATTTAAACTAAAAGTATAAAATGTTTGTTAAAATATATAACCTATTGATTAATAACTATAATTACAACATTTATCCTTAATTTTTTACCTTATGTTTAATAATACTTCATTTGCAACGAATGAAAATACACATAATATTTCTGCTTAATAATTTACTTATTATTAATATTGTTAAAAATGTACAAATATTTTATTTAAAAGTACAAACTAATTAATATACTTTTAAAGTATTATTTTCTATTGTGCAAAATCTATAAATATATATCTTGCTTAATTGCTGCAACATAAAATTGAATAAAAAAACTCTTTAAAAACATACCAAATAAAATTGATAATGCCTTAAAGAGTAATAATCCATATCTACACTAATTTAAATCATCTTTTCTAATCTTTCGATATCTACATGTCAACTAGATGCTATCTCTCTCAACTAGGTGATATGGTAACTTTTCCTTTTTATTTATATTTTTTGATGATGCTATTCCATCCCTTAACATACCTAATAATATGTTTGCTGCCTCAACTCCTGCTGTTTTGTAATGGTAATGTACCGTGGTTAATCTTGGTTCTATTAACCTTGCTATCTTAGAATTACCTATACTTATAACAGCAACATCTTCAGGTATTTTATATTTATTTTCTTTAAGATATTCAATAGCTCCAGTTGCTATATTATCAGTAACAGCAAATATACACTTAGGCTTACTTTTCCCTTCCATCAGTTCTTTCGCAAGAGCATACCCACTCTCTACACTAAAGTCTCCTATTTTAATTAACTCTTTATTTATCACTATTCCATGTTCATTTAACTCATCTAGAAATCCCCGTTTTCTTTCGTAACCAACTGATATATCTTCCTCATATACGCCTATAAAACCTATATCTTTATACCCTTTTTTAATTATGTAATTAACAACACTTCTTGCTGCATTGTAATCATCATTATAAACTGACGGATATTCTTCTATATTTTGAGCTACTACAACAATTGGAACCTTTATTTCATCCATAACCTTTAAATGTTCTTCCGTTACTTTTGTTGCCATAAAAATAACTCCATCAACATTGTTATTCTTAAACATTTTTAGATACTCTATTTCCTTATCAATAGAAAGATTAGTATTAGCAATTAGCATATCATATCCGTTAGCATTTAATTCATCAGAGATACCTTCAACAACCCTTGGAGCAGTTTCAGTACTTATTTTAGGAACGATAACTCCAATTAAATTTGTCTTCTTAGTTCTCATGCTCTGTGCTTGTCTTTGAGGCCTGAATCCAGTTTCCTTGATAGCTCTTTCAATTTTTTCAACAGCAGTTTCACTAACATACCCATCATTAAAATACCTAGATACTGTTGACTTAGATACCCCTGCTATTTTGGCAAATTCTATTATCGTCATAATTACCACCTAAATCTCTTTAATATACTTATATAATAAAGAAAATATTAAAATAAGGCAATGAGATTTATATCCCACCACCTTATTTCTTAAAACACTTATTTAATGTTAAAACTTATCAGGTTATTGTACTTATAGACTATAGTTTCATATGGTCTAAGTGCTAGTTTATTAGTTAATTTAGGAGAATTGCTATAATTAGCTATTAATACATCTTCGTTAAGGCTTAATTCACTATTATCTCCTAATCCTAATATATCTTTTAATTCACTTAAATCAATAGATATATTATTACCATAGAAGTTACATACAACAACCAAGTTCTCACCATTATATGATCTTGTATAAACAAAGGCTTCTCTATGATCCTTTAAAAGCAGTTCAAACTTTCCATATTTTATAACTTCCTCTGATTTTCTTAACCTTATAAGCTTTTGATAATATGCAAATATTGACCAAGGAGCTTTAATATCTCTTTCTACATTTATATCAGTATAATTATCATTTACCATAAGCCAAGGCTTTTCAGTAGAAAACCCTCCATTCTCTGAAGAATCCCACTGCATTGGAGTTCTTGCATTATCTCTTCCCTTTGCATACAATGATTGCATTACTTCATCTTCACTATATCCTAAAGAAATTCTTTCATTATACATGTTTAAGCCTTCAATATCATTATAATATTCTATTGATGGAAACTTAACGTTAGTCATACCTATCTCTTCACCTTGATAAATATACGGTGTACCCTTTTGCATATGTAGCATTGTTGCTAGCATTTTTGCAGACTCAACCCTATACTCTTTATCATTACCCCATCTTGAAACCATTCTTGGCAGATCATGATTATTTCCAAATAAGCTATTCCATCCATCTTCATATAATTCTACTTGCCACTTTCTAAAAGACTCTTTAAAAGCTATAAAATCTAATGGTGCTAAATCCCACTTTCTTTTACCTTGCTGCTTATCTAATGAAATAACCTCAAATTGAAATACCATACTAAGCTCGTTTCTTTTTGGATTACTATAAAGCTTTCCGATTTCAGGAGTTGCCCCCCAAGTTTCTCCTACTGTAAGAACGTCATACTTTCCAAAGGTTTCTCTATTCATCTCTTGTATATACTCATGAAGCTTTGGACCATTTTGAGTTATTAACTTATCTGGTTCCTTTCCGATTAAATCAATAACATCCATTCTAAACCCTTTAATTCCAAGTTCTAGCCAAAACTTCATCATATTATAAATTTCTTTTCTTAACTCTGGATTTTCCCAATTTAAATCAGGCTGTCTCTTATCATGTAAATGTAAATAATATTGATTTGTTTCTGTATCAAGAGTCCATGCACTTCCCCCAAAATTAGACTTCAAATCATTTGGGACGCTACCATTTACTGCATCTCTCCATATATAAAAATCTCTATACTTATTTTCCTTACTCTTTCTTGCTTCCTTAAACCATATATGTTCATCAGAAGTATGATTAACTACTAAATCCATAATTATCTTTATGTCTCTTTTAGTAGCTTCATCTATTAAAGTCTTCATATCATCCAGTGTTCCAAACTCATCCATAATGTCACAATAATCACTAATATCATATCCATTATCAACATTAGGTGACTTATAAACCGGGCTCAGCCAAATAACATCTATTCCAAGTTCTTTTAGATAATCAAGCTTAGAAATAATACCATTTAAATCACCTATACCGTCATTATTACTATCCTTAAAGCTACGCGGATATACCTGATATACCACCGAATCATGCCACCATTTCTTTTTCATAAAATATCTCTCCTAAATATATATTTCCTAAATACCTGTGATCTAAAAGATCTAATTCATACTATTATCCTTATATTATTTGCAAAGCATTTTTTCAACTTCTTCAAAAGTAGGTAAAGCTCCTATTGCTCCTTTTCTTGAAACAGTTATAGCTGCAGTTCTATTAGCAAAATCTAATATATTTTCAACAATATTCTTATCTAAACTTACTAAATCATCAAGAGTGATATTTTGTGATGAAATTTTATATAATATAGCTCCAATGAAGGAATCTCCAGCTCCTGTTGTATCTTCAACCTCAACTTTATAAGAAGGTGCAAAATATTTATTATTGCTTGTTATAAATTCAGCTCCATTAACACCTTTAGTGTATATTACAACATTTACGCTACCTACAAATAGGGAGTTAATTGCTTCTTTCTCATCCTTAATTCCTGTTATAAACTCAAGCTCTTCATCACTTACCTTAACTATATTTGCTAATGGTAAAAATTCTAATATAGCTTCTCTACATTTTTCTGGTGACTCCCATAAAGGTAATCTAATGTTAGGATCAAAGCTAACTATACAATTATTATTTTTAGCAAATTCTATTGCTTTTCTATGTGCATTTTTTATAGGTGCATCAATTAAACTTACAGAGCAGAAATGTAATATATCTCCTGGCTTAAAATCATCTTCAACTATTTCTTCCTCTGCTAAAAGCATATCTGCGCTTGGATTTCTATAAAAGGAAAAATCTCTCTCTCCATTTTCTTTTAAAGAGACAAAAGCCAAAGCAGTATTTGCTTTTGAAGTACGTAATATTCTAGAAATATCCACCCCTAGAGGCTTAACTGTATCAATTATTATATCTCCAAACGCATCTTGTCCTAACTTAGTTAACATTATTCCATCTCCACCAAGCTTGCATACTGCGGACACGACATTCAAAGGCGCTCCCCCTGGTACTCTTGTAAAAGACTCAACATTTTTAAGCTCTTGCCCTTTAACAGTTGGAATGAAATCTATCAATGCTTCCCCAATAGCTATAACTTTACTCATGAAATATCACCTTCCTAATATTTATTTAATACTCCACATATGTGCTTTAATATTACACTTTTCTGTACTTAAAAATCTTATACCTATGCTATTTTTATCTGGGAATATTCTACTTGTAAATACTTTTTCTCCACCATTAACAAAAATCTCTACAGAAGAAGAATCCACAAAAATTTGTAAGCTTAACTCTTTACAATCTAATGAAGTACTACGGGTAGTTCCCCACTCTGTCGCAAAGACTTCTCCTGACTTACTTCTATCTAAGGTAAACTTTTTATTATCAACATCATAATAAACTACAGTCTCTTCATTTTCAGAAACTCTTAACTTCACACCTACCTTACCTTCTGAGAAGTCTTTGAAAGTGCAGCTTAACTCATATCTTTCCCCATCAAATCCATCAAAGCTTCTTTCCTCACCATTTATCATAGACTCAATATATCTATGATTCTCTCTCAGCTCATCTAATTCCTTTACTGGATTTTGAATTAGCTTATTATTAACAAGTGTTAATTCACGAGGTAATGTTAAGCAGTGTGCCCATCCATTTTTATCTGTTGGATATTCTATTTCAGGTAATCCCATCCAACCAACTAATATCCTTCTTCCATTTAAATCTTCAGTTGTTTGAGGTGCATAAAAATCAAATCCATTATCAAGTTCAATAAACTCTCCATGATTAAATTCACCACTAGTTAAGTCAAGCGGCTCTCCAACTATATATCCTGATTGATAAATATTTGCATACTTATCTCCTTCTTGCTCTAACCCTTGAGGTGAAAATATTAAAATACCTTTATTATCAAGCTCAATATAATCTGGGCATTCCCACATGAACCCAAAATCCTTAAGAGATGTATTAATCTCATTTACAAAATCCCAATTTATTAAATCTTTAGACTTGTAATAAACCACTCTTCCTTTTAGGTCAGTATTTTGAGCTCCAATTACGGCATAGAACTCATCACCTTTCTTAAAAACTTTAGGATCTCTAAAGTGGTCTGTATATCCCTCTGGTACTCCATTAATCACAGGCTCACTATGCTTCTTAACTCTATTTTTATCATCCATTATCGCTAAACATTGATAAGGAGTTCTAATCCAATTTTCATCTCTTGTGTTTCCTGTATATAATAAGTGAAGCTTATTGTCGTGAACTATTCCAGAACCTGAAAAAGCTCCATGTGAATCAAACCAATCACCAGGATTTATTCCAATTCCATGATCTTCCCAACTAATTAAATCCTTAGAAGACGTATGATACCAATATTTTAATCCATGGACTGGTCCCCTAGGAAACCATTGATAAAACAAATGATATTCTCCATTATAAAAAGAAAATCCATTAGGGTCATTTAGTAACCCTGTTATAGGTTGAATATGATATCCTTGTCGAAAATGACATTTCTTTACTGCATTTTCTAATTCATTTAATTCTTCTTTACTTACTTCTTCTATTGGTTTATATCTCTCTTCTCTCGACCAATCTATCATTTTAATCCTCCCTATACAAATTAAGCTTTTATGTATTAATTATTCATTTAAAAGTTCAAGGGTGTTAGACATATTTTAGTCTAACCCCCTGTGTTATTTTATTAAGCTGCTTCTACTTCCTTATTAAACTTATTCATTTTTGATAATACTATTGTCATTACAAATGCTACTGCAAAAGAAATTGCCATACCTATAATATATTGAACCATTGATTGAGGTCTAATCGCTATTATTCCTGGTAACCCTGCAGGTCCTTGTGATACTGCTAATACATTTGCAAAAGTTGTGTAAGCAGTTGAAACAGCAGCTCCTATCATAGCCGCATAGAATGGATAACGTAGCTTTAAGTTAACACCAAACATAGCTGGTTCTGTAATTCCTAATAAAGCTGATATTCCTGATGCTGAAGCAACACCCTTCATCTTTGTATCTTTATTTATAAAGAATACAGCTAAAGCTGATGCACCTTGAGCAATGTTAGACATTGCAGCTACTACGAATATAAATGTACCACCAGTTAAAGTCATATCAGCTAAAAGTTGAGTTTCTACTGCCATAAAACTATGATGCATTCCTGTAACAACTACTGGTCCATAAACACCACCAAATATAGCTCCACCTATTGGCCCTAATGAGTTATATAAGAACATAATCCCGTCAGTTAATAAGTTACCAGCTCCACGCATTATTGGTCCTACAACTACGAATGTTAAAATACCTGTTATAAATACTGAGAATAACGGTGTTAATAAGTTATCTAATACTGAAGGTATAACTTTACGTAATGATTTTTCTACCTTAGCTAATATATAGATAGCTGCAAGAACTGGGAATACAGTACCTTGGTATCCAACCTTTTCTATAGTTAATCCAAGTATATTCCAAGATGGAATTGTTCCTTCAAATAATGAAGCTCCATACCCCCATCCATTTAATAAATCTGGATGAACCATAAGCATTGCTATTACAGCACCTAAATATTGATTTGCTCCAAAAATCTTCGCTGCTGAGAAACCAATTAATACAGGTAAAAATACAAATGCTGTATTAGCAAAAGTATTTATTAAACTTGCTAAATCTGCAATTTGAGGATAAGCTTCAATTAAAGACATACCTTCTATAAATAATCCTTGAGATGTTAAAATATTATTTATGCCCATTAATAAACCACCAGCAACTATTGCAGGTATTATTGGTACAAATATATCAGCTAAACTTTTTAATATCCTTTGAAGTGGATTTAACTTTGTATCAGCTACTTTTTTAAGTTCTTCCTTGCTTGTTTCATTTAATCCAGATAATTTAATAAATTCTGCATAAACCTCATCAACAATTCCAGCACCTAAAATTATCTGAAATTGACCACCATTTAGGAAGCTTCCCTTTACTAACTCTATTGATTCAAGCTTTTTCTCATCTACTAACTCTTGATTACTTAATACAACTCTCAATCTTGTAGCACAATGAGCGGCACTTACTAAATTTTCTTTTCCACCTAGTACTTCTAAAATCTTAGAAGCTACTTTTGAATAATTTTTACTCATTTCTTATCCCCCTTACTTTAAGGTATCGTTCCCACATTCCTTAAATCTTATTATTTATATTGTTTTATATTACTTCACAGATTATTAATCCTTATAATTATGAGGTATCGTTCCCACATGAATCATAAAAATAATCTTGTAATCTTTTTCACCACCTTATTTTACAATCCTTTTTTTATTTTGTCCATAGTTTTTTTTTATTATTACTAAAAAACTATTTTGTTTATACTATATTCACTATTCTTATTTTTAAACTCCAATGGCGATACTTTAATGTTTTTTCTAAAGACTTTACTGAAGTAATTTCCACAAGAAAATCCAACCTTTTTAGCTATTGTTTCTATAGTATCATCAGTAGACAATATAAGTTCCATTGCCTTCTCAAGTCTAATCCTTATTAAATAGTTTCCTGGAGTTGTGCCCATCTCCGCCTTAAACTTTCTTGATAAATGATACTTAGAAAGCTTTGTTATAGCAGTTAAATCATCCAGCCCTATCTGTTTATGATAATTTTTATTAATATAGTTTTTGCAAGCTACCACAGTAATATCTCTCTCCTCATTTATTACCTTGGTATTAAATTCATTTAGTAGCTCCATAATCAACTGATATCCATAGCTTGAACACTTATATATACTATCTATCCTATCTTCTATTAATTCTCTATAAACATTAAACATAAGTGCTAAAAATTTTGAATCTTCGTCTATATGTATTATATTGCTTTCAGTACTAATAAACTTATTTAAGAAAACATCTGCTTCTTTAGAAAACTCAATATATAATACCTCCCACTGTTTAGAATCTGGAGGCAATCTATAATAATGATTACCTGGTATATTTATTATAAAAGCATCTCCCTTGTTCAACCTATGACTTTTATCACCTATACATATTTCGCCCTCTCCATCAACTGTATATTGCAATACCCAATGCTCTGATGCTCTTTTTTTACTATCCCAAAAATATTTATGATCATCTATAATCTGCCACCCCATCCCCTTTATCATAATTAAGGGCATTGCTGATATAAAATTTAACCCTACAGTAGTTCTCTTTAAATCTTTTAGCAATATATTACCCTCCCGCTTATTTTTTTACTCTTGTTTGCAATATTTTACTCTAATATTATTAAATCATAGATAAAAATTTGAGAAAAGAGGTTTTAATATATGTCAATTATTTTTGATTCACACAATAATACCTTTCATCTACAAGGCAAAAATACAAGCTATATTTTTCAAGTCATAAGAGGTGGCTACTTAGCTCATTTATATTGGGGGCATAAAATTAGAAATTATAATATGTCAAATCCCTTAAGCTTTATTGACAGAGGATTTTGCGCTAATCCTTTCGCTGACGACAGAAAATTTTCATTAGATACAATACCGCAAGAATATACCACATATGGCAATGGTGATTTTAGAATACCTACTTATGAAATACAGTTAGAGAATGGTTCAACTATTACTAACTTAACTTATGTAAGCCATAAAATATTTAAAGGTAAACCAGCACTTAATGGACTTCCTAGCGTATATACTTTAAGTGATGATGAGGCTGAAACCCTTGAAGTTACCCTTGAAGATGATATAGCTGGAGTTAGAGCTATGCTGTTATATACAGTTTTTAATGATTTTAACGTCATAACACGTTCAGTTATTTTTGAGAATATTGGATGTGAAAATATAAACCTTTTAAGAGCATTAAGTGCATCCGTTGATTTCAGAGATGATGATTTTCAACTTATAACACTTTATGGCGCCCATACAAATGAAAAAAATATCTGTAGAAGAAATATTGTACCTGGAATTCAAATGGTAGATAGCGCTAGAGGTGCTAGTAGTCCTCAGCAAGCTCCTTTTCTAGCCTTAGTAAGAAACAATACAACCGAAACAACTGGTGAGGTTTACTCATTTAATTTTGTATACTCAGGTAATTTTACAGGTCAAGTTGAAGTAGACCAATATAAAAATACAAGAGTTGCCATGGGAATAAATCCATTTCAATTCAACTGGCTACTAGAACCTGGTAAATGCTTTCAAACTCCAGAGGTTATTATGACTTACTCATCAAATGGCCTAGATGAAATGTCCCAAGAATACCATAAACTATATACAACTCGTTTATGTAGAGGAAATTTCCAAAATAAACCTAGACCAATCCTAATAAATAACTGGGAAGCAACATACTTTGATTTTAATGCTGAAAAGCTTAAAGATATTATAAAATCTGCAAAAGATCTTGGAATTGAGTTATTTGTTTTAGATGATGGATGGTTTGGTAAAAGAGATAATGATTTGTCATCTCTTGGCGATTGGTTTGTTGATAAAAAAAAGCTTCCTAATGGATTAGAAGATATAGCTTCATATGCAAATAGCCTTGGTATGGAATTTGGATTATGGTTTGAACCTGAAATGATTTCTCAAGATAGTGATTTATATAGAAAGAATCCTGATTGGTGTATTCATACTCCTAATAGAGATCCAATAGTAGGTAGAAACCAACTCGTTTTAGATCTATCTAGACAGGATGTATGTGATTATTTAATAGAATCTATAGCAGATATTTTATCAAAAAATAATATTACCTATGTTAAATGGGATATGAATAGACATATGACTCATATTGGATCTTCTGCCTTAGAACCATCAAGACAACGTGAAGTTCCTCATCGTTATATACTTGGACTATATCATATAATGGAGACTCTTGTTTCAAGATTCCCTAATGTACTATTTGAAAGCTGTTCAAGTGGTGGTGGTAGATTTGATGCTGGAATGCTTTATTATATGCCTCAAACTTGGACTAGCGATAACACTGATGCTATTTGTAGATTAAAAATACAGTATGGTACAAGTCTTCTTTATCCTCCAATAACTATTGGAGCTCATATTTCAACTTGTCCTAACCATCAAGTCGGTAGAGTAACTCCACTAGAAACAAGAGGCCATGTAGCTATGTCAGGTAATCTTGGCTATGAATTAGATTTAACTAATCTTACAGATGAAGAAAAACTACTAATAAAAGAGCAAATTTCAAAATACAAAGAAATTCGTAATACAATACAATTTGGTAGATTCCATAGAATTTTATCACCATTTGAAGGTAATGAAACGGCATGGAACTTTATATCAAAAGATGAAAAGGAAGTGGTTGCCTTCTACTTTAAAACATTATCAGAACCAGCACCTTCTATAACTACACTAAAACTTAAAGGATTAGATCCAAATAGAAATTACATTAACTTAGACACATCAGAAATATTTGGTGGGGATGAATTAATTCATGTAGGAATAACATTACCTAGAATAAAAAAAGACTTTATAAGTTTAATGTTTCACTTTAAAAGCTTAGATGATTATTAATTTAATTTCATTTTAAAAAGTAGGGAATAAATTATTCCCTACTTGAATTATTAAGTATACTTATCTAAGACCCAGATATTGTTCCACCATTAGGGTGAAGAATCTGCCCGGACATATAGCTAGAATCATCACTTGCTAAAAATACAAAACTTGTTGCAACTTCAAATGGCTGACCAGCCCTATTCATAGGAGTATCATTACCGAAGGTCTCCACTTGCTCAGCAGAAAAAGATGATACAATCAAAGGTGTCCATATAGGTCCTGGTGCTACTCCATTTACCCTTATTCCTTTGCTTACTAATGATTGAGAAAGAGATCTTGTAAAAGTCATAACTGCTCCCTTAGTTGCACTATAATCTATAAGCAGTGGGTGTCCTTCATATGCTGTAACAGAAGTTGTATTAATTATACTTGCTCCTTCTTTTAAATATGGAAGTACTGCCTTTGTCATATAAAAATAAGAATATATGTTGGTTTTAAAAGTGGTATCTAGCTGTTCTGCTGTAATGTCTAATATGCTATTTTGAATAAATTGAACTCCATGATTATTTACTAATATGTCAATCTTTCCAAAGCACTCTATAGTCTTTTCAACAACCACCTTTGACATCTTCTCTTCTTTTAAGTCTCCACGTATTAATATACATCTTCTGCCTAGGTTTTCTATAACATACTTAGTTTCATCTGCATCCCTATCCTCACAAAGATATGAGATTGCAATATCTGATCCTTCTTTAGCAAATGCATAAGCTACAGCTCTACCGATTCCACTATCTCCACCAGTAATAATTGCTACCTTCCCCTGTAATTTGTCACTTTCACAATAGTACGGATTACTTGATATAGGCCTAGGCTTCATAATATACTCAAGACCAGGCTGAGATTCCTGATGCTGAGGTGGAAATGATACTTTTATTTCTTTACATTGTTGCTTTACACCTATACTTTTATAAACTGGATACATATAACACCACCTTAATTAACACTTTATAAATAGAAACTTAATTCAATATAAATTATGCTAATAATTAGATTTTGTTATTATAATTTAAGTTTATAAAAAGAATTATCTACTCTATGCATATCTTCCCACTTATATAAATCCACTTCACAATGATCAGTAAGTGTAAAACCACTTATCCATTTTTCAATTGCAGTTATACATATCTCATCTACAGAATTATGAACTTTTTGCAACTACTTATTTATTGTTTCATGTAATATCTATTAAATTTATCTAATATATAATATAAACATTACTTATTATATAATTTATGTGAGAAATAGAATGGGAAATAAAAAGAATTTTTTAAACAAAATATCTAATGGTATAGAACGTAATATTAATAAATTCAATCTTCTAGTATTGGCCACTTCATTAATAACCTTAAATACAGTATTCATAGGAATTGGTACATTTAATGTAGCTGTAACAAACTTATCAAATTATGGTACATTTATTAAGCTACGTGAAAGGAAAATAAAAAAGTTAAAAAATTAATATTAAAGAACTATTCTTCATATGTCGTAATTCATGGAATCTTGCATCTTTTTATATCAATATTACTGTACAGGCATTCATTTACTATTGATTTTCAAATTCAGGAAATATGTTTCATTCTTTTTGTGCTATATTACTAATAAGTAGTAATTACAATGTAAAAATCATGATAAAAAGAGATAAAATGGGAGAAAAATAAATGAGTAAAAAGGTAGCTTTTTTTGATATCGATGGAACAATGGTTAATGTACCAAATGGATTATTACATCCAACACCAGAAACAGTACGTGTATTAAATAAGTTTAAGAAACAAGGAAACTATATTGTCGTTGCAACCGCTAGAGGAATCGTTCCAGATACTATAAAAGGTATTAATTTTGACGGTTATATTTATAATGATGGGCACTATATTATTTTTGATAATGATATTTTAATAGATGATTTATTTTCTTGTGACGAGGTGCAAATGCAACTTGATGCATACTCAAAATTTGATGGACGTTTCATGTTTAGTGGACATGCAGATACTTGGAATAGCTTTTTAGATGATCCTCTTGTTATTGATCATCGTGAAATGTTTTCAGGAACAAAGGAAAGACCAACAGGAGTTATCGAAGAATTTAAGGCAAATGATGTTCAAGCAGTAGCTTGTTGTGTATTATTTGATAGTGTTGAAAAGTTAGATAATTGTTTTAATGAATTAAAAGAAACTTTTACAATGGTACCTTATCGTACTGGATTAATTAGAATGGATGTCTATCGTAAAGGATTTACTAAAGGAACTGCTTGTGATTACCTATATAAAAAATTAGGAATTGAAAAGGAAAATAGCTATGCCTTTGGTGATGGCATAAACGATAAAGAAATGTTAGAGCTTGTAGGTAATGGTATCGCCATGGGTAATGGTTTAGAAGAAATCAAGAAAATTGCTGATGATGTGACAGATACTGTAGATAATGACGGTATTGCTAAAGCATTTAAGAAATATTTTAACATTTAAAAAGCTTGTAAATTTAATAGTATAATCATAAATAGATTTCCTATAATGTAAGCATAGATAAATATCACATTAGTGATAAGCATCTATGCTTACTTTGTATAAAACTAAATCTATCTACATCTATAACTTATTTTTTATACTAATATGATTAAATCTATGTGAAATTATAATCTTATTTTAATCATATTAGCTTTTCTCTCTCTATAAAATGAATAATACTTAAATCCTATATAATCCAAGAACTCCAATGAAACTGGAAAATCAGCAGCTATATCATTAATCCTATGGCTATCTGAACCTATAGTAATTAACTCTCCACCAAAATCTAAATATCTCTTCATTAATTCTATCGTTGGAAATGGCTTTTTTATATTTTGTCTAAGCCCTGATGTATTAAGCTCTAAGGCTTTCCCCCTATTTATTACAGTCTTAAATATTTCATCAATTATATCCATATATTTTGCTAAATCTATCTTTACATTATAAACACCTTCTATGTATCTTAAAGGGTAAGTAAGATGTGCAGCTGTATCAAAATCACATATAGTAACCATTTCTAAATAGTACTTAAAATATCTATCTAATAAATCATTAACTTCCCTAATACTCATATTAGAATAATTAACATTACATAAATCTCCTGAATCTCCTATTCCATGAGTTGATGCAATTACAAAATCATAATTATGCTTATTTATAATTTCCTTTGAAAGTTCAATATTATAGTTAGGTTGTCCTAATTCTATGCCTGCTGAAAGTGTAAGAATATCTTTGTACTTTTCTTTAGCTAATGTTATATCTCTAAAGGAATTATCCACTCTATTTATGTATTCATCTTTATACAAATCTACTTCGCAATGATCTGTAAGTGCAAAACCACTTATCCCCTTTTCAATTGCAGTTATACACATCTGCTCTACAGAATTATGCCCATCATGTGAATTATTTGAATGACAATGACTATCATATATATTATTAAACATTACCTATTATCCTCTCTTCATATATAAATTCTTATAGACCTTTAAGTTTAATTTTATGTTTGTCATAGTAAATGTTAATATGTAATACTTACTTCGGCACTAATTCATTAGTATAAATATTACATATAAACAAAAACCTATAACATAACTTAATTTTAACTTAAAGGTCCTTTTAATTTAAGGGAGAAATCAAATTATTATTATTTACCTTTTAATTTTTTATTGATTTATTTGCAGTTTCAATTGCTTTATTTGTATTTGCAACTGCACCATCTATAGCTTTAGCTACATCTCCACCATTAAATACTTCTTCAATAGCAGCTTGTAAGTCATTTCTTAATTGTGGTAATTGAGATAAAAGTGGTCCTGCTGTAGCTGCTGTTTCTTTAGATGTAAGGAATTGGTCTGCAACAACTTTTAATTGTGGCTTTTCTGTATATATATTTTTCATAGTTTCTGTTTCGTAAGCTTTTACGTTTATTGGGAAGTATCCTGTTCCGCCAGCCCAAGTAGCTTGTACTTCTGCAGATGTTGCGTAAGATATAAATTCCATAGCAGCTGCACGAACATCTTCTGATAATCCATTAGTTACACATAAAGCACCACCACCAGCATAAACACCTTGTGGTTCTACACCTTCAGAGTATGGTAGATATGCAACTCCAACTTCAAATGGAGCTTCGCTTACAATCTTAGCTGCAGAAGCTGATGTAGTAATAAACATTGATATATCACCATTGTTGAATCCAGTAACAACATCTTGTGAGTTACTTCCATAGTTAATGAATTGATCAGCTTTAATAAGATCACTTATCCATGTAAATATATCTGTCATTTGATCTTGGTATGCAACTTCGGTAGCTCTATCAATACGCCCATTTTCATTATTTATTATAAACCCACCAAGGTTTGTAACCATTTGATCTAAAGCATATCCATAAGCATGCATTGCAAAAGCCTTCATTCCATTGTTTGCACTTGAGATTTTTTCCCCTGCTGCTAATATAGCTTCAAAAGTTTGAGGAACCTCTTCTATACCAGCCTTTTTTAATGCTTCTGCATTATAATATAGCACTGGAGATGATGCGTTAAATGGCATTGTATATAAAGTATCATTAACAGAATAGAAATTTACAACTTGAGGTACAAGCTCATCTATATTGTAGTTATAATCCTTTATTAAATTACTCATTGGTTCTATAAGGTTTGAATCAATCATTGATTGAAGATTTTGTTCACCAATTTGAATTATCGCTGGACTTCCACTTCCACCATTCATATTAAAGAACTTCGATGTTGATTCATCATAAGTACCTTGATTTTCTGCAACTACCTTAATTTTACTTTGAGATGAGTTAAATCCATCAACGATTTCATTTAATTTTTCTTGAACATTCCCAGACATTGAGTGCCATAATAATACCTCTGTAACACCATCAGTATTACCACCTTGCTCAGTTTCCAAATTTCCATTTGAACATCCTACAAAAAGCATAGTAGATGTCATAATTGCCGCCAATAATCTCTTTTTCATATTCAAATCTCCTCTTTATCTTATATTTAGGTCTATTTGTTTACATTTTAAGTTTTTATTTACCTCAAGAAAGATTGTTCTAATAATCGCAGAGGTCATAGTCAGCTCTGCTAACTTTTACCTCTACCGAAGTAACATTTCTCTTTGACGCAGTCAAATATTTCTCTGCCTGCAAGTCATATTTCTCTTTCACTTTATTGAAACATTTATCCTCGACGAAGTCGTCTACTTCAGCGCTCCTTTTGTAAGTCCTTCTTGTAATTTGCTTTGTCCGAATAATATAAGTAGTAATATTGGTAAGCTTACAATCATTGCTCCAGCTGCAATCATTCCATAATCATTTAGTAATTCTGTTGATTTTAGCTGTCTTAGACCTATTTGAACTGTTCTTACTTTTGTATTTGTTGTTGATAATAATGGCCACATATATGAGTTCCAACTCACTAAGAAATTGTATATCCCTAGTGTTACTATGCTGTTTTTAGCCATTGGAACAACAACCTTTCTGAAAAAATAGAAATTACTTACTCCAGATATTTCACTTGCTTCTTTTAATTCATATGGAATCTGCTTTAAGTTTTGTCTTAATAAGAATATTCCAAAGGTTGATGCAAGAGTTGGTAGTATAAGTCCTGCAAAGGTATCTATCATCCCTAAACCTCTTATAGTTTGGAAGTTTGATATAACTAATACCTCTCCTGGTATCATCATTGTTGCCATAAATATTCCAAAGATAAGATTCTTACCTTTAAAGTCCATAAACACAAAGGAGTATGATGCAAGCAATGATAATACTATTATTAATCCTGTTGAAACAGACGCTACTATTACTGAATTCTTTATATAATGAAGTAATGGTTGAGCACTGAATGCATTTATATAATTTTCAAAGTTTATTGTCTTTGGAATATATACTCCATTAGCTATATCTGCATTATTTGAAAAACTTAAAAGTATTGAAAATGCAATAGGAAAAAATACTATTACAGCACAAACTATTAGAAGCGTATAAATTCCAAACTTTTGTAACTTACTCATTCTCATTATTGATAAGTCACCAACCTTTCTGTAAGCTTAACTTGTATACGTGATACTATAAAAATAATGATAAACAATATTACACCTTGAGCTGTTGCTCTTCCATATTGGAAATTCACAAATGCTTCTTTATAAAGACTGTATACCATAAGTGTTGTTGTATTACTTGGTCCACCCTTTGTTAACATGTCTATTACCCCAAAGGTTTGGAATGCATTTATTATAGATATTGTTAATACGAAAAATAATGATGGTGATAAAAGTGGGATTGTTATTTTTCTTAGCTTGTACCAGAATCCTCCTCCAACAATATCAGCACTTTCATAAAATGAACTATCGATATTTTTTATTCCACCTATAAGTACTAAATAAGCAAAGCCTATATTCATCCATATTGATACCATTGCTATTGCAAATATAGCTACCTTAGGGTTTGTCAGCCAACCTACTGACTCTCCTCCTATAGAATTTATTCCCTTATTTAATATCCCCACTGTTGGGTGGAACATAAAGCTCCAGAATATAGATCCAGCAGCAACTGAAATACCTAATGTTGATGAAAATATAGTTTTAAATATTCCCATTCCCTTTAGTTTATAATTTGATATTACTGCTAACATTAAAGCTATAGTGATAGTTATCGGAACTACCATTACAACATATAATAATGTTGTTCCTACAGTCTTTAAGTAATTTGTATCCTTGAATAAATCAATATAATTTTCTAATCCAACAAAAGATGTTAATTGTCCTAAATTGTTTGATAAGAAAAAGCTTTGAAATATTGTTTTTACAAATGGATATATGACAAATATTAAGAAAAGTAATAATGACGGTAATATATAAACAAATCCCTTAAAGAACTTTTTAACCTCTTTATCTTTACTTTTGCTTATAATTTCTTCATTTAGATTAACTTTAATAGAAGTTTCAGCCATTCCTCTTCCTCCTAAGCCGATGCTTTTTCTTTAATATTTTCTGAAATGCTAATTAACGCCTCAGTTTCTATATCGAAGAAATGGATATTCTCAGTATTAAATTCTATAAATACAGTATCTCCTGGATTTAATCTCCATTGTCCTGGCCATCTTGCTATAAGTGTTTTGCCTCCAACTTTAAATAAAACTTGAGTTTCATTACCTAATAGCTCAACTCCATCAACTACTACTGCATGAGATATATTTGAATTAACCTCTGATTTAGTTAGGTTCTCTGGTCTTATTCCGATACTATATTTTTGACCATTTGATAATTTACCCTTTAAACTTTCATCAATAGCAATAGATATTTCATCATTTATAACTATTGAATCATCTTTAACTACTGCATCAGCCATATTCATTGGAGGTGAACCAATAAAGCTAGCTACAAACTTATTTGCAGGAGTATTATATAAATCTAAAGGTGAACCAACTTGTTGAATTCTTCCTCCGTTTAATACCATAATCTTGTCTCCCATAGTCATAGCTTCTACTTGGTCATGAGTTACATAAATAGTTGTTAATTTAAACTTATCATGAATTCTTCTGATTTCTGTACGCATGTGCGCTCTTAATTTAGCATCTAAGTTTGATAAAGGCTCATCCATAAGGCATATTGCAGCTTGGCTACAAATACTTCGTGCAAGAGCAACTCTTTGACGTTGTCCTCCAGATAATTGACCTGGCTTTCTGTCTAATAATTCAGTAAGTCCAATAACCTCAGCTGTTTCCATTAACCTTTTGTTTTGCTCATCCTTTGAAACCTTCTTAACATCAAGTCCAAATAATATATTGTCCCTAACTGTCATATGAGGATAAAGAGCATAGTTTTGGAATACAAATGATATATTCCTATCCTTAGGTGCCATATCATTTACTACTAGATTATTAATCTTTAATATCCCATCGCTTATTTCTTCTAACCCTGCAATCATCCTAAGAAGTGTACTTTTACCACAACCTGATGGTCCTACAAGTACAAAGAATTCACCTTTTTCAACCTCAACACTAATCTTATCTATAACTTTATTTTTCCCATCATAAGATTTTGAAATTTCAACTAATTCTATATGTTTCATATAAACTTTCCTCTTCATTAATTACTTATTTTTATATCGCCGAAATATCACTTATAGCAATTTTGCTAATTTACATAATATAGATTACTTATTTTTAGGTAACACTCCAAAGAAGTGCATAACATTTAAATCTTCCGGAACGTCATATCCATGAGTTCCTTTACCATTTTCTCCTGTGTGAATGCCATGGTCAGTTACACAACATATTAAAGAGTTGTGGTTTGTCCAATTTTCTCTAACTGTATCTGCTAATTCAGAAAATGTATTTATTTGATTCTTCATAGCTTGTAATGCAACCCCTGATTCCGGATAAGTTGCATGCATCTTATCATCATACTCTTGGTTGTAAACTACGATAACATCATAATTGTCTTCTTTTATTAACTCTTTAGCCTTTTGGTTTACCTCTTCATCGTATGGTAATATATAATAATCGACTTTTCTTTCTCCAAATATTATTGCCATGCTTGAATTTTCTACTGCTACTATAGCAACCTTCTTACCAGCCTCAGTAAGTCTATCAAAAAGAGAATCTGTTTCTATTATTCGTTTTTCATATCTCATTATTCCATGTGTACTAGGCATAGCCCCTGTATACATCGTTCCAAAACATACTGGAGTTACTGATGGTAATACAGTTTGTACTGGTAATGCTAATTGAGTATTTTCAAGAACCTTTGAAAACTCATCTGTATATTTTTGAAATAACCACATTCCAATAGCATCTGGATTGTATATTAACGTTCTATCAATATCTAAGCAGTCATTCTTTTTAAGCAAGTTTTTTACTGCTCCTACTCCTTCTTTAGCTTCATGAGGCTTTTCCACCTTAAGACACTCTGCTATAGTTGGTGCAAAATAAGTCATTAAAATTGAATTCTTCATTTTATCTCCCTTCTACTTAGACGACTTTTAACTCTTTGTCCATCGGACTACACTTTTAGCTTAAACCATCTTTATTAACTCCATAATAAGCCAATGTAAAATACAGTTAATTTACGTTAAATATGTTAAATCATTTACATTTCGTATTTTTATTAGCTTATAATTCTTAACTTAAAAGTAAATAAAAAGACAAATGCCTTACAGCATTTGCCTCTTTCATTAGGTATTTACTTACGTTGTGTAAACTTCTATTTTCAATTTATATTATTAAAGTTCAACTTAAAACATATATTTTCTTACTTTTTACAATGACTATTTTTATTATTGTTTGTTAATAATGTTAAAATTCCCTTTAACTTAATTTTATTAAACAGCTACTATAATCTCCTTGTAATCTAATATCTAATCCATAGTTCATTAAGTACTCACCTGTTTTTTCTATCACTTGGTTTAAATATTCTACTTTATATTTTTTATTTTCTTCTAACCCTCTTAATTTAACTCTAGCTCCTCTATGTCCTATTTTGCTTTGTGGTAGGAATGCAAATACTACAGCTTCATCTTCTTTTAAGTACTGATATAAGTAGTAATCATTTGGTGAAGTATTTTCAAGCCTATAGAAATCACCTTCTTGAATTATATGACGGATCTCTTTATATTCACCTATAAGCTCCTTAGCTATAGCCTCTTCTTCCTCACTATACTTTAATATATTACATCCTATACCTAAAGTACCCATCATTGCAGAGTGGAATCTGAATTTTAACGGTATTTCTCTTTTTGATAAGAAGTTTGGACAGTCAGTAACCCAAGCTCTCATAGCTTTTATAGGGTAAATATATGAATAGCTATCTTGAATTTTCAATCTATCATAAGCATCTGTATTGTCGCTTGTCCAGAAATCATCAAAGACTTCTAAGCTTCCATAGTCTATTCTCCCTCCCCCTGAAGCACAGGCTTCAAAGTATACCTTTGGATGCTTTTCTTTTAGTTTTCTAACTATATCATAAAGATTTTCAATATGCTTATACCATATATCACGACTTACATCACTTTGAGATATTGGTCTATTAGCATCCCATTTTATATAATCAATATCATAAGTTGATAACATGTTATCTAATGTATTATATACAAATTCTTTAACTTCATTCTTACTTAAATTAAGTACATATTGCCCTCTTGATGTATCGGATTCTCTAGTCTTAAAGTTGTATATCCAATCTGGATGATCTTTATAAAGCTGTGACTTTGGATTAACCATCTCTGGTTCAAACCATATTCCAAACTTCATTCCCATAGATTTAACTTCATCTATTAACTGATTTAACCCCTTAGGAAATTTTCTTTCATTTACATACCAGTCTCCTAATCCGTTATCTATACCATCTCTTTCTCCAAACCATCCATCATCTACTACAAAAAGCTCTGCTCCTAGCTTCTTAGCCTTTTTAGCTAATTTAATTTGTTCATCTGCATTTACTTTAAACTCTGTAGCTTCCCATGAATTATATAAAATATCTCTTACCCCTTCTCTCATCAATTCATTTTTTCCGTAATTATGAAGATTGTGAGACATTTTTTCAAAGCCTTCATTTGTATAACCTGCTATTATTGCTGGTGTTTTAAACTCTTCTCCAGCTTTAAGCTCTAAGGTAAAGTCATGTGGATTTATCCCTAACTGAACTAAAGTTTCACCATATGGAGTTTGCTCAACTATTCCACTAAAGTTACCACTTAACTTTAATGCTCCAAAAAATACTTCTCCTGAAGTTTCCTTTGCATCCTTGTCCAATATGAAGTAAGGATTATGATTATGAGTAGATATTCCTCTTCTATTTTCTATATATATCTTTCCATAGCCAACCTTTTGAGTAAACATTTGTTGTTCTGCTCCCCAATGTCCATGCACATTTCTAAAGTTTAGATTTTCGTAAGGTATATGGAATTGTCCACTATATATTTTTTCAACTTCTATGCTAGTGCCTGTATTATTTCTTAAAGTTACATATCTCTCTATCAAATCATACTTTTCATGAATTATATAATGTAGATTAATTTCTAGATCATAATACTCATCTCTTAATTTAATTAAAAGAGAATTATCTACAACACTGTACCCAAGATACTTGTATTTTAAATCTCTAGTACCATCATTAAAATTAATCTTTAAACAATGCTCCTTATATCTTAACCCACCATATACAGGAAACTCTTCAGGGGTTATTTCATAAACTGGGTCATTTGTAGAAACCTCTTCTAATTTAGTAATATAAAAATCATCTATATGGTTTATCTTTTTTCCCCAATATAGACTTCTTATAAGACCTTCATTATCAACTCCGAAAATATAAGATGTATTTATTGTATTTAATGAAAAAATATTTTCATCTTTATTTATTATAATCGCCATAAACTTCACCCTCTCAAGCACTATTCTTCAACTGCTTATAAATTTTTATTTTTTAATTATTTATAAATTGCTATTTTCTAATCACTTATGAATTATTCTTTATCTGCTTAGGTAAGGAAATGATTATTTCTGTTCCTTTTCCTAACTCACTCTTTATTTCTATCCCATAGTCATTTCCATAAATAAGCTTTATTCTATCATTTACATTATTTACACCTATTCCACTTAAACCTTTGCTACTAGTCTTCTTAATAGTCTTAAGATTTTCTAGCTTATCCCTTTCAATTCCTACTCCATTATCTATAATTCTTATATTTATATCATCCTTATCTTCTTTTATGAATATCTCTATTCTACCTTCTTCTCTAGAAGGGAATCCATGGAAGAAAGAATTTTCAATAAATGGTTGTAATATAAGCTTTGGAACTAAGTAATCATAACAGTTTGGCATAATAAAATACTGTACATCTATTCTATCGCCATACCTAGTATTATTAATTAATACATAATGCTTAAGATTGTCTATCTCATCTTTAAGAGTTATAAATTCATCTGTTTTGCTAATTGTATTTCTTAAAAGTAAAATAAATGAGTCAAGAACTTCAATACTTCTATCCTTATCACCTTGCCATATTAAACACTTTATACTTGATAAAGTATTGAAAACATAATGTGGGTTTATCTGCATCTGTAATGCATATATCTCAGCTTTTCTTTTCTCTTTTTGTGTTTTTACTAATTCTTTTATATGACTGTTTATATCCTTAATCATGAAATTATAAGTAGTAGCTAATTCCTCTATCTCACTTATTCCACTTACTTCATTTATCTCAACATACTCATTAAACTTATTAGATCTAAGGCTAGACATCTTTTCAATAAGCATATATAAGGGACTTGTAACCTGCTTAACTATAAAATATATTATTATCAATGTTACTAAAGTTATAAAAAAGCATATAGATATTATTTTTTTTATATCATATATTTCTCTTATTGCCTTATTTATATTAGTAACTCCACATAAAGCTAAATTACTATCTGGTAACCTTTCTATAAAATTTACATTTCCCTGCTTTTTATAAATTCTACTTAACTCATTATTGTTAGCTAAGGTTTTTATATCTTCCTCAAAACTTTCAATATAAGTACCTAATCTAATATTATTATTAGACGAGATAACTTTACTAGTTTTATTCAAGATATAAACATTATTTAAATCTGGAGAAAAGTAATCATATATATTTTCAAACTCTTTTTCCTTAATCATTAAATATAAAATTCCATAGGGTTCTCCATTATTAAAGGTAAGAGCTTTGGTTATTACTACTACAGGCTCATTTTGTGTAGTTGAAGTAAATCCTTTATCTAAAAATTGATATAAAATTGTATCCTTTTGCTCCAATGAACTCTTAGATATATCCATTTGTAGTAAATCTTCAGCATCTTCGTATAATAACCCTTCCTTAAGATAAGTCTTACCATCTAAGCCTGCTATAAGTAAATCATAGCTATATTCACTTTCTTTAAATAAAGACTTTATCTGTGTTTTCATATTATATATATTATTAAAGGACTCATTATAACTTAAGTTCTCCTCAGTAAAATAGAGCCTTACAGCTCTATTAGAATTTATTGAGTTAATAGTTTCTACTGACTGTCTATGAAAATCATATAGTTTTTCATAAACCCTTTCTATTATTTTTTGTTGAGAATCTATATATGAGCTTTCAAAAATATCCCTAGATATATTTATTATTACACCACTTATAGCAATAGATATACAGATTACTCCAACAACAACTGCGCACATTATTTTAAAAAACAAGCTATTTTTTCTTAATCTATTAATCATCACTTTTATCCTCCATAAGTAGCTTTATTCTACGGTAATGACTTGGAGTATATCCCTTAATCTTTTTAAATACTCTACAAAAATAACTATGGTCTGAATACCCTACCATACTACTAACTTCAGATACATAATATTTATTACCTATAAGTAATTCACAAGCCTTTTCAACTCTTATCTTATTTAGATATTCTGAAAAGCCCTCCTTACAGTGATTACTAAAATATGAAGATAAATAACTATAATTAAAGTTAAACTTTTGTGAAATAGCTCCTAAATCTAAATAACTAGCATAATTATTATTTATATATTCTAGTATGTTTTTTATACTGTCTTCTTCATCAACATTCTCTGATAAAATCATTTTTAACTCTTTAAAAATACCTTCAGTAGCTTTAATTAATTCTTCACTATATAAAGATTGTTCAATTATATTAAAGTACTTGTCTCTTAGTTCATCTGTATTATTAGAATATTCTTCAATACTAACTAAAATAGTATAAATTATATTTTTTATTAGACTTTTTAATTTTTGCTCATCCATCTTAGTTAATACAGCATGATTTATATAATCCTCAGCCTTATTTATCGCCATATCAAATTCTTTTATCTTTATTTCATTATAAAATTTATCAAAATCAAACTTCTTACTTTTCTCTTTGACTAATTTGTTTGTACACAATAATGGAACATTTTTATAATAGAATTTTTGTCCTATAAAAGGAATAAAACTATAATTATATATATTTTTTATATCTGCTATATTATTAAACTTTTTGGTTATTACAAAAAATATATTATTATCATTCCATATATCGTTACCTATAAACTTTTTAATTTTATCAACTATATCTTTATCATCACTTACTTTATAATTTATTGTATAAAATAGAATTCTATCATTTATT
Organism: Clostridium jeddahitimonense; assembly: GCA_000753455.2. Lineage (GTDB taxonomy): Bacteria > Bacillota > Clostridia > Clostridiales > Clostridiaceae > Clostridium > Clostridium hominis. Next base: position 3,507,355 of record LM994670.1, read on the forward strand.
AATGATTTTATATTTATATATTCCTTATTGCATTGAAAAAACTCATCTATCTTTCCTATAACCTCTTGTATCCATTCTTCTTTTTTACCTCTTAAGCTTTTTATATCTATTCCTAATATTCTAAAACAACTATTAGGAAAAACATTCAAGAATTTCTTCTCATTTAATAAGTTTTCATAACCTAGAATATATTTTTCAATTAAAGTATGATAATATTCATCATCATTTTTTATAAGTTTCATACCTGGAATTCTATTTACTGCCTTCTTTAAGGTTGTTATTAAATTAGAAGGAGTAAGTGTAGGCTTTAAAATATAATCCACCGCTCCACTTAACAAAGTATTTTTTACATATTCAAACTTATCATAACTGCTAAGAATAACAATCTGTATTTCTGGATACCTTTTCTGTACTATTTTTGAGAAATCAACTCCATCTAATATAGGCATTACTATATCAGATATAATAATATTAGGTCTAACTTCTTCAATTAAATCTAAAGCTTCCTTACCATTTGTCGCTTCTCCAACTATTGTAAATCCTTCACTTTCCCAATTTATCATGTGTTTAATTCCTTGACGCATAATAAATTCATCTTCTACAATTAATACCTTGCAGTACTTTCCCATAATTATATCCACCCTTTACAGCTTGTATCTGAAAATTTTCTGGACCTCCTTGCTCCAAAAATTTGGAACAAGGAGGTCTATATTATACTCTTGTTATTTTAAAGCTAAAATCAATATCTTCACAAGAAGGTATTAAGTATCTATCATGAACTGGTGCTCCCCAGCTATCATCTCCACCTACACCCATTTGCTTAGCTATTATACGTACCCATGTATAATTAACCTTAGGTAATTCATCAATATGCATTGCATTTTCAAGCTCATAAGCACTATACGGTAACACACTTAGCTCAAATGGATTCTTATCATATTCAAAGCATAATCCCTTACCATTATCATCAGTTACCTTTACCCATCTAACACCTGTTCTATTTCCACATTCTTGAGGGATTAGATATTTTGACATATTACCCATTGCTGTATTTTCAAATACTCCTAGTCTAGCACCTTCATTACGATCTACATAATTCTCATCTGGTCCTAAACCATAATATTTAAAATTAGATAATTCTTTTTTAAACTTAAAGTCCATTCCGTATAGAGGTATTTCAGCCATACCCTCTACCCCTTTATACTTTAAGTTTACATTAATTACTCCATCAGGAGTAACAGTATATATAACAGTATTAGTAGTCTCAATTGATGTTGGCATTGTAAATTTATATTCTAAAATAACCTTATCTTCTTCTTCCTTTAATTTAAAATCTACTAATCTTTGATGTTGACCAGCAATTTGCCATTGAGAACATCTAAAGTTATGTCCATTCCCTCTATCATTGTCTGTAGTAGCTCTAAAGAATGATGTTTTTGGAGTTCTAGTAATATACTCCTTATCATCATAACGAAGAGATATTAAGCCGCCTTCCTGTTTAGAAAACATTATATTAAAGCCTTTACCTTTAATACCAATGTTAACATCACCATGTACTACTTCAAATCTATCAACATTATTTTTAGCATCTAAAGTTTTAGAGTTATCATAAATAGTTTGCCCAAAAGCTAATTCATATCCTTTTTGAGCCCATAAAGTATCTTCTTTTAGTATCATGGATACATTATAAGTAAATTCTCCATTTTTTTCAAGTTCAGGGCAATCTACGCCTACGTACTTTTCAGTTCCTGCTGTAACATCCTCTAATATAGTTTTTTCAAAAATTCTATTACCTTCATGCTCAATATAAAATACAAATTTATAATCAGAAGTTCCAGTAAATAAGTTAGTATTTCTTATATTAAATCCTTTATTGTCAGGTTTTAATTTTATATTTGAAAATAAATGTTTTACCTCTTGAACTTTAGGTGATACAGTTCTGTCAGCATAAATTATTCCATCTGTGCAGAAGCAATAATCAGTTGCTCTATCATCAAAATCTCCACCGTAAACTAACTTACTTTCTCCATTTTCATCGATAACCTTTATTGCTTGATCTATATAATCCCATATAAATCCACCTTGATACATAGGATACTTGTCTTCTAATTCAGTATATAAATTTAATCCTCCACAAGAGTTGCCCATAGCATGCATATATTCACAGCTAATATATGGCTTTTTAGGATTATTGTTTAAATACTCTTCTATCTCTGCTGGTTTTGCATACATTCTACTTTCCATATCACTTATTTCATCAAATTCTCTATTCCAGAAAACTCCTTCATAATGAACTAAACGACTATCATCATTTTTATGGAAGTACTTAGTCATCTCTAAAATATTTGTACCTGCATAAGATTCGTTACCACAAGACCATATCAATATTGATGGATGATTTTTATCTCTTTCAAACATTGATTCAGCTCTATCTAAAACTGCACCTTTCCATTCAGGAATAGATCCTGGTACATTCCATGACGGATCACAAACGCCCATCTTTTGCCACGAACCATGACTTTCTAAATTTGCTTCATCTATTAAATATATACCGTATTCATCACATAAGTCGTACCATATTGAATTATTAGGGTAATGAGATGTTCTTACTGAATTTATGTTGTGTTGTTTAAAGAACTTAATATCCCATAACATATCCTCTACCGTTATAGCACGTCCTTTTTCACAATTAAACTCATGTCTATTTACACCTTTAAATACTATTCTTTTACCATTTAAATGCATTATATTATCTTTTATCTCGAATCTTCTAAATCCAACTCTCTGTCTAACTATTTCTATTAATTTATTATTTTCATCTACTAATTCTATATATAAATTATATAAATAAGGTGATTCTGCACTCCAAGGTTTTACATCATATACAGTCATATCCCTATTTAAAATATTTTCTGCTTTACTCTTTTCTAATGAACAAATTAATTGTCCCTCATTATTCTCTAAATATATATTTATAAAACATTCTTTATTTAATTTAAGATTAAGATTTAGGCTTAATCTACCTTCTGCATAAAAATCATCTAATCCAGCTTTAACAAAGATATTATCTACATGACACTCAGGTATAGCATAAAGATATACATCTCTAAATATTCCTGAGAATCTCCAAAAATCTTGATCTTCAATCCAGCTAGCACTACTTCTCTTATATACTTCTACCGCTAATTTATTTTCCCCATCTTTTAAATAATCAGTAATATCAAACTCTGATGGCGTAAATGTATCTTCACTGTAACCAATAAAATGACCATTTAACCATACATAAAAAGCAGTTTCTACACCTTGAAAAGAAATAAATGTCTTTTTATTTTTAAGGTCATCTTTTACGTTGAAATATTTAACATAACTCCCTACGGGATTGTAAGTTTTAGATATATGGGGAGGTCTAAGCTCATCATGTCCATCCCAAGGATACATAGTATTTATATACTGACATTTATCATAGCCTTGCATTTGAATATGTCCAGGTACATTTATATAATCAAAGCTACTGCAATCATAATCTTCTTTATAAAAATCTTCAATCCTCTCATCTTGATTTACTGCATAAGCAAATCTCCACTTACCATTTAAAGATTGTCTTAGTGGCATATCATACCCTAATTTAATATCTTCTTTATTTTCATAATACAAATGATCTGAATGAGCATCTATTCTATTTACTCTAAATACTTCTGGGTTAGATAACCACTCTATACTCGGTGCTTTTATCATATTTATTCTCTCCTTCTATCCATTACATTTAATACCTTTTAATGATAAATATGTTACTTAATATTATACTACATATATCCTTCAAATTTATACTAAATATCTATTAACCTTTTACTGAACCAGTCATTCCAGCTACAAAATGCTTTTGCATTAAGAAAAATATTAATGCTGTTGGCAATGTTGCAATTACAACTGCCATCATAATCATTCCATAATCAGGAGTATAGGATGAACCTAAAGCTGAAATTACTAGTGGCAGTGTTCTTTTGTCTGGTGATTGCAGAGATATTAAAGGCCACATATAATTATTCCAACTAGACATAAATGTAACTATTATCGCCGCAGCATAAGTAGACTTCATTGTTGGCATAAATATTCTAAAGAATATACTAAACTCTCCTAATCCATCAATACGAGCAGCCTCTATTAAATCCTTTGGGAATGTTTTTGTATTTTGTCTAAAGAAAAATATTAAGAAGGCTGTTGCTACTGAAACTATAATTACAGCTCCATGAGTATTTAATGAAACACCTTTTAAAGGACCTATTTGATTAAACTTACTAAACATCCTAAATAAAGGTACTATCAACGCTGCAAATGGAACCATCATTGATAAAAGAATAAAATTAAATATTTTATCTCTAGTTTTTGTCTTGTAAACTTCAAATGCATATCCTGCTGCTGATGAAACAATCATAGCAAAAGTAGTAGTTAAAACAGCTATAACTAACGAATTCTTAAATGCTGTAGCATATTGTAAATCAGAAGCTAAAAGATTTTTAAGATTTTCAAAGAAGTAACCTCCTGGTATTAATGTACCTTTAGTAATATCAACAGATTTATTAGTAATTGCTATAAGCATCCAAATAAACGGAAAAATTGATATAAATGATAATATGCTTAATACTATATATTTAAAAATACTTCCAATTCTCTTTTTACTACTCATTCTTATCTCCTCCTGCCTTTAATTGAATAAATGATAATATTACTATTAGGAAAAGTATTACGTAAGAAACTGCTGCTGCATACCCAAAGTTAGGTGAATACTTGAACAATAAGTTGTAAATATATTGAGATATTGTAACAGTTGCGTTAGCAGGTCCCCCTCCTGTTATATTTACAACTTCATCAAATAACTGAAGTGTTCCGATAGTAGAATTTATAGTTGTAAATAATATTATTGGTTTTAAAAGAGGAAGAGTTATAGTTTTAAACTTTACAAAAGCACTAGCTCCATCTATATCAGCTGCTTCATATATAGAATCATCTATAGATTGCATACCAGCTAAATAAAATACCATGTTATAGCCTGTCCATCTCCAAGTTATCGCAATTATAATTAACACCTTAGCCCAAACAGGATGAGTTATCCAAGAAATCGGTTCAGATATTAAGTTTATATTCATTAAAAATGCATTTACGAATCCATCTGTAGCAAATAAACTTTTAAATACTATTGAGTAAGCTACTAATGATGTAACACAAGGTAAGAAAATTGCTGTTCTAAAAAAGCCTCTAGCCTTTAATCTTTTATCATTTAACATTGCAGATATTACAAGTGCAAGTATTATCATTATAGGAACTTGAATAATTAAATATAATACCGTATTAAATAAAGCTTTTCTAAATGTTGAATCTGTTAACAACCTTTTATAATTATCCAGTCCTACAAATGTTAAATTATTTCCCATCCCACCTTGAAGTGAAGTTATGAACGCTTGTACCATAGGATAAAATACAAATGTAACTATTAAAAATATGCTTGGTATAACAAATAGCCATGCTTTTCTATTTAATTTATAGTTTATTTCTCTGTTTTTTCTTTTAATCTTCATATATTCCTCCTTATATGTAAATAACCATTTACTAATCTTTACCTTAGTAAATGGTTATTTAGTTAGAACAACTTAGCTATAAGCTATTATTGAGCTACAGCAGCTTCGATTTGTCCTTGGAAAGTATTTAATGTTTCATCTATATCAGCACCTTGAAGAATTGCTTGCATAGCTTCTGTCATAATATCTTCAATTGCATATGTGTGTAGTCCATAGTTTACTGAAGGTACTTCTGATGTCCATTCTGCTAGGTCCTTAAATACTTCTTGTCCACCAAAATATTCATCACCTTTATTGTAATTTGGAACATCTGCAGCTGCATTTAATGTACTTACTAAATTTATTGATTCGGCTAATTGATTAGTTAAATCCGCATTTGAACCAAAAGTTTTACCAACGAAATCTACAGCAGTTTCTGCATTCCCAACATTCTTAAGCACATACCAACCTGCACCACCGATTGAAGATGCATTTACAGACTTAGAGTTAGCTGACATTTTAGGAAACTCTGCTACAGCCCATTTACCACTTTGATCCTCAGCCTTCTTAATTGAAGGAGCAATCCAACATCCTGTTACAACTGATGCAACTTCACCATTATTAAAAGCACCTACGAATTGGTCCCACTCAGCAACTTGCTTAGTGATTCCAGCTTCAGTTAAATCCTTATATACTTTTATAGCGTCTTTTAAAGCTTGGTTACCAGCTATAGTAACTTCACCATTTTCTCCTGTATACCATGCACCGGCACTTTGTAACATCATTCTAATTTGACCTATATCACTTGGGTCTAAAGTACACATTGCAACTCCTGTCTTTTCTTTAACAGCTTTACCTATTTCAATGTATTTTTCCCAAGTTAAGTCTTTCATGTCCTCTTTTGTGTATCCAGCTTGCTCTATTAAATCAGTTCTATAGAATGTTGCTGCAACTCCACTATCAAAAGGAATACCATATAATTTACCGTCTATAACATTTACCCCTGTTTTATACTCAGCAAAATCACTTGCCTTTGCTACAGATGATAAATCTGCAAACTCATCTTGATACGCTTGAAGATATCCTTGTATCTTATAATCCTCTATTAAAACTACATTTGGTAACCCTTCATATGATCCTGAGGAAAGGCTTGTATTAAGTTTTGCTACAATATCATCTTGTGACATTGTTACAACTTCAATATCAACGTCTGGATTTTCCTTTAAATATATTTCTTTTGCTTGATTTGCTGCAACTATATTAAACGACTCATCCCAAGCCCATACTGTTATTTTGTCATTACTTCCTGTAGCTGTTTCTCCTGACCCCTCATTATCATTGCTTCCGCAACCAGCTAACCCTAAAGTTAAAGTTGATGCTAATAAAATAGATAATAATTTTTTAAATCTCATTTTTATTCTCCCCTTTATTTTCTTTTCTTGTAATGCTTTACAAGGATTATTTTAACATACATATCCAAGCTATCTTTAGCACTTTATTTTGTTAATTATTTTAATTTTTTTATGTTTTTTACTAATTATAATTATGTAATTTGTACTTTTTTTATAAACTTGCACTATTTTTATTTTTAAGTGAAATTTATGCTAATATAATTTTAAAATAAACCTATTAGATAAGAAAATAGATTGTATCAAAAAAACTTCCAATGACAAATCTAACTTTGTCATTGGAAGTTTTTTATTGGCTTAGCACGATAATGCTAAGCTTGTATTATATGCGCCATCCGGTCTAGTTAAAGAATCACATCTACCAGACTGAAGATAATGTCTTATATGTCAGTAATATTCGTTCTGAAATTAAAGATTCTAAGCTTTATTTTAAATTCTCATGTATTGAATTAAGTAACTTTCCAGTTTCATCGGCATCATATAGCCAGAATAAAACACCTTTTAAGTTATTTTCTTTTACGTATTCACATTTGTATTTAACTGATTCTTCATCGTCGTAAGATATAAAGGAACTTCCATTAAATAAATATGGAGCTTTAGCTACATCATCCCAATATCTTATATATCCATTTTTATTTATATACTCTCTATCTAATTCAGTATAATCTGGTCCAAAAGCTCCTGTAGTACCACAAACTTGTAAGTATCCATTATTTATATTAGGTACCTTATCCCATTTTCTTGAGTAAAATGCAGCTCCAATAAGTAGCTTTTCTTTCGGAACTCCTGCTTCTACGAATATCTTAACCGCCTCATCAGCACTTATAGTAAATATATCGCCTTGTGGAGAGTAAAGGTTAGTATGATGCCCACTTAATATCTGGAATCCACCTCTTAAATCATATGTCATTAACATAATATAATCTAAATACTTTTGAGCTTCACCCATATTAGTGAATTTAGTATAATATTTATCTGCACCGGCAGCTATAGTTAACATATAATACTTATTATCTTTTTCACCTTGAAGATTTAATTCATCTCTCATAGCTTTTAAAAGCAAAGTGAAGTTCTCCTTATCATTTGGACTAGAATTTATACCTGATATTGAACAACAAGGATATTCCCAATCTAAGTCTAACCCATCAAGTTTATGCTTTATCATAAACTCTACAGCTTCTTTAGCAAAGGCTTTTCTTGATTCTTCTGTTGAAGCCGCTTCAGAATATCCACCATTGCTCCATCCACCAATAGATATAATAGCTTTTAAATCTGGATTCCATTCTTTTATTTTATCTAAAAGATGAAAGTTTTTTACTTTACTATCAAGCTTACCTTCATCATTATATTTGCAAAATGCTATATTAAGATGAGTTATTTTTAATGCATCTTCCTTTGTCATTCTTTCTAATCCAGCTTGTCTTATATATGCTGCAACATATTTTTTATCCATAGTTATCATTCTCCCTAACCTTAATATTTTAAATTTACTTTCAATTGTTATACCTTTTCCTTTAGTGTCATACTTTCTATAAGTTCTTTTATATTTAAACTGTCATTCATTTTTATTTCCTTAAGACTGTTCTTTATTAATAGACTTATGAACCTTTATATTCATTTCTGTAATTCTATCCTTATCAATTTCACGTAGCCTATTAAATATTTGTTCTAATACAAATAACTGTGACATCTCAGTAATTAAAGTACTTCCTTCTTTCCCTATTTCCTTACCTGCAGTAATTACTACAACATCACTTACTTTAGTTATTGGTGACATTCTATTATTTGTAATACATATAGTCTTAGCTCCATTCTTCTTTGCTAGCTTTAATATGTCTATTGTTGCTTTTGTTTCACCAGATATACTAAAACCAATAACAACATCCTTGTTGCTTGCAAGGTTTGCTGTTAGTATCTGAATATAATTATCAGAGTTAGAAAATGCCTTATGTCCCATAGAGTTAAGCCTTATCTGAGCTCCTACTGCTGACAATCCTGAAAACCCTATTCCAAATAGAAATACAGTATCACTATTCTTTATCATACTTGCAGCCCTATTTATTTCTTTATAGTCAGATAAATTTAAAGTATCATCCATCATCTCAACTATCTGGTTATATGTATTACTTATACAATCCTCTTTTAAACTCTTCTTTTCACCTTTTATCTCACTGGCTAATTTATTTCTAAATTCATGATACCCGCTAAATCCTATCTTCTTGCAAAATCTTAGAATAGTTGTTTCGCCTATAGACAATTTATTAGATAATTCATTTATATTCATATATGAAACTTCCATAAAATTATCTAATAGGTATTGTCCAACTATCTTTTCCTTCTTAGTTAAAAATGAAAATAAACTTTTTACATTTGTTAATATACTTATATCACTCACCTAAATACTCCTATTTCTTCTTCCTAATATAAAATCCAAGGTGATAATCGTTTACACTTCATAGTATATCATCGCCCTTGTATTACAACAATATTTTTTCCTATTTTTTTAACTTTTAGGAACTTTTATTCCATTTATCATATATTTTCAACTCATCACTATTTCAATTAGGAATATTTTTTCCTAATTAGAATAAAGGAAGTACTCTACTGTTCACTTCCCTTATTATTTCTTTAAATTACTAAAATAGATACTTAAAACATAATTGTAAAAATATGTTTTATACTTATATCTTTTTATGTATAATAAATAATGAATAATTGTATAAATCCAAAAAATTAATAATTAAAATGGGGGTACATTAATGATTTGCCCAGAATGTAAATCAAACTTTAATTATATAGATAGAATAAAATCTATGAATAGAAAGAACAGTAAGATACAGTGCAGAAATTGTAAAAATATATTTGTTAGAAAAAAGAATTCAGGAAGGCTAGTAAGCTCACTAGTAACTGGTGTATTAATTTTTATATCTTCGCTTATAGGTTCATCATTAGGAAGACAATATTTTAAAAACAGTATATTAGTACCATTAATAATAAGCCTTATAGTAGCAGTTATATTATTTATATTCTATTTTATATCTCAAAATTGGTGGAAGTATGAAATATATAACAAGGATTTAGAACAATAGCTTTAATTCTTATTATTAAATTTAGACGAGTTAATAATATTGCAAAATTAGTTATCTTAAATGTATTAATTATATTAGATTAGAAAGTGAGATAAAAGTATGGAGTTTTATTCAGAAAATAGTAATATAAATACAGATAATATAAAGCCCTGTTATAAAACAATTTATGAGTTAGAAAAGTATTTACTTATAAATTATAATGCTGATCTTATAGAAGAAATAGATGAACGTACTTTGAAATTTTGTAAATATAATATTATAAATGCTAAGCTCCCTTTATTATTTCAAGAGACTATAGGAACTGATTCAGCTGAGTATAGAGGTGAGGATAAATTACTATTGGATATAGAAGTAATAAATAATCTGCCTAAAAGTAAATTAGATTTAGATATTGTTCAATATAAGTTTGATGTGATTATAGAAGATGTCCTAGTAGGCAATTTTGATGTAATAATAGAGAGAACTACGGAGTATGTAAATCCAAGCTTCCATCAGCTTTACGACAATGATTATTATAAAAATAAATTAATGGCTATTATGGTTGATATTATTTTATATCAAGGTGTTACTAAGAAAGATATAGATACAAAATCAGAACGATTTATAAAGTATGTTACAACAAAGGATTATTTTAAAAGGTATTTGTAAATTGATATCATTAAGTTAAATCAATATTTTTTTATTTTAGCAAGGTTAAGATAGTTATTATCTTACTTATAAATTTTATGATAAGTTAGAAAATAAAATTGAACAATCTTAAAATTTAGCGTGACAATGTATTATATTGTGAGTAATAAATAAGGGGATATAGGAGATATAATGGGAATGGGTAGAGATATGTGGAATCAAAAACAAATAAATAAGAAAGCGCTTAATGTAATGAGTAATATTTGTTCCATAAGCATAATAATATTGGTGTTTATTCAGATTTTAGGAATCTGGAAAGATGCAATATATGTATTTGAACCATTGCTTGGTGCGCTAATGTTGATTCAAGCTATTCAAAATTGGAAAAAAAATAAAGTAGTTACTATATTGAGTTTATGTGCTGCAATACTTATTTTTTTAGCTACAATTTTTATATTTGTGACTAAATAAAGTCAATTTGTAGAGTTTGATTTATAATCAATTTTAAAATTTAGCTTAATACCCTGTTAGATGAATATAGTGATTGGTATTATATATTTAAGCAAGCAAAGAAAATTAAATTTAAAACCAATAATATGCTTAAAAGTTTATCATATATAAGTATTCCGTATTTAGTCACCCAACTTTACCTTATCAAATCTTCATAATAATTTAAAATTGTAAACTTTTTTGATTTCTTCACATACTAATTTTATAAAACTGTTCATATTAATCTAATTTTATATTAGTCGCATATCTAAAATATGGGATATATACTTCATCTATTTTTGCAAGTAATATCCTATCACCCCATTCTTCTTTTATATTACCTCCAAGTTCGTATATTTCTGTCCCCTTTTCTAATTTTGTAGAATTCCACTTTTTAAACTCTTCTTTCACATTGCTTTTATTAATAATCCCTATTAGCTCACCTTTATTAATATCCAATTCATTTATCCATTTAACATCCTCTGCATTTATATAAATTTCTCTATTTACAATAAAAAAATCAGCATTTATATCTCTAGATAAAATATTGCTTGGAGAAGTCCTTTTTGAATCTAATAAAACTTTACTAAAAATATAAAAAGATAAGAAACAAATAATAATTAAAGAAATTACTACAATATTATAAATCTTATATTTTTTTATAGTATTATCCATGTTATATAATCAACTCCTCTTTTATAACTCACTATTATATTTTTTATACTTCCACCAATTTTGAGCTATAAACAAAAAGATAAACAACATAACTCCTGTTGCAACTCCTATTATTAATGCTCCTGATATAATACTTTCAAAATATCTATGCACTAATGGTGAACCTATGGATATATTTATGAATACTATTATTCCAAATCCTAATGAATTTAGTAGTCTTCCTGATTTTGCTTCTTTTACAAATGTGTTTTCACAATTTAAACATTGTATTTCCCCACGCTTATTATTCATAGATTTTATTCTATCTACAAAATTAAATTTTGATTTACACTCTGGACATCTCATAAAACTTACCCCTATATGTCATATTTATCTAACACAATTTAATACAATTATAAATTAATTATAACATATTTTGTAAATACAGTACTATTCAATTTTCAAAGATCAAACTTTCTTAATTAGTTCGTAATAATTTCAAATTACTCATAATAATATTTGAATTGCGCATAAAAAAATATCGTATATTTATTTAAGATAATACGATATTTTGACTAATTTAATATTATTAATTTTATGTTTATTTTATCTACTGGATAAGTCCAGATTTATAACGCTAATTTCTTCCACTTTCTTATCTTAGTCCTAAAAGTCCCAAATGGTGCAACTGTATTTACATGAATAAATTTATATACTTCCCATATCGCTGTTTTGGTAGCCTCATCAGCCCACTTCCTTTTATGAGGCTTAAATAATTCATCCTCAGTCATAATATCTATCATTTTATAAATATCATCAATATTTTTATCGAGCATATTTTTTAATTCCCTTAAAGATAAATGAGCATATGTATCTGTAAACCATTGATACAATTCACCTAATTGGTTCCATTTAAACATTTCAGTTGGTGTTTTGACTTCTAATCCTGATCTTTCATCATTTTCCCACTTTAGAATTAAAGTTGTCCACCCCACTTGATAGGCAAGATTTTCGGCAGGAGTTCTACCCACTTCTTCATACCTTTTATCCTTAAAATCTTCAGGAATGCTATCAAATTCTAAAATATATTTTTCATACGTTTTCTTAATTTCACCTTTTAATTCTTCTTTATTTTTATATACTATCATTTAATATCTCCCTTTCAATTCCAATTCACCACTTACAATATAATTTAATAATACCATTATTTACATGTGGCTTCAAATACCGTATTATTTAATTTTCAAAGATTATTTTTATTAATTAACTCTCATTAGTTTAAAATGATGCACTATTACTGTAGTTTTCTACTACATTTAGGACAATATATTAATTCATTAGATTTCAGTCTGGGGTCAAACACATATCCACAATATGAACATTTATATTGACGTTGAAAATAAAATCCGATGGACAAAATAATAATCGCTAAGATATATTTAACTAAACCCTCTAATACTGCCATTGGTACAATAGCAAGGAGAATAATAAAAAATCCTATCCGCTTATACTTTATACCTCTTTTGAATTGTTCCTGAACTTTTTCATCATCCATTAATCCTACTCCCATCATTGTAATGAAACTGACTTTAACTCGCAATTTATTACGATTACGAGTTAATTATAACATATTTTGTAAATACAGTACCACTATCCAAAGCTCCAACACAATGAAATCAAACCATAAACTGCTTTAATCTACTATTGGAAGATCTTTTATAAAACTTGCGTAGCATAGTAAATGTATCGCTTTTCTTTTTTCCTTAAATACTTTTATAGCAACTTTAATATATTATTTACATTGGTTCAACCTTTCTTTACTTACATATAAAAGGGGAATGTTATGAGATGTACGTTTTTAATTCATCCTTATATAAAATCTAATTTTCTCTTCTAACATATATAAATATGCATTAGACTTCCTATCTTCTCCAAATACTATTGCTTTTTTATATTCATGGTTAAATCTATTATAAGTTTCTTTAACTCTCCAAAATGTTTTCTTCTTCATAGTTATATCAACTCCTTCAACTGAAATTATTGACACAACTTTTAAATTCAAAACACTCTTAAATACATTTTAAATTAAAATTATTAAAGGTTGGCAATTTGCCAACCTTTAATTTTGAAACCTTATTTAATTTTAATATATTGCTTATCTTATCAGATCTGTATATATTCCATTTTTTAATCTTTCAATATCATCAATAGTAACCATAGGACTATCTCCATAAGTCGTATGAGCTAATACCCCACTACAAGTAGCAAATTCAACAATATCTTCATCATTATAATTATTTAGTAAAGCGTGAATTGCACCAGCTGCAAAGCCATCTCCTCCACCAACTCTATCATATACTATAAGATCATAGAACTTACTAAATCTAATTCCATTCTTATTTAATAAATATCCTTGAAGTTGTTGTTCTTCTCCCTGCCCTTTTCTAATTGTTCCTAATATCAGGTCTATTGAGAAAATATCTCTCATTTTTCCAATTAGATACTCTAATTTTGCTTCTTCATTTAATTCTTGTGGACACTCTATCTCTAATAATAATTCAGCATCATTTTCACCTGCAAAAACTATATCTGCAAGATTTAGCATCTCTATATACTCAGCTTTTGCTAATTCCCTTTCATCATCACTCCATAAAGATGGCCTAAAATTACAATCAAATATAACCTTTATTCCACGTTCCTTTGCTTCTTTAGCAAGAGTTTTTGCACAATTCCTTGTATTAGAATTTAAAGCTAAAGATATGCCACATATATGTACAGCATCCTTACCTTCTAGTAACTTATCAATATCATAATCATCTATATTACTCTTACCAAAAGAACTTTCTCTTCTATTCATATAAGTTACTTTTGAAGGTCTTCTTCCAACTCCAACTTCTAGAAAATACATTCCCATATGATCACCTTTAAATGAGATTAACTTATCATTAATACCTAATTTTCTTAGATGATCAGCTGCTGCATATCCTACGCTATTTTTAGGTAAAACTGTTGAAAAATAAACTTCATTACCTAATCTATATAATCCGGATAGTACATTAACTCCAGTACCTGTAAATAAATATTCTAAATTGTTTGTCTGAGTTAATAGCTTATAATCAGGAGGCATTAGCCTCATCATTACTTCACCAAATGCTAATATTTTCATTATATCCCTCTTACTAAGCTATATTTTTCACCATTTTAAGTAGTTCTTTTATATCTTCAACTTTAGTATTACCAGTTTCTTTATCAACTATTGATGTATATACGTGAGGAATAACCTTCTTTACTCCAGCATCAAGAGCTATCTTAACTATTTCTTCAAAGTTAGTTAAGTCAATTCCTCCTGTTGGTTCCATTATAAAGTCTAATTCTGCACAAGCTTTACATACTACTTCATATTCATCTCTAGTTTTTAATCCACCCATTGGGAAATACTTAACTGAGCTACATCCCATATCTTTTAACATTTGAATAGCAGTATTAACTGGAACTATCCCTGCTTCTTCCTTTGAACTTAATGGCCCAGTTGATATCTTAACATATCCTGGCTTTCCACATGGAGATATTAATCCATTTATTAAAGTTTCATTTTGACCTAATAATCCTCTAGTATGTCCGATACCTGTAAATACTTGATTTACGTGTTGTGGTTGAACCTCCTTAGATATATCAGCAACCATTTTCCATTGATTTGGATCTCCAGCACCTAATCCAACAGATACTGCATTATTTATTTCTTTTGCATATATCTTCATATCCTCAACAGCTGCTTCTACTGTTGGATAATTTTTTGAAAGTAATCCTACTAAAACATGACCTTCAGCAGCTTCATATACTTCCTTTGCATTTTCTAATGAATTAGCTAAAACATTTAAACATACTCTATTATTATAAAAATTTGCATTTAAACTCATATTAATTTCTCCTCTTACTTTCCAACTATTTCTCTTATTCTAATTAAAATAAATTCTAACTCTTCATCTGATAAATCTCTTATATCTATCTCGATTTTTCCTTCATTAGCTCTATAATCTCTAGTGTAAATTCTTACATCACCAGTCTTTAACTTTTCTGCAATTTCTAGAGCATTTATATTTAGTTTATCTTCATCAAAGCTAATTAAAGCTCTTATAATAGCTCGTCCTGCAGCATCTTGAACACAAGTTGAAGTAATTCCATCTATTCCATTAAGAACACCATTGAAATCTTTCAATCTTTCTCTTTGCTCATCTAAAGTTAACTTATTTTTATTTACATATAATTCTATGGCCTTAGTAAGCCCTAAGATGTTTTCCTTACCAACTTTCATAACTCTTCCAATACCTTTGCTTTGGTTTTTAAGAGTTTTTATAAACTCTTTTTTTCCAATCACTAAAGCAGATGTTGGTCCTTCAAGTGCCTTTGTTCCACTATAAATTACACAATCAGCACCTTCATTATAATAAACATTTAAATCTTCCTCTGCTGCTGCATCTATAATTACTGGAAGATCATATTTCTTACCAAGCGCAACATAGTCTTTAATTGAAACTATACCTTTTTGTACACAATGATGAGATTTTATATATAATAAAGCTGCTGTATTTTCGTTAATTAAACTTTCAACATGCTCTACCTTACACGCATTAGCATATCCTGCCTCAACAACTACGCCTCCACCCATTTCTACTGCAACTTGCACTGGAGTACCATAATCAACATTATGTCCTTTAGGTAAGATTATCTCTCTTTTTTTGTTATTTTTATTGTGGATATTAAGTATTTCATAAAGATTATCACCAGTTATTGTACTTGCAATACTTTGAGCAATTCCAGATGAAGCACTAGCTACAATATAAGCAGACTCTACATTTAATAATTCACTTATATATTCACCAGTTTTATCTAATAGATCCTTAACTTCAAAGAAATTTGCAGCTCCACTATTCATAGATTCTAAAACCTCAGAGCTTACCCTAGATCCACCTAATATAGTCATTTTACCAGAAGCATTTATTACTTTTTTAACATTATACTTTTCATAAATATTTTCCATGCTATCCTCCAATTAAAGCTTTATATACTTACCATTTATTATAACATCTACCGGTTTAAAGATTTCGTTACTAATTTTAACATTTTTATTTGAATCAATTAACTCAGTTTCAATATTATCTATTGTAAATATAGTAAAGTCAGCTTTTGCTCCTACCTTAATTTCACCAATATTATCTTTTCTAATTGCTTTAGCCGCTTCTTTAGTAACCTTATCAATTATCTGCTCTTTTGTATATCCTACAAGTAATAACTTACTCATAGTAGTTGCAAGATCATATACAGGACCATTTATTCTATTTTTACAGTATATATCAGTGCTAATACAATGACAGTATATATTTTCATCAAAAGCCTTTTTTGTAACACCAAAGTTAAAACTATCAGTTCCATGAGCTAAATCGAATATTACTCCATTGCTATAAGCTTCTTTAACAAAATTTCTTATTTCACCATTTTCATCTAATATTCCATTTTTCTTACCATTAAATATATGTGCTATCATATCTCCTGGTCTTACTCTATCAAATACATCCTTAAGTTCTGGAGGATTAGATCCTATATGAACCATAAGTGGTAAATCATTTTCCTCTGCTGCTTCTAATGCTATATCTAATGGTTTTATCCCATTATTTCCTATAACTGTTTTGCTCATTCTAGCCTTTATACCAACTACAAAATCGCTATACTTATTATAAGCTTCTTTTAAAGCATTTTTATCTAATCTTGAAAGATCAGCTAACTCATCTTGTTCTACTATCCCTGTCTTTGCTATATTTAAGAAGCAATACACATTGGTCTTCTTTTCTCTTGTGTTATTATAAAATTCTTCAACTGTATCAGCTCCAACAGTTCCAGCATCTACAACTGTTGTTACTCCTTTTTTATATCCAATTTCATCAGGATCATCTGAATATAGCTTGTACTTATTAAAACAATGTGTATGAACATCTATCCATCCTGCTGAAATATATTTTTCACCCTTTAAGTCAATTACTTCTTCATTTTCATTTATCTCTATATCTTTACTAACCTTGGTAATTATTCCTTCAACTATTTCTACATCTATTACTTCGTCTGTTATTAGTTTTCCATTTTTTATAATCATCTAACTCTTACTACCTTTTTTATATTCTTCAAAAATAAATTTACTCCAAGGTTCAATAAAATCTAATAAAATCTTCTCTTCTTCTCTAACTCTTCCAACTAAATTTTTTCTGTTATCACCACATGCTCTTAAAGCAATTTGTAGCTCACCTTTATATTTTCCAAAATCATTATTACCAATAAGTACATCTCCTCTTTTGAAAATAACATCATTATCATGATTTTTTATATCATATTTACCATATTTTTTTCTTACTTCTGTACTTCTTACTACTTCATGAGTGATATCTCCTCTTCTGTAGTGTTGTTCATCAAATATTATAGTCTTTTCAACATCTGATACATTATCAACTAACTCTACTGCTAATTCCACTTGGTATCTATTAACCTTAGAAAGTCTTTCTAACTCTTCTTCACTTGCATAAGCATTACCAATTATTACATCATCAATTAATCCTGTTGCAAATAAATGTTTAGCTTGCACCTCGACCGGTAAGCTTCTATGATCCTCTAATGTACATAATCCATCATTTATGTTCCATGGTCCAATTTCAGCTGTTTGAGAATTTATAAATGCAGCTGTTCTTACTCCATATTTTTTAAATCTTTGTGAACACTTAACAAAGAAATCATACGGTAAAGCTGTTCCTTTTTGAGGATAAAAATTATGACATCCATATATAAATGGAGTATTTGGTTTATAAGTCATTATGTTATCAATATAAGCAACATCATTACTCATGTTAATCTCAATCTTCATACCATATTTATTGAAAGATAACATTGCTTCTTTAGCTCCATCAAAACCTAAGTCAAGTCTAATTCCACTAGCTCCAAGTTCATTGAAGAAACTTAAATCATCATAAGAAATCCCTAACTTATCAAATATATTAGGTGCTATATCTAAAATAACTTCAAATCCTCTTTCCTTTGCATACCCTATTATTTCAGAAAACTCTCTTCTAATTTCATCTTTAGGCTTTTCTACTGAAAGCATACACATAAAAATTCTCTCAAATCCATACTTATGTGCTAAATCTACATATTCTTTATCCTTATCCATAGTAGAATGCTCTGGATAAATGGATATTCCTAATCTTCTATTCATCTTTATCCCTCCATTACTATCGACGGCTTATGTCTAAAATATACTGTTATAAATGACCCCATAATAATACTTCCATAAATTAGAACAAAAAATAGAGAAGGTATTAAAACTACAACTGTAAGTAATATAAATTCATATATGACACATAAACCTAAAACCTTACCTAACTTCATTTTAGGCTTGTTCTTTTTAAACCTTCTTTCTAACAATATATTGCTTATAAAAAAGCAAATTATCATAAATACAAATGTAAAACTTCTAACCATAATTATTATAGGAAGGGGATACCCCCTTCCTTCCTCCTATATTAAGCAATTTCAGCTTTAATATCACTTTCTGATTCTTTTTCTAATTGTTGTTTTTCAACCATCTTAAAGAATGGATAGTATATAACTACTGATATTACAAAGTTTACAATAACAAGTGCACCAGCCATTAGAGACCAGTCAGTACTCATAACAGCTGCTATTGGACCTGGTATTGTAAATGGTAATCTTGCCATTAACATAGGTATAAAATCTGATACTGTTAAGAAGTATGATAAAGTAGTTATAACCATTGGAGCTAATATAAATGGTATTGCTAATATTGGATTCATAACTATTGGCGCTCCAAATATTATTGGTTCATTTATATTAAATAATCCTGGTAAGAATGATAATTTTCCTAATGTTTTTAAGTACTTAGATTTAGATGTTAAGAATAATACAACAAGTGCTAAAGTTGCTCCTGCTCCTCCTATCCATATAAACCATTGTAAAAATTGCTCTGTAAATATATTTGGTAATTCTGTTGCTGCTACTCCTGACGCAAATGCATCCATGTTTTCAGCTATAGCCATATCCCATATAGGTCTTATTACAGGTCCCATTATCGCTGGTCCGTGTATACCAAGTACCCAGAAGAATGTAATTAAGAATACAGTTAAAAGTCCACCAAATAAGCTATTTCCAGCTAATATATCTTTTAAAGGCATTAATAAAGAACTTATTACCGAATTAATATCAAAATTTAAGAAATGTCTAATAACCCAGAATAAAAGTATTACTACTAGTGCTGGTGTCATTGCCATAAATGAATTTGTAACCTCTGGAGGTACTCCATCTGGCATTTTTATAGTTATATTTCTTTGCTTCATTATTCTATAAATTTCAACTGCTATTATTGAAGCTACAATAGCCCCAAATAAAGATGAAGAGCTTAAATTAGCAATATTTAAATATCTTCCTGTTCCGATAACTCCCTCAACAGCTTCAGTAACCTGAACTGGTACTATTGAAGAAATAAGAAATGCTACTGTTGCAAGCATACCACCGCTCACTTCATCAAGCTCATAAGATCTTGAAAGTGCTGCACCTATTCCATATGATGCATATAAAGCTAAGATACCTACAGTAAATCTAAAAGGTACATCTATTATACTTTTATATGGTGCAATAAATTCTGCATACCCATCTATTGGTATGTTTAATAATATAACAAAAAATGACCCTACAATTGTTAGTGGTAAAGTTGCCACTATACCTTTTCTAATTGAACTCATGTGTCTTTGATTACTAAGCTTATACGCTACTGGCATTAACTTAGAATCAATCCAGGTTAATAATTTTTCCATCCTCTTTCCCTCACTTTATTAAATATGATTACAAAACGATTATAACATTATAATGTTTTATTGTAAACATTATAATGTTATATTTTTTTAAAATGTTTACATAGGTATAAAATAAAAAAGATGCTTCACTTTTTATTCTGAAACATCTTTCTTATCTATACATAATAATTAATTACGTAATTATGGATTTTAGTATTATATTCTGCAATTGATATCTCAATTACTTCACCTTTATTATTAAGAGTTTTTCTCTTTCTTCCAAGTAATGGCCCTTCAGTCAAGTTTAGCTCTTCAAGCACAGCTAATGACGGATAGTCTATAAAAAACTCATCATGGAATTTATTTATATATAGACCACTTTTATAAAGTGCCATGTAAACTGATAAATCATTTCCATCAGTATTTTCCTCTATCATTGTTGATGATGGAACATAGTGAATAAAATGTATATACGGCTTTCCGTCTAAATAATATACTCTTTTAATCTTATAACACTTATCTCCAAAATGTTTATACATCTCATTTTGAGGTTCAAGATCTATCTTTTCTATTTCAGTCTTCTCTTTCCTTACTTGAAAACCTTCTTTATTTAATATATTTGAAAATGACTCTCCTTTAGATAATTTGTTAAAAATACTGTTGCTTATAACAGTTGTTCCTTTTCCACTTCTTTTAACTACATACCCATCAGATTCTAGCATTTCGATAGCTTTTCTTATAGTTATTTTACTAACCTCAAATTCTCTTTCCAATTCTGTTTCTGTAGGTATCAAATCACCTATCTTATAAACTCCATTTATTATTTTTTCTTTTATAACTTCCATTACCGTTATGTATAATGGTGCCCCTTTATTCATATATATCAACCCTTTTTTCTTTTATTATCAATCTAGGTGAATTATAGCATAAGCGTAATTTACCTTCAATAAAAATAGAGATAAATCTCATGCTTATACATAAAACTTATCCCTGTATATTTCTAATTTCCATATTAAAATCACATTAATTTTTCTAAGTTATCTACTAATTCACCAATAGCATCAACATAATATTTTACAATTCTATTAGCTACTTCATCAGCTAAATTTTCATTATATATATGAGATGTTGAGTTTCTATCTTCTAAAAGATTAATCCACACTTTATCATCTGAAATTAAGTTATTAACATAAGCCTTTTTAAATTATTATATTTAAACTCAATACTTCTCATATATAATAATACCTTCCTTATTAACTTGCTCTATGAATAACTCATCATTAACTGATTTCATATCTGAAAAATCAAATTCTAATAATGTAGTAGTATTATTCTCAATATCTTCTATAAAATCAGATATGGATTTTTCACAATATATAGCTAAATCTATATCACTTCTATCTCCATTATCTCCACGAGTCCTTGATCCAAATAAAATAACTTTATTTATTTCACTATGCTTTTTAGAAATCTCTATTATCTCATTTAATATAACTTTATCTAAATTCATATTTAGCAGCTACTACTACTTTACCTTTATTATATACCACTACCCTTTAATTATAAACAAGTTTACCTATAAATTATTTAAAACACCTCTAAGGTAACTTCATTATTTGCTTCTACCTTAGAGGGACATATTTCACATATTTAATAAATTTTTGAGTAATTAATAAATAAAACAGAAATACTAATTATTGAGGTGATTATATGAAAAAAAGATTTTTTATCTTACTATCTTCATTAATTATAGTTTTAAATTTTATTATATTAACTGCTCATGCCGATGTTCCTATTCATCCTATTAATGCAGTTTATAAAGAAGGAATTTATAAACTAAGTCCAGCTGATAAAAGCTCCTATGCTCTACAGTTTCAATTTTTAAATACTGATAAAGATTCTGCAATAATAGTATTAGATCAAAATGCTGACATAGTTTATAAGAATATTAATTGTAATAGGAAATGTAATGCAGGAACTATTACAAATAAGAATACTATTATTTTAATTACTGATGGTGAAGTTGCTCTTTACTTCACCAAAGAATAATAAATTGAAATATGAAAACCTCTAAGTGCATTCTATTAACACTTAGAGGCCTTTTATTATTTTTTTGAATTAACAGCCTTATGATAATACTGTCTTGGCGTCATTCCAAACTCCTTTTTAAAAGCTCTAAAAAAGTGAGTATATCCTCCAAATCCGCATTTAGAATATACCTCAATTATAGGAATGTTTTTTTCTATTAACTCTTTTGAGTAAGATAATTTTCTCTTTAAAATACAGCTATGTATAGTCATATTAGTAGCATCTTTAAATATTTTTGAAAGATGAAACTTATTCATAAAAAACTCTCTTGCTAAATCATCTAATGTAATCTCTTCAGACATATGGGTATTTATGTAAATAAAAATATCATCTATAATATCTAGCTTGTCATAAATTCTCTTTTTATTTAATCTACTTTCTATATATCCTCTATTAGTAATAGCTAAGAGTATTATTAATGTAGCCCTTAAAATCTCCTCTTTCCCAAAGCCCTCCATTTTTTCATAGCATATTAATCTAGTAGTTAAGGATTTTATTAACATATATACTTCACTACTAGCTCGAACTATTCTAATATTGCTATCTCTTGCTTCAATAAAGCAAGTTTCCAAATTGCACTCTTCTGATGATATACTTCTAACATATTCTGGGTGAATATAAATTAAAATAATCTCACCTTTGTTATTAACTTCATTATCAACCTTTATTTTAAGATAGTTATCGTTTTCTAATACAACATAGTCATCCTTTTCTACTGAAAAAGTTTCATTATTATCTTCCATAATATATTTATTATTTTCAATGTATATTATTTTATAAAAATCACTTCTTGGTATAAATACTTGCCTATTCTCAATTGTTAATTTTTGAACAAAAACCTTATTATTGATTATATCCATAGATAATCCTCCCATTAACTACTTTTAAACCTCTTTAATTATACCAAATTTTTGATAGTTTCGCCCCAATAAATGTAAGTTTTAGAGCATTTTATCTTGTTATAATAAGGATAAGGTTAATATTTTAACTATTTTATACGTTGCAACTATAAATATATTAACAAAAGTTATTTTTAAATATAAAAAACTGGGGGAATACATAATGAATAAATTTTTAAGAAAAGCTTCTATTTTATTATCACTTTGTATGATGACATCTTTAGCTGCTTGTACATCAAACAATAACTCAGCTGTAAACGGTAATAATGCTACAACTGAATCTTCTTCTGAATGGGATAAAGAAGTAAATCTATTAGTAATCGGTGCTGGCGGTTCTGGTTTAACTGCCGCTGTTGAAGCTGCTACTAATGGAACTGAAAATATATTAGTAGTTGAAAAACTATCTTCAATTGGTGGAGTAACCGCTCTATCTCAAGGTGTTATTGCTGGTTACGATACTCAAATAGCTAAAAAGCTTGGAGTTAATGTAACTAAAGAGGAACTATATGATATTTTAATGGGAAATGCTACTTATAGATTAGATCCAAAATTAGCTTCTATAACTGTAGAAAAATCTGGAGAATCTATAGATTGGTTAATAGATACTGTTGGCGTTCCATTTGATGAAGAAATAAGAGTTGGATATGGACCACTTCAAATGATGCACGTTATGACTGGTGGAGGAAATGCTATAGTTGAACCTTTCAAAAAGGCTTTAGAAGATAATAATGTTGAGCTTATGCTTGAAACTCCTGCTACTAAACTTTTAAAAGATGATAATGGAAATATCACTGGAGCTATTGTTGAAAACGAAGGTAAAGAGCTTAAAATTAAAGCTAAAGCTGTAGTTTTAGCTACTGGTGGATATGCTGGTAATAAAGATCTACCTGGATTGCTTAACCCTTCTTATCAAGGAATGTTACCTGTTGGATTTGCTGGGAATACTGGTGATGGTTTAATTATGGGTAGTGATGTAGGTGCTGCAATTGGACATACTGATCACTTAATGGCTGTATTAAAAGATTACGAAATACTTTCAGAAAAGAATGGTAATTCAGCTACTGCTTCTGTAAGTGCTTATGTAAAAGCTGATAGCTTAATATTTGTTGGTGCTGATGCAAAAAGATTTATGGATGAAAAAGCTGCTGGATTTATGAGTCAAGAATTAAATCAACCAATATGGGATCAAATGAAAAAAGATGATATGCCATATGTTTGGGCAATTACTGATGCAAAAGGCTTAGAACAAACTAAATCTAAAAGAGGTTTAGACTTAGAATATATTACTGCTGATACTGTTGAAGATCTAGCTTCAAAAATGAACTTAGATCCATCAACATTAAAAGCTACTGTTGATGCTTGGAATACTTCTGCTACTAACGGTGTAGATGCTGACTTTAGGAGAACTGCTGGCTTAACTCAATTAGAAGCACCTTACTATGCTGTTGCTATAGCTCCTGCTCATATCATAACTTATGGTGGAGTTATCAGAAATGAAAATGCTGAAGTATTAAAAGCTGATGGCACTGTATTAAATGGATTATTTGCTTGTGGTGAAGTTTCTGCAAACTCTGCATATATGGGATTCACTATTTCGAATGCTATAACTTGGGGTAGAATCGCAGGTGCAAGTGCTTCTGACTACATCAAAAACGGTCCTAAAGCTCCTGTATCTGAAAATACTACTGAAGAAAAAGAAGAAGCTACTGCTGAATCTTTCTCATTCAACCCAGGTACTTATGAAGGTACTGCAAAAGGTAACGGTGGAGACTTAAAAGTTTCAGTTGTTGTAGATGAAACCTCAATAAAAGAA
This sequence comes from Clostridium jeddahitimonense, assembly GCA_000753455.2. Classification (GTDB taxonomy): domain Bacteria; phylum Bacillota; class Clostridia; order Clostridiales; family Clostridiaceae; genus Clostridium; species Clostridium hominis. The sequence continues at coordinate 3,532,821 of LM994670.1, forward strand.
GTTACTGTTTTAGAACATTTAGAAACTGAAGGATTAGCTGATCCAGCTTTAGAAAAAGTCCCTACTGCAATTGTTTCAGAGCAATCATTATCAGTAGATACAGTTACTGGTGCAACAGTAACATCAAATGCAATAATAGATGCTGTTAAATCAGCATTAGAAAGTGCAAAAAAATAAATTAGCCCCTAAAATCAATTAACATAAGAAAATCTCTACTAATCTTTTAAAAAGTTAGTAGAGATTTTTATTTAATAAGTTGTTGCATTTTTCCTAATTACATATATCTCTTAAATTTATCTATTACTATTATAAAGATAATCAATACTTTTCTTAAATCTTTCAAGCCCTTCCTTTAATTTAGAAAGAGGACAACCACAATTTAATCTTAGATACTTTTCACTACCATATACTTCGCCTTTCATTATCCCTACTCCACCGATGTTTACTAGGGCATCTTGAATCTGATCTGCTGTAAATGGTAACTCTCTACAATCTATCCAAGCTAAATATGTTCCATTTGGTTTTTTGAATTTTATATCCTTAAAGTTTTCTTTAATAAAGTTTTCTATATAATCCATATTATTATTTATATATTGGACTAATCCATCTATATAGTAATCACACTCATTATAAGAAACCATTGTAGCGTACATCCCTAAAATACTTACTGAGTTTAAGAAATCCTTAGTTCTTGTTTGATGTATAAATAAATCATTTATATTATCGTCAGGAATTATAGCATAAGAGCCAATTAATCCTGGATAATTGAAAGTTTTACTTCCTGAAGATACTAGATATATTTCATTATAAGTTGTAAGGTAATCAATTATAGGAGTATGCCTATGTCCTGGCATTACTATGTCAGCATGAATCTCATCACTTATTATCTTTACATTATATCTCTTGCATATATCTACAATCTTTCCTAATTCATCCTTAGTCCACACACGACCTGTTGGATTATGAGGTGAGCATAGTAAAAATACTTTACATTCTTTAACCTTTTCTTCAAATTCATTAAAGTCTATAAAGAATTCTCCTTCTTTTTCATGAAGTTCAACTCTTACTAATTCTCTATTATTTTGCTCGATAACATTTATAAATGCATCATACATAGGATTAAAGGTACCTATTTTATCTTTATCTTTGCTTAAAAGTCTTAATAAAAGTGAAACAGAATACATTACTGAAGGTGAATAAATTACCCACTTCTCATCTACATAGCTATTAAATCTTCTTTTAAAATATCCTGCAATTGAGCCTTTATAATCATGGTGATTCCACCTTGAATATCCATATATCTGATGCTCTAGGGCTTTATTTAACTTATTATATACAAGCTCTGGTACTGTAAAATCAGTATCAGATATTGAAAATGGAATTAAATCTGCCTTATTAAAACGATCTTGAATATAATCCCACTGTGTACAATAAGTATTTAATCTATTATGAACCTCATCAAAATTATGCTTCATATACTATACCTCCAAAATTATCATATCTTTTGTAGTTTGATTTAACGGTATACCTCTTCCCCCTGAAATCAACACATCATCTTCAATCCTAACTCCACCTAAGCCTTCTACATATATGCCTGGCTCACAAGACATTATCATATTATCCTTTAAAATAGTTTTTGAGTTTTGATTTAAAAATGGATACTCACATCCATCTCCTATACCTATACCATGCCCTAGTCCATGATTATAGTTTTCACCATAACCAGCCTTTTCAATTATATCTCTAACAACAAAGTCAACTTCTGAAGCTAAAGCTCCAGATTTTATTTCATCTACTCCAGCCTGTTGAGCCTTCTTCACAATTTCATATATATTAATCATATCATTGGAAGGTTGTCCCACGAACACCATTCTAGTCATATCAGACTGATAATTCTTATACTCTATTCCAAAATCAATCATTATAGGTTCATTAGCTTGAACTTTTCTATCAGTAGGTCTTCCATGAGGCAGTGCAGTTCTTGGTCCTGAAGTTACTACTGGCTCAAATGATAATTTACTTGCACCAGCCTTTAAAGCATAATAATGTATTAATGCATTTATTTCATTTTCACTTATTCCTACTTTAATATGCTTTAAAACATCAGCAAATACTTGGTCAGTAATCTTACAAGCTTCCTTTAATATATCAATTTCAAATTCATCCTTAATTATTCTAGCTTCATTTATTTCCTCATTAACTAAAGTAACAGTAAAATAATACTTTTTTAGCTTTTCATAATCAGAAATAGAATAACTACTAGCTTCTATTCCTAACTTAGAATAATTAAATTCTTTAAAAATTTCATTTACAACATCAAAGTGAGATTTATTGCTTTTAGCAGGTGTATTTTCAATTATTTTTAACTCATCTTGTCTTTCTCTTGCTTCTGATAAATATCTTCCATCTAAAATTGCATAAGAATTATCTCTAGTAATTAATATTTGTACTCCACTTCCAGTTAAAGTATCTAAATATTTTTTACTTGTTTTTGATTTTATTAATATACCATCTAATCTTAGCTCTTCTATCAAATCCCTTATTTTCTCTAAATGTCTTGCCATATTTCCTCCTAGTACAAAAAGGCAAGCATTACGCTTGCCTTAATTTTTAGAAATCTAAATCATCTAATAATGCTAAATCTTCTTCTGAAATTTTAGAATCTTGCTTATCTTCTACTTTAAGTTGATTTTGTTTTTCATATAACTTGAAGAATGGATACCAAATAAGAATTGATCCAATCATTTGTAGTGCATTAACAACAATAGTTAACCAATGTCCATTTACTAAGAATCCTTCTAGGAATACTCCAACATATGGTGGATTAAATATTGGTTTTGCTAAGATTCCAGCTTTCATTAAGAATGCTGGGAATGTACCTAAAATTGTTCCACCAATAACATATGGTAAGAAGAATGTTGGGTTTAATACTATTGGTGCACCAAATAATATTGGTTCATTAATACCAAATAACGCTGGTACTAAAGAAACTTGACCTACTCTTTTATTAGCTTGATTCTTAGATAATAAGCACCAGAATACTAATCCAAAAGTAACACCTGTTCCTGTAAAGTTAGCAAAGGCACTTGTCATACCACCAGTATAGAAGTGTGGTAATGCTTGACCAGCTTGCATAGCTTCAATATTTTCAGCTAAGAATTGAGCTGCTATTGGTGCAGTTATTGGTGATAATACTGATGGATGAATACCGAAGAAGAATAGTGTACATCCAAGGAAAGTTATAAATACAAATGTCCAAGGGTTATCTAATGATCCTACTAATGGTGATAAGAATTGAGTTAATATTTCTGGTGGTAATACATCAAAAAATGCTAAGCTTAATAATCTTATAGCCATAAACGTACCAACTATAATTACAGTTGTAGGAATTAATTCAAAAGATCTAGAAACGAAATCAGGTACACTTTCTGGCATACGGATTGTGAAGTTTTTCTTCTTACACCATCTATATAGTTCAACAGCTAATATTCCTGATATCATTGCCATAAATAAACCTTTAGTTCCCATGTATTTTATAACCATACCGCCATCTTCAGTAAAGCTAAATACTAATAAAAGGAACCCTACTGCTCCAAGAATCATTGCACCTGGAACATATAATTTATAGTGCTCACTTAAGAAATAAGTAATACATAAACAAACATAGAATCCCATCATTCCTATAGTTAGGTAGAATGGTAGATAAAAATTATCCATATTAGTTAAAATAAATTGGGATATTGGATTTGTTTCTCCAATCATATTTGCTATAGCTTCTGGTATTAAACATAAACTTCCTATGATAAGTATTGGCGTCATTGCAACCATTGACTTTTTAATTGCACTTAAATGTGGCTGTTTGTCCATTTTTTGAGCAAGAGGCGTTAGCCACTTATTCATAAAATTTTCGAATTTATCAAACATATTATTTCCTCCCCTTAAATTCCTATATTTTAATGATTAAAAACTAAATATTTAATCACCTATTTTACTTCCCCTTTATGCTACTTTTTCTTTGCAAGCTCTGCTTTTTTATGAGCTATTAAAGCCATCTTTAAAGATGTTGCTCCGTCCATTTTCCCGTAAGTATCTTGATCAATAACAATGTATGGAATGTCCCCAATTATCTCTTTAATATAATCTAGCTTATGTGCAATTTGTGGTCCTACAACTAGTACGTCACAATTGTCTACTTCTTGCTTTAATAAATCTACAGGTACAGCTGTAAACTCAAAATCAGCATCATTTAACTTTTTACTTTCATGTACAGTTTTCTTCATGTTATTCATTAACATGGTAGTTGAAAATCCCCCAGCACAACATAATACAATTCTCATTTTATTTCTCCTCCCTTGATTCAAATACTTCTATTAATGCTTCTATTAAATCTCTAGATAGCTGTGAAGACATATAATGGTCTTGAGCATGTACCATAAGTAAACTCACCATTGGTTTAGTCTCAGCATCTCCAGAAAGTTCAGCCTGAATTAATTTTGTTTGAGCATTATGAGCTTCAAGATCTATTTCCCTTGCTTCTTCCATTAACGCTCTAGCAGCTTCATAATCTCTTTCTTTAACCTTTTTTAAAGCTTGAAAAGCCTTTGCTTTACTCTCCCCAGCAGATCCTATAATCTGCATTATTTGCATCTCTAATTCATTCATTTTTTATACCTCCTACAAGTAACTGGATATAACTTCGTATTTTTCTACATCTAATCTTTTTATAATATTAATGATTAATTCTACTAACTCTTCTACATCTCTTAAATCTGCCATCGAATAACTTCCATGACAGTACCTCAGAGGTATTCCTAAAACTATAGCTAGCTTTCCTCCATTAACTAAATGAGCACTACCTGCATCAGTTCCTCCACCACTAAACATGTCACATTGAAAGCTAATATTATTTTCAACAGCTACATCCTTAATAAACTTTAAAAACTTCTTATTTGGAATCATAGTTTTATCATAATGAACTATCATGCATCCCTTTGAAAGTTGACGCTGATTAGTATAATTTCTTACTAAGTCTGGTGCACAAGCAACATCTATAGCAAAAACTACATCAGGATTTACTATATCAGTGGTACACTTACCCCCTCTAGTTCCAACCTCTTCTGAACTAGTAAAGCTTAGATACACATCATTATTGTGATTTATACTCTTAAGCCTCTTATCAACTTCCTTTAATATATAACAGCCAACTCTATCATCAAGCGCCTTTGCCATTAACACATTCTCATTTATCATCTCACTATTACTAGCAAAACAAACTATATCACCTATGTTAACTCCAGCTTCTAAAACTTCATCTCTTGAGCTTAAGCCAATATCAACATAAACATCCTTAACCTTATGATTATCGTCATAAGAACAATTCATTAGTCCTCTTAGCTTCTTCCCATCTTCCAGTGTTACATTAACAGCTTGAAAGCTCTTTGCAGAGTCCTTAACTCCACCTATCTGCATAAGGTGCAACATTCCTATATCGCTAATATGTCTAACCATAAAGCCAACCTCATCCATATGGGCACAGAACATAAGCTTAGGTCCAACGCCCTTATGGTTAACTATCATGCTTCCAATTCCATCAAAGGAAACTTGTCCATTTATATCTTCAATTAATATATCTCTTATCTCTTGTTCGTTTGATGCTATTCCATCTGCATTACACAGATCCTTTAATAGTTTAATATCTACCATCTTTACACCTACTTACTTACTAGCGCTATAAATTCCTTAAAGCTATTAACCTTAATTAAACTTTGCACCATTTCAAGATTATTCATTATCTCAAATAAATCATTTGTTATGCCCTTATTGAACTCTAAATTATCCTTTTTAAGGGCAACCATAAATATTATTGAAACTTTCTTATTATTAAAAAGTATTGGATTTTTTAATATCTTTACAGAAATTAAATCCCTATTTGCCTGCATTTCTATAGGGTGAGGTATTGATATTCCATTAAGGTATATAGTAGACGAAAATTCCTCTCTCTTTAGTACATACTTTGAGTAATCCTCTCCACCAATACCACTTTCCTCTATCTCCTTAGACATTCTGGTAAGACACTCAATATAATCCTCACAAGAATCCTCTATAGAAAAATAATTAGGATCAAAAAATCTTTTTAAATAATACTCTTTAGTTTTATCAACAAAAGCTTCATTAAAATTTTCAAACATAACTAATTGTTTAATATTTAAAATATCATAATCATCTAAAAGCTCCTTAATATATATCAAAGGTACTTTTAAACTAGTATTTAACTCACTTATGGAGAAAATTATATCTGGATTAAACTCTTCTAGCTCCTTCATCTCTAAAATTGAGAAAGTTTCTATATTAGCATTTCCAAAAAGGTTACCTATCTTAAGCTTTATCAGGTAAGCACTTCCCCCTCCAGATGAACAAACTATAGCAATTTTGTTATACTTGCCTAGTTTATATATAATCTCTTTTTCCATATGAACTGCAAAATGAGTTGCTATAAATCCTATCTCATCACGAGTAGGCTCTATTCCGTATCTTTCCTTGAGCATATTCCCTAATGCTATTGCAATATTAAATATGATTGGATACTTAATTGCTAACTCATCAATAATTGGATTAGTATATGATATCTTGTAGCTTAACCTATTAATTAAGGAACCAATATGAGTTATTAATAATTTTTTAAAGTCTTCATCTTGGTTGAAAGAAGTATTATTCTCTTTATCAATATTGATTAGAAACTCTTCAATATCTATTGCTAACTTTTCTAAATATATAGAGTTTTGCTCATTGCTTCTTGTTTTAGCTTTAATTAATCTTCCAAACTCTTCTATATCTTCATAACTAACTCCAACCTTAAATTTTTCCTGTATACTATTTACTAAAGATAAATCACTGTTATCAATAATATCTGTATTCAACCTTGTGTGGATAAAAATTGTAACCTTCAACCAAGCAGTTAGTTCTTTTAACTCAACATAATTTATGTTTAAATTACTACTTTTAAGCGTATCTATTAAAGAATCTTGTATAGAAACAAATCTCTCATCAACAACTCTATTGACTTCTTCTTTAACAATGCGATTATCCTTAAGATACAATTTAACTAAAAGTTCTCTTCTATTTATTAAAGGATTAATTATTTTCATACCATAATGAGCTTTTCTATCTATCTTTAAATCAAATTTACTAATATACCTATCTACTTCAGACTTAAATCCATTAATTAAAGATTTACTTGAATTAAATACATCTATTAAATTATCCATAGTTGTATAATTATCACTTACAAGCAAATATCCAACTATATTCTCTACAGTAATTTTAGGTTTATCAGCTAACCTCTTTAATTCATTAAGAAAGCTATTAAACTTGCCTTCATCTGTTACCTCTAATAAATATCCTTTACCTCTTTTTTGCGTTAAATGAAATCCTTTTGCCTTAGTAATATTCACTAGGTAAGAAAAATCATTTTGTAATGTTCTTTTTGAAATAGAATACTTATTTATAAAGTAATCTATAGATAAATAATCATTAGCTTCGATGAGCTCATTGATTATATCTAATTCCCTCATTTTTCATCCCCCTAATTTACTAACACCATTGGCTTTTATTCATTTAAAACCTTTTCTGTTATTGTTTACATCTTAATTTTAATTTATCTTATACAAATACAAAAGATTTTTAATTGCATCCTAATGTGCAAAAAATGAACCAATAGTTTTACTAATTGATTATACAATATTATGTTAAACTTGATAAATTTTTTGTTAAATACACTTAAATATTCCAGTTAAAATTATTTATAAAATTATTACCTTACTTTTAATCTGCATAAAAATAAAAGTGGTAAGCTCATGCTTACCACTTTAACATCCTAATATTTAACAATATATTCACTCCTATTAAACCTACCAATTAGATTATCTATCCTACTAATAATTTCTTTACCCTTACTTATTTCATTTTCTAAAGAGCTATACCTACTCTTAATTACTTCCATCAATATCTCTATAAACTCACTATATCTGTAGAATACCATTCCACATTCCCAACTGAGCTTTTTCTTATTAAAGCTTCCATCTTTCTCTTTAGAAAGTAATATATCCTCTTTATATATAGTAAATTGTCCTTCAATCTTATCAATATATTTTAATAATTCCTCTATAGATTTTCTTAATTCTCTTACTTCATCCCTCATTAATCTATTATAAATAACTAATAATTCTCTCCTATATATTATGTCATCTACTTCCTTTCCAAAGTTTATAACTTCATCTTCAACTTTTTTAATCCTGAAAGTCATATATAATATCTTCTGAATAGGATTTTTACTACTAAACCCTAAAAAACTAAAAAAATTAGGATACTCCGTCTTAATTAATTCTGCTCTTTCAATACTTTCCTCTTTAAGTGATATAGATTCATTTATATCAACTTCTAAATACTTCATATTTTTTAAATACTTATTTATATGAATTTTTAGTCCTGTTAATTTCAATAGATTTATTCTTTTAATGTCATTAACTACTTCTTTATAAATATCTTCTATTTCACTTTCTGTTTTTACAGTATTATCATTATATCGCTTTAAAATCTCTTCATACCTTTCTTTCAAAGAATTAAACGCCGTCCACATCTCTACATCCCTCCCATAGACTATTCATTTTCCCCATCTAATTTGAAATATTATCCTTAATTAACATTATATAACATTTATTTCCTTTATTAAATATACCTTCCATTTATATTCTAGAAATTAATATATTTTTTATCAATTAAGGTATTGTTTTTTACAACTTTTTACATGTGAATTTAGATATTTATCTGCAATAAAAAAACCCTGTGCATTACTGCACAGGGCTTATACTTAGCTTTTAACACTCCAATAAAAGAACTTCTAAATTATAAATTTGTTTTAGTTTGATTTTTTCTTCTTTAATAAGAATATTACTCCTGAAGCTACAATGATTAGACCTATGATAATAACGAAGCCTGAGTTTACTCCACCTGTTTCAGGTAATCCGTTATCATTATTGCTATTTTCATCTTTGTCCTCTTCTGGTTTTACAATAACTTCATCGTCATCACTATCTCCATTATTGCCTCCGTTGTTATCTCCGTTGTTACCTCCATTATTATCGCCATCGCCAGGAGTTTCAGAAGCTACTACTTTAATATTGGATGTAGCTTTATATCCACCATCAACAGTTTCAACTGTTATTATTGCATTACCTTCAGCTAATGCTGTTACATTTCCAAGCTCATCAACTGATACCACTTTATCATCACTTGATGTCCAAATAACATCTTGGTTAGTTGCATTACTTGGGTTTATAATAGCATTTAGCTTAACTGTATCTTTAAGCTTTAATGTAGCTTCTGTTTTATCAAGAGTTACTCCAGTTACTGGAACTACCACTTCTACAGAATCATCTTCAGCAATTAATATAGCTGTACCACCGTCAGACATTGCTGGAATTTCTATTTCTAGTACTCCATCTTCAGCAACAACCCCTTTATCGTTGTATACATCTATTAATTCAATAGCTGTATCTTCTGAGTTAAGTTTAACTGTAACAGTTTGTGGTACTTCGCTTGTATTTAATGCGATAATTGCTTTTGTATCTCCATAGTTTCTTTCAACTACTGAATACTTATCAGCATTACTAACAGCTATAGTTTCTCTATTTCCTTTAGCAAATAATAAAGAATAGTCTTCTCTAATATTTAAAAGCTTCTTATAATGCTCATAAACTTTATTGTAAGTTTCATCTTCTAATCTGCTCCATTCCATATCGTAACGATTAGCATCACCATTTTCCATGCCATTTTTGCCTGTCATACCAAGCTCTTCACCGTAATAAACTACAGGAATTCCTTTGTCAGTTATTTGAAGAGATGCTGCAATCATTTGCTTTCCTAAGTCTCCATTAATAGTTTCTAAGAAACCATCTTCATCATGGCTACTTAAGAATTGACCTAGTAAATTAGTATTATCAATTTTATCGGCTCTGTTATTAAAATATTCAGTTGCTTCTTCTAGCTTACCATTTACAAAATCTCTAGCATAATTCTTGTATCCAAAATCTAATAATGCATCCATTTGACCATTATCTAATTGGTTTCCTGTTTGATTAATATCAGCACCATAGTACTCACCTATTAGCTTGAACTCTGGATCAATATTAGTTAATTCATTTTTGAATTGCTTCCATGTTGCATCTTCAACATGCTTAACAGTATCAACTCTGAAGTAATCAATAGTATTACCTTTTTCAGTCTTAGATTTTTCAATCCAGTCAGTTTGCCATTTAATAATCTTAGCTCTTACTTCTGGATCTTCGGTTTTAAAGTCTGGTAATCCACTTAACTCTTCAGTAACGAAATCACTACCTGCAACTTCTCTAAACATACCTTCAAACTTTTCTCTATCAGAATTTGTTGGATAGTTACTAGCGTTACTATTAGCCTCTTTTTCCTTCATACCATAACCAGCATGATTTAATACAACGTCAACCATTATCTTAATACCGTGCTCATGAGCTGTATCAATTAATTCATGTAATTCTTCCATTGTACCAAAATGAGGATCTAAAGTTTCAAAGTCCTTTGCCCAATATCCATGATATGAGTATTGACTACCATTGCTTGAGAATTGTTGGTTAAAGTCAGTATTTTCAACAATTGGAGATATCCATATAGTATTAATTCCTAAGTCACTTAAATATGAAACCTTCTCTGTTAATCCCTTTAAGTCACCACCATGATAAGTAAATGGATTTTCTTTATCATATCCAATACCATTAGGATCATCATTACTAGTATTTCCATTGAAGAATCTATCTGTAACTGTAAAGTAAATTCTTGATTCATCGAATCCAAAATCTAGTGGTCCAATTCCAACCTTTGAGTTAACAGTTATTTCAACATTAGCTATATGCTCTTTTCCGTTTTTATCAACAATTACTACAGGAATATTTTTAACACCTGTTGTTACACTATCTTTTACAGCAATTGTTTGAGAAATTTTATTATCAGATAATAAATCTAAATTCATTAATCCCTTATTAGAACCACCTAATTCAGATAAATCCATATAAATTTCTCTTATATTTTCCTTCTTAGCGTCATTACCTTTTACTTCAACTGTTAGAACAGTATTTTCATCATAATTAATGCTATCCTTTGATAGAGTTATATCGCTGCCAATAGATAATTCCTTATAATCTATTGTCTTTTCGTCCGTTTCTATAACTTGTCCATCCTTCATAGTTACAATGAATTTATATTTATAAGAACCTTCTGTTATATTTTTAAATTCATATTCAAAGTATTCATTTAACTCATTGTAGCTCATTTCATGTGTAGAGACATTTTTAAATAAAAGTCCCTTAGTTACTTTAACTTCAACTTTTTCTATTAAGTCTTGCATACCCTTTTGGTATAGCTCTTCATTTCTATATTGTAGTAATAATGAACCATTATTTATTAAAGCTTCATTTACTGCTGGAACTTGATGATAATTCTCTTCTCCACTAGTTACAGTTACCTTTGTAACAATCATTGATGGATCTATAGTTATATATCTATCTGAATCATATGGGTCCTTTTCATCCCAGCCTGTTCCTTTCCTTAATACAAAACCAACATTTTTTGCATCAGGAGAAATTTCAAATCTTGCTACTGCAACACCATTTTCAAATTTTGAGAAGTCTTGCTGACCATCTTGGACTCCAGTTTGCCATGTCCAGATATTCCAGCCTTCATAATCCTGATCATCTCTTACATAAGTAAACTCAATATATTTTTTTACATATTCCTTTACTTCTATAACCTTTGTTGCTACAACATCTCCAGCCTTAGCTGTTATTGTAACCTTACCAGCACTAATAGCTTTTACTACACCTAAACTATTAACAGTAGCTATCTTTTCATTAGAGGAAGTCCAAGTAACTCCAGCGTTATTTATTAATTCACCAAATTGGTCTCTTACTGTTGCTACTAATTCTATATCTCTTGTAGTATAAACGCTATCTGCACCTTCAATTGATATTTCTGTTGGAATTAGCTTACCTACAGAAACTTTAATTTCTGTACTTGCACCTTCACAAGTTAAAGTAATAGTTGTAGTTCCTTCTTTTAATCCTGTTATCTTTCCGCTTGCAGCATCAAAGTCAACTATCCCTTCTTCTGACACAGACCATTGAACTACTGCATCAGTAATAACTCTGCCATTTTGATCTCTTACTACTGGTCTTACAAATTTATACCCATTAACTTCTAACCCTACTGTATCTACCCCAACCTCAATAGTTGTTGGAACTTGCTCTTCACCTTCAATAGTTTCATCATAAAGAACCATTACAGATAAAGGAGCAACCTTAGCTTTATTTGTATTGCTAAGAGTTTCAAGTACATCAGTACCAGCTTTTTTATCATTAACTACCACATTCCAATTTGCTGTTGATGGAAGAGTAACTTCTTTTTCTGTTGTATTAGCATTATATACTACAACTATATTCTTCCATGCATCACCGTTTGCAAAGTCCTTTAATTGGAACATAACTATATTTCCACTGGCTTGACTTACTACTAAATTGCTTTCAATTGCAGCCTTTGTGCTCATTCTAAATGCAGGATGAGATTTTCTTAATTGAATTAAACCTTGATAGTAATCAAATACCTCTTTAAAATCTTCTTTATTTCCCCAATTAATTTGGTTTATTGCATCAGGACTCTTATAACTGTTATGATCACCATATTTACTTCTCAAGAATTCATCTCCGGCTTGGAAGAAAGGAACACCTTGAGAGGTCATTATGATTCCAGTAGTTAAAATGCTTCTCTTAACATATTCATTATCTAAAACATTATCCTCAGTAATTACAGCATAAGGAGTTGCTTTATTTAAAACAGCCTCTTCTACTGAGCCATACTTTTCAGCATCTTCACCAATTAAAACACCGTCTCTTATTTCTAAGAAGCCAGCCTCTTCATCTTTACCTGCTGCTTTAATAATCTTATCCCAAAGATTTAAATTATCATGGGCTGTAACATAGTTTATTGTTTCATTTGCGCCATTAGTAAAGTCTGTTATTGCACCTTTAACACCTGTAACAATATCATTTTCTAAACCTGACTTTCCTGTTGCAAATCCTTGTCCTGAACTATCGCTATCACCTTTGATTGCACCTCTAAAATTATCATTGAATACAGCAAAATCTTTATCCTTTTGAGTACCCTTTAAAGTTTGTTGCCCTGAAGGTAATATACTTCCACCAGCTTGCCATGGCTCACCATAAATCATAATTGATGGATCTATTTCAGCCTTTACTTCATTTGTAAGCTCTGTCATAGTCTTAATATCTATTAATCCCATAAGGTCAAATCTAAATCCATCTACATCATACTCTTCTGCCCAATACTTAACAGAATCTTTAATATATTTTCTTACCATAGGCCTTTCAGTAGCAACTTCATTACCACATCCTGAACCATTTGTATAACTACCAGTATCATTAGTTCTATAATAGTAACCTGGAACTATAGGGTCAAAAGGTGAACTTTCCCCGATATTATAAGTGTGGTTATAAACTACATCCATTACAACTCTAATTCCATTTTTATGAAGAGCTTGTACCATTTCTTTAAATTCTTTAACTCTTGCTTGTGGATTACTAGAATCAGTTGAATATGATCCTTCTGGTACATTATAGTTTTGAGGATCGTATCCCCAGTTAAATTGAGCTTCATCTGACATTTCATTTACTGAAGCATAGTCATAGCTTGGAAGTAAATGTACATGTGTTACTCCTAACTCAACTAAATGGTCAATTCCAGTTTTAATATCTGTTCCTGGAATAGTTGTCCCCTCTTCAGTTAATGCTTCAAATTTACCATTGTTTTCAACACCTGAGCTTTCAGAAATAGAAAAATCTCTAACGTGCATTTCATAAATAATAGCATCTGTTGTGTCTAAAAATTGTGGTTTTGCTATTGTTCCCCAACCTGTTGGGTTAGTTTGAGATAAATCTACCACTGCACCCCTTTGACCATTACCTGATACAGTCTTAACATATGGGTCTAATGCATAGTTTGTAGATCCATCTGCAAATTCAACCTTATACATATAATACTTACCATTTAGGTTTTCATTTACATCTACAGACCAAACTCCATTATCTGCTCTCTGCATTTCTACTTCTCTTCCACCTGTATGGTCAGTAACTTTTCCTTCTGAATTATAGGTACCTTGATTATCATATAATGCTAAAGTTACCTTTTTAGCAGTTGGAGCCCAAACCTTAAAAGTTGAGGTATCATTTGTATAAGTTAATCCTAAATCATCTCCATCATAGTAATACTTAGAATCATCAAGGATTTTTCTCATAACTACAGATTGTCCACCAAAGTTTTCACTACTAACTTCATAAAGATTTCTAACATCAATCTCTGTTGATCTAAATAGTTTCTTTTGAATTGTTAATAATACCTTTTTACTATCTAATCTTGTAGCCTTTACAGGTATTTCTTTATTGTTAGTCTTATCTACTAATTTAAAAGTTTCTAATTCAGAATCTTCTATTGTAGCTGATGCACTTACTGTTACTTCTGTTAAGCTATCCATAATAGCTGATTTTATTCTAGGTTTAGTATCAACTTCTTCCCTTGAATAATATACATTCTTATCGCCTTCAACAAGCCATACTTCTACTTCGTTACCTTCCTTAACTTCGATAAATCTATCTCCATCAACATCCTTATCAGCCCAGTCACCTTTTCTAACTATAAATCCAACTTTATTAGAAGTAAATTTATATTCAGCCCTCACAAAGCCTGTTTCTGCCTTATCATTACTATTAAAGCTATATCCAGCACCTGGTTTACCATTCTCCCATAGCCATAGATTCCAATCATTAAAATCTCCATCTGGTCTAAAGTAGTTAATCTTATAGGTATACATTACAGATAAGATTGAGATTTCCTTTTCTATTGAATACTTACCTTCAGTAGCATTAATCTTTATTTTCTTACTTGAATCAGCATCACTTGCTACTGTTAATTTATTTCCTTCAATTGATACCCCTGGTATCTCTTCAACTAAAGTCCATGTTGGATTCGCTTCTACTTTTTTACCAGCTTCATCCCATATTTCAGCCTTAAGGTCAATTGATCCACCAAGCTCTATATCATCAGCTATTAGTAATGAAAGTCCTGGAACATTTGCTGCCGAGTCATTACCACTCATATTAGGATTATTAATATCAATAAATCCACCATCCCAGCTACCTGATGTTGGAATAAATTTATATCCATATACACCGCCTTGTAATTTAAGTGTTACTTCAAATACTCCATTATCATTCTTAGTCATTGGGATACCAGTATTATCCCAATCATTCATAGCACCTACTAAATATAATGTTTCACCATCATGCTCAGCTCTAAAAGTAACTGTTCCATCTTCATTTATTTCAGGGCTTACTATACTAGAGTCCCCTTTTATAACTACAACAGAGTTACCATTCATTGTATCTTTGTTACCAGGGTCAGTGAAAGCCTTATTCCAGTCACCTCTTACTGTAGTGTATTTATATTCATGAACTCCAGCATCCAAGCTTAAAGTTAATTCAAATATACCATCAGCATTCTTAGTCATTTCAAGTGCTTCATCTATGCTCCATCCATTCATTGACCCAACTAAAAACATTGTCTCACTAGAATGTCTAACTCTAAAAGTTACAGTTCCATCTTCATTTATTATTGGACTGTCAACAACTTCTACAGCTTCAGCAAATCCTAATGATTCTTCTACCTTACTTAAATTGTTTACAGAATCAACTATAGTCCCATTTTTAATATCTACAATAAATACTACATTTTTAGTAGAATCCAAAGTTAATGAAACATTATCTCCTGAAGGAATTGAGCCATTGTCCCAACTATGATTAATTACTGACTTATATTCATATTCACCTGCATTGAATATTCCTGAATATAAGAATTTAGATTCATCTATTTGATGCATATCAAAATCAGTAATAGAAGTATCCCAATCATTTCCCCCTCTAATAGTTCCTATTAAAGAAATAACCTTATCAATTTCAGGATTATTTATAGAATCTAAAGTAAATTGCTGTAAGTAGTTAGTTATGAAAGTAACTTCACCTATATTTTCTGGAATATTTAAAGTTACATTGTTTCCATACTCACCATTATTCCACTCACCATTAAAAGCGACCTTATAATTCATTGCCCCTGCTGTTTTTACCTTAAATGTCTTCTTATAAAATCCACCACCGATATAATCCATTTGGAAGTTATCATCACCTGGGTTCCAAGATTGTCCACCCTCAAGACATTTATCTAATTCCCCAGTTAAAATTGCCTTAGATTTAAATTGATCTGGATTATTTACAGAATCATAGACCTTTCCGTTTATTAAATCTAATCTAAAATATACAAAAGTATCTTCTTGTAATACTAAAGATATATTTTGACCACCATTTCCATAAGCTTCATCCCAACTACCATTCATGGCAACTTTGTAATTATAGCTTCCAGCCTTTAAATTAAACCCCTTTTCATATATACGATTTTGATATTGATTTAATTTTCCTGAATAATTGTCTGGATCCCAGTTTGAACCTAAGTCATTAGCCTCCATCAAATCACCAACAAGAACAGCTGTATATTCAGCTTTACTTAGCTGAACGCTAGTAGTTTCAGCTTTAGTTTCTACAACCGCATTTGGAAACGGTATCAGTGTTAGGCAAAATAAAACTAAAGCCACAATACTTATTTGTACTTTGTACTCAATAAGCGTTTTTTTCCTCATAATTTTTCTCCCCCCTACTAAATTTTTATTTATGAAAGGTCAAATAGATTTAAAACCAAATTTTCTGGTAACGTTTCCAAAAAACTCAGTACTTAAACCTAAAATTCACCTATCACCTTAGGTAAAAAACTTTACCTAAATAAAATTATAAATCAATTTCCTAAATTTGTCTATTAAATAAACTTGCTAAATCCTTATGCTAAAACCTAGTCTAAGTTAAATAAAATTACCTTTAGTTTCTTGCAATTTAAAATGGCTATATTAAAATTCTCTAATACCAACTATTAATCTTACAAATTTCACTTTAAATAATTAATTAAGATGAAATTAAGGCCAAGTTTATAGAGAATAAATATCAATAAGCTAAACTAACCCTAAGAAAAAACTTAAGAAAAGAGGTAAAAAAATGAGTATAAACTTTAAAATAGCTTCTAGATTTATGAAATCTAATAAAGCTCAAACAACATTGATATCTTTAGGAATAGCTCTTGGAGTTGCTGTTCAAATATTTTTGGGCTTATTAATCAATAATCTAAATGATAATTTATTAAATAAAACTATAGGTTCTTCATCCCAAATAACAATAACATCAAAAAATAAGGAAGATAAAATTATTAAAGATTATGGAAATATAGTTGAAGACATAAAAAGTAATGAAGGTAATGCTATAACTGATTTACTTACTATCCTTGATACACCTGCTTTAGTTAACAATGGTGATTCAAATGAATCTATTCTAGTTAGAGGGTTAAACTATTCTGAAGATAATGATATTTATGATATTAAAAATAAAATTACTGAAGGAGAATTTCCTACTAATAATGGTGATGTTCTTATAGGAACAGGGGTAAGTAACTCCCTAAACCTAAATATTGGTGATGAATTTACCTTAATTACATCTAATAGTAATGAAACTCTTGTTAAAGTATCTGGGATAGTAGACATGCAGGTTAAAGCTCTAAATGATAGTTGGGTTTTAACTTCTCTTGAATCTGCTCAGAACTTATTTAATCAAGATAATTCAATAACTACAATTGAAATGAAAATTGATATGAATAAAATCTTTGATGCTGATACTATTGCTGCTAATATATCAACATATATTCCAGAAAACCTTAATATTACTAACTGGAAAGAAGATAACGGAAGCCTACTAGATGCACTTAGTGGGCAAAAATCCTCAAGCTTAACAATACAAGTATTTATAATAATATCTGTAACTATGAGTATTGCAGGAGTTCTAGCAATATCAGTATTACAAAAATCTAAACAAATAGGTATTTTGAAAGCAATGGGTATTAAAAACAAAGCTGCTGCATCTATTTTCCTACTTCAAGGTCTTATATTTGGAGTTATAGGAACTACAATTGGTACAGCCTTAGGAATAACACTATTTAAAATATTTAATATTGTTGTTAAAACCTCTGATGGTAGTCCTTTAGTTCCTGGTAATATGTACTTTGGCTTTATTGCAATAAGTGTCTTACTTTCAATAGCTTCTTCAGTAATTGCTGCAGGAGTTGCTGCAAGAAAATCACTTAAATTAGATCCAATGGATATAATCAGAAACAACTAGGAGGAGATAACTATGACAGTTTTAGAATTAAAGAATATAGAAAAAACTTATGGAGATAAAATAAAAACTAAGGTACTTCATAATATAAACTTAAAAATCAATAAGGGAGAATTTGTTGCAATAATAGGCCAAAGCGGAAGTGGTAAAAGTACAATGCTTAACCTTATGGGAACATTAGATAGCCCAAGTTCAGGGGAAATATATATTAATAATCAAAGAACTGATGATTTAAGCAAAAATAAATTAGCAGATGTAAGAAATAAGGATTTAGGATTTATATTTCAATTCCATTACCTACTACCTGAATTTACAGTACTAGAAAATGTATTAATGCCTTATCTTATATCTGGTAAAAAAGTAAATAAAGAAATTAAAGATAGAGCAAATGAGCTTCTAGACATTGTTGGTTTAAGTAAGGTTAAAAATAACTTAGCAACAGATCTTTCTGGAGGACAACAACAAAGAGCTGCTATTGCAAGAGCCTTAATAAATAACCCTAAAATAATACTAGCAGATGAACCTACTGGTAACTTAGATTCCAATACTACTAATGAAGTGTATAACTTATTAAGGGATATAAATGAGAAATATGATACAACCTTTATTATAATAACTCATGATAATAAAATAGCGCAAAAGGCTGATAGAGTTATAGAAGTATCCGATGGTAAAATTCAAAGTGATACTATCTCATACAAGATAAAACTATCTTCATAGTATTCATTTGTCACATTAGATACCTGCTGGAGTGAACAATCTCAATACTTAAATAATTTTATTTTTTTCTAAAAATACTATAAAACTTTTAACTTCCATCATATTTAATAAGTGAGAGTAAAAATTAACAATTTCTACTAAATAGAACTATAAATAAATAGAAGTAACTTAGGAGGTTAAAAATGAATAAAATTATTTTTGAAAAAGAAAGCTTTGAAGGAAGCTTTAATGGGACAACTCCCCCAATTGATGGAGAATACTTTACTGTTAAAAGGGGCTATAAGTTAAGACCATCAACAGTAAGAAGATTACATGAGATAAAGGCTGGACATAGTGACATAAATATTTATATGAATACTATAATAGACAAGGCTATAAACCATTATTATGAAGAAATATTTTTAAAGAATTATTAAAAATAAAACCTTCTATTAGATTAATAAAAATCTAGTAGAAGGTTAATTTTATATCCAATATATATTAAATTTCTAATTCCTTCGAATTTCTCTATAAACTCTTGAATAATTGAGATATCACTATTTATAACGCAAATTTGCCACTTTACTCACTTGAATATATTTGAATTTATTCCAAATATATGTTATGGTTATGGGAATACAAAGGAGGCTGATGCATATATGGAGCTTCAAACTTAAGCTCTAGGTATAATTAGTTAAATCATATTTTAACTTATAAAGGGCTTAATAAAAATTACCTAAATTTAAAAAGAAAGAGGATGATATTTATTATGTCAAATATATTTTATAGTGTAAAAAAGAGAGGAAATAATTCAAATAATAAATCACTTAGGAGAGCTGGACAAGTTCCTGGAATTATATACGGTGAATTCCTTGAAAAATCAATTCCTGTTACTATGAAAACTCCAGAGTTAAAAAAAATGCTTCGTAGTAATAATAGTGGATCTATAATTGAAATAGATTTAGCTGGAGAAAAGTTAAACTGTGTTGTAAAGGATGTTCAGAAAGATATTGCAAACGAGATAATTCATTTTGACTTACAATACACTAAACCAAGTGAAGTTATTAAAATGAAAATTCCTGTTAAATACATTGGACAAGAAAACTTAATAGCAAAAAGATTGCTTTTAAATGCAAGTACTTCTTTTATAGAGTTCCAAGGTCCTGTAGAAAAGATTCCTGAATTCATAGAAGTTGACGTTTCAGCTATGAATATTAACGATAAAATTTTTATTAAAGATATTTCTATACCTAATGATGTAGCTGTTCTAGATGACCCAGAAGTATTGTTAGGTGTTATAAATCCTAGTGGTAATGCTTAATAACTAATTAATAGTTTATACAAATAAATCATCTTAACATTAAGTATTTAATATTATTAAATACTTAAAACCTCTATTAGATTTACTACAATCTAATAGAGGTTTTTTATATTTTATTTATTAAATTTCAAAAGAAGTAACTTGTCTTTCAGTTAATTTAGCACTATGTTTTGCAACTATAGCACCCTTCTTACTTACAAATATATCATTAGCTAAAATTATATCCATTAAAGCAGATACATTTTCCTCTGTAACATTCTCCTTAACTCCAGATATTGATAATGAGTACTTTTCATCAGTTTCAGTTAAAAAAATCATTGATAAAGTATATTCCATAATTCATTCCTCCCTTATTTTAGGACACATAGGTCCATTTATTTAGTAATTATTGATTTTGTAGTAATGATGTTTCATTAATGTAGTAAGCAGCAGTAGTGTCTCTAAGCACTGTCTTTATGCCTTCAGCCACTGCGTAAATAGAGTCTGGTGAAGCACTCCCCTTAACATTAGCAAAAGATTTTGTCTTGTAAAGTGTGTTTCCCTCATCGTCAACACCATTTTCTAATTTGAATGATAAAGATACTTTTTGTAATTCTTTATTAACTGCCATTTAGCATTCCCCCTTTTTATTTCCTTCACTTAATAAATATGATGTAATCTGAAAGTTTTAATGATTTTAAGAAACTTTTTTATTAATTTCTTCACTTTCTATTACAATACCAAGTTTAGTAGAAACTATAGTGTTAAGCTTGTTAATTGAATAAGTTAAGGTCATTATTTGCTTTTCTAACCTAATCAATAAATACGCACTAATAGCTACAGGAAATCCAACATTAGCAATTAAGTTTAGTAACTCATTAATTTCCATGTCTTAAACCTCCTTTATATTTGATTTAAAATAATACCCACTTATTAAATACGCTATCTACTGGGATATTGAATAAATTTATTAATATTTAATATAAAAAATAGGCAAGTTCTATTATTCTAAATAAAACTTGCCTATAATATATTCACCTTATATTTTAAACCTATTTTGCTAAACCTTCTTTTTCCTTAGCATTATTAAAAAGTTCAATTATACTAATCCTATCTCTCATGCTATACTCAGGCATGGAAAAATCACCTTCTCGTAAGACAACCTCCTTGCCACATTCATAACAAAACTTAATAGTATAATCTAACTCTCTCCCACATTTTACACACTTCACTCTTATTATTTCCCCCACAAAATCAACTGCTATATGCTATTAGACTCATTAACTCTATACTTTGTTCCCAATATATCATCTAATACATCAACAATAAAAACTATAAACAAAGAATATATAAACTTACCTATACAATTAATATTAAAGTTATTCGAAAGAAATACCAAAATAAAAGCTAATATAAAATATTAAACATATTGTACATATTTTTCCTATTAAATCTAATAAAAAATGCGTAGATAAAAGTCTACGCATTAAATATTCTATATCTTTATAATGTACTAGCCTTAAGCATTACATTTTCAATTTCCTTACTATTAATCTTTTGATTATCTCCTTTTTTAATTAATAAATCAGTAGTAGTAAGTTCTTTTAACACTTTAAAAGTCAGTACACATCTTTCTGTTACCTTAACTTCTTCTGCTGTAAATAATCTAAAATCTTCTTTATTATCTACAATATTTTTAAGTTCTTTTAAAGTCTTTTGGAAGTTTCCATTTAGTCTATAAATCTCTGCGTATACTTTATTAACTGCATCTTTAATATCTTTAATAAGCTTAATACTTTCATTCATCTGTCTAATTGCATCATTTACCTTTTCTTCTACTTCCATTGCTTTTTCAACGCTACTATTCCCCTTAAATGCAAGGAATATACCTCCAATTGCTAATGCTGGTGCTGCAACTAATCCACTAAGGACAGCGGTTCCACCTGCTACTCCAAGACCTCCAGCTGCAAGTGAGCCTCCACCAAGACTAGCTAATGTTGCTTTAGTTGCTGCAATTCCTGTTAACCCCGCTATAGAAGCTCCTGTTGATGCTGTTCCTACAGCCATTGTTCCACCATATGCAGCAAGCCCAGCTACTACTCCCGCTGCTACAGATCCAGCACTTGCTGTTAATAACTCTGATGCTTTAAATGAAATTGCTTGTAGTTTATCAAGTTCTTCCTTTGATAATCTTAAACTTTCATCTTTAGCATCTACATCAGTTATATTACAATTCTTTATCCTAGTAATTACATCATAGAACTCTTTAAAGTCATTCCATACTTGAATCTTTAATTGACCAAGATAATTAAGAGCCTCATTAGTTTCTTTTTCTTCTTTGTCAAGAACATTTTTTTTCTTATTATATTTTCCTTCAGCATTATCTACTATATCTTTAGCTTCTAGCATCTTTTTAGCTCCAACACCTGTTGCTGCTACTCCTACGGCCCCAGCTGTTGCTATAGTTCCAACAGCAGTAGCTGAAGCAGTAGCTATTCCTGATATTGCTGCTACACCTGTTGCTGTTCCCACTGCACTTGCTGCAGCTCCTACAGTAGTTCCTACTGCTGCCATTCCTCCAGCCACAGCCGTTCCAACTGCCGATGATGCTACTGCTCCAGCAGCTCCAGCCACAGCCGTTCCCACTGCTGATGATGCCACTGCTGCCCCTACTGTAGTCGCAGCACCTGCAACTGCCGCGCCAGCTGTTGCTGCAGCTCCAGCTACAGCAGCTCCTGCCGTAGCCGCTGCTGCTCCTGCTGCTGCCGCTCCTGCAGCAGCCATAGGAAGTACTACTGGTGCTGCTATAACAGCTCCAACTGCACAAACTCCACCTAAAACCCATTTACCAAATCCCATATAATTATCCCTCCAAATCTAGTAATTTTATTCCTTCATTTTGCCACTTAATTCCCTCTTCTACCCAAGCTTCTATTCTTTCAACAGATTCATTAGAAATAGCTAAATCAGAAGCAACCTTATATATAAAGCTTCTTTCCTTATCAGAATAAGAATTATCTATATTTGAAAGTTGAATTCCTTGCATCAAGAAAAATAACTTTTCCCTATTATTTTCGAATTTGAGCTCTGACATTATTTCTTGACTCCAGCTTAAATTGACAGCATTTTGAGATTCTTCACTTAACTGTAATCCTTCAGCTGCATTTAAAAAGAAATACTTCTCAGTTTCATCAATATTTCCATCTACCTTTGCTAAAAATACTAGTCCAATTAAAAAATTCTTTTTAGATTCCTCTGTTTTTAAAATCTCATTAATATTCATCCTTAATACCCTCCTAAATTTCTAATGCTTCATCGGATAGCATTAAATCTACAAATTCTTCTGTATTACTAAACTGCAATTTTATATTATGATTTTCACAATATCTATAAAGACACTGATTATCTCCAATAGCTAATCCAAGATTAACTTCATGAATATCAGCTACTTGAGATCTTAACCCATCAATATCTATACTGCATAAATCAGCTATATACTTATCTAATAAATAATTTGCTTGTGATATAGTCCCTAGTGCTCTATCAAAGCAATCATCACTAACCTTATTTATAAAATCAATTAACTTTTTTATAATCTCTGAATTATCCATAAAATATAAAAATGTTACAGATAAAAGACCTGTTAATAATGTACCTGCAAATATCGGAATAACTTCACCAATTACTGAACCAATTACAGGTATAGCAACTAGTCCACTTCCTTCAAGAGAAGTTCTTAATCCTTGCTCAACAATTACACCTAATACAGTGCTAGCTCCAGTTACAATAACCTTTGCTGCAGCAATTACTCTTTCACCAGTAGTTCTTTCTTCCTTATCAAAAAATAGAATCCTTACAGCTTCAGTTATACTTACCATAGCTTGTCTTATTAATCTAACTATATTCTTAGCTGTTGTTATAAACATATTTATAATAGTAGTAATTATTGAGTTAAAAGCACCAGCTACAAATCCACTCTTTATTGCTTCTAAAATATGACCTAGTTTAGATTTTACCCTTTCAAAAGCAACTGCAACTAAAGATCCCATATTAGAGAAAAACTTTTCAACTGAAAACTCTCCCCTTAAACGTCTTATTGTATCAGGAACCTCATCTAATATAGTCATAGTTACTTCAGCCAGAACTACACCTAAACCTTGACGTATAGCCATCTGACCACCTTGCATTAAACTATCCTTAGCCATACCTTTAGAATAATGCTCAAACTTCCTTCTAGCTACTTGCTCATCAATAACACTTCTAGCATTTTCATCAGCAGCATGAGCTTTTTTAGAATCAACTCCATAAAACTCACCATTAGTTTTACTTTTATCCTTTTTAGATACCCTATCTTCCCATTCCTTCAAAGGTGTATCACTTTTAGATTGATTCATACTTCCATCAATGTAAGTTGTATTATCCTTCTGATTAATAATTTCAGACATCTCTTCCTTACTAAAAAGAATCCTCATATCTATATTATCATGATTCTCCTTCGCAGATACAATGTGCTCTAAATGAGCACGACCATCCTTTGGTAATTCCCTGCCTGTATAACAGTCATATATCTTATCATTATTTTTAAAATCCTGTTTTCTTCTCTTATTCATATAACTACTAGTAGCATAATCATCGCGATTATATTTACGCTCGCCTCTTTCTTCAAAGGTTTTGTTAGCATAAACGCCCTCTTTTGCATTATGAATAGTTTGAACATTACCACCATCAATATCCTTAAATATTAACCTATCTATCCCAAAGGCAGTAATTAAAGAATTCAAGATAACCTCTTTATACTCACCTAATATCACATTAAAAGAATCATTTTTAAAGGAATTTCCGCCAAAGCTTTCATTATTAGTTATATCAAAATCACTATTTTTTCCTTTATCAAAAAAGCTTAAAGAAGCTTCAGTAAAAGAACCAGATAAACTTTCACTCACCTTATCTCACCCCCATTCCCCAAATAATTTTATCATTTTTTGTAATAATATTCAATTTTATGTATAAAAGAAAGACCTATGCTTAACACATAAGTCTCATATATGATCTTTCTTTATAATCTATAAGACTAGCAAAATACTATAGACTCTTGTAGTTAATTACCAATTACTAATTTTACAGAACTGTCCATCCCACCTAAATGCCTTTATCCCTCTTGTTCCATGACGATTTTTTAGGATACTTATATTAATACAGTTTGGATTTTCCTTTGCATCCTTAGAGTCATACTTTAGCTTTCCATCCCTATACATCTTTTCTCTAAATATCTTTTCATCAAAGAGCTTCTGTCTATAAAGACCTATTATCTGATCACTATCCTGCTCAATTCTAGCACTATCCTGTATATCAGCCTCAGTTATAACTTCATAAACCTCACCTATGTTTTTATCAACATTTCTATTTGCCTGAGCTATAAGAACTACACAAATATCCTCCTCTGTAGCTAAACTCTTACATTTAGAAGTAATTTTACCTAATAGCTCTGTAAGCCTTGCGTTAGAAGCTACATCTACATATTTATTTATATAATCAATAAAAACAATATCTAAGTTATTTCTAAGCTTGTACACTTTAATCTCATTAATAAGCTTATCTATATCTGTTTCATTACTTATATATAATTGTTTATTTAATAGCTTCCCACAAAATTCTGCTACCTTATCTTTCTCCTCACTGCTAAGCTTTTTATTATTAAACCTATCACAAGATATGTTTAGTTGATTTGCTGCCATTCTATCTATTATCTCACTTCTAGTCATCTCACTAGTTCCATAAATAACCTTATGTCCCATAAGAGCCATATCCTTTGCAATCTGGGTTGAAAATATACTTTTCCCAACACCACTTCTGGCAAATACAGTTATAAGTCTTCCTTTTCTAAAATTACCTAAAGC
This sequence comes from Clostridium jeddahitimonense, assembly GCA_000753455.2. Classification (GTDB taxonomy): domain Bacteria; phylum Bacillota; class Clostridia; order Clostridiales; family Clostridiaceae; genus Clostridium; species Clostridium hominis. The sequence goes on from LM994670.1 coordinate 3,559,127, forward strand.
TTCATCAATTTTAGTTAATCCACTTTTTGCTCCTACCTCCCCTTGGTCATTATATAACTCTAATAAATAATCATCATAAATATCCTCAATATTAAGATCTTTCTTTAATGTACAGCTATAAATTTTATCTAAGGTGTTCTTTATTTTACTCTCCATATGATCGATAGTCATATCATCACTTATATAAGTACAAAGGTCCAAAACTAACCTCTTCTGAAATGCTTTTATTAAAAGCTCTAGCTTAGTCTCAAAGGCTAGCTCTGTTGAGCTACAGCTAAAAACCTCAGAAACATAGCTTACTCCACCCATTTCCTTAACTATTTCCTTGTAATTTTCTAAGAAATTAATTAAGTCTATCTCCTTATCATCAGATACCATCCTGATTATTCCCTCGTATATTCTCTTATGATTTTCAACCTGGAACATATAAGATTTAATATTATCCCTAGCCTTTACTAAAAGATTGCTGTTTAAAAATAAGGTTCCAAGAATACTTTGTTCAAGTTCAATATGTTGACTGGTTAACATAATCCCCCTCCTTTAATCTATTAGGTCTGCTAGGTTGAATTTTTCTTTATTTGGTTTATTTTTAGTGGCCTTATAGATTGTCCAAAGCTCTCCATCCTCTGTGAATTTCTTTAGAGCATTTTGTCTTGTGAGGAAGGTTTGTAGTGACCAGGTATAGTCGTAGTAGAAGTCGCTGTAGTAAATCTCTTTATAGTTTTTTATTGCTGTTATGATTTCTTCCTTGGTGTGTTTTCTTAATGCTATTGTTATGCTATTTGCTATTTGCATAGTTAATTTATCTTCGTTATAAATATCAATATCATTCCAAGTATTAAATATATTTATATATTTTTCTTTTGTATTTTTATCTTTTATTTTTAGCGTATCCCCTTGGATACTATTACTCGTATCCTTTAGGTTACTTGTAGTTGTATCCTCTGGGTTACTATTGCTAACATTTTTATCTACACTAGTATCTCTTAGGTTACTACTACTCGTATCCCTTTGGTTACTTGTAGTTGTATCCTTAAGGTTATTACTGTTAATTCTTTTATCAGCATTAGTATTAACTAATAGGTAATCCTTTATAAATTTATAACAATTAACTCTATTCTTTTTCATAACTATAATATAATTCTTGTCTCTAAGAGATTTAATTAGATTAGCTACTGTATTTCTTTTAGTTGTTCCAATAAGTCTCATTAATGTCTCATAAGTAGGATAAACCTCTCCTGTTCCTTTATGATCAAAGCTCTTAAGTGCCACAAGAAAATACTTTTCATAAATATTTAAATCATTATCCCTTAAAATATTATTATCTATTATTGTAAATCCACTATTACTCATCTTTATCTTCTCCTCTCTTATTGAAGTAATCTATTATCAAACTTATCTAATAAACTATCTATCTTTACCCTACACCCTGTTGATATTAATAGATTTGGCTGTATAACTGTTAAATCAATAGTATCAGAGCTTGTCTGACTCAAATACTTATCAATAGTCTTATACCCAATCTGCATCACCTCTTTTGATTCTGCAGGTTCAATAAAATCACACTCCATAGAAACTATCTTCATAGCATGTATATTATTTTTACTTACCATAACAACATCACAAAATACCTTTCCATACTTATCTGTAGGATTAAATATAATTCTTCCATTCTTATGATCCCCATGTTCTTCAATCTCAGCTTCAATAACCAAATCTAACTGTGTCCAGGCTATATCAGATGCCTTTTCAACATAATCAGAATACTGAGGATCTTTTGAAATTCTCTCACTAACTCTTTCAAACTCTTCTTCATCAATAATCTTTTTATCAAATAAAGCCTTTGTAATAGATAATTCTGAAATAAGATTTTCCTTTAATTTAATTCTGTAATCATAATTCATAAAATACATCATCCCTTCAACCATATTTTTTTAATATTTTTTAAAAACTAATTTTCTATATTAAACACCTTATATAAATCTTTTTTAGTTTTTATCTCTAAAAATATTTTATCAATTGAATGTTGCATCCGTATTGCACGCCCCCCTAGTTTTGTTAAAATTGTTAAAGACTATATAAAAAATAAAAAAACTACACAGAATAACTCTGCGTAGTTAATTATTGTTTCTATTGATATTATTAAGTTTATTAACCTTATATTAAATATTAAACTTCTACTTAAGCTTGTATCCTATACTTCTAATACATATTATACTATCATCTAAAAGTAATCTCTTCTTTAACTTACATACATGAGCATCTATTGTTCTATAAGATATATCTGCATCATTACCCCATATTTGATCTAGCAACATCCTTCTGTCTACAGTATCTCCCTTATGTTTAACTAATACCTTTAATATTCTAGCGCCTATATAACCTAGCTCTACGTCTAAATCGTTTACCTTTGCTTTACAACTGATAAAGTCCACATAGCCTTTGTCATATTTCCATATGCTATTATTTATCCTTCTTATCTCCTCATCTTCCTTAGACCTTTTTACTGCCTCACAATATGCCTTAGACAAGTCTATCCCATGTTGAAATATCTCAACAAGAAGATTCTCCATTTCATCTATATCTAAATCCTTAGATCTAATCTTACTTATACTCTTTACATAACTCTCATTTATCATAGTATTGCCTTTTACCATAGTTCACCCCTTACAATTATAATTAAACTAATTTGAATTTCACTTACTTACGAACTACTAAAAAACCTATATTACTTACTCAATCCTCCTTATTCAATTTATACATTCTTGAAATAAATAACATATTATTATACAATACTAAGTAACCGGCTTAATGCTGTACAATAAATATTTACTTATTTATTGGTATTGGAGTAAAGGTAGTTCCTGCTACTTTTGCTCCTTTGTTTTTTAGCTTCATAATCTTAATACATTGACTACTTATATATTTAGTTTACATATATATAATACCATTAAGAACATTTGTTCTGCAAGTATAATTTGTTATTTTTATACATTTTTCTTAAATCCACAGATATTTACTTGGTTGAATATATCTCAAAACTTGTGTAACCTATACCTGTACTTCCATTTCAAAAAGTAATAAAACAAATCTTATGTAATATATCCCATCCATTATTTACAGCTTTAAAAAGAAGTTATGTGAGAGTAACATAATGACTGTAGTATAGTTACTATAATAGTTTTATATGAGGTTTAATAATGAATTGTAATAATATACATAAGAAAAAATATAGTAAAAAGCTTATTAAAAATGTAGTTGTTTATTTATCTATATTTATATTAATAATGTCATTTAGTTTTAAAGTAAACGCTAGCGTAAATAATGATTATGACTACTTATTTGTAAGTTTTTCAGAGCCTGGATTGCCGTTACCTATTTTTAATCTTGAAGATTCTAATGGAAATATACATAAAGCTTATTGCGTAGACGAGCCTGTGCCTATATATAATAGTCATAGATATTCTAGAATTAACTTAGAAGATTCCACCTTTTTTTCAGTTGAAGCCGCTGAAAAAATCAGATCAATTGTTCAAAATTCATATCCATTTCAAAGCTTAGAATATATGCAAGAAAAATTTAATATGCCAACTTTAACAAAATTAGATGCAATTACGGCTATTGAACTTGCTATTTGGAAATTCTCAAATAATAAAGAACTTATTCCTGGAATCCCCGATGAGGCCACAGCATTATATTATAAATTAATTGATTTGCCAGCAATAAAAAGAAAAACTGAAGGTTCTAATATTACAATGAAGGATCCTAAAGTTATTTATAATTATGAAACTAAGCAAAGTGACTTATATTTAGAATTTAAAGTAGATGAGAAGAATAGTAATAACTCTAATATTGAGCTTAATTATGATATTGAAGGTAAATATGATGATGTAATTGATTATGGTATTAATAATGAGGGATATAAATCCATCAAGCTTGCTAATATTGATGAAGGAGCTAATTATAACATTACAGTTTGGGGTATCCAGAATATTAGAATCAATGCATATTTGTATTATCCAGAGGGTGGAAGATATGCATCTCAAACATTAGTAGGTGCAGAATCATCTGAATTTAATATATCAAATACCTTTAATATTGAAACTGCAAAATTAAAATCTATTACTATTTCTAAAACAGATATAGATAATGAAAAGATATTTCTTAAAGGAGCTGAATTTACAATTTATGATTCTGAAGGACAAGTTATTAAAGTCCTTACCACAGGTGATGACGGAAAGATACTTACTAAATTACCGCCAGGAAAATATATAATTGAAGAGACTAAAGCACCAGATGGATATACTATTGATAACAAAAATTATCTGTTAGAAGTTAAAGATAATGATAATAATATAGAAATTAATTTTACTAATAAAAAAAATGAGATTGTAGATGATGGCGCAGATGACAATATAAATGATAGTACAAATAATGGTTCAAATGATAATATAGATAAAGATAATCCTGAAATAGATAATTCAGAAAATGATACTGAGAACGAATCTAACTCAGGTGAAATACAGAGTAAATTGCCTGAAACTGGAGTTGAAAATTTTTCGGGAGCTATAGCTATATTGTTATTAATAAGTGGATTTATATTAGTTAAAAAGAAAATATAGCATCTTCAGTGCTATAGCAATCCCATTCTCTTAACTACTCCACCAAACTTTTATTAATTAATTTTAAACAAAAATTACCCTAGAGGTTTATATATTTAAACCGCTAGGGTAATAAAACTGCTATCCTATTATAGTTTTTAAATACTCCATAAAGCTATCTTTTAAATCTTCTTTTCTTAAAGCATATTCAACAGTAGCTTGTAAGAACCCTAGCTTGCACTCTGTGAAAGTTCAACTAAAGACATAAATGTCTAAGTTTCACTTTTCTCCAACATCATATCTTCTACCTTCAAAATTATATACATAGCTTCTTCCTCAATTAGATTTAAAATTAATATACAATATTGATTTCTCTACTTTTACTTACTTATATATTTAATTATATAACTATCTATTTTTTTACTTTATTCTTCACAAATTCTAATTCCTCTAAATTATCTATTTCAAATATAGCTTCACTTCCAATTTTCCTTACATATATATTTAATCTACTTATATTGTTTTTAACTATATCATCCCAATACATATTTTTAAAATCACCTTTCTCAATAGTATTCTCTAGCTCTTTAACTATTAAGGGCGTATCTTTTTTGCTCCAGAATGAAACTCCTGACAATATATTTCCTTCGCCCGATTCAACTTTTATATCTTCAACTCTTAATTCTTCGTTAAAGTAAAGTTTCCATTCTTCTTTAAATCCTTCTTTGTATGCTGAAAAATATAATGATGTTTTTGGCTTTTCTAGTATAAAGTTTTCAACTATATACACATCTGCATCAATTACATATGCATCTTCTAAATATTCTCTAACTAAATACATAGTATAGATATTATTATATATATCATATTTATTGTTATGAACAAGCTTTATTCCATATTTCTCTTTAAGATATTCAAATTTCTCTGATAAATATCCAGTTACAACTATTATTTCATCTATACCTTTTTCTTTTAAAAATTCAATTTGTCTTTCTAATAAAGGTGTATCATTTACCTTTATTAGAGACTTTGGTGTTTCTAAAGTTAACGGTCTTAATCTTGTTCCCATTCCTGCTGCTAATAATATTGCTCTCATTTATTAAAACTCCTATCTTTAATCTAAAGCATTCTTCTTAAAACTAAATACTTCTTTTATCTCATTTAAATCCCCTGCTGCCATTATTGATCCAATCATTATTAATATACAACAAATAATTGATTTTAAATCAACATTATTTCCTAATAGTATTACTCCAAAAATAATTGACCAAGCTGAATAAGTTATATTTAAAGACATCGCCTTTGTCGCTCCTATTTTATGTATTCCTTTATAATAGAACACATATGAAGCCGTTCCTGCTAAGGCAGTTAACAATATTATTGTAGTTGCAGTAGTTGGTATAACCCCTAATGTAAATTTTATGCCCTTAACTATAGGAATTATTAAAAATCCATAAGCTATTGCTGAAGTTAATTGCCTAATCTGTAAAGATTGTTCTGGTGAAACCTCATCATCTTTCATACCATATGCACATACAACAGCTTCTGATGCCCATCCAATTACACATAATAATGCAAAAGCAAAGCCTAACTCTAAGTTTATAACCTCTCCACCTGGTGCATATCCTAAAATAATAATTCCAAATATGCTTAGAAATAATCCTAAAATGGCTGTTGGTTTCATCTTTTCCTTTAATAATATATATGATAATAATGCTCCCATAGCAGGATAAAGTGATGAAATTATTGCAGTATACGCAGGGCCTATATATTTAATTGAAAGTAGGTATCCTGTCATTCCAACAGGTCCACCTAATAGAGCTCCTAACATTATAAATCTTCCACTCTTAGTTTTGGCAGCAATAATAGTTTTCTTTAATTGTCCTTTTATAATCATATATATAGACATCCATATAGATGAAAATAAATCATGTAAAAAAGTACTCACAAATGGTGATAAAAATATTGCTTGTTCTGTAGAAAGAAACGGAGTCATAGAAAGTGCTATTCCAAGTAAAACTGTATCAAGACCCCATAATATACCCGATGTTAACCCATATATCATAATTTAAACCCTCGCTCCAAAAATAATCTCTAAATTTGATTTAGCCCTATTATATCTATCTATTCCATAAGTACCAAAATCATCACCTTTAGCTTCTTTAATGTTCGTCCAAGTGCTCCACAAGAAATCTTGATATACTTTATTTATTAATACCCTTTTCTTATACTTTTCTTCAACGTCACCTTCAAAATATAACTTTAAGAATAGCTCTTCTTCATCTTCTGAAAAATTATTCTCTAAGCAATGTGCAGCTAAATCCCACATAGGATCATTCATTCCACCATACTCCCAATCTATAAGATACATAGTATTATCCCCACTTCTAATAAAGTTCTCTGCTACAGTATCATTATGACAAGGTGTTAATTTTACATCTAATTCCTTCATTATACTATCTAATTCCAACACTTTTTCTTTTACTTCATAATAATCATTAAAATTATTTGCATTACCTTTAATTAATAACTGCTCATACTTTTCAATTTTATTATAAATATCAAAATTATTATCCATTCCTAATTTAGAATTATGTAACTTTCTAAGTATATCAGTTACCATAATCATAGAACTTTGTTTTTTAGCAGACTCTGGAGACAATGTCTCTGCATTTTCTACAAATCTAGATATTTTAATTCCTGTATCTTCATTAAAATAAATTAACTCTGCATCAACACCTATTTTATTTGCATAAACAGCATTTTTTATTTCATCTTTTCTACTTATCATTTCTTCTGTCCCATTACCAGGAACTCTTAATACAAAGTCTTGATTATTTGCCCTAACTTTATAATTTTTATTTGTCATTCCACCTATTGGAGCTATTTCTTGTATATCATTTATTGAAATATCCATACACTCTGAAACAATTGATTCTAAATTTTGTAAATATATTGATTTTTCTTTAGTCTCTATTTTTTTAAGTAATTTATTTGTTACATAGTAATAATGCTCTATATTATCTATCTCATGCCATAATAAATTATCTATTTTTACATAATTTAAAGAATACTGTCTAGATATATCTAACATCATATATTCATAATTCATATATGGGTTTTTATTTTGCTTATATGCTTCTAACATTTTTTTATAAAAATCATATGATATTTTACTTACACCTATCATTTCCCCATCTATTCTATTAAGCTGTGCAATATCCTTTGATATCTTATATACCTTATTATCTTTAATCTCAACAAACGCCTCGTCACCAGAACCACTTTCAGATGTAACTAAGATACAATCTCTTGAATTATGCTTAAGCATTTCCTTTATTCCTAAATTCTCAATAATTATATCACTTTCAATAAGAATAAAATCATCACATATATATTCTTTTGCTATAGCTAATGAACTCATAGTACCTGTCCATTTATAATTTGGATTTTCTATTATCGTAACTGTATTAGCTAGTTTTTCTTTAATCTCTTCTGATTTATATCCACTTACAACAATAATATTTTCTATACCATTGTATTTTAATAAATTAATTGTTCTTTCTATAATTAATTCTTCTTTAACTTTAAGCATAGCAATTGGTGTATTAAAATTACTATTCTTACCTGCTGCTAAAATAACTGCAGTAGATATTTCTTTATTTTTATTATTATGTAATTCTAATTGTACATTTTGATTAGTCTTTAATTCTTCTTCTAGCAAATCTAATCCCTTTACTGTAATATAATATTTGTGTTGTCTACCTTGTATCTCCTTAGATATTAGTTGATTAAATTCTAAATCTTCTATAGTTGAATTTACTTTACCTAATGAAATGTCACATTTTAAAGCTACTGACCGTTGACTAATTCCAGGATTTTTATTTATCTCCCTTAATATATTAAACATACGCCACCTCCATATGTTCATTTTTTGAACATATGGATATTTTACCATTAATTATTTGTATATTCAAGGATAATTAACATATTTTTCAACTTAATAATTATATTAATTGCTTAATTTATTGAGTATTTTCTATACTCTATTATTTTTATAAAATTATTTATATTTGTATATATAGAAATAAGTATTAATAACATCATAATTTAACGAAAAAATAATGTCCATATTATATTTTTATAACTTTAAAATATATTTTAGATATATATTACCAATAACTTATCTAATTATAATATTTTATTAGGCCCTAAATATATACTTAAATAATAAATTATGTTGTTTAAATATATCTTCTCTAAACTTTTATTATCAATTATATATATATAACTCTTTACTTTCATATACTATCCAACTGTATATATAATTATTATACTCTTCATAAGTTTGTACATATGCTTTTAAGGATATATTGATATTATTGTAATAATTCTACTCAATCTTAATTCTAAGTCTTTTTAGTTAATTATAGCTTATGTATCTTTTCTATATTAAATCTCTATACACCTACTAGTTAACATAAAAACTTAGGTATCTTTGCTAAAAAAAGATACCTAAGTTTTTATGTTAAATTGCTATTTTTTAAAATTCTGAAATTTTATAACTTCTTAATATATATTATTTCATTAAATCTTCTTTTATTTTTGTTGTAGAAATCCCTTCAGTTCTCGGCAAATATATTACATCACAGTATTCTTTTAAAAAGTCAAATTTACCTACCCAGTCATCCCCCATGACAAATATATCAACACTATTCTGTCTTATATCATTAATTTTTTGCTCCCATGATTCTTCTACTATCACTTCATCAACAAATTTAATGGATTTTAGCATTTCAACTCTATCCTCGATTGAATAATATGCTTTTTTCCCCTTAGATTCATTGAATTTATCACTTGATACAGCTACTATTAAATAATCCCCTAGGGCTTTTGCTCTTTTCAATATATTTAAATGACCTATGTGCAATAAATCAAAAGTTCCATATGTTATAACTTTCTTCATATTAATCCTCCAAATTATCTATATAAATCTTTATTTAAATTCATGAATTCTTCTTCTGATAATCCTATTTTTAACGCCTCTAAATGTGGAGGTTTTTGTTGTGATTTTGGTGGTAATTTCATATACTCTCCATAATTAATCTTCAAATATTTATCATATCTATTGGGAACATTAAATTCTATACCTTCAAATTTATACTTATTTAAAGGAAAAATATCATCATATATTAAATTGGAAACCGAAAATGGTATTTCAATTCCATAATTAACACTTTTATTACTATTAATTTCGTTTTTTATTATTTTTTTTTCATTACATAAATAACTAATAATTATGCTATCATCAATCCAAAATAACAATTTATAAATAACTTTAAATGTACCTATTATAAAATTTTTAAATAAATAATTTATGTAGGGCTTTTTAAATTTTTCATACTTTTGCCAATACGTTATCAACAGATAGTTCTTAATAACCTTTCTAACTTTGTTGAAATCCTTATCACCATAAAAATCCATCGGAAAGATATCAACAAATATACCTGTATGACCTTTTTCCTTACCATTTATAATAAATTTACTATTACGATGCCTTATCTTACACCAAGGAACCTGAGTTTCATTATCTGTTTTGTAATACTGTAAAAATAATTTATCACTTAGTTGTTCTTTTGCAATGCTAATAAATTTATTATAATCATCCCTCAACATTGCAATATCCAGATCATCATCCCATGGAATGAATCCATTATGTCTAATAGCTCCTAGTAATGTCCCCCCATCTAACCAATAACTTATATTATTATCCTTACAAACTTTATCTATTTCTTGTAAGATTTCTAACATAATTAACTGAGCTTGTCTCAAATCACTCATTTACTCTTTCCTCCTACCACTTCTTGCAAATATAATTAAGTTAATAATTATATCTTTATATAGGTAGATAACTATAAATGTTCCTAAGATAATAGTTAAAATATTTATAAAAGTGCTACCATATATAAAAGATAGACATGCAAAACTTAAGATAACCAATAGCATTATAATCTTTTTTATATCTAAATTTATTAAAATATATCTCCTCAATAAAACTATACGTATTACTATCATTACTGTAAAAGCCATTAATAGTGATATATTAGCTGCATTAATACCTATTATATTTACTAACCAATTAACTAATATTACATTTATAATACTAGCTATCAATGTTGAAGTAAAAATAATATTAGTTTTCTTTTCTGCAGTAAATACACTTCCTAGGAAGCCACTAAATATACTAGCAATCGTTGATATAAGGTATAATGGTATAATATTTAGAGCATATTCATATCTATTATCAATCATAAAAGGAAAAATCAATTTAATAATCGGCAGAAATATAATAGTCCCACTTAATAACGCTAATAAATAATAGTTACAACCGTTACTATAAAGTTTATTTTTATCTTTACTACAACACTCTGAATATGTTGTTTCTTGCCATGCCATTCCAATACATGTTGTAACTAAAGTAAGTACTGCTGTAAATTTACCTGCAATTGCAAAATATCCATTTGCCTCCATACCAATATTGTTGTTAATTACGATTCTATTGTATCCAGTCAAAAACCAATAACAAAACGAATTAACACTTAAAGGAATTGAGAAAATAATCATATCCTTTAATATTTTTTTGTCTATATATCTTATTTTTACATTAGATAATATCTTAATATTAACTTCTAAAATTACAATTTGTATACCCCATGCTATTATCATTGATATATACAAAGCTCTTACATCCATTTTAAAAATATATATTAATATCACATTAATAATTAAATTAAGTATACTTGATACTAATCCAGATATCATAAAAATAAAGTTTAAGTTAAATCCTCTTACAATATAAGTATATACATTACTAAGCATATTAAAAATTCCGTAAATTAATATTAAATTAAAATGCCTAATATCAACAAACTCATTTATAATAGATAAGCTTAAGAAATATACGCAAATAGAAATTGAAAATATAAGTAATGAATTTGTTACAATGCTCCATTTATCATTTTTCTTTTTTTTCTCTAATGTAAACCTCATTATTGTAGTCCAAATTTCTATACATATAATTGGCATTATCATACTTAAGTATGTTATCGTTAAATCATAATATCCATATTCCTCGGGAGATATATACTTTGTATATAATGGTAATAAAAAGAATGCACTTATTTTAACCAAAACATTTCCTATAAAATATATCCCTGACTTTTTAATAAATTCTACAATCTTATTCATCTTAATTTACCTGCTTTATCTTTTTTCCATTTATATATAAATCATAAATGTGTTGTGCTTGAATTCTTTCATCCTCTCTAGGTGGTATCATATAATCATTTCCATATTTTATTTTTAAGTACTCTTTAGCCCTCCCTGGAATTTTATATCTTTTTCCTTCAAAAATAGCATAACTTGTTGGAACTAATATTTTTTTATTAAAACTTATATTTATCGCAAAGTATTCAGGATCTATAATCCACTGTTCCTCATTTCTATTTTTAATACGTCTTTTCTTTAAGATATATTTTACTATTTTTTTGGGGAAAATAATCTTTGAAATATTCGCTATTATTTTCTTTTCTGTTGTGAATGCATTATATTCATGACTATGTGCAGCCAATCTTCTTGATAAAAATCTATTCATTTTTTTCTCATTTTCTTTTACTCCTGAGTATGGAAATATATCTATAAATATTCCCAATTCTCCTTCTTCTATTTCTGTTATATCAATATCTTCATATCCTTTTTCTATTAAAATACTATTTTTATATCTTAATTTTATTGGTTTAGAAAGTGCTTTGTAAAATTTAGCTTCTATCTGTAAAAGAATATCATCTGGTAATTCCTCTTTTAGTTTATCTAGTAGTAAATCTAAGTCATATTCAAATATTCCAATATCAATATCATCATCCCATGGAATAAAGCCACTATGTCTTATAGCTCCTAAGCAAGATCCGCCCTCTAACCAGTATTCTATATTATTTTTATTACATATTTTAACAAATTCATCTAGTAGATATATTTGTATCTTTCTTAATTCATCCATTTCTACCTCCATTAAAGTAAGGGTTCAAAGTATTTTTTTATTATGTTTTCCCATAAGAAATCATCTGGATAGTCAATTCTTTTTTGGTTAACTTTTACATAGTTAAATTTTTCATATATACTTTTTAACCCCATACTTACACTATCATAATCATCATTAACTATTTCATAAAATTTATCATTTATATTTTTCAAAATATTCTCATTAGCTTTTGTTTTAGTAGCCAAGCACATCAAATTATTAACAATGTATTCATAAGTTTTGGTTGGGGGTTGTAATGTATACATATCATTGATTGGTATAAAAGCTACTCCGACAGAACATTTTTTAAAAAGATTCACTATTTCATTATGTTCTTTAAATCCATGATACTTAATATTATATATCTTCTCTTTATCTTTAATATATTTTTCAAATTCTATTTGTTTGATTATATCATTATATTTTCCAACTATATTTAATTCAATTTTATTATCAGTACTTTCTTCAAAAAATTTCACATATCCATTAATAAATTCTTCTATATTTCTACAATCAAATATTCCTATATATAATAGTTTAAAATCTTCTTTTTCTGTCAACAATGAGCTTGAATAAACATCTGAACCCAAAGGTAAATATTTATACTTTTGTATTTCTAAATACTTAGCTACCTCATTATCTATTATCGTTATGTTTTCAAAACATTCAGCACGTTTTTTTAACGCTATATTTTCCTTCTTATTTTTCTTCTTATCATTAGATATATATACTGTTCTAATGTCAAAAATAAAATTAATATCTTTATAAAAAAACCTTGATACTTTATAAAATATACCTGCTCCAATCTTATCTTTTAAAAATACTGTATCTGGATTAAATCTTTTAATTTCTCGAGCTACATAACCCCAATAGCATATTAATTCTATTAGTTTCTTTAATATATTAATCTTTAATTTAACTTTGGTTGTATAAATAACATTATTATTTTCAAATTTTTTAAATCCTTGATCTATGCTTATTATTCTGTAGACATACTTATCCTTTTTATTTTCTATATATTTTACATACTTAAAAAAATCAGTATTATAACCATATTGTGCTGAAGTAGCTAATAATATTTTTTTTATTTTAATCTCCTCCATTTATTTCATTCTCAATTAAATTTATTCCATATAAATTCAAGAAAAATATAGATATTATTGCCGGAAACTGTAAATAATTATCCAAAAATAATAAACATATAAAGTATATATTTAACCAAAAGCTCCATTTACTTTTATTTAATTTCAATAGATTAAGTAAAGCTATTATTATAATTACTATTCCTAAAATCCCTGTTTCTCCCAAAATAGTCATAACCTCAGAAGTTGGATAATTAGCAAATCCATCTTGATATTTTTGTGATAATATGTAACTATTCCAGTATCTAACCACATAATTATTAGTGTATTTAGATTCATTTATATATATAAATTTAGGAGCTTTTTCATAAAATTCTCCCGAAGTATTTATAGCAGCCCTACTGCTATAATTTCCACCGCCTACACCTATAATTGGAACCCATTCTACATCTTTAGTAAAATCAAAAAGTGTTGTATACATAAATTGTAATTTTCTTGGTTTTTCATATATTGGACCATTTATACTAGAATTTATTTGATTAACTATATATGTAACATTTTCTGGTTGAATAACAGAAAATACAGTAACTAATCCAACTGTAATTATTAACATCTTAATAAATTTAATAATTTCACCTTTTATAATTAGATTTACACAATAATTTATACATAATATACTAAAGTATATAATAGTGTGAGTTAAAGTAGAAGTTGCTATCATAATTATCCAACATACTAATATTATTTTTTTCGACTTGCTTCTATATTCTTTATATTTTAACATTTCAAAATAGAAAAATGTAATCATACTTAAAACTATAAATAAAATTAAAGACGATGAATATATTGATCTGAAATTATCTCCTGCAGCCATAGATATTTTAAAAGGATTTATTGTTCTAAACTTAATTACTATACCTAAATATTGAACTATTATAATACTTATATTGATATATACAAAGTTTGTAACAAGATTAAATATATTTTTGGGTGTATATTTTTCAATAATATTAAAAACCACTGTAGAATAGGATATTGCTGGAATATAATATAAAATATTTAGGAACCCTCTTTGAATAGATGGATCAATTATCATATTAAGAACTAAACCTAAAATCAAATATAAAATAATATATATTTGAAATTTTTTAATTCTAATTGGTATATTTTTAAATCTCCTAAAAAATACTATTAATATCCCATAAGATATAAATATAGCTTTATTACCTTCTATGGACATTAAAAATAAAAAAATCAAAGCTAATACTATATTCATTTGCTACCTCTTAATAATTATTAGTTTAATTAATTCAACTATAAATTTACTATTTGTTACAAAATATCTTTTCCACAATCTTTTGGGGTCGTCTATTAATCTAAACATCCATTCTAAAGAAAGGTCTTGCATCCATTTTGGAGCTCTTGGAGACACTCCTGAAATAACGTTAAAAGCACCACCCACACCTATCATTAATCCATTAACTTTATTCATACAATTATACATAAATACTTCTTGCCTTGGAGCGCCTAATGCAATCCATATATAATCTGCTTTACTACTATTTATCTCTTCTACTAACTCTTTATTCTCTTTGTCAGTTAAATCTCTAAATACAGATGGCTTATATCCAACAATCTTCAATTTAGGATAATCTATACTTAAACTATCAATTAACTTTTTTAAATTTTCATCTGTATTGCCATAAAAATAATGCCTATATCCGTGTTTTTCTGATACCTTAAATATCTCTTCCATTAAATCAGGTCCAGTTACCCTATCTATTTCATTCCCTTTTATCTTTCCTACAATTGAAAGTGGCTTTCCATCTGGTAATGATAAGTATGAGCTATTTTGTATATTCATATATTCTATATTCTCAGTTGCCATTATTGTTGTATGAACATTAGATACACAAATATAATTACCTTTTATATTTTCTAAATTGTTTGTTATTAGTTCTAAAGTTTTTTTCATATTAACACAAGCAATATTTACTCCTAAAATATTAACTTTATTAACCTCTGACATTTTTTATCACCTCATTATAAATGTCATTTAATATTTCGTAATTAATCTTTGAATTATATTTCTCCTCAAAAGTTTTTTTCGCATTTTTTCCATATGTAATATAGTTTTCACTTCTACTTAAGTTATTTATTTTTTTTATAAAATCTTCTGTATTCTTTATTCCATAGTGTAATCCTACATTTTCATTTTCTACAATACTCATTCCATTTCCAATATTAGGACAAATAATAGCTGTTCCTTCACTCATAGCTTCTGCTATAACCATTGGAAATCCTTCATATATTTCACTAGTAAATACATATGCTTTAGATTTTTTTATAATTTGTAGCACATCATTATGTGATCTACGCCCTAAATATTTAATATTACTACTCTTTTTCGAATAATTTTCAACACATTTCCTTAATGGTCCATCTCCAACAATTATAAGTTTTTCAGTCTTTATCCTTGTCCACGCTTCTAATAAAAACTCAATTCCCTTCTCAGGATCTAATCTACCAACAAACACAAAATTTTCTTTACCACCTTGCTCATTAACTTCATTCAGACTATTAGTATGAACAAAATTAGGTTTTACTGTAATTAAATCTTCTTTTATTATTTTAGTTAACTTATTTTTGTTAAATTCTGTAAGAGCTATATACTTATCAACCTTCTTATTATATGTATTTAGAATTCTATGAATCTTTAACATACTAGCTACTACTATTGTTCCAAGCCTTGAACCTCTATAACACTTATTTAATATACTCTTACCCAAGCCACATTCTAAACATTCTTCACATATTGCTCCATTCTTGTAAAACACCCCATTAGGACAAAGCAATCTAAAGTTATGAATTGTTTGTATAACTGGTACCTTTAAACTTTTAGCTGCATAATAAACCGATGGAGAGATTATAGGAAAAGTATTATGACAATGCATAACATCTATTTTTTCTCTTTTTATTATTTTTTTTACTTCAAAGTAAGTTCTAAAATTAAATATAGTTATAAAAGGGACTAATACTTTACCTCTTAATCCTTTTATTTCGTTATTATGTCTAGTATACTCAATTACTTCATGTCCATTATCTAATAGTAATTTCTTTTCATTCTCAAATACAGTATGTTCTCCACCACCTATTTGATAAAAATTATGAACCATTAGAACTTTAGCTTTTTTCATACTACTTTCTCCATATAAATCTATTAATTACATCAGTATATCCTTGAATTATATTAACAACCTTCATAGATACATTTATATCAGTATAATCATGAACCTTAACAGCCTCAGCTTCCATTTCCTTTTGCTTAGTTATAACTTCAATAGCTTGCGTTATTGAATCAAATGTAATTCCACCTAAAATCACCGAACCTTTATCTATAGCTTCTGGTCTTTCTGTGCTTGTTCTTATTGATACTGCTGGGAATCCCATGATATTTGATTCTTCTGCTAATGATCCTGAATCTGAAAGTACGCAGAAAGAATCTTTTTGAAGTTTGTTGTAATCATAGAATCCAAATGGTTTTAATTGTCTTATATTTTCGTGAAACTTAATTCCCTTTGATTCAATTCTCTTCCAACTTCTTGGATGCGTTGAATATATAACTGGCATATTATAAGTTTCAGCAATTGCATTTAATGCATCAGTTAGACTTTTAAAGTTTTCATCATTATCTATATTTTCTTCTCTATGAGCACTTACTAATATAAATTTACCTTTTTCTAAACCTAATCTTGCAAGTACATCACTTGAATCAATTTGTGGCATATATTTAGCAAATACTTCTGGTAATGGTGAACCTGTTACAAAGGTATATTCTTTTCTCATCCCTTCTGATAAAAGGTATCTTCTGGCATGCTCTGTATAAGCTAAGTTAACATCTGAAGTAACATCAACTATTCTTCTGTTGATCTCTTCAGGTACATTTTGATCAAAGCATCTATTTCCAGCTTCCATATGGAATACTGGAATTTTTAATCTCTTCGCTGCAATTGCTGCTAAGCAAGAGTTAGTATCTCCTAAGATAAGTAATGCTTCTGGTTTTTCTTTAACTAATATTTCATAAGAAGCCGCTATGATATTCCCCATAGTCTGTCCTAAGTTATCACCTACAACTCCAAGGAAATGGTCTGGTTCTCTTAATTCCAATTCTTTAAAGAATACATCATTTAATGTATAATCCCAGTTTTGTCCTGTATGAACTAATATATGATCAAAGTATTCATCACACTTTTTAATAGTTTCTGCTAATCTAATTATTTCAGGTCTTGTCCCTACTATAGTCATTACTTTTAACTTTCTCATTTGCTTATACCTCCAAGAAAATTGTATCTGGTTTTTCTGGCTTAAATATTTCATTAACCCACATTACAGTTACCATATCTGTTTCTCCAGTATTTATTATGTTATGTGTATAGCCTACTGGTATATCTATAACTTCAAGCTTCTCTCCGCTTACCTTATATTCTATTATCTCTTCTGAATCTATTCTTCTAAACTGAATAATACCTTGCCCACTAACTACTAAAAACTTTTCATTTTTAGTGTGATGCCAGTGGTTACCTTTAGTTATTCCTGATTTACTTATATTAATAGAAACTTGACCTCTATCTTCACTCTTCAAAAATTCTGTAAATGAACCTCTATTATCTACGTTCATCTTTAATGGATAACTAAATTTATCTTCTGGTAAGTAACTTAAGTATGTACTATACAGCTTTTTAGTAAATTCATCACTCATATATGGAATAATAAGTGTTTTTCTGCTTTCAACAAAACTATTTAATAAATCAACTATTTGCCCTAATGTAGCTTTATGTTCAATGTCTATGCTTGCATATCCACTTAACGAATTAGTTTCTTCCATAGTATTAATTAAACACCTAACAACATCATCAATATATACTAAAGTCATTTCTCTACTTGGATCAGAAATCCATACTTCTTCGCCTCTAGCAATATTATGACAGAATGTAGCCACTGCTGAATTATAGTTTGGTCTGCACCACTTACCAAAAACATTAGGAAGTCTAAATATAGTTATTCTAGCACCTGTTTCTATTTTATATTTTAATAACTCCTCTTCTGATAACTTCTTACTTTGTCCATAAGCATTATCTAAATCTGCTTGGATTGAAGATGTTATTACTATTGGAGTATTCCTTCCATTAGCCTTTAAGAAGTCTACTATTTCTCCAGTTAATCCCGAATTACCTTCAAAAAACTCTTTTTCATCTTTAGGTCTATTAATACCAGCTAAATGAAAAATATAATCTGCCTTTAATAATCCATTTTGTAAATCTTCTTTAGAGTTTTCTCTATCTATTAAAATTAATTCATTATTAGTTTCCTTTAATGTAGCTACTAAGTTTTTTCCTATAAACCCCTTTGCTCCAGTTATTAAAATATTCATCTTATTTCTCCCCATAACTATACTAATTCGAAAACTTCATTAGTTCTATTAGCTAATTGTTCTAATTCATGTTGGATATATGGTAACTGTAATAGTTTTTCTTTTACTTCTTCAACTGTTAATCTATAAGTATTATCGGAATTATACTCTTCTTGTTGTCTTCTAGCACCTTCACCTTCAGTAAAATATTTAGCATAATTTAAATCTCTATTATCAGCAGGAATCCTAAAGTATCTTCCCATATCTTCAGCCTTAACTAACTCTTCTTTTCCAACAAGAGTTTCATACTCCTTTTCACCATGTCTTGCGCCTATAACTCTAATTCCTACTGGTGAATCAAATAATTCCTTTAATGCTACTGCTAAATCCATAACTGTTGAAGCTGGAGCTTTTTGAACGAATAAGTCACCTTGATTCCCATATTCAAACGCATGTAAAACTAAGTCTACTGATTCTTCAAGAGACATTAAATATCTAGTCATAGCAGGTTCAGTTAATGTTAAATCTTTCCCTTGCTTCATTAATTCAACAAATAGTGGAATAACAGATCCTCTTGAAGCCATAACATTACCATATCTCGTTCCACAGAATATCGTATCTCCTTCACCTGCAGCTCTTGCACGTGCTATCATAGCTTTTTCTGCTAAGGCTTTTGATATTCCCATTGCATTTACCGGATAAACAGCTTTATCTGTGCTTAGTAGTATACATTTTTCAACACCATTTGCTAAACATGCTTTAAATACATTATCGGATCCATCAACATTTGTTTTTACAGCTTCCATTGGATAGAACTCACATGATGGGACTTGCTTTAAAGCTGCTGCATGAAATACATAATTAACTCCTCTCATAGCATAATTAATGCTATCAAAGTCTCTTACATCACCTATATAATATTTAACCTTATCACTTTTTATCTTTCTTCTCATGTCATCTTGCTTTTTCTCATCTCTAGAAAAAACCCTTATTTCTTTAATATCTGTATCTATAAATCTCTTTAATACAGTATGTCCAAACGATCCTGTACCTCCTGTTATTAATAAAACTTTTCCTCTAAACATTATTAACCCCTCTTTCCTATATAATTTATTTAATGTGCATTTTTATCGCCAAACAGTACAAATACCGTTTTAAAAATTAACTTTATATCTCCCCAGAAGCTTCTTTCTTCAACATACCTAATATCAAGCTTCATCCAATCTTCAAAATCTATATTATTTCTTCCACTAACTTGCCAATAACAAGTTAATCCTGGCTTAACATCATGTCTTCTATGCATCCAACCTTCAAACTGCATAACTTCCTTAGGTAAGCTAGGTCTTGGTCCTACAAGGCTCATATCTCCTTTAAGCACATTTACAAGCTGTGGTATCTCATCTAAGCTTGTCTTTCTTATGCACTTACCAACCTTAGTAACTCTAGGATCATCCTTCATCTTAAACATCGGCCCAGACATTTCATTTTGAGCTGCTAGCTTTGCCTTTAATTCTTCAGCATTTATCACCATTGATCTAAACTTGTACATTTTAAACTTCTTCCCATATCTACCTACACGCTCTTGAGAAAATATCACAGGCCCTTTAGATTCAAGTTTTATTAAAACCATAATTATCAAAAGTATTGGACTTAATAAAACTAATCCACATAATGATCCCACTATGTCTATACCCCTCTTGAAAAGTTCATACATTCTCCTTTTTTCTACTACAATCTCACTGTCATCAATCCTATACTGTAGTTCCTCCATAACATAACACCCCTAACATAATTTTCTAAATAATTAAAAAAATAATAAACCACTCTAAAAGTTAATAAAAATACTATAAAAAACCCCATAAAAAATTCCGGCATTCCCCAAAACACCGGAATTTTAAATTAACAAAACAAGCTTTGTTTCCCATACATAACTTATTTAAAATTCCTTTTCTCATCTTTTATTTACATACGTTACATATATGAAAATTTTTCCCTATAAAAACATCATACTCCGTCAAAGCTATTCCCAAACCTTCAACAAATCCACACCACTTATCTTAAGTATTCACTTCTCTAAAGATATCCTTTTGCATAATCAAAACAATCTTATCACGAGATAATCATTTCTCTGCGCAGGCACTTTTCCCATCAGCAAAGCTGACTTTTTCCCTTTGCGTTAGCAAAACTTTTCATCTCACGCAGTGGCTTTTCATTTCACTGAAGGTGACCTATCCCTTTAACCTACACAAACTAATCTACCTCTGTCTAAAGGTAATCATATTCGCCTGCCATATCCACCAATACAACAGTTAGCTATATACAAACTCATTAAGACTACTAACTCCCCAACAAGCCATAAACTTATATACACCTTCTCTTTGCAAAGCAAGCATTTCTCTGCCAAAGGCATACTTCTCTTGCCATAAGGCAATATTTCTCTGTCCGAAGGACACCTCTCTCTTTACGAAGTAAACTACTCGTTTCCATAATAGTAATAATATTTATTCTTACTTTGTTCTACCCCATTAAGAACTGTTCCAATAATATTTCCATTAACCTTCTTTATTGCATTTATAGAATTCATAACAACATCTTTCTTTGTTGCGCCAGCTTTTACAACTAAGATTGTCCCATCAACCTTAGTAGAAAGTACTTGTGAGTCTGTTACAGCCCCTACTGGTGGAGTATCCATTATTATATAATCAAAGTGCTTTTTCATCTCTTCTAAGAAGATTGTCATAGCTCTTGATCCTAACATCTCTGATGGATTTGGTGGTACCTTCCCTGCGGGTACTACTGTTAAGCCTTCATTATATTGGATAGCTACATCTTCCATAGTTTTTTTATGTAATAATAAATCTGTTAATCCATAATTATTAGATATTCTAAATCTCTTATGTAACGAAGGTTTTCTCATATCACAATCTATTAAAAGAACCTTATTTTCTCCTTGAGCCATTGCAAGCGCTAAATTCCCTGCTGTTGTACTTTTACCTTCCGCTGGTTCTGAGCTTGTTACAACTATACTCTTATATTGTTTATCAAAAGAGCTATACTGTATATTTGTTCTAAGAGTTCTATAGCTTTCAGCAGCTATAGACTTTGGTTTTTGGTCAACTACAAACATCTTTCTACCCCCAAAATGAGATTCTAAATCTATGATTTAGTTAATCGAATTTTCACCTACGAATGTATATGAGTAGGTGTTTCCTTATAAATCTTCTAAAGTAGGAATAACCCCAATTACTGGTAATTCTAACTCTTTTTCTAACTGTTCTTTAGTTTTATAAGTGTTATCTAAATATTCAAGTAAGAATACTAAACCTACACTTACCATTAATCCTAAAAGAAATGCTATTGCTATATTCATCTTCTTATTTGGACTAACTGGTTTTTCTGGCATTTCAACAGCTTCTATAGTTCTAACATTACCATTAGGAACTAACTCCTTAGCTGTCTTTATAAAATTATTTGAAATTGCTTTAAGGACTATCTCTGCTTCCTTAGGATCCTTACTTTGATACTTTATTTGAAGTATTTGAGTATCTGTTACTGGCACTACTGTTAATGCACTTGATACAGCTCCTACCTCTAAGTTATATTTTGAATCCTTTATTGCACTTGTTAATAAGTCTCTAGTCTTTATTGTCTCAGAGTAAGTTTTTAAAAGCTTTTGATACATTGCTATATCATTACTGTTATAAACTTCTTCTGAATTTTCTTCTTTACCAACAAAAAGCTTTGTGCTTGCTTCATATACTGGATCAATTATAAAGAAGCTAAAAACTCCTGAGATAGCTGTTGCTACTATAGTAATTAAGGCTATCATCTTCCAACGCTTCTTTAAGGCTTCAAAAATCTCTTCAATACTTATCACTTGTTCTTCCACTAAATTCACTCCTATCTAATATCTCTTCACCTAGGTGAACATTTCTCTATCCCAAGGATATATTTCTCTTCAACTCAGTTGAATATTTCTCTGCCAAAGGTAAATTTATCTTCGCTTTAGCGACTAATCAATTTTCGGAATAACTCCTATACATGGAACCTCTAAATCTCTTTCTACTTCCTCTTTGTCTAAATATGTATTATTCATAAATTCTTTTAAAAAGGTAATCCCCACTCCAACCATCATTCCAAGCAATGCTCCTATAGCAACATTCATCTTTTTATTAGGCCCTACAGGAACTTCAGGAACAATAGGCTGTTGAATTATATGAACATTTCCATTTGGATAAAGCTTCTTAGATAACTTCATAAACTCTTCTGTTATACCATAAACCATATCATATGATTCTTCTTTACTATCACTTACATACTTTATTTGAAGTATTTGAGTATCTGTTATTGAAATAGCTTGAAGCTTGGACAACACTTCGTTTACTGATACATCTTGTCCAACATTACTTATTGACTTTTTAACTAAATCTTTAGTTTTAACTAATTCTGAATAAGTCTTTATAAGCCTTTGATACATATTAATCTCTTCATTAGTATAAGTTGTAGATACATTTTTAAATCTTTCTTTACCAATGTAAACTTTAGTAGATGCTTCATACTCTGGTGGTATAAAGAAAAAAGTCATTATAGCTGATACTAAAGCTACTGATAAAGTGCTAATTAAAATTAATCTTAAGTTATTTTTTAAGCTCTTAAAAACATCTTCAAATCTTACTTCTTTCATACCTAACCCTTTATCATTTTTAATTTATAATTTTTAACTAATAAAAAATATAGTCGTATCGTTTTCCCACAGTGATTATAACAACTAAATTCTTTTTTGAAAACATTGCAATTCAACATCAAAAAACATATCTTTCCCTTTTAATTACATTTTTTATTTAATTGTTAGCATTTACATTTAATTTTAAGAAATAAAATTTTCGACATTTGCTGATTTTTAAACGTGAAAACATTTTATAAAACCTTAAAATGTAATATATATATCTATTGTCAATATTTTCTTAAAATATTTTGTCGTAATTTGTTTAACGATTTTTATTTTTTTATCTTTTTCACTGTTTTCTTTTGCCATTTTTTATATTTTAGCTTCTTTTTAATATTGTTATATTAAATTTTAAATTAAACTTCATTCTTTTACTTTATTTTCATTAAAAACTCAGTTCATAAAAAATTCAATATAACTTACATTATATTTTTAGTAATAATTAAAAAAGATGACTAAAATTAGAACTACTTAGCCATCTTTAATACCTCATTGTAATTAATCACTCTTAATATACTTTTTTTGAAAAGTATTCCACTTTTTTCCTCTGAGGCATAAAAAGAATTATCAGTTCCAATTTTAAATTCTGAAGTTTCCTCACTTTTTTTAATATTATATATTTTTGAGTTAAAAATATCTTTGCCTATTATATAATCTTTATTTTCTTTTAAAAATATACATCTATAAAGCTTTAACTTATTACCCATGCTCCTTATATTAAATCCTCCTTATATTTTTATAATTAAATCCTATATTATATATCGGCAACTTTTGATTTTCTTNTTGAAGCTTGGACAACACTTCGTTTACTGATACATCTTGTCCAACATTACTTATTGACTTTTTAACTAAATCTTTAGTTTTAACTAATTCTGAATAAGTCTTTATAAGCCTTTGATACATATTAATCTCTTCATTAGTATAAGTTGTAGATACATTTTTAAATCTTTCTTTACCAATGTAAACTTTAGTAGATGCTTCATACTCTGGTGGTATAAAGAAAAAAGTCATTATAGCTGATACTAAAGCTACTGATAAAGTGCTAATTAAAATTAATCTTAAGTTATTTTTTAAGCTCTTAAAAACATCTTCAAATCTTACTTCTTTCATACCTAACCCTTTATCATTTTTAATTTATAATTTTTAACTAATAAAAAATATAGTCGTATCGTTTTCCCACAGTGATTATAACAACTAAATTCTTTTTTGAAAACATTGCAATTCAACATCAAAAAACATATCTTTCCCTTTTAATTACATTTTTTATTTAATTGTTAGCATTTACATTTAATTTTAAGAAATAAAATTTTCGACATTTGCTGATTTTTAAACGTGAAAACATTTTATAAAACCTTAAAATGTAATATATATATCTATTGTCAATATTTTCTTAAAATATTTTGTCGTAATTTGTTTAACGATTTTTATTTTTTTATCTTTTTCACTGTTTTCTTTTGCCATTTTTTATATTTTAGCTTCTTTTTAATATTGTTATATTAAATTTTAAATTAAACTTCATTCTTTTACTTTATTTTCATTAAAAACTCAGTTCATAAAAAATTCAATATAACTTACATTATATTTTTAGTAATAATTAAAAAAGATGACTAAAATTAGAACTACTTAGCCATCTTTAATACCTCATTGTAATTAATCACTCTTAATATACTTTTTTTGAAAAGTATTCCACTTTTTTCCTCTGAGGCATAAAAAGAATTATCAGTTCCAATTTTAAATTCTGAAGTTTCCTCACTTTTTTTAATATTATATATTTTTGAGTTAAAAATATCTTTGCCTATTATATAATCTTTATTTTCTTTTAAAAATATACATCTATAAAGCTTTAACTTATTACCCATGCTCCTTATATTAAATCCTCCTTATATTTTTATAATTAAATCCTATATTATATATCGGCAACTTTTGATTTTCTTTTACTATTTTATATGTTTTTTGTCCTAATTTATAGTTTTTACGAAGATATTTCACGCTATTTTTTGATACTTTTGCGTAATGTATTGGGTATTTTTTAATCATATTATTTAATTTCATAATAATTCCTATTTAACTAACATAATTATATCAACACTCCATAATTTAGTAAATATATTTCTATTTTTTTCTACATATTTCTACATTAATTATTAATTTTATTTTAATTCAATTAATATATTTATATTATTACCATTTTATGTTATAATTATAATGAACATAAGTTCTTATCTTTGACTTTCGAAAGGAGTATTTTAAAATTTATGATCAAAACTAATAACATTTCTGAAAGTAAAATCTCATCTTCAAAAAATCCCCACCTAAAAAACATCAATTTAACAGAAGCTTTGAAGCAAGCAAAAGAAAAAGACCAGGATGCAACACTTACATTAATAAATAAGTATTCTCCCCTGGTCGATAAATATAGTCGCATATATAAATTGAAGGATTATGAAAAATCTGATTTACAACAAGAAGGCAAAATAGCAATCATAAATGCTATAAACAAGTTTGACCTTTCTAAAAATCCAAATGTCTTTGATGGATATGTTATCAACTCTATAAGAAACAAATATGGCACCCTTGCCAGAACTCATATCAAAAGAAATACTGAATCAAGCCTTAACATACCTACTAATAATGAAGACTCTTCTGAAATAATCGATCTAATCCAAGATACTATTGACCTTGAAAAATCCTATATCACCTCTGAACAAATTTCTAGATTACAATTAGCCATTAATACATTATCTAAAGAAGAGCTAGAATTAATAAATACAGTCTATATAAAAAAATCTAACTCTCTATTAAACTATTGCAAAGAAAATAATCTCACTTACCACACTTCTAGAATGAAATTAAAAAAGTCACTGAAGAAACTACGCTCACTTCTCCAATAACTTTTAATTCTTAACTGTTCTTATCTTCCTTTACCAACAGGCAAATTCTCTTGAATATTATCATTAACTCCACCGGTACCTTGATCTTTATTATCTTCTACTGGCTTTTGATCGCTTGGTTGAGATGTTACTCCTCCGGTTCCCTCTTCTACAGGTGGTACTACTTCCACTGGTGGAATAGGCTTAATATCTATTGGCTGCCTAACATATATAACGACACCTTGAATATTATAATTTCCAGTTTTATAAAGAATAGTATCATTTTCAAGATTGTATCCTCTATTATTCATTACATTATTATATATAATCTTTGCAGCTGCATTAACCTCAACACTCCCTGTGTCAATCTTATTTATATTGTATCCTTCGAACAAAGTCCATAATGCAACTTGAGTAGCTAAGTAAGCTTCATCCTCATCATTTACACCAAGCTCCTCAACTCCCCTATTTGGATATCCATTAGATAATATTATATTTATATCATCAGTAGCAATTCCATAAGAACTAAACTTTTGTCCAACCGGATAATCCTTATCTAAATCAAGACAATACCCAATACCAGCAGCAGAAACTATCTTCTGCACATCAACCTTAAAATTATCATAATAAAACTCACCTATTATTCTATCCTCAGTATTTATAGTTAAACCTTTAGGCTCAACACTACAATTCTCATTAATAAGCGCAAAGCTGCTTATTGATGTGCCTAATAAAATAAATGCTAATACTAAAATAATAACCTTAGAATGTAGAACTTTAAAAGCTTTCATTTTCGTCACCTCTGTCCAATTTTTTCTTTAGCTTTTATGTCTGTATGTTAATAGTATTAGCATTTTCCAGATTAATATTTATATAAAAGTACCTGCGACAAACTAAATTGCCGCAGGTAAACATTACTTTAAAAAATCCCCAGGAATTTTTTCTTTTCTTTTAGTATCGCTCCTATAAACTCTACCTCTTCGTTGTTTAACATAGCTTCTGATGATTCTTTAAATAGAACTATATCTTCTTTTTCTACAATATTTAAGAATTGACTTAAATCTGTATTTCTTCTTGTATCTCTATGTGCATCAGAACCTATAAAGTTATAAACTCTATTCATTAAATAAGCTTCAGCTGTTTTTTTTACATCTTTTCCAAACTCTCCAGTAATACTACCAGTGTTTAGTTGGAAAAGGCATCCTTCCTTTATTAGCTTATTTATTAATGAAGGCCTTTTTATAAATGGTCTATATCTTTCAGGATGAGCTATTATAGGGGTTATCCCTTTTAGCTGTAGCTCATATAAGTTGTCTATAACTTGGTCTAGATTAAATTCAAGCATTGGTAATTCAATTAACATGTATCTTGTCCCATTAATTGTCCCAATAGAACCTCTATTATAATATTCAATTATTCTATCTGAATAATAAATCTCTTGTCCTTGATATATTTCAATTTCTACATTATTATCTTTAGCTAATCTTCTAAGCTTTTCTACCTCTTCGGTAACTTCATTATATTCATAATCAAATCTACCTCTCATAAAATGAGGTGTCACAACAAGCTTTTTAGTTCCACCTTTTTCAGCCATCTTCAACATACTGATAGCCATATCCTCATCTTTTGCCCCATCATCAATTCTAGGTATAACATGCGAATGTATATCTATCATACTTTCTATATCCCTCTCTTTTTATCATTACATATTTATATATTTAATTTATATATTTATACGACCAAATCTAACTTTATGTTAATAAAATGTTACTTCTTTCAATTATAAAAGCTTTAATATATTATACAAAAAATCTATAAATTTAACTATAGCATTTTTATGTACAAACTGTTACTAAATGTATTTATACATCAAACCTTTAAGATATAATTATCTATTATTATATAAAAAATACTTTACTATAATAATTTAATATACACTAAACACATAAAAAAAACCTAGTTTAAATTTTAAATTTAAACTAAGCCATCTTTTCTATTGCCTATTATAATCATTCCTTTTAAGGAACCTTATACTAAACACACTTACTATTCTTATTCATCATATACTTACCTATTTCTTAAATCTTATTTGACACCTTTTATAACCAGTTGCTATAGTTTCTCCAAGCTCCATCTTACCACCAAAGCTTTCAGCTATCCCCCTATCACCTTCCATAGCGATATCACAAAGCCTTGCTATTTCTTCATCAGTACATCCTAGCTTTTGCCAAGCTGCGACTAAAGGACAATATTCAAAATCTATTGATAGCGTATCATCTGTACATTCCAATATCTTCATATCAAATACCATTTGAGCTGGCAATGTAAATAAAACCTTTTTTAAGCCTTTAAAACTCTTAGTCTTAGCTTGCTCTGAAAAGTCCTTTCCTTGCATATTTCCACAAGCGTGCGTTGCTGGATATCCAATATCCTCCCACTTAACCCCTTTCTTCTCAGCTTCCTTTAAAAGAAGATATAACCAAGTTGCCCTATGCTCCAAAGTTCCTCTTATAGATTTAATTACATAATTATTTCTTTTAGATGCATTAACTATTTTACTCATAAATAACCCCCACTATTAATTTTCAATTTTTAATTCTTAATTTTTAATTTAAAATCCAAGATGCTCAATTTTTAATTTTCAGTTTATAATTAAAAATTATAACTTGCCACCTGTTACTTATAGCTTGCAATAACTTTTTTATAGAACAATACAGCATCTCCTATTGCCTTAATATTTATATTTTCATTAATATTATGAACTGATGCAAATTGCTCTTTTGTTATATTTATTGGTGCAAATCTCAATACACAATTGCATATCTCAGTTAAATGTCTTCCGTCTGTTCCTGCTGGTAGTATATATGGTGCCACTGCTACTTGTGGAAATATGCTATTGATACATTCCTTAACGTAACTATATGGTTTTGCTTTTAAATCCGCTGTCCTATAATACTCACAGCCATCTCCATCTTCAATTATTATCCCATACTTGTCTGCTATTTTCTTTAATGCTTCTATATCCTTCTTTAAGTCTTCATCATTAACACATCTCATAAATGCTGTAGCCTCAACATCTTTAGTTTGTATATGAGGTGTTTGTCCACCTTTTATATTTGTAAAATAACACATAGTTCCTAGCATTGCTCCTGCTTGTGGATTTAGCTTAGGCATTATGATTTTTAAAACCGGAGAAAATATCCACAAATTTGAAAATATTATCCTCATAGGTAGTGTCATATATGGGGATAAGTCTGTAAACATTTCCTTAACCTCTGGATAAATTTTTTTTATAAAAGGTTTTTCTTTGTCTACCTCTGATATAAACTTGGCCATTCTAACTATTGGCGTATCTTTATTTGGAGACAACCCAAAATGTCCAAAATCTGTTGTAGCAGTACACTTCAACGGATGTCTCCCTTTTTCATGGACAGCTATCATTGCTGCTTTATCCTTCATCCCAGGCATAGGCGGATCTATTATTGCTCCACCTTCATCTAAAACTAACTCAAAGGATATATTATTTTCCTTAAAATATTGTAATGCTGTAGGTATTCCATCTCCTGAAGCTTCTTCATTATTAGATGAGCCAATATATACATTTACCTCTGGTTTAAAACCTTCTTTTAAAAGCTCTTCCAAGGCCATAAGCTCAGCAAAGAATGATGTTTTTGTATCTACAGTTCCCCTACCCCAAATCTTTCCATCTATTATTTCACCTAAAAATGGGTCATGCTTCCACCCTCCTGTTGCCTCTACAACATCATGATGGGACATAAGCATTATATTTCTACTTTTATCCACACCTTCTATCTTATAAATAAGACATCCTGTGGAGAAAACTTGAACTTCACCTTTCTCATATATGTTCGGAAACATACTTTTTAGTTCATCTCTTAGCTTACTAAATTCAGTATCATCATAATCTCTCTTGTTATATATAGTCTTGCATCTAATTAGATTAGCTAGTTCTTTAGCATATCTAATATTATCCTCATTAGTTAATACTTCTATCTGATTTGTTAATTTTCTTCCCATACTCTTAGCTTTATATGCATTTATAAGTAAAATGACTATAAATATTATCACAACTATTAATACAACCACCCTATTACCTTCCCCCTATAGCTTTTTATCTTATCTCTATCTAATATAGTTTAATCCTATATAATACTTGTTTAAGTTAATCCCTGTCATAATACGCCCCCTTATTTCTTTGCTTATTTATTAAAACCCAAATTTCATCAACCTAATAAATCACAAATTCTATCATAATTTAACTATTAATTTCCCTTACCATATACCTATTCCCCCATAGCAATGTTATGTATATAATTGACTATAGTTTTGCCCCTTAAATCAATAATCTTAACTATCGGCAAGCCAAACTATAATATAAACTAAGTATATATAAACAAAAAAGACCCAATCAGATACAATATATCTAACTGAGTCTACAAACTATTCTCTATTCATAATCAAGGCAACTTTTATTCTCACCAAAGGTGACCTTCCCCCTCAACGAAGTTGACTAAACCGCTGCTTCTTCTTCAACCTTTACTGGTTGTACTACTTCTTTATTTATTCCAACAATCTTCATTATTTGCTCTGATCTTTCCTTAGTTGATCCTTTGATTACTGAGTATTTAACATTTTCAGCATCTAAGAATCCTAAGATAGCCTTGTCCACTGCTTGAGCAACTTCTTCATCTTGCCATCTTACTCCATCTTTCTTGTATCCAAACTCTCTTGGTACAAAGAATATGTAATCATATTGTGGTAAATCTCTTAAAGCTAAGCTGTATAAATCTTTTAATATTTCGATTTCCTTCTTAGTTCTAACCTTGTCTCCAAGCATTAATCTTCCATATATGTATGGTACAAATGTAGCATAGTCAGTTACTGCATAATCAAAGCTGTCTAAGCTCTTTTCTAAGTGTAATTGACCTAAGTATATTCCATATTGCTCAGAGATTGATTCAATCATTCCCTTTTCTCTTAAATAATCTGTGCTATATTCTGTAGCAACTCCTACATTTATATCTCTAATCTTTAAGTCTACATATAATTGTTGAATTAATGTTGTCTTCCCACATCTAGGTCCCCCTAGGATAGCAATTCTTACTGGCATTGGCAAATCCTCCAAATATTTATAATAAATTTCAAATGATTATTCGTAATAACAGAATCTAATTATAACAACAAAATTCGACTTTTTCAACCTTTGGACATAAGTAATAATTAGTAATTAATTTTTCCTTCAGTCAAGACTCCATCATCAAGATATAGCACCCTTTTACTATGATTTGCAACGTTAGTATCGTGAGTAATCATAATTATAGTGTTACCTATTTCATTCAGTTCTTTAAATAATTGAAGTATTTCTTTTCCAGTGTTTGAATCAAGTGCCCCTGTTGGTTCATCAGCTAGAAGCAATGCCGGCTTTGTTACAAGAGCACGAGCAATTGCTACTCTCTGTTGCTGTCCCCCTGATAATTCATTGGGCTTATGATCCATTCTATCTCCTAATCCAATACTTTCGAGAATTTCCCTTGCTTTTTCTGTAGCTTCTCTACGGGACATTCCTCTAATTAACAAAGGCATCATAACATTTTGAATAACTGTATATTGTGGTATTAGGTGATATTTTTGAAATATAAATCCGATATTTTCATTACGTACTTTTCCTAGTTCATCATCATCACACTTGTGTATTTGTATATCTTCAAGAAAGTATTCCCCATCATCACTATTATCCATACACCCTATAATATTCATGAGTGTAGATTTTCCTGAACCTGATGCTCCAAGTATTGCGATAAACTCTCCCTTTTCTACAGTTAAGTTTATATCCTTAAGAACATGAAGTGAATTTTCTCCTACTTTATAAGACTTATTTATATTCTGTAATTTTATTATAGTTTCCATAACCTTATTCCACTATATCAACAGATTGAACTATTGGAGCTTCTTTTGTTCCTTTTGCAAATACCTTTATTATTGAGTTTGTTTTTATTGCAGATAATTTACTATCACTTCCAGATCTCATATCAAATATATTTGCACCTGTTGGAATTGTAATTTTTATAGTCTCACCTGTATATTCTAATTCTAACTTTTCATTATCTCCTGGATCTCCAAGTTGAAATACCTCTCCACCTTCTGATGGATCTATACTTATTGAATCTTGGCTAATTGCTTCACCACTACCCTCTGTCAGTGATTGACTACCTTCAGGTATAGAACCTGAATCTCCCCCTATTGATTCCTGAAACTGAACACCATCTGGTAACTTTGAACCATTTCCACTTACATCTTGATCCTTTGCTAATTCAATTTCTATTTCATTTCCTACTATCTTCTTAACTTTTCCAAGATATGTTCTTTCCTCAGAACCCTCATTTCCCTTGTTTTCATCTTGTGAATTATTAACCTCTGACGTATTGTTATCTTGGCTACTATTTTCAGAAGTATCATTTGATGAACATCCCACCATTGCCATTATTGTTAATACACTTAATCCTAAAGCTAAGTATTTTTTCATTTTCATAATTATTACTTCCTTTCAACATTTATATTTAATATTTTTTGTTATTCATAACTTAACGCTTCTATTGGTTTTAAATTTGCCGCTTTATAAGCTGGATATATTCCAAATAATGTACCTGTTGCAACTGCAAATATTAATGCCATAACTTTCCCACTAACTGAATGTGTTACTGGTATATTTGTATATTTCATAAGTGGCATAATATAAACACTTAATAATATTCCTACTACACCACCAAAACCACTTATAATTACTGACTCTAAAAGAAACTGTATCATTATATCCTTTTTAGAGCTTCCTAAGGCTTTTAATATTCCAATTTCCTTTGTACGCTCTTTTACTGATACAAATAAAACATTCATAATACCTATGCCTCCAACTATAAATACTATAGTTGCAACTGACATAAGTAATAACTTCATAGTTTTGGCTGATTTTGTAGCCGCCTCTATTCTACTTCCTGTATCCTCTAGCTTATATACACTACCATCCTCAAGAACATAATTTATTGTGTCTTTGATTTCAGCCATTGCTCTTTTAACTAAAGATAACTTACTTGCAAGAGCAACAATCTGAGGCATTGTATTATTATCAAATACATACTGAGATGCTGTAGTAAATGGAATAAATATAGTCTCATCAGGACTTAACCCCTGCATTCCATCTCCTCTTCTTTCTAATACTCCCTTTATAATATAAGTTCTATTATTTATTTTTATGGTAGTTCCAATTGCGTCCTCTGGCTTCATAAAGTATTTCTTAGCTAGTCCATCTCCTATAACAGCTGCATTGGTATAATCCTCAACATCAATATCACTTATATTCTCTCCATAAACAACATCTAAATTGGATACTTTTGAATATTCTTCGGTTACTCCTGCTATTGCCATCTGCTCTTTTACTCCATTAATGACAGATTCTTTATAGGCATTACCCCTTATATCTATAGCTGATAAAGTTGTACTTTCATCCATTATCTGATTCATAATATCAACTGTAAGCTTTGATATACTTTCGTTATTATTAAAACTACTTATTGAATAATCAGGTTTTACATAAATAGTTTCTGCACTTAGTCCACTAAACTGAGCCATAACTTCATCTTCTCCCCCCTGACCGATTGCAATTACTAATACAATAGTTACTGCACCTACAATTATTCCAAGGGAGGTAAGAAGAACTTTGAATTTATTTTGAATTATGTTTATAAATACAATTCGTAGTGTTTCAGAGAATCTCATACTTATCCTCCAACTACGACAGTGTCGCCTTCTTTTAATCCGCTTAATATTTCACTATTTCTACCATCTGAGAATCCAGTTTGTATAGTAACTTCCCTTAAAGTTCCATCTTCATTTTTTACATTTACAACTTGATTTCCATCTTTAAGTTTTATAGCTTTATTCGAAAGTATAAGTACATCTTTTACTTCCTTTAATATAAACTGAGCTGTTGTAGTCATTCCCTCAAGAAGTCCATAGTCCTTTCCTTCTACATCAACTATTACCTTGTATGTAGTAGAATTCCCCTCTGAGTTTGGCTTTAAGTTTACATAACTTACTTTCCCAGGAATTTTTTCATCTTGTAGGGCAGCTACCTCTAAAGTTACTATTTGATCTTTTTCTATATTATTAATATCATTCTGGGATACAACTATTTCTGCAAATACCTTATCTGAATTTCCAATTACAACAATAGGTATATCAGGTGATGTTATAGAATTTGCTGTACCTCCTAAAGACATTACTACACCACTTACCTTTGCATAAAGTACAGGCGATTCTCTTAATTCATATAATTTATTAATTTCTGTATTTAGTCTATATACTTCTAATTCCGCTAACTCAACTGCATCCTTAGAGTATTCTGGTGCCTTTTTAG
The DNA here is from genome assembly GCA_000753455.2 of Clostridium jeddahitimonense. GTDB lineage: Bacteria > Bacillota > Clostridia > Clostridiales > Clostridiaceae > Clostridium > Clostridium hominis. The sequence continues at coordinate 3,594,324 of LM994670.1, forward strand.
CTTGTTCAAGCTCCATATTAGCCCTTTTTAATGAGCTATAAAGTTCATTTATTTTCTTTTGTATCTCTTCCACTGATAAACTTACTAGCTTATCTCCTTCAGATACCCTCTGTCCTTCTTTAACATAAATCTCATCAATAGTTACACTTTGACTAAAATTATGATCAACACTTTCAAACTTTATTATCCCAGCTCCATTAGTTCCTGCTGTAATATTACCCCTTGTTACCTCATATTCTCGAGGTCTGTTTATTTCCTCTTCTAGATTTTTGTCATCTACATTTTTAATAGTAAAATATCCTGCTGTAATTGCTAATATCGCAACTAAAGATATAATCGTTAAAGACTTCTTTTTCTTAAATACCAACTTCCTAATCTCTCCTCCCATTAGTTTTGTTAGTTCCTCTTTTATTTAGTGTTGTTTATATACCCATAATACAAATATCAGAGTTAAATAACGGTTAACTGTATACATAAACTTTAAATTACAGAGTAATTTATGATAGTTAATCACAACAATAAGAATATTGATATTATAAAAATTTTATTTAGTGTTACTTAAACTACAAAATAAATTAATAACACTATTTTAAATAGTAAAAAAACTGCTAGTTATTATAACTAACAGTTTTACCTATATAAGCCCTTTTATTATTATACAATTTAACATTTAATCTAATCCAAACTTAAATCTTTATCATTGGTAAAGTTATCTCAAATATACTTCCTCCACTCTCATTAGGTGTATAGCTTACACCCCCTCCATGACGACTAATGATATCCTTAGTAATAGCGAGCCCTAATCCTGCACCACCTATTTTACGAGAACGAGATGTATCTACACGATAAAAAGGTTCAAATATTTCTTTTTCCTTACCTTTTTCAATACCAACACCTGTATCTTTGATTGTTATTATACACTTTTTATCAACTTCTTCAGTAATTATATCTATACTTCCATTTTTATTATTATACTTTACTGCATTTTGAATTATATTAGAAATTGCGTGATTTAGCATAACACTATTTCCTTTAACGGATAAACTCTTACCATAAGTATTAATACTTAAACTCTTATCCTCAATTTCCTTTGCTAAATCCTTTATAATATCATTAATTATAATATTCATATCTACAGTATCATTAAAATGGTAATCCTTTTGTTCTGACATAGTAAATAAATTATTTACCAAACTAATCATTCTCTCTGTTTGTTTTTTAAATATAGCCACTGTGTACTTATAATCCTCTTCACTAGGATTTTCATCTATTTCAAGTACATCTAAGCTATTTTTTAGTACTGCTAATGGTGTCTTTAATTCATGAGCTGCATCTGATGAAAAACGCTTTTTACTTTCAAATGCTCTATCCAACCTATCTAGCATACTATTAAAAGATTTTTGAAGCTCTCCAAGTTCCTCACAGCTATTGAATCCAGATACTCTGTCAGATAGTTGATACTCATTTATTATCTCTATCTGTTTACTAAATTTCTTTACTGGGTTTAACATTTTACCTAATATAAAATATATTAATATAGAGCCAACAAAAATTATAATTATCATATATAAGACAGCATTATATTTAAAATTATACGATAACCTACTCATATTTATACTTTCTTTGTATCTGACCTCCTCATTAATTGAATCATTAATTGGTTTATCACCAAGTTTATAAGTAGGTTCATTATTATCTTTAAGGTTTATACTATTAACCGTAGGTAAGAAAATAATATTTGCATTATGTACAGAAGTAATAGTTAATATCGTTGAAATTAAAATAATTATTATAGTTACAACAAATGTAATTTTAAATCTTAATGATAACCTATTAATCATTTTTCACTCTCACCTTCGTTAATGGTGTATCCTACACCTCGTACATTTAAAATAATTTCTTCTTTACAATGTTTATTTAACTTTTTTCTTAAATTACTTAAGTGAACCTTTATAACGTTAGAAAACATACTCTCATCATTATCCCAAATATGCTCTATAAGCTCTTCTGCACTAATAACTCTTCCTCTATTTATTATTAGATACTCCAATATTGCAAATTCTTTTGGTCTGATATCTATATTTTCATTATTTTCACCATAAACAGTTCTTTTTGCCATATCTATAATGATATTTTCATATTTTAATTTAGTACTTTGTTTGGTAAAACTTCTTCGCAATAAATTTCTAATTCTTGCATTTAACTCACCAAAATCAAAAGGTTTCACTAAATAGTCATCTGCTCCTTTATCTAATCCTTCTATTCTTTGCTCATAATTAGATCTAGCTGATAATATTAGTATCTTACAATCTTGATTCTCTTCTCGTATTTTTGAAAGTATCTCAAGTCCATCCATAGATGGTAAATTCAAATCAAGTATGATTAAATCGTACTCATTCATATAAAATAAATCTAACCCATCTCTTCCATCAGTAGCTGTATCTACAGCATATCCAACCTTTCTAAGCCCTCTAGATAAAGTATTAATTAAATCCTCTTCATCCTCTATTAATAATAATCTCATAATTATTTCCTTCCATAAACTTTAATTCATCTATATATTATATAATATTGATAGTTAAAATTTAGTTAAATCAACTGTCTACCCAATCATCATATGTTACTAAGCTTCCTTTTCTCACTTCAGTTAATCTATATGTTAATAGATAAAATTATTATTCAACACAATCATTAAATTATGCTTTTCTAAATTTTTAAGTTTTTATAGTAATATAAAAAAACGCATGACTTACTTGTCATACGGTTCATCATTACTTTTTAGTGCATATGAGTATGATAGATTCCGTCCAATAAATCCATTAAATTTATTTTCATTCATCTATTTAACGTCCTAAACTAATACAAATATACTAACCACAATTTATTATTTATTAATATTAAAATTTTTATTTTATTATACGCAAAAAAGGTTGCAGTTTAAACTACAACCTATAACAATCTAAAATTATCTTCTATTTTGTTCTTTTTTAGCTCTTCTACAAGCTAAACATCTTGTTGGTTCGTTTGTAAATCCTTTTTCTTTGTAGAATTCTTGCTCTCCTACTGAAAATACGAATTCACTTCCACAATCTCTACATACTAATGTCTTATCCATAAATATTCCTCCTGAAATTAAAGATTCTAAATTGATATAATAATCTCTAATTTTTGAGAAACTATTTACCTAAATGAAACTTTTTATTTTTTGTTAGCAACTTTGCTACTTACTTAGTATAACATAGTATTTATTAAATTGCAACCCTTAATAACTTACTATTTCATTTATCATATTATAATTTAAAATTTCATATTATTAATTAAATTATTTATAATTGGAGGGTTATTTTGAATTTTGATGGTATTATTATTGGTTTAATTTCTTTCCTTATAATAGGCCTATTTCATCCTATAGTAATAAAAGGTGAATATTACTTTTCTAAAAGGATTTGGCCAATCTTCTTAGTAGTAGGAATTGTCTTTCTTGCATTATCACTCTATGTTGATAATTCTATATTTACTGCTTCCTTAGGGGTAATAGGCTTTAGCTGTCTTTGGAGTATAAAAGAGATATTTGAACAAGAAGAGAGGGTTAAGAAAGGTTGGTATCCTAAGAAACCAAGATAAAAATCTCAATCCATTTATAGAAAAATAACTATAATAATAATAATAATAATAATAAGGAACTGTATTTAAACAGTTCCTTATTATTTTGCTATATTACTTAGCTACATTATTTTGTTATATCACTTTATTATTTTAGTTTCAGCAACCTTAGCTATCCAACCTGCTGATTTCTTTTTCTTTCTCTTATATCCATCGCCAAGGTCAACAGAAACAAATCCATATCTATTCTTAAATGCATTCATCCAAGACCAGTTATCTATTGCTCCCCAATAATGATATCCAACACAGTTTGCTCCATCTTCAATAGCTTTTGCTACCCACTCAAGATGTTCACGAACGAACTCTATTCTATAGTCATCTTGGATTACTCCATTTTCATCAGCATATTTAATTTCGCCTTCAACACCCATACCATTTTCTGATATGAAGAATTCTAAACCTGGACACTCATCTTTAATCTTCATTCCGAAGTCATAGATTCCTTTAGGATATATCTCCCATCCTCTATAAACATTCATCTTTCTTTCTGGCCAGATGTATGGATCAGAAAATATTGGGTTTCCTTCATCATCAAACTTCTTAGCTGGAGCTTGTACTCTCGCTGGTTGATAATAATTAAATCCTAACCAGTCAACCTTACCTAAAGCTATTATTTCCTTATCTCCAGGTCTTATATATGGAGCTATTCCATACTCTTCTAATGTATCAAGTACATCCTGTGGTAGTTTTCCATTACTTACAACATCAAGCCACCATCTGTTGTGTAATCCATCTTCCATTCTAACCGCTTCTAAATCCTCTGGTGATGGATTTTCCTTAGTATATGGAGGCGCAAAACAATTTATTAATCCAATTCTTGCTCCTTCACATAATTCTCCTGCTTTTTGAGCTAATCTAAACTCATTAACAGCTAAACAGTGAGCTAAGGTAATATGATATTGAACTGTCATAGCTCTCTTTTCATCTCTTATATATGGATACCATAAAGCTTGGTGGAATGTACACATTGGCTCAACTATTGGCTCATTAAATGTAAACCAATGCTTAACCTTAGACCCAAATTCCTTAAAAGCTTTTCTAGCATAATTAGCATAAGCTTCTACAACATCTCTACTTTCCCATCCCCCTCTATCATAAAGATAAACTGGCATATCAAAATGATAAAGATTAATAAAAATATCTAATCCATTTTCTAAAGCACAATCTATTACTTTATGGTAGAATTCTGCTCCCTCAGGATTTATACTTCCATCCTTATCTAAAAGACGAGACCATTGTATTGATGTTCTAAAAGAATTAAAGTTTAAAGACTTTAACATCTTTATATCATCTTCATATTTGTTATAAAAATCATTTCCTACATAACTTCCTACATTATTATGGAACTTGTTAATTTCTAAATCAGAATATCTGTCCCAGAAGTTTGGTAACTTTCCACCTTTATTGTGAGACCCCTCAGTTTGTGGACCAGACATTGCTGCTCCAAAGAAAAAGTCTTTTGGTAACCTACAATCTGTCATAAATACTTCCCTCCATCTAAAAGTACTAGATAACTTATCTCTAATTATACCTTTATACTATAATAAATATACCCGCATGTAAACATTTGCAGATGTGTTTTCATTTTTTGAAAATATAAAAGCTCATATATAATATTTATCAACTCATATATAAGTCAAATCTAAAAAACTCTTCATATATAAATAGGGTTTTATTTAGTCTTCAATTAACTAAATAAAACCCTATACTATGGTGATCTTGTAATAATAGCTTAACACCTAAACTTTTCTAACAATTTTTAAACCTACTGTAAAAGTTAATAAATATCTACTCAATAAATATTAAAACTTTAAAATATCGGGGTGACATGTAAGAGATGGGTTATACTTATTTCTACTATGTAATATGCTATTAACTACTAAAATATAAAATTATAATTTAGTAAATCTACATTTTTATCGTTTGTTTATTATAGCCATGTCTTATTTTAAATTTCTAACATATTAAGTTTTAAAGCTTAACTTTTTAAGATTTAAATGATTGGGGTCGAAGGGGAATCTTCGATATTGAAATGATCTAAATATTAAGCATATTATTAAGTGTATTCTCTTTTGTATATTATCAATTTATCTGTAGTTAAATTTATAATAAAGAAGATTAAATTTAATTAGATATAAACCATTACTCCGACTTAACATCATCTATGTTGTTATAATCTTCTATAATTCAATTTTACGCCATTAAAGTAATTTTTTCAACATATTCACACTAATTTTACTATTTTTTTCATTTTATTACTGTGTTTACGTAAACATTTGAAATTTTCTTAATTTTTAAGCATATAATTTGTCATCTTTATATTTTACCTTCTTCTATCCTTGCTTATTATCTTAATTGATAATAACTCTTTATTTAATATTTACTGTAATAAAGTAAAAAGGAGAATCTTCTATAGAAACTCCTTATTTAACCCAATATATTTAAATTATTTTTATTCTAAAAAGCTACTTACCGCTTCTTCAAGCGCATCTGCAAGTTGTTGTAAAACTTTTATTGATGGATTTGTTCTCATCCTTTCAATATCAGATAAATATGTATTAGATATACCAGCTTTCTTAGCTAACTCTTTTTGCGTGATTTTACGTTCCTCTCTACTCAACTTAATCTTCTCTCCTATTTTCACTTTTTCACCCCCTTATACAATTTTACGTTAATTAAGTATTTTTTCAATATATTCGACACATTTTTACTATTTTAGCGTATTTACTCTATTCGGTTTACTTCTATATCCTTTTATCTTATAATTTAATAGTAAAACAATACGTAAATAACGTATTATAACGAGGTGCATATATGGATTTAGGAACGAAGTTACAACAGTTTAGAAAATCTAATGGATTAAGTCTAAGAGAATTATCATCATTAACTAATTTATCCATATCATTTCTTAGTGATATTGAGCATAATAGAAGTTATCCTTCTATTCTTACTTTAAAAGTAATATCTGAAAAATTAAGTGTCCCAATATCCATTTTATTAGATGATGAACCATATTCTCCTGATTATAAATCATTGAACTTATCAGATATTTTATTATTATTAGATGATTTTTCTTCTTGGAAAAACGAAGATAAGCTAGAGCTTTTTTATTATTTAAAAGCTAAGAATACACTGAGAGAAATTGATAAAAATACTGATTAATAATTTAAAGATATTAATCTTATTTATATTTTAATCTTTAATTTTATTAAATTAATTCTGATACTTTTTTAAACAATAATATAAGGAGCATCTATTAAAAGATACTCCTTTTTTATATGTTTACTATTCGTATATATCCGAAAACTCTATTTTTATTTTTTCTAATCTATTATAATATATTTTATCTAATACATTATTAACACGTTCTTCTATAGTCTTAGGTAGTCTTACCACAAATTCACTACCTTTACCTAAGCTACTCTTTACACTAATAAATCCCTTATGCATTTCAACTAAGTGCTTAGTTAGCTTTAGTCCTATACCTAATCCTTCACAGCTTTTAACAAGTCTATCTTCTACATTATAAAATTCATTAAATATATTTTCTAAATCCTTCTCTTTTATTCCTATTCCTGTATCTTTAACTGAAATTCCAACAAAATCGCCTTCTACTATTATGCTTACAATTACTGTTCCATCTTTATGATTAAACTTTATTGCATTAGAAATCAAATTTAGTAAAACTCTTTCTAATTTGACTTTATCAAAACTTATGATCAACTCTTCTATTTCTGTATCAAATATTATAGTTATATTTTTGAACTTCTTATAGTTGTTTATATCATTGCATACAGATTCTACACATTCTACAATATCGTAATTATCAGGACTATACTCAATGTTTCCAGCCTGTAATCCGGTTAAATCTATAAAATTGTTAGATATTTTTAAAATTCTTAAAGTGTTTAATTTTATTCTATGTATATCCCTTATAAAGCAATCTTTACAATCTCCTAATCCACAATATTCACATCTATTTTCTAACAGCTGTATAGATGACATAATCATATTTATTGGTGTCCTAAATTCATGCCTTATATTAGAGAAAAAACCCTCCTTTAATTTGTCTAACTCTTCAGCATGAGATATCTTTCTTATTCTACCTAATATACCATCTATATTTCCATCTTCATCGAAGGTTGGGTACTTTTCAATATTAACAGTATATTTAACCCCGTCTAAATATATTGTTTGAGTATATTGCAACGGTTTCTTTTTTTCTATTACTTCGCTATCCTTAACTCTCGCAACATTAAAATATGGCTTTAATACATCTAATTCTTCATACGTTTTACCGTATATTTCATCCTTCGATTTTCCAATAAAATCTTTTGCATACCCTTCATTACAATAAATATTTCTTCCCATTAAGTCTCTATAAAATATATAATCAGGTACTCTATCTAGAAGTAATTCCAAAGTGTCTTTTGTATATTGACTTCTCACTAAAACCTCTCCTTTATATATTCCCCCTAAAAAAAGACTGTAAAATACAGTCTTAAACCAATCCCCAATTTAATGTCAATTACCAAATAATTTTGTAAATATTTGTTGACCTTCTAACAATATACCATTTTTTTCTATATGTCTATAAGTTTGTCCCAAAAATATACCAAAACTTTTCGACATATATTTACTTATTATTCTCATATTTTAAGATTTACTTTGAAGTTGTTATAAGGAAGTTTTTATTTTTATTACAACAAAAAAGGTTGTAGTTAAAACTACAACCTATAATAATCTAAAATTATCTTCTATTTTGTTCTTTTTTAGATCTTCTACAAGCTAAACATCTTGTTGGCTCGTTTGTAAATCCTTTTTCTTTGTAGAATTCTTGTTCTCCTACTGAAAATACGAATTCACTTCCACAATCTCTACATACTAATGTCTTATCCATAAATATTCCTCCTGAAATTAAAGATTCTAAATTGATATAATAATCTCTAATTTGTGAGAAACTACTTATCTAAATGGATCTTTTAATTTTTCTTTTTTTGTTAGCAACTTTGCTACTCATTTATAATAACATAGTATTTATCTAATTGCAACCTTTTTTTAATTACTTTTTATAAATAATTAAAATTAATACAATATTTTCTACATAACAACATCTAAATTCACAGTATTTGTTCTTACATTACTTAACATAAAAGAAAAAGAAGTATCCTTTATACATACTCTTTTTTCTACAACTAAAAATAAGTATTATATCAACAAATACTAAATATCTATATACTTTTTAAATTCTTCTATTCCATCACCAGAATAAACAGAAACCTTAAAAATTCTATTAACCCCTGAAGCCATTAATTGATCCTCAATAATACTAATGCTCTCCTCACAATCTTCTTTATCTACCTTAGTTATAATTCCAATAACATCTCTTCCAAAGGTTCCAGCAAACCCAGGTGGAAGCATAGAAATAGTATCGCCACACTCCTGAACTAAAGCAATTATATTAGCCTCTGCAGCAGTCGTTATCAATGCACTATAATAAACTCTATTCTCCAAATATTCACCAGGAGTATCTATAAAGTCATCATACAATTGTATAGATTGAGTTTCCTTATAAGTAACCTCTTCCCCCTGAAGTATCTGACAAAGAGATGTTTTCCCACAGCCACTCTTTCCTATAAATATAACATTCTTCATAATCCATCCCCCTTATTTAGTTGAGATTTTATAATTAAGAGTTTATATTTAAAAGGATATGAATAAAGCCAGCTTTCGCTGACTTTAAATAACTATAAACTTTTAACTATTCACTCTTAACTTTAAAAGTGCTAATACGCAATACTTATATATATACAAACTCAACTATCTTATATATTTTCAAGGAGGAAACAATAAAAATTATACAATATATCCAATCACATATAAAATATCACATATCAGCAACAATTTTAAACACAATATAATTTAAGATCTTGTAATATTAGTTGCAGTAAACTTAAGCATATCACCAAGTACTTTCATTACTTCCTTTAAAGATTCTTCTACTGAAGATACAGAACCAACTATAACTAAAGACCCACTAAATCTATCAATAAATCCAATAGATACATCTGAAGCCTTAGTAGCAATATCAGCAGCTATTATAGTTCCTTCACTTGGAGTTATCGTCATTATCCCAATAGCTCCCCTTTGCTCAGTCACTAGCCCAAGCTTCTGATACAATTCAGGCACAGGATTAGCAATAACATGAGCCAAAGTAACCTGCTTTCCAGGAACAAACTCCTGAACTATCCTAGTGGTCTCAGATTTCTCAAATATATTATCCATAGTACATCACCTTAGTACAAATTCTCTATGAAGCTTTGTGATGGACTTGCTATTACTGCTGAGTCTAATAGCATTCCACTTTCCATTAGATGTTTCTTTGCATTTTCTACTGACATTTCAACGGCGGATAATTCTCCATTTATAATAAAGAAGCTTTTCCCGCACATTCCTCTTGCAAGTCTAACTTCCACAAGAGTAACTGCTGATGTTTTTGCTGCTATATCTGCTGCTTCAATTATAGATGCAACTGAATAGCTCTCAACTATTCCTACAGCTCCTTTAATTTCTACAGATGTGCTTCCTGATATTGCACCATATATCTGCTCAGTAGGGTTTCCTAATAGAAATGAATCTATAACATTATGCTCAAAGCCTATTGTTCCACCTTCTATTGCAGCTTTAACATCTGATAAGTTTCCCTTAAATAATACAATATATTTCCCAGGACATACTGTTGCAGCATGAATAATGTCTATATTTGATGTCTTCGACATTTTATCTGCAGCCATCATTCCAGTTGGAACCTTTAAATATTCAACTAAACCTAATGCATTAACCAAGAATTATCCCTCCCTTCTTATTACTAAATAATCTTTATTTACTTCATCTATAATTCCATCTATAGGACTATGCAAAAATACTCCTAAAGACTTTTCATCTATATTTCCTATAACTTGTCCACTTTCAACCTTATCTCCCTTATTAACTACAAGTGTTACTGGAGCACCTATTGATTGTCTAGTTTTTATAGTTAAAATGTTTGGTTCTAAAGTCATTTCATTTAGAGGAGCATCTACGTTAAACTTAGTTAACTTTAACCTTGCAACAACCCTACCTACTGGCACTCTCCTAAATTCTCTTTCATCTTTAACCTTACTATCAATTTTAGGCAACTTAACACCATTAGCTCTAAGTCTTCCCTTTAAATCAGCTATAATCGCCTTTGGATTTAACCCTTGATGGCAAGCATATGCTGAACAAAGATTACATTCACAGCATGCTAATGCATTAACAAAAACCTCTGAATTATAATCTAGTCCAAAAGCTAATGAATTCATAATCTTATGTGGCTCTATTGAATGTCCTAATAAATTTCTTGGACATAAATCTGTACACATTCTACATTGAGAGCAAACTCCCATAGCTCTCTTTAAAGCAACTTTCAATCTATATTCTCTAAGCTCAATTATTGGATTGTCCATTGGTAATACAAATATACCTTTTGTAGTTTTAGTTACAGTATCATTTAAACTTCCTATTACACCAGTCATTGGCCCACCAACTAAAAGTTTATAACTCTCTATAGATGGTCCACCAGCTTCCTTAATTAAATCACCAAACTTTGTTCCTATTGGAACTCTTAAAGTCTTTGGTTCATTAACTGCTCCACCAACTGTTAAATACTTATATGTAACTGGTTCTTTCTTTTCTACTGCATTATAAACATTAAATGCTGTTTCAACATTCATAACCATTGCCCCAACATTTATAGGAATTCCACCTTGAGGAACTACCCTACCTGTTGTTTCATAAACTAAAACTACTTCATCACCTGCTGGATATCCATCCTTAAGCAATTTCTTTCTAATTCGTGGATACTTATAAATAACTCTCTCAACAGCTTCATCAGCCTCATGATAATGTTCCTTATAAGACAATATTCCTTCCTTCGCTCCTACAGCTTCAACAACAAGACTTAACCCTGTCAAAATTTCATCTGTATGAGTTGCTAACAAATTCTGATCAACCCTAAATAAAGGTTCACATTCTGCACCATTTAAAATAACAGCATTTACATCATAAGATAACTTTGCATAAGTAGGGAAACCCGCTCCCCCTGCACCAACTATCCCACTTTTCTTAAGTAAATCCTTTAACTCTTGAAGCTCCATATAAAATCACTTCCTTTAATCCACAATTCCAACAATAGCTGCATCAGCTGGTACTTCTTTATTAAGCCCTAACCTAGCACTAGACCCAGTAGTAACTATAACCTCAGTATTTATCCCAGCTCCTACCCTATCAATTGCAACTAGATTCTTTCCATTATTATAATCATCCGAAGGCTTAACTATCAAAAGCTTATACCCCATCAAATTATCCTCTTTTCTAGTACTAACAACATTCCCAATAACAGTACCAATAAACATGATATTCTCCTTTCGCTTCGCGAAGATAAATATGTCCTACGGACAGATAAATGTTCAACTTCATTGAAGAGAAATATGCCTTCGGCAGAGAAATATTCAGCAAATCTGAAGATAAATATTTCACTTCGTGAAAGATAGATATGCCTTGCTGCAGGTAAATTTCCTCTTTGCCAAAGGCAAACATTTCTCTGCCTCAAGGCATATCTCTCCATGGCGTAGCCATATATTTCTCTATGACATAGTCATACATTTATCTTGGCATAAGCCAACATTTCTCTATGACGCAGTCATATATTTCTCTTGCCATAGGCAACACTTCTCTTTGTCACAGCCAACTAAATAATTTCTACAAAGCTTCCATTTTTGATTCCTAATGCATTAGCTTCATCTGTATCTATATGCATTTCAAAGTGGAAGTCTTCTCTAACTCTAACGTCTACATTTTCTAATATTCCGGCTCTATCGCCATTAACTTTTACAGATACAACTCCTTCTCCAATTCCAAGTCTCTTAGAATCATCAGGATGCATATGTATATGTCTTTTAGCAACAATACATCCTTCATCAATTCTCACTGTACCTTTTGGACCTACTATAGTTATTGGAGCTGAAGCTGTAGTATCTCCTGAAAGTCTAACTGGAGCTTTAACTCCTAAAGTTATTGCATCTGTAGCTGATATTTCAACTTGAGTTTCACTTCTTATTGGTCCTAAGATTCTTACTTTTTCAATACTTCTTAATTTTGGACCTACTATTGTGACAAGCTCCTCTGATGCAAACTGATCTCCCATTAGATATTTCTTAACACTTAACTCATACCCCTTACCAAATAAAACTTCTAAATGCTCCTTTGATAAGTGTACATGTCTTGCAGAAACCCCAACCTTCACCACTTTTTTAGATGAAGGTTGTTCGCTATTTAATACTTGAATTACTTTTTCAGTTATAAGTTGTACTAATGCTTCGTTCATTTATATCACCAAACCTAACTAAAATTAAGCTTGCTTTGGTAATATTGACTCTACAGTTGAGTGTGGTCTTGGAATTACGTGAACAGCAACTATTTCACCTAATTTTGAAGCAACTTCTGATCCAGCTTCAACAGCAGCTTTAACAGCTCCAACGTCTCCTCTTACCATAACAGTAACTAATCCAGATCCGATTTTTTCAGTTCCTACTAATTCAACGTTAGCAGCCTTAACCATTGCATCTGCACCTTCTATAGCAGCTACTAAACCTCTAGTTTCTAACATTCCTAATGCTTGTTGTCCCATTTTAATTCCTCCTAAATTCTCATTTTTTTTATTTGAATTCTCATCTTTATCAACTTCTAAAATAATCTCAGCTTCAGCCTTATATTCCTTGCTAACTACTTCAACAACTTCAGGTTCTTCAATCTTAGTTACCTCTTGAACCATATAATCTTTATTTACGGCATTCACTACTTTTGATTCTTCACCCTTAATTGCCTCTACTTTTACCTCTTCAATCTTAGTATCTTTAACTTTAGACTTCTTAGGCTCTTTTACCTTTACCCCCTCAACTTTAGCTTTATCAACCTTAGTCTTAGATTTAGGTTCTTTAACGACTTTTTTAGCAGAAGGTTTTCTACCTCTTTTAGGCTTTTTCTCCTCAACCTCTTCATTTAAATTTTCAATATTCTTTTCATCCATAAATTATCATCTCGCTTTGTTAAACTTTAAGCTACTCCTATCTAGCAAAGCCATTACTTCTTCATGCGGTCTTGGAATCACAGCATGAGCAACACATTTAGTTATAGAATCCGCAGTTCTCGTCCCAACCTCAACAGCAGCTTGAACATCTTCCACAAAACCTTCTACAACTATTGTCACTAATCTTCCACCAAGCTTCTTCTCCATCGTCTTAAACTTGACATTAGAAGTCTTAGTCATACTGTCCAAAGCCTCAACAGAAGCCACAACCCCAACAACCTCAACTATACCAATTGCATTCATTCCAACCACCCTATTTTCTAGTTAATAATTAAGAGTTAAAAGTTTAGAGTTTTGACTTAATCAAACCCTTTACTATCCTGAGGTAACTCTTATTTTTGCCAAAGTCAAACTTTTCACCTCGGCAAAGCTAACTCTTAAACTTTTACGTCAGCAAAACTCTTCCTTTCACCATTGGGTGAACACTTCTCCGCCGTAGGAATATTTCTCTATGACAAAGTCATACATTTCCCTGCCTGTAAGGCATATTTCTCTTTCTCCCTAGCGAAATACTTCTCCTCGACGCAGTCGACTAACCTAGTGTTGGTAATATTTTTTCTACATCTCCATTTGGTCTTGGGATTACGTGTACAGCAACTAATTCACCTAAATTAGATGCAGCGCTTGCTCCAACTTCTGTAGCAGCTTTAACAGCTCCAACATCACCTCTTACCATTATAGTTACTAATCCTGATCCAATTTTTTCAGTTCCTATTAAAGTTACATCTGCTGCCTTAACCATTGCATCTGCTGCCTCGATTGCTGCAACTAATCCTCTTGTTTCTACCATTCCTAAAGCTTCTTGTTTCATAATAAAATCCTCCTAAATCCTTCTTTTTAATATTTTAATTCGATAATTTTTATAATTAATTTTAATTTAAAGCATAATACAATATTTTCACATTGACCTAATCAGCTATCTATATCCTTAAGAAAGTTGATTTTATGTCTTTTTGCGCTAGCAAAACCTTCTCCTAGCCTCTATATACAACTTGTATCTACAAATCCTTTAATTCCTTCATCTACTCTAGGTATTACATAACTACAACTAACACCTGATATCTTATTAGCAGCTCTTATTCCTGCATCGATAGCCATTTCAACATCACTTACAGTACCTTCAAACTTTATTACAATAAGAAGTGGTACCTCAAGCTTATCAGCATTAGCAGGTTTATTCTTATCAAAAGTAACTATCTTTACATTACCAGCTTTACAAGCCGCATCTGCCGCTACAAGTGCCGTAGTTAAACCAAACACCTCTAATAATCCTAAAGCCCTCACTCCATAGCACCTCATTCAAACATTTCTCTTGCTCTTTAACTAATTCAAAACTTCATTTCAGCGAAATTGAATCTTAGATTTTGAATTAGTCAAATCTTTTCTCTCACCGTAGGTGACTCTTGGACTTTGGCGCAAGCCAAACTCTTCCCCTCAGCGAAGCTGACATTTTGACTTTTGCGTAAGCAAAACTCTTCCCCGCGCCGTAGGCCACTACTTATTTATAATCGCTATCTTTATTCCTTCTTGTCTAATATTTGTTTCAAGAGCCTCTTGTAATTGTTCTAATGGGAACTCATGAGTTATAAGCTCTTTTATTGGTAATCCAAGTCCATTAGCTCTCTTTAAGAAATCAAATGTTGTTAAGTAATCTTGTGGTGTGTAAACCCAAGAACCTACAGCTGTAATTTCTTTATTACAAAGGTCAAAGTGTGGGTTTATTGTAGCATCTCCATTATTTACGAAGAATCCTACTTCACATAATCCTCCACCTCTTCTAACAAGCTTCCAAATTCCTGCATGAGCCTTTGGTGAACCTGTACATTGGAAAGCAAAATCTGCTCCAAGTCCATCTGTTAAGTCTTTTACTTTTTCTATAGTTTCATCAAATGAACTGCTCTTCATTACATTTACAGTTGCAGTTGCACCTAATCTCTTAGCCATTTCTAATCTCTTTTCATTTCCATCAAGAGCTACTATATTTTCAATACCCATAGTTCTTAATACGCTAAGTAATAATAATCCTATTGGTCCACAACCTTGAACTAAAACCTTAGAGTTGAATTTTAAAAGTCCAGTTGTCTTAGCTCTTTCAACAGCATGTACAACAACTGCCGCTGGCTCAATTAATACTCTTGAGTGTAAATCCATATCAGATACATTAAATACTGTTGAGTTCTTTCTTATTACTATATAATCACCAAACCATCCATTTAAATGAATGTTGTCGTCAGTCATTAATCCATATATACCTTGATTTTCACAAAGGTTAGTTCTTTCTGGATGTTGTAAACATGTTGGACATTCTCCACAAGGGATGATACAAGTTACTATCTTATCTCCAACATTAAGTGATTTTCCTGCTGAATCTCTCTTGATGTTTTTACCCATCTTTATTATTTCACCAGTACCTTCATGTCCAAGTACTACTGGAATTAATCCAAATGGATCATTTTTATACTCATGTACGTCTGTACCACAAATTCCACAACCTTCAACCTTAACTAACATTTCATCGTCACCAATTTCAGGTATGTTGAATTCTTTTATTTCAATTCTTTCCTTAGCTGTCATCATACCAACCTTTGCAGTGTTAGCATTTGTTACAGACTTTGGTGCTTCAGCTCCTGTAGTCATTTCTTGAATTATGCTTTTAACTATAGCTTCAATATTAATATTGTTAATTTCCATATCCCTCTCCCCCTTTTTCTAGTTAAGAGTTAATAATTAATAGTTAAGAGTTTATAGTTTGTCTTAATCTTCTTAACCCTTATACATATCTATAAAGTACTATCACTACCTGCTATACAAAATGGTTGTTACTTATTTTCTTCACCGTCAGGTGAACATTTCTCTTCAACGAAGTTGAATACTTCTCTTGGCATAAGCCAACATTTATCTGCCGAAGGCACTTTTCCCCTCACTGAATGTGACTTTTCCCTATTTGCGAAGCAAATCTTTTCCCTTTTGGCTTCAGCAAACCTTTCACCTCTGCGTCAGCAAACTATTTTATTGATAAAGAATCTTTTAAAACACATCTTCTTGCCTTAGTAAATGTCTTTGCTGAGCTTAATCCTTCACCAGTTTTACTTGCTATTGTGAATGTTGGATATCCTTCAGCCCCTACCCCTAAAGCAGAGTATGATGGTGCATTCTTAACAAATATTGCAGTATCAACCTCTCTTGCAAAGTAAGTTAATCTATCTATATTCTTTGAGTGCATATGAGCTGAGTGTCTATTTCCATGCTCTAACTCAACAGCAACTTCTACTGCCTCTTCAAAATCCTTAACTGTTACTATTCCTAGTATTGGCATCATTAATTCTTCAACTATTAATAAATGCTTTTTGCATCCTTTAAAGATAATACATCTTACTGAATCTTCAGCATAAACTCCTATAGCATCTAAGATAACCTTTGCATCTCTACCAACAAACTTTCTATTTAAAGTTACCTTATCACCTTTACGAATTAATACTGTATTTACTAATTTTTTAATTAGCTCAGGATCTTCTAAAAGATAAGCTCCATTCTTTTGCATTTCTTCTACTAATTCATCACAAATTTCCTCAACAGCTACTATTTCTTTTTCAGCTATACAAGGTAAGTTATTATCAAATGTTGCTCCATCTATAATATCCCTAGCTGCAGCTTTTATATCTGCTGTCTCATCTACTATTACAGGGGGATTCCCTGCACCTGCACCTATAGCTCTCTTTCCTGAAGAACAAGCTTGTTTAACAACTCCTGGTCCACCAGTTGCTGATATAAAAGGTATATCCTTATGATTCATTAATGCTGAAGTTATCTCAATGCTTGGCTTATCAAAAGTAACTACTATGTTCTTTGGTCCACCAGCTTCAATAGATGCCTCATTTACAAGCTTAACAGCAAATTTAGTACATTCTTTAGCACCTGGATGTGGTGCAAACACTACTGAATTTCCTGCTGCTATCATTCCAATAGAGTTACAAAAAACTGTAGCCGTTGGATTTGTTGATGGAGTTATAGCTGCAATTACACCGAATGGTCCTTGCTCAACCAAAGTTAATCCACCATCTCCACTCCAAGCTGTAGTTGTTAAATCTTCAGTTCCTGGAGTCTTTTCTGCTACTAACAAATGCTTCGTTATCTTATCTTCAACTCTTCCCATGCCTGTCTCATCAACAGCCATAACTGATAATCTTTCAGCGTATGTTAAACACTTTTCTCTTATTTTGTGTATTATATTTTCTCTCTCTTTAATTGAAAGCTTTTTTAATTCCTTATAAGCTTCTTTAGCTGCTGCTACTGCTGAATCTACATCGCTAAATATGTAATCTTCATTGTTCTTACAGCTACCATTACCCTTACATCCACCGCTACAATCACACTTCTTTTCTGCAACAGATTCAGTCTTAGACATTTCCTTAATTATCTTAGCTACAATTTCTTGCACTAATTCTGTACTAGCTTCCATACTACTACCTCCCATCTCATTTCTCTTTCACTAAGTCAAACTATTGCTCTGTCCAAGTTACATTTGTACATTTGAAACAACAAATCTCCTTATTTTGACGAAGTCAACTCTTACTCATTTGCGAAGCAAATCTTTTCACCTTTGCGTCAGCAAAATTTTCCCCTACCGAAGGTACTTTTCACCTCAGCACTAGCTGACTTTTCATCTTTGCGAAGCAAACTCTTCCCATATCTCTTTTGCTATATAGGCTAACTTATTATCATAATCAGCAGTTCCACCACTTACTCCAACTCCACCAACAACCTTTCCATTAACCTCTAAAGGAAATCCTCCAGGAAAAGTTACTATTTTTCCACTATTGGTGTTCATAATTCCAAAAAGTTCTCCACCATCTCTGGATAACTCCTTAAGTACTTCTGTGGATAATCTTACTGTTGCACTTGTATAAGCTTTATTTACTGCTATATCATAGCTTGCTGGAAGTGCTCCATCCATAAAATGAACTGCTATAGGAAATCCCCATTCATTAGCTATAGCTATTACGATAGGTGTACCTAACTCTTCTGCCGTACTTTCAACTTCCTTCATGACTTTAGTCGCTATACTTAAATTAAGATATTTCAAATTACTCATACCAATCACCCTATAGTTTCTAGTCGATTTATCACTATATACCTTATATTTTTATCCCCTAATCTATCTCATAAACTCCATTAACTATTTCAGGATTCCTATATTTCTGTATACATTTACAACATCTGCAATAAAGTTGCTGTAATCTACAGCATTATACTTCTATCTTATACCCTTAGCCTTATTTAAAGGCTCTTCTTTTATGATTCTACTTGCTTAGAAGAGCCTTCATTTTCTTCAATAGCTTTTTGAAATAGATTATCCAAAGATACTTTATTATTATTTTTTAATTCTTCTATCACTAATTGTGTAATTCTTTCTACTAACATACTCTGATCCATCTAATACCTCCTAAGGAATAATAGGAGTTTCTATCTAGAATTTAATCTTATTTGCCTAAAATCTTAGAAGTAACTTCTTTAGCAATTCTAGCTATAAGATCTTCATCTACTGATGGTTCTTCATTGTTAGCCTTACATGTGCAAGCTCCACCTTTTTGGCATAAAGCTGGGTGCTTTCCTGTTAAATTCATTGCTTTTCTTATATCAATTAACTTATCTACTTGATTATCATTTAATACTTGAGGTTGTCCAATTTGGCTAGATATAAACATTAACTTAGCATAGAATTCTAAAGATTCCATTTTAAAATAAGCTCCCATTAAGTCTGGTCCATAAGTTAATGCTCCATGATTTTCTAAAAGAACTGCATCATAGCATTGTAAATACTTAGCTACTGCATCTGGAATTTCATCAGTTGATGGTGTACCATATTCAGCTATTGGAACTGCTCCTAAAGCTATAACAGCTTCTGGCATTATTGGCTTATCTAGTGGAATTCCTGCTATAGCATAGCTTGTACCATATGGCGGATGAGCATGTACTACTGATTTTACGTCTGGTCTTTCTCTATATACTCTTAAATGCATCTTTACTTCTGAAGATGGTTTAAACTTTCCATTAGCTTGAAGTACATTACCATTTATATCAACCTTACAAATCATGTCTGGAGTCATATACCCTTTTGAAACCCCTGTTGGTGTACAAAGTACTTCCTTATCATTAATCTTTACAGAGATATTACCATCATTAGCAGCAACAAAGCCATTTTGGTATATTCTCTTACCTATCTCACAAATTTGTTTCTTGATTTCGTATTCTGAAAACATAAATTCCCTCCATTAACTTATATTTATTTTGGTTTTCCTTTATTTTTACTTGTTTTTATCTTTGTTTATCTTTATTTTACCAATATAAGTATGTATAGTCAATATAAGGTACGATATTTTCTTTATTTATTATTATTAAATTTTATATTTCTTTTTAATATAACTCACTTTCAAATCACATATACTCTTTCAACAAGGCCTATTTCCTGACTTTAAGCACATTTTAGGCACATTTTATGTTAGAAAGTGATACTTTCTGTTTTATATGTTGTTTTTTAAGCAAACTCAACATTAAGCTTTTAATACTCTCCAAATCTGTACTTTATAAATTCAACCTAAACCCAAATTGGTAGTATTAATAAGAATATTGTTAATCTTTATTTAAATAAAAAAAGGATTGAAAACTCCAATCCTTTAAGTATCAATAAATTAAAACTATTCTTCTATATCATTATCCTTATTTTTTATATCATCATACTTCTTTAAAGCACTTAACATTCCATCTTCTACAGCTTGTCTAATGATAAAATATAAAATTAGTCCTAATCCTATAAAAACTAATACACTCTCCCCACTAATCATTTTTACCTCCAGTTCATTAACCTTTTATTAATCATTTTTATTAAACTTCCTCATCTCTTCAACAAGAGTATATGTACAAAATATCATAGTAAAAATAATCATTGTAGCAACTACTATCCCCATTTGTTCTTGTCCAAATCTTAATAATTCAAATAGACCTATAAATACAACTACAATTATGACTGTGGTTACAAATGATAAAATTATTTTAATAATTAGATCCTTATCTTTATTTTTTCTTATAACAATCTTTTCTTCATCTTCATCTTCATTAATAGAGTTATATCTACCAAATAAATAAACTCCCCCAACTAATGCTAAAAGTAAAATTATTGACCACACCCTTTATCCCCTCCTACTTATTAACCTTGTAAAACATATGATTTTTAGTATATGTATTAACAAATTGTATAAATTAAGTATAAAATATTCTTAACAATAATTCCATTTAATTACCAATTTTTTTTGAAACCTCTCTATAAACTTTCAAATATGCACTATTATAAATAAAAAAACGCCTGTAGCACAAATTAAAATATTCATACTACAAGCATATTTATTTTACTATTAAGTTATGGTTATCTATACCCCAAGTAATCATAAGATATTTAGACGCAAACAAACTTTTTACTTCTAACTCGAATACTACTTTAGATATTTACACAAGCAAATCCCTTATCCTTAACTCAAGCAACTCTTGGACATTTACGCAAGTAAATCTCTTGCTCTCAGCGTAGCTACCTCTTTGACATTTGCGTCAGCAAATCTTTCCCCTTAACCACAGGTTACTTTTAACCTCTGACTCAAACATATCTTGGCCATTTGCGTAGCAAATCTCTTGCCCTCAGCGTAGCTGACTTTTGGACATTTGCGTCAGCAAATCTATTACTCATTACATATATTTACTTTTACGTCATTATCTCTTAGAACTTTATCCCATTTCTTTGATAATGGTTCATCTGTGTATAAATAATCTATCTCATCAAAATCCATTATATTTACAAAGGAGCTCCTATCAAACTTCATTGAGTCAACAACTAAGAATACCTTGTCTGCTGATCTGGCCATAAGCTTTTTAACTTCAGCCTCTTGCTCATTAGAATCCATTACTCCCCTGTTTATATCCATGCCCTTACAGCATATTATAGCCTTATTTACAAAGTAATTTTGAATTACACTTTCTGACCACTTTCCAACAAAGGACTTAGCACTGTCTCTAAAAGTACCCCCTGCTAATATAAGATTTACATCTCTTGTATCTTGTAATTCAATTAACACCTTTAATGAATTTGTAATTATAGTAACTCTCTTCTTGCTTCTCTTTATACATTTGGCAACATAGAAAGCAGTTGAAGATGAGTCTAGCATTAATGTATCGCCTTCTTGTATGATTTGGGAAACTTGCTCTGCAATTTTCATTTTTCCTTCTTTATTAGAAATTTCCCTCATATCTGCCGGCATGTCTACATTAGTGCCTTGATTAATTATTGCACCACCGTAAGTTCTTTTTAGTATTCCTTGCTCTTCTAACTTCTCTAAATCTCTACGGATAGTTTCTTCCGTGACTGAAAAATTAGTAGCTAATTCTTGTACTAGAACCTTCTTCTTATCCTGAATGATGTCAACAATCTTCTGTCTTCTAACTATTGCTAACACTAACTTCACAACCTTTTCCTAATTTATAATTTTCAATTTATAATTTATAATTTTGGATAAAACTACTCCGTAGTTTCTAAAAATATATTTTTAAAATTGCCTAAGCAATTTTATCAACAATTATTAACTATATAAGATTATACCTGAATTTCTGTAAAATTAAAGTATATTTTGTAATTTTAGATAGCTGATTTCTTAGATTATTGCTGTTAATATTAGATACTTACACAAGTATATTATTAATTATACTAAAAATTAATACCTGCTTAAGCATTTAATATATACATTTTTATTTTAATACAACCTCCGGTGAATACACTTCACAACTAAATGCATTAAATATAAGTTTTCTACCTTCTTCAATAGATTCTATTTCTTTATTTGCTATAGCTTGCATCATAACATTTCCTAATACAGCAGCTTCAATAGGACCTGCTATTAATGTTTTTCCTGTTCTTTTCATTGTTAATTCACATAAGAATTTGTCTTGAATTCCTCCACCAACAACGTTTATTCCTGGTATTTCTCTTCCTGAAATCTCTTCTAATTCTTCTATTGTAGCCTTATATTCACTAGTCAATCCATTATATATAGCCATAGCTATTTCCCCTAACTCTGTAGGCTCTCCTTGTCCATGTTCTATACAATATTCTTTTATTGATTTTATCATATTTTTTGTATTCATAAGTCTTGGATCATTTGTATTAACTGTAAATATACAATCTTCATATTTTTTAGCTTCTCTAATTATGTCTGGGAAACCAATCTCTTCGTGGAACTCACACCAATTCTTTCTTAATTGTTGAAGTAACCATGTACCATTTATATTTTTTAATAGTCTTATCTTGTTTCCTACTCCACCTTCATTAGTCAATGCTGCTTTAAATGTTGCTTCACTTATTATTGGTGAATCTATTTCCAATCCAAGCAATGACCATGTTCCAGAGCTTAAGAATGCATTTCCCTTTTCCTTAAATGGTGTTCCTGCCACAGCTGATGCAGTATCATGTCCACCAATTGCTATTATAGGCACTCTATCCATTCCTGTTTCATCCATTATTTCTTCTGTTAAATATCCATAAGTTTCTCCTGGCTCAATTATGTCATTAAATATATTTTCAGGAATTCCAAGGGTATTTATTAATTCTTTATCCCATGTTCTATTTTTCATATCTAAAAGCCCCGAAGTTGAAGCTATTGTAAACTCATTTTTCTTTTCATTAGTAAGATAATATGCAAAAAGGTCTGGCATAAATAATAAAGAATCTGTATTTTCTAAAATTGTATTTCTCTTTAATCTATCACCAACAAGTTGAAAGGCTGTATTGAAAGTATTATTTGAAATACCTGTTCTTAAATAAAGACTTTCTAAATCAATCTTTTTCTCAACTTCTTTTACCCCTTCATAATTTCTCTCATCTCTATAATGCATAGGCATACCAATCAAATTATTATCCTTATCTAAAAGACCATAATCAACTCCCCATGTATCTATTCCAATGGAAGTTATTTTAGTTCCTGATGCTACTAATTTTTTTAGAGCTGTCTTAGTTTCATTTAATAATCTAGGAAAATCCCAAACATATTTATTACCTAAGAAAACTGGTTCATTAGGAAATCTATGTATCTCCTTAATATCAATGAAGTCCTTTTCAATTTTAACCAAAATAGCTCTTCCTGAAGATGCTCCAAAATCAAATGCTAAAAAATTACCCATAAATTCATATTCCCCCTGCTTTAGTTTATGTAAATATTTTCCTTTATATTTATATAATACAACATAAAAACAACATAAACAATATTTTTTACACGTTTTTTTCTGTGTTTATTTTGTTTTAGTTGACTTATATTATTTTTGGGTGTAAACTAAAAATTGTAAAATATGTATACGTTTTGAAAGTGTATGTTTTAAAATGGGAGGGTTAGAATTATGGGATTAAATACTCAATATCCAAAGATAGGTATAAGACCTACTATTGATGGTAGAAGACTAGGTGTTAGAGAATCATTAGAAGAACAAACTATGAATATGGCAAAACAAGTTGCTGAATTATACTCTTCTACATTAAGATATCCAAACGGAGAAGCTGTAGAATGTGTTATTGCTGACTCTACAATAGGTGGAGTTGCTGAAGCAGCTAGATGTGCAGACAAATTTTCAAGGGAAGGTGTTGGCTTAACTGTTACTGTAACTCCTTGTTGGTGTTATGGTAGTGAAACTATAGATATGGATCCACATAGACCTAAGGCTATATGGGGATTCAATGGTACTGAGAGACCTGGTGCTGTTTACTTAGCTGCTGCTCTTTCTGGACATAGCCAATTTGGACTACCTGCTTTCGGTATATATGGAAGAGATGTTCAAGATGCTAACATGACAGAGATTCCTGAAGATGTTAAAGAAAAATTGTTAAGATTCGCAAGAGCTGGATTAGCTGTTGCTGAAATGAAAGGAAAATCTTATCTTTCAATTGGATCTGTTGCAATGGGTATTGCAGGTTCAATAGTTGACCAAAAATTCTTCCAAAAATATCTTGGAATGAGAAATGAATATGTTGATATGAGTGAAGTCAACAGAAGACTTGATAGAGGAATATATGACCCTGTTGAATATAAAAAAGCTTTAGCATGGGTTAAAGAAAATTGTAAAGAAGGAACAGATAAAAATGCTCCTCAATACCAAAGAACTAGAGAAGAAAAAGATAAAATTTGGGAAACTGTTGTTAAGATGACTCTTATCGCAAAAGACTTAATGATCGGAAACCCAAAGCTTGCTGAATTAGGGTATTTTGAAGAAGCAGAAGGTCATAATGCTATAGCTGCTGGTTTCCAAGGTCAAAGAAACTGGACAGACCATATGCCAAACGGTGACTTTATGGAGGCTTTACTTTGCTCTTCATTTGACTGGAATGGAATAAGAGAAGCATTTGTATTAGCTACAGAAAACGACTCATTAAATGGTGTTGCAATGTTATTTGGTCACCTTTTAACAAATACAGCTCAACTATTCTCAGACGTAAGAACTTACTGGTCTCCTGATGCAGTTAAGAGAGTTACAGGAAAAGAATTAACTGGACGTGCTGCTAATGGTATTATCCACTTAATCAACTCAGGTGCTACTACTCTTGATGCTACTGGAAGACAAAATGATTCAGAAGGAAATCCAGCATTAAAACCATTCTGGGAAATCACAGAATCTGAAGTTAAAGACTGTTTAGATGCTACAAGATGGTGGCCAGCAGTTCACGAATACTTCAGAGGAGGCGGATACTCTTCTAAATTCTTATCAAAGGCTGGAATGCCAATGACAATGTCAAGAGTATGCTTAATCGACGGTTTAGGACCAGTTCTTCAAATCGCTGAAGGATATACTGTTGAATTAGACCCAGAAGTTCATAAAACTATAGATAACAGAACAGACTCATCATGGCCAACAACTTGGTTTGCTCCAAACATAACTGGAGAAGGTGCATTCAAAGACGTTTACTCAGTAATGAATAACTGGGGAGCTAACCATGGTGCTATATCATACGGACACATCGGAGCTGACTTAATAACTCTAGCTTCAATGTTAAGAATTCCAGTTGCTATGCACAACGTACCAGAAGAAAAAATCTTCAGACCAAGTACTGCTGGAATGTTTGGAACTAAAGATTTAGAATCTGCAGACTTTAGATTCTGTCAAAACTTTGGACCTTTGTATAAATAGTCGACTACGTCTAGTCCAATAGATTTGCTGTCGCAAATGTCCCAATGTGCCTTCGGCAGTCCAAGAAATTTGCTTCGCAAATGAGCAATATTCGCTGTCGCAAATATTCAATGTGTCTTTGGCTCATTTATAACTATTAATAATACATTTTCTAATAATTATCTTAATATGTTAACCCTCAGTTTCATTATCGACTGAGGGTTTTCTTTGTTGTTTTTATAGTTGCCCATAATAATCTCTTAATACTGAAGCAGTTATTATATAACCTTTTAATTATAATCTCATCTTCAATTATTTTATTATCTTTAATGGTTCTTATCCAAAAAATACTTTCGCTACATTCTTTAATTGAAATATGTAATTTATGTATAAAGTCTCTTTTACTTTCAGCATATATAGCTTCACCTATGTTAGCTCCTATACTAGTGCAAGACCTTTTTAATTGGTCAGCAATTGAATACTCTCTTAATTTAATTAACTCTCTACAAATATACATACCATCACTGGCAATACTTCTAGTTAACTCCAAAATCTCTGAATTAATAATATCACATCCTAAATAAACAACGCTCTTATAAATAAGCCTATCCATATCTAGGAAGTAATAAACAAACTCTTAATATTTATTTTCAATAATTATCTTAACAACACTAAATTTATTATTGTGTAATCTACTCTTTTACCAATCTTAAATATATCTCTCTTGCAAAACATAACGCTTTATTATTCATACAGTTTATTTCCTACCCTCACTATTATTTGCCTATTATAATTTTTACCTTTACGGCTAAAAAAACTATTTATCTTTAATTATTTCAAGCTTTATCACCTAAACTAAGCTTAACTATAGGACTTTTGCGACAGCAAAAAATCTGGACTTTTGCGAAGCAAAACATTCGGACTGTCGCAGGCACTATCCCCTCTCTAGCTCATATCTCAAAGCAAAAAAATACTGCCCCCTAAAAAGCAGTATTCTTTATTTATTTTATCAACTATTAGTCGTATATTAAATCCTTGATATCAGCATCATTCATGTTGTCTTTAGTATACCATTTAGCACCAGTATCAACATCTTCTACAGTTTCACCGTTAAGTGCTTTTACAGCAAGCTCAACTGCTTGGTAACCGATTTGGTATGGATCTTGAGTTACTGAACCTAAGAACCAACCTTTTTCAACTGCAGTCTTTTGACCTTTACCAGAGTCAAATCCAACAGCAACTACATCTTTGTACTTACCAGCTTCTTTATCAAAATCACTACCATCATTAGAAGCCGCTAATATACCATCTACTCCACCTTGGTTAGAACCATATATAGCAATTAAATTCTTAGTAGATAATACAGATTTAGCTGAATTTTGAACGTCTGTAGCTGAAGTTGTTGGTGCAACGTTAACAACTACCTTAACTTTAGCTTCACCAGTAGCTGCTAAGTTAAATAATTCATGTCCAGAAACTTCTACGTTTCCTTTACCAACTACTTCTTCACATTTAGTAACCATTTGGTCTATGAAACCTTTAGTTCTATCGATAAGAGAAGCACTTGTAGCATCTTGAGAAACTACTCCGATAGCTACTGGATCAGCAGCTGTAGAAGCTTTTATCTTATCAACTATTGAAGACTCTTCCATTAATTTATCTGCTGCTATTGTAGCTGCATTGTAGTTATTTGTTGAAGCATTAGCTTTAACTTGTCCTTCTGGAGCCCCTGGAATACCAGAGTCAAATCCTATAACTGGAATACCTTGCTTTTCAGCTTCTGCTAATTGTGATGATACTGCTTGAGTATCAAGAACTGCTAAAGCTAAAGCAGCTGGTTTCTTAGCAAGAGCTGAGTTTATCATATTAACTTGGTCATTAATATCACTTTCAGATGCTGGTCCTTCAAATGTTATTTCAGCATTTAATTCTTTAGCTGCATCTTCAGCACCCTTCTTAACTACTTGCCAGAATTGATGTTGGAACCCTTTAGAAACTACAGCTATATATGGCTTATCACCAGTATTTCCTGTATCTTCAGTACTTGTTGTTCCTTCATCAGTACCAGAGTTGCTTCCTTCATTAGCTGAAGAACCACATGCTACAAAGCTCATTGCTAAAACAAGAGTTGCTGCAAGAGAAACGATTTTTTTAATTTTTTTCATAATAATCCTCCTCAATATCCCTTTTATATATTTTTAAGCAATAATATTATTGCTCTAAGACTTTTTTATTAGATTCTTGAATTGTAGCTTTACTTTCACTTATATCTTTCTTTACTTCATTAGCCTTCTTATTTCTATAGATATCTAATAATACTGCACAAATAACAACTACTCCAGTGAAGAATATTTGCCATTGTCCTTGAAGATTCATTGACATTAATCCATTTTTAAGAACGCTCATTACATAAACACCTATTATTGTTCCAGTTACTGATCCAATTCCACCAGCCAATGAAGTTCCTCCAATAACAACTGCTGCAATTGCTTGTAGTTCAAGTCCATTTCCTGTTCCCGGAATTATAGTTGTATATGTTGCAGCATACATTATCCCTGCTAGTCCTGCAAAAAATCCACTTATTACATAAACTGCTATCTTCCATCTATCTACTTTCACCCCTGAAAGCCTAACAGCTTCTTCATTACTTCCAATTGCAAATGCATATCTTCCTATACGAGTTTTGTTTAAAACTATCATTGCTATTACAAAGAATATTGCTAAGAATACTATTCCTGTTGGAAATCCACTTTCTGTTTTAAAGAATAATGACTTAAACCAACCTGCTTGTTCATATGCAGTTGGATAACGCTGAGTTTGAACTTTAGCTATAATAGATCCTAATCCTTGAGAAATTAGCATTGTTCCCATTGTTGCTATAAATGGTGGCAATTTTAATTTTGCAATAAGAATACCATTTACAAGTCCAAAAAGAGTTGCAATAACAACGACTAAGATTAATGTAGCCCATATTGGCCAACCCCATACATTAAAAGCAACACCGCCTATTAATGTTGCACACATCATAACAGTACCAATTGAAAGGTCCATTCCTCCAGTTACGATAACGAAAGTAACACCAATTGCCATAAATCCTATATAGTAAGAAGAATCTAATATATTTATAAATGATTCCTTACTAAAGAAGTTTTGTCCTAAAACTGAGAATACTAATATTAATATTATTAATGCTGCTAAAGAGAAAAACTTTTGTATACCTTTACCCTTAGCCTTATCTAATAAACCATTTTCCTTTGACTTTGCCATTTCTTCTCCCTCCTAATATTATCTTTCTGTAGCATATTTCATTATTATTTCTTGATCTGCATCCTTAATATCAAGTACTTTCGTTAACCTACCTTCACACATAACTGCTACTCTGTCACTCATACGTAATATTTCAGGAAGCTCTGAAGAAATCATTATTATAGATTTTCCGTCTGCAACAAGTTCGTTCATTAAATTATAAATTTCACTTTTAGCTCCTACGTCAATTCCACGAGTTGGCTCATCAAATATTAATATATCAGCATCTTTAATAAGCCATTTTGCGATAATAACCTTTTGTTGGTTACCACCTGATAAATTCTTTATTAACTGATCTATAGATGGAGTCTTAATTTTAATTTTTTCTATATACTCATTAGTACTATTTTTAATCTTTTCATCATCAACAATTATTGATTTTGTAAAGTTTTCAAGATTTGCAAGCACTGCATTTTCAGCAACTGAAAGCCCTGTAGCTAGTCCAAATCTCTTTCTGTCTTCTGAAAGATATCCTATTCCAGCCTTAACAGCATCAGTTGTAGATTTGATACTAACTTCTTTACCATTAACTTTTATCGTTCCACCATGCTTAGGATCTGCACCAAATAACAATCTTGCTGTTTCAGTTCTACCAGCTCCCATAAGACCAGCAAAACCTAATATTTCACCTTTCTTCAAGTCAAATGATACATTATTAACATCCTTTGATACTAAACCATTAACTTCTAAAACTACTTCAGCATCTTTTTTAACATTGCTCTTTTCCTTCTTTTTAGACGTAACATTACGTCCAACCATCGCTTTTATTACTTCATCCATATTAGTTTCTTTTGTTTTTAACTCTTTTATGAACTCACCATCTCTCATTACAGTGATTCTATCTGTGATTTTAAAGATCTCGTCCATTCTATGAGATATGTAAACCATAGAAACCCCTTTACTTTTTAGCTCGTCCATTATTCTGAATAATTCTTTAGTTTCTGCTTCAGTTAAAGCTGCTGTTGGTTCATCTAGTATAAGTATATTAGATTTGAAAGAAATCGCCTTTGCAATCTCGATCATTTGTTGCTTTCCAACAGAAAGATTTCCAACCAACTCTGTTGGTTTAATATTTAACTTTAATTCCTTAAACAGTTCTTCCGTCTTTTGGTTGATAACTCTATCATTTAGAAAAAAGCCTTCTGATTCTCTTCCAATAAAAATATTTTGTGCTGCTGTTAAATGGTTCATTAAGTTCAATTCTTGGTGAACTATTGCAATTCCAGCCTCTTGCGCATCTCTTGGATTCTTAAATACCACACTCTTACCATTGTATATAATTTCACCTTCATCTCTTTGATAAATCCCAGTAAGGATTTTCATCAAAGTAGATTTACCTGCTCCATTTTCACCCGCTAGAGCATTAACCTCTCCTCTTCTAAGAGTTAATGAACATTTTTTTAAAGCATGTACACCTAGAAACCTTTTATCTATGTTTTCCATTCTCAACACTACTTCATTGTTCACTTAATCACTCCTCCCCCTTATTTTTGTTTGTTGTTGTGGTTTTTCTTTGTTTTTTATTGTTTACGATTTCATTATACCTATCTTTTCCATATTTTTCAATATATATTTTTCATAATATTGAAACTTTTCCATTATTTTAGTAAAATTAAAATAAATACCAAACAAATAAAGGAGAGAATAAATATGTTAAAAGGAATACCATCAATAATTTCACCAGAATTATTAAAAATCTTAATGGAAATGGGTCATGGAGATACTATTGTTATTGCGGACGGGAACTTCCCTTCCAACACATGTGGACAAAGAGTAGTTAGATTGGATGGACATAACGTCCCAGAAATTCTAGAAGCAATTTTAAAACTATTCCCACTAGACACTTATTCAGAAAAACCAGTTTCACTTATGAGCGTTGTGCCAGGAGACGATGTAGTTCCAACAGTTTGGGATACATACGAAACAATAATAAAAAATAACTTTGATAAATTTACTTCCTTTGGATTTATTGAAAGATTTGCTTTCTACGAAAAAGCCAAAGAAGCTTATGCAGTAATAGCAACCTCAGAAAAGGCACTCTATGCAAACGTTATACTAACAAAAGGAGTATGTTAGTCGACTTCGCCGAAGAGAAAGGTCTGCTAACGCAGAAGGGAAATGTTTGACTTAGTAAAATGGGAAAAGTCTGCTGTGCAGAAATGAAAGTCATACTTCGTATGAATTTAAATTTTACTTTCGCTAAAATGAAGAAGTCTACTGATATCGAAATAAAAATCACATTTCCTATAAATAAAACCAAATTTATTTTTTTACAACAAAAGTTTATTGATTATCAATAAACTTTTTGTTATTATATAAGTTGTAATTAAAAAATGAGGTGATTTTATGAAACAAGGAAGTACTCTCTTCTTAAAATTAGCTATTATCGTTATTGGTAGTCCTGTTCTAGTTTTATGTATTTTGGGATTATATTGGTTAATTTCTAATCCATCAAATCCACAATATGCATATATACTGTATCCAATTATAATAGGTATATATGTATCAGCAATACCGTTTTATATCGCATTATATAATGCTTTTAGACTTTTAACTTATATTGATAAGAGCAAAGCTTTCTCACAAAGTTCTGTTAAAGCGTTAAATAATATAAAATATTGTGCAATCACAATAAGTGCATTATATACGTTGCTTATGCCTTTCGTATACATCCTTGCTGATAAGGATGATGCACCTGGTGCAATAATAATTGGAATGTTACCTATTTTTGCATCAATGGTAATTTCAGTATTCGCTGCTGTTCTTCAAAGATTATTACAAGAAGCCATAAATATAAAATCTGAAAATGATTTTACGATATGAGGTGATAACTTATGGCAATTATAATTAATATTGATGTCATGTTGGCAAAAAGAAAAATGAGTGTAACAGAACTTTCTGAAAAAGTTGGAATAACCATGGCAAACCTTTCTATACTGAAAAATGGCAAAGCAAAAGCTGTAAGATTTTCAACACTAGAAGCGTTATGCAAAGCCTTGGATTGTCAGCCTGGGGATATCTTAGAATATAGAGATGATATAGATAGTAAATAATAAAATAAAGTGCGAACTGTGATTCGCACTTTATTTACATTATGAAATATATAAAAAATGGAGCAAATTAATTTGCTCCATTTCTATTTATGCTTTTTATCATTATCGTCGGACAATCTTTTCTCATCACCGTAGGTGACCTTTAATATCAGCGAAGCTAGTCCTTCACATGACTCAGGTACTTTTCCCCTTTCCGCAAGGAAGGTCTTTCCCTATTGTCGTAAGACAATCTTTTCCCCTCACCGTAGGTGACCTTTCACCTGTCGCAGGCACTTTTCACTTCAGCGAAGCTGAATATTCATACGTGGCTTTAGCCACATATTTCTCTTTGACGTAGTCAAAAATTTCTCTTCACGAAGTGAATATTTCTCTAAGCCGTTAGACTTACATTTTCTCCTCGCTTTAGCGACTAATCATCACTCTTTCCAACACCTGAAAGTATAAGTCCTTTATTGTGGTCTAGAGCCCAATTTATTCCCCAGTCATTTTGGAATATTAATATGTTTCTATCCTTAAAGTCTTTAACTCTCTTAGCATCAGAAGTTAAGTTTAATTTATCCATATCTATATCTTCATTTTCAATCCATCTAACGTATCTGAATGGAAGTCTTTCCATCTTAATATCAACGTTGTATTCGCTCTTAAGTCTGTATTCAAGAACTTCAAATTGTAGTACCCCTACAACTCCAACGATTATCTCTTCCATACCAACGTGGTTTTCTCTAAATACTTGGATAGCCCCTTCTTGAGCTATTTGAGTAACCCCTTTAACGAATTGCTTTCTCTTCATTGTATCTACAGGTCTAACTCTTGCAAAGTGTTCTGGTGCAAATGTTGGAATTCCATCAAACTTAAACTTCTTTGATGGTGCACATAATGTATCTCCAATTGAGAATATACCTGGATCGAATACCCCGATAATATCTCCTGCATATGCTTCTTCAACAATTTCTCTGTTTTCAGCCATAAATTGTTGTGGTTGAGCAAGCTTTAATTTCTTACCGCCTTGCATATGGAATACATCTTCACCTTTTGTAAATTTACCAGAACAAATTCTCATGAAAGCAATTCTATCTCTATGAGCCTTGTTCATATTTGCTTGAATCTTAAATACGAAAGCAGAGAATTTATCATCAAACGGATCAATTACCCCAATATTTGAGTTTCTAGCAAGTGGTGAAGTAGTCATTTCTAAGAAGTTCTCTAAGAATGGTTCAACACCAAAGTTTGTTAAAGCTGATCCAAAGAATACAGGAGTTAAAGCACCTTCCCTAACCTTTTCCATATCTAGATCATCTCCAGCTATATCAAGAAGCTCTATATCTTCCATTAGCTTATCATGAAGAGCTGAACCTAATATTTCTCTAAACTTTTCATCATCAACAGAACCTTCAATAGCTTCAACTTCTGTAGAACCGTGGTTACCACCGTTAAATGCTATGATTCTTTGATTTTGTCTATCATAAACACCTTTAAATTCTTTACCTGAACCTATTGGCCAGTTCATTGGGTATGTCTTAATTCCAAGTTCTGATTCAATATCCTCTAATAATTGGAATGGATCTTGAGCCTCTCTATCCATCTTATTGATGAAAGTGAATATTGGCATTTCTCTTAAAGAACAAACATGAAATAACTTTCTTGTTTGATCCTCAACCCCCTTAGCAGCGTCAACTACCATTACAGCAGAGTCAGCAGCCATAAGAGTTCTATAAGTATCCTCTGAGAAGTCTTGGTGTCCTGGAGTATCAAGTATGTTTATACAATGTCCAGAATAATTAAATTGCATAACAGAAGAAGTAACAGAGATACCTCTTTGCTTTTCTATTTCCATCCAGTCAGAAACAGCATGGCTTGATGCCTTTCTAGCCTTAACAGAACCAGCTAGTCTTATAGCTCCTCCGTATAATAGGAACTTTTCAGTTAATGTAGTTTTACCAGCATCAGGGTGAGAGATTATCGCAAAGGTTCTTCTCTTTTTTATCTCATTAATAAAATCAGCCAAAGTTTTATCCTCCTAAAATATATGTAAATTTCTTATAAAAATTTCTTAAGTGAGATTCTAAATTTTAATTTAGTCAATCGAACTTACACCTACGAATGTATATGAGTAGTGTGTTTCCTAATTAAACATTATTTATCATAACTGACAATCAAAATTTTATACTTTATAATTGTAATTTAAATCTTCTACTATAACAGAGAAGCTTTTTCATATTAAATAATTAAATATTACTATTTTAATTATGATATTTTTTATTATAACTTAATCATTATATACTGTTTTTATTAATATTACAAACCTAAAGAATTTTACAGTTATTCATAATAATCTTACTTTCTATAAATATATTTTCAAACTAAAATCAAATTCAAAATCTATAATTTTATAGAACTAACTTACCTTTATTAACCTATGTGAATACTCAATTTCTTTCATAAAGTAATTTCATCTATTAACACCACTTTTTCATAAATTGATAATTATTAAAAGTATTATATTGTAAAATAAAAGTATTATTAAATTTATGGGGGTATATAATGTTTAAACTAATAGCTATAGATATGGATGGTACTTTGCTTAGAAGTGACCATACAGTTTCTCAATACACAAAGGATATTTTAAAAAAATTTTCTGATAATGGTGCTAGGATTGTAATCTCAACTGGTCGTCCTTTAAATGCAGTAATTCATTATATAAATGATATAGGTATTTTCTCAGATGATGACTTTGTAATTTGCAACAATGGTGCTTCTATATATTCCATAAAGGATTTTTCACCTATTTATTCAAATTATATGGACATTAATATATGTAAAGAAATATTTGATTTAGGTAAATCATTTAATGTTGCCATAGAAGCTTTTAGTCATGATTTTTCTATTGCTTCTGAAAAACATAAGCATTTTGATAATGGCGATAACAATGACTTACCCTTAAAAGTTCACTATGTTAATACTTCTGATGACTTAGCTAACTTTGATAATCTATTTAAAATAATGTTTGTAGCTGATGAAGATAAGATAAATGAGATTATCCCTTTAGTTCCTTCACAATATATAGATAATTATAATGCAATTCATTCATTGCCTAAAATATTTGAATTTTTAAATAAAGATTGTGGAAAAGGTTTTGCTATAGCTAATCTTTGCAACATACTTAATATAGACATAAATCATGTAATTTCCTTTGGTGATGCCCCTAATGACGTAGATATGATAAAAATGTGTGGTACTGGAGTAGCCATGGGAAATGCTTACGATGAAATAAAAGAAATTGCTAACTTCATTACTAAAAATAATGATGAAGACGGTGTTGCCTATTTCCTTGAACAATACCTTTCCTAATTCTCCTATTATTTAATATACAAAGAGGATTTTACCATATTATGTAGAATTATATATTTGCATAAGTATAGTAAAGGAAGGTATGGATTATGAACTTAAACTCAAAAAAATTTCAAAACATATTAATTGTAGTCTTGGTAGTAGCATTAGTTTTAACATTTTCCATAGATGCAATACAAGCTAGTATGGATAGAAATGAGTCAGCTTCTATTAAAGAAAGACCACCTATAAAGAACACTCTCAAGGATTATGTAGTAGAAAAGGAAGAAGAACCTCTTTATGAGATCGAGGTAGATACTGAAAATGAAACTGAAGAAGTTATTGATAAAGTAATTGATGAAGTAATTGACACTCCTGAAGACTATGTAACTCCAGATAATACATATGAAGAAGATTTTGATAATAATATAGATAACGGTTCTGGTAATGGAGGTAATAATAGCGATGATCAAGATTCTGAAAAACCTACTCCACCAGTTGTACCACCATCAGAAACTCCTGAAAAACCAGAGACACCTGAAATTCCTGAAAAACCAGTAGTTCCAGAAACACCTGAAAAGCCAGAGATTCCGGAAACACCTGAAAACCCAGATGTACCAGAAACTCCAGAAGATCCAGTGATCCCAGAAGATCCAGCTCTTCCTGAGACTCCTGATGAAGCTCCTGTTTTAGGTGATCAAGTAATACCTCGTGTTGAATAACAGAAAATTATTAATCTATAAAATCAATAAATTTAACCATTAAGAAACAAACCACAAGTATTTAAGCAATAAATACTTGTGGTTTTCTATTTCAATATTTTATAAATTTATAATTACATATAGTTTAGTTTGGATAACTCTTTAATACTTCTATTTTACCTTTTACTGTGTATTTTCCTAAGTTTGCTGGAATTAAGAAGCTATCACCCTTCTTAATCTCTTCAGAGAAGTTTTCTCCCCCAATTACTCCAGCTCCTTCAACACAAGTTAAAATAAAGAATTTCTCTTTATTACTCTCATCTTTCCATTCAGTAGCTATATCAAATTTTTCAACTCCAAAGTATTCACTATCACAGAATTCAACCTTTTTAAATCCGTTAAACTCTTGTACTTCATTATTTGAAAGGTTTATTGCTTCTAAATCAAAATCTATTACATCTAATGATTTTTCTACATGAATTTCTCTTGGTCTTCCATAGTCATAAACTCTATAAGTTATGTCTGAATTTTGTTGAATTTCTGCAATTACTAGCCCCTCGCAGATAGCATGTACTAATCCACTATTAATTAAGAAGAAATCACCCTTTTTAACTTCTATTATATTAAGGTAGTCTTCGCTCTTTCCTTCTTCAATAGCTTTTGCAAAAGTAGCTTTATCACAGTTCTTTGTACCAACTATTAATTTTGCACCTGGCTTTGCATCAACAACATACCAGCTTTCAGTTTTTCCTAAAGAGTTTTCGTGAGCTTTTGCATACTCATCTCCTGGATGAACTTGAACTGAAAGCTTTTCTTTTGAGTTAATAAGCTTAACTAATAAAGGGAACTTTTCTGTACTTACCTTTGTCCCTACTAAATCATGTCCTAAATCATCTATTATTTCTAAGAAAGTCTTACCTTTTAGCTCTCCATTAGCAACTACTCCAGTTCCATTTTCATGACAACTTACATCCCATGTTTCACCGATTTCACCTTCTGGTAAGTTATCTCTAAAGTCCTCGAAGTCTCTTCCACCCCAAATTTTTTCAAAATATATATTTTCAAATCTAATTGGATACATCATAATTCTCCCCTTCTTATTTCAAAATTGTTTAACCATCCATATATAAATTACTGTAGCTCAGGATAGTTGTCTACCTAATTACTATTTTATTAATTTATATTATTTATATTTCGTAAGCTTCCTATATTTCTTATAATAATTAAATTAAGTTTCTACTATTACAAGGATTATAGGAATACTAGACATCAATATCTATAAGTAAACTTTATTAATCTATAGTAATAACATATTAATTATTATATCTATATATATTATTCTAGAATATATTTGTCTATACACTGAGCCACAGTTTCAACTACATGAGTAGTTTTTTTCTGTAAGCCTTCTTCTGCATAAGTAAAAGTAAATGAGTTTTTAGTAACTTGAAACATTGAATCGTCATTCCATGAATCACCTATGGTATAAACATCATCCATATGCAAATCTACAATTTCACTTACGCACTTAACTCCATGACCTTTAGAACATCCCTTTGGAACTATGTCCAAAAATATTGTATTTCTATAACACTCTACATAATCTCCATAATTATTGTTTATATAATCAGCTACTTTTTGAATTTCTTCTACTGGGTACTTATTAAAATTAGCAGCCATTAAAGTAAAAGTTTGATTTTTAACATCTTCTATCTCATCAAGATTTCTTACATATACTCTCTTATCCTTATGATTTAATCCATAAACTAAATTTTTAATCATCATTCTAATTTTAATTTTTAATCTTGTAAGCTTTGAAACTATGGCATAGGATTTAAATCCTGTTTGAATAGATACCATATCAGTATACTTTTTTATATAAGCTAATATTTCTTTAGTAACTTTATAATCAAGGTCACTTTTATGAATTATCTCCGCCTTATCATCAAGGATTAATGCCCCATTATTTAAAATAAAGTAATCTGGTCTAATATCCATATCTTTAATAACAGTCTCTATTTCGTTATAAGCTCTTCCTGTTGAAAGAGAAAAAATCCCCCCATTAGTTTTAAACCTTTTTAATGCCTCTTTATTTTCATCAGAAACTTTCCCCTTAAATAAAAGAGTACCATCTAGGTCACTTGCCAACATCTTCCTCATATTTTTATCCTCATCCCTTGTATTTTATTGTTTATTTTAAATATAGATTTGTTAGATATTCAGTTTAATATATTAAGGTTTTCTAACAAATTATAAAATATATTTATCAATGCACTCTGCAACAGTTTCAACTATGTAATTTGTCCTAGTCTTTAACGCCTCTTCCGCATATGTAAATGTAAAAGATTTATCAGTTATTTCAAACATAGAATCATCATTCCATGAATCACCTATAACGTAAACATCTTTAATATCAATATTTTCTTCTTTACTTATCCACTTAACTCCAGAGCCTTTTGAACATCCAACAGGTACAATATCTATAAATCTTGTATTTCTATATGCAATAACATAATTTCCATAATTATCATTTACATAATCACAAGCGTCTTGTACTACATTAACATCAACCCTTGGAAGGAATAACGATATTGCAGCAATCTTTTCTTTATCCTCTTCAAAAACTTGGTCTAACTTGTCTATTAATTCTAAGTTTTTAAAAGTAGAATCTATATCAGATATAAACGCAGCTTCAGCACCTTTGCTCTTTAAATCTATTGGATAAGTTCTAAAGCCAGTCTCTACAGAAATTAAAACCTCATCATTATCCATATCATTAAAAATACTTTTTACTACATTAAAAGGAATAAATTCTCTATGAACTATTTCTTCATTTCCTGTAATTATTAGTGCCCCATTATTTAAAATTAAATAATCAGGATTAACCCTCAATTCCTCTATAACCTTTTCAACACCATTGTAAGGTCTTCCAGTTGAAATAGCAAAAACTCCTCCTGCTTCCTTAAATCTTCTAATGGCATCTTTATTCTCTTCTGAAATCTTATTATCAAATATCAAAGTTTTATCAAGATCACTCGCCAATAATATTCTCATAAAATCACCTCGATTAACATTATAACATATTTATTTTCACCAATTGTCATGAATTAAATCTTATATCTTAGCAATACTAAGTTTATAGGAAAGTTAATATTAATTTAATTAATATTAATGAATCTTATGTAAATTTTATTTAAAAATTTCAGTTAGGAGGGATTTTTATGAGTTCTAAAATAACAAAAGAAAATGCTGAAATAGAAAAATCTTATGATAAAAACCGTGATTATCTTCCAAGGGCAAGAACTTGGTACAAACCTGAAGAACATGAATTAATTAGTAAAGCTCCTGATGGAAGTGAAACACCACTACCAAAT
The DNA here is from genome assembly GCA_000753455.2 of Clostridium jeddahitimonense. Lineage (GTDB taxonomy): Bacteria > Bacillota > Clostridia > Clostridiales > Clostridiaceae > Clostridium > Clostridium hominis. The sequence goes on from LM994670.1 coordinate 3,634,102, forward strand.
CCATTAAAAGATCCTATAGTATGTAATAACATAGCTTGTAATGAGTTTGATTACACTGAAGGACCTTATTTAGATGATGAATTAGATTTAAATCCAAGACAATAATTCTTAGAGTGATAAATCACAAAGAACAATTGACATATTTCCAATTATAATTGCTAATCGTCAAGCTAAAAATAAGGAGGTGCCTTTATTGGCAAAATCAAATAATAAACAAAATAGAACTGATGGTACTATAACATCTGCCGGAATTAAATTTCCTACTTCTATGAGTAATGTAAATAATCCAACATCTGCTTATAGTTATACAGATGAAAAGAAAATAGAAGAACATGCTAAACAAAATAAAAGATTTTAAGTCATAAGAACAGATTTGTATAATTTATTTTATGCAAATAATAGACTTACTAAATTGATGACAGCTACCTTTGGTGAGATTATAGCTTATCTCTACTGAAGATATTTAAAAATATTTGATATAAGAAATAGACTTCTCTTGTCCAAAGCTCTCTAATTTAAAAGACAAGTTACATTTATTTGTATCTTGTCTTTTATTATATATCACTTATATCATTTTATAAGCACATCGAATATCTAGTCATAATTTATTATTTTACACTAAAAATCTACCACCATTTGTTCAACTTCTTCTGTCGTTACCTCTGTTACTTGTGTTTGTGATATTTTATATACCCTATCACACATATTAAGCACACTTGGTCTATGTGTAGTTACTATACAGGTCTTATTTGTATTCAAAGACATAATATTTCTTAATACTCTTCTTTCTGTTGCAACATCTAAAGCAGAAGTAGCTTCATCTAATAAAAGTATAGGTGAATTTCTAAGTAGAGCTCTTGCAATAGAAAGCCTTTGATTTTGACCTTCTGAGAATCCATTACCACGTTCACCTATCTTACTATTTATACCTTCAGGTAACTTTGATACAAAATCATAAGCACAAGCAGCCGTCAGCGCCTCAATTATTTCCCCATCACTAGCATCTTCTTTAACCATTCTCATATTCTCAGCGATAGTTCCTGAAAACATTGTTTTTTCTTGTGGAACATAAGCCATTAATCTTCTAGTACTAGCAGAAATATCGCATTCTAAATCATCATTAGATTTAATAATACTCCTGCCTTCACCTATATTTAATAGACCCAATAAAATTCTCATAGTCGTCGTCTTACCTTCTCCAGATGGTCCAACTAAAGCAACTATCTCTCCTGGATTTGCTATAATATTAGCATTTTCTAATACAACTTTCTCTGAATCAGCATATTTAAAATTAAGACTATCTATTTCAACAGCTAGCCCACTATCATCACATGTAACAGCTATCCTATCAACTAAGTCTTCATCCTTCATATTCTCCCTAGGAAGCTCAACAATTTCCATAATCCTACCTGCTGCAGTAGTTGCAGCTATAGCAGATGGTACAAGTCCAATTAATGCTGAAAATGCTCCTGATAACGAACCTGATAACTGTAAGAAAAGAGTCATTGTCCCATAAGTTATATGGCCTGTCCATAATCTATAAACTCCCCATCCAAAGCACGAGTAAGAAACAACCATTCCAACTACGGACATAAATGAAGAAGTATATATAGAAAACCTATTATAATCTAAATTAACATCAGTATATTTCTTTTGAACATCTCTTAATCTATTTGAAAATACATTTACTAAATTAAATGCCTTTATAGATTGTAAATTGCTAAATGTCTCTTGATTAAATGACATCATCTCACTGCTTACAATCCTAATATCCTTATTAAACTTTCTCATCCTCTTCATCAATACCTTTGATACTAATAAAGTTACTGGAGCACTAATAAGGGCTAATACTGCCATAGTTGGATCATAATATAAAATTACTGAAAGAATTGCTACAAACTGAACCGACTTTGTAATAAGACTTGGAATCCATCCAATAACACTTCCTGCAACTGTTGAAGTATCTCCACTTAACCTATTCAATAAATCACCACTTCTATAAGAAGACATAGATTCCCAATCAGTATTTATTATCTTATCGTAAATATCAGCCCTAATTTCATTTCCAACCTTAACATTAATCTTAGTTGATATTCTACTTAAAACTGCACTTATAGCTACATTTCCTAATCCCATAGATATTATTACAGAGATAATCAAACCAATTCTTCCAGAATCATATCCAGTAACAGCATCAATTAAATATTTTGAAGCTATGCTACCAGCAAGACTCATAAAAGTCCCTACTATACCTAAAATAATATAAAATATAACTACCATTTTATAATTTCTAATATAGCTATAAATCCACTTAGCTTCATGATACATCTCTTTAATAGTTCCATCTTTTATTTTTTTAATTACCTTTTCAATAAATTCCATTATGACCTTACCTCCTTATCATTAGAAAAAAACACCTTAACTTTCTTCTTACAAAAATGCATAAAATGATACAGCTTCAATATATATTTTCTAACAGAGAGCAATGCCATCCATATATTTGACATTATCTTGAACCAAGTACTACTACAGTCTATCTCCTTATTTTTACGATAAATCTTTTCTACCACTCCAATTACTTGCTCTGGTCTTATGATTCCATCATAATGTAAATTTCCATCTCCCATAGTAAGGTATCCTTCATCAGTTACCTTATAAATTCTATGTAAAATATACTTACCACAATCTAATTTAAATAATATAATTTCGCCTCTTTTTAACCCTTCAAAATCCCTTTTACCCAAAAGCACCTGATCCCTCTGACTCCCCATAAAAGGAAGCATACTATATCCCGATATAGTGAAAATTGCCTGCTTATTACAAGCAAGCAATTCTTCTATAATGGGAAATAATTCATGAGTAGATACCTTTTCAATATTATTACTCATACCTTCCACCATACTCTATACTAACATTTTATTTTCAGATAATATTTTTATAAATTCATTGACATCTTTATCCGCTAATTCTCTATCTATTTCATATTCCTTAATTAAATTATCTGTTAACTCTTCTGTTGTTATGTCTTCCTTAAGATTTTCCCATAAAAATTTTGCAGAATCATTTAAAGATATAACCCCATTAAAATTAGCAATCTCATTACCAATTGGCACCAATACATTAGAACCTGCTATTGTTCTTAATATATACCCATCTTTTCTCCTCATATCCGTTCCCCCTCATATCTCTTCCAAATCACTTGACTATACAAACTATAACTTATCAATTTCAGCCTTTAATACTTTAACCGCATCTAAATCTGGACGACACTTTAGCTTATATACTGGTATATTTTCAACCATATCCTGTAACATATCTACTGCATTGTTCATTAACTTTTCCTCCCAAGTTGGAGCTGTAACGTTTTGTAGCATATGTATAAACCCATCTAGTATTTCTAACCTTTCAACACTATTCTCATCATCACGTTCTAATACTACAATAGCTGAAATAGGTACTTTTCTATTGATATACTCCCCTGAAGTCCCACACCAAGGCATACCATAGCCAGTCCACTTTCCACTATCATCATCTTTTCCACAAAGAGCCCTATCACCATTAATAATTAATGCATTTTCATTATCTCTCCACATCCTAGCATGAGTAGTCTTACCAGTACCTGAAGGTGCAGATATTATAATACCTTTTCCATTGTGCTCCATCAGTACTCCATGGAGGACAATTCCCCCATGATTAAGTACCGAATAAGAAAAGATTTGATGCAAATATTCAAAAGCATATTTACCATTTGTTTTAGTTGCATCGTAAATTAACTTCCATTTATCCCATTTTTTATTTATCTTATAAACTAATATATTCTCTTTATTACTGCTCTTTCTAAGAGTCCAAGTTAAATTTTTATGTTTATCCTCATAAATGATGTATTGTTGAAATCCATTATGCTCCACATAAACTTCATTTTCGGGAATATAACTAAAATCATAATTAATATTAGAATCTTCTATATCATGAACAAAGTTAATATAATCTCTCTCATTTATTTCATACCTAAATCCATCTACCTTCCAAGGAAAATCCATGAAATTAAACTTTTCATAAGAATACTTATATTTTAAAATCCACTTTCCTATCTTTAATTTATCTGCAGTGTTCATCCCATATTAACTCCATGAAGGATCTGGATTCGGTAAAATAACTGAACCTTCACCCTTAAATGGATTTCCTGAGTTACCACCACTTTCGATTACTGCATTATAAAACTCATTATATGCCTTAGTTTGTTCATCTTCAGGAACATCATAGTATTTAACACTTATTTTGTCTGTACCAAATTCACAACTTGATCCTGTTATATAAAATCCAATATATCCTTTTCCCTTATAATCATAAAATAATTCTTTTGAAGAGCTGTGATATCCCCAACAAGTGTTTGCTATGTTTTCTCTTATATTAATTTTTTTAAATTCAATCTCAGGACTTATATATTTATTCATATAGACTCCTCCTTAATACCTATAAAAATTTTAATAATTCTTTCACATCATCACATGCATATTTTGGACAGCCACCTAAATCTCCTGTTTCTGCATACCTAGCAGCATAACAACATGAACATAAATTTGAATTTTTGCAACTTACACATTTATCATTTAAATTTATTGCCTCTGTTTTTTTCGGATATTCTTCCCAGGATTTTTCAAATGTATTTATGAACGGTTGAGTAAAGAACTTCCCCAATATTTGACACCCAAGCAATTTTCCATCCCATGATATTGCGTAAGATTTCATACCAGCATCACATCCAAATAATGATATAATTTCTTTTGATGAATGCTGAGAGTCACCTTCAGTAATTTCTAACTTTGATTTTTTTATATCAAATCTATCTTTTCCTACAAGATCTTCAAGCTTATTGAATCCACGTCTTAAAAATATTCTCACATTATCTTCTGGTGATAATCTACAAGAGTCTACATCTGCACATGCACCTCTTACAGCTTTATTAACCATTCTTGTTTGAGTAAGTGTTTTATCTTCTCCAAATTCTCTATGAACTAAATCCTCTATTGCATCAACTTCATCATAATTATCTTTAATTATAGTTGTCCTAAATTCAAGAATTGACGGTAATGTACTTAAAAGTTTCATTCCTTCTATTGCTCTATTAAAAGCCTTTCCGTTTCCACATACCTCTTCATATGTTTCTTCTGATGCTCCATATATAGTTACTCCAATCCTGTGTGGCGGATATTTTCTTAGTGTTTCCATAATCTTTGGCGTAACCAAAGTTGCATTTGTATATAATGTAAGCATAAATCCTTGTTTATATATGCCTTCGTATATTTCACAGAAGTCTTTTCTTAACATCGGCTCCCCACCTGTTATTAAAAGATTGAATGTTCCTGCTTCTGCAACTTGTCTTGCCATATCAATCCACTCTTCTGCAGTACGTTCATTCTTAATTATTTCTTCATTTTCAGAATCATCATGTCTGAATAAGCACATTTTGCATTTTAAATTACATCTAACAGTTAATTCAAAAGTTCCATCCATCGGTATTCTCTCTGGCATTTCTTTGAGTATTTGCATTGCTTACCTCCGTTTTTCTCTATAAGTTTCTAATTTAATATTTTATCTAAGTAATCTAATATTTTTTATAAACTTATCCTTTAAAATATATATATTCTTATTTATATTTACATAAATATATATTTTAAAACCGGCACCCTATTTACATATTATACCATAATTTCTAGTTAATCCTTAAACTTTCTATAAATCAAATTAATACAACTTTTTTAATAAACTCTTATTTTTCTGTCTATTTTTTATTTCGAGAAATATTTTTTTAATGTTTTTTATTAAATAATTTAATATCTAATTAAACTATCTATATAACCAAAAAACTATGCAGAAATTAAATCTACGTAGCACATTCTTTAAATTATTATCCATTAAATTTTATATCTCTAACCACCTTATTAGATTATTTCTATCTCTAGATATCTTGATTCCTCTATAAAGTATTCTGATATTTTCAATTAAACTGTAATCCTCATTGAATCTACCATGGTAAATTTGTTGAATACCTGCTATAGGCTTTAATATTTTTATTTTTTTTGCATAACTATATTTTCCTTCTAATGTTTCATCAGCTGGATTTAATACTATAATTAATTTTTTCATCATACTAATGAAAGGATTGTCATCATTTTGATTCATATTTATGCTTATAGAATTTCCTATAGTCTTTGTTTTATCACTTGTTCCAAATACTCCACCTACTATAATATCCTCTATTAGCAACTCTAAATTTGGACTATATATTATATCTCTATCAAGTACCTCTTCTGGAATTTCCATATTAAATAAATTTCTACATAATGCAAATATTATTAAAGTAAATCTTTCAATTTCTTGTTCCTTAGCTTTATTCCTAAAACTTGTCCAATCTATCTTATATCTATATGCTTCTGTAAATAATACTAAGTCTGCTATTTGTCTTAAACCAAATCCCATACCTATCATATGATGCACCATGTGATGACATAGATGCAATGCAAAATCCTCATAACCTAAAGTTGTAATTTCAGTATTTATAATTTTTGTTTTTATTGTATTTTTCCATAAAAACTCATCTAATTCTTTTCCTTCAATTAAGCTCCAATGTACCTCTATCATTGGATAAAGCCTATGTCTAAATTTCAGGTGAAAATGTTCATCCTCACTTTCTAAATCATATCCTATATTTTTAAGAACTTCTGTTATTCTTGGTATATCCTTCTCATTTACTAATACATCTGCATCACACATACTTCTTTGGTCTGGCTCAGGATATAATTCTCTAACCACTAACCCCTTTAATGCTATAACTGGTATATTATTATCATTAAACTCTTTAAATACTATATCTAAATAAGCAATTTTTCTAACCTGAGCTATTCCTGTGTAAAAAGCAAAGGCTTTCATTCTTTCTAATAATTCATCACTTATATTTAATTTATCCTTGTTATTATTTATAATTGAATAAATAACTCCTTCGATATTATGATCAGTAGCAATATTTATAAAATTATCCCAATTTACATTATCATATATCTTGATATTGTTATCTTTTCTTATTGCCCTTGATAATAACTCTATCAACTGACTTTCTGTATTATTCATAATATGGCCATTCCCCCCCTTAAATACAGTCTTTTACCATATTATACCACCATTTTCTTGTATAATTATTATGTTTTCTTCATCAAATTGATTCATTATTATCTCTAATTCTCTGTATTTTGACTAAAAAGTCAAAAGTTATCACACTATTTCAATACGAAATATTAATCACTTTTAATTCTTGATTAAATTCCTATTTCACCGTGTCTATTTTTCATTATAATAGCATTTATACTATTACCATTGAATATTATATTCACTAATTACTCCAGTAACACTAGATAACACTTCCTCATATTATGTATTAAAAAATCATCTTTGATAAATATAAAAAATGCTAAGGAGGAAACCATTATGTCTCTATACAAAGTCACAACAACATTTGCACTTGTTATGGATAAACCTAAAATATTATCTAACCTATTAGGTATATTAATTAAAGACAACATAATTGAAGTAATTAACTTTTATGATAATTGGGCTTATTTTAAATACAAAGATCAAGATGCTTATACCCATTCATATAACTTGGCAGAGCTTAGTAAAGAAGACTTATTAAAGAATGATGAAAGTGATAAAGATGATGAACTATGTGGTTTATCTCCTTCAATGATTTCTAAGGATATATATTGTGATAATAATAAAAAATAGTAAATAAAAAAACACTGCATATTGTTGCAATGTTTATACCCTTTTATCAATTTATAAAATTTTAATCTACAAAATATAATATGTCTGATATAGGCCTTTCCCCATACCAATCACAAGGATTGTTTAATACCTCACCATTAAAATATAATGTAGTAGAGCCTCCACCATCTAAATTATATCCCCAATAGCATCCCCTACTCTTAAGCTCAGTAGCAACATCATAAAGACTCATTCCAATAGATTCATCACTTCTACCATCAACTACTAGAATAACATATTCAAGCGGGCCACATTGCCCAATAGCTGTCCTTGGCGATAAATCATTCTTATACCAAGTATCACCATAATCAACGATTTCACCTTTCCTAATAAGATCAGGTCCAAAATCATAAGTATGCATAGCCCCTTTTGCAACTAATTCTTCACCTGTAAATTGCTCATCATATATTCTAAAATCACCATCTTCCTGTATAACAAGAGGATCACAATCAAGCCTTGTATCCCTATAAACAATACCATCACGAATAACGTAGCTACTCTTATTAAATCCATATGCAGCTCCATTAATAGCAAGTACAGCATTATTATTCATAGCCATAAAAGAAGTAGTTTCTCTGTTTTTCAAATTAAACTCATCACCTGCAAAAGCTGATTTTATCTGAGATCCATCATTTATCTTTATTAATATTTCCCACATTTCTATGTTAGGATTAGTCTTCTTTATAGGATTAATATTTATGGTCATTGTATCAGACCTATACTCAATAGCTCCATTTTCATCATCTTTAGTTATATATATTTCATTTTGTTCATTAAAAACGGTACTAGATTTTTCTACCTCCATTTTCATCTTTATCTTTTGAAACATTTTAAATCCTAATATTATTGTAAATATAACTAAAACTGTACTTAAGCCTATTATTATCTTCTTTGCCATATTAACCTCAATATATATAATTTCTATATTTTAATTTGATTTATATGATCACTATCATAATTACTTTGCAAATTAAACATATCCCTTAACATAATATCCAATAAGTCTTAAATATTCTCCTATTAATATTAAAATACTATTACCACTTGTCCACCATTTAGTATTAAACTTCTCTTCCTTAGAGCTAGTAACCATAACCTTAACTTTATCACCATCTATCAGCGTATCTTCTAATACTTTTTCCATAGCAGCCTTAGATCTTCTTGAATGAAATTCTGAAGTCACTAAAATTATAGATTTAAAATTATTTCCTTCTATTATCTCTTTAGTAAATAAAGCATTTTCATAAGTGCTATTAGCTTCTTTATCTAATATTATCTTTTCTGGTACTACTCCTAATTTAATTGCATGGTCCTTCATAAGCTCTGCCATAGTTACATCATCATATACTTTCCCACCAGAAAGAATTAAATAATCACCTAAACCCTGTTCCAATAGTTCTACACCTTTTACAGTTCTTGGTCCATTATCTCCACTAAAAACAACTATTGCATCAGCTTTAGTCAAATCATCATTTACAACTAAAAACTTACCTAAATTCATTCCAATTATAATTACTACAATTAAAAATAAAGTTACTATTGATATTAATTTACTTTTTCTTGACTTAAATATACTCATAAAAACTCCTAATCATATTTTAAGTAATTAATTTTTCTGATTTTATTTTAAGTTCTATTTTACTATTTAATAAAGCAATTATTGGTTTATATATTAAATTTATTAAATACGATGATATTAAACACATAATAACCAACCATGGAAATATAAGAAAACTATACTTTGATGCAAATACTACTTCTTTAAAATAAATCATATAAAAAAACATATGAGTAAGCCACATATTCGTTGAATGATTACTTAAATAATCTAACAATTTACTAACCCATCTTGGCTTATCAATTAAATTAAAAATACATATAAAAGCTACTCCTGTAAATACAGCAACAAATAAAGTTTGAACTACTCCATGTGCTACTATCATTAATATAATCAACATTAATCCTAATAAGTTTTTAAGCCTTATTTTATCTGCTAAATTATATAATTTACTGTATATTTTCTTATTAGCAAATATAGCTCCAACTATAAATGGAAACTGTGATGTTCCAAATAGAGCTAACTGTCTAATAATCCAATTAAAAAATATATTATCAAAAACTATTACTCCTTTTATCCTTTGAACATAAGCAACTATATAAAATAAAAAAGACCGTATAATAATTAAATAAGAATTATTTTTTACAACTATCTTGTTTATCATAGGTGATACTAATACTAAAATAATGTATGTAGTTACAAACCACCAAGCTCCATTATATGCTGGGGATATTGTAGTTAACGTTAACATAAAAGTTTTTAAATATCCTGGATATTTATTAGCTTGTTCGAATATTGGTCCTAAAATAACTACAAAAATAAATAATACTATCCAATAGTTGATGTATAACTTAAGAATTCTAATAAGATTATTTTTAAAGTAATTATCATTATTATTTTTATAACTTATAAATAATCCATATCCACTACAAAAACAATATATTGCAACACAACAATCTCCAAACAAAGCTAAATAATATACTAATGGAGTACTTCCTATAAATATAAGTGGAGTATATAGACCTTCATATGATTTTGTACAGAATAAATGAAGTAGTAACATAAATAGTATTGCTATACCTTTAGTAGTTTTAATCTGACTTTTAGTTAACTCCATAAACTCACCCTTCTACTTTTCTATTAGTTACAAATATATTTAATATAATTTATTTATAAAATAAGAATATTAGCTCCTCCCACTGCTATAAGTTCGCTTATAGTAAACTTACATATACAAGAAAAACTAATAAAAATACTCATAATTAAAGTTATTATATGTATTGGATACATATTTTAAATTTTATTCATTCTCCATAATACACTTTCTTTTATATTAATTCCTTTCACTCTATCATTATAGTTATAGTAAAGTACAAATCCTGATAATATAAAGAAAAATGTCACTGGAAATACCTCTTTAGGTATAAATCCCACGTGAAAAAAAGAATATTGCAAGCATTGCTAACGCTCTTAATTCTTGTGATGATCTAATCATTTTGTCCCTCCAATTATAATAAGCTCCTAACTTAATTTTAATATTTTATTAAGTACTCCTATATTAGAAATTTGACTTTTTAATGCTCCAAGCAAATACTTAAACTCTTCAGTTTTATAAAATAACACTAAGTATATTATGTTAGGAATAATCAAGCAAATAATTCCCCTTTCACATAAAGATATAAAGCTATATCCATCTATAAATAAATTACATACACTACTTGTTCCTAATCCTATTATTAAAGTTAATAGTAAATAAAATATATATTTTCTAAAATAAATCCAAACTGATTTTTTAAATAAATTTTTATATAATATTCTTGGTTGATTCCAAAAAGGTACCAATAGAGTGCTTATTGTAGTTCCTATAAATACTCCAACTAATCCTAACCTCTGCATTAATATTATAGATGCAATAAGATTTACTAATCCCTCAAATACTGGAGCATATTTATCTTGAACAAATAACCCTGCTTTACTTTTATAATTTCCTACAACACCTCTCATTCCGCTTATATAAAAATTTACTAATATAAATATAAATATAAACTTTTCTAATAGATAACCTGTACCTATCCACCAATTTATAAACGGTTCTAAAAGGACATATAAAAATATTGTTGCAAAAGAATAAATCCAAAAGCTCAAGAAATAACTTACATTAAATATTTCATAAACTTTCTCTTTATCTTCTGTTGCTATTAGATTACCTACTCCGACTCCTATACCACCAATTATAGGTCCTAATAAAGCTGATAATTGAGTAGTTACCATAGTATAATTTGAATAAAGACCAACTGTAGCTACATTTATAAAAGATGCTATTAATAAATTATCTGTACTATTTACTAAATATCCTCCTATATTATGTAAAAACATTGCCTTTACATTTTTTGTTATATTATTCTTAGTATCTTTATCAATTTTATAATCATATTTATTATCTAAGTATGGATACAATTTTCTAACTGTAATTGTATTTACGATGTTTTGAATTATAAAAACTATCAATTCTATTGCCAAAAACAAGATATAATTCTTAGTTTTAATTAAAATAACTATTTTAGCTATAGTAGTTACTACTTGAAATATAAGATTATTTCTAGATAATAGATATCCCTTCTGATCTGCATTTATTAATGCCCACTTATATGCGTTCAAATACGATATAGCATTTTTAATTACAAATATAGAATAAACTACAAACATAAATGGTATGTCTGAATCTGTTTTCATTAATTTATTTAAAAAAGGATAAATTCCATAACTAAATAAAAGCATTATAGTAGCTAAAATTATATATGCCTTTTTATATAATTTTACTAATGCACATATCTTTTCTTTATCCTCTTCGGATAATGGTTTATATAAATTGTATACTATACTTATACCAATACCACTTTCTATTAAAACCATCATTGATAATATATTAGTTAATACTCCATTTATCCCTAAATATTCAGTACTTAAATTATCTATAAAAACTTTTCTTGATATAAATCCAAGTATAATTATTACAAATTGAGATATTAAATTCATACTTATATTTTTAACAGCATATTTAGTTCTCATCTTTAAACCTCTTCATCAATTCTTGTATTAAGTATTCATACGTTCCTTAATAGCTCTTACCATACATTCTTTTTTGAAATCTACTATAATTCCATCTGCTTCAATTTTTATTTGCTCATTTACTCCAGTAAAATTAGTAGTTATTATTTCCTTATTTAAACATTTTGCCTCAGCTAATGTTAAACAATATCCCTCATGCCTTGATGTTTGAACATATAAATCAGCATTTTTTATATATGGATACGGGTTGGGTGTCGCTCCAACTAAAATAAACTCTTTTTCTAATCCATACTTTTTAATTAAATTTTCATATTCTTTCCTACTATTACCTTCACCTACACAATACCATCTAACTTTATAGCCATCAGCTTTTAATATTCTCATAGCTTCTATGGCTAAGTCTTGTCCTTTCTCTTTTGATAGCCTTCCTACCGTAACTATATTAGTAAATGAACTATCGTATTTTATATCTTGATCTTCATTTGCCATATCATTTATTAAATCTTTACAAATGATGTTTAGAAACAATTCAGTTTTATTCTCTATTCCTGAAATTGTGCTAATTAATTTATCTTTAGCTTCATTTGACACTGCAAATATTTTATTGTAGCTCTTATACATACCTTCATATAACTTTTTATTAATACAATGTTTAATCACATCAAAATGAACCCAAGCTACCTTTTTTTCTGCATCAACTTTTTTTGCTACATATGAATCAATTATTTCTGTTGGTCCTGCATACGAAATAGCAATATCATATTTATTATTACATTTCGGAATTTCTTTTAAGATGTTTTTGTAATATATGTATCTATTTTCCATATTTCTAGAAAAAAAATAAATAACTCCAAATCTTATAGCTTTTATATAGTTCCTATTTTTAATAAAATTTTTTATAGTTGTTTGTGGCGGCTGCATAATAATTTCTTTAATATCTTTAAACCATTCTGCTTCTTCTTCCTTAACCCATTTAGGCAAATATTCTAAGAATCCACCCTTCTTCTCTAAAAGTAATACAGTTACGTCATATTCATCTTGAGGAATCTGAGACAATAATGATAATAATGACTTTTCTACTCCCCCTATATTCATTGAACTTAATACAAATAATATTTTCTTAATTGTCATTACCTCCTTCTTTTGTTAAAGTAATTCAAATAGTTTATCTATTTCTCTATTTTCCTCGATAGTTTTATTTTACCAAATTAGCTTTAATATTTTTTATTGTCCAGTAATTTTTTTATAGCTAAGTAAACCTCTTCTGAATCTATTTTAGTAATAATCCCTGTTTCTTCATTGATTACTTGTTCACTTGCTCCAGTAAAATTAGTAGTTACTATTGGAACATCAAAACATCTTGCTTCAGCTAATGTTATGCAATATCCCTCATGCCTAGATGGTTGTACATATATATCGCAATTTTTCATGTATGGATATGGATTCTTCTTAGCTCCAAGTAAGATACAATTATCTTTTAATCCTAGATTATTTATTAAATTCTGATATTCATTTTTATTAGGTCCGTCACCAATAATATATCCCCTCACCTTATACCCATCATTCCTTAACTTAGCTAATGCAGAAATAAAAAGG
>LM994670.1:3649621-3771176 GCA_000753455.2 Clostridium jeddahitimonense
CATAGCTTCTATGGCTAAGTCTTGTCCTTTCTCTTTTGATAGCCTTCCTACCGTAACTATATTAGTAAATGAACTATCGTATTTTATATCTTGATCTTCATTTGCCATATCATTTATTAAATCTTTACAAATGATGTTTAGAAACAATTCAGTTTTATTCTCTATTCCTGAAATTGTGCTAATTAATTTATCTTTAGCTTCATTTGACACTGCAAATATTTTATTGTAGCTCTTATACATACCTTCATATAACTTTTTATTAATACAATGTTTAATCACATCAAAATGAACCCAAGCTACCTTTTTTTCTGCATCAACTTTTTTTGCTACATATGAATCAATTATTTCTGTTGGTCCTGCATACGAAATAGCAATATCATATTTATTATTACATTTCGGAATTTCTTTTAAGATGTTTTTGTAATATATGTATCTATTTTCCATATTTCTAGAAAAAAAATAAATAACTCCAAATCTTATAGCTTTTATATAGTTCCTATTTTTAATAAAATTTTTTATAGTTGTTTGTGGCGGCTGCATAATAATTTCTTTAATATCTTTAAACCATTCTGCTTCTTCTACCTTAACCCATTTAGGCAAATATTCTAAGAATCCACCCTTCTTCTCTAAAAGTAATACAGTTACGTCATATTCATCTTGAGGAATCTGAGACAATAATGATAATAATGACTTTTCTACTCCCCCTATATTCATTGAACTTAATACAAATAATATTTTCTTAATTGTCATTACCTCCTTCTTTTGTTAAAGTAATTCAAATAGTTTATCTATTTCTCTATTTTCCTCGATAGTTTTATTTTACCAAATTAGCTTTAATATTTTTTATTGTCCAGTAATTTTTTTATAGCTAAGTAAACCTCTTCTGAATCTATTTTAGTAATAATCCCTGTTTCTTCATTGATTACTTGTTCACTTGCTCCAGTAAAATTAGTAGTTACTATTGGAACATCAAAACATCTTGCTTCAGCTAATGTTATGCAATATCCCTCATGCCTAGATGGTTGTACATATATATCGCAATTTTTCATGTATGGATATGGATTCTTCTTAGCTCCAAGTAAGATACAATTATCTTTTAATCCTAGATTATTTATTAAATTCTGATATTCATTTTTATTAGGTCCGTCACCAATAATATATCCCCTCACCTTATACCCATCATTCCTTAACTTAGCTAATGCAGAAATAAAAAGGTCTTGCCCCTTCTCTTCACTTAATCTTCCTATTGTTAATATTCTTGTACCATCAAACTCATCTTCAAACCCAGTGCCTTTAACGGACATTTCCCTAACTAAATCTGTAGATACAATATTATAAAACACCTCTACTTTATCTTTAATTCCAGGTAATTTATTAATAAGTTTTTCTTTACCTTTTTCAGATACTACAAATATATTATTAAACTTTTTATAATTCTTCTCTGCAAAAGCTTTATCAAACCCTATTCGTTCAATATCAAAGTGAATCCATTGAGCTTTTTTCTTAGAATTTATTTTATTTAACACATAATATGTTATGAAGTCCATTGGACCTGCATAGGCAACAGCTAAATCATATTTACCTTTTAGCTTTGAATAATTACTTAAGATATACTTAAAGAAAATACTTTTATTTTTTAATAGCTTAGAAGTATAATAAAAAACTGCTATATTAACTGCTTTTATAATACGTCCTTTTTTTATAAATTCTTTAATTGTACTTTGTGGTGGGTTATTTAATATAGATTTTATTTCTGAATAATTTTCTAAATACTTAACCTTTACCCATTCAGGTATATCACTTAAAAACCCACCATATTGTTCAAGCATTAATATAGTTACCTCATATTTATCCTTAGGTATCTCCGCTATCATATTAAGCAGAGCCTTTTCAGTACCACCAATGTTCATATTTATACACATAAATAAAAGCTTTTTCTTCATAACTCACTCCATAACAACTATCCTATTAATTCATAAAATTTATCTAATTCCTCAATGTTTCCTTTTTTCTCATTTTTTAAATAATTAATAATAGATTCTCTCAAACTTTTATTGTTTATTAGTTCTAATATTCCATCACAAACAGATTGTCCGTTCATATCAACTACTAAACCATTTTTTCTATCTACCATTTGAGTAAATACCGCATCAAATCTAGTTGTTACAACAGGTTTATTTAACATTCTAGCTTCTGCTATTGCTATTCCAAAGCCTTCTAATACAGATGTTTGTACATATATATCACAATCTTTAATATAAGGATACGGATTAGAGCAAACTCCTAATAACTTAAAGTTTTCTGATATACCATAATTCTTAATAGTTGCTTTAATTTCATTTTCTAATGGTCCCTTACCTAATACATACCACCTGAAGTTGACACCTTTTTCTTTTAATAACTTACATGCTTGTAATGCAATATCATAACCCTTTTGTGGTGCTAATCTTCCTATAGTCAATAGCTTTAATCCCTCAAAATCATCTTTATAACTTTCACCTATATCAGCCATACTACTTATAAATTTAGGATCATTTATATCACTTATAACTACCATCTTATATCTATACTCCGGAAAGCTTTCTAATAATATATCTCTAGTAGTTTCTGAAACAGCATTTATATTATCGTACTTATCATAAAATTGTTTTTGAAACTCTATATCTAGTGGCTTTAATCTATAACTAACATTTACCCAAGCAAATTTCTTTTTAGCCTTTATCTTATCAGCTACATAAAAGGTTGGAATCCCTTGTGCATAACTAATAGCTACATCATATTCCTTTTTTCCTATAGGAAATACATTTTCAGTACATTGCCAAAATAATCTTGCCTTTTCAGCATGTGTATATTGCTCTCTCCTAATTTCTCTTGAATATTTAACTCTGCTACAAAGCATCTTGAAATTTTTAATACTAATTAATTTTAATACTGCCTTTTTTAAAGGAATTTTTGCAAAGCTTGTATACTCTAACGGCTTCAATACATTAACTTCGTTAGGCAACAATTTTTCAAACTCTCCTCCATATCCAAATAACTGTAAATCAACTGAGTATTTTGAATAATCTATTAAATTTAATAATGTTGTTAAACTCTTTTCAGCTCCTGCACAATTAAGAGAATCTATTACAAATAATATTTTTTTCATACTTATAACTTCCTACCTATAATTAATTTATTATAGATATTAGAACAATAAAAACTAATTGTAGGATTATATTAATTTCCTAACATTTTATTTTTTATATTACTAACACTTCTATAATATCTATTACTATATATAACGTCTGGATATTCAACTATTGCGGGTATTTCGCGAAATATTTTCACTTGTTTAATTCTTCTATTTATCTCTCTTATCCACTTTAAATCACACATATAATTTTCAGTTTTTTCTTTTCTTATTAGCATTTCATCATTTTTTATTTGATATAAAACACTTCTCCACTCGCCACAAATTCTTTTTATATCAAAATTGCTATTAACATATCTTATTCCTTCCTTTCCCATCGTCTTATTTAAATCATCATCTGTAAGTAACTTGATAATAGATTTTATTAATTCATTGTCGTTCTTAATTAAAAACCCTGTTTCTCTATTTTTAACTGTATTTAATAATCCATAGGTCTTTTTTGCAACTACAGGTATTCCTAATGCTTCAAACTCTATAGCACTAATACAGAATGTTTCATCTTTAGCTATCGGATTAAGTATTCCAACTTTAGATTTAGACATAACTTCTATTTTTTTATCATGTGCTAAATCTCCTAAAAATTCTATATCATCTCTTATTTTTTTATTATCATCCAATAGATATTTTATAAATGTTTTTTCATATGACTCTTCTGCTATTCCATATTTTCCAAGCTTAGCATTATCATCATACAACTTTCCACTACCTATTACATATAGCTTACACCCTGGTACCTTCTCTTGTACTTTATGCCAAATCTCTGCTAATTTATGAAACCCTTTTAACGGTCTTATTGCCCCTAAATAGCATGCTATGTTTTCTTTCCTTTTATCAATATCTTTACTGTTATAAAGAGAACAATCTATACCATTAAATAAATAGTCTGACTTTTTGAAGATTTCATGATCTCTTAACCTATCATATTGTTCTTTGCTTACACATATATTTCTCTTAATATAATTAGTTTTACTGGCTAATTTCAAATAATTATAAGTTTCAAAGTTATGACACCACATTATAGTTTTAACCTTCAATTCATCAATCAAATTATATACTTTAGTGTCTTCACACTTTGTCCCTCTCAACACTAAAATATCAGCTATCATATCACTTGCAATTACTACCGCATCATATATAGACTCACATTTAATTTTATTAATTTTTATAGGTAAATTTTCTATAATTGGAGCTAAAATAGTCACTTCTATATCATCATAATATAAATTTAAGTAGTAACTTATACTCCATATCATAAATTCTGTCCCACCAATACCAGGATTACCTTTTTCAGGGTTGGAAAAATCCACATTATTCTTTCTAGAATTTTCAAAATAAAAATATACTTTCATAAAACTCCTTTAACTAATCTTTAATTTTATTTTATATATCTGAATTGTTAATGGTATATTTAACTTTAATAAAATTATCATATATTTATCTTTTATTCCTAAAGATTTATTATTAATAATTTCATAGTAGTATTTATCCATATAACCCCTTAAAACTTTTAAATAGTTAATAGCCTGCTTAGTATTAGTTATTTGATTTAATATATAATAAATATTATCTATACACCAGTATGTATAACAATTAAGCAATTCAACTTTTAAATTCACATAATTTTTATTAAAAAAACGGAATATTTCATCCCATCCAATAAACGATTGTAATCTATTTTTGTTATATTTTTTGGTTAATATACTTTCATCTCTTTTAACATAAATATACCCAACATAATTTGTGAATATAACTTTACTTGAATTTGCTATGATTTTATATGTTGCCGATAAATCTTCATGCACTCTTCCTTCTGGGAATCTTATTCCATAAAAACACTTCTTTTTACATATCTTATTCCATAAAGCAAATCTATATAGATTTGCTTTAAACATTTCTTTTAATGCTTCTTCAGTATCCATTATTTTTGTATAAATATCGTCTTCAATACCATATATTTCTCCATTAATTTCTCTGGAATTTTTACATATAGCTATATCGGAATTTGTACTAATGCATAAATTGTATAACACTTCAAACATATCCTCATTTATATAGTCATCTGGATCTACAAATCCTATATATTCTCCTAACGCTGAGCCTAATCCTACATTTCTAGCTGAACTTACTCCTCCATTTTCTTTATGAATAACTTTTATTCTTTCATCTTTTTTCGAGTACTCATCACATATACTTCCGCTATTATCTGGTGATCCATCATCTACTAAAATAAGCTCAAATTCTTTAAAGGTTTGATTCAAAATACTCTCTATACATTTAGGTAAATATTTTTCTACATTATAAATAGGAACTATAATACTAATTATTGGTTTCATAATATATACCTCTTACTTTAATACAGCTAATTTTTCTCTAAGTATTGTTGATGATGTATCCTTTGTATAAGGAAAATAAACTACATCAACTCCAACCTTTTTGAATTCAGCTTCTACTTCTATAAACAATGGTTTACCTTTCCAGTCATCTCCAACAAACATTACATCAAAGCCAATATTCTTCCACGCCAAAAATTTATCTCTATTTTCTTGTGCTACTACTTTATCTACACAATCTATAGCTTGTACTATTTGGCATCTTTCTTCAAAAGGTACAACTGGAACTTTATTTTTATATTCTTTTACTAATTCATCTGTACTTACTCCAACTATAAGATAATCACATTGTTCTTTTGCTCTTCTTAATATATTTAAGTGACCTACATGGAACATATCGAATACCCCTGTTGTATAACCTACCTTATATTTATTCATACCCTTTCCCCCTAAACTTTAAGAAAAGCAAACCTCTTCTATTTTTTTAGCTAAATTATCACAAGCTTTCCCATCTTCAAAGCTCACTATTTTCTTATAGAAATCTTTTAATTTACATTTGTATTCTTTGTCATCAAAACAATTTATTGAACTTATTAGTTCTTCATTGCTCAACGAATTTATAAAAGGTAATTCTTTTATATTGAAATATAACTTTCTATCATTTTTTATATACTCTTCTAAATCTGGTACATATAAAAAGCATGGCTTTTCTGTTAATGCAAAATCAAACATCAATGAAGAGTAATCTGAAATTAATATATGCGATGAAACTAATAACTCTTGAATATCATCATATTTAGTTGCATCTATGACATTTTCCCCATGTATTATCTCTTTAGATTTAGATACTAGGTGTGGATGTAACCTTACTAAAAATGACCACTGTCCTCCATATTTTTTCTTAACTGCTTCAATTACATTCTGATAATCTACGTTATAAACCTCTAAACTATCACCCTTTCTAAAGGTAGGAGCATATAATATAAGTTTTCTATCTTCATTTATTCCTAAAAGCTTTTTTACTTTCTTACTTATTTCATTATTATCTTTTAACAACATATCACTTCTAGGAGTTCCTTTTTCAAATATCTCTCCTTCATACCAAAAAGCTCTCTTAAATATTTCTGTGCTATATTTACACCCTGACAATAATAAATCGCATTTTTTTGAATCTATTTTGGCCATTTTAACATAGCTTTTAGGTAATGAAGTTTCAGCATCTTTTTCTATTTGCTTTAATCTTAAAGAGCTATGCCAGGTTTGAATATAATATTGATTCTTTCTTTTTTTAAATAACTCTGTAGTTCTAAAGTTAGTTATTATAATCTTTGATGTACATAACTCATAAAAATATCTCAAAGTCATAGACTTAACTTTTCTAATACCCTCTATATCTTTATGTGAATCAACATCATTAAACTGCCAAACTATATCGAACTTCTCTTTTGGATAATTGTTAACTAAATACTCTGATATATACTTAGGACTATCACCATATTGATTTCCGTAGTAACTAAAAATAAAAATTTTATTTTTCTTAATAGGAAAGATATTAAAAAAATCTACTATTAAATTTTGTATCTTACTCTTTAATTCGTCTGATAACTTCATTACTCTAATACCTCTTCCATTGAAATTAACTTACTATATCTATTCTTTTTAATGTTTTTTCTTTATAATTTTTTAAAATTTTTCTTTTCACTTTATTTTTAATTGGTACCAAAGTATTTAATGGCCCCCATAGCTTAAATAACATTAATTGATTTTTTAAATCTTCTTCTTTATCATTAATAGATTTTTTTAAGTCTTTATAATTTTCTAATATATATTTTCTAATTTCTTTTCTATATATACCCTTCTTATCTTTACTACTATTCATAACTAATAAATTGTAGTGAAGAATACTTGTCCTTAATATTAAATTTAGGGACTTATCTGTTAATCCTTTATAATTACTTTCTATAAACTTATGTCTCTCTTTTAATCCTTTTAATATATCTAAATTTTTTATACTGTAATTAGATACTATACTGTCCTCTCTTTGTAGGTAATAACATAATGGCTTATGAATAATTACATATTTATTTACATTTTTCATAACATTATGAGCCCAAAAAACATCCTCAAATAAAACACCTTTTTTAAAAGGAATATCTTTAATTAAACTGCTTTTATAGAGTTTTCCCCAAGCAAAGTTCTTTACCTTATTATTAATAACTAATTCTTTCATTAATTCATTGTTATTATAAATTACAGGCTCACTATCTTCCTTATAAAATCTATCATCATATAATAAATGGTCTTTATATGTATAGTAAAAAGCAACTTGTACCACATCAGCATTAAATTCATTAATTGTAGAAACCATTGTTTCCACCATATTTTTATCTAACCAATCATCACTATCTACAAATAAGGTAAAATCTCCAGTGATTTTTTTTACTCCAAAGTTTCTCGCATCTGAAAGTCCACCGTTTTTCTTATGAATAACATCTATTCTAGAGTCTTTTTTAGCATATTCATCTGCTATTTTCCCACAATTATCTAGTGATCCATCATCAACTAATATTATTTGTAAGTTTGTATATGTCTGATTTACTATGCTATTAATACACCTATTAATGTATTTTTCAACATTATATATAGGTACAACTATACTGACTTTTTCCTTTATCATACTTTTACCTCATTTACTAAAACAGCTTATAAAACACTTCTAATTGATCTGAATTATTGAATTTGTTTTTTTTACAATTATTACTTATATGCTCTCTTAATCCTTTATTATTAATTAGTTTATTAATTCCATTAGCTATTCCTTTTACACTTAGATCAGATATATATCCATCAATCTCATTATTTATCTGACTTTTTGCAGTATCATAATTAGTTATCATTACAGGCTTTCCTAATATCTGAGCTTCTGTTACTGTTACTGCTTTTCCTTCATATCTAGAAGGCTGAACATATAAATCACAAGCTTTCATATATGGATATGGATTTGTCTTTTTCCCTAATAAAATAAAACTATTCTCAAGATTATGTTCTTTTATTAAACCTTTAATTAAATCTTCATCTCCACCATAACCAACAACATACCATTTAATATTTTTTAATCCCTTATCATGTAATATTTTCAAAGCTCTAACTGCATTATCTATTCCTTTTGCATAACATAGTCTCCCTACAGAAACTATATTAAACTTATCTTCTTCAAATTTTTCTTCTATATCTTCATCAGCCATTTTTCTAACGAATTCTGGTGACGTTATATTCTCCATTACTTTTACTTTATCTTTTAAACTAGGATATTTTTTTATAAATGAATTTTTACATTCTTTTGAAACTGCCATTATATAATCAAATTTATTCCATATTTTTAAATCTTCCTTAATATCAGTCTTTATATTTGAGTAATCTGTATGAATCCATGCTATTTTAGTTTTAGCCTTAACCTTATGTGCTATAAAGTAATGTGGCCATAAATAACTTATTGCTACATCATAATCCTTATCAATTCTAGGTAGAAATGGCATACCATACTTCCACATTAGTTGCATTTGGATTACGCTTTCCATATCAGAAATTTTAACTTTATTTTTCCCTTTAAACTTTGCTATAAGCCTTGATGCTCCAATAATCAGGTTTCCTTCTTTTATAACTTGTCCTATACCTTTTCTAAAAGTAGCTAACTCTTTAATTTCTGGTAATAGATTAACTTTATTAGTTAATAGATTCATAAAATCTCCAGCATGTCTATACAGCAATAAATCTACATTATAATTTTTATAATCAAAGTTATCTAACATACTTATTAAACTTCTCTCAACACCGCCAACCTCTAAATCAAAAGAAGTTATTAAAATATCCTTCATACCCTTTCCCCTATCTTAAGTTCAATTTATAAACAGACATTAAATTATTTAATATAGAATTGAAATCATACTCTTTTTCCTTTACAGCTTCCATTATGTCTACATACATAACCTGTTTTTTTTCAATAATACTCAATGCTTTATCGGCCCAAGCTTTACTTCCCTCATCTAATCTTAATTGAGTTATTAAATTCGCGCCCAAATCTACTTCCTTTTGAATAGCTTCTGATACTAAACAATTAACTTTAGATGCTTGTGCTTCTAGTAAAACAAGCCCTAAACCTTCACTAATTGAAGGTAATATAAATAAATTAGTACTTTTTAAAATATATGGTATATCGTCTCTAAGTCCTAGAAAATATACATTATTATTTAAATCTAACGCTTCTACCCTTTTTCTAATCCTCTCTTCCTCATCACCGATTCCAACTAAAATAAGCTTGATATTATTATTTGCTAAAACCATCTCCTTTGTAACATCTATTAAAAATTCATGATTTTTAGCATTTATAAATCTCCCTATATGACATACTATTAAATCCTCTTCTTTAAGTTTTAACTCTTCTCTTAAACTAGTTTTAGAATTATAATTAATGAACTTTTCATAATCTATATAATTGGGAAGTATTCTATATTTTTTATTTTTTAATATGTTATTGCCAAAAAGATACTTACCAGCAGCATTACTACAAGCTAAAAAATCAGTAGAAAATATTCTTATAAGAATCTTCATTACTAATGCATAAGATTTTCTTAACAAACTATTACTTATATCAGCAGTAGTATGTGCATGGGAAACTCTAACCTTTATTCCTTCTAAATAGGCAGCTATCATTGCAACGCCACAATTAAACATCATATGTGTATGAACTGCATCATATGGTCCATTTTCTCTGATTATTTTTCTTATATCATCTATAGCTTTAATAAATCCGACTTCATTAGGAGGGGTTAATCTTATTGTTTTTCCTCCAAGTTCTTCGATTTCTTTGTCATAATAAGATTCCTTATTACTATAAGAAATAAAATCAAATATAATCTCATTATTAATTTTTCTATATAAATTTATAAGCATTGTTTCAGTTCCGCCAACATTCATAGCCCCTGTAATATGCAATATTTTCCCCTTCATAATTATCACCTATAACCATTTAATGTTTTTATTTATTGCTATTTTACTTCATAAAAAATTGTATCTAACTTATATGCTGTATTATATTTCAATCCATTAGTTACATCCTGATCATAATAAAAGAATACAAAATATAATATTAATAGCATAAAATAAAATAATCTCCTTTCTTTACCATAAAGACAATTAGCAATTATATATGGTATTAATATAAAGCTATATAACTGAAAATAAATTGTAAATCTTGCAAATATCCAGTTATATGCTGAAAATAGCATAACTATAAAGCAAATAATATTCATATTTACAAATACATTTCCATACTTCCACTTTTCTTTTATAATATTTCTCTTTAAATAAGCTAATAATACTGGGACAGCAAATACTGCAATTCTAATTAAATTAGCTCCCCCTTCATCAAATTCAGCATATTGCTCATATCGTGTATTGCCTAAAAATTTCATAGCTAGGTTTAGTAATGGTTCATAAAATATTAATCCTATAGCTGTTAGTACAAAAATTATATTAGTCATTCTTTCCCACGGCGTAAGCCTAACTATAAAATATAAAGGAATCATTATTAATGCCGAATTATGTATTGTGCTCATTAGTAATACTATAAGAAAATATGTCTTATATTTTTTCTTGAATATTAGTGTTGTTGCAAAGAACAATATTGAAGCTGCTAGACTTTGTCTAATTCCATTCATGGTTACAATATAATATCCTGAAGTAATATATAAAAATATTCCTAATTCAAAATAACTATCCTTTGTATATCTATAAATAGTTATTACATTTAGCATGTTTATAATTATAGAAGTTACTATTATTAATAATTGAGAATCCTTAGAAAATACTTTTAAAAATCTTATAAAGTAAATAAATCCAACTTCATAACCATCTGAAATATATGATTGGTCTACTAATTCATACAGATGCCTGTACATCCCTGTATCCCCTATACCAGATCTAATTGCAGATACAACTACTAAAATTGCTATAACAAAAAATAAGAAAAACCATGATATTTTTCCATACTTACTTTCAATTTTTCTAGTTAATAAAGCTAAAAAATAAGTTGCTATTGTTGTTACATAAAAAACTGTCATGTTTCCCTCCTTTAATGTTTATGTTACTCTTGCATTTTTTCTAATGTACAAATATAATAAAAAACCTATTGGTATTGATAATATAGTTAAAGCTTTGCTTGGACTTTCATTAATAAAATCTTTATTCTTTGAAATAATGCTACTAGATACATAATGTATGTTTTCTTTTAATCTATATATTAAATTCCCTTGTTTATTTTTTAGATTTTCTTTTCTATAAAAAGCAAAACCTCTTGGATTTTTTATATATTGCCTTAACATATTATTAGTAGATCCATCTTGCTGATATTCAACAATACATACTATTTCATTCATTAATAAAAGCTCGTATTCTTGATCTATCTTGTAATATTTATAAGCTAGTCCAACATACTTCTCCCCTTCAAATATCGGATATTTATGCCTTCTTGTTAAATCACTCCTATATATGAGTTTTTTATCTCCTCTTACTTTGTTTTTATTATATAAATCAAACAAAGTAGATGATTTTATATCATGTGGAAACTCAGTTCCTATAACGCTTCCATTTTCAAAAGCATCTAAACCTGCAAATCCTGCATATTTATTAGATCCATTATTAATCCAAAAGCTACATATTTTTTCTACAGCATCTTCTAGCATATAATCATCTGAATCTAGGCATGTATTTAATTCAGTATTTATATTTTCATAAGCTGTATTATGTGCACCATGCATGCCTTGATTTTCTTGATAAATATATCTTATATTAAAGTCATTTTTTTCATTAATCCACTTATCTACATCATCTCTTGTCCCATCAGTAGAGCCATCGTCAATTATTAACCATTCAAAGTTATTACTTGTTTGCTTTCTTAAGCTTTTATAGCATCTAAACAATAAATCTTTTCTATTGTAAGTTGGCGTAAATATCGTTAATAAAGGCTTCATATATACTCCTCATCTACTTATAATCGTCTTATACACTTTCCTTTCTATATCATTAATGTATGTTTTAATATTAAATTTTTCATCTACAATTCTTTTAGTATTTATAGAGTAAAACTCAATTAACCTTTTATTATCTTTAAGATTAGCTAGCTCATTTATAAACTTCTTATACTCACAAGCTCCTATTAAAACACCTGTATCTTTGTTAATAACTTCATTTATACTTCCTACATCTGTTGATATTATTGCTTTTCCAAAAGCCATTGCTTCCAATAAAACCATTGGTAATCCTTCGTATAAGGAAGGAAGGAAAAATATATCTATAATTGGATAAAACCTATATACATCATTTTGAAAACCAGTTAAAACAAATAATTCTCCTAAATTATTTTCTCTTATAAGTTTTTTAACTTCATCCTCCTGAGATCCATTTCCTACTAATAAAACTTTGCAATTACTAAATTTATCTTTATATTTGGCAAACTCCTTAATAAAAGGTACAATTCCTTTTTCACTATCTAACCTCCCTATGAAACCAATGACTATTTTATCTCTGGTGATATTAAACTCTTTTCTTACTTTTTCTGATTTACCAATATCAAAGTTATTTATTTCATTTATATCTATTGCATTAGAAAGGATTATTGTTTTTTCTTTATTAAAATATTTTGTATTATCGTTATAAAATTCATATACAATATTTCCACAAGCAATATTGTAGTCATATTTGGGCCTTAAAATTGAGTCTATCTTTTTATTAACTCCATTTTCTTTTAACCAAGGATAACAGCTATGTATATGAGAAATAACTTTAACTTTTAAGCTAAATATTCTTTTACTTATGTAGCTTATAACTGAAGCTGTATTGTCATGTGCATGGATTACATCTATACCTTCTTTTTCTACTACCTCTTTTATTTTTATAATATCTTTCACAATATTTTTATTTGAAAAGTCAACTGAATAGCTTTTTATATTACTTTCTTTAAATACCTTTTTAAGATTATCTCCACCACATAATACTATTGGTTCATATTCCTTCATATTTTTACATATTAATAATGCCATTTTTTCAGCACCACTCAATTTATTCATTGGCAATACATGCAATACTTTTTCCAGAATAATCACCCCACTTTAAACAATTAACTTACCTGTACGAAAAAATCTTTTCATATGAAATATCACTATAAGTATCCTCATATATATCTTTAATTTCACTTGTTATAGTTTTAATCTTATACTTATTAATCTCTCCTGATATTTCAAAGTTCTTATCATTTAAAAGATAATATTTTTCAATTTCCTTTGCTGTTTCTTCATAATCTCCAACCTCTACAAGCGAACCAACACTTTCATTGCAAACTACATCTCTACATCCTCTTATATTTGTAGCAATTACTTTCCTACCACAAGCCATAAACTCCATAAGGTTTCTAGGTAACCCCTCCCTATGTGACATAAGTATTCCTATATCTGAAACATTTATAAGCTCATTTATATCTTCTCTATATCCTAATAACTTTATATTTTCTTCTAGCCCACTTTTACTTATTTCTTTTTTTATGTGCTCTAATAATTTTCCATCCCCAACACAAAGAACTTTAATATTATGGTATCTATCCTTTAGTAATTCCATTGCTTTAATTAGCTGAATATGGTTCTTATTTTTATTTACTTCTGCTATATTTAAAACAACAAAATCCTCTTCCTTTAAATCTAATTCTTCTTTCTTATTTTCTATTTCTTCATCACTTAACTTTTTATATTTATTAAGATCTAATCCAACTCCACTCATTAAATAACATTTTTCCGGATTAAGTTTATTTTTAGTTATTTCATAATCCTCTTTATTAATATTTATAGTTACATTAGTAAGACTAGCCATAAATTTTTCTATAGGATAATACAGCATCCATCCTAACTTTGATCCACCTTTTAAAAAATGGTATCCATGTGCAGTATATATAGTTTTTAGCCTTGGGAACTTAAATCTAAGTAATCTACCATATATACCTGCAATAGGTGTATGAACATGTATTACATCATATTCATTTATAGATTGGATATCTATTAATTTATTAAAAGCTTTTATGTTTCCTAATCCTAACGGGTTTCTTGAAAAAGGAACTTCGAAAACCCTAACTCCCTTTGCTTGTAATTTTTTATCTAAAGGCTTGTCTATCGAACAAGCGCAATCAACTTTATATCCATTAGCTAAAAGCATCTCTATATGGGGAACTAAAAATGCATTTATAGTTCTACTCACTGTTGTTACATATAATACTTTTTTCAAATTCCCCACCTCGTTAGTTCTTAATTAATCATTTATATTAAAAGTATTGTTTGCTTATTTTAACTTGTAATCTGTCACTAATTAGTTGTAAGTTGTAACTCCTTAATAACCTTTGCTGGAACTCCAACTGCTGTACAATATGGTTCAATATCATTTATAACCACAGCTCCAGCCCCTATAATCGCTCCTTGACCTATTATCTTGCCTTGAATTACTGTTGAGCCTGATCCCATAGTTACACCTTCTTCGATTAAGTCATTTCCTGAAACATTAACATTCCATAATAATGAAGCGTAATCTTTAACTACTGAATCATGTCCTATTCCGCATTTAGGACTTACAATTACATGTTTTCCTATTTCAATATTTGATGTTAATATAACACCTTCATAAACTATTGACCCTTCCCCTAATGTCATAAAGTCATGTATCCATACTCTTGGATGAACTATTGTTGCAAATTTATATTTTCCATTTAATTTACTTACTATTCTTTTTTTAACCTTATAATTTGCTATAGCTATTACTACATAAGTATCTGCAGAAAAGAATCCTAATGAATCTAGGCCTCCAATAACTGAATATCCATTAATAACTTTTCCCCAATTATCAACGTTATCATCTATAAATCCAATCATATTCCAGGTTGGCTCTAGCTCATTTATTTGTTGTATCATTAAGGAAACTTCTCTACCTACACCACCTGCTCCTATGATAATTAAGTTCTTCATATTATCTACCTTGCTATTCTAAACTTCTTTTTGCTACTCTCAGAATAATGCTTATAATATCCATATTTCTCCTTCAAATCAGAACCATTTAATATGCTTCCTATAATATTGGCTCTAACTTTTTCAAGCTCATTATATGCATGCTTTATATACTTTCCTTTAGTTTTTTTTGCTCTTACAACTAATATAGTTCCATCACATTTTGCCGCTAATAACTGTGCATCAGTAACAGCCATCACAGGTGGTGTATCTATCACTATATAGTCATACCTTACAGACATTTCATCTATAAATTTTTTCAGCATATTTGATCCTATAACTTCTGCTGGATTAGGTGGCAAAGTTCCAGCTGTAATTAAATCTACTCCTTCCCCTACTGATATTATTACCTCTTTTTCTGTACATTTATCTACTAATAAATCTGTTATTCCTACCTCATTAGAGACTTTAAATTTTTTATGGAGAGAAGGCTTTCTTAAATCACAATCAATTATAAGTACCTTATTCTTATTTTCACTTAAAACATAAGCTAAATTTCCTGAAACTGTAGACTTTCCTTCTCCTGCTATTGAACTTGTAACTACTAGAGTTTTGATTCTTTTGTCAACAGAAGAATAATTAATGCTAGTTCTTATTGATCTATACGATTCAGCCGATATTGACCTTGGCATTTTGTTTGCTATGAACATAATTATCCTCCTTTACGAATTCTTTTTCATGTTTAGGTATATCTCCTAATACTGGTATTGGTAACAATTTTTCTAAATCTTGTTTATTTTTTAATGTATCATCTAAGTAATCTATAACTAAGATTAGCCCAATAGATGCTATTATTCCAAATACTACTCCAACTTGAACAACCCTAACTTTGTTAGGAACACTCATACTTTCGTAAGCATTATTTACTATTCTTGGACTTAAATTTGGTATTATCTCCTGTAATCTTTTAATAAATTCCTCTGCTACAACATCAAGAGTTTTTGCATTTCCACTTGTAACTCCTCCGTAATATCTCATAGTTACTATAGGAGAATCCTCTGAAGATTGAA
The DNA here is from genome assembly GCA_000753455.2 of Clostridium jeddahitimonense. Classification (GTDB taxonomy): domain Bacteria; phylum Bacillota; class Clostridia; order Clostridiales; family Clostridiaceae; genus Clostridium; species Clostridium hominis. Next base: position 3,666,249 of record LM994670.1, read on the forward strand.
CAGATATGGAACCCATGACTTGACCTGGATCTTTATCTATATTATTTTTTTTAAGCACATCTGCTAAAAACTCTTCTGTCATAACCATATCTTTTAGAGTTTGAATATTTTTCCCATAAAAATTCATTTCTTGCATTATTGAATAATCCAATCCTTCTTCTTCTACTCCCATAAAAACACTTAGCATAGCACTATATGACGGTTGCATTTTAGAAGCTTTTAAATATGATACTCCAGTTGTTATCATCGTAATAACTATAATTATCCAAAACTTCTTTTTAAATAAAGTAAATAACGATTCAACATCAATTAACTTATCGTCCATACTAATCCTCCTCTAGCCTTTGTATACCACTTTATTAGCCTAATTGTTGCCATTAAAATATTCCATTGTAATGCTTTCATTTTGATTTATTCCATCTCTCTTCACAACCTTATATATCGTTAAAAAAAGTATCTTTAAATCAAGTAAAAATGATCTATTATCTACATACCAAACATCTAGTTCAAACTTTTCATTCCACGTTAATGAATTTCTTCCATTTACCTGAGCCAATCCTGTAATACCAGGCAATACATCATGCCTTCTAATTTGCTCATCATTATATATACTTAAATATTGTTTAAGTAATGGTCTTGGACCAACTAAACTCATCTCTCCCTTTATTACATTTATTAATTCCGGAAGCTCATCTAAGCTTGTAGCTCTTAAAAATGAACCTAGCCTTGTGACCCTGTCAAAGTCAGGCAAGTCATCTCCATACTTATCTTTTACATCCTTCATTGTTCTAAACTTTATTATCTTAAATACCTCATTATCTTTCCCTACCCTTTCTTGAAGAAATAGCACCGGAGTTCCTAGGCTTATTTTTACCAAAAAGTAAATAATTAACATTATGGGTGATAAAAAAAATAATAATACCGTTGAAATCAAAATATCAAATACTCTTTTAATAAACATATCTTAAATCTCTCTAAATAAATCTTTTATAATTTCTATTACGTATTCTTGCTCTTCTATAGTCATCTTTGTATCTGAAGGTAAACATACTCCTCTATTAAATACGTCTTCTGATACACTTGTTTCATCTTCTTCATTATGCTTAAAGAATCTATATTCTTCAAAATAAGGTTGAAGGTGCATAGGCTTCCAAACTGGCCTTGATTCTATATTTTCTTCTTCTAAAGCTAAAATTATATCAATAGGTTTTACCTTTGAATCATTAGATAAAATAATAACACTTAACCAATAATTAGGTTCACCATAATTTCTTACTGGCGCCATTTCTATATCTTCTATTTCAATAAAGCTACTTTTGTAAAATTCATATATTTCTTTTTTCTTTTTTATCCTATCTTCTATAACCTTTAGTTGTCCTCTTCCTATTCCAGCTACAACATTACTCATCCTATAGTTATATCCAAGCTCACTATGTTGATAATATCTTGTATTATCTCTTGATTGAGTTGCCCAAAATTTTGCCTTTTGAAGTCCATCTATATTATTTGATACAAGCATACCTCCACCAGAAGTAGTTATTATCTTATTTCCATTAAAAGAATAAATACCATATTTACCTATAGTCCCTGTTTGAACTCCCTTATAAGTTGCACCTAAACTCTCTGCTGCATCCTCAATAACTGGAACATTATATCTATTACAAATTTCCATTATTGGATCCATATCTGCACTTTGTCCATAAAGATGCACCACTATAACAGCCTTTGGCGATTTACCCAATTCTTCATAATATTTAAAGGCATTTTCTAAAGCTATAGGTGACATATTTAAACTTCCTGGTTCCGAGTCAATAAATACTGGTTCAGCGCCTTCATAAATTATTGGATTGCATGTTGCTACAAATGTTAAACTTGAACAAAATACAATGTTTCCTTTAGTTACATCTAATAATTTTACAGCCATATGAACTGCTGCAGTTCCTGATGATAATGCTAGTCCTCCCCCTGAACCAACATAATCTGATAATTCTTGTTCAAAGCTTTCGACATTTGGTCCTAACGGAGCTATCCAATTGCTCAAAAATGCTTCATCTATAAACTTTCTTTCATACTTTCCCATATGTGGTGATGATAAAAATATTCTCTTATCGATCTTAGGCTTAATCCTTCTGCGCGTTAACTCCATTATCTTCCCCCCTAAAGATAGGATAATCCCACCTCTCTACTAAAATTATTATTTAAATATACTTTAATCTTCACCCTATAGTATTCTTATGTTTTATATTTTACCATTTATTTACACAATACAAGAGAACTTTTTGTCGTCTTTTTCTTACTCTAATCTTCTATATTTTTAATATTTTTAGCACTTTAAAAAATATTTATTGAATTTCTTCTAATCTTGTCTTTATAAAATAATTTTTTCATAAATTTTAAGAATATAATTATACTTTTCATTTAAATATTACTTTTTTTTAATTACTTTAGTAGGAGATTATATTTTCTGAGAAATTTTCTCTATAATTTGAGTTTTTTCTTAACATAATAAATAATTGTTTAATCCAAATGTCTAGCCATAGATTAAATAGTTATTTTTATATGACCTACAAAATAAAAAAAGACAGACTTCTACGTCTATCTTTCTAAATCATCTAAATTATTTACTATTCTCAGACCTTTTATCAGATTTTATTTATTATATCTTTAAATTAAACATCTATTTATACCGATGTAAATACCAATAATTATAACTAATGTCACTATCCAAGATAAGCTTCTCTTATTCTATCATCCTTGAGTAATACCTCTGCTTTCCCATCAATAACTATAGTTCCTGTTTCAAGTACATAAGCCCTATCTGCTATTGAAAGTGCCATATTAGCATTTTGTTCTACAAGTAACACTGTAGTACCTGATTTATTTATTTCAACAATAGTATCAAATATATCTTTTACTACCATAGGTGCTAGTCCCATCGAAGGCTCATCAAGTAAAAGCATTTTAGGCTTACTCATTAAAGCTCTTCCTATAGCAAGCATCTGTTGCTCCCCACCTGATAATGTTCCAGCACTTTGATTCTTTCTTTCCTTTAATCTTGGAAACTTTTTAAATACCATTTCATAATCTTTTTTAACTTGTGCCTTATCCTTTCTTAAATATGCTCCAAGTTCTAAGTTTTCCATAACTGTAAGGTTGCCAAATATCTTTCTACCTTCAGGTACATGACTTAATCCCTTTGATACCAACTTATTTGCACTAACTCCATTTATCTTTTCACCATAAAAATATACTTCACCTGATTTAACCTTTTCTAATGAAGATATTGCTCTTAAAGTTGAAGTTTTGCCAGCTCCATTTGCTCCAATAAGAGTTATTATCTCTCCTTCATTAACATTCAAGCTTATTCCCTTTAAAGCATGAATTCCACCATAAAAAAGATTAAGATCTTTAATCTCTAAAACACTCTTTCCCAATATTTAAGCCCCCTTTTATTTTAACGAAAAAAATTGCTTCATTAATATATGTAATTTATTAAACCACTTTAACTTTAATTCATTATATATAAAATACTAATTTTTATATAAATACATATCTCCTCTTAATATAGTAATAAGTCTTAATTAACACCCATGAACCGATAAAAATTCATGAGTATTAATTAAGCTAATATATTAAGTGGGAGAAAACTTATTCTAGTTAAGAGTTAAAAGTGAATAGTTAACAGTGATTTTAAAAAAATTATAAATCATCCTTGCTTCAGCAAAACTATCCCTGTGCCATCAAGCACCCAAATACGCTTCTATAACTCTCTTATCTGTTTTTATATCTTCTGGAACTCCTTCTGCAATCTTCTTTCCATAATCTAATACAGAAATCCTATCACATATTCCCATAACAAGCTTCATATCATGCTCTATTAATAAAATTGATATATTAAACTTGTCCCTTATATTCTTAATTAATTCTGATAATTGCATTGTTTCTTGTGGATTCATACCAGCTGCAGGTTCATCTAAAAGAAGTAGCTTTGGACTTGTTGCAAGTGCTCTTGCAATTTCAAGTCTTCTCTGTTCTCCATAAGAAAGATTTCCCGCTTTTTCATTTGCCTTATCTAATAGATTAAAGGTATCCAATATATTTCTTACCTCTTCATCCATTTTATTTTCAATCTTTCTAAATTTCTTTGTTCTAAATATAGCATCAAAATAACTATATTTAACTCTATAATCATAGGATATCTTTACGTTATCCATAACTGTCATCTTTTCAAATAATCTTATATTTTGAAATGTTCTTGCTAACTTTTTTGAAGTAACAACATAAGGCTTTAACCCATGAATAGGCTCCCCAAGATAGCTTATAGTACCTTCTGTTGGTGCATAAACTCCTGTTAGCATATTAAATATTGTAGTTTTTCCTGCTCCATTAGGGCCAATCAGTCCTACGACTTCCTTATCCCCTATTTCAATAGAAAAATCTGAAACAGCAACTAATCCACCGAATTTAATTGTAAGCTTGTCAGCCCTTAACATATTCCCTCCTTGCTTATGCTAGTATTAGTGATAGTATATATTTACTTCGGCACTTACTCTGCTAATATAAGTATTTCTATTATTTATTCCATTAAAATTTCTAAAGTTTTAAAACTCGCTGTGCTCAAACATTAAAACTTTTTAACGAAATTTTACTTCCATAAATAATGAAATACTAAATATTAGCTACATATGTGCCTACATAAATATATACTATTAATAACTCATACTAGCATAATCTTTTAATAATTTACCAAGCTGAATGATGAAACTACTCCGTAGTTTCTAAAAAATAAATTTTCAAAATCATATCTGCTGATTTTTTCATTAATTTACAATTATAGATTTTTAATTATGACTTATCGCTTGTCATTTGAACTTTATCGTATTTCTTGATCTTTTTATTTTTAAATTTTGCTATAATATCTGTAATTTCTAGTGTTCCAAATAGGCCTTGTGGTCTAAATATCATTAATATAACTAATGTTATTGAATAAAATATCATTCTTAAATCTGCGAATTCTCTTAATGCTTCCGGTAAGATTGTTAGAACTATTGCTGCTATTACTGAACCTGTTATTGATCCCATTCCTCCTAATACTACAAAGGTTACTATTTCTATAGATTTTAAGAAGTTAAAGGGTGTTGGTTGAATAAATGCTGTATAGTGTGCAAATAACCCTCCTGCAAATCCTGCTATTAGCGCTGATATAAAGAATGCTACTACCTTGTACTTTGTTGTATTAACGCCCATAGCCTCTGCTGCAATTTCATTTTCTCTTATTGCTAACATTGCTCTACCTTTTGTAGATTTGACTATGTTCACCACAACTACTATTACAAGAACTACTGCAAAGTAAGCTATTGTAAATGTAGTCTTTTTAGGTATTCCGGTGAAGCCTCTAGCCCCACCTACTATGTCCATATTGGTTATTAAAACTCTTACTATTTCACACACTCCTAATGTAGTTATTGCAAAATAGTCTCCTTTTAATTTTAATGTTGGAATACCTACAATTACCGACATAGCAGCTGCTGTCACTGATCCAGCTATTAAAGATACAACAAATGGCATCCCTAAATTTACTGAAAAGAATGCTGAAACATAAGCTCCAATTGCCATAAATGCTGCATTTCCTAAACTTAATTGACCTGTTATCCCTGTAATTAAGTTTAATGAAATGGCTAAAATTATATTAATACAGCTAAGTATCATTAGCCTTGTGATATATCTATTTATTATATTTGCCCCAATAAGTGAATTAATGATGATGAAGGCTCCAAATACTAGTGCTATGGTAATTATCTGATTTCTATATTTTTTCATCTTCATCACCTACACTTTCTCATTTACTTTCTTCCCTAATAAACCTGTTGGCTTAACAAGAAGAATTATTATAAGAATTCCAAACACTATTGCATCTGATAAAGTTGTAGATATATATGCCTTTGTCAATGTTTCTGTAAGTCCTATTAATAAACCTCCAACTAATGCTCCTGGTATACTACCTATCCCTCCTAAAACAGCTGCAATAAATGCTTTTAATCCTGGAATTGTACCCATATAAGGTTCTACTACTGTAAATGCTAAGGATACAAGTACCCCTGCTGCCCCTGCAAGAGCTGATCCTATAGCAAAGGTAAGTGAAATTATATTGTCAACATTTATCCCCATAAGAGATGCTGCTTCAATATCATGAGAAGCTCCTCTCATCGCCTTACCTACCTTAGTTTTATATACAATAATTTGAAGGAGAAGAACTAGGACTAATGATACAGCAAGCATTAATATTTTTGATGTTTCTATAGATAAAGCCCCTATATTTATTACTTCCTTGCTTAATAACTTTGGAAATGCCTTTGGTGAAGGTCCCATTAATAACCTCATCCCATTTTGTAATAATAACGATACCCCAATCGCTGTTATTAATAATGTTATTCTTGGTGAATTTCTTAATGGCTTGTAAGCTACTTTCTCAATAATTACTCCTACCAATGCTGCCCCAAGCATTGATATTATTAATGTTGGAATAAGAGATAATTTCAAAGTTGACCCACAGTACAATCCTACAAAAGCCCCAATCATGTAGATGTCTCCATGAGCAAAATTTATTAATTTAATAATTCCATAAACCATGGTATACCCCAAAGCTATAAGTGCATAAATAGACCCCAATGATAATCCATTTATGAGTTGCTGTATAAACTCCATACATCTTTCCCCCCTTCAAATAAATTGTTACATTTAGTTTATATGTGTTTCTATAATTCATTAAACACTTTATTGATATGAGATACTTACGTAGGCACATATGCGCTAGTATTTAGAGTTTCATTATTTCTTGAATTAAAAGTGCGTTAAAAAGTTTGTGCTGTCTGAACGTAGTGAGTTCACAAACTTTAGCAATTTTAATGTGAGAAATAATAGAAACTCTTTTGCTAGTGAATTAGTGCTGAAGTAAGTAGGTCATATTAATATCAGTTTTATGGATTAACCTTAGTTTCAAGTTTTGCTTCTCCATTTTCTATTTTTATTATTGATACTGATTTTTGTGGGTTTCTATTTTCATCAAATTTTATATTTCCTGAAATTGTTTCACCCTCTATATTCTTTAATGCTTCTTTAACTGCTTCTCCATCAGTTGAACCAGCCTTAGTTATAGCTTCTTCAAAAAGTTGTAATGTACTATAACTTAATGCAGCAAATGCATCTGGAGTTTGTCCATATTTCTCTTTATATGAATTAACAAATTCTTGAACTGCTTCATCTGTATCATTTGGAGAATAGTGATTTACAAAAAATGCACCTTCAACTGCATCTCCACCTATCTTAACTAGCTCTGGTGAATCCCATCCGTCTCCACCCATTAATTGTGAAGTTATTCCTATCTTTCTAGCTTGGTCAGCAATTACTCCTACCACGCTATAATAGTCAGGTAATACTAATACATCTGGATTTGAACCTTTAATATTAGTTAATTGTGCTGAGAAATCTTTATCGCCTTCATTATAAGATACATACTCTACAACCTTTCCTCCATTTGATTCAAATTGTGCCTTAGCAGCCTCTGCAATACCTATTGAATAATCTGAATCTTTGTTATAAAGAACTGCCATTGTCTTCGCCCCAAGGTTTTCAGTAGAATATTTTGCTATAACCTCACCCTGTGTTGCATCTATATAGCATGTCCTAAATACAAATTCTCCACCAGTTGTGGTTAGATTAGTTTCTGTACCTGAAGGTGTAATCATTGGAACTCCATCAGCTGTAGCATTTGGTCCAACTGCATTAGCTGCCCCTGAAGTTACAGGTCCTAATAAAAGTCCAACTCCATCTTGATTTACTAACTTATCATAAGCATTTATAGCTTTAGTTGGATCTGCTTCATCATCTTCAAATTTTAATACAACTTGCTTTCCGTCTATTCCTCCATTTGCATTAACCTTATCTAAAAATATTTGAGCTCCATTCTTAACCGACTGCCCATATGTTGATGCTCCACCTGATAATGGTCCTATTGCCCCAATAACTATTTCATCTGAATCACCTGATGAACCTTGTCCATTTCCGCAACCAACTAGCCCCATAGTTAGCATTGATATAGCTAATATTCCCCCTAATAATCTCTTTTTCATACTTTTTAGCCCCCTTTATTTATTGTTTTCAATACGTTCTAACTCAAATTAACTATTTATCAAATTAGCATTATTTTAGAAAACGTTTTATCAACTTTACAGCTTCATATTTGATAATATATTCAAAATATTGCTTTTTTGTTATTAATTAGTTAATGTTGTTTTATATATTAACACCCTTTATTTACCATGTCAATACAATTTTTACAATTATTTAAAATTTACCATTCTTATGTAAAATAAAAGAACTTTGACCACACTTATAGTTTTCTGCCTCATTAATGTAATTAAAATAATTACATTACTTACAGCTATAAACTATAACCTATCAAAATTCTAACAGTCCCTTAACACTTATGATTTGTAATCAAAAAGCCATATTTCATAACCTTTTTAAGTTACCAATTAAGATAACCTTTGTGTCCTTATATTAATGCAGTATGTTTGTTTTAAGGATTTCCGAGATTATGTCAACATCATATGTGTTGAATGCTTTTGAACCATCACCTCAAATATAAGGCTTATTAAAATATTGATAATTAAAAGATGGAATTATGCCCTAATATAATATTAGGTTCTATGACCCATCTTTATCATGTGAAATCAAAGTTCGTGAAGTAGTTTTATTCTACTTCTTACTTATGTTTTAACCCTTTTATTGTCCTATTATTCTAAATTTTTATTATTTTTTTGATTTATGTTATAATAAACTTGTACCTATTTTATACTTTGGAGGAAATGTAATGAAAAGAAGAGTTTTATCACTAATTTTAATATCAGCATTATCACTATCTCTATTTGTTGGTTGCGGAGACGATAAGGCAAATAATAATTCTCAAAATTCCAATCAGCAAGAAGCACAACAACAACCTGAAAATAATAATCAAAAAGATAACAATAAAGAAAATACATCTAATGAAAATAACGATAAAGAATCCAGTACTGTTGAAGAAGTTACAAATGAAAAAATAGAAGCTAAATTTACTGAAGTTATGGATTTCTTATATAACATAGATTATTCTAACGAAGAAAAATCTATGGAAGCTGAAAATTACATAAAAGAAAATTTTACACCAGAAGGTGCTAAAAATATGATAAGTAAAATAATATCTTATGGTGAAAAAGTTTCTTATTCTGATTTACTTATTACATTAGTAAAAAATATAGAAAATAATGACGATAGGTATGAATCAATGTATGAAATAAGATACAATGTATCTATCACTATAGGTAAACCTAGCATTTACTCAGATGTAATAGCTAAAGTTGTAGTCGATAAAGACGGTAAGATATTCATAGAAAGTATAAACGATTTTGAGTTTTAATAAGCTGCCATTGGTAGCTTATTTTTTATTTATTATTAAATATTATTTTTAACAATATTCACCTCCATTAATTGAATATTTCTTTCTAAAGATGTTCATAATTTTGAGAGTAAGATTCAAAAATGGAGGATAATTATGACTTTAAAACTTAAAATAGAAACTACCCCTAAAAAATCTAAAAAACGCGCATTCACATTAATAGAACTAGTAGTTGTTATAGCAATTATTGCAGTACTTGCAGCAGCCTTCACCCCTAAATTGTCCGGATATATGGATGAAGCTAGAAAAGTCAGTGTTTTAGATCAAGCTAAGAGAGTTCTAACAGCCTATGAAAGTGTAAATCTAAGGACAAATGTATTAACAGAAGGTTCTGCTATAAGCTCAGTTATAAGTTCATCAGGAGGCCTTGTAACTACAGATGAAATAACAAAGATACCATTAACTTTCACTATAGCTCAATGTAGAAATATACTTAATACCGAAAAGTTTAACTTTACCATGACCAATGGTGTTGCTAATGCTCCAACTTCAATAAATTAATATTATTTTAACTCTCTACAAAGCAAAAATAGATTATTGATAAAAAATCAATAATCTATTTTTTACTTTATTATCAAATATAATTTCTAAACACTAAAAATATTATTCCTTAGGAACTGCCTTTACTTCCATTGAATTAATCTTAATTCCTTCTTGACCTATAATACTGCCTATATTTATATATGCTTTATCAGTACTTTTATATTCTCCACATCTTACTTCAATATCTTCACTACCAACAATATTATTATTTCTATCTCTCATTGAAAACTTTGCATAAGCAAAATTATCTCTCTCTATTATTTCTCCAACTAAAGTAATATTTAAAGTTTCTATAGTTTTTGCTCCATTTCTAGCTATATCACTAGGAGATACCGGATTGCTAACGTTTGTAACATTTCCGTATAACTCTTTATTTTCCGATTTATTATCCTTATATAGTTGATATGTTAATCTATTTCTAGCACTTTCATTACTATCTTTAACTCCTACAGCAAAATTTAATCCTTTACCATCAGTTGCATTTGTATTTAATAACTCTATATCTGCATTAAATATTATCTTTTCTTCTTTTAAATCAAAGCTCAAGTTTTCTAATACTGCATTAGCATTAGCTCCCACTATAGTATAATCATCAAATACTTTAATCTTACTCTTATTACTCTCAGTTGTTGCTACCCAGGATATATCCTTCAAGCTTACACTCTTTATATCTTCATTTCCATCATTACTTCCATTGCCAGGAGTTGTATCTCCATTACCCTCTCCCCCATCGCTATTTCCACCACCAATATTATCATTAGATCCAGAATCTTTATTAGTTAATTGCTTAGCTTTAATATCATAAGTATAGCTGGCAATATTATCTAATATATCATTCTCATATATTTCTATATCATCATCTGTAATCCATTCTATTTTAGCTGAAACAACCTTTTCATTATTAGGATTTACTATAGTTGTATAGTGATTTTTTGATTCTGTTTGATTCACCCCATCTATGGTTAAGGTCAAATACTCTATTAAGTCTTTAGCTCCTTCACTTGTAGACTTGTCTTTATTATTATTTTCACTCTTTTCACTTAAACTAATAGTAAATTCAACTGGATAATCATTATCATTTTTTAATTTTATAGTATCTGCCGATAATACATCTCCAGGCTTAATTTCAGCTTCTGATACAAATTCACTATCTGCGCTTACTTCAAAAGTTGCTACACTTACCTTCTTATTTACTGTCTCAAATTTCTTTGTAAATCTAGCTAGACTCTCAAAGCTTAACGTACCTCCAATAATGAAACATAATATAATTCCTAAAAATGCAATTATCTTTTTATCAAACCTCTTCATTCTTTTCCTCCTCTTTTATATTATTTTTCTCTATTCTATCTATAAATAAATAAAACAAACATATTGATACTAAAATTCCTACCTTACTAATTGGATTCATGTACTTAAAATAATCTAAAATGTATCCCAGCATAGGTACTTTGAATACATATTTACTAACAATATTTTCACTCATTACTGTTGTATCATCTTCAACGTTGTTTCCATCACCTTTAGTTATAAACATTGTCTCTTCATTTTGGTTAATAATCTCTGATACCCTATGAGTAATTATTGTATTTTCATCTATAAAGGTTATTATGTCACCTACTTTGATATCGTTACTTTTTACTTTCCTTGATATTAAATAATCTCCAGTTTTAATAGCTGGCTCCATACTTCCTGTACTAACTGTAAATCCATACACTCCTAAAATATTAGGTATAATTTCTTTTCCTTTATAAACTCTATAAGAGGAAATTAAATATGATATAGCGCAAACTAGTACAAAAATCCAAATTATGTTTCCTATTTTTTTATTTAATCTACTTACTATTCTCACCTCCCAATTTATATAATTTTTATTTGGACGTCTTGATTCTAACCTTAAGGAAACACTTCTATTCACCATTTATTTACTTTTTTTATATTTTTATCAATTTTGTAGAAATAAAAAAGAGAGTATTTCTACTCTCTTAATAATTATCTATTTAAAAATTGTACTTAGATTAATTTCAAATCTACCTAAAATCCAAACTTCTAGATTAAAGACTAAAGAACTCAGTGAATGCCTTAACAGTGTAGTAGTTGTCTTTAACAGCTGCTAACTCTCTTATAGAGTGCATTCCTAAAACTGGTGCTCCCATATCAATTACAGGAATATTTAATAACGCTGATGTGATAGGTCCTATTGTACTTCCACCTCTAACATCTGATCTATTAACAAACTTTTGGAATGGAACATTGGCTGATTCACAAACTGATGCAAATACTGCTCCATTAAAGCTATCTGTACTATAGCTTCCTGATGCAGCCATCTTAAGAACAGGTCCGTTTCCTAGTACTGGTCTATTTGTTGGATCGTGCTTATCTCCTAAGTTTGGATGTACTGCATGTGAAAGGTCTGCAGAAATCATTATTGAATTTGCTAATGCTCTATAATAGCTCTCTGTATCTTTTCCTAATCCTAATATAATTCTTTCTAAAAGATTATTTAATATTGATGATGAAGCTCCTTGAGCTGTTCTACTTCCTATTTCTTCATTATCTATACATACCATAACTTTAGTTGCATCTGTTGCTGTACTATCTACTAAAGCCTTAACTCCAGCAAATACCATCCATAAATCATCAAATCTACCTGAAGATATAAGCTCTTCATTCATTCCTATTAATGATCCTTTTTCATACTCATATAATCCAAGTTCAAAGTTTAATATATCTGTCTTATCAACATTAAGCTCTTGAGCTAAAATGTTCATTAAGTAATCTTCTCTTTCTAATTTATCATTTATAAGACCTAATAAAGGTAGTGTATCTACTTGTGCATTATATTTATAACCATTGTTTACTTCTCTATTCATATGTATAGCTAAGCTTGGAATTATTAATAATGGCTTATTTATATTAACTAATCTTATTTCTGGCTTTAATGGAGAGGAACCTTTTACTGCAACCTTACCGGCAATACCTAATGGTCTATCGTACCAAGTACTTAATATTGGTCCTCCATAAACTTCTGTATTTAACTTTACATAAGTATTTTCAGAAATCATTTGTGGATTTGGCTTTATTCTAAATCCAGGTACATCTGTATGTGCACCTATAAGTCTAAATCCTGCCTCTTCAATATTTTCATTTCCAACTTCAAAAGCTATAAGTGCAGAATCATTCTTTACAACATAATGTCTATCGCCTTTTTTAAGGCTCCATTTATCAGCTTCCTTTATTTCAGTAAATCCAGCTTGGTTTAATATAGTCTTTACAGATTCTACTCCATGAGAAGCAGATGGACTGTTATATAAAAATTCTATAAGTTCTTGAGCTAATGCTTTTTCCATTTAATTCTCTCCCTTTTCAGTTTATTGGATATACTTTATAATATATCCTATTTTTATCTTTTTCTCAATAAGATATGATTGTTGACTTTTAGTTTTGGATAAATTAGGATAGAACTTGTAAGGAAACTCCTTACTAATATATGTTTGTATAAGTAGATTCAAATTACCAAATATAGATTTGAATTTTAACTTAACGTTTTGCTAAAAATATTTCTGAGGTGTTTTTAATATGATAACAGATTACCTAATTAAAACATTCGTCAAGGATAATGAAAAAGTTGATAATATAAAGGTTAGAAATGCCTATGGAAACCTAGCTGGTGCTATAGGTATAATAGTTAACGTCTTATTATTTGCTATAAAATTATCTGTTGGCCTTTTAGCTGGATCAGTAGCTGTAATGGCTGATGCCTTTAATAACTTATCTGATGCAGCATCGTCTATAATAACTATAATTGGCTTCAAACTGGCTAATAAGCCTGCTGATGCAGAGCATCCTTTTGGACATGGTCGTATAGAATATATATCTGCATTAATAGTATCATTTTTAGTTATGTTAGTAGGACTACAGTTTGTAAAATCTTCTCTTGAAAGAATAACTAATCCTGCTACTGTAAAATTTGAAGTTATACCATTTTTACTTCTTCTTGTATCTATATTCTTTAAATTATGGCTATCTAAATTTAATAAGAGTATAGGTCATAGAATAAATTCTTCTGCATTAAAAGCTGCTGCTACTGATGCTTTAGGAGATGTGTTTACTTCAAGTACAGTTGTTATTTCATTTTTATTAGCCAAGTTTACTCAATTCCCTCTTGATGGGTATATTGGAGTATTTGTTGCTTGTGCTATCATATATTCTGGATATGGACTTATTAAGGAAACTTTAAATCCTCTATTAGGAGAAGCTCCAGATCCAGTTTTAGTTAGCAATATTTCAGACATGGTTATGTCTTATGAGAATATTAATGGTATCCATGACTTAGTAGTACATAACTATGGCCCTGGAAGGATTATGGCATCAATCCATGCTGAAATCCCTTCTGATATTGATGTTATGACTATACATCATATAATAGATACTGCTGAAAGGGAAATCTCAAAAAAATTAAATATCTACTTAGTCATACACATGGACCCTATTTGTGTTGATACAGATGAAATTGTTGATGCACGAAAAGTAGTTGAAGATGTTTTAAAAACTTATCCATCAGTTAAATCTCTTCATGACTTTAGAGTAGTTGGGGAGAATGATATTAAAAACTTAATTTTTGATATCGTAGTAAATCCTCAAGACTTAAATGATTGCTTTACTAAAGAAAAACTAGCTAAGTTTATAGAAAGAGATATCAAAAAATTACATCCACAATTTAATTGTGTAATAACTGTAGATATAGAAATGATATAGTTAATTAATAAAAAATAGTAGTACCACTTATTAGGGTACTACTATTTTTTATTAAAATGCTAATACATTAAAAACATTATATATATTTAATACTATTAATATTACTAAAAAGACATTAAACATTTTTAATATCTCTTCTGATTTCATCTTTTTATTAAGTTTCGATCCTATTAATCCTCCTAGTATTCCTCCAGCAATCATTAATAGTAATATTCCTATATCAACATTATGTATACTTCCAGCTTGTACTATACTTGCTAATTTAGATCCTTGTGAAAATAGCATTATCGCAACTGCATCTACTGCTGCTTCCTTTGGATTCATAGAAAAGAATATTGTTAATATGCATACATTTATAGGTCCACCACCAATACTTAAAAAAGAAGCAATTGTTCCAAGTAATATTCCTATAGATATACACGCTAGCCAATTTTTAACATTATAGCTTTTATACTTTTCTTTATTGTTCATATAAATATATATAAGAATAAATAGGATAGCTAGTATAATACTTTGGGTTATTGATACTATTAATTCATTAAATATAGAAAGTACTAAAGTCATTATTTGATCCCCTAATATCCCTCCAATAATAGCTCCAATACCAATTAAACCAGTCCTTCTAAAGTTTATTTTTGTTTTATTTCTAATTTGGTGTATTACTGAAACTACAGCCATAAAAAATACAGTAAAACATGATAAAACGCTAATAGTTACAACATTATAATGTCCTAAAAAATCAAGTATAGGTTTTATTATTATTCCTCCACCTAATCCTGATGCTGAACCAATTATCGTAGCTCCTATAGCTATTGAAAAATACATTAACGACATACTACTTCTCCTTTGTTATTATTCACAAAAAAATTAGCAGATCTTATATATTGATAAAACCTGCTAATTATATGCTTATAAAAAACACTAACTTATACTTTTGTTAACAAATTTGTAACAACTATAACTATTATACACGTTATTATTAATTTATCAACGACTATGTTTATTTAATCATTGCATATATCATTATCATAATCAAAATAAATACTGAAATTATAGTAATTACATTAAGTGTTTCTTGCCTTGAAAATTTCTTTTTATATTTTTTCTTAGTTCTCTTGATATTATAGAATACGGCTTGTTTCTTTAGTTCATAATAATTTTTATCATCTGTTTTATCTCTCATATTGTACCATTCTAGCAAATCATTTATTGCTTCATATATCCCCTTATCAACCATATCTCTTAGATCTTTAACGATCATCATCTCTTCTTCAGTCACTATTGAGTTTTCTTCTTTCTTCCTTAATATATCTTTTAGATAAATATAGTTACATTTTTTTATTCCAAGTTCTTTTCCTGCCATAGCTGATTTAAAGTATTCTTCGTATTTTTTATCTTTATATAGATTATTATTATATAAATATACGGCTAAATTTCCATAGCAATCAGGATTTCCTAGGTCTATTCCTTCCATATAGGTGCTTATTATTTCGTCTTGTGACATAGATATTAATGATTTTTCTGCTAATACAGACCTCAAATTATCAGCTGTTCCTTTATCTATATCTTCTATTTCCTTTATTATTTCTTTTGCTCTATTTTCATCTTTTTCTACGCCAATTCCTGCTAAGCAATAATAAGCTAGCTTACATTTACCTTTTAATGCATCTAATTCTATAAGATTAAATACATATTTTAATGCTTTAATATCGCTTTTACTGTTTCCTATTCCTAATTCATATATATTTATAAGATTTTCTATAGCTTCAATATCATTATGCTCTGCTGCTTTTGTGTATAATTTTATAGATTCGTTTATATCTTGTGGTAAAAATTTACCTATCTTATACCAAGAAGCGAGCTTAACTATAGCTTTCACATAATCTTTATCTGCAGCCATTCTATAATATGAATAGGCTCTCTCTAAGTTTTTCTCTACAGCAATTCCTTTTTCATATATATAGCCATACTGAAAAAGTGAACCAACTACACCATTAATAAAGCCAAACTCTAAGTATTCTAATAGCTTCTTTTCATTTATATCCTTACCATCCTTTTTCTCTGCTAGCATTAGAAATGCTAAATATTCAGCTGCAAATTGTGATTTTAACTCATAAGCCTCTTCTAATAATTTTTTAACTATTCTTGTAGTATCTTCCCCAAATTTATTAACTCTAAGATATGCTATAGCAAGCATATACATAGCATGTGGTGCCTTGTTTTCTGTTGCTATTTCTATATATTTTATAGCTTTTTCTGTATCTCTTTTTACTAATTCACCATTGTAATACATTATCCCTAATCTTTGTATACACTTTAGATCGCCCTCTTTACTACCCATATCATATAGATCTATAGCTTCATCAATCATATTTTCATCTTCATACATCTTACCAACTTTAAAGAATATATTTGTATTTCCACACTCTATACTTTTGTTATATAAATCTAGTGCTTTCATTACATCCTTATCTACATATAATCCTGAATAATACATATCAGCTAAAGATTCTATACAATCTGTATCAAAAGCTTCATAACCCTTCTTTAAATAATGATATGCCTTTTCATAATTTATTTCAAAGCATATTCCCTCTAAGTAAGATTTTCCTATAATATAATAAGCATCTTCATAATCATTTTCCGCAGCCTTCTCTAGCCAATAATATGCTCTTACTATATTCCTTTCGCATCCCTCTCCAGTCTTATACATATAAGATAAAGCATGTTGTGCTGCTGGCAGATTATCTTCTGCAGCTTTCTTGTACCACTTAAATGCAAATTTTAAATTTTTCTCTATTCCATAGCCATTATAATACATTCGTCCCAATTGATAATAAGCAGGACTATACTCACTTTCAGAACTCTTTCCAAACCATATTAGAGCTTTTTGATAGTCCTTTTTTACTCCTGTTCCATTTAAATATAAACAGCCTAATGAATATTGAGCAAATGAATTCCCTTTTACTGCAGATCTGCTATACCACTTATTTGCTAACTCATAATTTCTTTCAACAGCAAAGCCTCTCTCATAAAATAACCCTAAATAAGCTTCTGCTATTTCACTATCATATTTAGCTGCCTCTATAAAATTCTTAAATGCTTCTTTATTATTCTTTTCTACGCCTCTTCCTAGATAATAATTTTCTCCGGCTTCAACTAATCTTGAAACCTTCTCTTTTATTTCATCAGAATCTTTATCCTCACCAGATCCTTCACTTTCATATAAAGCTATTTTATTTTCTTCTTTATCTTCAACTTTATTATTTTCATTATCATTTAAATATTGTGTAAATATACTTTTTTCATCCTCATCTAATCCATTTAATATAAGTGAATAATTTTCTTCACCACATTTTACAGCCATAAATACTAAAACTTCATATATTTTACCCTTGTATTTATCTATAAAATCATTAAACCATTCTATCTCATCTTCATCACTTCTACACTGATAATAAATATTTACCTGAGATAAAATCAATAGTATAGCTCTATAAATTTTTACTGTTATTAACTCCTTATTATATAACCTGGTTATATTTTCATTTAACCCTACCTTATCATCATATAAAATTTTATTTTTATCATAAATAATTAAAATT
This sequence comes from Clostridium jeddahitimonense, assembly GCA_000753455.2. GTDB lineage: Bacteria > Bacillota > Clostridia > Clostridiales > Clostridiaceae > Clostridium > Clostridium hominis. The sequence continues at coordinate 3,684,645 of LM994670.1, forward strand.
ATATATTCAATTATGCTCTTAAAGTGAATCACTATATCTTTTCCTTTATAGTTGAAGATATTATTAATTTCAGTATATAACTTTCTAAATTCTACCTTCAAAAAATCCAAATTAAGTCTATTTTCCATCTTGCCTCCCTATGCAATATTAATATCTATTACTATTTTATTAGTCAGCAAGTTTATATATGATTATTTGTCTACTTTGTAGAAATGAAAAGCGGACCTTTTACCTTTTGCGCGGCAAAACAAAAAAGAGCGCATTGCGCTCTTCCTATATAACTTTTGATAAAAAGTCTATTGTTCTTGGATGTTTAGGATTATTGAATATTTCTTTAGGGGAACCTTCTTCAACTATCTTCCCGTCGTCCATGAACAATATTCTATCTCCAACCTCTCTTGCAAATCCCATTTCATGTGTTACTACAACCATAGTCATTCCTTCTTTTGCAAGATCTTTCATAACTGATAAAACTTCTCCAACCATCTCTGGATCTAAAGCTGATGTTGGTTCGTCAAAAAGCATAACATCTGGCTCCATACAAAGAGCTCTAGCTATAGCTATTCTTTGCTTTTGCCCTCCTGAAAGTGACCCTGGATAAGCATCTGCTTTATCTACCAGCCCTACTTTTTTTAATAAATCATATGCTTTCTTTTTAGCATCATCCTCATTCATTTTCTTTACCATAATAGGTGATATAGTTAAATTTTCTAATACTGTCTTATGAGGGAACAAATTAAATTGTTGGAAAACCATCCCCATCTTTTCTCTTATTTTATTTATATCTGTTTTCTTATCTGTTATATTAGTTCCTTCAAATATTATTTCACCACTTGTAGGAACTTCTAATAAATTTAAACATCTTAGAAAAGTACTTTTCCCTGAGCCTGAAGGTCCGATTATTACTACTACTTCTCCTCTTTTTATATTCTCATTTATTCCTTTTAAAACCTTATTTTCCTTAAAACTCTTGTGAAGATCATTAATTTGTATCACTTACCTTCATCCTCCTCTCAATGTACTTTATAAGTCTTCCTAATGAGAATGTCATAACAAAATAAAATACTGCTGACATTATTAATGTTTCTGTTTTATTAAAACTCTTTGTGCTAACAACATTTGCAGCATACATAAGTTCAGCTACTCCCAAAGTCGATGCCATTGATGATTCCTTAATTATTGCAACAAATTCATTACCTATTGCTGGTAGTATATTTTTTATAGCTTGAGGAATTACTATTTTTCTCATAGCCATAGCTTCAGTCATTCCTAAACTTCTAGCAGCCTCCATCTGACCTTTATCAACTGCTTCTATTCCAGCCCTTATAAGTTCTGAAACATATGCTGAGGAATTTAATGATAATGCTATTATTACAGCTAATAATTCATTAATATTAAGTACATTACTTAATCCAAAATAAACTATAAATATTTGTAATAGTAACGGAGTCCCCCTAACTATCTCTACATAAGCTGATGATACAAACTTAAATATCTTAATTTTTGAACGTTTTAATAATGTTAATAAACTACCAAAAATTACTCCTAATACAACTGATGCTAGCGATATTATTAAAGTCCACTTAGCTCCCTGTAAAAAATAAACCATCTGCCCATTTGTTATAAAATCAAAATCCCAATTCATTAACTCTCACCTGCTATCTCCCTGAAAATTTATTGACTAATTATTATGTATATTCACTTACTCTATTTATATGAGACGCATATCTTTAATAAGCGTCTCATATCCTTAAGCTCCATTTTTTATATTTAATATTAATTTCAAATTTAATTATTCAACTTGATTTTTTACTTGTTCTACTGCTTTTTGTACAAATTCATCTATCTTTCCTTCATCTGCTAACTTCTTTAATGTTGAATTAACTTGTGCTACCAACTCTGGTGAATCCTTTGGCATACCTATAGCTGAACCCCCTTCTGAATCCTCTACTATCTCTTCTCCAACAGCTAAATCTGTATTTGCAGTTACTGCTAAATTTGCAACTGGAGCTTCAACTATTAATGCATCAATATTACCATTTTTAAGTTCAAGTATTAACGTATTAACATCAGCTAATAATTTTACATTAGAATCTTTAATTCCTTCAGCTATATCAGCTTGAATAGATCCCATTTGAGCACCTATTTTTTTACCTTCTAAATCAGCTAAAGTTTTGTACTTATCTTTATTTGATGCTTGTACTAAAAATGCTTGTTCAGCTTTATAATATATATCTGAAAAGTCTACAGCTTTCTTTCTATCTGGCTTAGGTGTCATTCCTGATATAGTCATATCAATTTTACCTAATTGAACTGATTCACATAATGCATCAAAATTCATTTCTTTTAATTCTAATTCTACTCCAATATCATCAGCTATAGCTTGTGCTATATCAACGTCAAATCCTATTATCTTATCCTCACCATCAATTAATGCGTGATATTCATAAGGTGCATAATCTGCACTCATTCCTACTACTAACTTTCCATTTTCCTTTATTTGCGTTAGCTTGTCCTTACCTTCTCCATTTGAACTACTACCACATCCTACAGCCGCCATTCCGAATACCCCAACGATAACAACTGCCATTAATTTTTTTATTGATAATTTCTTCATATTTAATCCCCCTTTTAAATTATACAACGCCTTCCGACTTCATGCATAATTATACACCTATCAATCATAAATATGCAATAGTTTTTTTGAATAAATTTTCCTATTTTTATATTTTTCATAAATTTCATAACTTAAGCTCTGTATAACTCCTTATTTTTAGCCATATTTAAAAACTTTTTTATTTGTTACTCAAAAGCATATGCATAAACTTTCAGTCATTATGCATATAGTTTTTCCATTTTTTATTTTCTTTAAAGTCTACATTTATAACTTAGTTGAATAAAATATAATATCAATTTTTATTAGGAGTGATCAAATGGATAATTTGAAAGGGCGACACTATTTTCCTGGAGGTAATACCTCAAAAGGATTCTATTCTTTTTATAGATATATTCTAAGCCAAGATGATGCTAAACGAATTTTATGTCTTAAAGGTGGCCCTGGTACAGGTAAATCTTCATTAATGAAAAAGGTTGGCGATTATTTTTTTAATAAAGGCTATACAATAGAATATCATCACTGTTCCTCTGATAATAATTCTTTAGATGGAATAGTCATAAAAGAATTAGGAGTAGCTTTAATTGATGGTACTTCTCCACATATAGTTGATCCAATAACCCCAGGAGCTGTGGATGAAATCTTAAATATGGGTGATGCTTTAGATATAGATATGTTATCCAAACATAAAAAAGAAATTTTATCTATAAATAAAGATATAAGTAAATGCTATAAAAGAGCTTATAGATATTTAGCTTCTGCAAAATGTATTCACGATGATTGGAGCAACCTTAATTATGAATCATTAGATTCTAATAAAATTTCAGTATTAATTGAAACATTAAAAAATGATATTTTTAGAGCAGATATATCTGGTTATGGTGGAGAACGTAGACTTTTTGCAACAGCTATAACCCCAAATGGAATAATTACATTTGCAGATAATTTAGCAAAGGACTATAAAAATAAATACGTACTAACTGGTGGCCCTGGAATGGGTAAAACAGATATATTGAAATTCTTAGGCACTTGTGGTCAGAAGAAAGGATATTATGTTGAGTACATGTATGATCCATTTGTTCCTGAGCGAATTGAGCATATATTTATTCCTGAAATATCTACTTGCGTAATAACAAATAATGAAATAAATAAAGCAAATTATACAGGTATAAACTATTCTTTAAGCGATTACACAAAACCAAATTCACTTTCTTCTAAAGCTTCAGAAATAGAATATGATAGTCAAATATTCTATGAATTAGTTAATAAAGCTATTTCATTAATTAGTAATTCTCACGCGCTACATGATGACTTAGAAGCATTTTATATAAAAGCTATGAACTTTGATGTTGTTAATAATATATATGAAAATGTAATTAGAAAAATTGAAAAATACGAATAGATTTACAAGGTAATTAATAATATAAAAAATGCCTTCGCATATTGTTTGCGAAGGCATTTTCTTTATATTCATTAATATTATTCTATTCTGCGTATTTCTTAGCTTCCATTCTTTCTGCTGCATATACGAAAGGTAAGTAAATTACTATTGATATAATTATGTTAACTGTCGCTAATATAGCACCTGAAATATGACCTGTAGCTAAGAATCCTGAAATTATCGGTGGTGTAGTCCAAGGCATTGATGCAACAATTACTGGACTTACTAAACCTGATTTTATTGATAAATATGAAACTATTGTTGTAACAACTGGTGCAATTATAAATGGTATACCGTATATTGGGTTTAATACTATCGGTAATCCAAATATAACTGGTTCATTTATATTAAATATTGCTGGTGCTGTACCTAAAGCAAGCATATCTTTTCTACTTCTACCTGCTATAGCTATAGCTACTAATAAACCTATTATTAATCCTGCTCCACCCATATGAACGAAAGCATCAAAGAATGGTCCTGCTAATGTGTGTAATGGTTCACTAGAACCTGTAGCCATTATTTGAGCATTATCAGCACCTAATTTAGTTAATAAAGTACTTGTTATTGGTAATGCAATGTTTGAACCATGTAATCCAACAAACCATAATCCATGTATAAATAGTGTTATTGCTATAGCTCCGCCTAAAGAATCTGTAACTCCTGATAATGGAATACCTACATATTTATTTATTAAATCTGTTAAGAATGCACCATCTGTAATATTTCTTAATACTAATCCAAAGATTGCAAATATAAGAACTGTTAACATTCCTGGTATAAGCTTAGCAAATGATCTACTAACAGCTGGAGGAACTGCATCTGGCATCTTAATAACTAATGCCTTAACTTTTCCTAATTTAACAAATAACTCAGTTGATAAAAGACCTACTATGATTGCTGTAAATAATGCTGTTGTTCCTAAATAAGCAACTTGCATGAATCCCCAACCTACTACTGCTTCTGTAGCACCTTCAGGGATTATTGATGCAGTTTGTGGTGCTAAGAAGAAGAATATTGCTGTAGCAATCATTGCTGCTTGTAGTCCATTTTCTTCATATGATTTAGCTAAATTATAAGAAACACCTATAACTAGTAATAATGCCATTATAGCTAGTGTTCCCCACCAAATGTCACCATTAACAGCTTTAATGTACTGCCCAAATGTGTTTTCTGCTAAGAAATTTGATAAACCTTTAAAAGGCATATTATTTATAAGCGTTGCAAAAGATCCTATTATAGTTAAAGGAATCATAGCTATAAATGCATCCCTTACTGCTACTAGATGTCTTTGAGCACCTAATTTAGTTGCATATGGAAGTATATATTTATCCATAAATGCTGAGAATTTTTCCATTTAATCCACCTCATTTTAATATTTTTAAATATCTAATATAATTATATAATTGTGTATTCGTTTTCCAAACTTTATGTATATATATTACACGAGTTGTATATACATTTCAAGATATTTTTTTATGTAAATTATATACATCTGAATTTATTTTCTCCTAAAAACTTAAAATTATTATAAAACTACATTCCCGGAAACTCATCTTTATTTGTTTTTTAGTTTTTGATAAAGTTATCTATAGATTATAAAAATTATAATTTCCTAAATAACAAAAAAGATATACTAAATTCTCTTACTATATAAAGATTAAAGTATTACTTACTCTTCATATAAAGCTAATTTAATATATCTATCTTAAAAGCATTTTCTATTTAATTTATAATATAAATCTAATCATTCTCTACAAGTGCATTTAATGTTAACTTATAGCCATAATGATATGTATGAGAATATTCAAATGATTCTCCTGTTTCAAGAATCCCAACTTGCTCAATATGCAGTATAGGAACCTCTGATTCTAACTCAAGTAAGTTTATTAGCCCTTCATCTGCAATTATAGCTTCTATTATACGATTTGCAGTATGAATATTATAATTGTTATTTCTTATAAAATTATATAAGGACATACAATCATCCTTTTTTAAATTAGGAAACATCTTTACAGGCATATAAGTTATCATATACGATACAGGTTCGCCATTAGCATATCTTACTCTCTTTATTTCCCAAACATTTTCCCCTATCTCAAGATTTAATCTATCTTTTATAGTTTCATTTGCCTCTACTACAAGTAAACTTACAAGCCTAGTTGTAATTTCATATCCTTTTCTTATCATTTCTTTTGTGAAGCTTTCCATAGCGCCCATATTATCAGAAACTCTATTACCTAAAACTATACTTCCAATTCCTCTTTTTCTAATGATATACCCTTGCTTAACCAAATTATTAAATGCTGATCTCACCGTCATTCTAGTTACATTGAACTTTTCACTTAATTGATTTTCTGATGGCAATAATTCGCCTGGCTTTATTTTCTCTGAATCTATTAACTCTCTTAAGTATTTTTCAATCTTAATATATACTGGTTCATTAACTTTCATATTTTTAAACTAAACTCCTTTAAACGATTACTTTAAGGCTAATTGTATATACATCATTTATTATTGTATATTATCATATTAACATAAATTCAGACAAAGTGCGACTTAATCAATGGCAAATTTAAAATAACAAACCTAAAATTAAATAAGATATTTATATAAACGAATTTCAAAAAAGAAACTGCCTAAGCAGTTTCTTCCTTAATTTATCATTTTAAATTTATAATTTTACATTTCTAAATCTATAACCTTTAATCTATGAAGAGCTCTAGTACACATTATATATTTAACTAAGTTATCTGTATCATTATCAAGATTAACTACTATAACTCCATCAAACTCTAACCCTTTTGCATAATATGATGGAATTATTACTCTTCCGCCTCTATATATTAAGTCTTCTCTATCAAAAGAAAGAATCTTAGTAAATTGCTTTAATTCTGGAGCTATTTCCTTCAGTTCTTCTTTTCCCTTAACTATTATAGCTACATTTTCATAATTTTCATCTTCGTATGCTTCTAAAGTTTCTAATAAAGTATCTATTAAATCTTCCTTATCATTTACCCTAACTTCTTCTACATCATATTTTCCTTCTCTAACAAAAGGAACTATCGCATGTTCATCAAGTAATTTATTAGCATATTGCATAATTTGATAAGTAGATCTATAGCTCTTGTTAAGATCAAAGTATTTAGTAAATCCACCAAACAGTGGTTTTAAATTAAGCATTGCAGCTTCTTCTGTAGCTTTTATTAACCTCTGATTTGCATCACCAACTATAGTATAACTTCTACATCCTGTTAATTCTTTTAATACTATAAATTGAAGCATGTTATAATCTTGAGCTTCATCAATAACTATATGCTTAATGTCGCTCTTACACTTCTTCCCATCAAGCTTAATCATAAGATATAAAATAGGAGCTAAATCTAAGTAAGATAGAATCTCCGTATCCATCATTTCTTTATAAATATCTACTATATTTTTATGATTTATCCAAGCAGCTAATTCAGCTTTAGCCTTCATAACCTCTCTTACTATTTCTCTTACTTTAATCCTTCTTGTAAATTCAATGTTATTTTGTTCTATTAACAATTCATCTTCAGAAAGACTCGCAAGCTTTTCTTTAACCGCTGCATTAAGTTCTCTTACTTTTTCATCTCTCTTATCCTTTATTTTAGATATAATAACTCTCTCAATCTTTTTACTTCTTCTAAATAAAGGCATATACTTATAATGCTTTTCAAATAATTCCTTTATTTCTTCTATAGAAACTATCTCTTCACCAAAACACTTTATTGGTTTAATATTAAAGTAGTTTTCCTCAAACTCAGTACATTTCTTATCTAATAAATCTATAAATTCCTTTGAAGACTTATATTTTATTTCATCAATTACTTCATTATTACCTCTTAATGCTTTTTCTAAATACTCAGTAAAATCTACAACATGTTGATCTAATCCAATTTCACTTATTGCAAAGTTTACAAAAGTCTGTTGTCTTACTCCACCTTCTCCTAAAGTCGGTAAAACCTCTCCAATATAATCTATAAATATATCATTGGGTCCTAAAATAAGAACCTTATTTCCTAATTGCTCTCTGAAGTTATATAATAAATAAGCTACTCTATGAAGAGCTATTGTAGTTTTCCCTGAACCTGCAACTCCATTAACTACAACAACCTTTTGTCTATCTTCTCTAATAATTTCATCTTGCTCTTGTTGTATAGTCATTACTATATCTTTAAGCTTTTCCCCTGTATTTGATGAAAGTATCATTTGAAGTATATCATCTTTAACATCTACTTCAGAATCAAAGAATCCTTGAAGCACGCCCTTTTTTATCATTATTTGTCTTCTTGATAAAATATCAACTGGGACTTCTCCATTTGGAGATTTATAACTACTTTCTCCTATAGTTCCTTTATAGAATAAAGATGATACTGGTGCTCTCCAGTCAACTATAACTGGTTCGAATTCACCTTCTCTATTTAATCCATATCTCCCTATATAGATAGTCTCTTGAAGACCATCATCTGCAAAAGCAACCTTCCCAAAGTAAGGAATTTCCTTAAGCTTAGTATATTCAGTTAACTTTTTATCTATAGTCTTATAAGACTCTTCCTTAACGTACTTTTCATGATCAAAATATTCAATTAACTTATCTTCATCATCTCTATGCTCTTCAATAAACTTCTTTCTATATTCAAGTATATAATCTGCTATACCTTTTCTCTTTTCTATATAATTAAGAATTTCTTGATTTAATACCTTAAGAGTGTAATCTAAATTCTGCTCCTCTTGTAAAAACTCAAATTTATTCATTAAAAAACCTCCTGTTTAGTGCCCTACGGCAGGATAAATGTTCAGTTATGCTGAAGAGAAATATGAGCCTTGCTCGGATAAATATTCAACTATGTTGAAGAGAAATATGCCCTTAGGACAGATAAATATAAGTTTCGTTCGGATAAATATTCACTTCGTGAAGATAAATATGCCTGACGGCAGAGTCAACTCTCTTGCCGCCAGGCAATATTTATCTATGTATCGGCATAGATTTCTCCACGTCGTAGACGTATATTTCTCAACTCCGTAGGAGTACATTTCTCTTTTGCATTAGCAAACTATTTTGTTTCTTCGTCATCCACTGTTACTGTTGTTTCATCAACTTTTGTAACTTCCTCTTCAACATCACTGCTTACTAAAATATCATCTTCTTCTAAAGCCTCTTTATTTTCTTCTATAACTTCAGTAGTTATTGTTTCCGCTTCAGCAATTACTTCTTCTACTAAAGTATTTTTATCTGCTTCTACTACTTTTTCATTATTTTCTTCTTTTTTATCTTTCTTTAACTCTGGATATTTTTCATGAACAAACTTCATGAATTCATCTCCATATATAGTTTCTTTCTCTAATAGATATTCAGAAATTTTGTCTAATAAATCTCTGTTTTCATTCAATAAAGTTCTAGCCTTTTCGTGGCAATTTCTTATTATTTGTAATATTTCTTTATCTACTAAAGTTGAAGTTTCTTCACTACAGTTTCTTACAGCTCTACCGTCTAGGTATCTATTTTGGATTGACTCTAAAGCCATCATATCAAATGAATCTGTCATACCATAAACAGTTACCATACTTCTTGCAGTTTGACTAGCTCTTTCAATATCATTAGATGCCCCTGTTGAAACAAGGTTAAATACTTCCTCTTCAGCAGCTCTTCCTCCAAGCATAACTGTTATTTGATTTAATAACTCATCCTTTGATACTAAGTATTTTTCCTCTTCAGGTAATTGCATTGTATATCCTAAAGCTCCCATAGTTCTTGGAACTATAGTAATCTTATGTACTGGGTCAGTACCTTCTAAAAGTCCAGCTACAAGTGCATGACCAACTTCGTGGAAGGCTACTATCTTTCTCTCTTGAGCTGAAAGTATTCTATCCTTCTTTTCCTTACCAGCAATTATAACCTCAACTGCTTCTTGTAAGTCTTCTTGAATTACTTCATCTCTCTTATGTTTAACAGCTCTTAATGCTGCTTCATTAACTATATTTGCAAGGTCGGCCCCTACAGCTCCCGGAGTTCCTTTAGCTATTTCATCTAAGTTAACATCTGGTGACATTTTTACATCCTTTGAGTGAACTTTTAATATAGCTTTTCTACCTATTAAGTCAGGTCTATCAACTATAACTCTTCTGTCAAATCTACCTGGTCTTAAAAGAGCTTTATCTAATATTTCTGGTCTATTTGTTGCCCCTAAAATAACTATTCCTTTAGAAGTATCAAATCCATCCATTTCAGTAAGTAATTGATTTAGAGTTTGCTCTCTTTCATCGTTACTTTGCATTTGATTATCTCTGCTCTTACCTATAGAGTCTATCTCATCTATAAAGATTATACATGGAGCGTTTTTCTCTGCTTCTTTAAATAAATCCCTAACCTTAGCAGCACCCATACCAACAAACATCTCAACAAAGTTTGATCCTGATACAGTTAAGAATGGAACCTTTGCTTCTCCTGCAACAGCTTTTGCAAGTAAAGTCTTACCTGTTCCTGGAGGCCCTACTAATAAAGCCCCCTTAGGTAATTTTGCCCCTATTTCTGTATATCTCTTTGGATTATTTAAAAAGTCTATTATTTCTGTAAGTGACTCTTTAGCTTCATCTTGACCTGCAACATTGTCAAAAGTAATCTTTATATCATTTTCCATGTATATCTTAGCATTGCTTTTACCCATTCCCATTGGGTTACCGCCCATTTTTTGCCCCATCTTATTAAAGATGAATTTAACCGCAAAGAACATTAGTACAAACGGTAATACATTTATTATAATGAAGTCCATTATAACTGAATTTTGTTTAATTATCTCTGGAAAATAATCAACATTATTTTCAGTTAATAAAGTGATTAAATCTGGATTCTCAACATTTCCTGTATAAAGGACTTTACCTTTATAATCGCTAGTATCCTTAGGAACTATTACTAATGCATTTCCTTCAGTACTAACTTTTTCTACCTGCTTATTTTCTACTAACTGAATAAATTCATTATAAGATATTTCTGTAGTTGTAAGCATATCCTTTGCAGTACTGAAAGAGTATAAGAATAGGAATGCTATAACAGCATATATTATAAGAAATTTATTATTTTTCTTTTTGGGCGCATTGTTGTTATTATTCATATTATTATTGTTCTTATTATTTTTATTTGGTCCATTTTCACTCATATGTTTTCTCCCTAATTTAACATTATTTAATCATACCAAAATCATCAAATGGATATACTTTCAATTGTGCTTTTCCCATAATATCACTACCATCTATATATGGGGTATCCCAATATCTTGAATCACTTGAGAAGAAACGATTATCTCCTAAAAAGAAGTATTGTCCCTCTGGTACCTCATATGTCCCATTAAATTTATCTGGTGTTCCAATGTAGTTCTCATAAAGAGTTTCACCATTTACAGTAACAATTCCATCATTTATTACTATAACATCCCCTGGCTTTCCTATTAATCTCTTTATCATATCTTCATTTTTTTCATTAGAATGGAATACAACTACATCTCCACGTTCTAATTTTTCAGGATTATATACCCTAGTTACAAATAGTCTATCACCTACATTTAAAGTTGGAACCATAGATTCTGATGGTATCTTAACTTTAAACACTATAAACTTATTTATTAATACAGCTAAAACTACAGCTATAAGTATAGGAACTACCCAATCATAAAAGAAACCAGTCTTCTCCTTTTTCTTAGCATTCCTATCACTACGCTTTTCTAGCTTTGAATTTTCAACATTGTTATCTACATTAGAACTATTATCTTCTTCATGTATATATACATCATTATTATTGAATTCATCCATATTTAAGCCCATATACCTTTCGTGATATTTTTTATTTTTTCTTTTCTTTTTATTGTCTCATCTTTGTCTATATAAAAGAAATCATTATCCTTTATTAATACATCACCCTCATTAGGCAACTTATTTACTTTTCCTTCTTCTATTACGATTATTTCCCCATTATAACTTTCTAATACAATAGCTTTTCCTTCTATTCTATCAACAACAAAAAATTCTCTACCCATATAGAATACTCCCTATATATAATTATTTATAGATAAACATTATTATTAACACATAATAAATAAGTAACTATAAATTTACCAATATGATTTTGGATTTTTTATCAAAACTTACTATTCGCATACGCTCATAGGAGTAACTTCAAATAGCCAAATTGAAATTTGGATTTTCAGTTATATTACAGTATAGCACAACTAATTAGTTAAATCTATTATTTTACCAAATTAAGTAGTAATAAATACTCTATAAAGCAAAACAAATTAGCTTATAATATTATTTTACAATAATTCTATACTATATTTATGTCATTTCTGTTTCAAAATTATTTCCTTTTAATTAAAGTAAAATGAATAAAGACAAACAGCAAATTGAATATAAAATCAAATTTGCCATCTGTCACAATATTATAAGTCACTTTATTAACCTAAATGTACTTTTAACCTTTGTCATAATTCAAACCTCTCATCTCAGCGAAGCTGACATTTCCCCTTTTACGTAAGAAAAACATTTCACCTCGCGTAGCGACCTAAACCCCTCTATATCTGTCCATAAGTTCGCTCATTACATCTCCAGTAGGAGCTGGTGTATATGTTATAGCATTTGCTCCAGCCTCTATAGTTTCCCTTATAGTTTCTTCTGTTGGGCCTCCAGTAGCCATCACTGGGAAGTCAGGGAACTCTTCTCTTATTTTTCTTACTATCCTAGCTGTATCCTTACCACCAGATACATTTAATATAGTTGCTCCTGATTCTATTCTTTCCCTTATATTTTCACATTCAGATACAACAGTTACTATAACTGGAATATCAATTGTCTCTCTTATCTTTCTCAATATATCATTTGAAGTCGGTGCATTTACTACTACTCCCATAGCCCCTTTAAACTCTGCATCTAAAGCTAAGTTAACTACTCTTTTACCTTGAGTTATTCCTCCTCCAACACCACAGAATATTGGAACATCTGCCGCCATAACTAAAGCTTGAGTAATTAATGGTTGCGGAGTAAATGGATATACTGCAATTATTGCATCTGCGTTTGTGTTTCTTATTATTGCAACATCAGTTGTAAATAATAGTGATTTTATTCTTTTTCCAAATATCTTAATACCTGAGCAATCTCTTATACAAGGTGGAACCTCTACTACATGACTTCTTAATACTCCCTTAATTTCAGGTACATTTTTAATCTTCTTTGTCACCAAATTCACCTCAATCAAAAATTTTACTTATACATTTATAACTAATCATATTATACTCTTATAATATATATTTTTTATAGTACTTTCTCAAAAATTTTACACTATTTTTTTATAAATATATCATTAATTAAAGAATTATTTCAATAGGTTTATTTATCTCTATTCCATCCTCTGTAACAATGCAACTATAAGCAAAAATATCAACTCCATTATTTGCTGCAAATCTTAATGCTTCTCCAAATTTAGGATCTCTTTCATCGTGTGGTGAAAATTTTTCTACATCCTCTATTTGTATTAAGAACATAACACCAGCACCATATCCTTGCTTTTTAGCTTCAACTAATTCTAAAAGATGTTTTGCCCCTCTTTCTGTAGGTGCATCAGGAAATCTACAATATCCTTCATCTTCTAATGTAACACCCTTAACTTCTAAAAAATACTCTTCCCCATTTTCCTTTGATATCTTAAAATCAAATCTACTTTTGCCAAAAGTTTTTTCTCTTAATATATTAGTATAATCCTTTAACTTTTCAACCTTGCCATTATTAAGAGCTTCTTCAACAACCTTATTGGGTATATGAGAATCTATACTTATAAGCATCTCCCCTTTAAGAGCTGCTATTAAATCATAGGGGGTCTTCCTAGTAGGATTATTTTCTTCTCTCAAATATACTGTGCATCCTGGTACAAGTATTTCCCTGCAACGTCCTGTATTAGGAACATGAACCTTTATCTCTTCTCCATTAACAATAACATTAGCATGAAATCTATTAGGCCTATTTATAAACTCAGCCTTTAAAATATTCTTATTATATTTCATAAATTTCTCCTCCATAGTAAATACTAAATTTGTCTAATTATAGAATTAAAAAGCTATGAATTAATAATAGTTATCCACAACTTTTCATTTTTTATTAGATTTTAAATAGAAATCATTCACAAAATCAATGCTTATCCACAGTTTTTATCCACAATAGTGTTGATTCTGTTGATAACTTTGTAATTTGTGTTTTTTATTAATTTACATTATGCAACAAATTATGTGTTTTTTCAACGAAACCCATTATATAGGGTTTGTCTACTTTTTATGCATAATATATTGTGTCAATAAATTTTATAAAGTTTTCAACAGTTTTTAATATTTATCCACATTTTGTGGATAACTTTTAACAGTTTTAACAGAACTTTAGTTCTTTTTTGCCTTTTTATTGAAATTTTCCTAATTATAAGGCTACTTTCTGTGGATAACTTTTAATTATTTTTCTAATATTAAACAAATTTTCAATATTACTAACAACAAATTTTATATTTAAAACGTATTTGTGTATAACTAATAAAAAAGGAAAAGCTTTTGTACAAACATCTGCTTTTCCTTTCTATTATTTACGCAATTTTTCTTTTATCTGTAAAAACTGATACTAAATATTGAATTATAAATATTCCAGGTCCAATTAATAAAGTAATTGCTGGCCATATTATTTTATTTTGCTGTTTTTCTAGAGCTAATTTATATGATGCAAATACTGCTGCTACTAAAAGTGCTAATACTATAAAAACTTGCATTGTTTACTCCTCCTAGATATTATAGGTTTATTCTATATTAATTTTTATTTACACTCAATAGAATGTTGTTGGAAGTCTTCACTAATCCTTCATATTTAATATTTTATTAAATATTAGTTTACATCTTATTTATAAAAAGGTTAAACACCTTCTAATTTAGGGAAACCACTACCCCTTACTTCGTCAACTTGTCCTATTGTTATAAATGCTTTTTCATCAACCTTATCTATGAAGTCTTTTAACTTATTTAACTCTTTTTGTTTTACTATTGCATAAATTATTTCCTTAGATTCTCCACTATTTGCACTTGCTCCTTTAAAGTAAGTACATTTTCTATCTAAAGTTTCTATTATAAACTTAGATATTTCTTCGTTTCTATCGCTTATTATAGTTACTTGCTTTGTCTTATTAAACATAGCAATAAAACTATCTATTAAGAATCCATTTAATATAACACATAAAAATGCATAGAATCCTGTATCAAGTCCAAAAACAACAGCTGCTGACAAAGTAACTAATATATCTATTATTATTAATGATATTCCTATATTAAATGTTGTGTATTTGTTTAATAGTTTTGCCACTATATCTGTTCCACCTGTAGATGCATTTGCATTAAATGCTAGCGCCATACCAAAAGCTATTATAGCTGGTCCAAAAATAGATGCTAACATTAAATCATTTGTTAATGCCGTAGGATTTAAAAACTTTTCTATAAACCACATTATAAAAATTAATCCGTATGTTCCATAAAGTGTCTTTATTCCAAAATCTCCTCCAATTAAAAAGAATGCTAGAATAAACAATAATACATTAACAAAGAAACAAAATACACTTGGCGTTAAAAATGGTACAAAGTGATTTACTACTATACCTAATCCGCTTACTCCTCCAGCTGCTAGGTTATTAGGGGCATAAAAATACTCTATACCTATAGCTACTAAAATTAATCCTAAAGTAATTATGAAATACTCTTTTGCTACTGACTTCCAATCAACAGCCTTAAAATCAAACTTTTTCATTTGTTCATCTCCCCAAATTATAATTTGTAGATAAGCTATCTATTACATAATTATTCATTTTAGCTTATTAACAACATAAATTAGAATATCAAATTTTTTCGGGATTATAAAGAATTATTTTAAGTTTTTTTGCACTATTATTTATGCATATTATCATCTTATTTATGCAAGTAGTTATTTTATATAAATTACTTACTATATTAACGTGTATAATTACTTATTTTTAAACAAATATATAAAAAATTGCTATGGTAAATTAAATATAAACTCTACCATAGCAACTTTATTCTAATTTAAAATTTTTATTAACTTCTCTTTTGCTTCTTCTTCTGACTTATCTTTCATATTATCAATATCAAAATAATAATTAGCTAAGGCTATTTTAAAAGATCTAGAGATGTTGAATTTTTCTGCAACTTCTTCTAAGAAATCAACTTCAGAATTTTCATAATCTCCATCGATTAAAGCAACCCCTAAAAGTTCGAAGTATACCATCTTCTTAATATTTTCTTCTGATCTATTTAATACTTCCATAGCTTCTTTATGTGAAAGTCCATCTATCTCTTCTTTACTAACATTTAATTTACTTATATATTTATCTATTATTGATTTTTCTTCTCTTTTAATCTTATTATCTATACTTACGAATTCAGATATTACTCTCATAAAAGCTCTTGCTTCATCTTTGTTTAATTCAAATAACAACATATACGCACTCCTCTCATTTATATGGTTTATATTATACTACAAATTTTATTTTATGGAAAATTCTATTTATTGATAAGTCTACTAATAATATTACTTCCTTTGGGAAAATATAGTTTTAAATACTTTTATTTAAAGGAGATAGCTATGAAAAATCTTAAAAGTTTCTACCTTCCACTATTTTTCTCAACCATAATAATCATAATATATATTATGGTAAAACCTTATTCACAGTATACTTCAAAATTATCTTTTACAGACAATATAGATTGCAAAGATGAGTTAACATTTTATATAGCTAGCGATATTCATTATTTATCTAACAAACTAACAGATTACGGGCCAGCCTTTAATAAATTTAATAAAAGTGGAGATGGAAAGCAAATTGAACATATAAACGATATAGTAAACCAATTTTCTAAAGAAGTGAAAGTTAATAAACCTGACTTTCTAATTTTAAGTGGTGATTTGACTTTAAATGGTGAAAAACAAAGCCACTTAGATTTGTCAGAAAAGCTTTCTGAGATAAAAGCTTCTGGAGTAGATATATATGTTATACCAGGAAATCATGATATAAATAACCCTTGGGCGCGTGAGTTCAAAGGAGAAAGTATGTTAAAAACAGACTACATATCTAAAGAAGACTTTATAGATATTTATAAAGATTTCGGATTTAATGATGCTATATCAAAAGATAAAGCTTCACTAAGCTATTTATTAGCCCCATCTGATAATCTTTATATACTTATGTTAGATGATAACTTATATGAAAATAATATCTCTATGAATTATCCTGAAGTTAATGGCTTCATCTCAAAAGAAACCTTAAAATGGATAAACCATTGTGGAAAGTTAGCAAAAGATAATAGTGCTAAAATAATAGCTGTATCTCACCATAATATAACTAATCACAGTAATTATATCTACGATGGCTTCACTATAGACAATAATGATGAAATTTTAAGCGCTTTTAAAAAGAATGATATAACTTTATGTTTTAGTGGTCATATTCACTTTCAAAGTATAAATGATGCTACTTTAGATAATCATATTGTAAAAGATATAGCAACTAGCTCCTTAGCCATGTATCCTCAAAAATATGGAGTTGCTAAATTTAGTAAAGATAATTCTTTATCATATGCCACATCATCAGTAGATATGAATAAGATTAATTCTTCATTTAAATCTGCTTCAAGAAAAGCATTTATAAAGTTTGTTTATAATCAAAATTTTAATGGTTTATCTTATTGTAATGATTATACATCAGAAGAAATTAAATCTATGTGTGAGACTGTTTGTAATATTAGACTTAAATATAATGATGATTCTGAATCAATATCATGGGATGAAATAGTATCGTCAAATGGATTTAATCTATTAAAGACATCTTCTTCACCTTTTATAAAGCATTATATTGATATAGCTTTAAATAGCACACAAAATAATCATAATAGCTTAAAAATACAACTATAAATTTTTAAAAAAACCTTTACAAAGTATTTTCTCTATGATAGTATAATTTTCGTAAATTAAATAATTAGCGTGTTACTGGTTATGCAGGCAAGGCTTAGATATGTATAAATATTACTTATAGAGAAATACTAATCTTTTCTTTATATTTAAAGGTATATTTATAGATATTTAGGCCTTTTTATTTTTTTAAGGCTATTGTAATACTTTAATTAATTATAATTATAACTTTTTAAAATGGATATAATAATATTGTCTAAGGAGGAATAATAAAATGATGCAATTTTTACAAAGAATCGGTAAAGCAATAATGCTTCCAATCGCTGCTCTTCCAATAGCCGGTATATTACTTGGTGTTGGTGGTGCATTATTAGGTATCGGTGGTTTATCAAACCCACCAGCAGTTTATCAACCATTAATATCTTTTGTTAGTATTCCAGCAGTTACTGCTGTATTAACAGTTATGAAAAATATAGGTGATATAGTATTTGGTAACTTACCACTATTATTCGCTGTTGGTGTTGCTGTTGGTCTTGCTAAAAAAGATAAGGGTACTGCTGCGTTAGCTTCAGTATTTGGATTCATAGTTATGAACCAAGTTATTTCAACACTTTTAGGATTAGGTGTTACTCAATTAGGAGTTTTAACTCCAGATAACGTTGGTGAATATGGTACTTACGTTACTACTAACCTTGGAATATTCACATTAAACATGTCAGTATTCGGTGGTATTATAGCTGGTATTGTTACTGCAAGTTTACATAATAGATTCCATACAGTACAATTCCCTCCAGTAATCGGATTTTTCTCTGGATCAAGATTTGTTCCAATAATAACTTCAATTGTTCTAGCTTTAGTTGGTGCTGTTTTAGCATTTATTTGGCCTGTAGTTCAAGATGGAATTTCAGTTATAGCTGATTTTGTTAGAAATGCTGGTGCTGCTGGTACATTCTTATATGGTTTAATCGAAAGATCATTAATACCATTTGGTTTACATCACGTATTCTATACTCCATTCTGGTTTAGTTCTTTCGTTGAAGCTGAAGTTTTAATAAACGGATCAGTTCAAACTATAGCTGGTGCTAATACTGCTTACTTTGCTCAATTATCAAGTATGACTGATTTAGTAGGTGCTTCTGCAGCAACAATGAGTAATATAGTTAGCGGTACTACAAGATTCATGGCTGGTAAATTCCCATTCATGATGTTTGGTCTTCCTGCTGCTGCATTTGCAATGTATAGAGCTGCTCTTCCAAGTAAGAGAAAAGTTGTTGGTTCTTTATTATTAGCTGCTGCTGTTACTTCATTCTTAACTGGTATAACTGAGCCATTAGAATTTACATTCTTATTCGTTGCTCCAGTATTATACGTAGTTCACGCAGTATTAGCTGGTTTATCATTCATGTTAATGGATATATTCAATGTATTTATAGGTATGACTTTCTCTGGTGGTGTAATCGACTTTGCATTATTCGGTTTACTTCCAGCAGGTGCAGGTGTTGCTACTAACTGGATTTGGGTATTAGTTGTTGGTGCAGTTTATGCAGTAATTTACTACTTCGTATTCTACTTCATGATAACTAAAATGAACTTAAAGACTCCTGGTAGAGATGAAAGCGAAGAAGAAACTAAACTTTACACTAAAGCTGATTTCCAAGCTTCAAAGGGTGGAAACGCAGAAGCTACTGCTACATCTACTGGTAAAGGTGAAATAGCTGAAAAAGCTCCAGCTGTATTAGCTGCTTTAGGTGGAGAAGAAAACATAGTATCTGTTGATGCTTGTATCACAAGATTAAGAGTTGAAGTTAAAGATAAAGCTAAAGTAAACAAAGATGAATTAAAATCTTTAGGCGCTGCTGGTGTTATGGAAGTTGGTAACGGAGTTCAAGCTATCTTCGGTGCAAAAGCAGATGCTTACAAAAATGAAATAAATCACATATTAGGTATTAGCTAATAAATAAAAAAGAGGCATTATGCCTCTTTTTTATTTATAACCTTTTATAGTGTAGTTCATCACTAAGTAAGTTATAATAAATATTCATTATTATTATTTTCACTTTTATCTAACTCTTTTCCGAAAAGCACTACTATCTCTCTACATATATTAGGATGGGCTTTAAGTAAATCATAATCATAATCCTTATCTAATAACTCTAGTATCCTAACAGCTTTTCTTAAAGCTAAGATATCTGTGATATCTATTATTTCACCCATAGATTCCCTCTAAAACGTTCTCTATACTAGATTATTCCTAGAATATTTATAAGTTCAAATTACTTATAGTCCTTTATCGACTAATATCCCATTTATATAAATATATTTTACAATTATAATTATCCTATCTTATTAAGCATATATAAATTATAATATTTTCCGCCTTTAGCAATAAGTTCTTCATGACTTCCAAATTCAATTATTCTTCCATCTTCTATAACCATAATATTATCTGCATCTCTTATCGTACTTAACCTATGAGCTATTATAAAGCTTGTTCTCCCTTTCATTAAATTCAGCATAGCTTGCTGAATTCTAAGCTCTGTCCTAGTATCTACATTACTAGTTGCCTCATCTAATATTAATATTGAAGGATTTGATAATACAGCTCTAGCTATAGCTAATAATTGTTTTTGTCCTGCACTTAAGTTGCTACCACCTTCTGAAAGAACTGTGTCATACCCATCTGGTAGCCTTGATATAAACTTATGAGCATTGGCTATCTTTGCTGCAGATATTATTTCTAAATCTGTTGCATCCTCTTTTCCATACATAATATTTTCCTTTATAGTTCCAGAAAACAAATAGGTATCCTGGAGTACTATCCCGAAGTTGCTTCTCAAGCTATCTCTTGAATAATCTCTTATATCAACTCCATCAATAGTTATTGATCCTTTAGTTATTTCATAGAATCTAGTTAATAAATTTACTATTGTAGTTTTCCCTGATCCCGTAGCTCCAACTATAGCTAAAGATTTACCCTCTTCAACTTTAAAGCTTATATCATGTAATACTATATTATCCTCATTATAACCAAAGCTTACATCCTTAAACTCTACATTTCCTCTTACATTTGCTAACTCTTTACATTCTTTCTTATCTTCTATTTCTTCCTTTTGATCTAATACTTCAAATACTCTTTCTGCTCCTGCTAATGCTGATTGCAACGTATTAAATATATTTGCAATATCATTTAGAGGTCTTACAAACTGTTTACTATAACTTATAAACGAAGCAATTATACCTATTGTTATCATGTTATTAACAGCTAAAATTCCTCCTAATAGAGCTACTAATGCAAATCCAAAATTATTTATTACATTTATTAGTGGCATTAAATACCCAGTCCAAATTTGTGCCTTATATCCCTTTATTCTTAAATCTTTATTTAAATCTTCAAAAGTAGATTTTATTTTTTCTTCATGATTAAAAGCCTTAATAACTTCTAATCCAGAAATACTTTCCTCAATATGTGCGTTCAAATTTCCTAAAGCAACTTGTTGCTCCCTAAAATATATCTTAGTTCTTTTAGCAATGGTTTTTGATAATATAAGAACTAATGGCGCAGTAATAAGTCCTGCTATAGTTAATATAGGGCTTAATACAATCATCATTATTAATGAACCTATTATACTTATTGAACTACTCATAAGAGTTGATATTGAAGATGATATTGTAGTACTAATGTTATCTATATCATTAGTTAATCTACTCATAATATCCCCATTTAAATTAGCATCAAAATATGATGTAGGCAATTTTTGAAGCTTATCAAAAAAGCCTTTTCTTATATTTTTTACTATTCTTTGAGATATACCTGCCATGGAAAGTCCCTGCATAAGATTTATACTACTATCAATAACATAAACAGATATCAATATATAAATTATTCTTTTTACAATTGTAAAATCTACATTATTAACACCAACTGATATAACATCTACAGCTTTTCCTATTAAATAAGGAACTAAAAGTAATATTAATGTATCCGCTGCTATTAATAAAAATATTAGTATAAAAAATCTTTTTTCTTTTCCAAATAATCTCCATAACCTAGATAATGTATCTTTTAAATTTTTAGGTTTTTCATTATTACTCATAAATCTACTTGCTTTAGATGTTCCTGAAGCAAAAGTCTTATAATTGGGCATTTTATTCACCTCACTTATTGCTGTGATTTATAAATATCTTTATAAACTTCACAATTACTCATTAATTCATCATGGGTACCCTCTCCAACAATATTCCCATGATCTAATACAATTATCTTATCTGCATTTATTACAGAAGAAACTTTTTGAGCAATTAATATTGTTGTCATATCCTTTGAGTATTCCTTTAATGATTTTCTTATTCTATATTCTGTATCTGTATCTAATGCTGAGGTGGAATCATCTAATATTAATATCTCTGGTCTTTTTATAAGAGCTCTAGCTATAGCTATCCTTTGCTTTTGTCCTCCTGAGAGATTTGAGCCACCTTGTCCAACAATAGACTCATATCCTTTATTAAATCCACTTATAAAAGAATCAGCATCTGCAATTTTACATGCTTCTACTATTTCATCGTCTGTTGCATCCTCTTTACCCCATTTTATATTTTCCTTTATAGTTCCTGAAAAAAGTACTGTCTTTTGTGGAACTATTGAAATCTTAGCTCTTAATTCTTCAAGGGTATAATTTCGTATATCTATTCCATCAATTAATATCTTTCCTGACTTAGCATCATAAAATCTAGGAATTAAATTTACCAATGTAGTTTTTCCACTTCCTGTAGAACCTACAATACCTAATGTCATACCTTTTTCTAAAGCAAATGATATATCATCAATTATAGGATCACCTTTTAATCCTTTATATGAAAATGTAACATTTTCAAATTTTATATTTCCTTTTTCTGAATAATTATATTTTTTATCCTTTACCTCTTTAATATTATTTTCTTCTAAGAATATCTCATTAATTCTTTCTGATGAAGTTTTAGCACGTATTAGACTTGAAAAAATCATCGACGTTGCCATTAATGCAAATAAAAGCTGTGTCATATAATTAGTAAAAGCTACTACCTTACCAACTTGTATAGTTCCTAAGTTTACTCTTGTGGCTCCACTCCAAATTATAATAGCTATTGCTACGTTTACTATAAGTGTAATTATAGGATTAAATACAGCCATAAATCTCATAGAAGCTACAGATTTATAAGTCAAATCATCATTAACATTTTCAAATCTCTCTTCTTCAAAATCGAAACGATTAAAGGCTTTAACAACCCTTACGCCTCTCAGATACTCTCTAATAACTCCATTTACCTTATCTATAGCTCTTTGAACCTTAAGGAAATAAGGGTACCCATATCTTAAATTTAAATATATTAATCCACCTACTATTGGAACTATAGTTAATACTATTAATGACATCTTAAAATCTAATCTTATAGACATTATTATGCATCCTATAGCTAACAAAGGTGCTCTAACAAATATCCTCATTAATCCATATATAAAATTTTGTATATTAGTTACATCATTTGTAAGCCTTGTTATTAATGAACCTCTTTCAAATTTATCTATGTTATCGAAGTCAAAGCTTTGTATCTTATTAAATACATCTAATCTAAGCTCTGCTCCAAAATCTTGAGCAACTGTAGTTGCAAATCTATTTCTATTGATAGCTATAAAGGCTCCAAAAATACTTACTCCAATCATTATAAATCCGTACTTTAAAACCATATTCATATCATTCGTAGAAATACCACTATCAATTATAATAGACATTAATGTAGGTTGAAGTAAGTCACATAAAACTTCAAGCATTACACAGCCTACTGCTAAAAAAAACATCTTATAATATTTCTTAAAATACTTATATAAAAAACTCATTTCTTCTCCCTTCTTATTTAATATTTCTATAAATATATTATTCTTCAAATTCCTTTAGTTTACAACTGATATTAAATATAGTTTTAAAATATTATTGACACTTTTAAAAACCTATTATATATTGTTATCAATAGGATACCTTTAAGATAGTCCTGAGAGACTAATAAGGAAAAGTACGGTTTATAAATTAATTAATACTTTACTATTTTTATATAGTAAAATTAAACTTCAGTATATTTTGCCTTAATATCTTAAAGGATATTAAGGCTTTTTTTATGGTGTCCTATAAAATACATAAACTTGGAGGACATTATGAACATAAAAACTAAAAAGAATAACTCTAATAAATTAGCCATAAATATGGCAATATCTCTTATAATCGGATTAATAGTAGGAACTGGATTTCTTCTATTAAGAGAAAACTTAATAGCTAACGGAAATGCTGGATTATGGCAAACTATAAACAAAATATTATTCCAAGATATAAGTGTTGAAGGAGCTAATGATGCTATAGGTATATTCTACATCCTTGGACAACTTTTCGTTAACTCTCTTCAATTAGTAATAGTACCAATGGTATTTACATCAATAGCTTTAGCTATGTGTAGAATTACTGATACTAAAAAGCTTGGTAGAATATCTTATAAGACTATATTAGGATTCTTAGCTACATCTGTTTTTGCTTTAATTCTTGCTGGTATATTTGGAATGACAGCTCATAAGCTTGGATTCTTTAACGTAAGTATTGAAAACATAGCTTCTCAAACAGGTTCAACTGGAAGCAATCCATTACTAGTATTTGTACAAACTATTCCAAATAATATAGCATCAGTATTTACTCAAAACGGAAGAATACTTTCAATAGTATTCTTAGCTGTTGTAACTGGACTTTGCTTAAATAAATTAGAAGGTCAAATTCAAGTTTTAAAGAAATTATTAGAGGACGTAAATCAAATAATAACTTTATTCTTATCATTTGTAATAACTAAATTTGGCCCAATAGCTATATTCGTTCTTATAACTAGAACATTTGCAATATATGGTGTTGAACATTTAAAACCAGCTTTAGCTTACGTAGTAACAGTTGTAGTTGCATTATTAATATTCTTAGTATTTGGATATGCTCTATTCATATTAATAGCTGCTAGATTAAATCCATTTATATTTGTTAAGAAGATTTCTAAAGTTGCTTTATTTGGATTCTCAACTTCTTCATCAGCTTCATCATTACCTTTAAATACAAAAACAACTGTTGAAGAATTAGGAGTAAGTGAAGAAATAGCTTCATTCACACTCCCATTAGGAATGACTATAAACATGAATGGTACTGCAATAATGCAAGTTATAGCTGCAATATTCATAGCTTCAAGCGCTGGATATGAAATAACAGTTGGAAATATAGCAATAATATCATTATTAGCTCTTATAGCTTCTATAGGTACACCTGCTGCCCCTGGTGCTGGAGCAATAATACTATTCACAGTATTAACAGGAATGGGCTACCAAAATGATGCTGCATTACTTGCATACTCATTAATACTAGCTATAAACAGACCAGTAGAAATGCTTGTAACTTCACTTAATGTAGTTGGAGATGCTGCAACAGCTGTAGTAGTAGCTAAATCAGAAAATGCTTTAGACGAAGAAATTTATAACAGCACAGAAGCTGTTTTAGAAAATGCATAATAACTTAAAAAATCACTTCTAAATTATATAGAAGTGATTTTTTATTTTTTTATATAGTATTTATGGATATACACATATAAAAATTATTATTTAATTTTTATTATTCTAAAACATCATTTTTATCAACTTCTTTTTCATATACTAATTTGCCTTTATTTTTACTCTCTACATTTTCCTTCCATAATGGCTCTGCTCTCTTAGCCCAAGTCAATCCATAGTTTATAGTTTTCTTACATAAATCATCTACATCCTCTGGATCTATAAATTCTGTTGACTTAGCTCCTGACTTCTTAACCATTTCTGCAATCTTAGGTGCATTATCTAGTATTGGGCAAGGCCTAAATTGATTACAATTGAATGGTTGATTTTTTTGATACTCTCTAAATAAAGGTTGTCCTAAAGCTTCAAATAAAGATACTTCTTTTATGTTAGCATTTGAATAATGACAGAAAACGCAAGGTTCAACATCACCATTAGCATTTATATGGCAGTATCTTCTTCCCCCTGCAACACATCCACCAACATACTCTGCATCATGCCAGAAATCCATGTTAAATATAGCTTTATTCTCTCTCCATCCTCTTATAGTTCTATATAATTTTTCTCTTTGATCTGGGTTTGCCATTAATGATGTATCTGTCTTGCATCCTATTGGCATAAAAGTAAAATACCAAGAGAAATATGCCCCCTTATCCATCATTAGATCTATAAATTCTTCTGATAGTACGCTGTCACAATTTGCTGTCGTAAAGCATGTTGAGAATCCAAATGGTATTCTATTAGATTTCATTAGATCCATAGCTCTCATAATATCATTCCATGAACCTTTTCCTCTTCTATCATCTGTGGCATCATCAAAGCCTTCAACACTTATAGTAGGTACCAAGTTACCAACTTCTATTAAGTCTTCACAGAACTTTTGGTCTATTAATGTACCATTTGTAAAGAACATAAATACGCAATCATTATGTTTTTTAGCTAACTTTAGTATGTCATTCTTTCTAACTAATGGTTCTCCCCCAGTCATTATATAAAAGTATATCCCTAACTCTTTACCATCATTGAATAACTTGTCCAATTCTTCATAACTTAGATTTAATGCTTTATTATAATCAGCAGCCCAACACCCTATACATTTTTTATTACAAGCTGTAGTTGGATCTACTAATATTGTAAATGGTGTTTCATACCCGTATTTTTCCTTACTTTGTGCAACTACTGACCATCCTTTTATTGATGCATTTAATAAAAAGTTAGTAAATACAGTTTCAACAATATTAGGATCTACATTATTAACTAAATTACACATTAGTTTTGTCCAGTTGTTATTTTGATCTTTTAAGTATTCATCCACCATATCATATTGCGCACTATATAAATTTTCAGTATCAAATTTTCTAAGCCATGATACAACCTTTGGTAAATTCTTTTCAGGGTCCTTCCTTAAATATCCTAAAACTTGCTTTATAGCTAATTGTTGAATTTTAAATTTTGGACTTATCATATAAATACCTCTCCTTTAAATAATTTGAAAATAATTTAAAATTACCTTTATACCAATGCTTAACAATATAATTCCTCCACAGGTATCAATCTGCTTTTTATATTTATTACCGATACAATAACCTACCCATAATCCAGAAGCTACTAATATAGCTGTTATTATAAATTGAATAAGTATAGTACTTACAAATTTAGTTTGTAATAATCCTAATCCAACCCCTAACATAAATGCATCTATACTTGTTGCTAATGCTAAGGTTACACTAGCTTTATAACCAAAAAACTCTTCACGCCTCTCATCTATATCAGTATTCAAAAATGAATTTTTAAATAATCTAAAAGCTAAGAAAAATAAAATAATTGCTGAAAACCATTGATTCATAGATATTATCTTTTGATTTTCTATGTTTAGCATAGGAAATATAGCTATTAACATTCCTATAATTAGCATCAAAGTCTGAATTACACCAAATATAATACCTACTATAACAGCATTTGATTTCTTTAACTTTCCTTGATTAGATCCTCTGCATATAGTTACCGTAACTGAATCAAGGGCTAATCCAATGGCTACAACAATAACTTCCCATAAACTCATCTCATCTAATCACTCCCTTCCATTTCATTATAGATAGAGCCCTCTATTTTCTATACATATGATTTCTTTAAAATGTATTTAAAAATAAACAAAAGGACGGCTTTGTAGCCGTCCATATACAAAAACACTAAATTGTATTATCTTTCATGGTCAATTTTTCCCTATTAGTACATTCAATCCTCTTATGTATGATGTCATCTAATGAATTAGTAACTAATATCTCATATTTTTTAGTTAAAGCCTTTGCTGATACTTTTATTCCATCTTCAATCCATCTCTTTATTATAAAAGTTAATCCTCTTGAATAATATTCAGCTATATCATCTATAGAAAACTGTTCCTCATAATTTCTTGGATTATTCCCATATTGATCAAATAATTCTTTAAACATATTTGTTAGATTACTGCTTATTATTTCCTCAAAAGAATTTTGTCCAGTTACTTTTATTGCTTTTAGGTAAAACTCCTTGTTATTTTCTATCCTTGAAAACATATAATGAATAGCTTCATATGGCATTTTATTATTTATAAGCATTTCACTACCTTTAAATATATCGTTATAACATATCTGTTCTAAAACTTCATATTTATCAGCAAAATGATTATAAAATGTTGGTCTAATAAGACCTGCCCCGTCAGTAATCATTTTAATAGTTATTTTATCAAAATTATTTTTCAATATTAACTTTTTAAAACTTTCTAACAATGCTTCATGAACATCCTCTCGTTTGCTATTCATATCTCACCTACACAAATATAAAATCTAATTCTTATATAATTAAAGTTTACTTATTAAATATTATTTGTTTATATTAAACCATATTTTGTAATTAATAATCAATATTTTAGTAAATTAAATCACCTCAAATATGAGCGTGGCAATTATTTATTATTAATATAATACTTATTAAATTCCAATTAATTTTATACTTAGAATGCTGTAAATCCAACATCTACTGACATCAAAGTCTCTGTAACATTACTACCTTCTACTTATTATAAGAATAATATAATACATTTTACAAATTCAATATTATAAAAATAGAGCGTTGAAATTTTATATTTAATAAAATTTCAACACTCTTATATTACAGCTTAAAATCTATGCTTTTATAATTATTTTAAGATATATTTTGCAGCTTCTTCTCCTGATATTCTTCCGAATACTACAGATGCACTGTAAGCAGCACTTGAGTTAGCAACTTCACCAGCAGCATATAAACCTTCAATAACTTGGTCGTCATTGTTTAATACTTCTGCCTTTTCGTTAGCAGCAACTCCACCCTTAGTCATATGAACACCAGCTTCGAATTTAACTCCGTAGTATGGTCCCTTATCAATCTTATCACCTAAAGCTTTTTCTCTAAATGGATCAGCTATTTCACCATCAACAGCTTTGTTTGCAGTTTCAATAGTCTTAACTAAGTTTTCAGCATTTATTCCTAATT
Source organism: Clostridium jeddahitimonense (assembly GCA_000753455.2). Classification (GTDB taxonomy): domain Bacteria; phylum Bacillota; class Clostridia; order Clostridiales; family Clostridiaceae; genus Clostridium; species Clostridium hominis. Next base: position 3,713,811 of record LM994670.1, read on the forward strand.
TTTCAGCTAATTCTTCTAAAGTATCAGCTTGAACATGATATCCTAAGTTGTTGTGTTTTTGTAATCTGTATGATTTTTCATATAAATCTTGATCGTATATGTAGAATGCTCCACCTTCTTGATCTAATACAGCATTACCTAAAGTTAATCCACCTTTAGTTTCGTCGATGAATCTTTCACCGTTCTTATTAACATATATAGTAGATCCACCACCAGTTAAATCTCTTCTTCCGCTAATTATATTAGGGAATATTCTTATGTTGTCCATCTTTTCTAACTTAATATCGTTAGCCTCAAATACTGGAATAAAGTCACCAGTAGTACCCATTTGGTTGGAAGTTTCTAATCTTTCTGTTCCTGGAGCATACTTAGCTAATAACTCTTTATTGTTAGAGAATCCACCAGTTGCCATTATTACAGCATCTGCCTTTATGTCATAAGTTCCTTCTTTACATTCAACCTTAACACCAGTAGCTTTTCCATTTTCCATTATTAAATCAAGACCTTTAGTTCCTGTTCTAACATCTATTCCTAATTCATTAACCTTTTCTTCCATCTTAGCTTGGATATGTTCACCAGCGTAAGCATCAGCTTCTGCCATGTGACCTCTTCCACCGTAGTTATAGTTTAAGTTTATTCCCATTGCTCTTAACCATTGATCAAGTTCCATTTCGCCTTCAGCTTGAGCCATTAATCTTTCATCTGTATCCCAAGCACCTTCAGCCTTTAAATCAGCAACTAAAGCTTCTGCTGAATCTTCTATACCGTTAGCTTTTTGAGCTTCTGAATTGATTAAGTCATAGAAGTTCATATCGAACTTACCATTACCACTTAATATATCTAATTTTTCTATTACTATTACCTCTTCAACGCCGTTTTGCTTAGCTTCTATAGCAGCAGAAAGACCAGCAGGACCTCCCCCTACAACAACTAATTGTGTTTTAACTTCTTCTAAATCCTTCTTTTCAACTGCAGGCCCTTGAGTATCGAATGATATTTCGTATTCTCCAATTCCAGCTTCTTTCATAGCTTCAGCTACAGCTTTCTTAACACCAAATGATGTAAATGTAGCACCTGATACGCTATCAACTACCGGGCTTTGAGCTTCAATTATTCTTTCTGTTAATATTGGTAAAGCTCTGTCGTACACAACTGAAGTTTCATGGTTAGATACAACATTAATATTTGTTATCTTTCCATCTTCAGTAGATAATTCAACCTTAATTTCTCCACCATAACCGTGTCCAGTTCCTTGGCTTGTCTTAGCTCCTTTGTTAGTTGTTGAACAACCAGCTAATAATAAAGAAGCCATTGTTACTAAGCAAATAATTTTTTTCATTTGTTCCCCCTAAAAAATACCTTTTTTCTTTAACTCACGTTAAATCATTAACAAATAATTGTAACGCATTTCACAATTTATATTATCATATAATTCGACAAAGTCAACTTTTTTTCCACTTAGAACACATTATCTCTTCATATTAAATTTAGATTTATACTTCTTTTTATATAAATTTTTATTAAAATATCATCATCGTTAATTATTAAATTAACATTTTATCACAACACATCTCATTTCTTTATCATAATGAAAAAGAGTATGAATTGCCTTCATACTCTTTTCAATACTGTAAATTATTTATTTAAAATATGTTTTGCAGCTTCTTCTCCTGATATTCTTCCGAATATTACTGATGCTGAATAAGCTCCACTTGTATCAACAACTTCACCTGCAGCATATAAACCATCTACTACTTTACCATCATTGTTTATAACTTGTGCTTTATCATCTGCTACAACTCCACCCTTAGTCATATGGATAGCTGTTTCAACTTGAACTCCATAATAAGGACCTTCTGCTCCAAATGTTTCAGTAAATGCCTTTTCTCTAAATGGATCAGCAGCTTCACCAGTTACACCTTTGTTATATCCTTCAACAGACGCTTTTAATCCTTGTGCATCAACACCTAATTTTTCAGCTAATTCTTCTAAAGTATCAGCTTTTACATGGTATCCTAAATCATTATGTTTCTTTAATCTGTAAGATGAATCATATAATCTTTGATCATAAATGTAGAATGCTTTTCCACCTTCTTGATCTAATATAGCATTACCTACATCCATAGATGCAGCACTTTCATCAACAAATCTTTCACCAGCTTTATTAACTAGTAAGAATCCATCTCCTGCACCAGTTAAATCTCTTCTTCCACTTATTATAAGCTTAAATACGCTTAACTTATCCATGTGATCCATTTTTATATCATGATCTTGGAATACTGAAACGAAATCTCCTGTAGCACCCATTTGGTTAGATGTTGCAAGTTTTTCTGCTCCTGGAGCATACTCAGCTAATAACTCTTTATTATGAGAGAATCCACCAGTTGCTACTATAACAGCATCTGCTTTTATGTCATAAGTTCCTTCTTTACATTCAACCTTAATACCAGTAGCTTTTCCATCTTCCATTATTAAGTCAAGCCCTTTAGTTCCTGTTCTAACGTCTACACCTAATTCTTGAACTTTCTTTTCTAAGTTATCTTGAATATGCTCTCCAGCATAAGCATCAGCTTCTGCCATGTGGTTTCTTCCACCATAGTTGTAATTAAGATTTATTCCCATTCCTCTTAACCAAGAATCTACTTCTGCAGCACCATTTGCTTGTGCAGTAAGACGTTCTATAGAATCAACTACTGAATCTTTTTTATCTTCTATAAACTTTTCAACTGAATCTTCAACCCCATTTGCTTTTTGAGCTTCAGTGTTTATTATGTCAAAGAAATTCATGTCAAACTTACCATTACCACTTAATATATCTAATTTCTCAACTAATATTACATCTTCAACCCCATTTTCTTTAGCTTCTATAGCAGCTGAAAGACCTGCAGGACCTCCCCCTACGATAACTAATTGAGTCTTAACTTCTTCTAATTCTTTCTTTTCAACTTCTGGCCCTTTAGTATCCATAGATATTTTTTCAACTTCTACACCAGCTTGTGTTAAAGCATCAGCAACTGCGCTTTTAACAGCAAATGATGTGAAAGTTGCTCCTGATACGCTATCTACAACTGGAGTTTTAGCTTCTACTATTCTATCAACTATTATTGGTAAAGCTCTATTACTTACTGGAGCTGTTTCGTGATGTTCTACTACTTCTATCCCTGTTATAGTTTGTCCATCCATTTCAACAGCAACCTTAACTTCTCCACCGTAACCATGTCCAACACCCTCATAAGTAGCGACTCCTGTTGGTGTACCTGTAGCTTCTCCACTTTCAGTCTTTGCACATCCAGCTAATACTACAGAACTCATAATTAATAAACAAATAAGTCTCTTCTTCATAATTATCCCCCTAAAATATTGTTCTAAATTCTCAAATTTATTTTACTTTTAGAACCACCTTTGTTAATTATTATACAAATATACTTGCAAATAATCTTTTGCTTTCCATAACTAATATTACATTGTTTATTTTTAAATTTATACCTGTCAAAAGTCCTTATTAAACGACAAAAGTCCCTTAAAATAGGGACTTTTGTCTCATCCAATACATAGCAGCTTCCGTTCTATTATCTACATTAATTTTCTTTAAAATAGTACTAACATAATTTCTAACTGTCTTCTCTGCCACATACAATTCACTTGAAATCTCTTTATTTGTCTTACCTTTGCTTATTAATTCTAGTATATTTCTCTCTTGTTTTGTTAATAAAATATCATCATTATCAGTATTTTTGTCCTTATTTTTAACCATGTCAATAAATTTATTTAGGATTTTTTGATCTAATATTTTATTACCATTTGCAACGTCTCTTATAGATGAAATAATCTTTTTACTATCTATATTTTTTAATAAGTATCCATCAGCACCTACTTTAATAACTTCTACTATTAATGAATCTTCGCCATAAGCAGTAAGTATAATAACCTTCGATTCTGGTGAAAGTTTTTTAATTGTCCTACATCCTATTATTCCATCACCATCAGGTAATTTCATATCTAGTAAAACAACATCCGGCTTTATATTTTCAATAACCTTATACCCACCTTCTAAAGTCCCACTTTCTCCACATACTATCATATCTTCATTTTTTTGAATTAAAGTTCTAACTCCTAATCTTACTATATCATGATCGTCTATCAATAGAACCTTTATTAAATTATCTGTCATCCTCTATATCCTCCCACGGAACTATTAAGCAAACTGTTACTCCATTTTTTCTTCCATCAATATTTAATACCCCATTAATCGATGTAGCCCTTTCATTCATGGATAGTATGCCACAATGCCCATATTCTCTTACGTTATTATTATGTAATCCAATCCCATTATCCTTAATCGTTATCACTAATTCTTCTAATGTAGACTGTAATTTCACACAGATCTTACTTCCTTTTGAATGTTTAATTGAGTTACAAATTGACTCTTGAATAATATAATATATCTGCTCTAATGCATTTGATGATAAATTTCCTATAGTTACTTCAGAAACTTTATAATTAAGCTTTATTTCCATATCGCTAATATTACTCATTTTTTCAATAAGTCCCGATATCTTAATTTTAAAATCATTAATTTCAAGCTTTTCTAATGATGATTTACTAATAAATCCTCTTATTTCACCTATTACATTATTGAGAGTTGATTTAATACATATTAAACTTTCTTTCTCTATTCCATCTTTATCTTCTATTATACTTTCCAAAGCTAATCCACTTGCAAATAAATCCTGAATAACTCTATCATGCAATTCATATCCAACTTTTCGTCTTTCTTGCCATATCAGCTTTTGTTTAGTTAGCTTTTCGATTTTATATTCCGCTTCCCATATAAAAATATCTATTATATTTATAAATAATATTGCTATTACTACTGCCACAATAGTTCTAGCTAATTCTAATCTAAATCCATATCTACAATAAAAGGTTTCAGTATTTATTAGTCTAACTGGATATAAATCAACATTAGATACTATTAGCCCCGCTAATATACTGTATAATCCAAAAGATATAGATAAAATTTTAAACTTAATTACTACTTTCTTAGCCTTTAGCTTATTCATTATCTGACCATTTCTATAAAGTCCTATACAAACAGTCAACCCTGCTGGCAATCCAATAAAATATCTACTAATAACTCTAAACACATATATATAATCCACATTATTATGGTATTTAAACTTGTAAAATAATAAATATAACATTGTCCATATTCCCATAACTATAAATGGTACAAATCTATAATAATTTATTCTGTTATACTTCCTCTTAAAAAGTCTTGTGCCAAATATCCATAACAAAGTAAATGATATGGAATTTAATAAATTTGCAAAGAACAGCATGTACATAGCTAAACTATTATTTTTATCTATCATAATAAAAATTAGCAACCATTCTCCCAACCCATGAATTACTCCAAAGGCTCCTAATATATTAATAGAATTTAGCAAAGGAATATCTGTATCTTTAAGAATTCTTTGTTGAAGCGCTGAAATTCCTAAAGAAAAGAATGATAATCCATATATAAAGAACAGTATACTATAAATATCTCTATCAATCATATAATCCCCCTAAGCTGATTATTACAAATGAAAAACCATGCCTTAACATGGTTGAATATCTAAAATGATAGAGATACATTCTTCTAAATTATTAATTACATGTTTTGTTTCTTTTTGTACATCTACTGGTGAATAAGTAAATGTAAATGAATTTTCTATACTTTTAAACATAGGTAAATCATTCCAAGAGTCACCTATGCAATTCATATTATCTTTATCAATTTTATAATAATCCATTATCATTTTTAAAGCATTACCTTTTGAGCACCCTTTAGGAGCAAAATCTAGATTATTAACATTTTGATAAACATCAATTATATCATTATATTTTTCAACTATCTCATTATAGACCTTAGTAGTCTCATCTATATCTTTAAAGTGAAATGACAATCCTTCAATTTCCGATTCATTAATCTCATCCATCGATGAAACTTCAATAATTCTCATAGGCCAATCATTTTTTCTATTAATAGCGTAAAATTGATTATCTATAATAAATGTAACTTCAACTGAATTATCTATTTCACTAACAACCTTCCTTGCTACCTCAGTTTTTATCATATTCTTTTGAATTACATTTTTATTCTTATCTAAAATAACTGCCCCACTATTTACTATATAAAAGTCATAATTAACTCTATCTCTTGTAGGATCTATTATCCCATTCAAATGTCTTCCAGTACAAATTCCAAATAAATTTCCTTCATCTTGAAACTTTCTTATAGCCTCTAAATCTTTAATTCTCATATCATCTTTTTCACTATGGAAAAATAGTGTTCCATCAAAGTCACTTGCCAATAACTTCATATTCATCCCCCTTATATGTTAATACCATTTACTTATATACTATCATTTATTAAATAGATTTCGCTAGAACAATTTATCCTTGATTATAATCTCTAAATTACTTCTTAGTTAAAAGAGCTACGTTCTCAATATGAGCAGTATGAGGAAACATATCTACAGGTTGAATAAATTTAGTCTCATATCCATTTTGATCTAGTATAGCTAAATCTCTAGCTAAAGTGCTTGGATCACAGCTTACATATACTATTCTCTTAGCATCTATATTACTTATAGCATCTAATAATTTTTTATCGCAGCCTTTTCTTGGCGGATCTACGACTACCACGTCAGCTTTTACACCTTTGTTTATTAAATCAGGAATGACTACTTCTGATTCACCAACAAAGAATTCAACATTATCTACATTGTTTTCTTTAGCATTTATCCATGCATTATCTATAGCTTGAGGTATTATCTCTACCCCGTAAACCTTTTTTGCTTTTTTTGATAAGAATAATGTTATAGTACCTGTTCCACAATATGCATCAAATACAGTTTCTTCTCCAGTTAATTCAGCATACTCTAATGCCTTTGAATATAATACTTCTGTTTGCATAGGATTAACCTGGAAGAATGATAATGGAGATATATTAAACCTAAACTCTCCTATATAATCTGATATTGTATCTTCTCCCCAAAGAGTTTTTGACTCAAGTCCTAATATAACATTAGTAGGTTTAGAATTTATATTTTGAATTATACTTTTAATGCCTGGTATGTTTTCGCTAATCATAGATACAAACTCATCTTTATATGGTAATTTATCTCCATTTGTAACTATAACAACCATAACTTCATTAGTTGTAAATCCACGTCTTATCATTATATGTCTTAATATTCCACTATCATCATATTGGCTATCTATATTATATGGCTTTATATTATTTTTAACTATCCATTCTCTAGTTAACTCAACCACCTTATCTGCTATCTCATCTTGAATAAGACAGTTTTGCATATCTATTATTTCATGACTTCTTTCTGCAAAGAAACCTATCTTTATTTCTCCATTAACTAAACCTATAGGTAATTGTACTTTATTTCTATATCTCCAAGGTTCATTCATTCCTAATGGGTACATTACTAAATCAGGATTTAACTTTCCTATCTTATCTATACAATCTTTAACTCTCTCATATTTGAAATCTAATTGAGACTTATATGTACTATGCTGAAGCTTACATCCTCCACATCTCTTATATACATCACATCTTGGAGCACATCTTTCACTAGAAGATTCTAATACTTCTACCAACTTTCCATATGCATAACTTTTCTTAGCTTTAATTATCTTTACCTTTACTTTTTCACCAACTAAAGCTCCCTGAATAAATACAGGAAAAGTCCCATTAATTTTAGCAACTCCTTCTCCTTCATACCCTTGAGACATTATATCTAAAATATATTCCTTATTCTTCTCGATCATATATAAATTTCTCCTTTGAAAAAAGTGCAAGGCACTTTTATTAATGGTAAATTATAAACTTATAATTCTAAATCTAGTTAAAAACTAATACTATAGTTTCTCATTTTAAAATTCATATCAATGAATTTCTTCCTTTAATCTTTAATTTATAATTTATAACTCAGAATTTTCAATTGAATTTATTTGCAATATTATTCTATCATATACTAATATCCTTCTCTACTCAATTTACACTATTCTAAATTTTGCATAAAAAAAATACACCCTACGGTGTATCTTTCGGAATCAGTTGCCACACTGTTACCATTTTAATCTCTCTCGAAATTTCAATGATATTAACATTATAGCCTAAAATTACACTTTAAATTGTTAACATTTTGTTAACTTTTTATATTTTTAATATTTTTGACGTTTAATCCTTCATTTTTAAATAACATTAACTCGATTTATGAAATATTTCATTCATTTTTTTGTTTTTATTTAGTATCCATATAAACTTAGTCCTTTAGTAAATAGATTATATAAAAGAATTGTTAATATAATTAGTCCTCCAATCAAAAGTAACTTACCTTGCTTTTCAACTACTGTTTTTTCTGTACAAACAAATTCATTATTACTTATCTCAAAATCAATATTATTTTCCTCAAGTTTTTTTATTATATTATCCTTACACTCTATAGTATTTTCAATAATCTTTTCTTTTAATTCTAAGGTATTTAAAGTTAAATATATCCATTCTTTATCGTTATATATAACTACCTTATTTTCTACTTCATAATGTCTCAAGTATTTGAAGTATTGTGCGGTTTCTAATAATAAAAGTCTTTTATTTGTTTTTATTAAAATCATTGCTGAACTCCAATCAAATATAGGATGCGCTATTGCACTTCCAGTACCAGCAACTATAATTCTAGTTGTATCAGCTTTATAATCACGTCCTATTATTTTTTCCTCTATATATTCATCTGATTCTAAAGATTTTCTTACTTCATCTAGTGCCTTATTTAATAGCTCTTTATAAATTATATTAACCTTTTTATTTTTTATTTTAGTTTCTATATTTTTATCAACTTTAACATTTTCAATATCTTTCATTTCTTCATCTGATACATATTCCACTTTATTATTCATATAAACTCTCCTTTACATATTCATTATTTATCAATTCTCTTACCCTCTTTTTAAGCCTACTTATCCGTTTATACATTACATTTTCACTTACTTTATATTCATTACATAATTCAACCGTGGAATTATTTAGTATATATTTCTTAACAAATAACCTTTTCTCTTCATCATTAAGCTTACTTAAAGCTTCATTTATAACATTTATCTTATTATTATTAAAAAACTTTTCTTCTGAGCTTTCCTCATTTCCATAACCATCACTTATATCATCATAAGAATAATGTTTTTTTAACTTTCTTTTATAATCTAATGCTTTATTTTTTGCTATAGTTGCAACCCAAGTTTTAAAAGATGCTTTATATTCAAAACTACTACATTTATCTAAAATTATCATTATGACATCATCATAACATTCTTCTATATATTCTTTTTCATATGGTTCATTCAAAACATAAGTTATTACTTTTAATATCAATGTTGAATAATCATCTATAAATGTTTCTAGTGCCTCTTTCTCTCTATCAATAAGTCGTTGTATTAACCTTTTTACCGTCATTAATTCTTTCCCCCTTTGCCTTTCATCTATATAGACGCATCCTTTTTCTAATTCTGACATAAAAGCATAAAAAAAAGAAGTACAGAAACCTCTGTACTTCTTCTCTTATATAAATTATTCTATTACACTTACTTTTAATAGGTTAGTTGATCCAACTTGACCCATTCCAGCAGCTATAACAATTGTATCACCTTTTGTAGCGAATCCATTTTCTATTGCTAATTCTGTAGCTCTTTCTAATCTTTCGTCCATAACCTTCTTATGCTCAGCAACTATTGGATATACACCAAAGTTGAATGCTAAGCTCTTAGCAACTAATTCTGTTTCAGTTACAGCAACTATAGCACAGTCTGGTCTGCATTGAGAAATTCTTCTTGCAGTAGCTCCGCTCTTAGTTGAACAAACTATTGAAGCAGCTTGTAATTCATTAGCAGCGTTGCAAGCAGCTCTTGAAATAACTCCAGATATAGCTGGGATGTGCTTCTTAGCTCTTGAAACAGCTGTCTCGTAGCTTAATTGTCTTTCAGTTTCAACAGCTATCTTAGCCATAGTTTGAACTGATTCAACTGGCCAATCTCCATTAGCTGATTCTCCTGATAACATGATAGCATCTGTACCATCTAAAATTGCATTAGCAACGTCAGAAACTTCTGCTCTTGTTGGTCTTGGATTTCTCATCATTGAGTCTAACATTTGAGTTGCAGTAACAACTATCTTTCCAGCATGGTTACATTTTTCAATCATCATCTTTTGAACTGCTGGTAATTTTTCGAATGGTATTTCAACTCCTAGATCTCCTCTAGCAACCATTATACCGTCTGAAACTTCGATAATTGAATCGATGTTATCAACACCTTCTTGGTTTTCTATTTTAGAGATTATTAGGATGTGCTCTCCACCATTTTCCTTTAATATTTCTCTTATAGTTTCTACGTCTGATGCTTTTCTTATGAATGATGCAGCAACAGCGTTAACTCCCATTTCACAACCGAATTTTAAGTCAGCTATATCTTTTTCAGTTAAAGCTGGTAATTTAATTGATACTCCTGGAACGTTAACTCCCTTATGAGTAGCAACAAATCCTGTATTTTGAACAACACAGTGTATTTTGTTTCCTTCGATTGATTCAACTGTTAATCCAACTAAACCGTCATCTATTAATATAGTATCTCCTGGTTTAACATCATTAGCTAATCCAGCATAAGTTACTGAACATTCTTGAGTGTTACCTATAACATCTCCACCTGCGTGTACAGTGAATTTATCTCCTGCTTTTAATTCAACCTTCTTAGGATCGAATTTACCAGTTCTTATTTCTGGCCCTTTAGTATCTAACATAACAGCAATTTCTTTATTGTGCTTCTTAGCTAATTCCTTAACTAAATTAATTCTCTCTGCATGTTCTGCATGATCACCATGTGAAAAGTTGTGTCTTGAAACGTTCATTCCTGCTTCAATTATTTGTGATAATACTTCTGGTTTTTCACTAGTTGGACCTATAGTACATATTATTTTAGTTTTTCTCATGTAAATAACACTCCTTCATGATTTAGTTTTTATATCTATTAACAATGTTTGTTACTTTGATATTTCCTCTGAAATAGAGAATAATTTTTCATCAAATTTTCTACCTAAAGCTAAAGCTTCATCTATATCTTGGTCAAAGATTTGATTTTCTTTTATTCCAATAACTCTTGAAGTTTTTCCTTCTAGTAAAACTTCAACAGCTTTTGATCCCATTCTTGAAGCTAAAACTCTATCAAATGCTGATGGAGATCCACCTCTTTGAATGTGACCTAATATAGTTGCTCTTGTTTCAATTCCTGTTTGCGCTTCAACGTATTTAGCTAAGTCATAAGCTCCACCAATACCTTCTGCTAATAAAACTAAGTTATGGATTTTTCCAACTTCTTTACCTTCTTTAATTACTTCACATAATTCGTCTTTATCGAATCCTTTTTCTGGAGTTATTGTGTATTCAGCTCCACAAGCAACACCTGCATAAAGAGCTAAGTCTCCACAATTTCTTCCCATAACTTCTACGATAGAAACTCTTTCGTGAGAACTTGAAGTATCTCTTATTTTATCTACACCTTCTATAACAGTGTTTAAAGCTGTATCAAATCCTATTGTGTAATCTGTATAGCTTAAATCATTGTCAATAGTTCCTGGTAGACCTATAGTCTTAACACCTAGTTTAGATAGTAATTTAGCTCCCATGAAAGAACCATCTCCACCTATAACAACTAAAGCGTCAACACCATTTTGTGCTAATAATTCAGCAGCTTCTTTTCTTACTTCTTCTTGTTTAAATTCTAGACATCTAGCAGTTCTTAATATTGTACCACCTCTATGTATTATGTCTGATACTGATGATCTATCCATTTCAAATAATTCACCATTAATTAATCCTGCATATCCTCTTTGAACTCCAACTACTTCTAACCCATGATGTAGTGCAGTTCTAACAACAGCTCTTATTGCTGCATTCATTCCAGGTGCATCCCCACCACTAGTTAAAATAGCTATCTTTTTGATACTCATAAAATATTCCTCCTCGTCACCATGGTGGTCTGTGCATGTCCCACCTAGTTTGAAATATTCCTCTATATTATTATTTTATTATTAACTTTTTATTACCTTTATTTATTTTACTTGCAAACATAAAGTAATGCAACTAAAATAACCATCTAATTTGTAGTTTTTTATCGATAGAATCTTGACTTCTATGTCTATTATACCCTAATTTTGACGAAATTATATACTATTTAAATACATATAACAGTATATATGACCACTATTTAGTTATTCATTTCCATTAATGTTAATTGTAAACTTTGTCATTTTAAATGTGCTATACTATTTCCATATTTTTATTATTTTTTGTAAATTTTCATAATAATAAAATAAGAGGTAATTTTTAGCCTCTTATTCTATTATTTTTATATTTTCTTCACCATATACTTTATATAGTTGATCTAATAATTCATTATTAATATTTACCCACATTTCTCTAGGCATTCTATAATTTTTTCTATCATCTGCTGTAAATACATATATAGCTGTATCCCCTTTATGTTGAGATGCTATATGTATCAAATTAGGTTTAGTTTGTTTTGCTTTTGCAAGATTTTCAACCCTTATAAATAATTTTGATGAATTTACTTTTTCTAAAGGTTCTATTGTTTCACATATAAGCTTAACTGGTTCGTCTTCCTTCATGCTTACTCTACCCTTAATAACAACCATACTATCTACTGTAATTAAGTCCCTTACTTTATCTAAAGTCTTAGGGAACACTATTACTTCTATGCTACCGCTTAAATCCTCTAGCTTTATAAAAGCCATAATTGTATTACTTCTGGTTACCTTTTGATTTACTTCAGAAATAATACCACCTAGTATTACTTTGTCTTCATCATGGATAGAATACTCATCATCATCAACCCCCTCTAAGTGAGCTTGTTGTGACTTATAAATTTTATCTACACTTATGGAAGTATACATTTTTAAGCTTTGGACATATTCATCTAATGGATGTCCTGTCAAATACATACCTGTCATTTCTTTTTCCATAGCTAATAAGTTGTTCTTTGAAAATTCATTTATATTAGGATAATTTACTTCTGGCTCATTTATATTTTCTTCAACTAAACCAAAAAGACTTATCTGCCCCTCTATATTTCTCTTCTTTTCATTAGATACACTATCCATTACCTTTTCATATACAGCTAAAAGCTTTGATCTAAATATTTTGAACTCATCAAAGGCTCCAGCCTTTATTAAGCTTTCAACAGCTCTTTTATTAATAGCTGATAAATCTATCTTATTTATAAAATCTACTAAAGATTCAAATCTACCTTTATCACTTCTTGAAGCTACTATACTTTCAACTACATTAAATCCAACATTCTTTATTGCAGCCAATCCAAATCTTATAGTATCGCCTTTAACAGTAAACTTTGAGTAACTCTCATTTATTGCAGGGGGAAGTACTTGTATCCCTTGACTTTCTGCAAAATTTATATAATGAGCTACTTTTTCAGCAGTTCCCATAACCGAATTTAACATCGCTGCAATAGTCTCAACAGGATAATAATACATTAGATATGCAGTCTGATATCCAACTACTGCATACGCCGCAGCATGTGATTTATTAAAAGCATAAGACGCAAAATCCATCATTGAGTCAAATATTTTATTTGCAGCTTCTTCTGAAATTCCATTTCTTAAACATCCAGGAACCTCAACATTTCCTTCATCATCAACGATACCATATATGAAATTCTTTCTTTCCTGCTCCATAACACTATGCTTCTTCTTTGACATGGCTCTTCTAACCATATCACTTCTACCAAGAGAATATCCTCCCAGCTTTCTAACTATTTCCATAACTTGTTCTTGATATACCATTACTCCATACGTAACATCTAGAATACTTTCAAGTTCTGGGGTCTCATAATGTACACTATCTTTATTTTTCTTACCTTCTATGTATCTTGGAATTTCTGCCATAGGACCTGGTCTATATAGCGATATTCCGGCTATAATATCCTCAAGACAATCGGGCTTAAGCTCCTTCATGAAAGACACCATACCTGGCGATTCTAACTGGAATACACCTGCTGTCTTTCCTTCACCGATCATCTTGTAAACACCTTTATCATCAAAATCTATCTTATCTAAATCTATATCTATTCCCTGATTTATCTTAATCATCTTAACAGCGTCATTCATAACAGTTAAGGTTCTAAGTCCAAGGAAATCCATCTTTAATAATCCAAGCTCTTCAAGAGTTGTCATATCAAACTGAGTTACTATAGATTCATCATTTTTCTGTAAAGGTACATACTTTACAAGTGGTTTTGATGCTATAACCACACCAGCCGCATGAGTAGATGAGTGTCTAGGTAACCCCTCTAAGGTCTTACTAACATCTATTAAAGTTTTTACTCGCTCTTCTGTATCATAAGCTTTCTTAAGCTCTGGATTTAACTCTAAAGACTTTTCAATAGTTATCCCAAGCATAGTAGGAATCATCTTAGCTATTCTGTCAACCTCTGAGTATGAATAGTTCATAGCTCTTCCAACGTCTCTAATACAAACTCTTGGTGCCATAGTACCAAAAGTAATTATCTGAGATACATTTTTCTTTCCATATTTCTCAACAGTATAATCAATTACTTCTTGTCTTCTTTCATAACAAAAATCCGAATCAATATCCGGCATACTAACTCTTTCCGGATTTAAAAACCTTTCAAAGAGCAAGCTGTATTTTATCGGATTTATTTTTGTTATACCTAAAGTATATGCAACTATTGATCCGGCCGCAGATCCTCTTCCCGGTCCTGTTGGAATCCCATTATCATTTGCATACTTTATAAAATCCCAAACTATTAAGAAGTAATCGACATATCCCATCTGATCTATTACTCCAAGTTCATAATTAAGACGTTCAACATAACTTAAAGCTTCCTCATTAGAATTACAAAACTCTCTTATAGCTTTAAGATCTATTGGCTTATCTTTAAAATCATTAAATACATCATATCTATCTATAAGACCAGCAAAACAAACCTCTTCTAAATATTCAAAATGAGTGTTATATTCTTCTGGTACTGGGAAATTTGGAAGCTTAGAAACGTGAAATTCATAATCAAAATTACATTGTTCTGCAATCTTAACTGTATTTTCTAAAGCTTCAGGAGCGTATGAAAACAAATCATACATTTCCTCTTGGGACTTTAAATAAAATTGATCTGATGGATATCTTCTTCTGTTAACATCATCAACAGTCTTTCCTGTTTGAATACACATTAATATATCATGTGCCTTCGAATCACTTTTATTTATGTAATGAACATCATTGGTAGCTACTAAAGGTATTCCCGTTTCTTTAGAAAGTTTAATATTAGTATCAATAACCTTTCTTTGTTCCTGCATTCCATGGTCTTGTATTTCTAAATAAAAGTCACCATTAAAAATATCTTTATAAAGTAATGCTACCTCTTTTGCCTTTTCATAATTTTCTTTTAAAATCCAGCTTTGAACTTCTCCTCCAAGACAAGCACTTAATGCTATAAGCCCTTCACTATGCTGTCTTAAAAAATCATGGTCAACTCTTGGCTTATAATAAAAACCATCTATAGATGCTGTTGATACTATATTCATAAGATTTTCATATCCAACTTCATCCTTAACTAATAAAACTAAATGATGTGTACTATTATCTTTATCATTTATCTTAATATCTTTAGACTTTGCTGCTACATAAACTTCACAACCTAGTATTGGCTTTATTCCCTGAGCTTTTGCTTCTTTATAAAAAGCGACACATCCATACATAACCCCATGGTCAGTAAGTGCTATACTCTCCATACCAAGTTCTTTAGCCCTTGAGATAATCTTCTTTATCTTAGCAGAACTATCTAGTAAGCTATACTCACTATGAAGATGTAGATGACAAAACTTTCTTTCTCCCAAAGTATCACCTCACTTTTAACAATATATATTCAACTTTTATACTATTTTTTGATGTTAATCACTTTTCCACTTTTGTATCAACAAAACTTTTAGCCTGCAACTAGGCATTTTTCACCCTTTGCGTCATCAAAGTTTTTCCCCTGCCACAGGCACTTTTCATCTTTTGAGTATAAAAACCTTAACCTAGCCGAAGGCTACATAAAATAGTCTACTGTCTTTGATATTTCTATATAAGGTTTAATAACCTTCTTTACTTTTTCAACATGATATTCATTTACATCATAAGAAAGGTAATCTTCTTTATTATCAAACTTAGTAATTAATGCAATATCATAGCTTCTTTCACTTCTTATATCATCTACACCAACTTCTAGATGTCTTAACTCAGAAATATTACCTTTCATACTTAAAAGAGTCTTCTTAACAAACTCTATATTATCATTAGTAGGTTGGTTTAACTTAAAAAATACTATATGTGTATACATCCTCTCACCCCTTTAAATAGTTAATAGTTAATAATTAAGAGTTAATGATAAAACTACTTCGTAGTTTCTTTAAAATAAAAAATCAATTTCAAAATTCAGCATTAGCTGAATTTATTCCTTAACTTTTAACTATTAATTCTTAACTCTTAATTGAATTAGTAGTTTCCTGATCTCACTTCTTCTGCTATTTTTTCTATTTTTCTTAATCTATGATTAATTCCTGATTTACCTACTGGTGGATCTAGCATTTCTCCTAATTCCTTTAATGACTCATCAGGATAACTTAATCTTAACTCTGCTACTTCTCTTAAGTTTTTAGGTAATCTTTGTAATCCTATTGTACTTTGAATAAGCTTTATACTTTCTACCTGTCTTACAGCTGCATTTACTGTTTTACTTAAGTTCGCAGTTTCGCAGTTAACTAATCTATTTACGTTATTTCTCATTTCTTTCATTATTCTTATGTTTTCAAGCTCTAATAATGAAGTATGAGCACCAACTATATTTAGAAGATCAACTATTTGTTCACCTTCCTTAATATAAATTATAAAACTGTTCTTTCTTTGAATCACCTTTGAGCTTAATCCAAAAGAGTTTATTAGCTTACATAATTGAACTGCATATTCTTCACTATGAGTAACAAACTCTAAGTGATATGTCTTTTCTGGGTTACTAATACTTCCCCCTCCGATAAATGCTCCTCTTATATATGCTCTCTTAAGCTCTTCTGTTTTAACCATCTCAGGTTCGATAGTATAATCTATAGTCAATACATCATCAACTTCTTTAAAGATTCCTGTCTCTTTAAGTAAATCTCTTACTCCCATATATTCTTCTATAAGAACCATATAAATATTGTTCTTCTTTAGGGAATTACTTTTTTTAACTAGAAGTTTTGAGTGTATATCAAAATAATCTTTTAATATCGTAAATATATGTCTTGCTGATGCTGGATTTTCTGTAGTTATTTTAAAACTAAGGCCTTTACCACTGAATCCAATAGTTCCACTTACCTTCATTATTGCTGATATTTCAGCTAAAGCCTCTTCTTTAGATATGTCTATATACCTACATATTTCTCCTTTAACTTTTGATGAAAACGACATACTTCTATTTCTCCTAACTATGTTTAAATATATATTTTATTATATCATAAACTGAGCCAACTGTGTCATAGAAAAACAGTAAGTATTAAAGGATAAATATAACTTTCTTAGAGAAATGTACTTAGATTAATTTAAAAATAAAATTATTATAATATATTTAAAATAAAAATATGCCTTCTACTGTTAATTTCGAAGGCATATTTTACTATAAAAGAACTTATTAATTCTAAAACATATTAACTACTTATTATTTCTTTCTCTCATTTTTTGTAGTGAATAAGCATATTCAATAATTTTTTCTTTATCCAACTTTAATTCTTTTTCTATTACTGTTTTCATTATTATCTCAGCTAAATACTCTGAATCATGTTTCACATAACCCTTAGTTATCTTTACTAAATTATCTTCAACTATTTCAACACCTAAGCTCTTTATTTTATCTCTATCTAATTCAACTAGCTTAGATCCTTCTTTTAAGTATCTTGATTCAATATCTTCTGGAATAATTCCATTGTTAGCTATAACATATTGAACACATTTCTTTCCACCATAATTTATTAAAGTCCTTAAATGGTCTGATGCAGCAAAATCATCTGTTTCTCCTGGTTGAGTCATTATATTTGATATATATATTTTTATTGCATCGCTATTACATATAGTATCTGCTATATCAGTTACTAACATGTTAGGAATTATACTTGTATAAAGACTTCCAGGTCCCATTATAATAGCATCTGCTTCTTCTATTGCCTTAAGCGCGTCTACTAAAGGCTTAGCATTTTTAGGATTTATCATGAGTTTCTTTATCTTAGATTTTCTTGCTATAGCTTCATCAGGTATTCTTGACTCTCCATCAATCTTATCACCATTCTCTAATATAGCTACAAGCTTCATATCATCTAGAGTTACAGGTAATACTTTACCAGTAACAGCAAGTACTGAACTCATTCTTTGGACAGCCTCTTCAAAATTATCACTTATCCCAGCCATTGCAGCCAAAAATAAATTACCAAAGCTTTGTCCTTCAAGACTTCCTTCTTTAAATCTATATTGTAATAACTTTTCCATTATTGGTTCAGTATCAGCTAGTGCTAATATACAGTTACGTATATCTCCCGGAGGAAGCATTCCAAAGTCTTCTCTTATCTTACCAGAACCTCCACCATCATCTCCAACAGTTACTATTGCAGTTATATTGTTAGTATATTTCTTAAGCCCTCTAAGCATAGTTGAAAGACCTGTTCCTCCACCAACAACCACTATCTTTGGTCCGCTCACTAAAAGTCTCTCATCGTCTATTAAATCTTCTACATCTTTATCATTAATAGTTATATTTATCTTGTCACTATTAATTAATCTTAATATCGACTTAAGCCCCTCAGATATAGATATAACTATAACTACTATTCCTAGTAACGCTAAAAATATAAACACCATTTTACTAGTTAAGTCATATCCTTTATGAATAAATATTTCTCCTACCCCTAATGAAAGTAGCATAGTTCCGACAAAACCAAGTAACACCCATCTTTTTATCCTTGCTCCTGGCTTCATCAAGTAATCAAGTATCATAACTTTTTATCTCCCTTATGAACATCCTCTTTAATATCCCTATGCTCAACATACACATTATAGTTACTCTCATGTAACTTTTTATATATAGAATTTGCTATGGCTACAGATCTATGTCTTCCCCCTGTACATCCTACCGATACTATAAGCTGACGTTTTCCTTCTTTATTGTAGTTTGGTATTAAAAATTGTAACATATCTATAGTTTTTTCTAAAAATACCTTTGTTTCCTCTTGTTGTAATACATAATCTTTAACTGGTTCATCATTACCTGAATAAGGCTTTAACTTTGGAATATAAAAAGGATTAGGTATAAATCTTACGTCAAATACTAAATCTGAATCAACAGGTATTCCATACTTAAATCCAAAGCTTAATACAGTTATTGATAATTGCTTTTGTGGAGCTTCTACATCTCCAAAATTCTTAAGCATTTCTTCTCTTAAATCCTTTATAGCATACTTAGATGTATCAATTATTATATCAGCCTTTTCTTTTACTTCCTTTAACTTTTCCCTTTCAAGTTCTATTCCAGTTATCACTCTTCCACCTGGTGATAATGGATGACTTCTTCTCTTTTCTTTAAACCTCTTAACAAGAACTTCATCAGATGTGTCTAAAAATAGTATTTCATATTTAAATTGTTCCTTAGATAATTCCTTTAAGCTATCAAATAAATCATCGAAGAATATTCCTCCACGTATATCTATAACTAATGCTACCTTATCAATTTTCCCATCACTTTGCTTGCACACATCGGCAAACTTTGTTATTAGTGTTGGTGGAAGGTTATCCACACAAAAATATCCCATATCTTCTAAACTATTAGTTGCTTCTGATTTTCCTGCACCTGATAATCCAGTTACTATAATAAACCTCATCTTTTACCTCCACTTTATTTTAGTTAAGAGTTAACGATTAAGAATTAAGATTTATCTATAAAATTACTATTTAATCCTTAAAACTTAATTTATAAATACAAATATTAATCTATCTTAACTACAATTATTTTACTATTAAATTATATCATAATATAGCATATAAACAATTTTATATATTAACATAAACATACTTATATTACTTTATGTAACGCCCAAATCATCAATCATATACTATAAAAAATTATAGAATGATTCATTGTGAAAGCTAAGATAATATTTTAATTTACCTATTTCAACATATTCAATAGGTAAATTATAAAATACAAAAGGTTTATCTTGCTTTAAACTAAGATAAACCTTTATTTTATAAATTTAAATTATAGATCTTCTCCGATTATTCTTACTTCAGTGTGAAGTTCTACTCCAAATTGTCTCTTAACTTCATCCTGAATATGATGTATTAAATCTAATATATCTTTAGCAGTGGCTCCGCCTTTATTTATAACAAATCCCGAATGCTTCTCTGATACTGCTGCACCACCAATACTACATCCTTTTAATCCTGCATCTTGTATCAATTTACCTGCAAAATATCCTTCTGGACGCTTAAATGTACTTCCTGCTGATGGATACTCAAGCGGTTGCTTTGACTCTCTTTTCCCTGTTAAGTCATCAACTAAATCCTTTATAGACTTTATAGTTCCTTTTTCAAGCTTAAAAGTTGCAGATAAAACTACATATCCTTTTTTCATAACTATAGATGATCTATACCCTAACTCTAATTCTTCATTGGTTAAAGTAATCACTTCACCATTCTCATCTATAACATTTGCACTTTCAATAATTTGTGACATTTCTCCATTATAAGCACCTGCATTCATAAACACAGCTCCACCTACAGTTCCAGGAATACCACAAGCAAACTCAAAACCTGTTAGTGAATTTTCAACAGCTTTATCTGAAACTTGCTTTAACATAGCTCCACATTCTGCTTCAATTCTTTCTCCGTCTACAGTTATATTGCTTACCTTAGTTAAAGATATAACTACGCCCCTAAATCCACCATCTTTAACTAATAAGTTTGATCCGTTTCCTATAACATAAAAAGGTATATTATTTTCCTTACAAATAGTAACTGTCTTTACTATTTGCTCCTTATTTCTAGGAGTTACTAATATATCAGCAGGTCCACCTACTTTAAAATTAACATATTGGCTTAATTTCTCATCTATTTTAACGTCTTCATCACTATAAAAAGTAGTAAATAAATTAACATAATTATTATACTTATTCATTATTGACTCCTTACTTTTCAATATTCTTCATAGTTAAATAGTATAAATTAAATACTAATATTTAACAAGTGCTTTAGAGTATATTCTATTTATTTCCATTAAAGTGGTTATATATACTTTCAGCAGCTTTTTTATCTATCGATGGTGTTTCTAGAATTTCTTCAAGAGTAGCTTCTTTTATTTTATCTACACTTCCAAACTTCATAAGTAAAGCTCTTCTTCGTTTTTCACCTACATATGGTATATCATCTAATATTGAATGTAGAGTTCTCTTATCTCTTAAACTTCTATGATAAGTAATTGCAAATCTATGAACTTCATCTTGAATTCTTCTTATCATCTGCATTAAATTTGATGATCTATTAATAATTAATTCTGTATTATTATATACAATTCCTCTTGTTTGGTGTTTGTCATCCTTAACCAATCCACAAACAGGTATGTCTATATTAAGCTCTTTTAATACTTCAATGGCAACATTTACTTGCCCTTTTCCCCCATCCATCATGATTAAATCTGGGAATACAGAAAATTTTCCAGCAGAAAATTTTATTTTACTTTCTTGTATAGCCTTTATTTCTTCTAACCCATGAGTAAATCTTCTTGTAAGTATCTCTCTCATACTATCATAGTCATTTGCACCTTTTACTGTCTTTATTTTAAATCTTCTATAATCACTATTTTTAGATCTACCTTCCTCAAAGACTATCATAGTTCCTACTGAGTCTACTCCTTGAATATTTGATATATCGTAAGCCTCAATTCTTGATGGCCAATTTTCTAAATCTAATAATTTTTGTAATTCCTCTAAAGAAATCCTATTTATTTCTTTTTCTCTAAAATACTTATCTTTAAACTTTTCTAAAGTTATCTTAGCGTTATTCTTAACCATTTCAAGCATTTCTTTTTTCATTCCCTTTTGAGGAACCTTAACAAATACCCTTGATCCTCTTTTTATAGATAAATATTCTTCTATTAATTCTTCATCCTGTATAGCTGGTACATATATTGTCCTCGGAACCTTGGCTGTTCCTGAATAAAATGAAGTTATAAACTCTTGCAGAAGTTCTTCAAGACTTTCATTTGCTGTATTTTCAAATATAAAGTGTTCTCTTCCTAAAATCTTTCCATCACGAGAAAAGAATACTTGAATACAGCTATCTTTCTCATCTTGGTCTACATTGATAAAATCTTCATCACCTTCCATTGTCTTAAATATCTTTTGCTTTTCAACAATCGCGTCTATAGCTAAAATTTTATCTCTATATCCTGCTGCCTTTTCAAACTCTAAATTCATAGATGCTTCTTCCATCTTTGACTTAAGCTCTTTAATTACTACATTATCTTTTCCACTTAAGATATCTATAATATTATCTATCATCTTTCTGTATTCTGCTTTTGATATATGTCCACCACAAGGTCCCAGACACTTTTTAATATGATAGTTTAAACAAGGCCTATACTTCTCTCCATTTTCCTTTATAGAAAGCTTACAAGTTCTTATTGGAAATATCTTATTAATAAGATTTATAGTTTCATAAACCGCAGTTCCATTAGTATATGGACCAAAGTACTTACTTCCATCCTTCGCATAATTTCTAGTTACAAAAACCTTAGGAAAATCATCTTGAAGCGTTACTTTTATAAATGGATAAAACTTATCATCCTTTAATAATATATTGTATCTAGGACTATACTTCTTAATTAAATTACATTCTAAAATTAAAGCTTCCATTTCAGAATCAGTTACTATGTACTCAAATTCAGCTATGTTTTTAACCATAACCCTAACCTTTTCAGAGTGATTTTTAGAATTTTGAAAATAACTTTTAACTCTATTCTTTAAAACCTTAGCTTTTCCAACATATATAACCTCTCCTAAAGAATTCTTCATCATATAAACACCAGGCTTATCAGGAAGATTCTTTAGATGATACTCAAAATCAAACATTTAATCACCTCCAAAATCAATTAAAAGTGACAAGTGACAAATTAAAAATTTAAGAATAAATTCAGCATAGCTGACTTTAAAACATAAATTTCCGAAACTATATATCAGCTTCTACCTTAACTTGTCATTTGCCACTTTTCACTTGTCACTGAACTAATATCCTAAAACTGCTTGTCGTACTACTTGGCTAGCTATTACTGCTGCTGATCCTGCACCACTTTCTCCATTTTCAACTATAACTGCTACTGCAATTTGTGGATCGTCCATAGGTGCTGCAGCAATAAACCATCCATGTGGTACTGCCTCTGTTCCATCAGGTAGATTATAATCTGCTGTACCAGTTTTACCACCAGCATTTGTTCCCTCAAAAGCTGGCCATCTGTGAGTATTATTATCTACAAGATATTTCATATAATCTTTTACTGTCGCAGCTACATCTGAAGGAATAGCTTGACGTATTTCTTCACTAGATATATTTCTAACAACATTTCCATTCTTATCTACTATACTATTTACTAGTTTTGGCTTCATTAGGACTCCATCATTTGCTACTGCTGCTGTAACTAATGCCATTTGTATTGGTGTTGATAATACTGAACCTTGCCCTATTCCACTTTGAGCCATATTACCTTTTTCATATTCTTTTAATGTTGGGAATTGGCTTGCTGTAGCTGTAAATCCTTCACCTTTAATTACTGAATTAAATCCAAAGCTTTCTGCTGTATCCTTTAATTTTTCATTTCCTAATTCCATACCTAAACTACCAAATACAACATTACTTGAAACTCTATAAGCCCTTCTTAAATCTATAATTCCATGAACTTCATAAGCAAAATTATTTAGCTCTGTTCCATCATCAAATGTTATTTTTCCTTCATCATCAAATTGTCTTTCTGCTATTCCTGGAATATTCTCTAGAGCACTTGATAATGTTACTGTTTTAAATACTGACCCCGGAGGATATACCCCATCTATAGCTCTATTTATAAGAGGAGTATCATCTCCACTTCCTGCATTAGCCTTCTCTATCTCTGCATCTAAATCATTAGGATTAAATGTTGGTTTAGATACCATAGCTAAAATTTCTCCTGTCTTAGGATTTATAGCTACTACAGATCCTTTATTATCTCCTAATGCATCATAAGCAACTTGTTGAAGTGCAGTATCTAAAGTTGTTACTATTCCATTACCTTCCTTACTATCTGATTTTCCAACAAGCATTCCAAAGTTCATATCATCAATAAATGTCTTGAAATTCTCCTTAAAGTTAAAACTACCTGTATTAGCCTTATCTTCTTTTAAATTTCTTATAAAATCTTTTGGATGAACAGTATCTAAAAAGTCATTTATTCCATTTCTAAATGTACTATAATTGCTTAATTCATTATCATAAGTTTCTTCTAAACCACTTAGTCCATATGTTTGATCTATATATCCCAATGGATGAACAAACAAGTTTCCATATAGATAATTTCTTTGTTGAGATTTTTCATCTATTCTTTCGCTTGTTGCTAATTCTGTTCCATTTCTATCGTAAATGCTACCTCTTAATATTTCATTTCTTTTTGCCCATAATCTAACATTTCCTGAGTCATTTGCTATATCAGGACCTTTAAACACTTGAAAATATGCTATATATGATATTAAAGCAATAAAACAAAATAAAAATATAGTCATAATATGTCTCACACTTTTACCTAAATCATTCATCCTTTACGCCTCCTCAGAAATTTTCTGCAATATTCCTAATGCAAAAAATGTAGTTAAAATCGAAGAACCACCGTAACTTATGATAGGTAAAGTTATACCTGTAAGTGGTATTACTGCAAATATTCCACCTATTATAACTAGTGTTTGACATGCTATCATTGTACTAAATCCTACTGCTATTAATTGTGAGAACTTATCATCAGTAACAAAAGCTGCTCTTATTCCCCTATAGAATAATAAGAAATAAAGTATCATAATACCTACAGCAAATATAATTCCAAATTCCTCACATATAACTGCATAAATAAAATCCGAATCATTAACAGGTATATACTCTGGATATCCCTGCCCTAGTCCAGTTCCAAATAGTCCTCCTGAAGCAATTCCATATAACCCCTGAACTATTTGCAGACCCTCATCATATCTATAAGCCCATGGATTTCTCCATACCATTACTCTTCTTTTTACGTGACCAAATAAAAAATACGCAGCAGTAGCTCCAACTGCTGATAATCCTAGACACGTAAATACATACTTCTTTTTACCTGTAGCTACATATAACATAGTTACTGATATACCGAAGAATATTAAGGCAGACCCTAAATCTGTTTGTAACACCATACAAGCAAGTGAGAACATACTCACCAATGCAGGTTGTAGCAATCCCATAAAGTCTTCCTTAAAGTTTTTCTTATCCTCATAAGTTGCTAAAGCTGAGGCTAGATATAAAACTAACGCTATCTTTCCAAACTCTGATGGCTGAAACATAAATGGACCTATTTCTATCCAGTTCTTTGCTCCACCTATATCTGGATTACCAAATATCAATGCTAATGGCATTAATATTAAAGTTATTATCATATATACTTTTTTATACTTAGCAAAACTTCTTAAATCAGGCAATATAGCTACTATCAATATGTACCCAATCAATCCTAGAGTAACCCATACTAACTGCTTTATTGCTAACATCTTATCTAATCTATACAAAGTTGCTATTCCTATGACAGCTAATGTACTTGCAAAAATAAGGATGAATTTATCCCCATCTGGATAAAATCTCCTTATTACAAAATGAGAGTATCCTATTAAGACACATAAAATAACTCCCATAATTATTGCAAATTTATCATAAGGTTGTTCTAAAAAACCTAGATTCACAAAAAGCAGTAAGCATAATAAGTATATTAATCTTAATAGCTTTTTTTCTCTTTTCAATACTTTCATTTAATTCACCCCTAAAGCTTATCTGCTCTTAGTACTGTAAAAATTGCACTTCCTATTTTTATTTCATCACCCGTTGTAAGTTTTATTTTTCCTTCAACCTTTTCCTCATTCACATATATACCATTTGTACTATTTAAGTCTTCAATATATAATGTATTGTTTTTTGCATACACTCTAGCATGATGTCCTGATACGAATGGTTCTGATAATATAATAGAATTATCGTCCATTCTACCTATTGTTACATCACCTCTTATTAACATTACTGATTCTTCTTCAAGGTCTTCATTTCCACCAGCTTTTGTAATTTCAAGACCATATTTATTTAAGTTTGGATTTGTATTTTTCTTTC
This sequence comes from Clostridium jeddahitimonense, assembly GCA_000753455.2. Classification (GTDB taxonomy): domain Bacteria; phylum Bacillota; class Clostridia; order Clostridiales; family Clostridiaceae; genus Clostridium; species Clostridium hominis. The sequence continues at coordinate 3,740,390 of LM994670.1, forward strand.
CTCCTGTTTTAACATCCTTGTACATTATTTTTAATGCATAATATATTATTAAATATAGGATTATGATAAATACTATCCCTGATGCAAATGTAATCAGCTTACTTATATTCATTTGTCCACCTCATATTTTCTTATATTTACCATTATATATTAAATGTTATCTAAAAAAATAACAAGATATTGACCGCTATCTTAATATCTTTTTAAGATATTTTCCAGTGTAAGACTTATCTACCTTAGCAATCTCTTCAGGCGTACCTGTTGCAATTATAGTTCCACCCTTATCTCCACCTTCAGGACCAAGATCTACTATATAATCAGCACATTTTATCATATCTAAGTTATGCTCAATAACAACTACAGTATTACCTGCATCAACTAATCTTTGTAATATCTCAACTAACCTATTTACATCATCTACATGAAGTCCTGTAGTAGGTTCATCTAAAATATATAAAGTCTTTCCAGTACTTCTCTTAGACAGTTCAAATGCTAACTTAATTCTTTGTGCTTCACCACCAGATAATTGAGTTGAAGGTTGACCTAATCTTATATATCCTAACCCTACATCATATAAAGTTTGGATCTTATTCTTGATTCTAGGTATATTTTCAAAGAACTCTAAGGCTTCTTCCACTGTCATATTTAATATATCATCAATGTTTTTACCTTTATATTTTACCTCTAATGTCTCTCTATTATATCTCTTTCCTTTACAAACTTCGCAAGGAACATATACATCAGAAAGGAATTGCATTTCTATTTTAATTATTCCATCTCCTGTACAAGCCTCACATCTTCCACCTTTAACATTAAAGCTAAATCTCCCTGGCTTATAGCCTCTCATCTTAGCTTCTGTTGTTTGTGAGAATAATTCTCTTATTATATCAAAAGTCCCTGTATAAGTTGCTGGATTCGACCTAGGAGTTCTTCCTATAGGGCTTTGATCAATGTCTATAATCTTATCTATATTCTCAAATCCTGTTATTTCTTTATGTTGACCAACTGGATTTTTACTCTTATTTATTATTCTATTTAATCCTTTATATAATATTTCATTTACTAAGGTACTCTTTCCTGACCCTGAAACACCAGTTATCATAGTTAAAACTCCAAGAGGAATCTTAACCGATACATTCTTTAAGTTATTTTCCTTAGCGCCAGTTACGGTTATAAAGTTTCCATTACCCTCTCTTCTTACTTCTGGAACCTTAACTTCCTTTTTACCTGTTAAATATTGACCAGTTATAGACTCTTTACACTCTTTAATTACATCAACAGGTCCTGCTGCTATAATTTCTCCACCATGTTCTCCTGCTCTTGGTCCAATATCAACTATAAAATCAGCCTCTCTCATAGTATCTTCGTCATGTTCAACTACTATAACAGTATTCCCAACATCTCTTAAGTTCTTAAGAGTCTCAATAAGTCTATCATTATCTCTTTGGTGAAGCCCTATACTTGGTTCATCTAAAATATATAAAACTCCCATAAGCGCTGAACCTATTTGAGTAGCTAGTCTTATTCTTTGAGATTCTCCTCCAGATAAAGTTCCTGAACTTCTAGCTAGATTTAAGTAATCTAATCCCACATTTAATAGGAAATTTAACCTGCTTTTTATCTCTTTTAATACTTGCTCTGATATTACCTTTTCCTTATCAGATAGCTCTACTTTATTTATAAATTCAAGTTCTTCTTTTATTGACAATGTTGTGAATTCATAAATATTTTTATCACCAATAGTAACAGCTAAAGCTTCATTATTTAATCTAGCTCCCTTACATTTAGGACACTTATTATTGCTCATATACTGCTCAATTTCACCTTTGATAAGATCTGAGTTAGTTTCTCTATATCTTCTTTCTAAGGCATTTAACTCACCTTCATATGAATAAAGGTATTTAGATTTCACTCCATCCTTTACATATTCTACAGTTAACTTCTTTCCATTAGTTCCGTAAAGAATTAAATCTAATTCCTTTTTACTTAATTCCTTTACTGGTCTATTTAAATCTATATCATATTCTTTAGCTAAAGCTTTTAATATAGCAAAAGTCCATGAATCTTCCTTAAGTCTTCCTTCTCCCCAAGTTGCTATAGCGCCTTCCATAATGCTTAATTCTCTATTAGGAATTACTAGATTAGGATCAAGCTCTATTAAAGTTCCTAACCCATCACATCTATCACATTTTCCAAAAGGTGTATTAAAAGAGAATAGTCTTGGTTCTAGCTCATTAATACTAATACCGCAATCAGGACAAGCAAAATTCTCACTAAACAATATGTCTTTTCCGCCAATAATATTTATTACAACTAATCCATCAGCCAACTTAAAAGCGGCTTCTATTGAATCAGTTAATCTACCTTCAATTCCTTCTTTTATAATAAGTCTATCTACGACAGCTTCAATATTATGCTTTTTATTTTTCTCTAACTTTATCTCATCTTCTGCTAATTCATATATTTCACCATCAACTCTGGCTCTAACATATCCATTCTTTTTAATATTATCTAATAACTTTTCATGAGTTCCTTTTTTTCCTCTTACTATAGGAGCTAAAACTTGAATCTTAGTTTTTTCACCTAAATCCATAACTCTATCAACAATTTGATCCACAGTTTGTTGAGTTATAATTTTTCCACACTTAGGGCAATGTGGAATGCCTATTCTTGCATATAATAATCTTAAATAATCATATATCTCTGTTATAGTTCCAACAGTAGATCTTGGATTTTTACTTGTTGTCTTTTGATCTATAGAAATTGCAGGAGATAATCCTTCGATATAATCAACATCTGGCTTATTCATTTGTCCTAAAAATTGTCTTGCATATGCAGATAAAGATTCTACATATCTTCTTTGACCTTCAGCATATAAAGTATCAAATGCTAATGAAGACTTTCCAGAACCAGATAATCCAGTAAATACAATTAACTTATCTCTTGGTATCTCTAAAGAAACATTCTTTAAGTTATGTACTCTTGCGCCCTTTACAATAATTTTATCCTTCATAAACTACTCCAATCCACTTAGTATTAACTTCGTTAATAGATGAAAAGTTCCTCCGAAGTTCACTTCGTATATTACTTATTTTTTACATAATTTTCGACCTTTAGTCTCGAACTTGTGTTTGTATATAATTGTAGATATTTCCTCGGAAATTGTCAATCGTTATTTCTTTAGTTTCTCTATCATATCTCTAAGTTCTGCCGCTCTTTCAAATTGAAGATTCTTAGCCGCATCCATCATTTCATCAGTATATTGCTTAATTAATTTTTTCTTATCCTTAGCAGATAATTCAACTTTTTCACCTGTATTGTAGTCTGAGGATTCCTCTGCAACTTTAGTTGCTTCAATTACTTCTCTAACTTCCTTCATAATTGTCTTTGGGACTATTCCATGTTCCTCATTATATTGATTTTGTATTTCTCTTCTTCTATTAGTTTCTTTTATTGCTCTATCCATAGAACCAGTAATTCTATCAGCATACATTATTACTTTACTTTCAGAATTTCTTGCTGCTCTACCTATAGTTTGTATCATAGATGTTTCTGAACGTAAGAATCCTTCTTTATCAGCATCTAATATTGCAACCAATGCTACTTCTGGAATATCTAATCCTTCTCTTAAAAGGTTAATTCCGATTAGAACATCGACTTCCCCTAATCTTAGACTTCTAATTATTTTCATTCTTTCTATAGTCTCTATATCAGAGTGCATATAAGTTGTTTTTATACCTAATTCAGTTAAATACTTAGTTAAGTCTTCTGCCATTCTCTTCGTAAGTGTAGTTACAAGAGTTCTAAATCCTCTTTCAGTAGTTTTAATAATCTCTGCATATAAATCATCTATTTGGCCTGTAACAGGTCTTATTTCTACTACTGGATCTAGCAACCCTGTAGGTCTTATTATTTGCTCTGCAATATTAGTTGAATGATCTATCTCATATTGAGCTGGTGTAGCCGATACGAATACTACTTGATTTAGTTTCTTCTCAAACTCTTGAAATTTTAAAGGTCTATTATCATAAGCACACGGAAGTCTAAATCCATACTCTACTAATGAGTCCTTTCTTGATCTATCACCAGCATACATTGCTCTTACCTGAGGCAAAGTAACATGACTTTCATCTATAAACATTAAGAAATCATCTGGGAAGAAATCTAAAAGAGTCTTCGGTGCTGTTCCTGGGTCTCTTCCATCTAATATTCTTGAATAATTCTCTATTCCACTACAATATCCCATCTCTTTAATCATTTCTAAATCAAAGTTCGTTCTTTGTCTTAATCTTTGAGCTTCTAACAATTTGTCCTGCGATGTAAGTTCTTTAAGTCTTACTTCTAGTTCATCTTCAATTTTATGTATAGCCTTATCCACAGTCTCTTGTGAGGCAGCGAAGTGAGATGCAGGGAATATAGCTATATGCTCTCTTTCACCTAATATCTTACCTGTTAAGATATCAAACTCTCTAATTTTTTCAATCTCATCTCCAAAAAACTCTACTCTTATACCTTTTGTAGAAGATGATGCCGGCACAATATCTAAAGAGTCTCCTCTAACTCTAAAAGTCCCTCTAGAAAAATCTATATCATTACGTTCATATTGGATTTCTATTAGCTTTCTAATAATTTCATCTCTTTCTTTTTCCATTCCAACTCTAAGTGATATTGTAAGCTTTTTATATTCATCCGGATTACCTAATCCATAAATACACGATACTGAAGCTACTATTATTACATCTCTTCTTTCAAATAATGCAGATGTAGCAGAGTGTCTAAGCTTATCTATTTCATCATTAATAGAAGCATCTTTTTCAATAAATGTATCAGTTTGTGGTACATATGCTTCCGGTTGGTAGTAGTCATAGTACGAAACGAAATATTCTACTATGTTATTTGGGAAGAACTCCTTAAACTCAGAGCATAATTGTGCTGCTAGAGTTTTATTATGAGCCAAAACAATAGTAGGCTTTTGTACCTTTTCAATTATATTTGCCATAGTATATGTTTTTCCTGATCCAGTAACACCTAATAATGTTTGAAACTTCTCTCCAGATTCTATACCATTAGTTAAGCTTTCAATAGCCGTAGGTTGATCTCCCATAGGCTTAAACTTAGAATGTATCTTAAATTCTCCCATTACTTCAACTCCAAACTTTTTATAATCTAATATAACCATTTTACTTTTAATTTTTACCATATTCAAATGTTTTATAAGTGAGCCTCCAAATTTCATATTTGGCTAGGCGAACTTACTCCTACGAATGTATATGAATAGTGAGTTTCCTTTTAAATCTTTGATTTGGTTGCTCGAATTTATTTGTTTCATCAAACTTATATAGCAAAAGAAACTGCCTAAAGCAGTTTCTACATTAATTTTCAACTATTTACTTTTTATTTCTAAGCTCCTCTAGAACTTTCTTTAAATCATCTGCTCCTACTCCTAGTATGTCTTCTTGTTTTACCATTCTAGGTACTAATAAAATCCCTAATCCTTTATTTCTAGGTTGTACCAAATATTCAACAATGTTACCAGCATCTTTTTTTATCTTAATTCTTAACTTAAATATACTTTCTTTTGCAATTTTAAAAATATCTGTTTCTGAATTAACCTCTTCATCATTAATAGCTATAATCTTATCTCCCCTTCGTATCCCAGCTTCAAATGCCGGAGAACTAGGTGCTACTTCAAGAACTGAAATTCCTTCTTCATCACTAACATATATATATTCACCTTTTGCTTCTACTCTCTTTTGATATCTTAAAATACCTTCATAAGCAAGTGGTACATATATTATTGTTAATATTTGTCCTATTATTCCAAGGCTACTTAACTGAGCCACTCCTATTACTGATACTCCATAAATAAATGCTATTAATCCAGAACTTAATGACTTTTCTTTCTTTTTCTTAGTAAATGTAACAGCACTGTATCCTATAATCCCATAGAAAGGTATTGCTGCTATCATTGCTGTAGCTAGTATATTAATCATATTGGTATGATTAATAATTGGCCACCAATTAGGGGGATTCATTGCTGTTCCTGATGATATTTGCCCATTAAAAATCATAAAAATAGCTATAGGTAATGCCCAATATCTATTTAGTGAAAACCCACCTATTATTTTTCCTTCTTTACTTGTAAATACAGGAATTGCACCTCTACTTCCATCTATTATTATTAATACACCTTGAATAACATATATAACGCCTATAAATGTCATAAGAGATAGTATATCAACAGTAATAAATGATTTTTGATTTATCAAGTTAGCTAAAGCATTAAATATCAAGCTCAATATAGCTAATATAGTGCTTGAGTATGCAAAATCAACAAATTTAGGTTTATAAAATAACATTAATATAGAAATCATAAATACAAATTCTATACCTGAATTTTCATTAAAACTTATTCCTAATATACTTAATATTAAACTACCTAATGCCCCTGCAATTATACCTAGTACAATTTGAGATAATGTAAGTTCTAAGGGAGAGTCTAAACTCTCCCCAATAGTCATCTTTTGAACAATTGATATACGTCTATTTTTAAGATAAAACATTATTCCCATAATTATAAGCATAAGCAAATGTAAGGGTTCAACTATAGCTGTCGCTACGGATTTCAAAGTATATATTATTAAATCCATACTAGTCTCCTATTTACTTTACTTTTCTCTTATTATCTCTAAAGCCTTTTGGAATTGTGGGTCTATATCTCTGCTATACTCTGCTTCTAATACTTCTTGTGGAATTTCTACAGTTATCTCTGGAGCTATTCCAGTTCCATGTATATTTTCTCCATTAGGAGTATAATATTTAGAAGTTGTAACCTTTAATCCACCTTCATTATCAGGTAAGCTTATAAGTTGTTGAACTATACCCTTACCAAAAGTATTTGTTCCAATTATCGTAGCAGCTTGATGATCTCTTAATGCACCTGTAACTACTTCTGATGCAGAAGCACTTCCACCATCTACAAGTACCACTAATGGAGTTCCTAATAAATCGCCACCTTTTGATTTTGAAACTACCTTTTGATCATACTTGTCAATTGTATAAGTTACTATTTCACCCTCTTTAATAAAATGAGATGCTATTTCAACACATTGATCTAAGTATCCACCTGGGTTTCCTCTTAAATCTAATATTAGTTTTTTCATTCCTTGTGCTTTTAATTCATTTATTTCATCTGTGAATTTCTGGCTTACTTCTTCATCACTAAATGTAGTGATTTGTACATATGCTGTAGACTCATCTAACATTTCGCCCTTCACTGATTCATTTTTAATTTCAGCTCTAACTATCTTAACCTCAATTGGCTCTCCACCATCTCTTTGAATAGTTAACGTTACTGGTTGACCTTCTTCTCCTCTTACTCTAGCTACTACCGCTTCAGTATTAAGATCAACTACTTCATAATCATCTACTTTTAATATTACATCTCCAGCCTTTAATCCTGCTTCTTCTGCAGGTGACCCTTCGATTGGTGCAATTATTGTAACTTTATTATCCCTAACTCCTAATTGAGCTCCTATCCCATAAAAACTTCCTTGACTAGACTCCATAAAAGTATCAAATTCTTCTTGAGTCATATAAACAGTATATGGATCTTGAACAGCTGATGCCATACCCTTCATGGCTCCTTCTAATAATTTTTGATCATCTATATCGCCATCATATTTTGAATAAATAAGATCTCTTAATGTAAATAAATACTTATATTTTGAAGTATCTCCTACACTAGATAAATCTTCAATAGCTTTCTGAGGTGCACCCTTAAAAATCACTCCATTAATAGCTAATTTATTCCCTAAGTATAGTAATGCTCCATGTGATGCTACTAATGCCACAATTATTAATACTATCCTTAATGCCTTTTTTCCACCTTTTTTAGAGTTATTTTCACCTCTGCTCAAATCCTCCATACCTTATACTTCCTTTCGAAATTGATTTTGAAAATCACTAATATTTTATATTAAAATATTGATATGATGCATCCACTAATGCAGATACATCATATCAATAAAAAATTCCTAGAAAACTAGATTATATTAAACTATTAAGAACTTTCTTAAAGCTGCAATACTTCCTATTGCACCTACAACTACACCACCAAGTATAAATCCACCTAACATAGTAGTTAATACAAATGCCGGGGTAACCAAGTTAATTAAGAACATTGATGATACTATCCACTTAAATACTCCATTATACGCAAAGTATAAAAGAACACTTGATAAGCCTGCTCCTACTGAACCAATTATAATACCTTCAATAACAAAAGGCCATCTAATAAACCAATCTGTAGCTCCAACAAACTTCATTATTCCTACTTCTCTTCTTCTAGAGTAAACAGTTAATTTAATAGTATTCATTATTAGGAATACAGATACTCCTATAAATATTATAAATAATCCTATCCCTACTATTTGAACAACATTAACAAATGAACTTATCTTTTCAATTTGTTCCTTTTGGTTTCTTATACTTTCTACTCCGCTCATTTTTTCTACCGCTTTACTTACAACGTCAGCATAACTTGGGTCATCTAAAGTAACTATGAACGAACTTGGTAATGGGTTGTTTGTTAAATCATACCCTTCTAGTATGCCCTTATTTTCAGCTAAATTATCCTGTAAGTTTAAAAAAGCTTCATCTTTTGATTCATATGTAACAGCTTTTACACCACTTTGTTCATTAAGCTTAACTTCAATTTCTCTTTGATCTACCATTTTTATGTCATCATTTAAGTATACTCTTATTTCTACTTGAGATGCTATGTCTTCAATACTTTTATTAAAATTTAATGCTAATAAAGTAAATGTTCCAAATATAAAGAATGTTATTAAAACAGTTAGCATTGCAGCAAAACTAATAGTTCTATTTCTTTTTATACTTTTTAGGGCATCTACTATAAAATAGTTAACAGTATTAATCTTCATTTTCGTACATCCCCCTTGAATCATCTCTTACAATATTTCCACTTTCTATAGCTATAACTCTCTTCTTCATAGTATCTACTATGTCTTTTGCGTGAGTAGCCATTACTATAGTAGTTCCTGCAGTATTTATATCCTTAAGAAGATCCATTATTTCCTTAGCTGTTTCTGGATCTAAGTTTCCTGTAGGCTCATCGGCAATTAATACTGATGGATTATTAACAATAGCTCTCGCTAATGAAACTCTTTGTTGTTCTCCTCCTGATAACTCATTAGGGAACATTTTATATTTATGAGATAATCCAACTAGAGATAATACTGTTGGTACTCTTTTTCTTATTTCTCTTGGTGATGCTTCTACTACTCTCATAGCAAAGGCTACATTTTCATAAACATTTAAGTTAGGAATTAGTCTAAAGTCTTGGAATACCATCCCTATCTTTCTTCTGTAATATGGAACTTGCTTTCTTGTAACATCAGCTAATTTTTTATCTGCTACTATTACATCTCCTGTTGTAGGTTCAACTTCCTTAAGTAACATCTTTATAAAAGTTGATTTACCTGATCCTGAAGGGCCAACTAAAAATACAAATTCACCTGTATCTATTTTAACATTTACATCCGATAGTGCTTTTACATTGTTATTGTATATCTTCGATACGCCTTTAAACTCTATCATATCTACACCTCTCCTCCACATGTTTACCTTATACTATAGGCTTATTATATCATAATAGCATTATTCCACCAAGTTTTAAAGTTTTTCCAGTTAATTTACTTTAATTATAAGATTTAAATCCTTCACCTAGAACTTCTGTAGATTCATTTACTGTTATGAATGCTTCTGGATTTTTTTCTCTGATGAATTTTTTTAATGTTATAAATTGTTTAGTATCTAAAACTGTGTATATAATCTTAACATCACTTCCTGTAAATCCACCTTGTGCATTTAGTACGGTACATCCTCTATTTATATCCTTAGTTATATAATCTAAAACTAATTTCTCCTTATTAGTTATGACAAATACTTGCTTGCAAGTATTAAATCCATCTATAAATTTATCTATTAATATCCCAATCATAACTACACTGAAGAAACCAAATAATCCTTTATCAACACCAAAGGCTCCAATAGCCATTAAACAAACTAATGAATCTGTAATAAGAACTGCACTTCCTACACCTATTGCTGTATATTTGCTTATTATAGCCGCTATTATACTAGTTCCTCCTGTTGATGCTCCCTCATTAAATACAATAGCTGCTCCCATAGCTAAAATCCCTGAGCCAAAAAAGCTAGCTAAGAATAAATTCTCTGTTAAAATTCCTGGAGTAAAAAAGTTTTCAATAATGTACATAAATACAGAAAGCATTATAGTTGCATAAATACTTTTAGCTCCAAATGATTTTCCTAAAACAAGAAACGCTAATCCAAATAATAATATATTAAGTACAAATACAACTAAACTCGTACTAATTCCTGTAACACTATTAACTACAAGTCCTATACCAGATACCCCTCCAGAAGCAATATCATTTGGAAAGAAGAAATATTCTAATGCTATAGCTGTTAACGCTATTCCAACAGTTATAAGTAAATACTCCTTAAATTTTTTCATCTGTAACCACCCATCCCATCATTAATTATTCATCTCTTACTCTTCATCAATACCTTTAAAACCTTCTCCCATAACCTCATGAACTTCCCCAACAGTTATGAAAGCATATTTATCAACATCTGATATGAACCTTTTTAATTTTATAAATTCATTTCTACCTAATATAGCATACAAAAGGGTAGTATCTTTCCCAGAAAATCCACCTACTCCATGTATAAAAGTACAACCTCTTTCAAGATCTTCTAATATAAACTTACTTATCTCTTCATTTTTAGGACTTATTATTGTTACTTCTTTACATACATTGAAACCAGCTATAACTTTATCAATTGCAAAGCCATTTATTATTACAGCTAATAATGAATATAGTCCTGCATTTATACCAAAAGTAATTGCTCCTAATAATGTTACGAAAAAGTCTACCATTAGTAAGCCCTTCCCTATATCAATATGCATAAATTTATTAAGTATCTTTGCAATAATATCTGTTCCACCGGTTGATGCATTTGCATTAAATACTATAGCCATACCTAATGCAGAAATGATAGTTCCAAAAGCTGTAGCTAACATTAAATCGTTAGTTATATTAAAAGGAACAAACTTTTCTAAAAAATATATAAATCCTGACAATACTAAGCTTGCATATATACTCTTACCACCAAACTTACTTCCTATAATCAAAAACGCAACTACATATAATATAGCATCCATTATAAGCATAATAATTCCTATTGGTATATATGGCAAATAATTATTTATAACTATCGCTAATCCAGTTATCCCACCTGCTGTAATATTATTAGGCTCAAAAAAATAAACAACTGATATTGCTACTAATAATACTCCAATAGTTATTAATCCAAAATCTTTTATTTTATCCTTGCTCATAATTCCTCTCCTTCTCAACTAATTCATTTTTATTAGTTTTACTCATTTATACCCCATTTATCCAAAATATTCTAAAATAAGATAACAGTCAAGTTATATTATTTAATAATTTAATAATTTTTCTCTTTATAATTTGTAATTAAAGGAAAATAATTACTAAGCTTTTATCGCTTATTTTCTAAATATTAAATTATATTAATAATTTTTCAACTACAAAAGACTGCGATTATAAACCGCAGTCTTTTGTTATAAATATCTATTTTTTAAAAGCAATTGCCTTTTTAACTTTAGCTACTATCTCTTCTGACGTTAAGTTATAAGCCTTTAATAATTCGTCTGGTTTACCACTTTCTCCAAAAGTATCTTTAATTCCAACTCTTAAAACTGGAACTGGATAATTTTCAGCTAAAACCTCAGCTACAGCTGATCCTAGTCCACCAATTATGCTATGTTCTTCTGCAGTAACTACTGCGCCAGTTTCTTTTGCAGCTTTTATTATTAATTCTTCATCAATAGGTTTTAAAGTATGGATATTTACAACTTTAACATTGATGCCTTCTTTAGTTAATAACTCTTTTGCCTCTATAGCTGTATCAACCATTATCCCTGTAGCAAATATAGTTGCATCAGTCCCTTCTGAAACTACTACACCTTTGCCTAGCTCAAACTTATAAGTAGCTTCATCATTAATAACATTAACTGCAGCTCTACCTAATCTTACATAACAAGGTCCATTATATTCTGCTATAGCTCTAATAGCAGCTTTAGTTTCAACATCATCACTTGGAGATATAACTACCATATTTGGTATACTTCTCATTAATGATAAATCTTCAACTGATTGGTGAGATGCACCATCTTCACCAACTGTTAATCCAGCATGTGTAGCACATACTTTAACATTTAGTTTTGGATAACATATTGAGTTTCTGATTTGCTCAAAAGCTCTTCCTGCTGCGAACATAGCAAAAGTACTTACAAATGGTACTTTTCCACAAGTTGATAAACCTGCAGCTACTCCCATCATATTTCCTTCAGCTATCCCCATATTTAAAAATCTTTCTGGACAAACAGCTTTAAAATCAGCAGTTTTAGTTGACTTAGAAAGGTCTGCATCTAATACTACTATGTTACTGTTTGTATTTGCTAATTCAGCTAATGCTTTACCGTAAGATTCTCTTGTTGCTATCTTCTTGTTCATATTATCTGTCCCCTCCAATTTCAGCTAAAGCTTTTTCACATTGCTCTTTGCTTGGTGCAGTTCCATGCCATCCAGCTTCATTTTCCATAAATGATACACCTTTACCTTTAATAGTTTTACAAACTATTGCAGTAGGTTGACCCTTGTGATTCTTAGCCTTTTCTATAGCCTCTATTATTTCATCAATGTTATGACCATCAATAATCATTACATTCCATCCAAAAGCTTCAAACTTTTTATCTATAGGAGTTGGATTCATTACCTTTGTAATATCCCCATCTATTTGTAATCCGTTAAAATCTATAAATGCAGTTAAGTTGTCTAGTTTATAGTGAGCTCCACACATAGCAGCTTCCCAAACTTGACCCTCTTCTAATTCTCCATCACCTAAAAGAGTATATACTCTGTAATCTTTATTATCTAATTTTCCTGCTAAAGCCATACCAACAGCTGTAGATATTCCTTGACCTAATGATCCTGTAGACATATCTATTCCTGGTAAGCACTTCATGCTTGGATGTCCTTGTAATCTTGAACCAAATTTTCTTAATGTCTTTAATTCTTCTACATCAAAAAATCCTTTTCTTGCTAATGCGCTATATAAAACTGGTGCTGCATGACCTTTTGATAATACAAATCTATCTCTATTAGGATTTTTATCATCAGCTGGATCTATATTCATTTCTTTAAAGAAAAGAGTTGTTACTATATCTGCTGCTGATAATGACCCACCTGGGTGCCCTGATGCAGATTCTGTTAACATAGTTACTATGTCTGCTCTTATATTTTTAGCCATTAATTTTAATTCTTCGGTATTCATAATTTTGAACATCCTCCTTTATGTATATAAAAGTATAAATCTATTATATGTAAAATCTTTAAAAATATTTTACCATAAATACTAATCACTGTATACTATATAATTTCAAAAAGTATACATTATTTGTTCATGATTCTTATATTGTATATCACTTTGTGCTATTAATTAATCATTTTCTCTATTAAAAGATACAATTATCACTTATATAAATCTATTATCTATAACTTTATAAAACAAAAGCAGAGCAATTATGCTCCGCTCAAAATTTAATAAATAATAAAGTATTAAATCAATCCTATGCTAATAAGTAATGCTCTATCTACCTTTTTCATATCAGCATCTGTCATATGCCCTATTTTCTCTTTCAGCCTTCTTTTATCTAATGTTCTAACTTGCTCTAGCAATACAACCGAGTCTCTATTTAATCCATACTCTTCAGATGAAATTTCAACATGGGTTGGAAGTTTAGCCTTATTAATTTGAGATGTAATAGCAGCTACAATAACTGTTGGGCTATATTTATTCCCAATATCATTTTGTATTATTATCACCGGTCTAATTCCACCTTGCTCAGAGCCAATAACAGGGCTTAAATCTGCATAAAAAATATCCCCTCTTTTTACAACCATAGTCGTCATTAAATTCACACTCCGCAAAGCCATTTCTCATATTCATTAATACTGTCAAATTGATAATGTAAGGTTTCAGGTGACGACTCAAATAATTCAGAAATCTCCAAATTAATATTAGACATCTCAATATATCCATTTTTCATTAATTCATAAAATTCTATATTATTTTCGCCTTCGTTATATCTTATTAAATCTTTGCCGATAAATTTCCTATTTTTTTTAAATTGTAACTTATTTTTATTTTTTGATTTATTACTAAATAATTTTGACATATTTCGCCTCCTAAGAGTGCATATTTTCTACTATAAGAAAATTATATTGCAAAATATGTCAATTTGTAAATAGAAATGTCTTTATTTTTATAAATAATTTCTTACATTTACCATTTTTCCATCTTTAATATAAATCCTAGGAACTCTTCTCCCTATCATACACAGTATTTCATAATTAATAGTATCTAGTATTTCAGCCATATCATCAGCATTATTCTTTATTCCATTATCTTCGCCTAATAATATGACTTCATCTCCAACATTAACTGGACCTATATCTGTAACATCTACCATGCATTGATCCATACATATCTTCCCTACTACTGGAGCTAACTTACCATTTATTATTACTTGAGCTTTTCCGTAAAGCCCTCTAATATATCCATCTGCATATCCTATAGGTAAAGTAGCTATTACGCTATCTCTTTCAGTCCTAAACTTTCTTCCATACCCTATGTACTCACCTTTTGGAAGTTCCTTTACATGAATAACCTGACATTTTAATGATAATGCTGGCATTAATTTTAACTTATCTTTATTTATATAATCTGATGGATAATAACCATAAAGTATTATCCCAGGTCTTATTGCATTATAATGCGCATCTTCTATATCAATAATAGATGCACTATTTGAAATATGTTTTACTCCTAAGTTTACTTCTCTTTTCTCTATCTCATTTATAAAGGAATTAAATTTTTCTATTTGATTATGTGCATAGCTTTTATCTTCTTCATCTGCATTTGAAAAATGTGTAAATACTCCTGTGATTTTTAAGTTGATTAATTTACTAATTTCTACAACTTCTTCAACACTTTTTTTATTAGGTAAAAATCCTATCCTACCCATACCAGTATCAACAGCTATATGAATTTTTGCTATCTTTCCTAAAGCCTCTGCCTTTTTAGATAATTCTTTAGAATAATCTAAAGAGTAAACAGTTTGTTCTATATCATTATTTATTAACATTTCTGCAAATGATACATCAGTATATCCTAATATTAAAATAGGTACTTTTATCCCTGCTTCTCTTAGCTCTAAAGCCTCGCTTAACGTAGCTACAGCTAGCTTGTCAGCTCCACTTTCTACAAGAATAGGGGCTACATCTATAGCCCCATGTCCATAAGCATTAGCTTTAACAACTGCTATAATTTCTTCAGCATTAATATTTTTCTTTATTTCATTTATATTATTTATAATGTTATCTAAATTTACTTCTGCCCATACTGGTCTAATATTTACATCCATTTTATCAACACCTCATATTTATTATATCAAACTATAATAAACTATCATCTATTTGTTTTACTTTTTTAAAATCCTTAAATATTATTCTTAGTGTATCTTCACCATCTTTGTTATACACAATTATTCCTATAGGCGTTCTATTCTTTTTATCTACAAACAACCTAGCTATATTTAAATGTTCATTATCTAAAAACAATTCTAAATCAACTTGTATATAAACTGTATCTCCCCATTCTTCTTGATCTTGTTTTAATGAATCACTTTTAATTGGGAATGATAATATTTTATTCATAAACGCTAAAGGATGTAATACATCTAAACTTTTATCTATTACATAGTCTGAGTTAGATATATTATCTATAACTTGGATACCATCGTTTTTGTAGACTTTAACTATATCTTCTCCAAACTCTACCCTTACGCCTTTATCCTTCGAATAATACTGTACTGTATCTTCTCTTTCTTCGCCTCTGCTGTTTTTAATTATATATTCTACATTGGCTTCATAGCACTTTATATCTTTTAAAGATTTTATAATTTCCTCATTTGTTGGAAGCATAACTCCTCTAAAGACAATAACTAATAATATTGAAATAAAAGGAATACATAATAATACTGCGATAATAATTTTTTTCTTCATAAATCCTCCACTTACTAATATTTCATTATTACTAATATTAAGTAATCTTCAGATTTATTCGTGTTTTACATTATTATATTATGAATAATAGTTGAAATACCTTCTATTATTTCACTTGCAGTTATAGAATACTTACTTTTACTTACTATTTCTCCAGCTTTCCCATGAACATATGCACCAATTAATGCACTTTCAAGAGGACTGTGTTTCTGTGCTAATAATGATACTATCATTCCAGTCAAACAATCGCCAGAGCCACCAGAGGCCATTTTACTATTACCAGTGGTATTTATATATACTTTTTCACCATCTGTAATAACCGTATTATAACCTTTAAGTAAAACTATACTTTCATATTTCTTAGCATATTCTTTAGCAATATTTATTCTATCGCTTTCTACTTCTAATATACTCTTACCAACAAGCCTAGCCATCTCTCCAGGATGAGGTGTTAAAATCATTCTCCCTTTTAATCTATCTAAGATTTCAGGCCTTCTTGATAATATATTTATCCCTTCAGCATCTATAACTAAATGACAATTACCTTTTTTAGAAATATATAATAGAAAATCTTCATATTCCCTACTACTTTGCAATCCAGGTCCATATGCTATAGCATTTGCTGTTGTTATTAACTTCTCCACCTTTTCTTCTTCATTAAAATTAGAAGTCATGGCTTCTATTAACATTCCGCTTAATATATATTGTATATCTTTAGGAGTTACTAATGTAGTTAATCCTGCTCCAGTCTTTAAACAAGCTTTTGTAGCTAAATAAGCTGCACCTGTAAATCCTTTGCTCCCAGCAAAAATTACTGCTCTCCCATAATCACCTTTATGTCCATATATTTCTCTTTTTCTTATAATCTCTTTATAAGAATAATCTTCTAGGATAGTTATTCCTTCATTTATACTATCTTTTACTTCATCAGGAATTCCAATTGGAACTACCTCAAGATCACCTAGATATTTAAATGAATTGTAGTTTATAAATCCTAATTTTACTACTTCAAAAGTATATGTAGTTTTTGCTTTAATAGCCCCTCCCATTGGATTTCCAGTGTTACAATCTAATCCTGAAGGAACATCTATAGCTATTATATCTTTTTTACTATCATTCATAGCTTCTATTACTTCTTTATAAAATTCATTTAATTCTTTATTTATGCCTACGCCAAATATGCTATCCACAATTATTTCATTAGAATTTATTACTTCTTTTAAGTTATGTATATCACTTATGTCTTTTATAAAAGATATCTTACAGTTCATATTGTCAATTATGTCGTAATTAATATTAAAATCATTACTATAATTTTCTCTAGGACTTATAATAACAAAATGAACTTCCTTTTTAGCTAATACAAGTTTTCTACCAATAGCAAGTCCATCTCCACCATTATTTCCAGTACCACAAACAACTGTAAAACTTTTACCTAAATCTTTAATTCTTGAAAATACCTCATTTGCTGCATTTTCCATTAGAACAATACTTGGAATACCTACTATTTCAATAGCTTTTTGATCTACTATTCTACAGCCATTTCTACTCATAACATACATCTATCTAACCTCCATAGTAACAAATGCAATTGCACAAGTTTTATTATGTGATATAGATATATGAAATATAACTTCTTCATATTCTAGAAACTCCTTTACCTTATCAGAAATATTAACTATAGGCTTTCCAAGTTCATCTCTAAGAACTTCTAAGTCATTAAAGGCAAAACCTCTAAACCCTCTTCCTATAGCTTTACTTATAGCCTCCTTAGCAGCAAAGTTCCCAGCTATACTTTCAGCCTTCATGGCTTTACTTTTAAACAACTCTATCTCTTTTTCTGTAAATGTCTTTTCTAAAAACTTAGGTGTTCTTTCTATGGCTTTCTTTATTCTTTCAATTTCTATAATATCTGTTCCAACTCCAAGTATCATGCTATCACCTCTTATGTATCTATTCTTCTATACATAATCATTATAACAATTACATACTTCCAACTAAAGATTCAACATCATTAAAATCTTCTATACATTCATCAACATATGATCCTATAACATCTATTAAATGAATAGGTGATACATTATTTTTGTATAATAGTTCTAATATACTTCTAACTTTATCTTCTTTTGTTGAAATTATATCTACTGAATCTCTTTCAATATTTACTAAAACATCTTCTCTTAAATCTTGTCTTTCAACCTCAATTCCAAAAGCTTGTCCAGTCTTTGTTTGACATTGAGTTAATCTGTAGAAGTACATAATCTTTTTTCCCTTATTTTCAATAGCTAAACTTAATGATTCTACTATCTTCATAGCAATACCTCCTTAACATATTTCATATTAATAAAGATATCACATTATTTTTTTAAATTATGTCAAAAATTGTTTCCTGTTTAACTAAAATTTCCTTACTAATTCTACATAAAATGTTGTTTTAGAATAATTAATATTACATTTTTCCATGTTATATGTAAATATAAAGCAATTTTTATTTATTTATTGTCGAATAACATAACAGATAAATTAAAAGACTGATAAAAAAAGATCTATAAACTACTTTTTTAGTAATTTATTCACTCTTTTTTTACAGCCTCTTTTATCAAATTTATTGAGTCTCTATATTCATATCTTCATCACTTCTATCAATTCTTCTATTACCGACAAATTTAAAATCCTCTGCAACTACTTCAGCTATATACTTCTTATTTCCAAGCTTATCTTCATAGCTTCCGGTTCTTAATCTACCACTTAAACTAATATAGCTTCCTTTTCTCATATACTTACATATTACTTCTGCTTTTCTACCCCAAATAGTGACTGGTATTAAATCAGATTTTCTTGTTCCATCAGCTGCTTTAAAATTTCTTTCAACTGCAACTATGAATCTAGTAAATACCTTCTCACCATCTTCTATAGTCTTTAGTTCAGGGTCTTTAATTAATTTTCCTACTAAAACTATTTTATTCATTTAATTCCACCTCCTGAATATTACTTCTTTGATTATGCCCAACTTAATTTATTCTATACATTACATGACTACTTTTTAGCTATTAATCTTTTACTAAAAAAGAACTATGCCACGCATAGTCCTTTAACTTATTTTATTCTCAAATTATTTTTTCGAATTACGAGGACAGAATTTATCTCTCCGCCTAAAATTAATATTATTGATGATATATAAAGCCAAGTCATCAATACAAAGACAGCCCCCAAGCTACCATATAGCCTTGAATAATTACTAAAGTTATTTATATAAAATGAAAACCCTAATGAAACTATAAGCCATCCTATTGTACTAACTATAGCTCCTGGGAATGCTTCCCTCCAGCTTATTCTTTTAGCCGGCGTATATCTATATATTCCTGCAAATATACAAATCATTATAGTTAAAACCATAATATATCTAATCAAATTCCACAGCTTTCCTATAAGTGCATTATACGGTATATATGAAATCAATAAATCACCTATTAGATTTCCAAATACTAATAATACTAATGCTACAACTATAGTAAATGCTAAGGCAAATGTACATATTAAAGCTATTATTGCTCTCTTTATAAACGATCTATTTTCTTTTAAATTATATGCCTTATTAATTCCTTTGGTAACAGCTCTAAAAGCAGAAGATGCTGCCCACATAGATAAGACTATAGATACTCCTAATAATCCTGTATATTGATTTTCTACAACCTCTACTATAATGGTAGATGTTAACTCAAAAACACTACTAGGAAGTATAGCACTTAACCCCTCAATTATTTGCATGGAATCCAACTTACTAAAACCTATTATTGTCATCAAAAATATTAAAAAAGGGAAAAATGATAATATTAAATAATATGCTAACTGTGCTCCTAATGCGAAGATATCATCATTCTTAACCTTAATAATAAAATATATCATAAAATCAAAGAAAGACCTCTTCTTAATTCTGTTCTCTTTGGACATAAATTTCACCACATCTTTATAAATAATTTGTTATTCTATTATATAATAGTTTTTACCAAAATTTATTATACTTTTAATATTTTTATTTTTCTATCTTAATTATTTAATAACTATGTTGTATAATTCAATTAAATAACAATTTTCGGGGGTGTAATAATGTTACAAGTAATAGAAAACGATTTTTTAAAAATATCTTCATCAACACACGGAGGAGAACTTCACAGTATACAAAGCAAGAAAACTAATACTGAGTACTTATGGAATGGAAATCCTGACTTTTGGAAGTACCATGCTCCAATACTTTTCCCTATAGTTGGTAAAGTTAAAGATGGTAAATATAAAGTTGATGGTAAAACATATGAACTTCCTCAACACGGTCTTGCTAGAGTTAGAGAATTCTCTCTTAAAAATTGTGAAGATAATAAACTAACTTATGAATTAATTTATTCAGAAGATACGCTTAAAGTTTATCCTTATAAATTTTCTTTATACATTTCATATGAATTAATAGATAATAACCTTAAAGTTTCTTATAAAGTAACTAACCTAGATGATAAAACTATTTATTTCTCAATAGGAGCTCATCCTGGATTCATGTGCCCTATAAAAGATAATGAAAGTCTTAATGATTACTACTTTGAATTTAATAAAAAAGAAACAGCAGATCTAATGACTTTAGATATGAATGTAGGATTAATATCTCATAATACTATTCCATATTTAAATAATGAGAATACTATACCACTTCATAAAGAATTATTTAAAAATGATGCATTAATATTTAAAAACTTAGACTCTAACTTAATTAGTATTAAGTCAAAAAATCATAATCAGTCACTATCAATGGATTTTACAGGTTTCCCTTATATGGGATTATGGGCTATGCCAACAGGATGCCCATTTGTTTGTATAGAACCTTGGTTTGGTCATGCTGATTTTGTAGACTTCGACGGAGAATTAAAAGATAAAGCAGGAATTCAATTACTTGAAATCGGAAAAGAGTTTAACTGCTCATACAGCATAATAGTAACAGAGTAAAAGCTCAAAGAAATTCAATTGAAAATTATAAATGCTAAATGATAAATTAAGGAGGAAACTGCTTAATCAGTTTCCTCCTTAATTTAGAATTGAAAATTTGTAATTGTAGATTAAATAAAGTGCTCCGCACTTATTTATATGATTCTAATTCCCACTCTTGTGGTAACATACTTCTATATTTAAAATTGTTGTATCTATTATCTACTAAAAGAACTCTTCCTTTATCTGTTTCTGTTCTTATAACTCTTCCTGCTGATTGCAACACCTTATTTATCCCTGGATAAGCATATGCATAATCAAATCCATTTATCCCAAAGTATTCTCGAATTATATCATTTTCTATAGATACCATAGGAAATCCTACTCCTACTATAATAGCCCCTATAAGTTTATCTCCAGGTAAATCAACCCCTTCTGAAAACATACCACCTACAACTGAAAAAGCTGCTACATTAGCTCCCCCTTCAAATTTATTCAAAAACTCCTCTTTATCACTCTCCGAAAGTCCTTCCCCTTGAACTATAGTGTTTTCTTCACCATAAATTTCGACATATCTTGAATAAACTTTCTTTAAGTATTCAAAGGAAGGTAGAAATATCATATAATTTCCTTTTAAATCATTTATAAAACCATTAATAATTGTGCATAACTTATCTATATTATTATATCTATTCACATATCTCATATCTAATGGGTATAAATATGTTGATAAATTCTCTTTTTTAAACGGAGAACTAAATTTAACTCTAAAACTTTCTTCATTTCCACCTAATAAATCTATATAATATTTAACCGGAGATAGAGTAGCTGAAAAAACTACTGTTGAACAAGAACCATTTATAACTTCACCTATATTTTTAGATGGATCTATACAAAATATCTTTATAGAAAACTCATTCTTATCCTTCTTTAATATTGTTGTATACTGTTCTGAATATAGTTCACTTAAAGCAACAAAACTTCTTACTTCATAATAAAAATCTAATATTTCTTCGTATCCATTAGTATTTTTACTTTTTACTAAGTACTCATCAGATTCAGCTATAAACAATCTAAGTAGTTTTATTAATTCTTTATATTTAACATTATGATATAAGACATTAAGATTTCTTTCTTCTAACTCTCTTCTTATTTCAATTAACTCTTTATTTATGCTATTAACTACCTTATATAGTTTAGGAACTCTCCCTTTTAATAACCTAGTTACTGATAATACCTTGCTCTTAAAAATCTCTCCACTATACATATCTCTAGCTCTGTTAACTAAATTATGAGCCTCATCAATTAAAATTATATTTTTAGAATTATCATCTTCAAAAATTCTTTTCAATTTTGCTCTAGGGTCAAAAGCATAATTATAATCACATATAACCCCATCACACCATAGTGATAAATCTAAAGACAATTCAAATGGACATACTTTATATTTCCTTGCATATTTCTCAATTACAGTTCTAGAAAATGTACTTTCTTCTTTTAATACTTCACTTATTACTGAATTAATCTTTGAGAAATAGTCTACTGCATACGGACAATCATCAGGGTTACATTTAACTTCATTATTTATACAAGCTTTCTCCTTTGCTGTAATAGTTATAAATCTAAACTTTAAACCGTTGTTAATAAGCCTTGTATAAGCTTCTTCTGCAACTACTCTGGTTATAGTTTTAGATGTTAAGTAAACTATTCGTTCCCCTCTTCCTTCTCCTAAATTCTTCACCGAAGGAAATATAGTGGAGATAGTCTTTCCTATACCTGTTGGAGCTTGAGCAAATAATAAACCGCCTTGCTTTATTGAACTATAGCAATTAACCGCTAACTCTCTTTGCCCTTTTCTATATGTTTCAAAAGGGAATTTCAAATCTTTTATGCTCTTATCTCTTTCAATCTTAAAATTTTCTCTTAATCTAACTGTATCTATATATTGGTCTACTATATTAAATACAAATTCTTTTAAAGACTCAAAAGAAAATACCTTTTGAAAACTCTTAACTTCATTTGTATTCAAATTATAATAACTTAATCTTATTGAAATATTATCTTCTTCATTATCCTTACAATAGAAATACCCATAAAACTTACTTTGTGCCCAGTGCAATGGATTATAATCTTCTTCTATATATAATAAATCTCTATAAGTAGATTTAATTTCTTCTATTATAATTTCATCATTTTCTTTTATTATTCCGTCCGCTCTACCTTCTACTAATAAAACAATATCTCCATAATCAAACTGCCCTTCCATCTTAACTTCTTTTTCATATTCCACATATATTTTAGCATTATCACTTTGAAGCTTTCCGTGAGCTATAGTTCCTTCTATAGCTCTTGTTCTAGATACATGTCTATCATCAAGACTTCCTTGCTGTAAAATATATTCAACTATTCCTCTTACAGATTCTCTAACTACTAAACTCATGTTTAATCCCTACCTAAATTTAATATATTTATTATATCAAATTTTGATTATAATCATAATAAAAGAACTGCCTAGTTAAGACAGTTCTTATTCTGAATGATACTCATTTACTATTTTTTGAACTAACTTCTTAATTGCGCTTGCTTGAGCAATTAATGTCATAACGACTACAAAAGTTCTTATACTATTTTCGTCTTTTTCATCTAAATCAAGTTCTTTTATTACTTCAGTTAATTTATCTTCGTCTAATGCTGGGGTATTTAAATACTCTTTAAAACTATTACTTTGGGTTTCGACAAAAATTTTATATGCCGTTTCCCAGGCAATAATATCATCTGATCTATCATTTATATCATTAAATGCTAGTCTAAATACCTTTTTTATTTCTTCAGTAGTAAGTACTGGTCTCATAAAACTCAATAATACAAGTTGAACCAAATGAATTTTAGTATATCCTCTTTTCTTACCATCTTCCGGCTTACTAATTACTTCACTTTTAATATAATTTTGTACTATATTATTAGTATATTTATCATCTACAAACTTATCATTTAAAAAATCTATAACTTGTGATAAGAAAAGGTCATACTTAGGTAAATCGTCATATGATATTGTCGAATCTTTAGAAATTTCTTCCGCCAATTCTTTTATATAGTTATCATCCATTTTATCAGCCATTTCTATTCACCTCACCTTTTATTTCTTTATTATATTATATAGTAAAAAAAAACTTATTACAAGTTACTTTTTCCTTTTTATGTAATTATTTTTGTTCAATTCAATATTTTCTTTTTATTCGTCACATTTTTTACCAATTTTTTTAATTTTTTTTTAATTTCTTATCAATTTTAAAACTTTTTCACTTCAAAACAAGTAGACAAGCCATTTTTCGTGGTATACTTTTATTACATATTTTTTAAAAACGCCCTTGACTTTTCAAAAATATGGTAGTATAGTTTATTTATGAATTTATTTAGAATTAATATTCTATATAAATATTTTTTTTTATGTTTTTGTATTGACTTTAAATTACAAATTTGTTAATATTAAACTGCAAAATGTCGAAACTTGTTAAGGAGGAATTTAAAATGAAATCAACTGGTGTTGTTAGAAGAGTAGATGAACTAGGAAGAATAGTTATTCCTATAGAATTAAGAAGAACTTTAGATATAGCTGAAAAAGATGCTTTAGAAATTTATGTAGATGGTGAGCAAATAATCTTAAAGAAATACGAGCCTGCTTGTATCTTCTGTGGAGATGCTAGAGACGTTGCTAACTACAAAGGAAAAAATATCTGTAAAAACTGCTTAAACGAGTTAAAGTCAGATAGATAGTTTATATACATACTTAAAAAGGAGCTATTGCTTAAATGCAATGCTCCTTTTTTTAATAAAGTACGAAGTACTTTATTTAATGAAAAATTATAAATTCATAATTATAAATTAATGCGAAAACTACTCATCTAGTTTCTTTTTTAAATTCCTCTCAAGGAATTTTCCCTTAATTTATCATTTATCATTTAGAATTTATAATTTTAAGTTGAATTGTCGCTTTTATTCAATTTCTATCGCTACCTTATAAACATCCTTCTTAGGTAAATCTCTCTCCTTAGATACAATTTTTATAGCTTCTTTTTTACTTATTCCAGTATCTATAAGATTCTTCAAATGTTCTTCTATAGATATATTGGCAAAAGCCTCTTCTTTTTCAGCTTTAATCTCTCTATCTGTCTTACCTTCAATAACCAATACAAACTCTCCTCTTGGTCTATTAGCTACAAACCAATTATATGCATCTTCTATTGTTCCCCTAAATATATCTTCATGTAACTTAGTTAATTCTCTACACACAGCAATTCTTCTATTTCCTAAGGATTTATTAAAAAAATCTAATGTATCTATAAGTCTATGTGGTGATTCATAAAATATAACTGTCTCTCTTTTATCTTTTACTTCTTCCATAAGAGCTTTTCTATCCTTATTTTCTCTTGGTATAAAGCCTCTAAATACAAATTTAGTTGTATCTAGCCCTGAATACACTAAAGCTGTTGTAAAAGCTGTTGCTCCCGGTAATACTTCAAAAGGTATCTCTTGTTCTATACACTTTTGTACTATTACACTTCCCGGATCTGATATTCCTGGTGTCCCAGCATCAGTAACTAAAGCAATATTTTTACCTTCTTTTAATTTATCTATTATATCATCACTCTTGCCCTGCTCATTATGCTGATGGTAGCTAAATAAAGGTTTTTTTATATTAAAGTGATTAAGTAGTTTTAAAGTTTGTCTTGTATCTTCAGCCGCTATCTCATCAGAATTTTCTAATGCTTCTAAAGCTCTTAACGTAATATCTTTTAAGTTGCCTATCGGCGTTGGTACTAAAAATATTTTTCCTAAACTCATTTTAAAATCTCCCATAAATTTTATCTATTTCTTCACTATAATTTCCGTTTTCGTTATATACATACAACGGCTCTTCCCATTTTAAGAAAGCTCCACCATCTCTTTGTCCTTCAACTAAAACTATATTAGGTGCTTTCTTAGCACTTGGATGAATCATTTTAACCCTTTTAGGTTCTATATTATACTTTCTCATTAATCCAAATATATCTGCTAATCTTTCTGGTCTATGTACAATAAACATTCTACCATTATCAGCTAACAACCTTCTAGCTGATACTATAACATCTTCTAAGTTACAAAGTATTTCATGTCTAGCTATAGCAAGTTTATCATTAGGATTTAAAATTCCAGCATTATTAAGCTTATATGGCGGATTAACAGTAATAACATCAAATCTACCTAATTCACTAACAAGCTTTTTATCTTTCAAATCAGCGCACTTAAACCTTACTATATCATCAGTACTATTTAATTGTGAACTTCTATTGGCCATCTCAACCATATCTTCCTGGATTTCTACACCCCACACTT
This sequence comes from Clostridium jeddahitimonense, assembly GCA_000753455.2. GTDB lineage: Bacteria > Bacillota > Clostridia > Clostridiales > Clostridiaceae > Clostridium > Clostridium hominis. The sequence goes on from LM994670.1 coordinate 3,766,993, forward strand.
CTTTAGGACTATACTTTCCATAAAGTAAAAAGGGAACTATTCCTGTTCCTGTACATAAATCTAAAACTCTATGCTTCTTTTTCACATTAGCGAAATCTGATAAAAGTACAGCATCTACACCAAATCTAAATCCTGATTGTTTTTGAATCAACATTAACCCATTTAACTGTAAATCATCAATACTCTCGTCTATATTTATATTAACGTCCATATTAATCCTCCAAATATCTTTACTACTATTATGCACAAAAAAGACTAGGAATTAAACCCTAGTCTTAAAATACATATTAAAGTACTCTTCTAGCTGTATAGAATGATGTTACAGGTGATACCTTAACCGAATCTCCTGGTTGAGGAGCATGTATGTAACTTCCTCCTCCAACATATATTCCTACGTGATCTCCACTATAAGTAAATACTAAATCCCCTGGTTGAAGTTCATCATAAGATACTGCTGTTCCAACTCCCATTTGGCTATAAGTTGTTCTTGTAATATTTATCCCTGCAGCATTACTAAATACAAAGCTTGTAAATCCTGAACAGTCAAAGCTTGTTGGACCTGTAGCTCCCCAAACGTAAGGCGATCCAATATATCCATAAGCAAAGTCAACTACAGCATTTCCTGTTGCAGAAACTTCACCTCTATTAGGCTTATTAGCTGCAGCTTGTTCAGCTTCAATCTCAGCAACTCTAGCCTTAGCTGTCTCAATATATTCATTAATTTCTTCTTCAACTATACTACTCTTAATTTGGTTATCTCTAATATTTCTTAACTGGCTAATTGCACTTTGTAAAGCATCAAGTGAGCTTGATGAATCTTGAATTACACTAATTTGATGTTGAATTAGCTTTCTTTCAGATACAGCTAAATAATCTCTTTCAAATACAGCTTGTTCTGCTTGTGCCTCTGCAACTAATCTTTTCTGTTCTGCTTCCTTAGCTTGGAATTCTTCCAAAGTCTTAGAAGTTTCCTCATTAATTTTAGTTAATTCAGCACTTTTCTCATCAAGTGACTTAATCTTATTATCAAGTTTTTCTTGCTTATCGTTAAGTTCTTTAACCATCTTCTTATCGATGTTAACTAATCTTGTTGTTGCTTCTAACTTAGTTAATAAATCATTAAAGCTATCTGCACTAAATATAAGTGTTAAATAACTTGCTTGTCCACCTGACTTGTATAGTTCTCTAACTCTTTTACCTAATACCTCTTCAGTTTTCTTTATTTCTTCTTTAGCAGTTTCAATTTCTTTTTCAGTGTTTGTAACTTCAACTTTAATGTCATCCATTTGTTTTTGGTTACTTTCAATCGTTTCCAGTAATGGTTCAATCTGCCCATTTAATGCGTATATTTCCCCATTTATTTCATCTATCTTTTGAGTTAATCTGTCATATTCTTGTTGATTTTCTATTACTTCTTGATCTGGTGTTGCGAAAGCCGGCATACTAAAGCTTGCTATAATTGTCGTGGCCAATATCGCAGATAAAATTTTCTTTCTCATCCTTGCTTGGTCTTAAGACCTTCCCCCTTTCCTTTTGTAACACATTACCATTATAACACTTATGGAAAGTTAGGACAATGGTAATTTTTCTTATTTAGTCATAATACGCAATTATAATGTATACAATACATAAAATTTAACATACTTACACTTGTATGAAAACAACTTGTCACTCTATTTATATTACTAATTAGTATTATTTATTATAATAATTTATAAATATATTATAAAAAAAATATTGACACATCACTACATAAGATTTATAATAATTATGTGCTACGGGGTGTAGCGCAGATGGGAGCGCGCGTGGTTTGGGACCATGAGGTCGCAGGTTCGATCCCTGTCACCCCGACCAAGGTAGGTAATAAACCTACCTTTTTTTATATTCAAAATTAATATATAACTATAAATAACTTTAAATATATTTACTTACGAGGTGATACTTTGAATAATATTAAAGCTGCAATTTTTGATCTTGATGGAACTTTAGTGGATTCTATGTGGGTTTGGGAGCAAATAGACATAGATTTTCTTAAATCTAAAGGATATACTCCACCTAAAGATTTAAAAGATGATATAACTCATTTAACATTCAACCAAACTGCAGAATATTTTAAAAATAGATTTAATTTGTCTGATTCTATTGATGAAATTACCGACACTTGGCACAATATGGCATATAGTTTTTACTCATCTAAGGTAAAGCTTAAGCCAGGCGTAATTTCTTTCCTTAATAAATTAAAATCATTAGATATAAAAATCGGACTAGCTACTAGTAATTCAATTCCTTTATTAGAGGCTACCTTAAAGAATAATGGTATTTATCATTTATTTGATGCTATAACAGTTACTGAGGAAGTAAAGAAGAGTAAAGAAAACCCAGATGTATATCTTTTATGTGCTAATAAACTTAATGTAGCTCCTGAAAATTGTATAGTTTTCGAGGACATAATAGCTGCTGTAAAAGGAGCTAAATTAGCAGGCATGAGAGTTATAGGTGTATACGATAAAGCTTCTGAAGACCAAGAAGAGCTTTTATCTAAAGCTTGCGATAAATATATCTATGATTACAACGAATTAGTTTAAGTATACATAAGTTTTATTATTTCTAAATTTAATAACATAATAAAAGAACTGTAATAATTACAGTTCTTTTATTATGTCTTATATATTAGAATCTTTTTACTTCATACTTATCTTCTAATTCTTTTATTACAGTCATAAATTTGTTTTCTTGAGCTTGTTGAGTAAGTCTTCCAACAACTTCTTGTTTAACTGCTTCGAAAGGCATAACATCCGCACCCTTTTTAGACTCTACTTTTATTAAGTGATATCCAAATTGAGTTTTAACTGGTTCACTTACTACTCCAGTTTCTAATTCAAATGCAGCATTTTCAAATTCAGGAACCATCATTCCTCTACCAAACTCACCTAAGCTTCCACCTTGCTCTTTTGATGGACATGAAGAATATTGATTTGCAGCTTCTTCAAAAGTTAATTCATTATTATCAATCTTAGCTTTTACTTCTGAACATAATTCTTCATTATCAACTAATATATGCTTAGCAGATACAGCTTCTTTTCCTTTGAACATATCTTTATTAGCTTCATAATATTTCTTTGCATCATCTTCAGTTACAGTAATTTCTGATAATACCTTATTAACTGTAGCTTGAGTTAATAAATCTTTCTCAACTTGCTTTACTTGAGCTTTAAATTCTTCAGTTTTATCTAATTCCATTTCTAGTCCTAATTTGTTCATTAATTCAAATTGAACCATTTGTTCTAATAATTGCTTTTTACCCATATCAGAAGAAAAATATCCTCTCTTATCTTCAGGGTATCTCATTATTATATTATTTAAATCATTTTCTGTTATTTCATTTCCTGAAATTATTGCTAATACTTTGTTTTCCATAACATTAACTCCTTTTCATCTTTATATTTAAAATTATAACAGATTTTCCAATGTTGTATACATAAATAAATTTATTATTGTAAATACAAAAATTAAATTATATAATAATTATTATTAAATAATATTTTATACTTAGGAGGTATATATGATTGAAATAAATTCTATAGTTCCTAACTTTTCACTTATCGGGTCTGATAAAAAAGAACACTCTTTAAGTGAATATAAAGGAAAAAAGATAATACTATATTTTTATCCTAGAGATAACACTCCTGGATGTTCTACTGAAGCTTGTGACTTTAGAGATAATAACTCTATTATTGAAGACATGAATACAATAGTTATTGGTGTAAGTAGAGATTCTCTAAAAAGTCATGATAAGTTTATTGAAAAATTCAATTTACCATTCTTACTTTTAAGTGATGAAGATGAAACTCTTTGTAACCTATTTGGAGTTATTAAAGAAAAAAATATGTATGGAAAAAAAGTAATGGGAATAGAAAGAAGTACATTTATTATTAACGAAGAAGGTGTTCTAGTAAAAGAATACAGAAAAGTTAAAGTAAAAGGTCACATAGATACTATTTTAGAAGATTTAAAAAATATGTAACAAAAAAGCACTAACAAAAGTTAGTGCTTTTTTCCTGGTGGCTCGACCAGGAATCGAACCAGGGACACGAGGATTTTCAGTCCTCTGCTCTACCGACTGAGCTATCGAGCCACATTACCTAGCAACGTCCTACTCTCCCACACAGTCTCCCGTGCAGTAC